>NZ_FNVG01000023.1 GCF_900107935.1 Vibrio hangzhouensis | reverse complement strand
GTTGATGTTATCGAGGTTGTTAATCGCGTGATTGAAACGGTTCTGGAATGCACCCAACTCCGCACGATGGCTGTCTACATACTTCATGGCTGAGTCCAGAATCGCGACGGACTCTTGTGCGCCACCAACAGTCGTTACGTCAATCGTGTCTACCGTTACTGCCTTGCCTTCTTGCATACCCAGCTCACCAGCAAGGCTACCTGAGAACGACACTTCACTGTCGACTTTGTTGTTGCCGGCAAATACCTGCAACTGACCGTTTTCGTTCACTGACGCTTTTACCAGGTCAGTTTGACCGTTGATGTAAGTCGCTAGCTGCTCGATATCGTCACCCGCTTTGGCACTAATAGCGATGTTTTGTTCATCACCGAAGCTGTCTGTTAATGAGATGGTCAGCTCATTCGCGTCACCTGCAACCGCCCAGTCTTTGTCCTTCGCTTGCGCAGCCTGATAGCTGACACCGCCCATTTGTGTGTTGTCTGAGCGCATATCACGCAAGCCAAGCATTACCGCTTCACCGCTGTCCGCACCAATTTGGAACGACTGTGTACCGAACGTACCGTTAAGCAGACGGTTACCACCAAACGAAGTGGTTTCTGCGATACGGTTCAGTTCGTCGTTCAGTGCCGTTACTTCTTCCTGAATGGCAACACGCTCTGCTTTTGAGTTTGAACCGTTTGAAGATTGTAGTGACAAATCACGCATACGTTGCAGAATATTGGTGGTCTCGTTCATCGCACCTTCTGCCGTTTGAGCGATAGAGATACCATCGTTCGCGTTACGCACAGCCACATCCAGACCACGGCTTTGCACGTTCAAACGGTTAGAGATCTGTAGACCCGCTGCGTCGTCTTTTGCACTGTTGATTTTATGACCTGAAGACAAACGCTCCATTGATGTCGCCTGCGCTTGGTTTGCATTGTTTAGGTAACGCTGAGCGGTCATTGCCGATACGTTGGTGTTTACATTCACTGCCATGTTATTTCTCCAATTGATTTTCCGGTGTAGCGGTTTCCGACGTCTCGGAAAACCAAGTAGTTCTCTCAAAGTTACTCTCTTTATCGTCTTCAAACTCAAAGACTTGAGAATTATTTTGATAGAAAATTCACTTTTGTGGGGATGACAAGCAGATTTGTGATGAAACTTATAAAAGCCGTAGTTTTTGCAAAAAAAAACTAAAGTTACTCAAGATGTCGTCGTTAGGGCTCAGTTTTGTAACAAAGTCAGCGCCAGATTCGGTGTCTGCTTTGCCTGAGCCAGTATGGTCGTGCTGACTTGCTGCAGAATTTGCTGTTTCACCAACGCGGTCGTCTCTCTGGCATAGTCGGTATCTCTGATCCGACTCTGGGATGACGACAGGTTTTCTTCCATATTGGCGAGATTGTGGAGGGTGTGACCGAGACGGTTTTGATAAGCGCCCAACTCAGCCCGGTGGCTATCAACATACTTGAGTGCCCTATCCACCACCGCTACCGACAACTGCGCGCCGCCGACACTTTCTATGGACAAATCATCTACCGTAACCACGCCGCGAGTTTGGATGTTAAGTGCGTTGGAAAAGCTACCAGAGTAACTGATTTCACTGGCTACAGTCTCAGAATCGGCAAACAACTGCAGCTGCCCCTGCTCGTTAACTGAGGCCGATATGGTATCAGTTTGACCGTTAATAAAAGTAGCGACTTGCTCGATGTCATCGCCCAACTTAAGCTTTATCGTTTCCGAACGCTGCTCACCGGATTTATCCAGATACTGATAGGTAAGTATTCGGTCGCTGTTGGTGATTGTCCAACTATCCGATGCAGCATTTTGAGACTGGTAATGGACTCCCCCCATTTCAAACTGATCAGAACGCATGTTCTTCAGTTCAACCTGAATCGCTTCGCCCGCCCCAGCACCAATTTGAAAGGTCGCAGCACCAAAACGGCCATTCAGCAGTCGTTTGCCACCAAAAGATGTGGTTTCAGCGATACGATTGAGTTCATCATTGAGAGCAGAAAACTCTTCCTGTAATGCAAGCCTGTCATGGGCAGAGTTCGAACCATTTGCCGACTGCAGAGAGAGGTCACGCATGCGCTGCAATATCAGCGTAGTCTCGTTCATTGCGCCTTCTGCGGTTTGCATAATCGAAATGCCATCATTGGCATTACGCTGAGCCACACCCAACCCTCTGATTTGCGACTCTAGACGATTAGAGATTTGCAGCCCGGCAGCATCGTCCTTCGCACTGTTAATGCGATGACCAGAAGCCAGCCTCTCTAAAGACTGATTCAACGCGGAGGTCGCTTTGTGGAGCTGATTCTGCGCCACCATTGCACTGACATTGGTATTGACCGAGATCGACATACTCATACTGATTGATGAAAGGGTTAGATCAGATATCGACCAATGATGAAAGAACTTAAGAGAAAATCGTCGAAGGGAAGTCTCTGGGGCCTGTAGCCCCAGAGTCCAAAGATGTACTAAGACACAACCGCCAGGCTGGCAAACATCTCTTGCGATGGAGCAAAGAAGTAGGCGCCAGTAACGGCTTTTGTGAAGCGCAATAACTGGTCAGTTTTGCCATCAGTAACGCCATACATACTTTCTAGCATAGCATCGAAGTTGTGTACGGTATGACAGTAGGCGATAAACAGTAAGCCATGCGCACCACTGACCGTTCCGTAAGGCAAACTATGGCGCACAATTTTCAGTCCTTTACCTTCTTCCTTGATGTCGACTCGGCCCACATGCGACGCTGCCGGAACATCGTCAAGCTCAATAGAATCAGGCTTGGTGCGACCCACCACTTTTTCTTGAGCCGCTACACTAAGGCGATTCCACGCAGGAAGGTTGTGTTCAAAGCGCTGTACCATGACATAACTACCGCCGACAAAATCACCATCAGCCACCAGAGCCACGTCACAACGCTGGTCACCTTTCGGGTTTTCGGTGCCATCCACAAAGTCAGTCATGTCCCGGGAATCCATAAAGCGGAAACCGTGTGTTTCATCAACGACCGTCACATCATGGGAAATCTCTGACATCAATTTGCGCAGCAGATAGAAATGCAGATCATGACGCTTGGAGTGACAGTGTACCAAGACATCCACTTCCGTTGCAGGAGCATACGCTTCACCCTCTCCAAGCGGGATGAATGGCTTAAGCTCTGTAGGCAGCGGCTGATTCAGAGTAGACCAAAAGCCATGAGAGAAAGCGACTGACAGCGTCAGCTCTGCGCCGGGTTGGGACTCATTCAACTCGGCTACCAATTGTGGTAAGGCCTGCAAAGCAGTAAGTACTTGCTGAGGGTTTTGATTCACTTTGAGTTGCGTATACAACGCAAATGGTTGCGCCTCAGGCGTAATAGCACTTTGTGGTAATGACATGATCGTTCCTTTGTTTTTGAACAGTGTATTTTTAACTAGGGTTTTGTGGTTTGACTTGGGTCATTTTCAGGCACAATTCTTTTGGGAGCAGATAAGCAATCTTTGACATATCGACTATTGACCAAATATATCGCGAACCAGACCAACAGCACCAGGGTTATCGCATTGGCCCAAGAGAACTGCCAGTGCTCTAACCGAATCAGATACACCGTGTGCAGTAACTGCAACCCCACCACAATCAACGACGTTCCCCGAAAAAAGCTAACCAAGTAATTGATTCTGTGGGATTCACTGGTTCTTAATCCCAATAACCACATCCCTAAAACAACCGGTAACCCCATCATGAGTCCGAGATACAGCATCGTATGGTTTGGGTAGACATATTGTAGGATTTGACTGCCTTCCTGACGACTGGCCCCTGCAACGACGAACACGACCCAGGCACGGATTAGAAAGGCACAGCCTAGCCATAGCCAAATTGGTGCCTTAAGAAAGCCATGCTGGTCGTATTGTTCTATCCCGTATCGCATCACGCGCCTCAATTTGTAATCTATATCAAACTATATGGTGTTGGCTTGGTTATGATTCAAGCTTCGCCTTCGGGTTGTGGTAAAGTGTGGGAAATTTCCAGCTAGGACCACCATGAAAACCAACAAAAGCCAGCCTTCTGTGGAGACACAACAAGAAGCCATGCGCATTGCCAAAGCGACCCAAAAACCCGGTCAGACCAAAGAGCAAACTAAGTTAATTGCTCAGGGCATTGAAAAGGGTATTGCACAATACAAGAAGCAACAGAAAGAGAAAAAACGCCAGGCAGATAAAGCACAGAAAAAACAACGCAGAGACAAGCAGCTGGTTCAGCAGGTCTCGCAGCCTGAAACTGTGGCAACCGAAGCGACATCAAACCGCTCTATGTTGCCCTGGCTGCTGCTCGGTATCAGTTGGATAGGTTTTATTGCTTATGTCACGTTTCTTTAAGCGTGGAATCGCTTGCATCCCATTAATCCTTGCTGTCACCGGATGCAGTACGCCCTCACATCACATTAGTTCTGTTCTGGCACAGCAAGTAGAACTGCGTCGAGATTCTCATGTCGATGTTTCCTCGTGTCAATGGAGAGGTGAAGTAACAGGCTCAGAGGGACGCTGGTACTCCTCCATATTCTATAGCAACGACACGCTGGCTCAGGGGGCAATTAACGATATCAAGAACAATGCGGCTCGGCTTGGTGCCGATACGGTGTTACTACTGTCACCGCTGGACTTTCAAACATCCGTCACCCTGATAGGCAGTGCATACCAGTGCCAGACATCTATTCCGGTCAACTCGTAAGTTTCAGGCAAAAATAAAGCCAGGGTATCCACTTCGGAAACAGCCGCCCCGAAAGCAATTACACTGGCTTTATTTTTCATTCAAATGCACATTGTTGATCTTAAGAAAGCCATTAACAGTTGATTACTAAACACCTAGAGTGGACTCGATGTCGCCTTGTCGCTCCATCACCCACTGACTGTCAAACGGCCCCCAGTCTGATAACTGGTAATAACCATCATTGTGTCTGCGCCCATCTTGAACAAACATGAGCTCAATGCCGATACCGGGTAGCGCTTTGATCACATCTTGAATTGTTCGGCGAGGCCACCCCGTTTTCTCTATTAGTTTTGGCACATTCGGTCTCTCGATACTCTCAACGAGCAACGCGAGATAGAGACGACGTGCAAAAACAGGACTCAGTTCCATTGACACCTCCTATTTATGTGCTTCTCCAATATATTGAATTTCTGCTCTGTCGTGTTGCGCTTGATCAAGTTCTCGCTGATCGTCTACATTTCAAGATTTCTGATTTTGTAAAATTTCATCAATATCGCTCTCTTTTATCGTCTATTTGGGGGAGTTAATGAAATATCCCCCTCTTCTCGCGGCAATGCCAAGCGTGACCTATCACAAGTTTTTTGTTTAACGGGCGAGTTCTTGATAGGATGCTGGAAAACATAAAAATACGTCTGCGACAGCATAATTATGTTGTCATCGCCCCTCTCTACACGAGCGGTTCCAAGGCATTAAAGTCAATAAGTAAAGGAAGCCACTATGTCGATCACTATGTTTGGAATTCCAAATTGCGATACGATCAAGAAAGCGAAGAAATGGTTAGAAGCCAACGATATTGAATACACCTTCCACGACTACCGCAAAAACGGTATTTCCGAACAGTTGGTCCGCGAATTTTGCCAGCAGCTCGGTTGGGAGCAAGTCGTCAACAAACGAGGCACGACCTATCGACAACTGTCTCAGGAGCAAAAAGACAGCCTCAATGAAGAGAATGCCATCGCGTTACTGGTTGAACATTCAGCCATGATAAAACGTCCCATTCTCGACGTGGATGGTCAGCAACACCTAGGTTTCAAAGCTGAGCAATACCAACAGATTTTTAGCTAATTAACTCTCTCAAGTAATTAAGACACAAGGATCCTCAAGGATGACAGACAGCCCCGTTTTGGCACTGGCAAAAGATTTGATCAGTCGCCAATCAGTTACACCGGAAGACGCCGATTGCCAAAAGGTGATGATTGATCGCCTGGAAAAGCTTGGCTTTGAAGTAGAAGTCATGGTTTTCGAAGACACCACCAATTTCTGGGCGCGCAAAGGCACTCAAGCTCCGCTCTTCGCCTTTGCAGGACACACTGATGTTGTCCCTGCCGGACCCATCGAGCAATGGCATACTCCTCCGTTTGAGCCGACCATTATCGATGGCCATTTGCACGGGCGTGGTGCCGCTGATATGAAAGGCTCTCTCGCCTGCATGATTGTGGCCGTTGAGCGATTCATCAAACAAAACCCCGACCATAACGGCTCTATCGCGTTCCTGATCACGTCAGATGAAGAAGGACCATTCATTAATGGAACCACTCGGGTAGTAGATACCTTAATGGAGCGTAATGAACTTATTGACATGTGTATCGTCGGAGAGCCTTCAAGCACCCTCAAGGTAGGCGATGTTGTCAAAAATGGTCGCCGTGGTTCCATTACTGGTGATTTACGAGTCAATGGTATTCAGGGCCATGTGGCTTATCCTCATTTGGCAAATAACCCAGTGCATCAGGCGCTACCTGCGCTCGCTGAATTAGCGGCGACAAAGTGGGATGAAGGCAATGATTACTTCCCTCCTACCAGTTTTCAGATCCCAAATCTGCATGCAGGGACCGGTGCAAGCAATGTGATTCCCGGCGACTTTAACGTACAGTTCAATTTCCGTTTCAGCACCGAACTGACCGACGAAGATATTAAACAGCGAGTGCACTCAACATTGGATCTGCACGGACTGGATTACGATTTGAAATGGACCCTGAGCGGACACCCGTTTCTGACTGATAAAGGTGCGCTACTCGACGCAGTTGTTGATGCCGTTGAAGAAGTAAACCATAAGAAACCTGAACTGCTGACAACCGGTGGTACCTCAGATGGGCGCTTTATAGCTCGTATGGGCACCCAAGTCGTGGAGCTGGGTCCGGTTAACGCGACAATCCATAAAGTCAACGAGTGTGTCAATATCGCCGATCTGGAAAAATTAACCGATATGTATGAAAAGACACTCGTCAACCTACTAGGAAAGTAAACATGCAAGATACGCGTCTGGTCGGTATGGATACTCAGGAGCTAACAGAACTTACCGTTGGCAACAAACGGTTTCTGGTCCACCAGGCGCTGCATGACGACCTGGCGAACCTAATCACAGCAGCCTCAGCAGCAGGCTTCTCCATGCACATTGCCAGTGGTTACCGTAGCTTTGACAGACAACTGGCTATCTGGAACAGCAAAATGGATGGCACGAAACCAATTCTGGATAGTCAAAGCCAGCCCATCGATAGCCATTTGCTCTCTGATTCAGAAAAAGTCACCGCCATTTTAAGGTGGAGTGCATTGCCTGGTGCCAGTCGACACCATTGGGGCACCGATTTCGATGTCTATGCCGGAAACCTATTACCTGAAGGCACATCACTTGCTCTGGAACCATGGGAATATTTAGATGGCCACCAAGCTCCGTTTTATCGTTGGCTTCAACAATATGCCGAGCAGTTTGGATTCTTTTTTCCTTACCAGCGAGATCTCGGAGGGGTCGCTTTCGAACCTTGGCACATCAGCCATAAGCAAACCGCTGAACGGTGTTTACGTCAACTGACACCAGAACGATTGCACAATGCAATCGACCAATCTGAAATTTTGGGACGAGAGGCCATTCTTTCTATGCTCGATACCATCTACAATCAATATGTCACTAACATCTGTCGTTAAGGGTGGAACATGATTGAATGGCTATTTAGCCCTTGGGTAATCATCATTATTGTGCTCGCGGTGGTGATCGGCAATATTGCTGCTCTCAAGCACACGGCAAATATGAAATTTGACCAGAACCCTAAGGTGCAATCTCGTAAGCAACAACTTGATCGCCTCAATGAACTGGATAAAAAGAAGTACGGTGACCAGGACAAAACAAAAAAAGGACCTTAGCGGTCCTTTTTCTATGTCTGCATCAATCTTTCTTTATCACCGTTGAGATCAACGGCTCAAGTGAACGAAGTAAGTTCTCTGCCACGGGTTTGCCATCTTTATCGGTCACATTGATTGAGGTTCGGTTTCCTAGATCACCAAACAGGAAGGTGTACTCCCCTGTCTCAAGATCAATTGGTTTCAGGCCAACATCATTCCAGAATGCATCGTCCGGCGCTGCATATTTGGCTTTTGCTGTTCCTTGAGACTGATTGCGCTCCTCGATAGTAAAGCCCATTTTCGGCAACAATTGTGGGACTTCTTGCCACAATACACTGTAAGGTGTGCGCGCAATAATTACAGGAAGACCACTACGGTCGGTGCCCATGCTAATTGGAATCGACTTAACCAGCTCCTGTGCTCTTAACGCCGCTTCCTCGCGAAGGTCTCGATCATAACGCGCGGTGACCAGATTGGTCATCAATGTATTGTAGCGCTCTTCGTTAGTGCGGGTTACGGGCTTGACGCTTGAACCTTCACGCCAGTCAATCAACTTCATTTTAAAACCGAATCGATTGTTCGCTTCAAAGCGCGTGATCTCATAACGGCTACCAATTTCGATATCTTCGTCTTCAGAAATCCAGGGAACCCAATCTGTCTCAATAAAATCGTCAGACTCTTTGCGCGACTTCACGTTAATTTCAGCCAACATTTTCTTCACTGTCGACCAGACTTTGTCCATCTCATCTTGTTGCAGTAACCAAAGTGTGACATCTGCGCCCTGCTTTTCAACGCGAGCTCCAGGGATCAGTTCAAGCACTTGTTGAGGCGGACGAATATCAACCTCTCGACCGATGCCACCTTTAAAGTCACCAGTCGGGATCTCATAATTAGGATAAAACTGCGGCGTTGCATCTTCTGGCAACTTCCAGGCCTTTAGCTCTGGGGCGTCAAGATAATTGAAGTCATCTTTGGCTTCACGACGAGTTTTTGGGTCACTCGAACAGGCGGCTAATACGATAACAGCTAACGACGACACCGCTAGCTGGCGAGAAAATTTCATTGATACTCCCTTAATGAGAGGAGTACTCACACTCCTCTCAGTCTTTCTATTAGTAAATACAAGCTTCCGTCATCGCTTGAGCGACAATAGGTTTGGCTTGTTCTGACAATTCTGTCAGAGGAAGGCGCAGGCTTCCATTGTCAATCAAACCCATTCGGTGTGCAGCCCATTTCACTGGAATTGGGCTTGATTCGACAAACAGGTTCTTGTGAAGCGTCATGAGACGTTGATTGATTATCTCGGCTTCTTCAAACTTGCCTTCTAATGCCAACTTCATCATTTTGGCCATGTCTGCCGCAGCGATGTTATTCGTCACCGAAATGACGCCTTTACCACCCTGCTTGATAAAGTCGAGCCCTGTCGAATCATCACCACTAAGTAAGATAAAATCTTCACCACAAAGTTCACGATGAATTTGAACTCTTGATAAATCCCCAGTCGCATCTTTGAGTGCAACAATATTTGGGATTTCTGCAAGACGTGCCACCGTCTCTGGCTGTAGGTCAACACCGGTACGACCTGGTACGTTGTACAAGATTTGAGGGATGTCGGTTTCTTCAGCAATCGCTTTGTAATGCTGGAACATGCCTTCTTGAGTTGGCTTATTGTAGTAAGGGGTCACACTCAGGCAACCCGCAATTCCGACATTGTTCAGAAGACGACTGAATGTGATCGCTTCGTGAGTCGCATTAGCACCCGTGCCAGCAATGATGGGCAGGCGTCCTTCAGCAAACTCTACCGTTTTTGCGACAACCTTGACATGTTCTTCGACAGTTAATGTTGCTGACTCACCAGTAGTTCCAACGGCAACGATACCGTCTGTCCCTGCTGCGACGTGATGCTCCACTAGCTTACGTAAGCTAATGAAATCAACCTCGCCATCTGGAGTGAATGGGGTAATTAAAGCAACAATACTTCCTGAAAACATGGTTATCTCCCTAAATTGATACTTCTTGCATGGTACTGTAATGCTATTGATAAACACAAGAGATTAAAAACAGATCCCTAAAAGAAGTGAATGAATAATTATCAGATTTCAGATGTCAGGCACATATATTCCTTCATGGCCGCACAGAGCCAGCTGCGCGAAGCAGCAGACATCTTTATTGTGGGTTGCCATTACTACGGTTTTTCCACGTAACAAACCTTGGTTGGCGCTCTGAACCGGCATCTCGATGTCACTGGACATATAAAATGCGCTTTTATCAGAAATGGGTGTCATCATCCCGTCAAATTTGCAACTCACCAGTATTGGTAAATACTTATCGGTATTCAGTTACATCTATCACAAGAGCTTTAACAACAGCTGTGCTACCATGTCATCACACAGGGATTTTAGAGTGACACTATGAATCAATATTTAGTGATTACCGCCATCGGCACTGACCGTCCAGGAATTTGCAATGAAGTCGTCCATCTCGTGGCGAATGCGGGTTGTAATATCATCGATAGCCGTATCGCAATGTTTGGTAATGAGTTTACCCTCATCATGTTGATATCTGGCAATCCAAGCTATATCACCAGGGTCGAAACCACTCTGCCACTTCTGGGTCAGGAACATGATCTGATCACCATGATGAAACGTACATCTAAGCACGACGAGCTGCCCAACCAATATACGGTGGAAGTGTTCATCGAGTCAGAAGATCGCGTGGGACTCACAGAGCAGTTCACCCAGTTCTTTGCTGACAGAGAAATTGGCCTTGCCTCATTGAGCGCTCAAACCATCGTTAAAGAGCGGGCAGGGACAGAATTCGATCAGTTTCAGATTGTACTGAGCGCCAACGTAGAAGAAACCTGTAACCTGATGCAATTACAGGAAGAATTTGAATCTTTATGCGGCAGTTTGTCCGTCAAAGGCTCGCTGAACTTTATCAGCGGTAGTAAATGATAATAACAACATTAGCTTCAAAGGAACTTCAATGAACACATTGACTGCGGGCACACCTGCCCCTAACTTTTCTTTGCTCGACCAAGATGGTAACACTGTGACTTTACAGGACTTCAAAGGTAAAAAAGTTCTGTTCTATTTTTACCCTAAGGCAATGACCCCAGGCTGCACCGTTCAGGCTCAAGGTCTGCGAGACACTAAAGCTGAGCTCGATGCCCACAACGTGGTTGTGTTGGGCGTAAGTATCGACCCGGTGAAACGCCTTGGTAAGTTCATCGAACGTGATGCTCTGAATTTCACACTCTTATCAGATGAAGACCACGCCGTTGCTGAGCAATTCGGCGTTTGGGGTGAAAAGAAATTTATGGGCAAAGTGTACGATGGTTTGCACCGTATCAGCTTCTTGATCAATGAAGAAGGCGTGATCGAACACGTGTTCAACAAGTTTAAGACCAAGAACCATCATGAGGTAGTGCTCGACTACCTCAACCAGGCCTGAATACCATCGTCGGTTCAAAAAAGCCTCGCATTTGCGAGGCTTTTTATTATGTGGCGGGTTGTATCGGGTCTTCGTGACTCGGTAGAGCGTTCCAAACGGCCTTAACCAGAGTCGCCAAGGGTATGGCAAAAAATACCCCCCAGAACCCCCAAAGTCCACCAAACACCAATACCGCGACAATTATGGCCACAGGATGCAAATTCACCGCTTCAGAGAATAGAATAGGTACCAACACGTTACCATCAAGCGCCTGAATGATGCCGTAAGCCACCAGCAACCAATAGAACTCGGGCGCTAACCCCCATTGAAACAGACCGACCATCGCAACAGGTACGGTAACCGCCGCTGCACCGATATAGGGAATCAGCACCGAGAAGCCAACCAATACCGCTAACAGAACCGAATAGCGAAGTTCCAACACTGCAAAAGTAATGTAGCTCACAGTGCCCACGATTAAGATTTCAAGCACTTTGCCACGAATGTAATTAGAAATCTGCTGGTTCATTTCAATCCAGACTTTGTTCGCCAGGCGTCGATTACGCGGCAACACGCCGCTCGCCATATCCACCATCTCCTCCTTGTCTTTTAGTAAGAAGAAAACCAGCAGTGGCACCAGAATCAAATACACCGCTAACGCCGCAAGGCTCACCAGTGATGCCAGCGATCCTTTCACTACGTTCTCACCCAGCAGCAACACTTTGTCTTTAACATTCGCCATGATGGATTCGACCAGGTGAATCTCAGCCAGGTCGGGGTAGCGTTCTGGAATGGTAGCGACAAAGCTTTGCAATCCATTGTACATGGTCGGAATATCATTGATGAGGTTGCCCACCTGATTCCAAATGGTTGGCACCAGACCAAAAATCGCCATCAACATAAGGCTGACAAACAACAAGATGACCCCAACCACCGAGAGAGTTCTTGGTACACCCAACACGCAGAGTTTGCTCACTGGCCATTCCAACAAGTAGGCCAGAACAATCGCTACCAATAGTGGAG
Organism: Vibrio hangzhouensis; assembly: GCF_900107935.1. Taxonomy (GTDB): domain Bacteria; phylum Pseudomonadota; class Gammaproteobacteria; order Enterobacterales; family Vibrionaceae; genus Vibrio; species Vibrio hangzhouensis. Next base: position 61,964 of record NZ_FNVG01000023.1, on the reverse strand, counting down.
CAATCAAATTGCCAAAGAAATATATGGTAATAAATCCAAAGAGCAGAATGACCACCAGACTCACTGCTTCCGGGTCGGAGAAGCGTCGTTTGTACCAACGACGAACCATATCTAGCATTAACTAATTATCCTGTTTACGAATTTTGATTAACGTCGTCTCTCTTTCTTCGAGACAGTCGACTTGCGCGTTCTGCTTTGAAAGATATTGAAGAATATCAGAGACTGAGCTTTTGTCAGCCAACCTCACCGACAACAACTGGTTAAGCGTGAGTTGTTTAAAGGCTCGCTTGACCACAAGCAGCGACATGGGGCATCGCTCATGAACTAAGTCTAGCTGTATCTCTGTCATTCACATTCCAATAATGCTTCATTAAATAAAGCGGCCATTTAGCATTGGCCTCAAGGTATCACTTTTCAGATGATGGCCAATCATAAACTGATACACGCTTATTGTAATCGCCTATTATGCCACACCCAATGTCTAAGTGTTACAGAAGCTGTGAATAATCAATATTCTCATGCGGTTATATAATTAATCAATATGGTTCGTATACCACCAGAAAACCTTTCCTATCGGGATTGCGTATGCAAAAATGAGCCACAAGCGGATAAGGTAGGAAACCAAGTCGTATTTTGACGGTCCAAACTACCAAATTTGAAGGAGTTACCTCAACCCTATGTTAAAACGCACCCGTTCATTGATTTGCTTATGTGTAGCCACCGCAATAAGCGCACCACAGCTTTCCTATGCCGAGCTGGATCTCCCTGAAATCGGTACAGCGGCGGGTGCCACACTGACCATCGATCAAGAGCTCATCTACGGTGATGCTTACATGAGAATGATCCGGGCGAGTTCCCCTATCGTGAACGACCCTGTGCTCAACGAGTACGTCGACTCTATCGGTCACCGGTTAGTTTCCAGTGCCAACGACGTCAAAACTCCGTTTACCTTTTTTATGATTCGTGACCGCAATATCAACGCTTTTGCGTTTTTTGGTGGCTATGTCGCACTGCACACAGGGCTATTTCTTCATGCCCACAGTGAAAGTGAACTGGCATCCGTTATGGCGCACGAAATCGCTCACGTGACCCAGCGACATCTGGCGCGTCGTATGGAAGATGAAGCTCGACGCTCACCCGCCACGGTCGCTGCACTGGTTGGTTCGCTGTTGCTTGCCATCGCCTCCCCTCAAGCGGGTATGGCCGCATTAACCGCGACGACGGCAGGTTCGATGCAAGCATCCATTAACTATACCCGTAGTAATGAAAAAGAAGCCGACCGATTTGGCATTGCCACGCTGGCTCGTGCTCAGTTTAACGTCAATGATATGCCACGTTTCTTTGGTCGTCTGGCAGATGAATACCGTTATGCCAGTAAGCCGCCACCAATGCTGTTGACTCACCCACTTCCAGAAGACCGTATTACCGATACCAGAGAGCGAGCGCAAAACTATCCGCCATTACGCATTGAACCATCGATCAATTACCATCTTGCCAGAGCTCGAATCGTTGCACGCTATGCTGGCATCAAACAGAACTCTGCTCTGGATTGGTTTGAACGTACCGCCAAGAAAGCCAGTCCGACCATTCAGGATTCATTTGAATACGGTAAGGCTCTGGTTTATTTGGATAATAGTCAGTTAGAGCAAGCTGAAGCTATTTTGAACAAGCTGCTGAAAAAATCCCCAGAGAATAATTTTTATCTCGATGCCGCTTCTGATTTGTACATCGCACAGAAAAAACCACAGCAAGCCGTCAACCTTATGAAGAAGGCCTTGAAGGTCAAGCCCAATAACCCGGTTATTACCATCAACTATGCCAACGCGTTATTGGAAAGTCAGCAGTACAAGGAGTCCATTCAGGTTCTCCAGCGATACACTCATGACAACCCCAACGACACCAATGGCTGGCACCTGCTTTCGGAAGCCAACATAAAACTTGGCAATAGTGCCGAAGACTTGGCTGCTCGGGCCGAAATTCTGGCCTTGAACGCTCAGTGGGACAAATCTATTCAACTCTATTCTCAAGCCAGTCAACTGGCGGAGCTAGGAAGCTTAAAACAAGCACGCTATGATGCTCGTATCGATCAGCTGCTCGTCGAGCGTGATCGATTCATGGCACTACAATAAAACAACAAGGAAACCTCCGTATGTCAGTCACCATTTTCCATAATCCACGTTGCTCAAAAAGCCGCCAGACTCTCTCGCTACTGGAAGAACAGGGCATCACGCCTGAAGTGGTTAAGTACCTTGATACACCGCCTACCGTCGAAAAACTCAAGGAAATCTTTGCCCAACTTGAGCTTGAAAGCGTGCGAGCGATGATGCGCACCAAAGAAGATATCTACAAAGAGCTCAATCTGAGCGATCCGGCACTGACAGACGATCAACTGTTTCAAGCCATGTTTGAAAACCCAAAGCTCATTGAGCGCCCTATCGTCATCACTAACGGCAAAGCTCGCCATGGACGCCCGCCAGAGCAAGTATTAGAGATTCTTTAATGACCTGCAATCTGCTAGTGCTTTACTACAGTCGTCACGGGAGCACTAAACATCTCGCTCGTGCCATTGCTCGAGGGATTGAGTCTGTAGAACATTGTCAAGCGACGCTTCGAACCGTAGAGGAGCTGGATACCTATCCAGGCTCCCAAGACAAAGATCCTTGCGCCACTATCGCCGAACTGAAAAACTGTGACGGACTCGCCATGGGCAGCCCTGTCTGGTTTGGTAATATGGCAGCGCCTCTCAAGCATTTTTGGGACCAAACAACTAGCTTGTGGATATCCGGGGCCCTGATCGATAAACCTGCCTGTGTGTTTACGTCCTCCTCGACACTGCATGGCGGTCAGGAAAGCACGGCTTTGAGTATGCTACTGCCACTGTTACATCATGGAATGATGGTGATGGGAATTCCCTATAGTGAACCGACACTACATACCACTTCCACAGGAGGCACCCCTTATGGGGCCTCACATGTTGCTCAGTCAAGCGGACCTCTAAGCACTGAAGAAACAGAACTGGCTTTTGCGCTCGGAAAACGTCTTGCGCGAACGGCAATCAAACTGAAGTGAATAGACTATGAACGCTATCCCGTTTAAAACCGAAACCATGCGAATGGTCGCCCTGACGGCCAATCTGGCACTGCTTTCATGGGTCGCTTTGTGGCACGGTTATCTGTCACCGCATCCACACATTAACCCACTGGCCCTGACCGTGGCGTGGTTAATTCCTTTGTTGCTTCCGCTACCGGGAATACTGGCTGGCAAACCTTATACGCACGCCTGGGCGAACTTTGTCCTCATGTTGTATTTTTTGCATGCACTCACCCTTCTCTACGCCGATGAAGGTGAGCGCTGGCTTGCGGTCGTTGAACTGCTCTTAACCACCATTGCCTTTGTCGGCAACACCGTCTACGCAAGGATGAAAGGCAAAGAGCTTGGGCTCAAATTACCGCGTCTGTCATCGGTTGAAAAGAAAGAGAAAGAGCGCTTCGAAAAGTAACCCGAATTGAAGCACAAAAAAAGGAGGCTCAGCCTCCTTTTTTTCCAACAAACTTTATAACCACTCGAAACTTAGCTGTGGTTGGACAATCAACTCTGAACGAGGCTGAATTGATGTCAGCTCCTGTTGACTGTCCGGTTGCTCCGATAACGTACTTACGTCAGCTCCCGGCTCCACAACAACCGGAGTTTGTGGTTCAATAGCTGGTATCTCTGGCATGATCGATGGGACTTCCGCAGGCATCAGCTCAATCTTTTTTACTAATCCAGACTTCAGCACCTCCTGCTCAAAAGACTCAATTGAGCCTAACAAAGAGACTTTGACCGTGATCTGTGAGCCTTTGATTTCCACCACTTCCACTTTAGCAGTGGATGCCAAACGTTCTAATGCTCTTTCAAGAGTAAAGAATGCATCGGCACTGTTCATTTCACTGAAGGCTACCGTCACCGTACCGGCACTTTCACCGCTAATTGCCGTGGCATTCTTCGCTGCATAGTAATCGCTCACCTGATCGATTAAGTTCGCCATGGCTACAGAACCCGCTGCACTACCGGTAATAGGGTCAAGTTGATTTCGCCCTAGCGTTTCCGGCGATTGGTCATACAGTGTCCAGCGAATGCTAGTTCCTTCCGCTCTCACCACCATGACGGCATCGACAGGGTAGCGCTTCGTCGCCTGCGCAATCGGGCTGACAAAGCCTCCCCATAAATCTGTCGGCTGGATTCCCGTCATATCATCAAAATCCCCCACAGGGAACGTTACAGGCAAGCCACGGCGTGTAGCCTCTCTTTTAAGCTGCTTCGACGCAGAAGAGTCTGTATGCTCCCAGGTGATCGAGCGGTCACGACCGTTATCTTCTACCAACCAAACCATAACGTTGCTACGCTCGACCGGCCAGGTGGAGATATCTGCCTGCTTCAACAAGGTGTTAATTTGTTCACTGTTAAACGTCATTCTCAACGCTTGCTGGCCATCAAGTTGCGTGTAACCTAACTGCGTAATATATCTAGAGCTGCTGCCTAACGCCTTTTTCACTACCGGATTGGCAGCGGCATTCGAATCGCCACTCGCTTTGATCAGCACTTCAACCATGCCTTGCTGACGAGCAATTTCATCGCCATTCGGCTGTTGTGAATCCACCACGACTTCTGTTGAATAGATATCAACTTTGGTTAACGCGTATGCCGGCAAAGCACAAACTGCTGCCAACAACCAAGCTAAATAACGCATAAGCATCCTAAATTACAAAGATATAAGTCGAAATGATAAGCAAGTATGAGGTTGGGAGCAAGCAGAGTGCTTCAAGGTTTGGTCAATAATTCGCTGTAAGTTGCAGCAATTGCTTCATCCAATACAAAGTCAAGGGTTCTATTGAGATAAAAGTTACAAAAATACCAACTTTTTTACAGAGATCATTAAGTAATCGATTGCAAGGTGCTATCATCGCGCCAATTTGCCTGAAGCCCTCAGGCAATACTTTGACTTGCTTGGATAACTGACTATGAAAACTATCATACAAGGTTCGCAAATGCTGTTTGTCGCATTTGGTTCCTTAGTGCTTGTTCCTCTACTAACCGGACTGGATCCCAATGTAGCACTGTTTGGTGCTGGTGTTGGTACGCTATTGTTCCAATTGATCACACGACGCAGTGTACCCATTTTTCTCGCTTCCTCTTTTGCGTTTATTGCCCCAATCATGTTTGGTGTTCAGACCTGGGGGATTGGTGCCACCATGGGCGGCCTTATGGCTGCCGGCGTGGTTTACGTCATACTAGGTGCCGTAATCAAAGCAAAAGGGGTTGAGGTCATTCATAAACTGTTACCACCGGTAGTCGTGGGACCAGTCATCATGGTCATCGGCCTTGGTCTTGCACCTGTTGCCGTGAACATGGCATTGGGTAAGACCGGCGATGGCGCGGTGCAGCTTATTGAGTCCAATGCCGCACTATGGATCTCCTCGGTATCACTACTGGTAACCATTACCGTTAGTGTATTTGGCAGAGGCTTCCTGAAATTACTACCAATTGTTAGCGGTATTGGCGCAGGTTATCTCACTGCTCTGGTATACGGTGTGGTCGACTTTACGCCTGTGGTTCAGGCATCTTGGTTATCTCTGCCTAACTTTACTGCTCCAGAATTCAACATTAACGCCATCCTGTTTATGTTACCGGTTGCCATCGCGCCTGCCGTTGAGCACGTAGGCGATATGCTGGCCATCTCGAACGTAACCGGCAAAGACTACCTCAAAAAGCCGGGCCTGCACCGTACTATCGCTGGTGACGGAGTCGCGACCATCGCCGCTTCTATGGTCGGAGCTCCACCTAACACAACTTACAGCGAAGTTACCGGTGCCGTAATGCTGACCAAAGCCTTCAACCCTGTCATCATGACCTGGGCGGCGATCACCGCTATTGTGTTAGCTCTGGTCGGAAAGCTAGGCGCTATTCTGCAAACCATTCCCGTGCCAGTGATGGGCGGTATCATGATTCTGCTGTTTGGCTCTATTGCAACGGTGGGTCTCAATACCCTGATCAAGAATAACGTGGATCTTCACAAGTCACGCAACTTGGTTATCGTGGCGATTACTCTGGTCTTTGGCATCGGTGGTATGGCTTTCGGTATTGGTGATTTCAGCCTGCAGGGCGTGAGCTTGTGCGGTATCGTCGCGATTGTTCTGAACCAAATCCTTCCTCATGATCTTGGCGAAAACGCAGTCGTTGATAACGCTCAAATGGAAGACTGATCTTTGAGACATAAAAAAAGGCTGACCTATGGTCAGCCTTTTTTATACCTGTAATCGGAACGATTATTGAGTGCCGAAAATCTTGTCACCAGCGTCACCCAGACCCGGTACGATATAGCCTTTGTCATTCAGACACTCGTCAATCGCAGCAGTGAAAAGCTCAACATCTGGGTGTGCTTTTTCTAACGCTTCGATACCTTCTGGTGCCGCAACAAGTACCAATACTTTAATGTGCTTACAACCTTTCTCTTTCAACAGGTCGATCGTCGCAATCATGGAACCGCCAGTTGCCAGCATTGGGTCTACAACCAGAGCAATACGCTCATCGATGTTTGACGCTAGCTTGTTGAAGTATGGCACTGGTTCTAGTGTCTCTTCATCACGGTAGATACCAACAACGCTGATACGCGCACTTGGCATGTGTTCCAGCACACCATCCATCATACCCAGACCAGCACGCAGGATTGGTACAACGGTAACTTTCTTACCCTTAATTTGGTCAACTTCAACTGGACCATTCCAGCCTTCAATAGTCACCTTCTCAGTTTCAAAGTCTGCGGTCGCTTCATACGTCAACAGGCTACCCACTTCTGTAGCAAGCTCACGGAAACGCTTTGTGCTGATATCCCCTTCACGCATCAAACCCAGTTTATGCTTAACAAGAGGGTGTTTAACTTCAACAACTTTCATGTCCTACTCCGGCAAAATTTTACAAAACCTGCAAATTATACATGGTTTCTTTCACTATTTCAGTTGAGATTACAGGTAAATTGGATTTTTCCCGCACGATACTCGTTGCTACCAGTGGAAAAACAACCGACTACCGCTTCGGAAAAATAGTTTGTACTTTCTTACGCAAACGTTTTCCTTTTTGGATAAACCCCTGTTAGAATAGCGCCGCTTTTCACATCCATTTATTTATCGAGGACTGTCCCGTGAGCGGAAACAACACTTCCCTAAGCTATAAAGACGCTGGTGTAGATATTGATGCAGGTAACGCATTAGTTGACCGTATTAAAGGCGCGGTTAAGCGCACTCGTCGCCCTGAAGTAATGGGAGGCATCGGTGGATTTGGTGCTTTATGTGAGCTGCCAACAAAATACAATGAACCGGTACTTGTTTCTGGTACAGACGGTGTTGGCACCAAACTACGCCTGGCACTAGACATGAACAAGCACGACACCATCGGTATCGACCTGGTTGCAATGTGTGTAAATGACCTGATTGTTCAAGGTGCAGAACCTCTGTTCTTCCTGGACTACTATGCGACTGGCAAACTTGATGTCGATACTGCTGCAGACGTAGTTTCAGGTATCGCTGAAGGTTGTGTACAGGCTGGTTGTGCACTTATCGGTGGTGAGACTGCTGAAATGCCTGGCATGTACGAAGGTGAAGATTACGACGTTGCAGGCTTCTGCGTTGGTGTGGTTGAGAAATCAGACGTCATCGATGGCACAAAAGTCGCAGCTGGTGACGCACTTATCGCCGTTGGCTCAAGTGGCCCACACTCGAACGGCTATTCTCTTATCCGCAAGATCCTAGAAGTATCTGGTGCAGACAAGAACGAAAAGCTAGGTGAGCGCACCGTTGGTGAGCACCTACTAGAACCAACGAAAATTTATATCAAATCAGCTCTGAAGATGATCGCTGAACACGATATCCATGCAATTTCTCACATCACTGGCGGTGGTTTCTGGGAAAATATCCCCCGCGTACTGCCTGAAGGTACAAAAGCCGTCATCGATGGCAACAGCTGGGAATGGCCTGCAATCTTTAACTGGCTACAACAGAAAGGTAACGTTGATACATTCGAAATGTACCGTACCTTCAACTGTGGTGTTGGTCTGATCGTTGCGCTACCTAAAGCTCAGGCAGATGCTGCGGTTGAGCTTCTGAAAGCTGAAGGCGAGAATGCATGGGTAATTGGTGAGATCGCAACTGCAGAAGCTGGTGAAGAGCAAGTAGAGATCAATTAATTTCATGAAGAATATTGTTGTTTTAGTTTCAGGGAATGGTACTAACTTGCAGGCAATCATTGACGCCTGCGAGTCTACTATCACAAATGCCAAAGTTCGAGCCGTCTTCTCTAACAAAGAGTCTGCTTTCGCTCTTGAGCGTGCCCGAAAAGCCGGAGCAGAGGCTGAGTTCCTCGATCCTAAACTAAGCGAGACACGTGAAGCATTTGATGCAGAGTTAATGCGCCGCATTGATGTACATAACCCTGACCTTCTGGTGTTGGCAGGCTACATGCGTATCCTTAGCGGAGAATTTGTTCGCCACTATATGGGTCGGATGATCAATATCCACCCATCACTGCTGCCCAAGTATCCTGGGTTGAACACGCATCAGCGGGCAATTGACAACTGCGATGAGCACCATGGCACCAGTATTCACTTTGTGACGGAAAAACTCGATGGTGGTCCGATTGTGCTTCAGGCAAAGGTCCCTGTGTTTGATGATGACACCATAGAAACGCTAGAACAACGAGTTCAAAGCCAAGAACATAAGATCTACCCACTTGTCGTCAAGTGGTTTGTCGAAGATCGGTTAGTTATGGACGGCAGTAAGGCCGTACTAGACGGAATCGAGCTGGGTCCTCAGGGCTACGCCGACAAATAGATTCTTGGGTCAATTGAAATAAAAAAGCGAGTGACATATCACTCGCTTTTTTTATTTAAAGAGGCTCAGCCGGAGCCTGATTACCCGGCTTTACTTCTGCAAACGGCACATCAACCAGGTCGTCTACATTGCTGGCCACAAGCTGACCGAAATGAAACAGATTGTACTCACCGGGCTTCATCCGATGCCAGGTTTCATTACCAGTTAATGGCTGTGTCGCGACCACGGATACCACATCATTGGGTGTCGTTTCTTCCTGAAAGTTTATGGTGACATCTTCATCCAACAATGTTGCCTTTCCAAAAGGCGCCTTACGCGTTATCCAGTACAAGTGATTGGTGCAGTATGTCATGACATACTCGCCATCACTCAGCAACATGTTATACACGCCAAGCTCTCGCAATTCATCACAACACTCTGCTACATAGGCAAACATTGCCATCAAGTCTTGGGGAGGCTCAGGGAATCGCTCATCCAGCTTCCGCAATAACCAACAGAAAGAAAGCTCACTGTCAGTTTCACCAACTGGACGGAAATGACCCGTATCCAGTTTCTGATAATCACTAAGCTGACCATTATGCGCGAAAGTCCAGTAACGCCCCCACAGCTCACGAGTAAACGGGTGAGTATTTTCCAGATTTACCTGTCCGCGATTAGCCTGGCGAATATGACTCACCACCGCTCGACTTTTTATCGGGTAGTTTTGCACCAGTTCAGCAATCTTTGAATCACAACTCGGGGTCGGATCTTTAAATGTTCGAAAGCCTTTACCCTCGTAAAAGGTGATCCCCCAGCCATCTTTATGCGGCCCCGTATTGCCACCGCGTTGAATCAAACCGGTAAAACTGAAACAGATATCTGTTGGCACATTGGCGCTCATGCCAAGCAATTCACACATTGAGTTCCCTACTCTCTTTTTCTCAAAACTTCACAGACACTCGCCTGCGGTTATTCCATTTCTTTTTCAACCAACTGAATAATGATATGGATGATCTTGATGTGAACCTCCTGAATACGGTCTGCATAACCAAAGTGAGGAACACGGATCTCGATATCAGCCGTACCTGCCATCTTGCCGCCATCTTTACCCGTTAGCGCAATGGTCTTCATACCCTTTGCCTGAGCCGCTTCAATCGCCTTTAGAATATTGCCCGAGTTACCCGAAGTTGACAGCCCAAACAACACATCACCTTTACGCCCTACCGCCTCGACATAACGCGAGAACACAAAGTCATAACCAAAGTCGTTGCTCACACAAGACAGATGGCTAGGATCAGAGATGGCGATACCAGCGTAGCCCGGACGGTTTTCACGATAACGACCCGTCAATTCTTCAGCAAAGTGCATCGCATCACAATGAGACCCACCATTACCACAAGAGAGTACTTTGCCGTCCTGCTTGAATGAATCTGCAATCATTTTCGCCGCGGCTTCAATCTGAGCCAGATTGTGGTCGTCGCTAAGAAATTTGTTCAATACTTCAGCAGCTTCATTTAGTTCACTTCGAATCAGTTCTTGGTACATAGGTTTGTTCTCTTTTTTTTACCAACATCCGTTGGCCACTTTCGATACCTATGAGTTTACCTATAAATACGCAATGGTGTCGATAGTCTGCGTGTCTCAGTGCGCCGCTACTCTGTAATTATCTTGGCTAGCTGTGACAGTCAGGCCAAAAATTCCGAACAGCCATTCAGCCATCACGAAAATTAGAGTAATTACTTTTCAGATTTTACATTTATGCAATAATTGAGTTACAATTAACACTGGTACGACCTCTTACCTTACTTATTATTACATCGGGTCCACCCAGTAAAACAACGATAATACCCAGATAAAGGAACAATCATGGACATCTTGCTCTCTACCGTCGCCTTGCTCTGTGCTGTTGGTATCAGCTTCTATCAACGAGCATCGCTGGCAAAATCTTTGCTATTTGTGACCGCAGCTATGGTCTTCGGCTCACTGCTAGGCGTGTTTGGCGCTGTGATATGGGGACTGTACGTAGTCATTATCGCCACACTCTGCATCCCCTCAATTCGCCAGTCCCTCATTTCAGCAAAAGCCTTAAAAGTATTCAGAAAAATCCTTCCCGCGATGTCCCAAACAGAAAAAGAAGCGTTGGACGCCGGTACCGTTTGGTGGGAAGCCGAATTGTTTAAAGGCAAACCTGACTGGCAAAAACTGCAAAATATCACCAATGCCAAACTGAGCGAGGAAGAACAAGCCTTCCTAGATGGTCCGGTCAACGAAGTGTGCGCCATGGTAAGCGATTATCAGGTTACTCATGAACTTGCCGATCTGCCGCCAGAAGTCTGGCAATTTTTGAAAGATCACAAGTTCTTCGCGATGATCATCAAGAAGAAATACGGGGGCCTGGAATTCTCCGCCTATGCTCAGTCTCTGGTTCTACAAAAACTCACGGGCGTATCTGGGGTACTTTCCTCTACGGTTGGAGTGCCTAACTCACTTGGGCCCGGAGAACTTCTCCAGCACTACGGTACAGAAGAGCAGAAAGACTACTACCTGCCTCGTCTGGCTGTCGGCCAAGAAATCCCCTGTTTCGCCTTGACCAGCCCAGAAGCGGGTTCCGATGCCGGTTCAATCCCTGACTTTGGCGTAGTCTGTAAAGGCAAATGGGAAGGAAAAAATGTTCTGGGTATGAAACTCACCTGGAACAAACGTTATATCACACTGGCTCCCGTCGCAACGGTACTGGGTCTGGCCTTTAAACTTCGCGATCCCGATGGTCTGCTTGGCGATAAAGAAGATCTGGGCATCACCTGTGCTCTCATTCCAACCCATTTGAAAGGGGTCGAGATCGGCAATCGCCACTTCCCTCTAAATGTGCCATTCCAGAATGGTCCGACGAAAGCCAATGAGCTATTTGTCCCTCTTGACTTCATTATTGGCGGTCAAAAAATGGCAGGGCAAGGCTGGCGCATGTTGGTGGAATGTCTATCGGTTGGCCGTGGTATTACACTGCCTTCAAACTCGACCGGAGGCATCAAAACAGCCGCGTTGGCGACAGGAGCCTATGCCAGAATTCGTCGTCAGTTTAAACAACCGATCGGTCACATGGAAGGAATCGAAGAACCGCTCGCTCGCATCGGTGGCAACGCTTATGTTATGGATGCAGCCAGTGCTCTTACGGTGACCGGTATTGATTTAGGAGAAAAGCCTTCGGTTATCTCTGCCATCGTGAAGTACCACTGTACGCACCGCGGTCAACAAAGCATTATCGACGCTATGGATATTGTCGGTGGAAAAGGCATTTGTCTCGGCCCATCTAACTTCCTGGCACGAGGCTATCAGGGCGCCCCTATCGCGGTTACGGTCGAAGGTGCCAACATTCTTACTCGTTCCATGATCATTTTTGGTCAGGGCGCTATTCGCTGCCATCCTTATGTCCTACCGGAGATGGAAGCCGCTCATTCAACCGCATCGGACGCCGTGGATAAGTTCGACAAAGCCTTAGCCGGACACGTGGCATTCACGATTAGCAATCTGGTACGCAGTTTCTGGCTCGGATTGACGGATGGACGAGGCTCTTCGTCGCCGCACAACGACGTGACAAAACGCTATTACCAACAGCTTAACCGCTACAGCGCTAACCTGGCCCTGTTATCGGATGTTTCCATGGCAGTGTTGGGTGGCTCGCTCAAGCGAAAAGAACGTTTGTCTGCAAGACTTGGGGATTTGTTGAGTCAACTTTACCTTAGCAGTGCAGCACTAAAACGTTTTGATGTCGAAGGTCGTAACAGCGAAGATCTGCCTCTATTGCACTGGGGCTTGCAAGATAGCCTGAAGCAAACTGAGTTGGCACTGGACGACTTCCTCAGTAACTTCCCGAATAAGCTCATTGGCCGTATGTTGCGCTTTATCGTTTTGCCGCTGGGCACCACTCGTAAAGCACCGTCAGATAAACTGGACAGTCAAGTAGCTCGCATCCTGCAGACCCCTTGTGCTGCACGCAGCAGACTCGGCCGAGGACAATATCTGGAGCCGACCGAGTTTAACGCTGTCGGCCGCATTGAACAGGCGCTTGACGTCATTCTTAAAGCAGAACCGGTATTCACTAAAGTCTGTAAAGCCCTGGAGCAACGCCGTCCATTTACTCAACTGGACAAAGTCGCTGCACTGGGACTAGAGAAAGGCATCATCACAAAAGATGAAGCAACACTACTAACCACTGCTGAAGCACATCGACTCTACACCATTAACGTCGATGACTTCTCTCCGGAAGAACTGGCCGCAAAGCCGTTATACCCAACGATGGAGGAAGTCGCCTAGCCGCTCCACCTAAGTCATAATAAAGAAAGCCAGCAGGATCTGCTGGCTTTTTTTGACTGATTCAACCTTCGGTTTATCCGGGCATTTTTAGTTGCATCTCTGGCAATGAAGCGCGAATCGCGCGCTTTCTTCTCACCACCCACCAGATCAAGCCGCCAATAATGATCAAAGCTATATTCCCTACCGCAATCGCAACCATTGCGTTGAATCTCACTTTCTGTCTGTGGGCGAGAACCTGTGCTTCCTGCTCTGCTTTCTTTCTTGCTTCACGTGCAGCCGCTTGCATTTTCTCTGCACTTTCAAGGTCAATGGCCCCCACAACGCTGAAAGTACGCTCTGGCAAGTCAAACACTAAGGCTCTATTCGTAACCGCTTCCGTGGCATAAACGTGCCCCTTCCAGTAATAGGTTCCCATCTGGTGTAAATCCTGAAACTCTGACGTTACCTCAGTGGTGCCTGCTCGCGCCTGTTGCTGAACTACTAGTTCAGAGTCATCCGGAGAGCGAAGTGAGATTGAGGTTGCAAGACTGCCTTCTTCTATTGTCGCCGGCTCACCACGTATGATGATTTGATGCGGTTCGGATTCATCGCCTTGAAAGAAACGAGAGACAATTGGAGTTGGATAAATAAAGACTTCTTGTTCCAGTGCTCTCAGAAACACACCATTACCCGTCGTAATACGCACATGGTATTTGCCCGGTTCGATGGCGATAGGCAACTCAACGGTAAAAATTCCATCCCCTGAGCGCTCATCCAGACCTTGACCATCATCCAAGAATTCTCCAATAACAATAGGAACCGGTTTGACCTTGCTGTTGGCCACCTCTTGCTGTTCAAGATAACGTGTGACCACCACCCTCAAGTTAACCCGGTCGAGAATATTTTCAACAATCAACGGTTCATTATCCGTCATTAATCTGGCGGTAAATTTGAGTTTTTCACCCTGATAAATACGTTGTGGCAGGGTATCTGCCTGTAAAGAAAGCTGCGAAATAATCTGAATATTATTCTTGGGCGTGACCTTACCAATCGCCTGCCAAGGTCCGGGCATAGGATGCTCAATGGAAATGACATCTACCGTAGGCTCTTCAATCCAATTCACATTTTCAGGGTGACGCCAAGCGTAGTACTTTTTGCCATCGGGGCGAACCAGCGTCACCGGCTTGGAGTTATCTTCCCGATACACCAGAAAGGTAATACGCTCTACCGTTTCATCAACACGAAAACGGTTATCAAGAAATGACATAGAGGATTCATTAGCAAACGCACCAACCATCAGCGACAACCACAAGGCTATCGCAAGTATTATCCTCTGCATGTTTCTCTCCTACTGGCGCCAGAGACAACTGCCACCTTTTTCGACGATATCTAAACGCGCATTATGCGCTTCTAATTCATCGGCAGACGCATGCAAAACCTTTAATGATTTTCTGGCAGTTGTGAGGCGCTTAATAGTTTCACCGCCGGAATCGTCGCCTTCCGATTGTCCGGCGTTGAACTGCATTGATGTCTGACCACCCGTCATGGCCAGATAAACATCTGCCAGAATCTCAGCATCGAGCAATGCCCCGTGGAGCACACGCGCTGATGTATCTATCGTGTAGTGTTTTGCCAATGAATCGAGGTTCTTTCTCGCCGGCATATTTGGCATCCGCTTTGCCATGACCAGCGTATCGGTTACCTTGCAGTATTGCTCCGTTTTACCAATGGCTCCATTCAACATACCGAACTCATGGTCCATAAACCCGACGTCGAAGGGCGCGTTGTGAGCCACAAGCTCGGCCCCTTTGATGAACTCGAGAAACTCGTCATGAACCTGTTTATAGACGGGTTTGTCCAGTAAGAACTCATCGGTAATACCGTGAACCTCAATAGCATCAGGCTGAATCGCCATGTCAGGTTTCAGATAAACATGGAAGTGGCGCCCCGTCAGCTTACGGTTGATGATTTCCACCGCACCAATTTCGATGATACGGTGACCCATGTAGTGCGGTCCGCCCTCTCTATTCATACCGGTAGTTTCGGTATCGAGCACGACAATTCTGCGTTGTTCTGGATTGTGACTGGTATTCATGGCGTTATGTATGTCAGACTATGTAGATAAACTCACTGAGCTACATAGTATCAAATCATGACGAAGCAGGTTGAAATTTTCACAGATGGTTCTTGTTTGGGTAATCCGGGGCCTGGCGGCTATGGGATCGTTCTACGTTACAAACAGAATGAGAAAACTCTCGCTAAGGGCTATACACTAACGACCAATAACCGAATGGAAATGCTGGCGACAATCGTTGCTCTACAAGCACTTAAAGAGTCCTGCCATGTAATCCTGACAACCGATAGTCAATATGTTCGCCAAGGCATTACACAGTGGATCCACAACTGGAAAAAACGCGGTTGGAAAACGGCGGATAAGAAGCCAGTTAAAAATGCGGACTTATGGAAAGCCCTAGACACGGAAACACAACGTCATCAAATAGACTGGCATTGGGTGAAAGGCCATGCAGGACACCGTGAAAACGAAATGTGCGATGAATTGGCTCGTGCTGCTGCTGAAAACCCAACAGAAGAAGATACAGGTTACCAGCCGAGTTAGTCTCGTTTCCTGAGCGACAGCGCCTAATTTAGGCGCTATTTTTCTTTACTGCGGTACGATAGCTAACGCTTGCTGGAGTGAGTCTCTTCTTCAAATGCCAGTGTGGCTTCAAAGGCTTAAGTGGATAGGTTCGTTTTCTGGCCACAATAAAATACAGACTTCCCATCGGCGAAGCCCAATCGCCAATACTATTCTCCAGCCAGGTCCACATGGTCCGGTATCGTTTCATTGGGAACAATGCATAGGTATCAGAATGGACCACCTGATAATTAAGCACACCTAACCAATCTTTAATTCGATTCGGCGTAAACATACGCCCACTCCAGGGAAAGTTGTTTTTTCTCCATGGCATCAGACTCGCCAACCCTGTAAAGCTCATGGGATTGAAGCCAGTGATAATGATATAACCATCATCAATCATCACCCTGTCCACTTCACGTAGCAATCGATGAGGATCTTCTGCGTATTCCAGTTGATGAGACAACACTACCGCGTCGAAACTCTTCTCCAGGAATGGTAATTCATAGCGGTCAGCGATAACATTATGCAGAGGGTTTTTAGAATCAAGGTGCACTTGGTGTTGGATGTTACAGTTGCAACTAGTAAGTTCGCAACTCAGTCCACCAAGCTTTAACATATGATAGCCGAAAAGTTTAGGGCACCATTCGTCGAGTCTGGTTTGAATAGACTCAGAGACCCACTGACCATTAGCAAGTTCTTCCCAGGAGTGGGGATGATCGACTTTTTTCTTGCTGCGTGCTGGCTTCATATACGCGCTCTCTCCCAAACAGGACTGGAGAAACAACCATGTTACATATCAAAAGCATACCTGCATTTAACGATAATTACATCTGGCTAATTCAAAATAACCAGAACTTATGCGCCGTTGTAGACCCGGGAGACGCAGAACCTGTTATTGAGTATCTGGACCAACATCAATTGGAGCTGGTCACTATTTTGGTCACTCACCACCACTGGGATCATACGGGTGGCATAAAACAGTTGGTAGAAAAATATCCGTCAATCACGGTTGTAGGCCCAGACAACACCAACATCGAGCACCTCACTCATACAGTAGCTGAAGGGCATAGAATTAATTTGTTTAATGAAGAGTTCCTGGTATTAAATCTACCTGGGCACACACTTGACCACATTGGTTATGTGGGAGACGGCAAGCTGTTTTGTGGGGATGTTCTGTTCTCTGCAGGCTGTGGTCGCATCTTTGAAGGCACCGCTGAGCAGATGTACAACTCTCTACAAAAACTGACTCTGCTACCCGAAGAAACCGAGGTCTACTGCACACATGAATATACCTTGAGCAATCTCGCTTTTGCCATGGCAGTTGAACCTCATAACGTGTTTCTTCACGAGTACAGAGACGAAGCGAACCAAAAACGAGCCAAAGGACTGCCAACACTGCCTACATCCATATCCGTAGAAAAACGCATCAATCCGTTTTTGAGAACCACACAAGCTGAAATTGTGAGCTCAGTAGCAAACCGAACTGTCAATAATGACCCTTTATCAACTTTTGCAGCATTACGTGAGTGGAAAAACGAATTTTAACGTTTTGCTGCTTGTTTGGCCTAGGTGGTATTAGTATTATGCCAAATCGTTCACGTAAGAGGTTGTAGCAAACACAATGCATAAGAAATACAGTTGGGCATTAGCCCTGTTGCTGGCAGGGTGCCAACTCACTCAGCCAGAAACAAGCAGCACCACAACAGAGCCAACTAACTCTCCTGCAGAAACAGCGACAACTAAAACAACAACGCCCGTTTCCGTTGACACTCCTGACACTCAACCCGCGCCGAAAGTGCTCACGCCTCAAGAACAAGAGGACGTATGGCAGCGAATCGCAATGCAGCTTGAAATGGAGATACCTGACAACGCGAAGGTAGATTACTATCGCAAGTGGTATATCAAGCACCCGCATCACCTAAAAACGGTCTCTGAACGTGCAAAACCTTTTCTATACCTAATTACTGAAGAGATTGAAGCCCGGGAACTTCCACTCGAACTTGCCCTTCTGCCTATCGTCGAAAGTTCCTTTGATGCTTTCGCCTACTCGCACGGCAGCGCCGCAGGTTTATGGCAGTTTGTTCCGGCAACCGGAAAAGCATTCGGACTGGATCAAACCTATTGGTATGACGGCCGTCGTGATGTAACAGCATCCACACAGGCTGCACTCGACTACCTGACCCAGTTAAACAACCGATTTGACGGTAACTGGAATCATGCTATTGCGGCCTATAACAGTGGTGGTGGACGAGTTTCCAGCGCTATTCGTAAAAACCGCAAAGCTGGTAAACCCATCGACTTTTTCTCTCTGGATCTACCAAAAGAAACCAGTGGTTACGTCCCTAAACTGCTCGCTCTGGCCGACATACTGGCAAACAAAGAAAAGTATGGTGTCGACATTCCGCCGATTCCAAACCAGCCAGCCCTTGAGTTAGTCGATCCCAATGAGCAGCTCGACCTGGCTATTGCGGCTAAATATGCTGGCATATCGGTAAAAGAGCTTCAGAGCTATAACCCAGCCTACAATCAATGGGCGACAGCCCCTGATGGACCACAAACGCTTCTGTTGCCTATTGGCAGCCTTGACCAGTTCCGTACTGAACTGGAACAAAATCGTGGTAAAGGCATGCGACTGGTCAGATACAAAGTCAAATCTGGCGACTCTCTCAGTGTGATTGCTCAGCGACATCAAACAACGACCAAAGTCATTCGTAGTGCTAATGGCCTGAACAATAACAATATTCGTGCTGGCCAATATCTGCTCGTTCCTACATCAACCAAAGATGAATCCACTTACGCTCTGAGCGCATCGAATCGTCTCGCCAAAACTCAGTCAACCTCGCGGGGTAATTACAAAGTTACTCACACCGTAAAAAGCGGCGATAGCTTGTGGACGATAGCCAGAGCGAATAAGGTGTCCCATCAGTCTCTGGCAAAATGGAACGGCATGGGTCCAAGAGACACGCTTCGTGTAGGACAAGAACTGGTCATCTGGAAAAACGCCAGCGACGGCGCCATTATCCGTACCGTGTTTTACTCAGTGCGAAGCGGCGATACCATCAGCGGCATTGCGCAAAGATTTAAAGTGCGCACCAGTGATGTCGTAAAATGGAACGATCTTCAGAATCAGAAGTATCTGAAGCCAGGACAAAAACTGAAACTGTATGTGGATGTGACCAAAACCAGTGCTTAATCGCATCTGACTTTCCTGAAAAAAGCGGCCATTGGCCGCTTTTTGTTTGTTTATTTCTGGAGTGAAAACTCAGCCAACAATGGATTATGGTCGGATGCATCGGATTCTGGCACCGTAGCGGAAACAAAATCCATACCGCGATAAAAGATATGATCCAGTGGTAACCCAGTCATAAATCGCTTCCTTTTATCATCAGCAAACGGCACTTCTTCTATTTGGTATTTGGCCAGCGTCTGTTTAAGGACATTCAGACGAGCCTCACTCCAACTGTTGAAGTCCCCGGCAATCAGCAGTGGCCCACTATGACGCTCCAGCACCTGCCTGAAAGACTCCAACTGCTTTTTATACTCGTCTGTCCCCAGAGTGAAATTCACCGAATGAAGATTCACCGAGATCAGAGTCTGGCCATTGGAAAGTGCATACTCCGCGTAAAGCCCCGACTTAGGGAGGCGCAACCAGGGTTCCGTTTCCAAATTAGCACAGGCAATCGATGGCATACTTCGGCTCAGATTCAAGACACCCGCAGACACATCAAAGACTTTGAATGCACTCACTTGATTGCTTCCCCATTCTGAGCGCTGCAGCCAATCGAGAAATGCGTCGTCTAGGCTCGCCTCTTGTAATAGCACTAATTGACGGTCTTGAGAAAACCGGGCCAACTCCGTAAATAGATTGTCTCGGTTCTGCTTGTATATGTTCCATACCAACACATTGAGCGAGCCCCCTTCATCAAGAGGAAGCGGCTGCTCATTTTGGTAGCACTTTAACTCTGTCTGTACCTGGCTATTTTGGATTGAAGTAATTTGTGGTGTTTCCTGCACGCTGAACACGGCTTGAAAACCGCCTACTGTCATGCCGATCACAGCCAGACCCGCCACCATGATCCATTTCAACTTCATCGATCACACCCTATAGAAACGACAAAGGAGCAGTCACCCACTCCTTTGATAATTTGTTCATCTAAGCCTTTAGTTCAGGCTTAGATAGCATCTTCGTCTTCTTCACCCGTACGAATACGCACAACACGTTCGATATCAGTAATAAAGATCTTACCATCACCAATCTTACCCGTCTGGGCAGTTTCAATAATGGTTTCAACACACTGGTCAGCCACATCACTGGATACGACAATCTCAAGCTTTACCTTAGGCAAAAAATCAACCATGTATTCCGCACCGCGATATAACTCCGTGTGGCCTTTCTGACGACCAAAACCTTTCACTTCAGACACTGTCATACCTGTGATGCCCACTTCTGCTAACGCTTCACGCACGTCATCAAGTTTGAATGGTTTGATAATCGCTTCAATCTTTTTCATGTTCTTCCCTTACATCACATTGGTTAACGTCATTATCTGGCAGGCGACGCTAACAATCAACGAAAACAAAAAGCCCGAAGTTCATCCCCGGGCTTTTCGTCATATATTTATGTAACAACTATTTCAAGCTTGCGTAGTAGGCCGCTACATTCGCAATGTCTTCGTCGCTCAACATAGATGCTTGTGCTTGCATGACAGCCGCCAAGCCACCAGTACGCTCTTTGTTCTTGTAGGCCTTGATAGACGTCACCAGATACTGCTCATTCTGGCCTTTCAGGTTTGGGTATCCGGGGATTACAGCAACACCATCAGCGCCATGACACGCTGCACACACTGCTGCCTTGGCTTTACCCGCTGCAACGTCCGCCGCCATCGCTGTACCACTCAGTAAACCGGCCGCTAGCACGGCACCCATTACAACATTCTTCATTGCTTTACCTTCTCAATATATCCATATAGACCAGATTTTGTCTTTCACTGGCAATCCACGAAAACATTTCTGGCAGTTTATAATTGTTACGATTGTGACATGAAAACAGGTCACTTGTCCCATACGAGTTCACAATCTGAGCCATAAAATGCTTTATCTACAAATAAGTTACCTACAGCAACGACCATTCCCTGATGAAGAATAACCGGGATACGACGTCGTTCCCAACTTGGTACTTTGTATTCCTGATACAGTTTTTTAAGCTTTCGAGAGCCTATTCTGCCTTGCGGGTGCGCTGTCAGTCCCTGCGGGTTAAATACTACATCGACCCCTTTGGTCAACTTAGCATAATCAAGAGTCAGCTCGCTACTGACATTCGCTGGCTTAACAATTAACCTTCCCAGGTCATCTGGTAAAATCAGAGGCTGACGACATGTCCAACTCTTGTGCCAATTTACTACTTCCAGGCTCTCCCGAACCCAGTACAGCCTGTCCTGAAATCGTCTGACCGAACCTCCGGATAGTTTGACCTCCGGGTTGGCATCTCGCCTGGCCATGGCCACCTCCCGCCAAAGCTGCGTTAGCTGAACTTCGCTAGGCATGGTCTCAGCGTGCTTTGCGATCCAAAAGCGCAACAGCTGCTCCCGCTTCAATGAAGAACAGCGGCGCAGCGTGTCGATACAGAGCCCGGAAAACTCATCCAAACTGTTTTCCAACTCCGGGAGTAATAACTCTTCCAACAGTTGTTCCTGCTTGGCACACAATCGAGCACTACGACTCACCGACGTTGCAAAGCCTGGCCAACGCTGATTAATTTCCGGCAATATTGTTTGCCGTAAGAAGTTCCGGTCAAATCGGGTATCCTGATTACTTTCATCTTCCACCCAGCTCAGTTGTTCACTGACTGCAAACTGCTCAATCTCATCTCGGGTTACATTGAGTAACGGACGGACCAGTTTACCTGCTCCTAGAACCATCGATTCGGCCATCGATGAAAGTCCTTTAGGACCGCTTCCCCGCTTTAGGGCCAGTAAAAACGTTTCCGTTTGATCATCAAGGTGCTGGCCCGTCACCAGAATATCTGTGGGCAACAGATGTTTGCTCAAAGCCTGATATCGGGCCCGACGCGCCAGTTGCTCAATACTGTCACCATCAGAGGTATCTAAACAGACCCGTTCCGCCGCAAACGCAACCCCTTCCTGGTCAGCCCAATCGGCGCATTGCGTCAACCAAAGATCGGCGTTTGTACTCAGACCATGATGGACATGGACCGCTAACCCTTTTGCTGTTGTATTTTGCTGACAGTATTGTGACGTCAATCGTAACAGTACCCGGGAGTCAACACCGCCACTGAAGCCAACAACAATGCGTCCACCTTGAGGAAGGTGACGGTCGATAGCATGTGCGAAGCGTTGATAAAGCGCCATAGAAAGGTCCTGTAATGAGTAAAAAATAAGGCGAGCATAGTGCTCGCCTTATTATATAAATCATTTGCGTTTAGCAATAGCCATAACTCATCAAGCGCTGATAGCGACGCTCAAGTAAGTTGTCATTGTCTAGCTGGTCCAGCTCTTCAAGCTGACGCAACAGAGTTGCTTTCATGTTTGCCGCCATTTGAACGGTATCACGATGAGCGCCACCTAATGGCTCTTCAATGATTTGGTCGATCAAGTCCAACTCTTTAAGACGTGGGGCAATCAGGCCCATCGCTTCTGCCGCTTGTGGAGCTTTGTCTGAGTCACGCCAAAGGATCGACGCACAGCCTTCTGGAGAGATCACTGAATACGTAGAGTACTGAAGCATGTTGACATAATCACCAACACCGATAGCTAATGCGCCACCAGAACCACCTTCACCAACGACGTTACAAATCACAGGGACTTTCAGGCCTGCCATCACTTTCAGGTTCATTGCGATAGCTTCAGACTGGCCGCGCTCTTCAGCGCCAACACCCGGGTAAGCACCCGCTGTATCAATGAATGTGATGATTGGCATATTGAAACGCTCAGCCATTCGCATCAAACGCAGTGCTTTACGATAGCCTTCTGGTTTAGGCATACCAAAGTTGCGTTTTACTTTCTCTTTAGTTTCACGCCCTTTCTGGTGACCAATGATCATCACCGGACGGCCGTCAAGACGGGCCATGCCACCGACAATAGCCTTATCATCTGCGAAAGCACGATCACCTGCCAGCTCATCAAACTCCGTAAATACGTGCTCGATATAGTCCAGAGTGTAAGGACGCTGTGGGTGACGAGCAAGTTGTGCTACCTGCCATGCACCAAGATCACTAAAGATTTTCTTTTTAAGCTCTAAGCTTTTCTTCTCTAGTTGTTCAATTTCTTTATCCAGATCAATTGCACTGTCACCACCGTGACGTGAAACATCACGTAATGCTTCAATTTTTGCTTCTAATTCGGCAATTGGCTTTTCAAATTCAAGAAAGTTCAAGCTCATCTATGAATCCTTTTCGATTCAGCCCCAATTTGCTTATTCATGGGACTCAATTAGTTAAATTCGAGTTCAACCTGGTCTTTACCAAGTAACTGCTGTAATTCTTCCAGTAACGCATCATTTGGCGTTACGCGCCATTCTGTTCCCAACGTGAGTTTTGCTCTCGCGTCTGCACGCTGGTAGTAAATATTAACAGGAACTGTCCCGGCTTTGTGGGGAGTTAATATTTCTGTGAAGCGCTGGTAAAAACGCTCATCAATTTGTTGTTCTAATAGCGAAATTGACAGACCACGCGTAAACTTCTCGCGTGCACTACCTAAATCTAAAACTTCGCGGGCGGACATTTTAAGGCCACCATTGAAGTCATCAAAGCTGACCTGTCCAGAAACGACCACAATTTTATCTTTTTCTAGCAATTCAGCATATTTATCTAGCGCATCTGAGAACAGCATCACTTCCATACGACCACTGCGATCATCAAGTGTCATGATGCCGATACGAGTGCCACGTTTTGTTGTCATAACACGAGCTGCAATGACCAGACCGGCTACAGTCAGTGATTGATCTCGCCTGGTTGGTGTTGCGTCTTTTAATCGACAACTGGTGTACTTAGTAAGTTCCTTAAGATAGGCGTTTATTGGGTGCCCCGTCAAATAAAGACCCAATGTTTCCCGTTCACCTTCCAGCCAGACTTTTTCCGGCCACGCTGGAACCTGAGTATACTTGTGTTCCACCTCTTCAGGCGCATCGGTTAAGACACCAAACATGTCCGCCTGACCAAACGCTTCCGCCTGATGATGTTGACTGGCCGCTTTAACCGCATCGTTTAACGAGGCCATCAGTGCCGCCCGATGGGGGCCCAATCTGTCGAGCGCCCCGGCCATGATCAGTTTCTCTATCACTCGTTTATTGACTTTTTTAAGATCAATGCGTGCGCAGAAATCAAACAGATCACGGAAATAACCGTCTTTGTTGCGTGCCTCGATAATGGCATCAATTGGACCTTCACCTACCCCTTTGATGGCACCGATTCCGTATACAATCGCACCTTCCTCATTAACATTGAATCGATACAGACCCGCATTAATATCAGGTGGCAACACTTTGAGTTTCATACGGAAGCATTCATCGACAAGGCCGACCACCTTCTCCGTGTTATCCATATCCGCAGTCATTACCGCAGCCATAAACTCAGCCGGATAATGGGTTTTTAGCCACAGCGTCTGATAAGACACCAGAGCATAAGCAGCGGAGTGCGATTTGTTAAATCCGTAACCTGCGAATTTTTCCACCAGGTCGAAGATTTTCATGGCGAGCTCACCATCTACGCCATTGTTGATTGCCCCTTCTTCAAACACCGCACGCTGCTTCGCCATTTCTTCCGGTTTTTTCTTACCCATAGCGCGACGCAACATATCAGCACCACCCAGCGTATACCCTGCAAGGATCTGGGCGATCTGCATGACCTGCTCCTGGTAGAGAATGATGCCATAAGTAGGATCCAGGGTTTCTTTCAGCGATTCATGTTGCCAGGTTTCATCCGGATAAGAGATAGCCTCCCGGCCATGTTTACGGTCGATAAAGTTATCTACCATGCCCGATTGCAGCGGACCCGGACGGAACAGCGCCACCAATGCGATGATATCTTCGAAACAGTCAGGCTGAAGTCGCTTGATCAGCTCCTTCATGCCGCGGGATTCCAACTGGAACACCGCTGTGGTTTCTGAGTTTTGCAGTAACTGGAACGATGCAGTGTCATCAAGAGGGATAGATTCAATCCGCACTGGTGCTTTACCGTCTCGCTCAAGCCTCGGGTTAATCAATCCAAGCGCCCAGTCGATGATGGTCAGTGTACGCAGTCCTAAGAAGTCAAATTTAACCAGACCTGCCGTTTCTACATCGTTCTTATCAAATTGCGTAACCGGGAAGTGGCCTTCTGAGTCCGCATAAATAGGCGCAAAATCCGTTATGGTTGTCGGAGAAATAACCACGCCACCAGCGTGCTTACCCGCATTTCGCGTACAACCTTCGAGAATACGACACATATCAATGAGGTCACGAACTTCGTCATCCGCATCATAGAGCTGAGGCAACGCGGGCTCGGCCTTGAACGCTTTCTCTAGCGTCATCCCCGGATCAGGTGGAATCAGTTTAGAAATACGATCAACAAAACCAAACGGATGGCCCAACACCCGGCCAACATCGCGGATAACGGCTTTAGCTGCCATGGTACCAAAAGTGATGATCTGCGATACCGCGTCTCGGCCATACATTTCTGCCACGTGGTCAATCACCTGATCACGCTTATCCATACAGAAGTCGACATCGAAATCGGGCATCGATACACGTTCTGGGTTCAGGAATCGCTCAAACAGCAAGTCGTATTCTAACGGATCCAAATCCGTAATCTTCAGCGCATAGGCCACCAAGGATCCAGCACCAGAACCACGACCTGGACCGACCGGAATCGCATTGTCTTTCGACCACTGGATAAACTCCATTACGATCAGGAAGTAGCCCGGAAAGCCCATTTGGTTGATAACATCGAGCTCAATCTGTAAGCGCTCATCGTACTCCGGCCTGCGTTCAGCTCTGACTTGCTCATCGGGGAACAAAAACTCCAGACGGTCCTCAAGGCCCTCCTGAGATTTCATCACCAGAAAGTCAGTTTCTTTCATACCCTCGGTAGGGAATGCCGGCAGGAAGTATTCCCCCAACCTGACGGTAACGTTACAACGTTTGGCGATTTCCACCGAGTTTTGCAATGCTTCCGGAATGTCTGCAAACAACTCACACATTTCCGCTTCACTGCGCAGATACTGTTGCTCGCTGTACTTTTTGGGACGACGCGGATCATCCATTGTATAGCCATCGTGGATCGCAACCCGAATTTCATGGGCTTCGAATAGCTCTTTATCGACGAACACCACTTCGTTGGTCGCAACAACTGGTAGCGCTAATTCTTCTGCCAATTCGACGGCAAAATGCAAATAACTCTCTTCATCGGCACGACCCGTCCGAATCAACTCGATATAGAAGCGGTCAGGAAAATGAGTGTGATAGAACTGCGCACACTGGCGGGCTAAGGTTGAGTTACCTTTAAGCAGCGCTTTACCCACTTCACCATCTTTGGCACCAGAGAGAATAATCAGCCCCTCTGACAAATCAGCTAACCAGGTCTTATCTATCACGGGTTGGTGTTGAACATGTCCGCGCAGATACGCTTTAGAGATTAAAAGCGTGAGATTATTGTAGCCCTTGTTATCTGCCGCGAGCACAGTAATACGTGTCAGCTCTTCACCAAATTCTTCTGACTGCACCGCAAAATCAGCACCAATAATCGGCTTGACCCCTGCCGAATGTGCGTTGCCATAGAACTTCACCAAACCACACAGGTTAGTGAAATCGGTAAGCGCCATTGCAGGCATGCCCATTTCAGCCACTTTTTTGACCAAAGGTGGAACCTTGGACAGGCCGTCCACCATTGAGAAGTCACTGTGTACACGAAGGTGTATAAACTTGGGGTCTGACATATTAAATCCTAAATCGTCACGACAACTATATTTCGATAAATGTACGTTATTGTTCAAGACCTAAAGCGCGCTTTACGGGCTTGAAGCTTTTTCTGTGCTCAGCAATCACACCATGCTTTTCGATGGCTTCAAAGTGCGCTTTAGTCGGGTAACCTTTATGCTTAGCAAAGCCAAACTCAGGGTGCTGTTTATCCAGCTCTTCCATCTCGTGGTCCCGAACTACTTTAGCAATAATGGACGCAGCGCTGATCTCGGCAACACGAAGGTCACCTTTCACAACCGCCTGAGCATCCATCGATAATTGGGGGGTTCGATTACCATCAATAAGCACCAGATCCGGTTCAACACCTAACCCGGCAACAGCGCGCTGCATCGCGACCATCGTTGCCTGAAGAATATTGAGCTCATCAATTTCTTCCGGCGAACAGCGTCCAACCGCCCACGCCAGCGCCTTCTCTTTAATTTCTGGGTAGAGTGCCAAGCGCTTTTTTTCCGACAGTTTTTTGGAATCGTTCAGGCCCTCAATAGGGTTATTCGGATCGAGGATAACCGCAGCGGTGACCACATCTCCCACCAATGGACCGCGTCCCACCTCATCCACACCTGCAACTCGCAGATAACCTTGTGGGTACTCGAAAGGTGGAAGTTCTGTCACTGTTTTTTTTGTCGTCATAATCTATCTATCAGTTTTAGTACTGCTTCAGCAGCTTGCTTGTCGGCACCTTTGCGTATCCAGTGGTGCATTTCGGTGAATTTATCCAACATCGCTTTATTATCGCCAGACAGCAGCCTTGTTAATTCCGAATACAAGTTTTCTGCTGTACACGCTTCGAGCAAAAACTCTTTGACGATCTCGTCGTCAGCAAGGATATTGGGTAACGACACAAATTTAGTTTTCACCAAACGCTTGGCTAAAAAGGCCGTAATAGCATTCATTTTATAGCCTACGACCATTGGGCGTTTGAGCAACATGCACTCCAATGCTACCGTTCCGGATGCCAACAACACGGCATCTGACGCAGTGATGACGTTCCGAGCCGTATCCTCAACAATGTGAAACTCAAGTTCTGGTGCGAATGCTTTCCATGCCTCAATAAACTGCTGTTTGCGCTTATCATTTACAGCCGCAACTACAAAACCCAACGTCGGATCGTCTTTGTGTAATTTAACGCATGTTTCAATAAATGGCTGAGACAACATTTTCAGTTCATTGCCTCTGCTGCCGGGCAATACCGCCAGCCATTTTCTGTCTAATTCAAGCCCTAGGAGCTCTCTAGCCGGACGCTGTGCTGACTCAAGAGGAATGGCATCGGCTAAGGTATGGCCGATAAACTCACACGGCACGTTGAATTTATCATAGAATGCTTTTTCAAACGGTAGGAAAGCCAGCACCAAATTGGTGGCCTCAGCGATACCGTAAATGCGCTTCTGACGCCAAGCCCATACCGATGGGCTGACATAATGAACGGTTTTCGTCCCGGCTTTCTTAAGATCGAGCTCCAAGCGCAAATTAAAATCCGGAGCGTCTATGCCGACAAAGACATCTACAGGATTGCTAGTGAAATATTTGACCAGTTCCGCTTTGACATGTAACAAGCGTCTCAAGCGCCCAAGGACTTCAACCAGCCCCATAACCGCGAGTTCTTCCATGTCAAACAGAGATTCACAGCCCTGAGCTATCATCTTAGGTCCACCAATGCCGACGAACTCTGCATTCGGGTATTTCTCTTTGACCGCTTTGATAAAGCCTTCGCCTAACGTATCACCGGACAGTTCTCCAGCGACAACGCCGATGCGCAGTGGTCTTTCCATCACTAATCCCTACTCCCAAAGAAAATGTCGATTACCATAAAACAGAAAAAGATCGCCAGTAGATTAGCGATCTTTTTTAAGCCCAGCCAGCATGCGTTAGCGGATGATGCCACGCTCGGAGTTTTCCAAAATCTCAACAAAGCGCTGCACCGAATTCCACTCTTGCGCCATTTCTTCTAGCACAGGCTTCACCTCAGCAAGTGTCTTACCTGAGCGGTAAATCTCTTTGTATGCCTTTTGAAGCGCTCTTAATTCAGGCTTCTCAAAACCATTACGTTTCAAACCGACCAAGTTAAGGCCAAACGGCGTCGCATGGTTTCCCTGAGCGAGGACATAAGGTGGTACATCTTGTACGACCGCTGAACAGCCGCCTACGTAGGCATATGCGCCAACGGTGCAGAATGGGTGTATGGCAGACAATGCCATAACACCGGCATAATCATCCACAGTCACATGGCCACCCAGAATGGAGTTATTACCGATGTGAGTATGATTGCCAACAATGACATCGTGAGCGATATGAGCATTCACGCAAAGCAGGTTGTCGTCTCCAACCACAGTCTGTGCCTTATCTTGCACTGTACCACGGTGAATCTGCACGCTTTCGCGAATCACATTACGATCACCAACAACAACGCTGGTGTCTTCGCCACCATACTTTTTGTCCTGGTTTTCTTCACCAATGACGGCCTGTGGGAACACGCGGTTGTCATCACCAATGGTGGTTTTACCTTTGATCACAACATGAGACATGATCTCGTTGTTGTTACCAATGGTCACATCTCCGGAGATATAGGTAAATGGACCCACAGTGGTATTGGCACCGATAGTCACGTTACCTTCGATAACGGCACTAGGGTGAATTTTTGCTGTTTCATGAATCATATTAAAACTCTCGGCGAGCACACTTTAGCTCTGCGGAACAAACAACTTCGCCGTCCACTTTCGCCACACCATTGAAAGCAGCGATGCCACGGCGCTCTTTAACAAATTCAACTTCGATGATCAGTTGATCACCCGGCACCACTGGCTTACGGAATTTTGCCTTGTCGACACTAGCAAAATAGTAAAGCTCGTTGCCTTTTGGAGCGCCAAATGATTTGAATGCCAGAAGACCTGTCGCCTGTGCCATTGCTTCCAGAATCAACACACCTGGGAATACAGGCAGTTGCGGAAAGTGACCTGTAAATTGAGGCTCATTCACCGATACATTTTTGATAGCGGTCAGATACTTTTCTTCTTGATAATCGGTAACGCGATCGATCAGCAGAAACGGGTAGCGATGAGGAAGCAGTTCCTGGATCTCTGTGATTGTCATGGTTTTTGTATCAGTGCTCAAAGTAAAAATCCTATATTCATTCTTTTCTAATTAGAGGCATTATATACCCAAATGCCACATGGTGTCAGTTCACGGGATCGGAAGCTGTACCCAAAAACTGGATTGACACACATAAAAAGACTCGCCTTTGGCGAGCCTTCTCCATAAGCAAAGAGGGTTAGTCTTCTTTTTGCTCTAACAGCTTCTCAACTGCTTTCAGGCGCTTGTTCATTTCGTCAATTCGGTGAACACGAGTGGCTGTCTTGCGCCACTCTTTGTTGGTCTGCAGAGGGATGCCCGAAGAGTAGATGCCTTTCTCTGGCAGACTTCTCATCACCATACCCATGCCCGTCACCACGACACCATCGGCAATTTCAATGTGCCCGTTCAGAACACTTGCCCCACCAATTTGGCAGTACTTGCCAATTTTGGTACTGCCAGCAACAATAGTACCACCAGCCATGGCGGTGCCATATCCGATGTGCACGTTATGCGCAATCTGCATCTGGTTATCGATGATGACATTGTCTTCGATGATCGTGTCATCCAGTGCACCCCTGTCAATCGTTGTACAGGCACCAATCTCTACACGATTACCAATCCTGACCGTGCCAAGCTGAGGGATCTTGATCCATTCACCTTTTTCATTAGCATAACCAAAACCGTCTGAACCTATCACGGTACTCGATTGCACCAGGCAATCGCTACCAATCACAACATCATGATAAATAGATACGTTCGCCCAAAGTTTGGTGTTATTGCCCAATCGAGCGCCTTTGCCGATAAAACAACCGGCACCGACAATCACGTTATCACCCAGTTGTGCACCGGATTCAATAACAGCATTGGCACCCACGGAAACGTTATTGCCTAACTGAGCGTCAGAAGCAATTGTTGCGCTCGGTGCAATGCCTGACTGCGCTGGAGCCGGTGTCGTATCCAGCGCCTGTGCCACCTTCGCATACGCTACATAAGGGTCGGCTACAACTAAGGCATTGGTTTTACAGTGCTCTAGTTCAGAAGCTTTCACCATAATTGCCGAGGCCATGCACTCCCCGAGGTGTTTGGCGTACTTTACGTTGGTAAGGAAGGTGATTTCCCCCTCACCAGCGCGATCCATCGGAGCCACTGTATGAATACGAGTATTTCCGTCTCCATGCAGTTGTCCACCCGTGATTTCGGCAAGCTGCGCTAACGTCAATGCTGTCATTTTTGTCCTACTCGATTGCTATTTACTTAAGTGAGTCGATGACTTTTTGAGAGATGTTGTACTCTTCTTTCGCATAACCAACCGCCTGAATGTCGATGATCATGTCGTAGCCTTCTTTCGTCGCCACTTTTTCAACAGCTTGTTGAATGGTTTTGAAGAGTTTTTGTTTCTCTTCCGCTTCGCGACGCTGGCTCTCTTTCTCTAGCGCCTGGCCTTTGATCTTGTACTTGCTATCAAGCTGGCCAATTTCGATACGCAGTTTTTCAATTTCTTCCGTACCTAATAGCTCGCCATCACGCTGTAGCTTTTCCATTTTCTTTGCAGCTTCTGCCTGAATGGCCTGCAGTTCAGCCGCCTTGTCTTTAAATTCGTTTTGCAGTTTTTGAAGCGTTGCTTCACGTTGCGGAAGCGCTTGGAAAACTTGCAGCGTGTTTACATAGCCAATTTTCTGCGCCGCCTCTGCCGCATTTGCAAACAGTGAAGAGGTTAGGATAACCAGGCCAAGTCCAGCCGCTTTCATCATATTTTTCAAGGTCGATTCCTCTGTTGATATAGAAACGTAAGTCGTTCCCGATAAAGTTAGAAAGTATTACCAATCGTGAATGTGAAGGTTTCTGTTTTATCACCTTCAAATTTCTTAACTGGGGTGGCAAGTGAGAACACAAGTGGGCCCATTGGGGACATCCATTGTACTGCTACACCTACCGATGCTCGGTAATTCGACGGATCCGAGTAATCGTAATAGTACTGTTTACCAGGCATGTTAGGGTCTGGTGAAACATAGGTAAACTCTGTATCCCACAAGCTTGCCGCGTCCATAAACAAGCTGGTACGGATCTGGTTTCGGAACTCGTCCGAAGCAAATGGCGTTGGCACAATTAACTCGACACTCGCCAGTGCAACTGCATTACCACCGACCGACTGATCCGTTGCAGAGTAACACGGGTTATTGCCGCCGATGTTACCACAACCGCCGCCGTTCGGGTCATTGTAGACCGCTTTCGGACCTACGGAGTTCTGACGGAAACCACGCAGTGTTGAGAAACCACCCACATAGAAGTTTTCATAGAATGGTAGCAAGTTATCATTGCCGTTAGTCTGGCCATAACCATTTCCATAACCCAAGCGGCCTTTCAACAATAACGTAAAACTGTGACTTTCGGTAATCGGGAAGTACTGTCTGACATCGTATTGCGTCTTAAAGTATTGAACATCCGATCCAGGAACCGTCATCTTGTAATACACTTTTTGATGGTTACCGGCTGTTGGAAAACGCCCCCGGTTAAGGTTATTACGAGTCCAGGCGGCTGTGACATGGAAATCATCGGTGATCAGGTTGCCTTCTGCATCGCGGTTTTTCTCTTGCGCTTGCAGGAACTTCTCAATCTGGACGTATTCTTTGATGTTACCTAAGCGACTATGGGTGTAACCACCACCAAACTCAACATAGTTCAGTTCGTCAACCGGGAAACCCCAAGTCAGCGTACCGCCATAACTTTGGTCGGTATAGTCAATAATACCTGCTTTTGACGCTTCAAATTCGTTGTAGAATATCTGACCACCCAGACTGACACCATCTAGGTTCCAGTACGGATCGCGATAATCTAATGTAATGTTCTTCTGATATTTGTTGGTCATTGCACTGATACCGACACGGTTACCAGAGCCCGCAAAGTTATCTTGCTGCAAACCAACCTGGAAACTGACTCCGGATTCAGTACCATAACCGACACCAAAGTTAACGCTACCTGAGTTGGCCTCTTTGACATCATAAACCAGATCAACCTGATCATCGGTGCCTGGAACACGAACAGTCTGGACATCGACTGTCTCAAAGAAGCCAAGTCGGTTCAGACGGTTCTTACCCGTTTCGATCGCTTTTGAATTTAACCAGCTCGATTCCATCTGACGCATTTCGCGACGAAGCACTTCATCCTTGGTGGAGTTGTTGCCTGTAAAACGAATATCGCGCACATAGATACGGTTACCCGCTTCTACATTAATGACCAGAGAAACTTGATTGTTTTCGTCGTCAAACTCAGGAATGGTGCGTACTTGTGGATAGGCATAACCTGATTCACCAAGTATGCGTTTGATGTTTTCTTCCAGTGCGGTCACGCTTGAACCATTATAGGTATCGCCACTTTCAAACGGTACCATCGATTCAAACTCGTCCTGCTTGCCAATCAATTGGCCCCGGAAGTTCACATCCTTAACGGTATACGCTTCGCCTTCATCCAAACCGAGTGTGATGTATACACCTTTTTTATCAGGAGAAATCGATACTTGCGTGGTATCGACTTTAAACTTCAGATAACCACGGTCAAGGTAGTAAGACTTGAGGGCTTCAATATCACCAGCAAGTACTTGTTTCTGGTACTTATCATCCGCCAGAAAGTTCCACCATGCCACATCAACATTGAGGTTAAAGCGTGATAACAGCTCAGCATCATCAAACACTTTATTACCGATAAAGTTAATTTGCTTGATCTTCGCTGAGACCCCTTCCGTGAATACAAACTTCAGATCGGCACGGTTACGCGGTAAGGGTGTCACCACGGCCTGTACTTTTGCGTTGTACTTACCCACGCTGTAGTAGAAGTCTTCTAAGCCCTTTTCAATATTGCTTAATGTCGTGCGATCTAACGCTTCACCAACAATCACACCCGAAGCATCAAGGTTTTGCTGAAGTTGTTCTTCTTTGATCGCTTTGTTGCCTGAAAAGGAGATACTCGCGATAGTCGGACGTTCTTTCACCCGAACGACTAACGCATCCTGATCACGAAGCACTTTGATGTCTTCAAAGTTACCCGATTGGTAGAGAGCATTGATGATCTCTGAGACATCTTTGCTGCCTACCGAATCACCAATACGTACAGGCATCTTTAACAGCGCTGCACCCAGTGCAACCCTTTGTAAACCTTCGATTCGAATGTCCTGTACAACAAAATCCTCAGCCCCATTCGCCGACACACTGGTCGCTAGTAGAGATGCGAATAGAATATGCTTAATCGCCATACCTGCTCTAATTAATCCTTGCTAATACTGCTGCCTAAACTCTGATATCAAAGGCGTGTAAAATCATTAAAAATTGCTATCAGCATCAATGAGAGAATAATTGCCCCTCCCAATCGATAGCCCATATCTTGTACTTTTTCTGGGACGGGTTTTCGAGTTACCGCTTCAATGGCAAAGAACAGCAGATGCCCACCGTCCAGCATCGGCAGTGGAACCAGGTTAATAATGCCCAAGTTCACACTGATTAAAGCCAGAAAACCTAAGAAATAAACCAGTCCGAAGTCTGCTGTTGCTCCTGCCCCCTGGGCAATAGAGATTGGGCCACTTAGGTTATTTAGTCCCACATCACCGACAATCAGTTTTTTCAGCATAGAAAGCGTTAGCTCTATAATCTGACCGGTTTTAACGATCGCCTGACCCACTGCTTCGACCGGCCCATACTGAAGATCAAAGCGATGACTTTCTGGCCACTCGCCGATTTCAGGCGCTATCCCGGCGAAACCGATCGTCGAGCCGTCACGAAGCTTTCGAGTATCAGGTGTCAAAGTCACATCCGTAGACTGACCGTCTCTTTGCACCGTCATCAAAAACGGGTTACTTGGGTTAGCCTGAATCGCATCGACCACTTGCTGCCACTCTTGAACGGGTTGCCTATCGATAGCAACAATGGTATCCCCAACTAACAACCCAGCCTCGGCACCTGCGCCACCGTCACTGATATTAACCAGCGTCAACTTGATGTCAGGGGAGTATGGCTGAAAACCAAGCGTCCCCATAGCAGACTCTATTTCCGGGTTAAAGTTCCAGCCAGACAAGTCAAATGTTAATTTTTTATCCGTTCCTATTTGGCTATCTGATGAAACTGTGACCGTCATTTGATTATCACCAATATGCGATATCAAACCCAGATTCACCGATTCCCACTCCAGAGTGGTCGTGCCATCGATCGATTTGATTTCCATTCCGGGCACCAAACCTGCTTCTGCAGCGATAGAGTGGGGAGTCACCTCACCAACCACGGGTTTGACCGCAGGCACGCCAATCAAGAAGACCAACCAATAAGCAAAAATCGCAAACAAGAAGTTAAACGCCGGCCCTGCCCCTACAATAGCGGTTCTTTTCCAAAGCGGCTTTTTATCAAATGCATACTTGTGATCAGCTTCAGAGACTTGATCGACGCGACTATCCAGCATCTTGACATAGCCACCCAACGGGATAACCGACACGCTGTACTCAGTCCCATCTTTACCGATCTTCGACCATATCGACCTGCCAAAGCCAATAGAGAATTTCTCAACGTAGACGCCACACTTACGCGCCACCCAAAAGTGGCCAAATTCGTGTACGGCTACCAGAACTCCTAAAGCAACGATAAATGATGCAAAGTTCCATAAAATATTGGTCATAAAGCAATGTCTCTCGCTAAATCGAGCGCACTATTTCGAGTGCATAGTTTCGAGCCATTCTATCTAGCTCCAGAATACTTTCCAAGTTATCTAATTGTTTAAATTCATTTGCCGAACACACTTTCGACATAACTCGCTCATTTACTGCACTAATATCAGTAAAGCGGATTTTTTCCGTTAGGAAAGCCTCTACGGCAATTTCGTTAGCGGCATTAATGGCCGTTGTCGCATGCTGCCCCTCAAAACAAGCTTCAATCGCCAGAGCCAAACATGGATAACGACTGTAATCCGGCTCTAGGAAAGTCAGCTCACTGAGCTTGGTGAAATCCAGAGGCTCGACCCCGGCAGGTATACGACCAGGGTAAGACATAGAATAAGCAATAGGCGTGGCCATATCCGGCAGTCCCATTTGAGCAATCACCGAGCCATCATTGTACTGCACCATAGAGTGGATAACGGACTGTGGATGAATGATGACCTTAAGCTGCTCTCGCGAAGTGTTAAATAACCAGCGAGCCTCAATGAACTCTAGCCCTTTATTCATCATTGTGGCCGAATCAACGGAGATTTTTGGTCCCATTGACCAGTTCGGGTGTGCAATCGCCTGCGCGGGCGTAACCGAAGCAAGCTCTGAAACATCAGTATATCGGAACGGACCACCCGACCCGGTAAGGAGAATATGGTTTATTCCGGCTTCCGCCAGCTGACAGTGCCCCAAACTGGTTTGAATATGGGCAGGCAGACATTGAAATATGGCATTGTGTTCACTGTCCACTGGAAGCAGTTCTGCACCTGACTCTGAGACGGCATCCATAAAAAGCTGGCCAGACATCACCAAGGCTTCTTTATTGGCGAGCAGTACACGTTTACCAGCCTTCACCGCCGCTAATGTTGGTAACAGACCGGCAGCACCAACGATCGCCGCCATCACCAAATCAACCTTTGGAGAGGCCGACACCGCACACATGGCGTCTTGACCAAACAGCACTTCTGTTTTGCAGCCAAGCGGCAATTGCTGCTGTAGTCGTCGGGCATCGACTTCTTCGTTCAGTACCGCGAACTTGGGTTGCCAGCGGATACAGAGTTCAGCCATTTTTTGGACATTCTTACCACCAACTAATGCATGAATCGTAAACAGTGAGGGATTTTCAGCGACAACTTTGAGGGTGCTTGCACCAATAGAACCAGTAGCGCCTAGAATGGTCAGATTTTGCATGCTATTACAACCGCTTATTAATCAACGAGAGAGTGTTCGCCACTCTCTCGTTAACGAAAATTAGAAAATGAGATAAAGAAGAGCAAATACAGGAAAAGCGGCTGTCAGACTATCCACTCGGTCCAACACACCTCCATGGCCAGGAATGATGTTACTGCTGTCTTTAATCTTCGACACACGTTTGAACATGCTTTCCACCAGATCGCCCAACACGGAAATCACAACGGTAGCTAAAGTAATAATAGCCATGCTGACGTAGCTCGTAAACTGAATATCAAACATCACCGAACTGCCCCAGGCCACAACAAGAGCTGCGATAATACCGCCAATCAAGCCTTCAATGGTTTTGTTTGGACTGACATTGGGTGCCATTTTCCGTTTACCAAAGCTTTTGCCAGCAAAATAGGCGCCGCTGTCTGCTGCCCACACTATCAGGCAGACAAACAACACTAGCTTAGAGCCGTAATAGGGATCCAGGTAATAACCTTGCCCTCTCAGAATCACAATGCTCCATAGAAATGGCAACAAGGTTAATATCCCGAATAAATGACGAAGCACATTGGAGTGCTCCCAAAGGGAAGAAGATTTTGGATACGTCATGGCAAGACAACTGGCAATTAACCACCAGCTAAATCCGATACCCAATAGTACCAAGTGAGACGTATCGACCTGATTAAGAGAAAGTACATCTGAGGGAATCGCAAACAAAGAGCCCGCGATAACCACCACCGGCGGGATCATAGCCAACATCCTTGAGCGATCCAGAGTGAACTGCGTCCACTCCCACGTGCCAATCAAGGTAATACCGGTTACAAAACCAAGGAACCAAGTTAATGGCAGTGAAAAAATACCCCAAACCACCAGCGGCGCTAGTATCAGGGCGGTAATAATTCGTTGTTTCAAATTAAATCGTCCTTAATTGGCTTCCATCAACGCTTTGACTTGCTCTCCGGTACACCCGAAGCGTCGTTCGCGATTCACAAACCAAGTGATTGCTTTAACCAGACTGTCTTCATCAAATTCTGGCCAATACTCGTCCATAAAGTACATTTCAGCATAGGCCATCTGCCACAGCATAAAGTTGCTGATTCGACACTCACCGCTGGTTCGAATCAACAGGTCAACATCCGGTAGATCCGACATAGTCACATAGCGGCCAATCATTTCTTCCGTAATTTCATCTGCTTTAATCTCACCTTGCTCAACCAATTTCGCAAGCTGTTTAGTTGCCTGAAGAATATCCCACTTGCCACCATAATTGGCAGCCACGTTGATAACCGTGCCGGTATTATTCTCTGTTAGCTTTTCGGCTTCGGCGATTTTCCGTTGCAGTCTGTCGTTGAAGCGTGACTTATCTCCAATGATTCGCAATCTTAGGTTGTTCTTGTGCAGTTTTTTTATTTCGTTCGATAAGACGGTAACAAATAATTCCATCAACAATCCGACTTCATCCTCTGGACGTCGCCAGTTTTCGCTGCTGAACGCGAACAAAGTTACGGCTTGGATTTTCAATCTTGCTGCAGCAGAAATCGTTTTTCGAACAGCAGATACCCCTTTTTTATGCCCAAAAACGCGCGGCTTTCCCTTAGACTTAGCCCAGCGGCCGTTGCCATCCATAATGATAGCGATGTGTTTCGGTAGGGAGTCGTTGAAGGTGTCTGAATTCTGCATAAAAGAGTTGTGTTATCAATGGGAGTGACAGAGTAGCATAAAAAAACGCTGTGCTGTCAGCACAGCGCCTAATCAAGAGCTGATCGGTGAAATCTTAGACTTCCATCAACTCTTTTTCTTTCGCAGCTAGCAACTCGTCTACATTTTTAACTGCAGCGTCTGTTAGCTTTTGGATTTCATCTTGAGCTTTACGATCTTCGTCTTCCGAGATCTCTTTATCTTTCAGTAGCGCTTTTAGTTCACCGTTCGCATCACGACGGATGTTACGGATAGCCACACGGCCACCTTCAGCTTCACCACGAACAATCTTCACTAGATCTTTACGACGTTCTTCGGTTAGTGGTGGAAGTGGAACACGAATCACTGTGCCAGCTGACATTGGGTTCAAACCCAGATCAGAGGTCAGGATCGCTTTTTCTACTTTTGGAGCCAACTCTTTATCAAATACCGTGATTGCAAGAGTACGAGCATCTTCCGCAATTACGTTCGCAACCTGGTTCAGAGGTGTTGGTGCACCGTAGTACTCAACAGAAAGACCTTGTAGCAAACTTGGGTGTGCACGACCTGTACGCACTTTAGAAAGGTTGTTTTTCAGTGCTTCAACACTTTTAGCCATGCGCTCTTGAGCGTCTTGTTTGATTTCGTTAATCACAATATCACCTTAATAGTATTCACCCGAGAGCCGCGTTGCTCCCGAGCTGTGTCCTTCGATAATTTTGGTTAAGAGTTTACTCTTATTCTGCGTCGCTGATAAGTGTGCCTTCTGCTTCACCCATCACAACTCGACGAAGTGCACCTGGTTTGTTCATGTTAAATACACGAATTGGCATTTTGTGGTCTCGTGCCAATGTGAATGCAGCCAGGTCCATTACTTTCAGTTCTTTATCCAGAACTGCGCTGTAAGAGAGCTTATCACATAATTCTGCATCTGGGTTAGCCACTGGGTCTGCAGTAAATACACCATCAACTTTGGTCGCTTTCAGTACAACGTCAGCTTCGATTTCAATACCACGCAGACACGCTGCTGAATCGGTT
Organism: Vibrio hangzhouensis; assembly: GCF_900107935.1. GTDB lineage: Bacteria > Pseudomonadota > Gammaproteobacteria > Enterobacterales > Vibrionaceae > Vibrio > Vibrio hangzhouensis. Next base: position 22,582 of record NZ_FNVG01000023.1, on the reverse strand, counting down.
GTGAAGAATGGATTGCCCGTACCCGCTGAGAAGATTACAACGCGGCCCTGACGAAGCTCACGAATCGCATCAGCCCAGTTGTAGTCGTCACATACTCCTTTCAGAGGGATCGCTGACATCACACGAGCATTCACGTATGCACGGTGCAATGCATCACGCATTGCCAGACCATTCATTACGGTAGCCAACATACCCATATGGTCACCCACTACGCGGTTCATGCCGGCTTCTGCAAGACCTGCACCACGGAACAAGTTACCACCGCCAATTACTACACCAACTTGAACACCCAGTTCAACCAGTTCTTTCACCTCTTGTGCCATGCGATCCAGAATTTTTGGATCGATACCAAAGCCTTCTTCGCCTTGCAGCGCTTCACCACTAAGTTTTAACAGAATACGTTGATAAGCTGGTTTCGGGTTCGTTGTCATGGAGTATACCTTCCAAAGAGTTATCGATTAACGGTCATGGGTTAAGACTAGTCTAATCCCAACTCATGACGGCTAAAAAATGACACATAGCCTAGTCGTAAAAAGACCGTAGCCAAGGCCACGGTCTTTTCGTTAACAAGTCATCAAGGATTAACCTTTCTGAGCTGCTGCTACTTCGTCAGCGAAGCTCATTTGCTCGCCTTTGTCGATGCCTTCACCAACTTCTAGACGTACAAAAGTAGCTACTGATGCGCCACGCTCTTTTAGGATTTCGCCAACAGTTTTCTTTGGCTCCATTACGAACGCTTGACCAGTTAGAGAGATTTCGCCAGTGAATTTCTTCATACGGCCAACAACCATCTTCTCAGCGATCTCAGCAGGCTTACCTTCGTTCATAGCGATTTCAACTTGAACAGCTTTCTCTTTCTCAACTACGTCTGCAGGTACGTCTTCTGGGTTAACGAACTCTGGACGAGAAGCAGCAACGTGCATTGCAACGTGCTTAAGAGTTTCAGCGTCGCCTTCACCAGCAACAACAACACCAATCTTCTCACCGTGACGGTAAGTAGCGATAGCTGCGCCTTCAACGTATTGTACGCGACGGATGTTGATGTTCTCACCAATCTTAGCAACAAGAGTAACACGCTCTTCTTCGAACTTAGCAACTAGCTCTTCAGCAGTTGCTTTAGTTGCTAGTGCGTCAGCAGCTACTTTCTCAGCGAAAGCTGTGAAGTTTGCGTCTTTAGCAACGAAGTCAGTTTGGCAGTTAACTTCAAGAAGAGCAGCAACGCCGTTCTCTTCTTTGATGATGATCGCGCCTTCAGCAGCGATGTTACCTGCTTTTTTAGCAGCTTTAGCAGCGCCAGACTTACGCATGTTTTCGATTGCTAGTTCGATGTCGCCGTTAGTTTCAACAAGCGCTTTCTTACATTCCATCATGCCTGCGCCAGTGCGGTCGCGCAGTTCTTTAACTAGAGCAGCAGTAACAGCCATTCTCTATTCCTCAGTTGATTCTGATTAGGGTAAAAATCAGGGGCTCTCATTCGGCCCCTGATGCTAACTATAACTTAGTTTATATGAAGACTAGATGTCTTCGAAACTAAGTGTGACTTCGAGCCGCTATTATTCAGCTTCTTCTACGAAACCGTCTTTGTCAGCTACAGCTGCAACGTCTTTGTTGCGACCTTCTTTAACCGCGTCTGCAGCAGCGTTTAGGTAAAGCTGTACTGCACGGATTGCGTCGTCGTTACCTGGGATAACGTAGTCAACGCCGTCTGGGTTAGAGTTAGTATCAACAACAGCAAATACTGGGATACCTAGGTTGTTTGCTTCTTTAACAGCGATGTGCTCGTGATCAGCGTCGATTACGAATAGAGCGTCTGGTAGGCCGCCCATGTTCTTGATACCACCAAGAGACTTCTCTAGCTTCTCCATTTCGCGAGTGCGCATTAGAGCTTCTTTCTTAGTTAGTTTCTCGAAAGTACCGTCTTGAGCTTGTGCTTCGAAATCTTTTAGACGCTTGATAGACTGACGAACAGTTTTGTAGTTCGTTAGCATACCGCCCAACCAACGGTTGTTCACGTAGAACTGGTCAGCGTTGATTGCAGCTTCTTTAACAGCTTCAGATGCAGCGCGCTTAGTACCAACGAAAAGAACTTTACCTTTCTTCTCACCGATTTTAGCTAGCTCAGCTAGTGCATCGTTGAACATTGGTACAGTTTTTTCTAGGTTGATGATATGAACGCGGTTACGAGCACCAAAGATGAATGGCTTCATTTTTGGGTTCCAGTAACGAGTCTGGTGACCGAAGTGAACACCAGCTTTTAGCATATCGCGCATTGATACAGTTGCCATTTTAAATTCCTCTATGGGGTTAGGCCTCCACATTTCCCATGAATCCGACTTGGTATGAATGATTACTCAAGCACCCCGGAACATGTGACGAAATGTGTGTGATTTAAATTAAAGTTAATGGAAACAAAAGCGAGCTCGCCGATTCGAAGAAACTAAGTCCTGTTTCCGGCGCGCTTTATACCATATTTCCCCTATCAATTTCCACAAAAATCGCAACAAATGTACAAAGCGCGAGCAAGTCCAGAAACAGAATCACGTTAATCTCGACTAAAATGAGTAACGTATAATTTGTGAACAGCACGTAAGTTCAAGGGCTCACCCTCTCTTTTGTGGGGTGATAAACGAGTATTATTCTTGTTGCGCTTAATCTCGCCACTGTTAGAATAACGCGTCAACTTAGAAAGTAGAGAACACAGATGTCTATCAAAATCAAAACTGAAGCTGAAATTGAAAGAATGCGTATCGCAGGCAAGCTTGCAGCAGAGCTTTTAGAAATGATCGAACCTCATGTAAAAGAAGGGGTCACGACTGAGGAGCTCGATAGAATTTGTGCTGAATATACTCGTGAAAAAGGCGCATACTCTGCACCGCTGGATTATCACGGTTATCCAAAGTCAATCTGCACATCAATCAACCATATCGTTTGTCACGGTATCCCGGCAGAACAAGACGCCATGGGAACAACTGGTAAGTTGAAACCTGCAGTATTGAAGAACGGTGATATCGTCAATGTCGATGTTACCGTCATCATTCCAAACGACGAAAACGCCTCACTGGATACGCGTCCAGAAGGCTATCATGGCGATACCTCTAAAATGTTTCTTGTCGGTGAGGTTTCCCCAGCAGACAAGCGCCTTTGCATGGTCGCTCAGGAAGCCCTTTACCTGGGCATGAAAACAGTAAAGCCAGGGTCTACTGTGGGTGCTATCGGTACCGAAATCGAGAAGTTCATCAAAGCCAATAACAAAAAGAACCCTCGAAACAAGTTCTCTATCGTCAAGGACTTTTGTGGCCACGGCATCGGTTCTGAATTCCACGAAGAACCGCAAGTGGTTCATTACAAGAACAATGACCGCCGCGTGTTAAAAGAAGGCATGGTGTTCACTATCGAACCAATGATTAACGCTGGTAAGTTTGGCTGCAGCATCGACGCTGAAGACGACTGGACGGTGTACACTGGCGACGGTAAAAACTCGGCTCAGTGGGAGCACACTATCGTGGTAACCAAAACGGGTTGTGAAGTGCTTACCCTGCGCAGCGAGGAATCCATTCCACGCCATATGAATAACCAGTAATCTCTGATTACTTCGTGATAAAAAAATATCCCCAATAACTGGGGATATTTTTTTATCCGCTCCATTTTGGTATAACCATTGTCAGAGACTCTTTTTTGCTTGCACGGATTGCACTCATGACCTTTCAAAACCCAAACACGCTCAGTGATGATCAACTGACCATCAGCGAGCTCAAAACCCAACTCGAAGCCTTTGCTAATCATCAGAAGCAAGAATTTTTAAATCATCACCCTATTACTGATTTGGTGTTGGGTCGTTCAGACTATATCGATCAACTTCTTCAGCGTTTGTGGCGTCACACCGGCCTTGCAAATCAAACTACACTGTCTTTGGTGGCAGTGGGCGGATATGGACGAGGAGAACTTCACCCTCTGTCAGACATTGATATTCTGGTCGTGTCACGTAAAAAACTCCCTTCGAGTCTGGAAACGACCATCAGTGAGTTTATCACCTTGCTCTGGGATCTTCGCCTGGAGGTCGGGCATGCTGTCCGTACGGTGGATGAATGTGTCGAAATAGGCAAAGCCGATCTAACGGTGGCTACCAACCTACAGGAAGCTCGACTGCTCTGCGGCAGCGAAGATACCTTCTCACAACTTAAAAGCCACATTGATTCCGCCGACTTCTGGCCGTCAGAAGATTTCTATCGTGCAAAGATTGAAGAACAACGCGCCCGCCATGCAAAATATCACGATACCACTTATAACCTTGAACCGGATATAAAATCCACACCGGGTGGACTCAGAGACATTCATACCCTCAGTTGGGTCGCTCGCAGTCATTTTGGCGCAACCTCTCTGTACGAAATGAGTCGCTTTGGCTTTTTAACCGATGCCGAGTATCGCGAGCTGGTCGAATGCCAGAATTTTTTATGGCGAGTGCGGTTTGCATTACACATTGAACTCAGACGTTACGACAATCGTCTTATGTTCGCTCATCAGGCGCAGGTCGCGGAGAACTTAGGCTTTGTAGGTGAAGGCAACATCGCGGTTGAGATGATGATGAAAGAGTTTTATCGAACGCTTCGTCGCGTTGCCGAACTCAACAAAATGCTGCTAAAACTGTTCGATCAAGCCATTATCAACAAAGGCAAGATTGTAGATGCTGTCATCATCGATGACGATTTTCAACGTCGTGGCAAATTGATCGAGGCCCGAAAACCCGCCCTGTTCCAAGCCCGACCTGAGACCATCCTAGATATGTTCATCCATATTGCCAACGATTCGAGCATCGAAGGTGTCAGTCCGGCGACACTGCGTCAGTTGAGAACCGCCCGACGCAGATTGAACAAATTCCTGCATACTATCCCGGCAGCCAGAGAGAAATTTATGGATTTGGTGCGTCATCCCAATGCACTGCATCGCGCTTTTCGTCTGATGCATAAATTGGGGGTAATGGCTGCTTATCTGCCTCAATGGAGCCAGATTGTCGGTCAGATGCAGTTTGACCTGTTCCATGTATATACCGTTGATGAGCATAGTGTTCGTCTTCTCAACCACATTCACACCTTCAGTCTCGAAGAGAGTTACTCGAGGCACCCTATTTGCTGTGAAGTCTACCCGCGCATGCAAAAAAAGGAGCTGCTCATTCTTGCTGCTATTTTTCATGACATTGGCAAAGGACGCGGCGGCGATCACTCAGACATTGGTGCAGTTGAGGCATTTGATTTTTGTATCGAACACGGCTTGTCAAAACCCGAAGCAAAACTGGTATCCTGGTTAGTACAAAATCACCTACTTATGTCGGTTACGGCACAGCGACGGGATATCTACGATCCCGATGTCATCATCGAATTCGCTAAGAAAGTACGTGATGAAGAATACCTCGAGTATCTGGTCTGCCTTACCGTGGCTGACATCTGTGCAACCAATCCAGAGCTATGGAATAGTTGGAAGCGAACTTTGCTTGCTGAACTTTTCTATTCTACGCAGCGAGTACTCCGCAGAGGATTGGAAAACCCTGTTGATGTGCGTGATCGCATTCGTCACAATCAGCAACTGGCTTCCGCTCTTCTTAGAAAGCAAGGTTTTGTTGCCCGAGAAATTGAAGTGCTTTGGCAACGATTTAAAGCGGATTACTTCCTGAGGCACACTCATAAACAGATAGCCTGGCATAGTGAGCATATTCTCAGACTCGAAGATCCTACTAAACCTCTGGTTTTGATGAGTAAACACGCTACACGAGGTGGCACCGAAGTCTTTGTATACAGCAAAGACCAGCCCGCCCTCTTTGCTACCGTAGTTGCCGAATTGGACCGACGCAATTTTAACGTTCACGATGCACAGATCATGACCAGCAAAGACGGCTATGTTCTCGACACGTTTATGGTACTGGATCAGAACAGTGACGCGATCGATGTAAGCCGTCATTCCGCAGTAATTAAGCACTTAGTGCATGTACTGGAAGATGGCAAGCTGACAAAAATCAAAACCCGCCGGGCACCTAGAAATCTCAAGCACTTCAACGTCAAGACGCAAGTTGACTTCCTGCCAACAAAGGGTAAAAAGCGCACTCTCATGGAGCTTGTCGCATTGGATGCCCCGGGCCTGCTGGCGAAAGTTGGCGCTACGTTTACTGAGTTGGGTATTAACTTACATGCTGCGAAAATCACCACCATTGGTGAGCGAGCAGAGGACTTATTCATTCTGACCAGTGCAAATGGTGGGCGACTGTCTGAAGATGAACAAGTACTGCTTAAGCAGAAACTTCACGATACCATCTCAGAGCAATTAGCTAGTTAACTGCACATAGGCAGCATTAAAAACCAGCCAAATTCCCAGCACTAGCCCAACCCACATGAGGAGTTCGCAAATAAAGCGATCTCCTCCACAAATCTCCGTTATTGGTCTAAATATCAACTATCTACCATGTTCATTGCCTGCTACAGTTGTAGAAGAAACACACAACATAAGAGGTAATTTATGTATCCAAACCTCACTGGTTTAGGCATCCATGACCCTAAACAAATTGAGCGTTATTCATTACGACAAGAAGCGCACAAGGATGTGTTAAAGATCTATTTTCACAAGCAAAAGGGGGAGCTATTTGCAAAGAGCGTGAAGTTCAAATACCCAAGGCAAGTGAAGAATGTTCGAGTAGATAGCAGTAGTGGTGACTACAAAGAAGTCACAGAAATCAACCGTAACCTAACTCTGGTGATTGATGAGTTGAATCGCCTGACGAAACATGAAGTTGTCACCGATGTTGATGTGAAACAGAAAATTTTGTCCGATCTTCGTCATCTAGAGAAAGTCGTCTCCAGTAAAATTGCAGAGATTGAAGCCGATCTAGAGAAACTAAAGTAGAATTGGCTCTTCGTCTCAAAAAAAAGCTCCCTTTGGGAGCTTTTTTAATTGCGCGCTTATGGCGTGTAATACGTCGCTGCACCCGGGCCTACCGGTAGACCTAGTAAGAATACCCAGATATAGAACAGCAGACTCCAACCTACCAAGAAACAGATTGAGTACGGCAACATAGTTGCAATTAGCGTCCCGATACCTAGATTCTTCATATAGCGTGTTGCCACCGCCAGAATCAGGCCAAAGTAGCTCATCATAGGCGTGATGATGTTGGTTGTTGAATCACCGATACGATAAGCCGCCTGAATTGTCTCAGGAGCGTAACCAACCAGCATAAGCATTGGAACAAAGATAGGGGCTGTTACTGCCCATTGTGCCGAAGCCGAGCCAATCATCAGGTTGATGAAACCACACATCAGAATGAAAGCGAAGAACAGAGCAGGCCCCGTTAGACCGATCGTCTGTAGAAAGTCCGCGCCAGCTACCGCAAAGACTTGACCAAAGTTAGTCCACTTAAAGAAAGCAACGAACTGAGCTGCGAAGAATACCAATACAATGTACATACCCATTGAAGACATCGATTTAGACATGGCATCAATGACGTCACGATCGTTCTTCATGGAACCAGTGACTTTGCCGTATACAAAGCCAGGAATCGCAAAGAACACGAAAATGAACGCAACAATACTCTTTAGGAATGGCGAACCAGCAATCTGACCGTCAGCGGTGCGAAGTACCCCGTTCTCAGGTACCACCGTTGAAGCGATAATCGCGCTCACAACAAGTACCGCGATACCCGCCATTTTAAGGCCTTTCTTCTCAACCGCTGTTAGTGAACCCATGCTGTCGTTGGACAGATCTTCCGCCGCTTCTTCATCGTTGTATTTGCCCAGTTTCGGCTCAACAATTTTCTCGGTAACAAATGCACCTGTAATGGCGATGAAGAAGGTGGAAACAAACATGAAGTACCAGTTGACTTCTGGACCCACAGTATAATTAGGATCGATCATTTGTGCTGCCGTTTCGGTAATACCAGAAAGCAGGGGATCAACCGTACCAATCAGCAGGTTGGCAGAGTAACCGCCCGAAACACCAGCAAACGCCGCAGCCAGACCGGCTAGAGGGTGGCGTCCCAAAGAGTGGAATAGCATTGCTGCCAGCGGGATAAGTACAACGTAACCCAACTCAGAAGCAGTGTTTGAGATAATACCTGCAAATACAACCGTCACGGTGACCATGCGCTGAGATGCACCCATGACCAAACCACGCATGGCGGCTGACAGCATGCCAGAATGCTCAGCAATGGCAACACCGAGCATGGCAACAAGAACAGTACCTAATGGCGCGAATCCAGTGAAGTTCTTCACTAGGTTGGTCACTATGAGTTGTAGGCCTTCTGCATTAAGCAGACTTACAACGCTAATCATGCCATCAGCAGCACGACCAGCAGCGCCTTCAGGACGAGGATCGGCAACGGCTACTTCAAAGTAACCAGCAATGCCTGACATGACCAGAATAGCGACACAGAAAATAGCAAATAGTGTGATTGGGTGGGGCAATAGGTTCCCCAAGTACTCAACGCCGTCTAAGAAACGGGTAAATAGAGGCTTTTTTGGTTTGTTGTGTTTAATTGCGGCAGATGAACTCATCTGTCCCCTCCTTTTTTATTTTGTCCTAGCATTTTTAACAAAGCCATCGTCAGTTTTTGACAACTTTATAAAAAGCAGGCGAAGGGTACGTGAGCACGATTAAGATTAAAAGCCCAAAATGTTGCAAAATGTAAATAACGCACAATTTTAAACCAGCATGTTACGGCAAACATGATAAATTATAATGACAAAAATATAAAATAAGCCATAACATTCTTAAGGTGATTGTGTTTTTTCTTTTCTGGAGCAGGTCATTAGTGCTAAAAAAAACTCAAACAGCTTAACATTGAAAACTAAGCGTGCTTCTGAAATGATAAATCTTGATTTATGTGAACTAGGACTAGATTCGTGACCTACTCTTTGGACCCCATCGGTATTATTCAATCACCCTATAAAGAAAAGTTCGCCGTTCCCAGGCAACCCGGATTAGTACCCAATGCCACCGCAACCATCGTTCTGCAAGGTGAGATAAATTGCCTTGAAGCGGTTCGAGGCATCGACCAGTTCTCACATCTCTGGTTGCTTTTCTTATTTGATCAGAATCTGGAAGCTGGATGGAAACCCACAGTAAGACCGCCCCGACTAGGAGGGAACGAACGCATGGGAGTTCTGGCTAGCAGGGCAACATTCCGCCCTAATGGTATTGGCATGTCTGCCGTCGAGTTCCGAGGTATTCGCCAGCATGGTTCACAAGTTTATATCGACGTTGGTAGTGTGGATTTGGTCGATGGCACCCCCATCATTGACATCAAACCTTATATCCCCTACTCCGATGCTATCACCAATGCATGCGGCGGTTACGCATCGGCAGAGCCGGAACTCATCGAAGTGGTGTTTTCAGCGGAGGCGAAAATGAGACTGAATCGTGTCAAAGATGGCGTCAACCGACAACAAGTTATCGAGCAGGTATTGGCACAAGATCCCCGACCTGCCTATAAAAAAGGCAAACCAGACCACAAGGAATACGGCGTCAGACTCTTCGATTGGAACGTAAAATTCAAAATAATCGACCAACAAGCCCTGGTAACTTCTATTGACTCTTTGTAGAAAACGAATTGGCTGATATCATAAGCGGCTTAACTTGATTTGGGTCTTCTACCCAAATCCTCTATTAACATAATGAACGGATACCCATAAATGCGTACCAGTAACTATCTTCTTTCTACTCTGAAGGAGACACCAAACGACGCAGAAGTTGTAAGTCACCAGCTCATGCTGCGTGCAGGTATGATTCGTAAACTAGCTTCAGGTTTATATACTTGGCTACCTACGGGTCTGCGTGTTCTGCGTAAAGTCGAAAACATCGTTCGCCAAGAGATCGATAATGCAGGTGCAGTTGAGACTTTGATGCCCGTAGTGCAGCCGTTTGAACTATGGGAAGAAACAGGCCGATCTGAAAAGATGGGTGCGGAACTACTTCGCTTCACTGATCGCCACACACGTCCGTTTGTTCTTAGCCCAACAGCTGAAGAAGTTATCACTAGCCTTGTTCGCAACGAAGTTAACTCTTATAAGCAACTTCCACTGAACCTATATCAGATTCAAACTAAGTTCCGTGATGAACGCCGCCCTCGTTTCGGTGTTATGCGTGCACGTGAATTCTCGATGATGGATGCATATAGCTTCGATATCGACAAAGAAGGCCTAGAAAAGTCTTACCAAGCGATGCACGAGGCTTACTGTAAGGCCTTTGATCGTATGGGCCTGGACTACCGTCCAGTACTGGCGGACACCGGTGCCATTGGTGGTAACGGTTCACACGAGTTCCACGTATTGGCAGAAAGCGGTGAAGACCTTATCGCCTTCTCTTCTGAGTCTGACTACGCAGCCAACATCGAAAAAGCAGAAGCGTTAGCGCCTGTAACAGAGCTAGCAGCGCCGACGCAAGAGATGACGCTAGTTGATACACCAAATGCTAAGACCATTGCAGAGCTGGTTGAGCAGTTCAATCTGCCTATCGAAAAGACAGTAAAAACTTTGTTTGTGAAAGCCTCTGAAGAGATCGACGCACCACTTGTTGGTCTTATCATTCGCGGTGACCACGAGCTTAACGAAATCAAAGCTGAGAAACTGGCTGAGATCGCTTCACCACTAGAAATGGCGACAGAAGAAGAGATCCGAGCTGCTATCGGTGCTGGCCCCGGTTCTCTTGGCCCTGTTGGCCTTAAACTACCATTTATCGTCGATCGCTCTGTTGCAGTAATGAGCGACTTCGGTGCGGGCGCAAACGTTGATGACAAGCACTACTTTGGCATCAACTGGGGCCGCGATGTAGAGTTAGGAAAAGTTGAAGATCTACGTAACGTTGTTGAAGGTGATCCTAGCCCATGTGGTCAGGGCATTATCCAGCTTAAGCGTGGTATCGAAGTTGGTCACATCTTCCAGCTTGGTAAAAACTACTCTGAGAAAATGAACTGTGGCGTTCTTGGCCCTGACGGTAAGAACGTTATCCTAGAGATGGGTTGTTACGGTATCGGTGTTTCTCGTGTGGTAGCAGCGGCTATCGAGCAGAACAACGACAAGTACGGCATCATCTGGCCTGACGCGATTGCGCCATTCCAAGTAGCCATCGTGCCAATGAACATGCACAAATCTGAGCGCGTTAAAGAAGCGGCAGAGAAGCTATACGCTGAACTGACTGCAGCTGGCATCGAAGTGCTATTTGACGATCGTAAAGAGCGTCCAGGTGTGATGTTCTCTGACATGGAACTGGTTGGTGTTCCTCATACTGTGGTTATTGGTGACCGCAGCATGGATGAAGGCAACTTCGAATATAAAAACCGTCGCACTGGAGACAAAACACCAGTTGCAATGGATGATATTGTGGCACACATTAAAGCTCAAATGGCTTAATTTCTCACCACTTTGTCACAAAGGCCGCTTTGCGGCCTTTTTTTGATCTCTGTCCCGTCCTGGGTTCTAAAATCGGATTCAACACGTCTACCATAAATAGCCACACTGTTTGAGTGTATTTTATGTGATGCGCTACTAATAACAAACACAACAATAGACATCTCGCCTGACATTTTCGTACTATTCACTTTTGTAAAAAAACATTTAGAAATATAAACAGGGCATTTAGGGAATGAAAGCTATTAGAAACCGCTTAAGACAGTTTGATAAGTGGCGCAGAAGAGGTATGCAAAACTTAGAACCTCTTTTGTACAAGATTCCAAACAACACGACTCACAACAATCCCCAGTTGCTCCCCAAAGACGATGTGAAATCCATACTCATCATTCGTAACAACAAACGCATTGGTAATATGTATTTTCTAATACCGTTTGTTCGTCAGGTCAGAGAGAGTTATCCAAACGCACACATTACGCTAATGCTGAGTCAACCATGGCAAGGCGATGTATTTGCCAATATGGGCATCAACGACATCGTTTATTCACAGTTTTCTTTTACGAGTGCAGTTCGCTGTTGGAATACCATCAGAACACTTAAAAAAACCGTGTTTGACCTAATCGTTACACCGTACAGTTCTGCAGAAGACTCTTTGATGGTTGCCAGCTTATCGGCCAAAAACAAAGTTGGCCCTGCGAACCCTCATCGTCAGATCGCCTATAGTCAAACTTTCACAAAAAATGATAACCGCCAGCACGCCGCGTTAAACTGTTTGTATCTACTCTCCTGTCTAGGAAATGACCTGACGAATCCTATCTCACATCATATTGAGCTGGATGACAAAGAACTGGCCGCAGGAAAAACAGCATTCAAAGCAACCTACAATGGAACCAACAAAGTAATCGCATACTTTCGGGGGGCAAGAGGGTCAAAACAATTATCTAACGAGGCGTGGCAATCTATTTTGGACCGCTTCGAGCTCAGCTCCGATTCACCCGTGACCTGGTTAGAAATTCTGAGCCCTGATATCACTTCGCCACTGAATCCGGACACCCTGACCTACTCGAATCGAAACATGCGAATTCTGGCAAGTTACCTAAAAAATGTCGATGGCTTTATTAGCTGCGATACTGGCCCTCTGCACTTAGCTGATGCTGCAGGCGTTAGATGCTATGGACTCTACAATAAAACTAGCCCTCAAGTCTTCGGCGTCATTGGAGAGCGGTCTGTCAATATTACCGATTTTGAAGCTACGGACAAAGGCGCCGCACCGTTAGAGCTCATACTGTCCCCAAGCTAAGTGCTTATTACCCGAAATGAAAAAGCCGCAGAAAGACTCCGCGGCTTTTTTATATTTTCAAGATACCTTTTCAATTCAAAAAGGCATCGAGGATCAATCCTCTTTTGTCACCTTAGCCTTTCTTGTTTCGGCTTTGCGCTCATTACGCTTTGCTTGGTTTTCAATAAAACCCGCCAGTTCTTTTTCAGCCCAAGCCTGCGCTAATTCTTCGCTTTCAAAACCCATCTCACGCTTTGATACTGCTGTTCTACGAGCAGTCACCTGACGAATAATTTCTGCCGCCCAACCATTACGTTTTTCCGTGATACGGATAGTAAACTTTTTATTTTCAGACATTTATGCATTTCCTAAAGACTTTGTTAAGGGATATTCCAGCAATGCAATGCTGGCCATCCCTAAGCCAGCGCGGTATTAGAACACAAATCGAGCGCTGACGCTCTGAGTTTTTCTCCCCAAAGTAGCCTCACGGTGTAAGTTAAACAATTTTGCTGGAATATATAGAAAAAAAGCCCCCAGTGTTTCCACTGAGGACTTCATTAATCACTTAGCGATAACGCTTAAGGTAATAACCTGACTTAGATTACTTACCTACGTTCACGCGAGCGTTGCGGAACATACGCATCCAGGCACTGTCTTCACCCCAAGACTCAGGTGCCCAAGAATTAGCAACCGTACGGAATACACGCTCTGGGTGCGGCATCATGATCGTCACACGACCGTCTCGAGTCGTTAGACCTGTGATGGCGTTCGGTGAACCGTTCGGGTTATTTGGATACTGCTGCGTTGGGTTACCGTTGTTATCAACGTAACGTACCGCTACCGTACCAGATGCTTCAATTGCGTTTAGGTGGTCAGTGTCGCGAACTTCTACGCGACCTTCACCGTGAGATACCGCGATTGGCATACGTGAACCTTCCATGCCTTCGAAGAAGATAGAGTCTGACTTCTGAACTTCGACCAGGCTGAAGCGAGCTTCAAAGCGCTCAGATTCGTTACGAACGAAGCGTGGCCATAGGTCTGCACCAGGGATCAGCTCTTTCAGGTTCGATAGCATCTGACAGCCGTTACATACACCCAGCGAGAAGGTGTCTTCACGGTGGAAGAAGCTCTGGAACTGGTCACGTGCTTGCTCGTTGAACAGAATAGACTTCGCCCAACCTTCACCCGCACCCAGAACGTCACCGTAAGAGAAGCCGCCACAAGCCACAAGACCTTGGTACTCTTCTAGCACAGCTTGACCCGTTAGGATGTCGCTCATGTGAATGTCTGTTGCTTCAAAGCCAGCACGGTCAAACGCTGCTGCCATTTCGACGTGAGAGTTCACACCCTGCTCACGAAGAATCGCCATCTTAGGCTTAGCGCCGGTTGCGATGTATGGTGCTGCAACGTCTTCGCTGACGTCAAAGCTCAGTTTCACGTTCAGACCTGGGTCAGAGTTGTCTTTCTTCGCTTCGTGTTCTTGGTCTGCACATGCTGAGTTGTCACGCAGAGACTGCATCTTGTGTGTTGTTTCAGCCCAGATAGTACGTAGTTCAGTGCGAGAGCGCTCGATTACCACAGCATCACCTGAAGTGATAACGAAGTTATCAGACGCTTCAACGCTGCCGATCACGTGAGAACATGCTTCTAGGCCGTTAGCGGCTAGCACTGCTTTCACTGCTTCTAGGTCGTCATTCTTAACCTGAACAACCGCACCTAGCTCTTCGTTAAATAGTGTCGCTAGTGCGTCCTCACCAAGGTCAACAATGTCTGCTTTCACACCACAGTGACCGGCAAATGCCATCTCAGCAAGCGTTACAAATAGACCACCATCACCTTTGTCGTGGTAAGCCACAAGCTTGTCATCACGAACAAGAGACTGCATCGCATCGAAGAAGCCTTTTAGCTGCTCTGCATTGTCGACGTCTGCTGGCTTATCACCAAGCTGCTTGTAAACCTGTGCCAATGCCGTTGCGCCCAGACGGTTCTTACCGTTACCCAGGTCAACAAGAACGAGTGATGAATCACCTTTGTCTGTGCGAAGCTGCGGCGTTACCGTCTTACGAACATCTTCTACACGGCCAAACGCAGTGATAACCAGTGAAAGTGGAGACGTCACTTCTTTGTCTTCACCATTCTCGTTCCACTTAGTCTTCATCGACATTGAGTCTTTACCTACCGGGATAGTCAGACCCAGTGCCGGACATAGCTCTTCACCAACCGCTTTCACCGCTTCGTAAAGACCCGCGTCTTCACCTGGGTGACCCGCTGGAGACATCCAGTTAGCCGATAGCTTGATGCGCTTAATGTCGCCGATGTCTGTCGCTGCAATGTTAGTCAGAGACTCACCTACGGCTAGACGAGCAGAAGCGCCGAAGTCTAGTAGAGCCACTGGTGTGCGCTCACCCATAGACATCGCTTCACCGTGGTAAGTGTCATAGCTCGCTGCCGTTACGGCGCAGTTTGCCACCGGTACCTGCCAAGGACCAACCATCTGGTCGCGAGCAACAAGGCCCGTTACTGTGCGGTCACCGATGGTGATTAGGAATGTTTTTTCAGCCACAGTTGGTAGGCGAAGAACGCGGTCAACCGCATCGTTCATTTCAATACCTTCGCGAACGATCGCTGGGCTGTCTACTTTCAGTGTTTTCGCATCACGGTGCATCTTCGGCGTTTTGCCTAGAAGGATATCCATAGGCATATCGATTGGCGTGTTGTCGAAGTGTGAATCTTCAAGTTTCAGTTCACGCTCTTCTGTTGCGACACCCACTACTGCGTAAGGTGCGCGCTCACGCTTACAGATAGCATCGAATGCTTCCATGTTCTCTGGCGCTACCGCCATTACATAGCGTTCTTGAGATTCGTTACACCAGATCTCAAGTGGGCTCATGCCAGGTTCATCATTTGGTACGTCACGTAGCTGGAAGATACCACCGCGCTCACCATCATCAACTAGCTCAGGAAGTGCGTTTGAGATACCGCCCGCGCCCACATCATGGATAAAGGCGATTGGGTTGTCTTCACCTAGCTGCCAGCAGCGGTCGATCACCTCTTGACAGCGACGCTCCATCTCTGGGTTTTCACGCTGTACTGATGCAAAGTCTAGGTCTTCAGCAGACTGACCAGATGCCATAGAAGAAGCTGCACCGCCACCAAGACCGATGTTCATTGCAGGACCACCAAGTACGATTAGGCTTGCACCTACAGGGATCTCTTTCTTCTGAACGTGCTCGTCACGGATGTTACCCATACCACCAGCAATCATGATTGGCTTATGGTAACCACGAACTTCTTCACCAGCGTGAGACGTTACCTTCTCTTCGTAGGTACGGAAGTAACCAAGTAGGTTTGGACGACCAAATTCGTTATTGAACGCTGCGCCACCTAGTGGACCTTCTAGCATGATATCCAGTGCGTTAACGATACGACCAGGCTTACCAAAGTCTGTTTCCCAAGGCTGCTCGAAGCCAGGAATGCGAAGGTTAGAAGTCGTAAAGCCTACAAGACCTGCTTTTGGCTTACCGCCGATACCTGTTGCGCCTTCGTCACGGATTTCACCGCCGCTGCCTGTCGACGCACCTGGCCATGGAGAAATCGCCGTTGGGTGGTTGTGTGTTTCCACCTTCATTAGGATGTGCGCTTTCTCGTGGTTGTAGCCGTATTGACGTGTTTTTGGATCTGGGAAGAAACGACCTACTTCAGAGCCTTCCATTACCGCTGCGTTATCTTTGTATGCAGACAGAACGTGGTCTGGTGTCGTTTCAAATGTGTTTTTGATCATCTTGAACAGCGACTTGTCTTGCTTAACGCCGTCGATTGTCCAGTCTGCGTTGAAAATCTTGTGGCGGCAGTGCTCAGAGTTCGCCTGTGCAAACATCATCAATTCGATGTCTGTTGGGTTGCGCTCCAGCTTAGTCACAAAGCTTTCAACTAGGTAGTCAATTTCATCTTCTGCAAGTGCAAGACCTAGTGTTACGTTCGCTTCTTCTAGAGCTTTACGACCACCATTGAGTAGATCTACGTCGGCAACTGGCGCCGGCTCTGCTACCTGGAACAGTGCTGCCGCTGATTCGAAGTCAGAGAATACCACTTCCATCATACGGTCGTGGATCACCGCTTTAAGCTCTACAAGCTGAAGCTCAGTCAGCTCATTTGATGTTTCTACGTAATATGCAGTGCCACGTTCTAAACGAGTCACTTTGTCCAGACCACAGTTATTGGCGATATCTGTAGATTTAGAAGACCAAGGCGAGATAGTGCCAGGGCGAGGTGTCACTAGAAGCAGCGTGCCAGTTGGCTCGTGCTCTTCGATAGTTGGACCGTAAGTCAGCAACTTCTCTAATTTTTCAACTTCAGACGCATCCAGGTCTGCCGTTAGGTCGGCAAAGTGGGCAAACTCAGCGTAAATACCGGTAACTGGTAGGTTTAGTTCACGACAAAGCTCTAGTAGCTTGTTAACACGAAACTCAGAAAGAGCTGGGGAACCACGCAAAATTCTCATGTGCTTAGGTCTCTTATGCAGTTGATTGAGGTGAAATTAGTATAAATTCAAACAGTTATATTAATACACTGAACTTATAACAATTTATCCTGCCTTGATGCGGCGGTATTATAGAGGATTTTTTTTTGTGACGTAACCGCTAACGCAAACGTTTTCGTCATTTTTTTTCTATTTGCCTAAATTCCCCCTTCGGTGGTGATAAAGTGACCACTCTCGGTAGTTTGTGCCATCTTGCTTTGCCAAGTAGCCCAGCTTTGGTATAAAGGCAGCACTAACATTGTGAGATATATGAATTAATGCAAAATCTTTCTGTCGTTTGTTGGCTCAATACGCGCTGGCTTAAGTTGCTGTCAGTTTGCTTACTTTCTATCGGTATGGCCGGATGCCAAATCGATTCCGATCCGAAAAGCGAACTTGAAAACATCAAAGAGCGAGGCGTTCTCAGAGTGGGCACGCTGAATAACCAACTCTCCTACTACATTGGTCCCGACGGCCCAACTGGGCTTGATTACGAGCTGGCCAGACAGTTTGCTGATGAACTCGGTGTAAAACTGGAGATGAAGCCAGCTTTTCGACAAGCCAGTTTATTCCCGGCATTGCAAAAGGGTGAAATCGACATAATCGCGGCAGGCCTGAGTCAGTCACCGGAACGCATTCGTAGCTTCAGGGCTGGCCCGGCCTACTACTACGTCAGTCAGCAGGTGGTGTACAAAAAAGGCCAATGGCGCCCCCGTAATCTGGAGCAATTGCTGAACAATCAGGAGCAGTTGCTTGATAAAGCCGAAGGCGAAGAGATATTTGCAGTTGTCAAAGACTCTCACTTTGAAAAGACCCTGACTCACGTTGCACAGCAGAACCCAGATTTTCGCTACTACGTCGACGATAATGCGGATGTCAACGATCTGCTAAAACAAGTATCTGAAGGACTACTCAATTTCACCATGGCGGATTCGGTAGAACTTTCGCTCTCTCAGCGCATCTACCCCGATCTCGCTCTGGCATTCGAAATGACAGAAGACCAGCCTATCTCCTGGTATATGCGTAAGTCTGAAGACGAAAGCCTGTATGCCCTGATGATTGAGTTCTTTGGACGTCTGAAGCAGACGGGAGAACTGGCTAATCTCGAAGAGAAATACATCGGGCACATTGGTGTCTTTGATTATGTGGACACCCGTGCATTCATCCGGGCTCTCGACGATACCCTGCCAAAATGGTCTCCTCTGTTCAAACAATACTCGAACGAATTTGACTGGCGCCTTATCGCGGCACTCGCGTACCAGGAATCCCACTGGAAACCTCTGGCCAAATCGCCAACTGGGGTAAGGGGTATGATGATGCTGACACTGCCTACTGCAAAAAGTGTTGGAGTCACCAATCGACTAGACCCTGAGCAATCCGTTCGGGGAGGGGTTGAATACTTACGTCGCATCGTCGACCGAGTGCCCGACTCAATCTCGGAGCACGAAAAAATCTGGTTTGCGCTCGCCTCTTACAACGTAGGCTTCGGTCACATGATGGATGCTCGTCGCCTGACGAAGCAGCAAGGCGGTGACCCCGATGCCTGGGCGGATGTAAAAGATCGATTACCTTTGCTGCGTCAGAAGAAGTACTACCGTCAGACTCGCTACGGTTATGCGCGCGGTGACGAAGCTCGCAATTACGTTGAAAACATCCGACGCTATTACCAGAGCATCATTGGCCATGTTGATAAGCAAATTGCAGCGCAGGCCGAGCAAGAGATCAATACCGAAGACCTGACCGTTATACCAGCACTCCCCCCTGTGTCAGGTGCGGAATCATCGACCACTAGCAGCGTCAGTAGCGCGGCACCCTCAGCACCTCCTGCGGTTGGTGGTAATACCGGCCGTTAAATATCACAACTTTTCAAGTGTGCGATTTTGTTCTCACTTCGCACACTTGAATTCTTTGTCTCAAGCCCTTACATTAAAGTTTGAGATAGATCGTTGGTTGACCCGAGGGTCAGCGAGATAATCTCTTCAGGTGGGTACGTCCGTATCTACTGTAAACTCTGCGCAAATGACAATTCATCCCGATACGAAGCTTTCTCGCTGAGATCGCTCTCTTTGAGTGGATGAGAGCAATTGCGTTTCGTACTCCGACATTCAGTCCATTGATAAGGAAGTCTATGACACAAATATTGTGAATAGATACAGATCGGAGAGGTTTATCTTTAGTGATAGGAGGTAGTTTTATGCTTGCAAGGAGAAGACAGCAATCTAAACGCCTTAATAAGACGGTGGCAGCAAACCGCCGCAAACGAAAAGTCGCCAATAATAAGAAAAAAGTTATCTGGCGTCACCGCGCGTTTATGCAGTTACTGGACTCTTAAGCCAGAAACATCATAAACCAAAGACAGCAAGCATCTGCTTAGCAGATGTTTGCTAAAAATCCTCATGTTTCTCATCGGCTTCACGCCGGGCCTGTTTAGCCGCCTTAATCTCTTTACGACGACGCTTAAAGAACGACTGCAATTGATGTCGGCATTCTTGCTCCATTAACCCTGACTCCACATCGGCATAATGGTAAGACGCCTGGCTCTCAAATAAGTTGAGCACCGTTCCTGCTGCGCCAGCTTTGAGATCCGGAGCACCAAACACTATGCGTTTAACCCGGCTATGCAGCAATGCACCGGCGCACATAGGGCAAGGCTCTAAGGTGACGTACAGCGTGGTATCCAGCAACCGATAATTTTCAAGTATTTGCCCCGCTTTACGGATCACCTGCATTTCTGCGTGTGCTGATGCATCATGATGTCCTATGGACTGATTCCAGCCTTCAGCAATTACCTGGCCATCTTTAACCAACACCGCTCCAACTGGCACTTCCCCTTCTTGCTCCGCGAGCGCAGCAAGCTCCATTGCGCGTTGCATGTATTGGTAATCCTGATCGCTAAACTGTGGGGACAATGTGGTTTCAGTCATGATTATCTCGACTCAGTGCTTCTGATAAATAGTCAATTAATGTCCGTACTTTGGACGTAAGCATGCGATTTTGCGGATACAAAGCCCAAATCCCTTCGCGGTCACCTCGATAGGGTTTCAGCACTTCGACTAAATCGCCGGCTTCCAAATAAGGCTGCACATAATAATCGGGAAGCTGCACAATGCCTAACCCTTTTAACGCTGCATCCACCAGCGCGTAACCACTGTTGCATTGCATACGCCCTTCCACATGAATCAGACGCTCAGCGCCTTTCTCATCAAAACGCCAGTACTTTGTCGAACCACGCAAACAATTATGACGTTTCAGTTCTGACAGAGTGTAAGGTTCTCCATGCTTTTCAATATATTGCGGGCTTGCACAGACAAAGACATGCCGATCCAGCAGTTTACGCGCCATCATAGTGGAGTCTTCCAAGCGCCCTAAACGAACCGCAAGATCGAAGTTTTCTTCCACCAGATTCATCTTTTGATTGGACAAAATAAGATCCAGTTCAATCTGGGGATGCTCCAGAAGAAACTGGTGCATTAACGGTGCCAACACCTGCTCACCAAATGTCACCGGCGCAGTCATTTTTATTTTGCCTTTTGGTGTCGACTGTAACTGTGTTATCGCCAGTTCGGCTAGCGCCAGACCATCAACCAAAGGTTTACAATGCTGATAGTAAGTGGCCCCCACCTCTGTCACCGACACTTTACGAGTGGTTCGCACGAACAACTTAACGCCAAGCTTTTCCTCCAGTGCATTTACTCTTCGGCTGATATTCGCCACAGACGTAGACAATTTTTCAGCTGCAGCAGTAAAACTCTGAGTTTCTGCCACCGCAACAAACTCATTGATCCCTTCCCAGTTCGCCATGACTTCCCACATTATTACAAATAAGTAATAGTGTATTTCAAATTACGCCAATTATCATTATTTGAGAAATAAATATACTGACTCCATCTGATGCAAACGGTGTGAAGTGAACTAGTCTTACTCAAGTTAGCCGTTAGCTTATTTTGTTACCTTGCTTTGAAAGGAATAACCATGACTGAACAATTTATCAAATCACGTGCAGCCGTCGCCTGGGGTCCAAATCAACCGCTGAAAATGGAAGAAGTTGATGTCATGCTTCCAAAAGCAGGCGAAGTTCTGGTTCGAATCGTGGCAACCGGAGTCTGTCACACCGATGCCTTCACACTGTCCGGAGACGATCCTGAGGGCATTTTCCCTAGTATTTTAGGCCACGAAGGCGGTGGTATCGTCGAGATGGTTGGCGAAGGTGTTACCAGTGTAGAAGTGGGTGATCACGTGATTCCCCTTTACACCGCTGAATGTGGCGAATGTAAGTTCTGTAAATCAGGTAAAACCAACCTTTGCCAAGCGGTTCGTGAGACTCAAGGTAAAGGCCTGATGCCCGATGGTACTACCCGTTTCTATAAAGACGGTCAGCCAATTTATCACTACATGGGTTGTTCAACCTTTTCTGAGTACACCGTACTACCAGAAATTTCTCTGGCTAAAGTAAACAAAGAAGCACCTTTAGAAGAAGTATGCTTACTTGGTTGTGGGGTCACAACTGGCATGGGTGCGGTACTGAACACGGCGAAGGTAGAGAAAGGCGATACGGTTGCCATCTTTGGTCTTGGCGGCATTGGTCTTTCCGCCATCATCGGTGCCCGCATGGCAGGTGCCAGCCGCATTATCGGTATCGATATCAACGAAAGTAAATTTGAACTGGCGCAACAGCTGGGGGCGACCGATGTGATCAACCCGCAAAAGTTCGATAAGCCAATTCAAGAGGTGATCATCGAGATGACCGACGGTGGTGTCGACTACTCATTTGAATGTATCGGTAACGTCAACGTAATGCGTCAGGCACTTGAGTGCTGCCACAAGGGCTGGGGTGAGTCGGTGATCATTGGTGTCGCAGGTGCCGGTCAAGAGATCTCTACCCGTCCATTCCAGCTTGTTACTGGCCGTGTATGGCGTGGTAGTGCGTTTGGTGGCGTAAAAGGTCGCAGTGAGCTACCAGAGATCGTTGAACGCTATATGGCAGGCGAGTTTGGTTTGCAAGAATTCATCACGCACACCATGCCGCTGGAAGAGATCAACGAAGCGTTTGAACTGATGCATAAGGGTGAAAGCATTCGCTCGGTTATTCATTATTGATAGTTTCTGGGTCCTTGGTCCTTGGTCCTTGGTCCTTGGTCCTTGGTCCTTGGTCCTTGGTCCTTGGTCCTTGGTCCTTGGTCCTTGGTCCTTGGTCCTTGGTCCTGAAAGTGTATTCTAGGTATATAAAATGACAATCGAAAATGTAAGCCAAGCCAAAGTATTTGGTGGCTGGCACAAGCAATACCAACATAGCTCTAATGTACTCAACTGCTCGATGCGCTTTGCGATTTACTTGCCACCAGAGGCAAGTGCCGACAATCCAGTGCCCGTCCTTTATTGGCTATCAGGCTTAACCTGCACCGATGA
>NZ_FNVG01000020.1 GCF_900107935.1 Vibrio hangzhouensis | reverse complement strand
ACCTCGTAGAAGGCAGCGAAAGCTTTACCGTGAACGTGTCGGGCGTTGAAGACGGGGAAGGCAACGCGATTTTCGAAGCGCTGAACTTAGACGGAGCGAGCCAGTTGACCCACATCACCGATGAAGGCGACCCAGGCCCTGAAGACACCGTGACCGTGACCCTTGAAGGGCCGGAGAGCATTGTTGAGGGTGACACCAGCACCACGTATACCGTTACACTCAGCAGCGCGGCACCGATTGGTTCGGTGGTCACGCTCAGTTACACCGATGGTACCGCGACAGCGGGAGAAGACTACACCAAGACCCTCACCGCTATTGTGGGTGGCGATGGCACTACCGCGACGTTCACTATCGATACTCTGGATGACGATCTGGCGGAAGGCAGCGAAAACTTCACCGTAAGTGTATCGGGTGTTGAAGACGGGGAAGGCAACGCGGTTTTCGAAGCGCTGAACTTAGACGGCGCGAGCCAGCTGACCCACATCACCGATGAAGATATTCCGGGGCCTGAAGACACCGTGACCGTGACCCTTGAAGGGCCGGAGAGCATTGTTGAGGGTGACACCAGTTCGACGTATACCGTTAAACTCAGTAGCGCGGCACCGATTGGTTCGGTGGTCACGCTCAGTTACACCGATGGCACCGCGACCGCAGGTGAAGACTACACCAAGACCCTCACCGCTATCGTGGGTGGCGACGGCACTACAGCGACGTTCACTATCGACACCCTGGATGACAACCTCGTAGAAGGCAGCGAAAGCTTTACCGTGAGCGTGTCGGGCGTTGAAGACGGGGAAGGCAACGCGATTTTCGAAGCGCTGAACTTAGACGGAGCGAGCCAGCTGACCAACATCACCGATGAAGGCGACCCAGGCCCTGAAGATACCGTGACCGTGACCCTTGACGGTCCTGAGAACATCGTTGAGGGTGACACCAGCACCACGTATACCGTTACACTCAGCAGCGCAGCGCCTGTCGGCTCGGTGGTCACGCTCAGTTACACCGATGGCACCGCGACCGCAGGAGAGGATTACACCAAGACCCTCTCCGCTATTGTGGGCGGCGACGGCACTACCGCGACGTTCACTATCGATACTCTGGATGACAATCTGGCGGAAGGCAGCGAAAGCTTTACCGTGAGCGTGTCGGGCGTTGAAGACGGGGATGGTAACGCGATTTTCGAAGCGCTGAACTTAGACGGAGCGAGCCAGCAGACCACCATCATCGATGAAGATATTCCGGGGCCAGAAGATACGGTTAAAGTCACCCTACAAGGGCCAGATTACGTGACTGAAGGACAACAAACGGGTATATACACGGTGAGTTTGAGTGAGCCGGTTCCTGAGAATAGCGTGATCACTTTAAGTTACACCTATACCACAGCCTCCAACGAAGATATCGTTGAAACCACTCAGGCTATTGTAGGACCTGATGGTGTTACGGCGACATTTACCATAGACACTGTCGATGACCTTCTATGGGAAGGGGATGAAAACTTCTCAGTCAGTGTCAGCGGTGTCACTACGTCTGCAGGCGCGCCAATATTTGAGGCTCTCGATTTGAGCGAGGCAACGCAGGAAACGACGATCATTGATTTTGGTGACACCCCACCAGAAGTCACCAGCTTCGAATATTTCGCCAGTGAAGACACCATACCGATTGATTTTTCAGACTTCATTACAGATCTTGAGGATGATCAGTCTGCCGATAAGAATACTTTCATCAAAATCGAGAACGAACCTGCCTATGGACAGCTTTATTTTATTAGTGGTTCAGGGCAAAGGTTTGACCTTGATGAAGGGGATATGATTGAAGATACCTATGATATCTACTACGAGCTGGACGTTGCGTTTGATGCGACGGTGGACGGTTTCACGGGCGACTTGAATGAGCTCCTAGAGCAGGGTATAGAGTTAACGGGGGGGACCTATAGCGGTTCCGCTCCTCATGACAACTTGACTGTTGAGGAGATCGGTTTTGATGGTTCAGGGGTACTCAAACAGAGAGGGTATTTCACCAAGCGATTTGATGAAAGTGGTCAGGGCAAAGAAACCGAATCGGCAGAGAAAGAGTACATGTCGGTCAAATTTAATGGCGGCTTGGTCACGAGTTTGACCGTTGGTACCGGTGCAATGACGGGGTCATTTAATAATGGTGACTCTCTCATTCTTATTTACTTGTATCGTGATGGGGTGCTTGTTGATGAAGATCCTGTGATCATGGATGGCAGCAAATTTGTTCCTAGTGAGAAACAAGCTGAAATTCTGGTTAACTCAACCGAACCGTTTGACGAGATCAGAATCATCGCTGTGGACGAGACGGATCAAAATGCCGGATTTGTTCTGCAAAGTATCGATATTCATGAAGCGCAGGTAAATGACCAGTTTGTATACAGTGCGGTAGACTCCGATGGCAACCCAAGTGAAGAAACCGCGACCGTTGATGTCAATATCCTGACCAATGGGAATCTGGACATAGAAGATGACGTTGATTTTGCCGTGCAAGGCGGAAATGGCGTGACGGTTATCCATGGTACTGATGGTGACGATCTGCTTATTGGTGGTCTGGGTGATGATGTCATGACTGGTGGATTGGGCAATGACAGTTTCAAATGGGTTGAAGCCGATTTGGATGGTGGATTTGATGTCATTACTGATTTCTCACAACAAGCTGGCAACTCAGACGTGATTGATTTTTCTGATTTGTTTGATGAAACAGATACCCTTGAAAACCTACTCGACAGCAACATCATCGATGTCAGTGAGCAGGATGGCAATACCTATATAAACGTTGATAAAGGAGAGGGTAGGACGGTCACTATTGAGCTTGAAGGAGTGACAGGTGTCACCAATGATGTGCTTAACAGTATTATTGTGATTCACGATACCTAGACGTTGTGCTCTGGTTGGTTACTAAAAACAAAAGCCACGGTGGTCACCGTGGCTTTTATTTTTAATTGAATTGCAGATAAAAGCATGCAACGTATCAACTCGCGGCTCTGACTTTCCCTTCTCTCAGGTCATTTAATACCTTGTTCTTTGGACCATCTGCGACGATGGATCCTTTTTCCATCACAATCACGCGATCGACCACCTCGAGCATGGATGTTTTGTGGGTGATCAGAATTAATGTTTCCGAGTCCTTCAGTTGCTTGAGCTGTGTTTTGACGTGCATTTCCGAGCGGTTATCCATCGAACTGGTAGGCTCGTCCATAATCAGGATAGGTGGGCGGGCTACAAAGGCACGGGCAATGGCCACGGCTTGTCTCTGGCCACCAGATAACAGTAAACCACCTTCTCCAACCTGACGTTCCAGACCAGCCGGATCTTGCTGAGTAAATACGGTGACACCGGCGCGGTTCGCCGCATCCATTACGTCTCTATCGTCTACTAGTGGGCGACCTAAGGTGATATTGTCTCGGATGGAGCCATAGAACAGCGCACAGTCCTGCGGTACGCAGCCTATGTTGCGTCTGACATCCACATGGTGCAACTGGGCAATGTCGGTCTCGTCTATCCTTACATGCCCTTCTGTTGGCTGATAAAGGCCCATAATCAGGCGTTCCAGAGTGGTTTTACCTGAACCGATACGTCCAATGATCGCCACTTTCTCACCAGGATTGATGGTCAGACTCAAATCGCGAATTGATGCCATCGGTGAATCGGGATAGTGGAAGGTGACGCGGTCCAGTTCGATCTTTCCATGGATAATAGGACGATGAATATAGCGCTTCCCTTCTTCTTGCTCATCAGGCATAGCCATGACTTGCTCGATAATTGTCATGGAGGACTTCGCCTGATTATAGCGCGTAGACAGTAACGAGAGCTGCACCAATGGGCCAATCGCTCGGCTACTTAGCATGGTGGCGGCAATCAAGCCACCCATCGTCAGTTCCCCTTCGGCAATCAGGTAGACACCGAGAATAATCATCCCGATATTGGAAGACTGCTGGACAAAACCAGCGGTATTTTGAATACCGTCGGTGATACGTTTACTCTTGATATTCCAGTTCGCCATGTGCGCAACCGCTTCTTCCCAGCGATATTGATACTGGCTTTGCGCACCAAAAATCTTCACGGTCTCCAGACCCGCCAGACTTTCGATCAGGTTGGCGTATTTCTGGGAAGCCAGCCTGGAGCCCTCTTCAATCGTTTTACGCAAGGGCCCCTGAATCAACAATGAATACACCAGTAGGATGATCACGCCGACAATCGGGATAATGACCAGGTTTCCGGCCATCAACCAAATGATGACCAAGAACAAGATTGCAAATGGCAGATCGATGAGCGAGCCGATAGTGGCTGAGGTGAAGAACTCACGAATCGACTCAAACTCTTGTAGGTGGCGGGCAAAGGCACCGACTGATGGGGGGCGGGATTCCATGCGTATCCCCATCACTTTGCTAAACAGTTTAGACGAGATCAGAATATCGGATTTTTTGCCTGCAACATCAATGAAGTAGCTACGCATCAACTTCAGAATCAGATCGAAGCCAAACACCACAAAGATACCCGTCGCCAGCACCCACAGAGTTTCAAACGCTAGGTTAGGCACCACTTTATCGTAGACCAGGCGGGTAAACAGTGGAGCGGCAATGGCAAAGATATTGATCAGCAATGAGGCAATAAGTACATCACGATAAATGCGCTTTGATTCCCAGATAGTTCCCCAAAACCAATGGCCATCGCGGGTTTTAAGTACTTCTGGGGACCGTTCATCATAACGGAACTGTTTTTTCACCAAAAAGTAGCGACCGATAAATTGCGCGCGGATATCATCTAAAGGAACGGAAATGGGAACCATGCCCGATTCTAGCGTGATGACTTCCGCTTCATTATTATCGCTATCTATACTGTTCAGAACACAAGCATCGCCACCTTTTAGCAATAAAATGACAGGAAAAACGATGTTGGGGATCTTCTCAATGTCAGCGCGATTTTCTTTGGCCACCAGCCCCGCACGCTCAGCCGAGCGCGGTACAAGGAAAGGTGTCAGCTTACCTTCAGAAAGCGGCAAACCGTTCACTAAAGCATCTGGTGAATTGGCAAGGCCATAATAACGGCTGATATAGATAAGCGAATTTAGTAACGGATCCTTCATGGATTCTGCACCTATTATTTGTCCACGATAAAGCCCTGGAATACATCCACAAAGTGCTCGGACAAAAAGTCGAGCTGAGTTTGTGTTTCCACTCGTGAGGCAATAGTTTTAATTCCCAGATTGTGCGCCGTTCTCGAAATCGACGTGAGCGTAAATTTCTGTTTTTCGTCATCAAGCTGGTGGGTATAAAGATAATCCAGTTTCACGTAGTCAGGCCTGAACTCACTAAGGTACTCTAGAGACTGGAAATTACGGCCATAGTTATCGACGCCAAACTTTGCCCCTTCATTACGAATAGCATTACAGAACAAGGCAGTGTGGTGAGGATTATTGATGAAACAGCTCTCCGGGATTTCAAAATGAAGTTTGTCACTGATGCTGCGATGTTTCGCCAGTACCTGACTTATCCAGCGAATGAAGCTTGGCTGTCCAATACTGGTTGGCGCAATATTGACGGCAATAGGATCGGACATAGCTTCTCGTTCCAGTTTATTGATTACCGACATAATGACGTGCTCATCAAAGATGTGACTGGCATTCAGTTGTTCAAGGGCCAGCAGGTATTGGTTCGCGGTATATCGAACGTCACCCATCTCGATGGCTGAGAACACTTCTTTGTGATAGGTTTCACCCCAATTGCTGTTTGCAGCCTGAAAACGATAGACAACCTGATCATTGCTGACTGCCTCTTCAACCAGTGCACGCCACTGCTGTTTACCCATGATAACGCCAGTTTGTTCACTCGATATATAGCCGTATTCCAGCTCTGGATCGGCTTTGGCTTTGGTCAACGCGTTATCCAGGATCGACAGCATCTGGGTGGAGTTCTTACGTTCTTCATTGAACACGACCCCCAGCGATGCTTTGGCTTTGCTCAGTCCGGTTGGATCTGCGTTCAGATCCTGAACACAGGTCATGATGCTATTGGCGGCAAACTTGAGTTCCGTTTCGTCAATACTCGGGAAGACAAAGCCAAACTCGTCGGTTGAAATTCGGGCAATCACCGTATTGGGGATATTAATGGTCATAGACAATAGGTCGGACAGTTCTCTGACCATCCCATCCCCGGCTTCATATCCTTCCGATTTGTAGGTCTGTTTAATGAACTCTGCTTGCAATATGGCGACACCACCCAGTGAGGACTCAGACAGCCACTGGTTGAGTTGTCCCATAAAGAAGGCTCGGTTACCTAAGTGTGACACCGGATCCATGTACGCTCGCTCACGCAGTTTCTGAGCTTCTTTTGCTTGCTGTTTGAAGGACTCCTCAACGTGAGCTGACATGCTGTTGATGCCGTCGACGACGGCAATCAAATCTTTGGTGTTCGGGCGGTGTAAGGGTTCACCAAACTGTTTATTGGCCACTTGATCCATTTTTCTGACGATGGCGCGGAGCGGCGTCAGTGCGCGTCTCAGAATAAATGCAATCGCCAGTATGCCGAGTGTGAAAATGCCCAAGAAGGCCGCAGACAGTCTTTCGAACGCTTGCCAGAGCTGCGCGTAGGCTTGCCCGGGATGACTGATAATTTCGACTTCAGCCAGTTGCAGCCAGCCACTGGTCACCACTCGCGAGTCGTGGAGAGGGGTAAACAGGTGAAGGTTGGTAAACCAGTCAGGAACATCACTGGCCTTGATGGGATAGCTTCGCAAGATTTCTTCATCGGACTCGAGGAACACCAAGCGCACCGTTGAGTAGGTGCTACCATCAAAAAGTGCATTGATCACCGACTCGACCGCAACTTTGTCTTGCTGTTTCAAATACGGGGCAAGCGCCAAACCTACGGTATTGATCGTATTGTTTACTTCAGAACGTTGCTGCTGCTCCAGGAAGTTTCTTGTTGTGTTGAATTCGATGATAAACACCGACGTCAAAAGCAGTATGAATACCGCTATCATGCCAACCACTAGCTGTCTGTATAGTGTCATAATTGTTTACTCGTCGTAATCTACCTTAGGTTTCCTTAACGTTAATGAGCGCTCTCGGCTGCGCAAATCATTCCATAATTTCAGTCGTGACGACTTTCCGGCCAACTTGCCCTGAGCGGTTTTCATGGTCCATAGGTTGCGGCCATTAAAACTGTATATCGGTAGCAAATCGTCCCGTTGAGAGGCGGGTTTTATTTCCCCAATTAAGTTGTCCAGAATGAGAGGCTGCGCGCGTGGTGTTTCGTAGTAGGCGAGTACCATGTGGAACTGATTCAGTTCTATCGCCTTAACATAGACCAGCCGTAGCTTTTTATCCG
The DNA here is from genome assembly GCF_900107935.1 of Vibrio hangzhouensis. Taxonomy (GTDB): domain Bacteria; phylum Pseudomonadota; class Gammaproteobacteria; order Enterobacterales; family Vibrionaceae; genus Vibrio; species Vibrio hangzhouensis. The sequence goes on along the minus strand of NZ_FNVG01000020.1, from coordinate 75,660 downwards.
ATATACCAAGTTCGAGCAGCGAAAAGTACTTTGCGATGGTGAAGTCTTCGCAGTCGCCGGCATTACTGCCTAAAAATTCCAGTGGTGTTGCCCAATAGTCCTTCTTTCCCCACAGTTGGATATCATCGACAAAGTTCAGTTGATTGAAGAACTGATTAATCCCCGTGAGTTGCTCTATTTCGGATTTACCCTGTAAATTGGACACGACGCTGCGCCAGGTTTGGACTCGTTTGCCAGCCCTTGGTCCGTAGGTAGTGACTACCCTGTCAATCCACTGCTGCTCTTCCTGAGTATACGCATCGCTATTACCGGTGAGCAGTACTGCAGTTGAGAGGCTCAGGGCAAGCAACACTTTTTTCAGCTGAGTCCGCAGACTTCCTGTCCGCTTTGTGTTGACCACTCGACACCTTTACTCTTTTAACGCATTGTTTTGTGCGCTCAATATGGGTTTCAGCAGATAATCTAGCACTGTTCTTTTTCCGGTAATGATATCAACGGAAGCGGTCATTCCCGGGATGATGGGCAACTGCTCATCATGGCCAAAGTTGGTTTTATCGGTTCTGACCCGCACGATATAGAAGCTGTTCCCTTCTTCATCCTGAGTAGTGTCAGCGCTGATATGCTCTAATGTGCCGTCCATGCCGCCATACTTGGTAAAATCATACGCACTGAACTTCACGATGGCATGAAGATCGGGTCTCAGGAAGGCGATATCCTTTGGCGCAATTTTCGCCTCTACCAGCAACGTATCTTCCGTCGGGACTATCTCAACAATGTCCATACCGGGTTGAATAACGCCCCCCACCGTATTGACGTTCAGGGTCTTTACCGTGCCGTTAACGGGTGATACAACGACGGTTCGGTTAACCCGATCTTCAAGACCTACTGCGGATTCGGTCATTGAAGAAAGCTTATCCTGAGCTTGATTAAGCTTCTCTTGTTGCTCTGAACGAAACTTCTGCGCAATGTCGATGCGGCTCAACATTGCCTCCTGAATGGATGATTGTATAGATGGGACCTTGAGTTCAGTAGAAGTTAATTCACGTCGGGTGTCGTTGACTTGTCGCTGCAGCTTGAGCAACTCAATTTTGGGCACCACACCCTCATCAGCCAGAGGTTTGGTGATGTTCAGCTCGTCACGAGCCAAGTTGTACCCATTTCGCAAATTTCGAACTCTGGCCTGTATTTCAATCAACTCCTGTTGTTTCTGCCGAACCTGCTGGTTGATAACAGACAGTTCGTTGCGCAACTTGAAGAGATCTTGTCGGTATTCAGCCCGTTGCCTTGCCACTAGTTGTGGATGCTCGTCTTCAAAGGAAGGTGGGAAGGCAAGCTTATTAAAATCTAACGTAACGGATTTTTGCCAATCGTCACCCTGCACATCTTCATTGATAACCACACTGGTCAGTGACGCAGACAGTTGGAGAACGTTGGCGGTAAGGTTAAGAACCTGCTGTTCTCGCTCACGGAAATCTGAGCGGAAACGCGTGTCATCAATCAGCAGCAATTGCTGACCTTTTTGAACGGTATCTCCCTCTTTCACCGTGATTTCTTTCACTAAACCTCCCTCGAGGTTCTGGATCACCTGAACTTGCGATGAAGGGATAACTTTCCCCTGGCCGACAGTGACTTTGTCGATTTCAGCCCATGAAGCCCAGACGACTGCACAGATAAAAAACAACACCATAACCCACAGCATAATGCGTGCGCTGGTGGGGGTGTTGAGGAGCAAAGCCGCTGTTTTGTCGTCGATATAGTCCAGCTCGGCGTCGGTGACCTTTTTGTATTCGTTCTTATCCATGCTCTATCCGAAACCCTGATGATAACGAGTTATCTAATAAACTGATTTTATTACCTTCATTAATGAAATGTAACCTCGTTGACTAAGAAAGAAGCGACTGATACCGCACAATTCACAACAATCTCTGGTGGCGATTATCTCTGTTCGAAAAACTTCTGATTAGTATTCAGAAGTTTAGCAGTGGTGTGGTGAATATAAAGTAATGAATTATCGAAATTTTGTCTGATTGCAAGAATGTGAGCGAGTATTGAATACAAACTAGGAGATAGGATGCAAAAATCGATAATTAGATGAGATATGCGGGTTGTTTTCTCGGACATAAGAGCGCAGAATTCAAGAAAAAGTTGAGGAGTGGTTATGGGAATCGAAGATATCCGCCGAGAATACTCTCAAGGCGGGCTACGTCGTAAGGATTTGAATGACGATCCTATCGTTCAGTTTAATTTGTGGCTGGAACAGGCTGTCGCGGCTAAGCTCACCGATCCCACAGCGATGACGGTAGCAACAGTAGACCAGAATGGCATGCCTTTCCAACGAATCGTGCTGCTAAAAAGTGTCGACAAGAATGGTTTTGTGTTTTACACCAATCTGGGCAGTCGTAAGGCTCAGCACTTAGAGCACAATAATAAAGTCAGCCTGCATTTCCCCTGGCATCCGCTTGAGCGACAAGTGCACATCACTGGCGTGGCGGAGAAGCTGACGCCAATGGAAAACATGAAGTATTTCACCTCACGTCCTAAAGAAAGTCAGCTTGCAGCGATTGCCAGTAAGCAGAGTAGTCGTATTTCTACTCGAGGCGTGCTGGAAGGTAAATTTCTTGAGCTTAAGCAAAAGTTTGCCAAAGGCGAAATCCCGGTTCCTTCGTTCTGGGGTGGGTATCGCATTCGTCCTGAAACGATTGAATTCTGGCAAGGTGGTGAACACCGTCTGCATGATCGATTCTTGTTTAGTAAGGACGGTCAAGGTCACTGGGAAGCGGAACGTTTGGCGCCTTGAGCGGTTTGTCATTTGACGACAGATATCTAAGCTGCGGTTTTCGCAGCTTTTATTTATCTTTTTTCCAACAATAGTACATTTTACAATCACCGTAACTTATCTGCACATGATCATTGTTCCGGAAGCCTGATCAAGTAAGGATCCCTTTTCTTATTTGATGTCAAATTCTGTTCAGCCATTCCAAAGGCAGTAATGACGGGCGGTTGCGAGATTGTTTTTCCCAAACTGGGTGGAAATCGGTATACTCAGCGGATCGATACTCCATATACAAGATGCCCGGAAACATGGTGAAACGAAACAATGACAACCTTGATCATGCTTCCCTCATGCCTAATTTAATTAGGCCAGCTGAAATAGTTCGCTTGCCGTCTCATATGGACTCCCATGACCATCATTACACTCAGGTCGTCATTGGTCTCAAAGGACAATCTGAATTTGATGTCGGTGGGATCGGTAATCTTGTTGGTCCCGGTCAAGGTTGTGTGGTGACATCTGGCCTTGATCATGCTTTCGGTGGAGTGATTGATCAACCTGACATTTTGGTGCTTAACTTACCGATACCGGGTAATGATGATCCAGTGCTGCTCCAACGTATCAACGAGTTATCTCAGGCTAACACCTATTTTCAGCTTGATGCTCAAATTCAAAAACTGATACAGATGTTAGTGGCAGAAATGAAAAATAGTCCAGATGATCTGTTGTTAAGCCGGGCGTGTAATGACACCGTCGTAGCGCTGCTGCAGCGTCATATTTCCGATTTGAAAACATCTCTGCGTGATTCCAGATTCGATCTTGAGCAAATTGACCGCTATATCGAACAGCACCTGACTCACAAGATCTCCGTTGCGCAGCTAGCGGGCAGCGTGTTCCTTGGAGAAAGTCAGTTCCATATGCTGTTTAAAGAGCAGTTGGGTATAACGCCTCACCAATATGTGCTCAATAAGCGAGTGGATGCAGCAAAGCGTCTTATTGAACAGGGGCACCTGAACTTAGGGCAGGTCGCAGAATTGACCGGGTTTTCTGGCCAGAGTACGTTCACCCACGCATTTTCCAGATTGCAGGGTATTTCTCCGTCGCAGTATAAGAAACGCGTTGGCTGACCGGCTTACTAACACTCTTTTGTCACAAATCTGCCCAACCACTGTCATTAACTGCAACCTATAATATCCCCAAGATCTATCTGTGAGTTTGGGAGTTATATGTCTACGCCGCTCTATGTGTTCGATATGGACGAAACCTTGTTTGATGCGGATTGTGCCGTCTTGTGGCATGAGTTTCTGGTGCAAACAGGGCGGGTATCACAGCCTGGCTTTTTAGAACAGGACGCCCGATTGATGGCATTGTATGCCGATGGCCATCTGGATATGGAAGAGTACCTGAACTTTTGTATTGCACCGCTCTACGGCGTCCCTACTGAAACGGTGGAACAGTGGGTAAACCAATGCATTGAAACCAAAATCATGCCGCGTTTCTTTCCACAAGCCAGAACACTGCTGAACACGCTTAAAAATGACGGAGTCGAGACGGTGATCATTTCTGCTTCGGCCAGTTTTCTGGTTCACGCGATTGCCAGGCATATTGGCGTGGATACGGCGATGGGGATAGATTTGGTAGAAAAGGATGGCGGCTATACCTCGGAGATAAGAGGGACGCCAAGTTACCGGGAAGGAAAAGTGGCGAGGTTGGCACAGTGGCTTAGTGACCAACCGACGCTATACACTGAGATCCATTTTTACACTGATTCTATCAATGACCGTCCATTGTGCGAGTTTGCCGATCACGCTTATCTGGTGAATCCATGTCCACAATTGCAAGATCTCGGCGAGCGAAAGCGTTGGCAACAATTGCATTGGTCTCTGTAATGGCGACTGGCTTTAATCCGCAGGACTGAGCCAGTCGAGTTAACTTCTCTATATCGGCAGGTTACGTTTTCTTGACGTCAGGTAGCGATAGAGCAAGCCGATTATCGCGGCAAGCATCAGCACGAAACTGGTAATGACGATAGCTTTTGAGATCACTTCCTGATAGTCGTTCAGTCTTGGATGGATCATCAGCCATTTACCCACCAGCATCAGCAGCAAGCACCAAATGACTGAGCTTGAGATGCTGATGGTTAAGGTTCGCCAGAAACTGAGTTTGGACAAACCCATAAGCATAGGTGTGAGAACCCGAACGAAGGGGATGAAGCGAGAAATGAACAGCGACAGGAATCCATATCGTTGCAGCAAGTGTCTGGCTTTGGGCAGAGAATCTTCGGGGAGTACCCGCCCCTGAAGATAGGCGTTGATGGAACCAAGAGAGGCGGCTAAGCATAGCGCGCCGGCAGCAGGGTAAAAGTCAATGATTCCCAGTCCTACTAAACCACCAACAAAAAGCACCAGACTGTCTCCGGGAAGTGGTAAAAAGACGAAACTTGACTCAAGCAGCAGTATCAGCGCCAAAAGCAGAATAAATCCTTTCAATGAGCTCACTTGCTGCAGAGCCTCAAAATCGTGGTGCCAAACGGCAACAAAAATATCTTGCATAGAATATCCTCAAACTTTATGTCGCACGCCCTGCGGGGATCTAGCGCAGGACTGTAAACGCATTATTCGAACATCAGAATGATGTAGGCGATAAACAAAATCAGGTGAGCCGCGCCATTCAGTGAGTTGGTCCGGCCACTGCTAAAGCTGATACCCGTCATAATGATGGTTGTGACCAGTAACACCATTTCGGCTGGCTCCAACCCAAGACGGATTGGTTGCTCTATCATGCTGGAAATCAGTAGCACCGCAGGTACAGTTAACGCGATGGTTGCTAACACTGACCCAAAGAACAGATTCATGGCGCGTTGCAACTGATTGTTCAGAGCGGCTTTGGCCGCGCCAACGGCTTCTGGTGCCAGGATCAGAATCGCGACAATCAGGCCACCAATGGCGGGTGGAGCGCCGAGAAGGTTGACCGTTCCATCAATTGGAATCGCCAGGCTTTTGGCGAGCAAAATGACGACGGCCAGGTAGCCGATCAGCATGATCGAATGATAGAGGTTGCTGCCCAGCGGACCATGAAACTCATGTTCGTCCTGATGGTCTTCATCCATGAAAAAATGGGTGTGACTGCGAGTCTGGATAAACAAAAATACCGCATAGAGCACGATCGAGGTCAGTACCAGAGTAACGGTGAGGCTGTGAGACATCGCTCCTGACTCACTGACACTGGTAAAGTTTGGCAGCACCAGACAGAGCAGAGCGAGTGGTACTATGGCCACCAAATAGGACTTTAATCCGTCAAGGTTATATTTTTGGGTGTGGTATTTGACGCCGCCGATAAGCAGCGTAATCCCCACCAAGCCATTCAATACTGTCATTACAACGGCAAACATCGTGTCTCTGGCCAGGACTGGATTCGCTTCCCCGGTTAACATGACAGAAGAAATCATCACGACTTCGAGTAGAATTACCGACAAGGTCAAAATCAGCGTCCCGTAGGGGTCGCCGAGCTTGATGGCCAGTGCGTCGGAGTGTCTGACAACAGCAAAGATCGCGGCCATTACCACCACAAACAAGCAAAATGTCAGCGCAATTCCCTGCGCGGATGACATTTGTGTTTGCAGTAAACCATCCCCACAGGATTTAAATAGGAACACCGTAATTATCGCGAGCAGAAGGACAAATTCCTGCTTAAGGAATCGAATCATGGTAAGACCTCCTCCGTCGATGGTTTCTCTGCGATATAGTGACTAGGTCTCACACCAATCACTTGTGGCAGTGTTACGCCGACGGATATTGATGACCAGGTACCACTGGCAATACCCAGACAGAGGGTAATGGCGAATCCTTCGAGTGCAGGGCCTCCCAATAGCCATAGGCTGGACACTGTGACTAAGGTGGTGCCAGAAGTCACCAGAGTACGAGAAAAAGTGGCACGTACCGATTGATTGATGAGGGTATCGGCAGACTCTCCGGGTTTGGCTTTGAATAATTCCCGTGCTCTGTCTGCAATGATGATGGAATCATTGAGAGAGTAGCCCAATACTGCCAGCACTGCGGCGAGAATCGTCAGATTGAACTCCATTTGTGTCAGGGAAAACAGCCCTAATACGATGACAATATCGTGAATAAGGGCGACCAGCGCACCCAGCGCGAGGCGCCATTCAAATCGATAACTCAGATACAGCATAGTGAGTATGAAACAGGCTAAGATGGCGATGCCGCCTTGTTCCACCATATCCTGACCTACCTGAGGCCCGACAATGCTGCTGTTCAGAACTTCCACTGAGCTGCTTAATGTCTCCAGTAGAGGAGCCAGAGTGACGCTGTGCTCACCAATCTGGTTATAACGCAGGATCCAGCGACCCGGCTCGGTAGAACTGACCACTTGAACATCCTGCATTAATGCCTGATCGAGCCAGAGTTTGAGATCGGAGGCAACTAAAGAAGGGTCGAGGCGAACTTCTGCAACGATACCACCAGTAAAGTCCAGCCCCCAATTAAATCCTTTAACGATGATCACTGAGAGGGCCGCAAAAAACAGTACTGCCGATAGTGACGTCATGGTCAGGCGAATCTGGCTAAGAGAACGTTGTGAAATTGACATAGTTATACCCTTACTTCCCGGCGCTGATCACGCCCCCAAACGAGGTTGATGATGGCGCGAGACAAGAACACGCCGGTAAACATACTGGTTAATAAACCCAGCCCCAGAGTGATTGCGAAACCTTGTATTGGGCCGTTACCAATGGCGTAAAGGGCAATGGCGACAATCATAGTGGTCAGGTTGGCGTCAAAAATTGAATGGAATGCACTGTGGAAGCCTCGGTCGATACTCTGTGCAAATGTTCTTCCTTCGCGCATTTTGTCTTTGATTCTTTCAAAAATCAGCACGTTGGTGTCGACCGCCATTCCTACCGTCAGTACCATCCCTGCGATTCCCGGCAGTGTAAGAACGGCCCCAGGAAGCAACGCGATTAGGCCGAACAGGCATACCATGTTGGCGATAAGAGCAGTATTCGCGACCCAACCCAACCTTCGATACCATATTGCGATAAAGCTCAGTGTCAGCCCAAGACCCAGAGCCAGAGCCGCGAAGCCATTTTTCACATTCTCGGCACCAAGCGATGGACCTATAGTGCGTTCTTCGATGATGGTCACTGGCGCGGTGAGCGAGCCAGCTCTCAGCAGTAGCGCCAGCTCTTGAGCATCTTGGATAGTGCCGACACCTGTAATGCGGAACCGACTTCCAAGCTGCGACTGAATCGTGGCGACACTAATTACTTTGCTCACCTGTTCACTTTCTCCTTTGGCATTTCGGCTGTACTCGCTGTACACCGTGGCCATAGGATTACCGATGTTGCTGCGGGTAAATTGAGACATTTTTCTGCCACCCGCGGAATCCAGTGAGATGTTGACCTCCGCAGTGCCCATATCCCCCACACCGGCACGTGCATCGATAATATGTTCTCCACCGAGAATGGCGCGGCGCTCCAGACTGATTGGGTGGTGCTCGCTATCAGTGAGCGCCAGTGTACGACCGGAGTGATTTTCGGCAACGGCGTGGAAGGCGAGCGAAGCGGTTGCTCCAATCACATCTTTGGCGGCGGCGGGATCCTGAACTCCGGGAAGCTCAATTCGAATTCGGTTTTCGCCTTGTCGCTGTACTGAGGCTTCTGTGATACCAAGCTCTGAGATACGCTCACGCATGATCTGTAGATTCTGTTGCACGGTCAGATTTCGAAGTGTGTTACGTTCTTCATCTGATTGGCTTAACCGAATCACGTTGCCTTGCAGTGAACTGTCCCAATCAGGGAACTGCTGACGCACAAAACTGCGCGCTTGATGGGGATCGGTATTGCCAAACAATGTCAGTTGAACGCCATCGTTGGTAATGCGTCCACGGCTGGCTCGAAACTCGGTTGTGAATTCGTCAATGACCATTTGTTGATGGGCTTGATACACCGGGGCCATGTCTACTTCCAGTAAGAATTGCACGCCACCGCGTAAATCCAGACCTAATGCGATCGGGCTGAAACCAGCGTTGAGTAACCACTGTGGTGCCGCAGCTTCCATAGCCAGTGCGACGGTGCTGGAGGGATCGAGATGCTGCTTGAGCACCGTCTGGGCCTTTGCCTGCTGCATAGGGCTATCCAGGATAACAACGGTGGTGTCCCCATTTTGTTTAATGCTGGTCGAGGTGATACCAGAGTGTTCCAGATATTGGGATATCTGGGTGGCGTCGGTGACTTGCCCTCGGTGATTTATATGAAGGGCGGCATTTTCACCATAAATTGATGGTAGGGCGCTGAGCAACATGACAATCAGGCTCATCACCAGAACGATGTATTTCCATTTTGCTAACCGATTGATCGGTTGTGGGCTGTGTTTTTTCACAACAGTACTCTCACAAGTAGTTAGTATCCGGCGCAGCGGGATGTGAACGACGGGAGAACACCGTAGCCTGACTTGCGGATAAGTTTGGCAAGAGTGCTACAAGGCAATTGTCCTACATCACACGAAAGGTGCGCATGGGTAATGACTCAGATGAACTGGGTCCGGAGAGTTAACTGTGGCGAGTGTGTTTATGTGTGTAGAGGGTGTTCGCTTCTTTCCAGCCAGACAGACGAGATGAAGCATAACGGTTCTTGCTCGTCCAGTGATGCTGGGGCGGTATTAACGCACTTGATTGTGTCGCGAGTTCGAGTAGTGGCGGTGTTAGAAATGCGATCAGCAAAAAGTAGTCAGGCGCAGCGTTCAGAGCCGTACCGTGACCGTCATTAATGATTCGCCTTGAGGCCGAGAGAAAATAGGGGCCAAGATTGTCGTTGAGAACTGAGCCTTCTTCCTCGGAGGCCGGATCTATAACATGGCTGGTTTCAGCGGCAAGATCTAAGGTCAGGAAAGCCTGACTATGTACCTTGTTGGTGTTGAACGACGGGTACTCGCTTGCTGCAACGGCATGAGTGCATACCGCAAGAATAAGAGCAATGAACAGGTGGTACCAGCGTTTAACCAATGGATAGCCTTAAGTGATAGAAGGTTGTATCGAATGTTTCCCGCGCAGTATACCGGATGGCAGTCACATTATGGTGAAACTTAACTCATGGAAATGTTAGTAATTGTGTTCTTGTAGCGATTTAGCTGGACGTTGTAATTGCTCGGAAATGTAACGCTCACCGTGATTTCGAAAATATCCCAATAAAAACAACCAACAATTTACTGCCTTTTGTTGGTTTTCGTATCTTATTTTTTTTATTCAATTGCTTTCTGTCACATAATTAATGAAACCAATCGAAATTAAAAAGAAGTTTTATGAAATTTTTTTTACTCTAGTAGGTAATTTGAATTATGTTATTTGACTACTATGGTTGGAGGATCTTTTATGTGCGCTACTATTGGTCGAATAGTACTGTATGTTTGTTGTTCTGTTGTATTTGTGCTGTCGTCAGCACTTCGCGCTAATCCTCTCACTGCGCAGGTTTTAGTGTTTGAAGATTCGAACATCCCCTCGTGGATAGAGTCGGATTCGGCAACAATAACAAATACTCGCTCTATAATTGGAAAGCAATCTTTACAGTGGGACTGGGGAGCAAATAGCGTTCTCGGTATTAATTATTCGTTTGAACGTATCTCCGATAGTCAAGCCACAAGCGCTTACGGGCGTAAAGCGACACAAGTGTTGTCTTTCTGGATATATAACGAGCAGCCAATGCTAGAAAGTATTGATGTCGTACTCTCTAATCGTCAAGGCACACCCTCATCGGTCACTCGGTTCCCAGTTAATTTAAATTTCTCAGGGTGGAGAGCGATTGGAGTTTCATTGAATTTGGACTTTGAGCCAGAGGTCACTCAACAATTTGAAAAGATTGAATTTGTAGCGCCTCAAAGCGGCCAAGGAAAACTGTTTATCGATCGAATAATGGTTTCTGTGGATGATGAACGCTACCAATGGTCTGATTATCAAGTTCAGACGCGATACACCATCCCTGAAATTGATTTTGGTTTGCCAAATGATATTCCCAATGCAACCTATGAAGAAATCGAAGGAGCGAAGAGCATTAAGGATGCTTTGGTAGCTGAGCTTCGTGGTTTCACTGGAACCATGGACTCTCTAGAGAGTAAGTTCGCAGAATTCGATATTAACGTCGCAGCAGACGGTACTATTACGGGTCGCCATATCCTCACTGACAAGCAACAAGTTATCTATCAGCACTCACATTTGGCGCCGGAAGACAGAGCACTATTTGATGAATATGCCATTCTTGGTGACTCAGATGGGGACGGTTCTAAGGTAGCAGGCTACGCTAAGCTAATGTTAGATCTTGCAAAAGCCTACCATGAGCCTAGTTTTGAATCCTTTAAACCTAGGCTACAAGAGATGTACATACTCATGGTGCGTCATCTTATTGATCAGGGCTTTGCTCAGGGGAGCTCTATGGTGACCACACACCATTGGGGCTACAGTGGCCGCTGGTGGTATAACTCGGCGATTTTAATGGAGCAAGCTCTAATGGAGGCGCAGCTACTGTCGCCAACCTATGAAGCACTGCTATGGTTATCGCGTGAGTTTAAAGAGAGCTTTGATATGGAACTGGATATCGATAGCTCCAACCTAGATTATTTCAATACCCTGTCGATTCAACACCTCGCACTTATTCTACTTACACCGGATGACAATGAACGCGTTGCCTTGTTAAAGAAATTTTCTAAGTTCTTCTCAGGAGCTGTCTCGCAAACGCCACCTGGATACAATGATGGCTTTCGCGATGATGGTACCGCCTGGAGACACAATGGGCATTATCCAGGATACGCGTTTGCTGCATTTGACAATGCATCGATAGTCATCAACATGCTTTCTCATACTCTATATCAAGTTAACACGGATGCCTTAGATAAGATGAAGCTGGTAATGACAGCGGGTTGGCGTTACAGCAATCCAGTCGTCCCTTTAGGTATTTCTGGTCGACATCCATTTACTACCTTGAGCACTAAAAGGTATGAGTATGGCTTAATGAAATTAGCGCAAAGCTACCCAGAGTTGGATACTGAGCTTGCCGCTATGTATTTGGCCATGAGCAATAAGGGAGTCGCAGATGGCGTGCCAATATTTGGTCAAAAGGTTGAACCAGCTGTTACTCCACAAGGGACGTGGAGCTATAACGGTGGCGCATTTATGGCGCATCGAAATGGTGAAAAGCTCGCGTTGGTCAAAGGTTATAATAAAGATGTGTGGTCTTCGGAAATCTATACTAATGACAATCGATATGGACGCTATCAAAGTCATGGAAGTGTACAAATATTAGGCTACGGCAGTAATGCAGAATATGGTCACCTACAAGATGGTTGGGATTGGAATCGCAACCCAGGTGCAACCACCATTAACATTGACTTTGATTTGTTAGAAAGCCCAAGACCTTCGACACTAATGGTACGCTCAGACGAGGGGCTAAGTGCTTCTACATCCCTTAATGATCAATTTGGTATCTTTAGCTTTAAGCATAAAGCGCCGCAACACTTGGCGAATTTTGAACCCAGCTTTGTTGCCAACAAATATGTAATGTCCGTTAATGGTGAGTTGTATTTAGCGGGTGACGGAATAAGTAATGTCGATCATGCTCATTCGACGGAAACAACCTTGTTCCAGATCGCTCATTCAGACCAAAGCGATGGTATTTGGACTAATGGGATCTACTACGCAGGCACGCGGTTTGAGCACCAACTGACTTCAGGTGATTGGGTGATTGATACAAATGGCGTTGGATACTACCTGATTGACGCCCCTCTAGTTGTCGTGAAAAGGGACAATCAAATCTCTCGCCATAATAAAAACAAACAAGAAACGTCGGGTGATTTTACTTCCGCTTGGATAGATCATGGCATGGCACCTGAAAACGCCACCTACCAGTATATTATTGTTATGGATGCATCGACCTCTAAGATGAATAGTCTGGCACAAAGAATGGAAACAGCTCCAGAGTATCAAGTTTTGGAGCGTTATGAGCATGGGCAAGTCATGGTGGCGAACTCACATCAGCTTTATGGTTACAGTAATTTTGAAGCGGGTGAATACCTTAGAGGCCCAGTGAGATACATCAGTACAGCTGCGCAGGTGATGGCTCAGCGAGTGAAAAACCAACTGATGCTAAGTATTTCCTCTAGTGAACTGGCGATTCAATCAGATAACTCTCCTACACCGTCCGTTCGTGTAGAAGTGGAACTTGAGGGGGAGTGGCAAGTTGAAGGAAGGGATGATGTTGAAGTGCAGGCGTATGGTGACCGTACAAAAGTTGTGGTTGATAGCCTATTTGCGCAGGGCGTTGAAGTGAAGCTATGTCCATTGAATGAGGGATGCGGTGAATCTGAATCGGGTAGCCCTGCTAAGAATGCTGGTGCTTTTGGTCTTTCTATCTTGCTTATGTTATTGAGTCTGGCGCGCGTTCGCTGGTGGAGCAGGAACTGATTGAAAACAGTGATAAGAAAAGCGGCTTCATTTGAAGCCGCTTTTTTTTGGGGTAGATATAACCAAAAAGCTATATCAAGGGGCAGTGTTTTATCTATCGGTGCATTTGGGGGGAATGGAAGTAAACGTATTTAGCTTCCATTTTTTACTTGCTTAAGCGTTACAGTTTTCCTACTGAACGTAGATATTCATCAATGGCACAGTCTCCAATATGATTGTGATAACCAGGCTTATGCTTAGCCCATTTTGGGTCGACGTTGATGGCGAGAGCCTTAAATGGATCAACCGTTTCACGGGTATAATCAGCAAACTTCTGGCGATATTCTGCTAGCAGTGCTGTGTATGCTTCGTCGTTAGCAAGATTGCGCTTTTCTCCAGGATCGTTAATGAGATCGTAAAGTTCTTCATCTTTGTTTTCCTGGTATACCGTGTATTTGTGAGTCTTAGTGCGCAGCATTCGTGCTGGCTCTATGATGGTTTCTCTGCTCGTGTACCATTGAGAGACAACGTTATCACGCCAGTCTTCGACTGACTCCCCACGAACCAATGGCATCACGCTACGGCCATATAAACCGACAGGTATTTCAATTCCGGCGTAATCACAAAGGGTGGGCACTAAGTCACATAAGGATAGTAAAGCATCATTTTCGACATTCTTGGGGATGCCCGGCCCTGCCATTACAAAAGGAACATTGGTTGTTTCTTCGTAAAAGAAGCTAAACTTGGTGACATTTTTGTGGCTCGCCATTGCATCACCATGGTCACTGAAAAAAACCACCAGCGTATTATCAGCGGCATCGGAGTTCGCTAGGGCATTTAGAACATTGCGTACACAATCATCGCCCATTTTGGTGTAGTGATAATAAGCTGCAAGATATTGCTGATAGTTTAAGTCACTCCAATGTGCTGCTTGATGCATTCTGTGGTGACGACAGCACATATACTGAACAGATAATGGACGGTTGGTAATATCATCATCGTTGTGGAAGTTTTCAGGCAAGGCCGGCAAGGGACCGATTCCCGGAATATCGCCATGAGGACCTGCAAATTCGCCAACCCAGCCGCATATGTTGTGTGGGTTATTGAAGTCAACGGCCATCAAAAACGGTTTGTCGTGTTTTTTGTTCAAAAACTCTATGCTTTTTTTCTCTGCATAGACGTCTTCTTTCGAATCATAATCAACCGGGAAGGCTTCTGGAGCGTCTAGCTCTATTTCAATCTGATCCGCACATTCAAAGCCGCTTAGTGACCCAAAATCGTGCTGTTTCCCGAAATGCACACACTCATAGCCTTGCTCTGAGAAGAGCTTGCCAAGAGTTGGCATAGTGCTAGGTATATCAGGACTATTGTTTCCGTGAACACCATTTTGGTGGGGGAGGCGGCCAGTCCAAAATGAGGCTCGTGACGGGCCGCACAGAGGATAGGCGGTATAAGCTGAGTTAAATCGTGTCCCATTTCTTATGATGCTATCAATCGCTGGTGTTTTGGTGACGGTATTGCCGTAAGCGCCGACCCCTTTTTTTGCCAACTGGTCGGCAGTAATGATTAGAATGTTGACTGGCTTACCATTGACGGTTTGGCCTTTGAGTTGATTAGCAAGGGTTTCTGGTGTTGCTGAACTAGCGTTGGCAGAGAAGGTGGTAGCAACACCGGTTGTTACCGCAGCACCGGCAACGCCCTTTATAAATTTACGTCGAGAAAGGGACATAGTCGCTCCTATTCTTTGTGGGAGTTGTGAATTGAGTAAACTTTAAATTGATCAATGGCTAAGTGACTTTTCCAAGTTCTGAAACCAAACATTCCTGAGGTTAAGGGTTTAACATCATCGATTTCGTATAGCTTTTGGTTGTTGGCGAAAACAAATGTTTTATTTTCGAGGCTGATGATCTTGATATTGGTCATGACGTTTGGTGTATTCATAAACTGCACGTCGTTCACATCGTATTGTGGTAGTAGCGGTCGTGAACCGTCTCCAGGGTAATATCTAAAGCGGGTGGTGGAGTTATCATTGGCTCCATAACCCACATAATAAAGCTCAAATGCGTCATACTTGCGCATATCCCCTGCTCGCCACTGAGAGCGCTCAAAAAAACCTTCGCCCTTCGGCGTATTTGCCATCCAAAAGAAGTTGAGATCGGTTCCTCTATCGTTAGCGCCCCCATTGACCACAACTGTCCCATCGAATTCGATTATTGATGGGGAATCGATTTTTTCCTTATACCAAATGGTGACGCCTGCACCGTCATCGATGTCTAGTTGGTTATCGATAATCGATACTTGGCTAGCTGCCGTTTTCTCAACGACCCAGTTAGCTAAGCCTTGTTCAAAGTTATCTTGAAAAACCAGGCGAGCATTGTTTTCTATGAACTCTACTGGGTCAGTGATTGCCATTGCTCCGTGAGAAACAAAGGTGCCCGCCATGATTGCGGAAGTGAGGGCCATACTTCTGTATATATTCATAATCTTTCTCAAATAGGTTGATTACTTTCGGTGTGTTGCGTATCGTAAGTAATTGAAGGTGTTTGAGCAAGTTGTGTATGCTTGAAATGTGACCATAGTAACGCGGTAAAAACGAAATATAACATGTTGTTTTGTTTCTGTACGTTAATTTTATGTGTATATAGTGCTAATGTTTTATATGGCAGTTGAATTGACCGTGATGCCAGTCACTTTCGGTTTGAAAGTTGGTTTTCATGATTTTTCGTTTTGGTATATTGGAAAATAAGCAAAAAAAAGAAACCAGGGGTGAATAATGACTAAAGCAAGTACTCGAGACACTCGTTTTCACATGATGGCTAAACCTGCGAGTTATCGCTGTAATTTGAAGTGTGACTACTGCTTTTATCTAGAGAAAGAAGACATGATGTCATCGCCAAGTGCCAATGATGAAAGTGCTAGCCACAATATGTCAGATCGGCTGTTGAGGAAGTATGTAAGAGACTATATTGCCTCTCAAGACAGTGAGGACATCGACTTTGCGTGGCAAGGGGGGGAACCGACGCTAGCGGGTATTGAGTTCTATAAAAAAGTTGTCGAGTATCAGAAGCTATATGGTAAAGGTAAGCGCATTACTAATAGCTTTCAAACTAATGCCATTGCGATAAATAAACAGTGGGCAGAGTTTTTCGCAACGAATAACTTTCTTATTGGTGTGTCTATCGATGGCTTGGCTGAAGTCCATGATACTTACCGCATTTCAGTTAACGGTCGCCCAACGTTTGAGCGAGTAAAGAAAGCGATCGATATACTGAAAGAGCACCAGGTCGAATTTAACACTCTAACGGTTGTTAATGACCAGAATTGGAACAGAGGAAAAGAGATTTACCATGCGCTTAAAGCGCTTGGATCAGTGCATCTACAATTTATCCCAATAGTGGAAGTCGATGCATCGTGCCAGCAGAGTACTACTGGACACTATTCTCCTAGATCAGATGCAACACTTACTTCATTTTCTGTGCCTTCCCATGGTTATGGCCAGTTCATGACAGACGTTTTTAATGAATGGGTTAAGCATGACGTGGGAACAATATTTGTTCGAATGTTTGATAGCCTGCTCGCCACCTGGATGGGATATCCAGCCTCTATATGTGTGCAATCAAAAGAGTGTGGTCAGGCTTTGGTTATAGAATCAAATGGTGATCTTTATTCTTGTGACCACTATGTCTATCCCGCAAACAAATTAGGCAATATCGAACAGACTGATATCGCAAAACTCGCCACCAGCAAACAGCAAAAGCGCTTCGGGGCAGCAAAACATGCGCGTCTAACTCAAAAGTGCCAGCAATGTGACTTCCAAGCCTTGTGTTATGGCGGGTGCCCAAAACACAGAATTCTTCCTATCGAGGGCGAAAAACATAAACAGAACTACTTATGTGAATCTTATGCCCAGATTTTCAACCATACTGCGCCAGTAATGCACCTAATGGTGCAAGAGATACAAAGGGGCGGTACGGCAGCGAATGTTATGCCAATACTGGCAGGCTATCGATAACTCAACAGTATTCATATTAATAGGAGATTACAATGAAACTGTCCTCATTTAAGAAGACGGCTGTAGCGGGTTTTGTTGCTGCATCGTGTGCAACAGTGCCGATGGCATCCGTCGCAAAAGATTACACAGAGCAACCAAACGTGCTGGTGATTGTTATGGACGATCTTGGTATTGCGCAGATGGACTTCATGCTGGACACAGTGGACAAAGATACCTTAAAAAAACGACCAGTACCGATGCGATACGATGGTGATTTTGACAAGCTATATGATGCCGCAAAACGTTCAATGCCCAACGTCACAAAGCTAGCAAACGACGGTATTCGTATGACCAACGCGTATGTCGCGACCCCGGTTTGCGGTCCGTCACGTGCAGCAATGATGACTGGACGAAATCCACATAGTTTTGGCACGTATAGTAACGATGATGCCAAGTTAGGCATTCCTTTGGATATCACTTTATTACCAGAGGTCATGAACCAAAACGGATACGAAACGGCTAATATTGGTAAGTGGCATAACGCTAAGGTCCGTAAAGAGAAGGTCGCAGAAGAAGTACGAACACGTGACTACCACGATAACGAGATTTCAGTCGCTGCAGAGGGGTTTGGGCCAGAGGATCGCGGTTTTGATTACTCTTACAGTTTCTATGCTTCTGGCGTCGCACTGTATGATTCTCCATCGGTCTTTGAGAATGGTGTCAATGTTCCTGCATCAGGTTACATTACCAAGAACCTAACAGATAAGACGATTCAATTCATTGAGAAGAGTGCAAAAGACAAGCCATTTTTTGTGAACTTGGCGCTAAGTGTCCCTCACATACCACTGGAGCAGCACGCGCCAGCTAAGTATATGGATCGCTTCGATACCGGAAATGTGGAAGTCGATAATTATTATGCGCACGTGAATGCTGCGGATGAAGGGATTGGAAAGATCATTGACAAGTTGAAGGAGCTTGGTGAATACGACAATACGCTGATCTTCTTCCTATCAGATAATGGGGCTGTGTTTGAATCGCCAATGCCAATGAATGGCATGGACAGAGCATTTAAAGGACAGCGTTATCGCGGTGGGGTGCATGTTCCATTCATCGCTCACTGGAATGGTGTTATTCCAAAAGGGCAAAGCAATGATACGATGATCTCGGCGATGGACATCCTGCCTACAGCGATGTCAGCCGCGGGAATTGATATTCCTGAAAGTTTGGATGTCAATGGACAAAATATCTTGCCGCTACTTAAAGGTGAAGAGCAGCAGCCACACAAATACTTATACTGGGCAGGACCACGAGCACACCATTATGATTCAAAAAATGCCCAGTTTTGGAGTCATTACTGGAAGTGGATTACGTACGAAGAGCAGGAATTTGTACCAAGTAATCATATAGAAAGGCTTTCAAAAGGAGAGTGGGCGATTAAAGATCAAAACTGGTCCCTGCACTACTATGACGATGGGTTAGCGGAGTACGAATTGTATCATTACGCTTCGGATCCAGCAGAGTCTATAAACGTTGCTGACAAGCATCCAGAAAAAGTGGCAGAGCTAAAAGCGGCTTTTTATGAATGGATTAAAGAAAAACCTGCCCCGGTAAATTGGGGTCAAGATCGCTATGAAGTACTGACTGATTCAGCGAAGTAAAGAGTCTAACCAGCCTTAGCTTTAAGGCTGGTTTTTTTGTTGCCTTATTATAATAGGGTAGATTATGTCCAAGTTTATCACCCCTACTACCAGACCGATCATTGCTTACGAACATCCTACTTTTCAAATGCATGCGGAAATCTTTCGTGAGCATTTAGTTCGCCAGATTAAGAAACGCCCTCGGCTCTCTCAATACGATGAATTTATTAAAAATGTATTCTCTCGAAATGATCAAGACTTAAAAGAACAGTGCGATATCTTGCTAAGATATTTTACGGAAGCTTTCGTTCACTACTCGGCCTGGGATTATACTCATGCTTATTACCCGGGAAGACCAAGTCAACAAAATGCACGGACTGATGCGCTCGAAGGGTGTTCAAGGTTTTTGCCATTGCTTGCATCTTGGTTGAGTCAACAGGGTGAGCCGGAACCTATTTTGTATGGACTATCAGGTAAGTCTTTTGATGCGGTTGAAATAATCAAAAAGGCGCTATTGTCGGGGACAGACCGAAACCATCCAGGCTACTGGGGAACGTTAGGAAATTA
Source organism: Vibrio hangzhouensis (assembly GCF_900107935.1). GTDB lineage: Bacteria > Pseudomonadota > Gammaproteobacteria > Enterobacterales > Vibrionaceae > Vibrio > Vibrio hangzhouensis. Next base: position 56,255 of record NZ_FNVG01000020.1, on the reverse strand, counting down.
CGATCAAAGAGTCTGTGAAAGTGCCGATTTAGCACTTACATTGTGGCTGAGTCGAAATTGGGTCTGGAACCACTTTGATTCCCGACAGAAAAAGCAGGTTGTTGATTGGTTCTCACAAGTCAATCAATGCAAAACCGTAGACAACAACTGGCACCTTTTTCCTTTAACAGTACAAATTGTGCTGCGAAATCTCACAGGAGATAACCACGTACAACTTGATAGGTACCAAAGACTCAAAGAGTTTTATGTAGGGAATGGCTGGTTTCGAGATGGCGCAAAGGGAAACTATGATTACTACAATGCGTGGGGATTTCACTATTCACTGTTTTGGATAGATCAAATAGACCCAGATTTTGACTCTTGTTTTATCCAACAAGCGGTACGTGAATTTAATGAGAACTACCGGTTCTTTTTCTCTTCTCACGGCGTCCCATTTTTTGGTCGTAGTGTCTGTTATCGATTGGCAGCGCCAGCACCACTGCTGTCAGCACTTCAGTATTCAGAGTCAGGAGTTTCTGTGCAGCAGGCCAAGCGAATCTTCTCCAACTGCTTAAAAACATTTATCAGTAATGGCGCTTTAAGATATGGCTTACCTACTCAAGGGTTATATGGTGCAGACGCGAGGCTGACTGATAATTACAGTGGCCCTGCAAGTAGCCTATGGTCGTTAAGAGCGCTGATTGTTGCATTTTATAATGGACAACAGACAGGCTTGTGGACAACATCGGAGGGAAAATTAGAAGTTGAGTGCTCTGACTTTTCGTTTCATATCGAAAGTATTGATGCGAAAGTGCAAGGTTGTCAGAGAACTCAAGAAGTAACGGTGACATTTCAATATGAATATATTGATCAGCAATCTCCCTTTTCACGCACACTAAAGACACAATCATGGCTAGATCTTGCGAAAGAACGCATTACAGGCAGAGCGAATAGGCCTAAGAACAACTTACTTCGACAAGGGGTGACAAGTTACTCTTCAAAAATGACAGGTTTCTTTTAGTTTCATACTTCTTTGAATTGAAAGTTGTGATGTGATCTAGATCTTATAATTTTCTTTTGTTTTCGTTTAGTATGTAAATTGAAAGCTAATGAAGGATATTTTGGGGTAATTTATGTTTTTAGTCTCTTCGAGAGAAATGCTCTTTAAGGCACAGTTAGGTGGGTATGCTGTGCCTGCATTCAATATTCATAACTTAGAAACTGTACAAGTTATCGTTGAAACTGCAGCTGAAATGCGTTCACCTGTGATCTTAGCGGGCACTCCGGGCACATTTTCATATGCAGGAACCGACTACTTGGTACAGATTTGTCGACAAGCAGCGGTTAAGCACAAGATGCCAATTGCACTACACCTTGATCACCACGAATCTTTTTCAGATATCCAAGCGAAGGTAGAGAGTGGCATTAAGTCGGCTATGATCGACGGCTCACACTTTGAGTTTGAGCAAAATATTGAGTTGGTGCGTAATGTCGTTCAATTCTGCCACAAGTGGGATTGCTCGGTGGAAGCTGAGCTGGGTCGCTTGAGTGGGCAGGAAGATGATTTGATTGTGGACGAAAAAAATGCGTTGTACACCGACCCTGATGCGGCTGTAGAGTTCATTAACCGTACTGGTATTGATTCTTTGGCAATCGCTATAGGGACAGCCCACGGTATGTATAAAGAGGAGCCTAAGTTAGATTTTGACCGCTTGGGTGAAATTCGCTGCAAGACAGATATTCCTTTGGTGCTTCATGGCGCATCTGGTGTTCCAGATGAAGATGTTCGTCGCTGCATTGAGTTAGGTATTAATAAAGTGAACGTAGCTACTGAGTTAAAAATCGCGTTTTCAGATGCTGTTAAGCATTACTTTATTGAAAACCCGAAAGCGAATGATCCGAGGCATTACATTATTCCTGGTAAGCATGCGATGAAAGAAATCGTTCAGCAAAAGATTCGCGTTTGTGGAAGTGAAGGTAAGCTCTAAATCCATCGTGCTTTTCTGATCGTAAAGTGCAAGCATCTCTTGTTGTAAAGCGGTATTGTTCTCAACACCGCTTTTTTATGCAAAGACCCAATGAGTCTGCAATCATAATAATGTAGCTCTTGATTCACTTGATATAGAAAAGCCTCTTTTTAAAGAGGCTTTTTCATTAATAGATGTTAGGTATAAGCATTAAGCACATTCTCTGGTACTTCGGTAGGACGCCACGGATCACCAGTGCGCTCCAACCAAGGAAGTAACTCTTCTGATATCAACTTTTCGACAAGCATTGGCTGCTCTTCGGCTATGTTTTTCATTTGATATGGATCATTGACGTTGTCATGTAAAACATAGGTGATTGGCTTGCCTACCTTTCGATCAGCCACTAGGGTATAGTCTCCCGTTCGGATTCCACGTCGGCCAAAAGATTGACCGCCATATGGCATAAAGGTGTATAGCTGCGATGTCGGTCTTTCGTCGCCTTCGAGGCCTTTTACGGTATTGGCGAAATTGCTGCCTTCGACGGAGCCTGGAATATGTTCTTCTAGTCCCATTAGGCCTAGCATTGTCGGGTAGATATCTGGTGCTGAAAATAGAATGTCGTCTTGGTTCGGGTTTAGTGTCCCTGGCCATCTAAAGATCATTGGGATGCGCATTGCCTCCTCGTAATGAACATTCTTCGTTGGGTGGCCATTCGAGCCCAAGCAGCAACCATGATCTGAAAACATTACAACTAAGGTGTCTTCGGTAAGCTTAAGTCTATCAAGCTCGTCGACGATTCGGCCGACCTGTTCATCGACACCATAAACCATGGCTAAATACTCTTTGAAGTATTTTGGTCCGTAGCCTTCGTCGTATTCTTTGTCCCAATCTACGTTTTTACGAGTATTTAGCGATTCGGACGTTTCCCCGTCAAACTTGTCGAGATACTTCTGAGGTACTTGGTCATAAGGTGAGTGTGGCGGGTTCATCGAAACCACAAGCGTAAATGGTTTGTCATTATCTCGGTATTTGCCACCTTCGTTTCTAAGGTAGCTAATGGCAATGTCAGCTTCATGTTCTGCACTCCACTGATCGACAATAATGGGTTTGTCTCTCGGTGTATCATTTGTCCAGTACATTGGTGTCAAATGCAGATCATACGTTCCATAACTGTACCAAAAATCAAAACCATGGCGACGATCTGGTGCGGTCCAGTCGTTCCAGTATCGACCTCCCAATGGGTTATTGTAGCCAGGAACAAATGGTGGCTCTGGTGCATCTAGATGCCACTTACCGATATAACCCATGCTATAGCCTTGCTCTTTAAGAACATCAGACCAAGTGATGTCTGAACGTTTTAGCTCGATGCCAAAGTCATGGCCGCCAAAATTCCCGGGTACACCTGTGTGGCTGTTGCCTTGAATTCCGTTTCTGTACGGGTATTGGCCCGTCATTAACATCCCTCGAAATGGTGTGCATAAAGGAAAGTTCGAAACTGCCTGTCTGAAGAACACGCCTTGTTTTGCAAGTTTATCGATATTAGGCGTGATAGAGCGATCTTGTTTCATAAAACCCAGTGACTGAGTTCGCATTTCGTCGGGGAACAAGATAAGCAAATTAGGTTTCTTTTTAGGCGTTACTTCATTTTGCGATGTTTCACCTGATGCTAAAGCTTTCGGAGTGAAAGAGGAACAGCCCGAAATTGAAGCAGCAAGGCCTCCGGCACCAGTAACAGCAATGCCTTTAAGTATGTTTCTACGTGATATTGACATAATATTCTCACAACTAGAGTTTTTTCTTGTATTCTTGCGGGGAAGTTTTATTCTATTCGAAAACGTACCTGGTTTACGTTGACTTATATCGCAAGATAGTGAAAGTTACATTTTTACAGTTTCTTCCAACTAGTATTACTGAAGCGCTGCTCAAAATGTAGCTACATGGTGACTCCTATTTCCTTAAATCCTAGTCAGTTCATAGTATGTAGGTAATAGGAGTACTTATTTAGCTTTGTTATTATGACGATAAATGAAACTTTCTTTTAGTAAAGAATCGGAATTTTACGAAAGATTGTGAAAGAGATCTCAATACTATTGCTTTCGTGTTGTTACGAAATCTTTTGGGTGTAATATTAATTTCGAAAGCAAGCGAAAGCTTGTTTTCATAGGAGACTAAAGAGTGAAAAGTGCGATCGAAAGGCGGATGGAAATCGTTGATGTTGTAAACAGTGACGGTAAAGCGCGTGTAGAAGATTTAGCATCTCGATTTGGTGTCTCGAGTGTCACTATTAGAAGTGATCTGAGTTTTTTGGAGAAGAACGGCTATGTAGTGCGTTCTCATGGTTCAGCCATACCAAATACCGGTGCATTAGCTGAGCTGACAATTCAAGAAAAACGCCATCAAAACGCAGGTATTAAGTGCCAGCTAGGCATGGCGGCAGCTGAGCTAATCAATAATGGTGACACAGTTATTCTAGATTCTGGTACTACCACACGTGAAATCGCTTCAAATCTGAAGAATGTGGAAGATGTGGTAGTAATGACCAACGGTCTGGATGTCGCGATGGAGTTGTCATCTGCTTCGGGAGTCGAAGTATTGATGACTGGGGGAGTTCTTCGGAAGAAGGCACTTTCTTTTTCAGGTTCACAGGCAGAAAGCAGTCTAAAAAATTATCGTTTTGATAAAGTCTTTTTGGGTGTGGACGGATTTGATTTACGAACTGGAATTTCAACATACAACGAGCAAGAAGCTAGCCTAAATAGGCTTATGTGTGAAATATCAGAGCAAGTGATTGCTGTAGCAGATTCAAGTAAGTTTGGTAAACGCAGTTGCCATATGATTCGTGAATTTGGAAATATTCATACACTTGTGACAGACACTGATATCCCTCAGGAATATATACAGGGATTACGTGACTTGGATGTAAATTTAATCTTAGTCGAGAAAAAGTAAGTACAACCCCTCTTAAACTAACTCCATAGTCGGCATGCTGGCCTGATTGTGGAGTTAGTACATGAACACCCTTTTAACGATTATTCAACGCCATAAGCAAGGTGAGAACAATGGAATTTACTCCGTGTGTTCTGCACATCCGCTTGTTATAGAAGCGTCAATTCTTCAAGCTAAAAATGACAATTCTGTAATATTGATTGAAGCGACATCAAACCAAGTCGATCAATATGGTGGCTACACTGGTATGACTCCAGAGGACTTTCGAAATTTCGTTTTCGATTTAGCCGAGAAGAATCAATTCCCTATTTCCAACCTCATCTTAGGTGGTGACCATTTAGGTCCAAACCGTTGGCAAGATCTCTCCCCTGCTGAAGCTATGAATAAGGCTGATGCTCTAATTGAAGCATACGTTGCAGCTGGATTTAAGAAAATCCACTTAGATTGCAGTATGTCCTGTGCTGGCGACCCTGTCCCTCTTACGGACGAGGTGGTAGCAGAACGTGCTGCTAGGTTGGCAAAAGTTGCTGAACTTACTGCGGAAAAAGAATTTGGTCGAAGTGATGTAGTTTATGTTATTGGCACGGAAGTACCAGTACCAGGCGGCGCTGCTGAAGAGTTAGGTGAACTAGAGGTCACCACTCCTGAAGCAGCGACAGAAACCATTAATTGTCACTATCACGCATTCAAAGCGCAAGGGCTAGCAGATTGTTGGTCACGTGTGATTGGTTTGGTTGTTCAGCCTGGTGTTGAGTTTGACCACACAGCCGTGATTGATTATCAGCCGGAGAAAGCGCTTGAGTTGAGTAAAATGATCGGTGCGCACAATCATATGGTTTATGAAGCGCATTCTACCGATTATCAGACTCAACGTGCTTATGATGCATTAGTTCGCGACCACTTCGCTATTTTGAAAGTAGGGCCAGCATTAACATTCGCAATGCGTGAAGCTCTGTTCAGTCTCTGCAATATTGAAGAGGAAATCGTAACCAAAGCGAGTTGCTCCCACCTAAAAGAGCATATTGAACAGCAGATGTGCTCTAACCCAAGCAACTGGAAGAAATACTATCAAGGTGACTCTAATCAGCAGCGCTTTGCCCGTAGTTTTAGCTTTAGTGATCGAATTCGTTATTACTGGCCAGATCAACAAATTGCCCGAGCGCAAGACAAGTTGTTTTCCAATTTAACGCATTCAGGTTTGCCTTTCCCTCTGTTAAGCCAGTATTTACCTGACCAGTTTAATGCAATTCGAAATAGCGACCTTGAAAGCTCTCCAAAAGCCATTGTGATCGACAAAATTCAGCAAGTTTTGCGCGCGTATGCGAAGGCTTGCAAGCTTCAGAAATAAGGAAAAATAATGAACAGTTATCTAGGTTATTCGGAAACTAAGCTCAATGAGAATAAAGGTTACTGGACTGCGAAAGAAATTATGCAGCAACCAGAATGTTGGAGAAAAACCTTCAATATCGTCAACGAGTGTAGCGCTCAACTTTCAGACTTTATGTCTCAGTTTATTGATAAGCCCGATTTACGCATTATCTTAACAGGTGCTGGAACCTCAGCGTTTGCGGGCAAAGCGGTTGCTCCAACCCTCACAAAGTTGACTAATCACCGCATCGAAGCCATTGCGAGTACAGATCTTGTTTCCAATCCAGCAGATTATTTTGCGGAAGACCTACCTACTTTGGTCGTTTCATTTGCTCGATCTGGTAACAGTCCAGAGAGTGTGGCTGCTGTTGACCTAGCGGACCAGTGCTTGAGTGAATGTTATCACCTGTTCTTAACATGTAACGCCGAAGGTGAGCTTTATAAGAGTAGTTTAAAAAGTGATAAGCGCTTTGCGTTAGCAATGCCACCAGAAAGTAATGACCAATCTTTCGCAATGACATCAAGCTTTACTTCGATGATGCTTTCACTATGTATCGTTTTTTCCGAAGATTGTTTCAATAAAAAAGAAATTGAAAATATTTGCACTAGTTCTGAGGCATGGATCACCGCAATTAATCCGTCATTGATTACTATGTCAGACGAATATGTTGAGCGGGTGATTTACCTTGGTAGTGGTGGTTTTCAGGGTTTAGCACAAGAGTCTTCGCTTAAGCTTCTAGAGCTAACTGCGGGGAAAATCGTATCGTGCTTTGATTCCCCACTGGGCTTTCGCCATGGACCAAAATCTATCGTTGACGATAAAACAATAGTCTTTGTTTTTGTTTCGAATGACCCTTATACGCGTAAATATGATCTTGACTTACTGAATGAACTGCGTCAAGACAATATCGCTAAGCGTGTCATTGCAATCTCGGCTCAAGCCGATGATATCCCTGTCGACGACAATCATTCACTTGTACCTGATATGTCGGACGCTTCAGACGTACAACTCTTATTCCCCTACATAACTTTCGCACAAATTTATGCGTTTCATAGCGCACTTAAATTAGGAAATACCCCAGATAACCCTTGTCCTACCGGTGAAGTAAACCGTGTGGTTCAGGGCGTTAACATTCATAACTTTAACAAATAACTACAAGGAAGCATTATGACTTCACCAAATATCGTTTGGACTCGTATCGATGAGCGCTTACTTCATGGTCAAATTCGTATCACTTGGGGTAAACATACTGAAGCGAATTTAATCTTGGTGGCAAACGATGAGGCCGCTGAAGGACCGAATGCTGCATTTATGCAGGCAGGAATGAAGGCATCTGCAGGTGGTGAATATGCGGTTCGTTTTTTCTCTATCCAAAAGACGATAGATGTTATCCACAAAGCTTCACCTCAACAGAAGATTTTTGTTCTATGTAACAGCCCTACTGACGTAGCTCGATTAGTCGAAGGGGGAGTGCCTATTACGCACTGTAATGTTGGCAACATGCACTTCCATGAAGGTAAACAGCAAATCGCTAAGACGGTTTCTGTTGATGCTAAAGACATTGAAGCGTTTGAGCGCTTAACTGCGAAAGGTGTGGCTTGTACGATTCAAAATACACCGGATCAGTCACCTATTGATGTTTTGGAGCAAGCCAAGGCGTCTGCGTAACCAACCCGAGGAAATAGATCATGTTTATGGAAGCACTTTTGGTCGGGGTATGGGCATTTTTCTGTGGTATCGATAAATACGATGTCGCATTAAATATCCATCGACCACTAATCACAGGCCCTGTTGTGGGTCTGATAATGGGAGATATGCAGGTTGGCCTAATTGCGGGTGCAACACTTGAACTTGCCTGGCTTGGCCTAGTGCCTAACGCAGGTGCTCAGCCGCCTGATGTGACTTTAGGTACGATTGCCGCTGTCGCATTTGCAGTGATGACAGGTCACTCGGCTGAAGTTGCTATGGGTGTCGGCATGCCTATTGCGGTATTAATGCAGATGCTAGTGATTGGTTTCTTTGCGGTAACTTCTTTCACAATGGGGACAGCAGACCGCTTTGCTGAGCGAGGCAGTAGTCGGGGCATCGATATGTTGTTGATTACCACTATATCGGCGCGTGCCATGTTATATGCAGTCGTTGGTTTTGTGACGGTCTACTTTGGTGAACGAGGTGCTGCTTGGATTGATGAGAATGCGCCGACGGTTCTACTTGAAGGTTTGGGTATCGGTGCACGCATGGTTCCTGCGATTGGTTTCGCAATGCTTCTTAAGATCATGTGGTCAAAGGAAGTAGCGGGTGTGTTCTTTATTGGTTTCGTAATGACAACCTATCTACACCTTCCAATCATGGCAGTAGCGGTATTAGGAGCTTCAGCAGCAGCGTTGTACTACTTCTTTAGCGGCGATGGCCAATCAAATAACAAACAAGCCGAGGAATTTGAAGATGGCATCTAATATCACAACAACGGATACTTTGGATACAGAAGCATCTACGCTAGACACCACGCATGTGAATCTTGTCGATGACATCGATGGATATGAGGATACCACTCCTCGCAAAGTTATCACCAAGAAAGACCTTTGGATATGCTCGATTCGAGGCCTATTCATGGAAGGTAACTTTAACTTCGAACGTATGCAGGCAGGCGGTTTTGCTTACTCCATTATTCCGGCGCTTAAGAAGATCCATGGAAACAACAAGCGTGATTTTGCGAAATCTTTGAAGAACCACCTACAGTTCTTTAACGCTAGTCCAAAGCTTTTTACGTTCCTATTGGGTACGGCAATAGCGATGGAAGAAAACAAAGAAAAACCATCGACGGTCAATGTAGTGAAAGTTGCAGGTATGGGACCTACAGGTGGTATCGGTGATGCGATTGACCACATGACCTTAATGCCTCTGACTCTGGCTTTAGGTGCGTCGATTGCATTGGAAGGCTCAATTGCTGGTCCTTTTGTTTTCTTCGCTCTGTACCAAGCAGTTCACTTTTTTGTTTACTTCTGGCTGATGTTTATGGGCTACAAAGCTGGTACCGCAGCGATGGTGAACTTAAGTGGTGCTACTGAGAAGCTTGCCAAGGCGGCAAATATCATGGGTATTTTTGTTATTGGTGCCTTGTCCGCGACCTTTATACGGGTGAATACCACTGCCACGCTGGAGCTAGGGGGGGCCGAGGTTAACCTACAAACGGACCTCTTTGACAAGATAATGCCGAACTTGCTTCCGCTTTGTCTGGTGTTCTTTATGTTCAAAATGGTGAAGGGCACAGGGTTTTGGGCCAAACCACCAGTGCTTATCTTTGGTGCACTAGCCGGTGGTGTTATTGGCCACGCACTGGGCATTCTTTAGTTCCATATGAGGGGTGATTCGCCCCTCCTTTCTTTGAGGTATTACTATGATAGGTCTGGTTATTTCTGGTCACCTAAATTTTGCTACGGGTATGCAATCAGCAATGTGCGCGATTGCTGGACAACAATCAAAAGTGGAATTTGTCGATTTTGTTGAGAGCATGTCGACGGAGGAGCTAGAAGTTCAACTTAGAGCGGCACGCGATAAAGTGGAAAGCGGTAGCGGAGTGTTGTTCCTAACCGATATCCCAGGTGGCTCGCCTTGCAATCGTGCAATGAACATCATGATGGACACGCCTAATGTAGAGCTACTGGCCGGGGTGAATCTTCCAATGATTGCTAATGCCGCGTTTGAACGAGAAGACACAACGCTGGTTGAGCTAGTTGAAACACTGCAAGAAATTGGCGTGAGCTGTTTACAGAATATGCGCAAGGAGCTCGAAGCTTCGATGAAAGCCGAGCCTATTTTATGTGAAGAAGGCGGACTGTAATATATGCTTTTTGCCGTGAAATGTGCTCGAACATTTACTCACTCTGGCATAGAGACTGATAGCTATGTTGTTGTAGAAGATGGCACGATCCAAGCGATAACAAAGCGAGAACCAAAAGGTATGCAGGTGCATACCTTTCCTAACTTGTCTCTATTACCTGGCTTTATTGATATACACATCCATGGGCGCCATGGCTCAGATGTTATGGATGCCACTTCTGAGTCGTTGCAAACCATCTCAAATGCACTGCCTGCAACAGGCGTTGTTGCGTGGGTCGGTACAACAGTGACTGCACCAATGCCAGAAATTTTACGTGCGCTAGAAAATGTCAAAGCTTACTTACCGCAACAAGATCGTTGTGGCGCTCAATTGCTCGGTAGCTTTCTAGAAGGGCCTTACTTTACTGAAACTAATCGAGGTTCCCATCCTACTTCGTTTCTAAAACCCGCCAACATCGAAGAGCTTGAACTGTTGCTAGCTGCAGCAGATAAGTCATTGCTTCGCGTAGCGCTGGCACCTGAAACTGAAGGTGCTATGGACTGCATTGAATGGCTAAAAGCGCGCAATATTCTAGTTTCAATCGCACATACAGACGCAAATTATGATCAAGTAACAGAGGCTTTTCACAAAGGAGCAGACTGTGGTGTGCACCTGTTTAATGGCATGAGTGGACTGCATCATCGTGAGCCTGGATGCGCCGGGGCAGTTTTGTTCCATGACATGTTGGCGGAGCTAATTGCTGATGGCATTCATGTTAATCCAGTGATGATGCAATTGGCTTATCGAATGAAGAGCTATCGTGGTATTGCTTTGATTACGGATTGTATGCGAGCTGGTGGATTGGATGATGGTGACTATCAACTCGGCGCTCAAATGGTACAAGTGAGAGATGGGCAAGCAAGAACAAAGTGTGGATCGCTTGCAGGAAGCACATGCAGTCTCAATCAAGCTGTGCGCAACATGATATTCAAAGCCGGCGTTCCAGAGTGGGAAGCGGTGCAAATGGCAAGTGCGGTGCCTGCATCGTATTTAGGTATTGAAGACAGATTGGGAGCGGTGGCTGTCGGTATGGATGCTTCATTTACCCTAGTGGATAGTGATTTGAATGTTCATCGCACAATCATTGATGGTGAATGGGTCTATCAGTCGTAGTGGAGACATACAGATAACGGGCTCGAGATAGAACAAACTTTGTTAAGTCATCGTTTCTGCTCTTATTTACCAAGTAGAAAAAGGTCAGAAACGAAGGTGGAAAGAACAAAAGGTCACGCATGAGTATATCTGCCATTGACATGGGTGACCTTTTAGCTAGGTAAGGAGCAAACAATGGTATTTGGAACAAAGAGCGACGTCTTAGAGTCAATGAAAAGGGTTTATCGCTATCAAGCTGAGAACCAGACTCGTAGCGTAGTTCGCCGCAGTGGTAAAACGAGATTCATCAAAGATACAGACTGGGAACGTGGCGTCTTTTGGTCCTGTGTTTCAGCTGCATGGAAAGCGACGGACGATACGGAATATCTAAATGGTGTACTGAATTATGCGTTACATACTGGGTTTAGAACTGGCCCTAATCCTCGCTTTGCTGATGATCACATTTGTTGCCAAGCATATATCGATGTGTATCCAGTGGTAGATAAGATTGAAGCGCTAGAGCCTACTATCAAAGCACTAGATCTGATGGTAGAACAGCCTGACGCTGGTCGCAAAGATTGGTGGTGGTGTGACGCGTTATTTATGGCTCCTCCATCGTTTGCTGCCTTGTCGCAACATTTGGGTGATGACCGATACCTAAAATATATGCACACAGCTTATTGGGATAGTGTAGAGCACCTTCGAGACCCCGAGACAGGGTTGTTCTACCGAGATCATCGTTATATCCCTGATGGCAACGGTAATGAACTGCGTGAAAGTAATGGTGAGAAAGTATTTTGGAGTAGAGGGTTGGGTTGGGTATTAGCCTCTGTTCCTCGCCTAATGGCACGCATACCAGCAGACTTTCATGGCCGGTCTCAATACTTGGCTATGTTTTTGGAACTTGCTCACGAAGTTATTAAGTATCAGCAAGAAGATGGTTTTTGGCGTACCAGTTTATTGGATCCTGAGAGTTTCCCAGCACCGGAAAGTAGTGCAACATCGCTGTTTTGTTATGGCCTTGCTTGGGGGATTAATGAAGGTTTTCTCGATGAGGAAACTTACGTGCCTATTGTCGCAAAAGCATGGGCGGCCTTGCAAACTTGTATTCATGAAAATGGCATGATTGGTTGGGTTCAATTACCGGCATTTAATCCAAGAGACGTTAAGTTTGAGCACAATATTGATTATGGTGCTGGGGCATTTATGCTCGCGGCTACTGAAGTGGTCAGGCTTTGTAAATAGTTGATAAGTCAGTGTTAAGGTCGGTTTTAATAGTATTAAAATCGGCCTTTCTTACATTAAGGAGATGAAATGTACACGAAGTTATTACCCGTTCTGGTTGTGATGAGTAGCTCCGTCTTTGCGATGGAGAATAGTGAAATAACGAATAAAGTTTATCAGATTAAATACGCGAAAGTGATGCCAACACTGGGTGACAGCGTAAGTAGCAGTGTATGGGATAGTGCAAACACGCTTACTGATTTTACCTTGCCTTGGCGAGACGCAGTGCCTCCTAACACTGAGTTTAAAGCGTTATGGAACGACGATGCACTCTATATTCAGTATCGTGTTGAAGACCAAAATGTAGTGATCGGAGAAAACCCAGAGAGAGGGGCGCTAGACTCAGACCGAGTGGAGATTTTTCTTTCTCAGGATAAGCAGTTGTCTAACTATTACACTTTGGAAGTGGATGCAACGACTCAGTTTTATAGTATGCATGCTCAGTATGATTTAGATAGAAAGAAGATTGGCAGTCGTAATGATAAATGGCATTGGGACAATGTTGAAACTTATGGCAGCAAAACCAATAACGGTTACCACGTAGAAATGAAAATACCGCTAGAAACTATTACAAAACTCGACCTTTGGCAGAATTCAGATAAGACGGTACTACTATGTGCGCTGATGCGTGCAGAGTTTACACGTTTGGATAGTGGCGATATTGATATGGCCTGGATGACATGGGTCGATCCGAAGACAGAGAAGCCAAATTTTCATAACCCTGATACATTTGGTGAGTGTCACTTGGTTAATTAGAACTGTTTTGCCGATTTGGCTTCAAAAATCCGTTGAGTGCGTTTTGCCACCAGAATATACAATAGTGGTTCAGGTGGCGTTTAACGAACAATTAATTTCATTGAGAAAAGGTCAATGTGAAAAAAGTAGTGATGTTTCTTGGTTGAGTGTAGTTAGTAAGAGTGTCTTTCTGTTGATTACGTCAATTCGGCGACTTTTTTGAGCTTCTAACTTCAATAATTTTTTAATGAGTTCAACGTGTTCTGCATTGAACAATTCCGTTTGACTTACGGACGTCTCTCTAAATTTACTAGTAGACTTCATCAAATAACTATCGTTAAAGGTCCAAGTGCCATACTCAGATATTTTGAGGTGGGAAATAGAGCCTGTGTGAAGATTAGACCAAATTACGGTGAGCTCTTGTAAGTATGTCCCATTAGGTAAATAGCGAACTTGCGATTTCACGTTAAGGTCACGTAGAGACATTGGCTCGGCAACCATAATGTAGTGAGGAATAACAAGACCTTGGATATTTGTTTGCCATTCTGTTGAAGTTAAAACACGCTCTATATTGAGATCACTTCGGTCGTATAACCACCAACTATACACTGCAGACAATGTAAGTATGATTAGAGTAAGGAGTATCTTCATATCGCACTAACTTTGCAAAGCACATCGTTCATTGGTGCTGTTTGTTGTCTGATTTGCCAAGTGCATTGTCGTATTTTGGCCAGAACGTTCCAATGCGTGAACAAAATTCAACGTAATGACTTTATCTAGATTTGTAGTGACAATGACTTGGGTCGGGCGTTGATCCGATAAAGTGGTTTTGATGTAACGGTTAATACACTGTTCGATAGTTGCTTGCCACTGAGCCAGATTTTGGGAGTGTTCAGGAATGAGAATTTCAACATTGCTAACGTGTCCCACTGTTCTTAATGAGCGGGTTGGAAGATCATTGTATGCGTACACAATCAACGGTAGTAACATGGCCGTCAACATTACGAATGACATCAATATATAACTGCGTTTGATCGCAGAAATTACAGAGAGAATAGGCTTGGTAGTGTCGGCTTCTGTTGTCGTGCTGGCAATGGTAGTTGAGAGGTTCACGTCTTTATGGGGTGGTTGAACTTCACTGAAACCGCCTATCCATTTGTAGCCCCGTCTGGGTACAGTTTGGATAAACTTAGGACACTTGGTGGAGTCGCATAGCTGCTTGCGCAGTGTAGAAATGGCTTGAGTTAAACTAGAATCTTCGACTTCGATACCTTGTTCTCGCCAAACATACTCATGAAACTCGTTACGGCTGATGATTTCATTTGGTCTAGAAATAAATAACTGCAAAATACGGTTCTCATTGCTACCCAGCTGCTGGGTGTCTAAGTTATTGTTTTTCTCTGTAATAGTATGGTCGTTAGGGTTAAAAATATACTCCTGGCCTAGGGTAAACATGCCTTCCATGTTGTTCATGATAAGTTCCTTCGTTTTGTAACAAGTGATTGATTCTGATATGAAAGTAAAAGTGGAAAATAACCTATTGAGATATAGGCTATTTTCTTCATCAATTACAAATTAAACATATAGCTTATCGCTAGTTTGGTATTAGTTCGGTCTCCCCGATTCGGGAATGGATCGTTTTCAACGATATTGGCTAGTGTGTCATCTGGTCTGTGGAATGCCTGTTGCAGGTTGAAGACAAATCCTTTCAGTGCACCAGTCCTAGGTCGATATCGAAGTGTGATGGCGTGTTCATATTCACTGCCATACTTGGTCGCTCCTGTTGCCTTTTCAATAATTGGTGCTTCGCCCCAGTGATATCCGTATTCAACGTACAGATCTGGATGACCAAAGTTTCGGAAGTCGTATCTTAGCTGAACTACTCTTGCGTCCATGCCATCACGTCGAAAACCATGGTAGTTACCGTTGGTCGGTAGGTTCAGATAGCCTTTTGCATTTCCGAATCCATAGCTAAATGAACCGTTGCCATTTTTCCTAGGGGCATCGATATGTGTAAAGCCATACATTAGTTCTAGAGCATCGTATTGGAGACGAAACTCGTAGGACGCAGCGGATGCGTATGTATCAAACGCGGCTTGTCCCTTATCTACGTCTTGTTGCCAAAGGTCACCGGCTGCACGGTTGTAGTAATATTGACCTTTTACATAGACACTGGTTACGGAAGAGAGGGGGTGGCGATACCAAACATCGACATGTGATCGTCTTAGGAAGTCTTTTGCTTCTCCATATGCCGCTCGATATCCAGAATTTTGGTAATTTTTACGAACACGCATTGTGTACAAGTAGTCGTATGTCAATGGATAGGGGTCATAGTAATTGGAGTTACCGGTTAGGTTGCCCATTTTTGACTCATTACCTCCCATAAATCCGGTAACGAAGCCACCATCAAAGATGTAGCCATTTTGACTGTGTTGAGCCATAACACCGCGATAACTAGATAGCAACGCACTGTCTAGGTCTGCTGACGTAATCATACCGGTATTGTAGAAACCGTCTCCGACGCGCATAAAGCCACGTTGTTGACCTTTCCCCCAGTCTAATCGAACGTTGGCAACGGGAAGTTTTCCATAGCCACTCGTGTCATTACACTTATATTGGCCTTTATAGGGTTCCCCTCCGGTCCAAAAACAGTCTTTACTCATGAAGATTTTTTCACCTGCATTCCAGTTATGGACACCGCCAGGATAAGAATCCGCGAGCTTAAACATGTGGTTGTAGCCTACGTCAAAGCTCATTGCGAGAGTACTGTCCTTGGAGAAAGACGCTTTCCCAGATGTATAGAACAGACCTACTGATTGCCCCCACTCATATTGACGATACATGCCATCCACATTTTTATCTGGATAACGAGTATATCTTTCAGTTGATTTCAAATGGTTTAAAAGTGTTAAAGACACTTGTTGTCCTGTAACAAGTTCGCTATAAAACTGGCCTACTGATGTTGCCGAAGCCGTTGGAATGTTTGATAGCAGGGCTATCGATGTTGTAATAGCTAAAGCGTTAGTTTTAAGGGCATTGATTCTTACGCTGCCAGTGTTTAAAAACATGGGTTACATAGTCTCCGCAACTTTCTTAATGCAAAAATTAAATTCGTATTGAATGGTCAAATTGGTTCAATGTTCTTACGTTAATGATACACCTTTCTTTCGATATCTTTCGTGTTTTTCATCACGAAAACATAAATAAGTTGAAAACCCAAAAATATAGTCGTGATCACTGAATTTATAATTTGCTTCTCATACAATGAAAGCATGTGAAAGCCGTGGTGGCTTTTGGTTGCGAATTATACGGTTTAACTTTTTGTTTTCTTACACGAGGGATTTATGATGGCAGTACAGAGTGCCAGCCAGATATCATCACCATCCAAGCTTTCGTTAGCAGTTTTGATTGGATTCTGTTTTGTGACGCCGCAGTCTCAAGCAGAAATGGAATTATTTCCAAGCCAAAGCGTGTTTGTCAGTTCACAGTCAGTGAATCCGCTATTCAACGATTTCAATTTAGTGACACCAGTGCAGAGTACTACTGAGATGCCTGTGATTGATGCGGCTATCCGTGGTGGAGCAGATTCAACGGAAGTTTATGTGTTGAGCACGTTGGTGGAACAGGCGCAGGTTACGGGAAATACGGAGTTAATGAATTTACTTTCATCAGCAGCGACGGATGAAGAAGCGGCAAGACTGGCGAGAGCTTTGACACCAGATCGTAGCGGAGCCAACATATACGCGGTGCTGCAATCTCAAGAAGTGTTTGCTAACGCCATCAAGAAAAGAACTCGCGATAATATTCATGGCATTCCCGCTCAGTCGAATTTTTGGCTGAGTTTATTGGGTAATGACCAGACGTCTTATGTGAACTCTGACGGCTCAAATCGCTACGATGGTTTTAATTCTTCGTCCTACGGCGCCGCTTTTGGTTTTGATAAAATTTTCTCAGGCAATAGTTTGTTAGGTTTGGCGTTTAGCCATCAACATATTGAGACTGGCTCTCGACTTACCGCGAACTCTTCTGAAATTGAGACGCTTCAAGCCGCTGTCTATGGTGAAACAATGTGGCATGACATCAACTTTTCGGGAAGAGGGATTGTTGGGCGTGGCTCTCACAAAATTAGTCGTAACATCGAAGGGGGATCTGACTTTTCTGGCCATACCAATGCTGATGGTCGGACGCAAAGTACCACTGCATCGTTACAGGTGGATATGAGTTACCCTATTTACGTCTCTAGTTTCACTTTCTTACCCGTCGTGTCTTCAAGTTACAACTACGCCATGTTAGATGGTTACTCTGAAGACTACGTCCGCACTTATAACAACAATGGTGTACTTACCAAATCAACGGGTTCAGCTGCTGCGTTGTCATATGATACTCAATTCTACGATGAGCTGTTGTTTGGTGCTGGATTGGAAATCGCACATACCTGGTTTACTGGTATTGGTGCGTTACATAGTCGCCTAGGTGGTCATGTCAATTACAACGCTTTAGATACAGATCTCAATATCACATCTCGCCTAGTTAGTGGGGGAGATAGTTTTACCGTTCAAGCCAATTCTCGCGAAAAACTTCGCTATCAAAGCTACTTCGATATGGTGCTAGAAACAGACGGTAGATTCTCGTGGAGTCTTGGCGTTCAGTATGATTGGGATGACTCCTCAAAGAATGCTATGGCCTATGGTCGAGCGATTTATTCCTTTTAATTACCCTATTAATCAAAGATTTATTTAGATGAATATGTTTAAATTCTCAAAGTTGGCGTTGGTCATTGGTTCTGTAACACTTTTGGGCTGTGGTGAACCTGAGTCCAACGCAAATAGCTTAGATACAAGTTCTTACTTGCAGCCTGGCGGGTATATGTATTTTTTCGAAAATGGTATGCCTAACACGATTTTTTCTTCTAAAGAGAATGCTCTTCAGCTTAATCAAAAATACGCAAAAGATGGCGACCATAGTTTGTCTTGGGAGTTTGTTCCGGGTGCAACGCTGTCTTTTAACCAACCTATTGGTTATCGGCACTTTGTTGAAAATGATGTTGATCAATCGATAAGTACCTTCTCCACTTGGATCTACAATGATACTCCGCAGAAAGAGCACGCACGCTTCGCTTTTGGTACGGGAAAAGAAGTCCAAGCTTATTTCGACATTGATCTGAATTTCTCTGGTTGGCGTCATCTGCTTATTCCATTCCGTGACATGGAGGGATCACCTTCAGAAAGTATGGATTTCTTGCAAGTAAATATGCCAGAAAACATTCAGCCGGGGACATTATATTTTGATCAGCTTATGCCAAGCATTCCGGTTGACCCTCGTTGGCCAACGCGAGACAAGGTAGTACCGTTTATTAATACCGCTGCGGATAGTGCCCCGAATCGTCACTGGTTGGCACATTATCTATACAACGGGTATATGCAAGCAGGATTAGAGCAAGCTAACGCGACAAAGTTGGACAGTACAGCGGTCGCAACGATAAGCAAACGACTTGACTCTTTTATTACTCAAGGACGCAATAACAAAGTGGACTTGGCGGATATTCAGCGTCAATTTGATGCCTTTGAGCTACAAGAAATTGATGGATATGTTGCTGGTAAGACAATAGGCAACGGAAATCGATTAAAAATTTTCCTTGATAAGGGGGTTAATAAGGGACTTCTCAATCAAGAGGGATATGACACTTTATTCGACGTTATCGATGTTCGTAATTACAGTGACTTGGTTTTACAGATCACTCGCGCTATGAATTCCGACGTTTCGGCGCAAGCCAAGAAGGATTTGACGGAGAAGTACATTCTGCTTACTCGATTCGCGCTTGATCAAGGATACGAAGCGGGGAGTGGACTCGGTACTTCTCATCATATTGGCTATGGCTTTCGGCCTTTGTTTGAGGCGCACTTTTTAAATCGGGATGTGTTAGAGCAGAATGGGTTGTTGACTGAAGTGAGTCAAATGATGTCGTGGTTCTCCAATGCAGGGCGCATATTTACCCCTGAGAATGAGTTGACCAACTTCAATGTCGACATTATGAATACGCAGTTGCGCGCCATGCTTTACAGTATTCTGATGCAGCCAAACGAGCAAGTAAAAGCGATTCAATTGGCTCAATTCTCTCAGTGGCTTTCTAAGTCCATAGTTACCTCTGAAGGGATGTCAGGAGGCTTTAAGGTTGATGGCTCAGTATTCCACCATATTCAGCACTATCCGGCGTACGCAAGTGGCGCATTGAAAGGGGTAACTCCTGTAGTAGAGGCGTTGAGTAAGACGAGTTATGCCATTGATACTTCTGCCCACGAACAATTAAAACACGTTGTCGCAATGGGAGAATTGTACAGTTTTGATCAGCATACCCTAATGTCGGTAGCAGGTCGGCACCCAACGGGCTTGCAGACTATTGACCTAGAGCCTTTCCAGCACCTTGCAAAGTCGGGGTCTCCAGATGGTAAGCAGCCAATAGATATTGACATGGCCCAAGCCTATTTACGTTTGGCTCGTTCAAATACACCTTTTAGCAAACAACTAGCCGAACTTGGAATCGAGTCCGCTCCTATTGCTAGTGGTAACTGGGCCATGAATTTCGCCAGCTTGTCGCTACAACGTCGTGATGGCTGGATGGCGGGAGTAAGGGGATTTAGCCGATACCTTGTGGGTAACGAAAGTTATGCTAACGCCAATCGTTATGGTCGCTACATTAACTACGGGCAATTGGAAATTATGTCAGGCGACAGCGATAAGCGAGCCTTTAGCCATGATGGATGGGACTGGAATCGTTGGCCTGGAATTACGTCCGTACAATTACCCTTCGAGCAGTTGAATGCACAGTTGCGTAATGTTGACCGTTATAGTGGTTTGGAAGAAATGCTACTTAGCGAACAATCTTATGCGGGAGGTCTAAGCCATCGAGATAATGGGATGTATGCTCTCAAGCTGCAAGGGCACCCCAAATACGATGGTAGCTTCTATGCCAATAAGAGTGTGTTTTTCTTTGATGACCGCATCGTGGCGTTAGGTTCAGATATTACTACGGAAGAAAGTCGATATCCGACGCAAACAACTTTGTTCCAACATGCAATTCGCCAAGATGAGCATGCTTACGCAGACGGACATGAATTCCCGTCGGAGCTCAAAAAGCTACCAATTGAAAATAAGAGTACAACGGTTTTGATTGACCCAGCGAATAATGCTTATGTGGTTCCACATGGTCAATCGGTGTCCATTAGGCAAGGTGAGCAACACTCAGTTCATCAGAAAAACAGTAAGCCTACCAAAGGGTCTTTCGCTACTGCCGTTATCGATCACGGTAACGCTCCAGAGTCTGGTAGCTATCAGTATGTTGTGTTGGTGGACTCCGATGAGCAGCAAGCAAAACAATTTGCTGAGCTGGTGGCATCTGAGCAGAGTCCAATTGAGGTACTTCAGCAGAATACCCAAGCTCATATCGTGTGGGATAGAGAATCTAGCACCAAGGCTTTTGCCATCTTTGAAGCCGGTGTCTCGATAAATGACGAATTGATCAAGGAAGTAGATGTTCCTGCCATGTTAATGGCGTCCTTTGAAGGCCAGCGACTAGCCTTGTCAGTTGTTAATCCAGACTTCAGCTTCTACCAAGGTATTGATGAAAGCCAGTATGACGAGGGCGGTGTTCTAAAAGAAGTCAGTATTTACTCTCGTCCTTGGAAAGACTCACCGTCTCAGCCTGTTAAAACTAATGTAACACTTAAGGGACAGTGGAAATCTACGGTGCCAACGAAGGGGGTCTACATTGAGTTGGACTATCAAGGTAATACTTTGCTTACGGTAACGACCGTGAATGCACAAGGTGTTCACTTAAATCTGGAGCAAATCTAACCCCATCGTTTTCAAAGAGCCAGAGGCGACTTTGGCTCTCTATAAAGGCAGGTTTGGATCTTGCCTTTGATAAGGAATCTAACATGAAGACAAACGTCTCTTTGCTAAAAATAACGCCAATAGCAGCGATGATTTCCTCATTGCTATTTTGTGGTGTTGCGGTTGCCCAAACGACTGAAGTAGATAAAAACGAAAGTGAAGTGCAACAGGTGGTTGTTGAGCACAACCCTTTAGAGGCTCAAATTATCGGCTTTGTTGACGATACCATGCCTGACTACGTAACGGTAACTGAAGGCTCTCATATAGAGCTAACCAAGAAACGCTCAATTTATGGTGATCAGTCACTAAAATGGGACTGGAAGTCGGGTGATGAGTTACACATTGATCATACTTTTTATTATTACACGCCAGAAGAGTCCTTTAGGGCTTATGGACGTGGTTCGTCGACGGTTTTTTCTGTTTGGGTGTATAACGAAAAGGCGAGTGATGGCGAGCTTAAGTTTGAGTTTGGGTCAAGCAGCAGTAACTTTACTATGAAGCTTAACTTTACAGGTTGGAGAACGGTTGGTTTAGCGTTTCATCGAGACATGTTGGGTTCGCCATCGTCTGAGATGCGAGGGGTTACGGTTACGGCTCAAAACTCTGATGAAGGTGGCGAGTTGTACATTGATCGTATGATGGTCAGTTTAGACGATATTCGTTATCAATGGAGTGATGACATGGTGACCACAAAGATCACCAAGCCTGAAATAGATTATGAGCTGCCAGAAGTTCTCCCAGAGCCTACGATCGAAGAGCTAGTTGCCTTGGACCGAATTAAGTCTGAGTTGATCGATTTTCATGTTGCTAACATGGGTTCAGGCAAGCGAGTGATCAATGATATTCGTAAGCAATATGATCGCTACAATTTGCGAAAAGAGGATGGGGTGATTCGAGGCGCTCACCTTCTGACCAAAAACCAGATCACCATCTATCGTCCAGAACATCTTAATGATACGGACAAAGTATATGTCGATGAATATGAGCGCTTGCGAACGTATGCTGAGTTGATGGAGCGCATCGCGCGACTCTGGAAAGTGACGGAAGATGCAGAGATTAAACAAGAGATGCATGATAAATACATGCTGATGACCGAGCACTTATTGGATCAGGGCTTTCAAAAAGGGGCGAGCTTGGTAGCAACGCACCACTGGGGATACCCAACTCGTGGTTGGTATGCTTCGATTCTTTTGATGGAAGAGCCAATGCGTGAGGCTGGTCTAATGGAGCCAGTACATGAATCACTGATGTGGTTCTCTCGTGAGTTCCGTGACCGTGGCTTTGCAATGAAAGTAGGACCAAAGAGTTCGGATATGGACTACTACAATACCTTGCTTTTGGCCCAGATGATCATGTTATTGCTCGAAGATGACGTGAAAGAGCGTGTGGCTTTGTATCACAAATTCTCAGATTTTATCTCTGGAAACTTAGCTCAAACACCAGTGGGCTATGCTGACGGCTTTAGACCGGATGGTACGGCATGGCGACATCGTGGTAACTACCCAGGATATTCATTTGCAGCGTTACGGTTTGCTTCCTTTAGTGCCTATCTGTTGCGAGAGTCGCCGTTTGAGTTATCACAAGAGGCAAGGGAATACCTAAAGCTTGCGATGATGTCTGCTCGTGTCTATAGCAACCCAAATCCAGGTGTGGGGACAAATGGCCGTCGACCTTTCTTTGGTATTTCTATTGAGCGTGTCGCGAGTGGTTTTGAATGGCTAGCTAAAGCGGGTGTTCATGGTGAGGGCATTGATCGAGAGTTAGCTCAGGCATACCTGCGTATTACTGAGAAAACGGCTGAAGAAGGTAAAAGAATATTCGGAGTGCCTGTTGCTCCGGAAGATCACCCACAAGGCGCTTACACCTTCAATTATGCTGCAATGGGCGTTTATCGCTATCAAGACAAAATGGTTACGATGAAGGGGTGGAACCGCTACGTTTGGTCATCGGAAATTTATCAGCGAGCGAACCGTTTCGGTCGCTACCAGAGTCATGGCAGTGTACAAATTCACAAGTGGGGAAATGAAAAAGACTACGGTTACTTCGAGGAAGGTTGGGATTGGAACCGAATGCCTGGAGCAACAACCATTCACCTACCTTGGGAGTTACTCAATTCACCACGTGAACACACGACTATGCTTCATAATGAAAGTCGTTACAACGGGGCGACGGATCTAAAAGGTAAGTATGGTGCTTTTGGCTTCGTACTTGAAAATCCGACTCGCTGGCCGGAATTCATAGATCCGAGTTTTACTGCTAAAAAATCCGTCTTTAGCTTTGATAATCGATTGGTAATGGTCGGGAGTAACATTAGCAACGGCCGAACCGCATACAATACAGATACAACGCTTTTCCAATATGGCCTCACGGATAAGACACAGTCTATGTATGTCAATGGTGAAAAAATCGAAGCATTTCCTTACTCTACAATGTTGTCTGAGGGAGATTGGGTGATCGATGGCATGGGAAATGGTTACTACATAGTGAAAGGAGGTGACATTCACGTACAACGTCAGCGCCAGGAGTCCTTAGATAACCAACGAATGCAGCCAACGGAAGGTGATTTTGCCTCCGCGTGGATTGACCATGGTAAAGCGCCATCAAAAGCAAAGTACGAGTACATAGTTGTATTGGATGCTACACCAGAGTCTATGGCCAAACTTGCTCAAGAGATGAGCCAGACACCAAGTCAACCATATCGAGTAATTCGCCAAGATGGCAACGCCCATATTGTTCATGATAATGAATCGGGCGTGACCGGTTACACTGCGTTTGGTTTTGTTCGTACTAATGATAAGTGGGTACGCGCTATCAGTACATCTGCTGTGGTGATGGCACAAGAAAAAGACAATATTTTGGCGCTAAGTGTTGCTAATCCTGATTTAAATATGGAGAGCGATACACGCAGTCGTGTTGCCCCTGTCGCTGTTACTTTGATTGGTTCGTGGGAGTTGAGAGAACCAATGGAAAACGTAACAATTCGAAGAAAAGGCCCAACCACGGTAGTGACGGTGAATTGTATAGATGGTATACCCGTTCAGATAGATCTAAATAAAATTTAAAGGCACTTGAAAGAAAAAACCTCCCATTGTGGAGGTTTTTTTCTTTCGAGACGTAGTTAACATATTTTCATGTGCTGTCGTTTTAAGATCACACATTTCATATTGAAAGCTAAAATGTTTTTGTTGAAAGTATGTATAATGAAATTCGAAAGAAAACGAAGGTTTGATGTACATTTGTAGAATTAAATAATTGAGCGGAAGATATAATATGAAATTTAGAAAAAGTGCCGTAGCTGTTGTTGTAATGACAGCACTTCTAGGTTGTTCAGAAGACAATTTAGATATCGGTGAAGACAATAATATTTATCCACCCAGAGCTACCGAGGTTTCGATACCTGCATTGAATGTTGGAGAAACAGCTGAAGGCTTATACACCTATTTCGACCCAAATCCTACTGCTAGGCCGGAAGGGGACACTAAGTATTCTTGGGTGAATCAAAACCAAGAAGTCCTTAGCTCTGAAAGAAGCTTACTATTGTTGAATGAATATGAAGGTCAGACTGTAAACTTTTGTGTGATACCAGTGGCTCAAGGTACCGTCAATAAAGTTGGTGAAGAGCAGTGTAGCAACACAAGGGTCGTTAACCCTCCTCTTGGTGAGCGACCTGAAGCGAGCAATGTAGTTATCGATAAAATGTCGCCAGCAATTGGTGATACACTAACGGGCTCTTACGATTATTTCCATCCTGAAGACACTCCTGAAGGTAATAGTGACATCGAATGGCAAGCTGATCTGCAGGCAATAGCAGGAGAGACTAAATCGACTTTATTGCTTACTGCGGCCAATTCTGAGAATAAATCTATTCGTTTTTGTGTAACGCCGAAAACCCAACAAAATGTGCCCATCATTGGTGATAGAGTTTGCTCAGAAGCTACGAATTTGATAGAGCCAGTACTGGGCTCTGCCCCTGAGGCGCGTAACGTTAAAGCTTTAGGTGAACCGTTTGTTGGCGCTGTAGTGACAGGTAGTTACGATTTTTATGACGAAGATAGAGATTTAGAAGGGGCTTCTACGTTTCAATGGAAGCGAGATAACACAGAAATTCAAGGGGCCGAGAATAAACAATATAGAGTACTCGATACGGATGATGGGACCCGATTGTCATTCTGTGTTACGCCGGTTTCAGCTACTGGATTACCAACAACAGGCAATGAGACATGTGCTCCAATGGATGAAGATATTTCCATTAAGATTGAAACTCCACCAACGGCATCAGGAGTTGGGTTTACAGGTCTACAGGAAGTGGGGCAAACTATTGTTGGTCAATATACCTATCACCAATTGGAGGATGCGCCTGAAGGAAACTCAACAGCATATTGGCAAGTTGGTGGCATTAAGCAAGATACTTGTTCTTCCGCTACCAATTGCGAGCTAACGGTAACAAAGGAACATCTTGGTAACTCTTTGTCGTTCTGTGTAGAGCCCAAAACCCTGCTTGGTACACCATCCGACACTAGTTTCTGCTCTCCAAATACCGATGCTATGGGTATAAAGTTAACGGGGACACTGGAGTATGACAAAGATCTTATTGCAATCGTTTACGGTTATAAAGAATCTGCTAGTACGGGTGATTGGATTGTGGCTATCGATAATCAATCTGGTCCCTCTGGTGATGGTGTCGGTACAGTTCAACACACGGGTAATATTTATACGATAGGGGTTAGGGACGACGTTACTGACTCAAATGGTAATGGTGTTATTGATGATTATGATTGGTTGACGGTTGGTGGGCAATCAGTTGATGCTCGTAACTTCATTGGTAAAGATGTTAAGTATTGTTTATCGACTGAGTATGGTGAGCGTTGTGCGTTCGGTGCTGAGGAAGAAGGCGTGACGGGAGGGCTTTACTTTGATAGCAACGATGCGACGAAGCGAGGGATCGAGCCTATTCGTGTGATGGAGATTGGGGCTTTAGCATATCATCGTCCTTTGACTGTTGCTGAAACACAACTTAAAGATCAGGCAAAAATGGGAGCACTAATTCCTAATGCACATGAAGCAGACATCATTAATGGAATTGAATGGGCGTTATTTAACCACATAGGTTTAGATACAAATCCAGAAATCGTAAAATCTTGTCGCAACCTCTACGCTGAAAGTGGCGATTGGTATTTACCTATGGGCACGCGCAGCACCAGCTATGACAATAACTTTTACGAAAACTCTGGAAATGCTGGGGTTCCTGAGTTTACCAATAACGTAGATGCGATGGTGGTTCTGACTAGTGAGATGGTTAGCTCAAATGGTGAGCCAGGTTACCAAATGGGTCCAGTAACAGGTTGGCCAGTGAGTACATCAGACAACGCTGGTATTGAACGTCGAATCTATACGAATGCAACGCGTCGAAATCAACCTGAGCACGCTCAACACGGTAACTTTTATGCGCTACGTTTTTATGCGGGACCAACCGGGAATACGCAAACATCGACTATAGAGACAGGAGGGTATGTCTCGTGTGTAAAAGTACGCTAATCAATGAGGAACTGGTTGACACTATCAACTGGGGCTGAACCGTTCTGATACTGGTTTAGGCTTTTAACTAAAATGCCCGATGTACTCCATTGGGCGTTTTGTGCTTTAAGGCGCTATAAGGCGTCATCTGATTATAGATATCTACCGATACCGTTAACACCTTTCTTGCCTGTCTTAAGTCGCTTTGGTTCTCTTAAGACGTATTCCATCTTTAAAATACGGCTTACCCTGTCTGTTACTGCATTTTGATAGCAGTCGTATCCATCGGTCATTGAGCATATTGCTAAATATTTTATGTGCAGGGCCGGATACCCCCTTGAGCAGTATTGTGAACTTCTTTAGGGGTGAAGGATAAGAGTTCTTTGCTACGGCGTTACTGTGGAGCTCTTGTTGGGGCCAGTTTCATTTATCCCGTTCGTATATTGTCATAGACATGATAGCAAACGATTTTTCTAGAGTAAGCATCTGTTTCTAAGCTGACATAGCCATCACCTCAGCAAGTAGAAAGGCACTTAATTTCATCAATCCATAGTTGCTCTGGTTTTTCTGGTGTGGCTATTTGTGATTTTGATCGCTGAAACAATATTAACGTTACTGGTAACATAATTATTAACGTTACCCGTAACGTTAATAATTACTCTAACTCGTACCAAATTACTTTTTCATCCTAACGGAAACAAGAAACTAAAAGGATACTTACCATGAAGGCAATGACAAAGACTTTGCTTACTGTTGCAGTTACCAGCCTGTTTTCCGCAACGACCCTCGCTGCAGATTTCAAACTGAAAATTCAATCTTCAGATCCATCGGGTGACCTGAACTACCAAGTTCAACAGAAGTGGGTTGAGCGCGTTGAGAAGATGTCTGATGGCCGAATCGAAATCGATCTTTTGCCGGTAGGTGCCGTGGTGAAGCATACCGAGACCCTGGGGGCAATCAAGATGGGGGTTCTGGACGGTCATGTAACGGCGACAGGTTATTTCTCCGGTAAAGATCCTGCCTTCGGTTTGATCGGTAACATGGTCGGTGCCTGGTCAGATACGACTCAATTGCTGCAATACATGAACTATGGCGGCGGTAACGAACTGATGACTGAGCTATATAAACCCTATGGTGTTCAGTTTGTTGGTGCTTCGACGACGGGCGTAGAGTCCTTTATCTCCAAAAAACCACTGAATGGTGTCGATGATCTAAAAGGTCTGAAACTTCGTGCTCCGGAAGGTTTGGTTCAGCAGGTTTTTGCAGCGGCGGGCGCTACACCGGTTAACTTGCCAGGCTCGGAAGTGTTTACTGGATTGAGTAAGGGCGTGATTGATGCTGCCGATTACACGGTTTTCTCCACTAACCAGAAAGCAGGGATGAATGACATTGCCACACATCCGGTTCAGCCTGGTTTCCACTCACTGCCATTGATTGATATCTCTATTTCGCAGAAAAAATGGGACAAGATGCCAGAAGATTTACAGACAATTCTTAAGACATCGGTACGTGATTTCTCATACGACATGACGACTCAGTTGAAGATTGCGGATCAGGCAGCGGTGAAAGAGGCGGCAGCCAATCCGAAAATCACTATTCACAACTGGTCTGATGAAGAGCGCAAGAAGTTCCGTGAAATCGCAAAAACACAATGGAAAGTCTTTGCGGATCGTTCTCCGAACGCACAAAAAGTTTATGACTCAGTAACCGTATTCTTAGAAACAAACGGTCTACTTTAATTCTTGTCGCTTGTGGGAGGGCTAGGCTCTCCCACCTTTCAATTTAGATAGTGATTGTCATGGATACAAAACCATCAAATAGCCCGCAGGGACACGATGAAGAACCAAGAAACCTTCTCGACAGAGCAGTGATTTGGTTAAGCAAGCTACTCAGCTGGTTGTTCATCTTTACCGTTCTTATCTCTTTTTACGAAGTCGTGATGCGATATGTGTTCAACGCTCCCACGACTTGGGTTCATGAAACCGCATCGTTTATCGGCGGCTCTCTCTTTATCATTGGCGGTATTTACGCCTTCGCGGCTAATAAGCATGTTCGTGTCGTACTTATCTATGACTCAGTCTCTAAGCAAACCAGAAAATACCTTAATTTAGTTCACCATATTGTTGGTCTTGCCTTTGCGGGCATGTTGGCTCACGCCTCTTATACCATGGCGAAAGAAGCGTGGTTTGCTCCTTGGGGAGAGCTTCGATTAGAAACGTCCGGTTCTGTTCTTAATGCGCCATATCCGGCGCTGCTTAAGGGGCTCATTTTTGTCGTGCTGTGTGTGCTGGTGGTTCAGTTTTCTCTGCACCTGATTCAAGAACTTATTGGTCTAAGGAAGAAAAACGATGTTTGATTTGTCTTCTATTGGCATCGCATGGGGTAGTTTGTTGATGCTGGCCATGATGATAGGTCTGTTATTAACGGGCATGCAACTTGCGTTTGTGACCGGTTTTGTCGCCATATTTTTTACCTATGCCTGGTTTGGTCCGGACGCGTTGCCCTTGATTGCCAGTCGTACCTACAGTTTCGCATCCGGTTATGTTTTCTTAGCGGTTCCCATGTTTGTTCTGATGGCGGCATTGCTGGATCGCTCAGGTATCGCTCGCGATCTGTTTGACGCAATGAAGTCTGTGGGCCGAAAAGTTCGCGGCGGCGTGGCTGTGCAAACCTTATTGGTTGCAGTATTGCTGGCTTCCATGTCTGGTGTTATCGGTGGAGAAACGGTTTTGCTGGGTATTCTGGCATTGCCTCAGATGCTTCGCCTTGGCTATGACCGTAAACTGGCGATTGGTACCACCTGTGCCGGTGGAGCTTTGGGCACGATGCTTCCTCCAAGTATCGTTCTGATTATCTATGGTATGACAGCAAGTGTTTCAATTGGCGATCTGTTTAAAGCCTCGTTTTTACCTGCTTTCATTCTTGCTGGATGTTATATCGGTTATGTATTGATCCGCTGTAAGCTGAATCCGGCATTGGCGCCGATTCCAAGCGATATGGGAGAAGAGGACGAGCCTAAGGTCAGCTACTTCAAGGCCCTGTTTTTCCCTTTGCTGTCCGTGGTTGTCGTTTTGGGCAGTATTTATACTGGCGTTGCGTCAGTAACAGAAGCCTCTGCTCTGGGTGTGGTTGGGATCATGATCAGCGCATTGATTCGTGGCGAACTGAATGTGAGCATGCTCAAAGAAAGTGCCATCGCGACGATGAAAACATGCGGAATGATCATGTGGATTGGCATCGGTGCGAGTGCGTTGGTGGGTATCTACAACCTGATGGGTGGTATCGATTTTGTTGAAGAGATGATTCTGGCGCTGAGTGGCGGTAGCCCTTTGGCAACACTGCTTATCATGATGGTGATACTACTGGTACTCGGGATGTTCCTCGACTGGGTGGGCGTTGCTTTGCTGACGATGCCGATCTTTGTGCCAATCATTACCTCTCTTGGCTATGACCCGGTTTGGTTTGGTGTGGTGTTCTGTCTGAATATGCAGGTATCCTTCCTGTCACCCCCGTTTGGTCCTGCGGCATTTTACCTTAAGTCTGTCGCACCGAAAGACATTAGCCTCGGTGAAATCTTTCACTCTCTATTACCGTTTATCGCCTTGCAAGTCCTGGTGTTAGGACTGGTTATCGCGTTCCCGGATATTGCAATGTGGTGGAAATAACTCACTGAGTCAAAATTGTTTCTCGTTTCGTCCCTCCCTTCGTTGGGAGGGCTAAGGTTGGTTTGCCCTATGAAAATAAAAAATGTATTAGTGATGGGTGTCTCTGGGTGTGGAAAAAGCTCTATCGGAGAGCGAATTGCCTCGGCCCTGGATCTACCTTTTCATGATGGTGATGACTTTCACCCTACTGAAAATGTAGAAAAAATGCGTTGTGGAATACCGCTTACCGATGACGATAGACAGGAGTGGCTGAATACCCTCAATCAGCTTTATGTTTCAAACCCGGGGTGTGTGATTGCCTGCTCCGCATTAAAACCCAGTTATCGTGACATATTACGTCGCGATAATGGAGATCTGACTATTGTCTATCTGAAAGGGAATTTTGACACCATAAGGGATCGCATGGAGCGGCGGATGAACCACTACTTTTCGGGTGAGTCGATGTTGAAAAGTCAGTTCGACACGCTAGTGGAACCCGACAACGACGAAGCCCTGATTGTAGATATCGACCAAAGCATAGAGGCGGTCGTAGCGAGTGCACTGGCACAAATCCGAGGGCTAGAGAACCAGACAATCTAAGAGATATGTACCAAACAACATGGGTATATTGATAACATTTTGATAAACTTCATTCAGATAATTAATTGAAAAGTGGCAACATTTAGTGATGGCAAATAAGAAGAAACGGCCAACTCTCCAAGATATCGCCGATCGAGTTGGTGTGACCAAAATGACAGTCAGTCGGGCGTTGAGAGACCCCTCGTTAGTGTCTGAGGCGGTCAGGGCCAAGATTGATCAGGTAACTGACGAGCTGGGTTATATCCCAAACCGTGCTCCAGATATGCTGGCTAATGCCAAAAGCAAAGTAATAGGCGTGTTGGTGCCATCCTTGACTAACCAGGTGTTTGCCGAAGTCATTCGTGGTATTGAATCTGTGACCTCACCGTCAGGATATCAGACTATGATTGCCCACTATGGCTACAGTGAACAACGCGAGCAGGAGAGTATCGAGTCGCTGCTTTCTTATAACGTTGACGGCATCATTCTGTCTGAAAATGTGCACACCGACAAAGCAAGAAAAATGTTGGAAACGGCGTCCATTCCTGTCGTGGAAATTATGGATTCCAGAACCCCTCAGATTGAGCAGGCGGTGGGTTTTGACAACCTTCAGGCATCAAAAGACATTACCGGGCACATGCTGAATAGAGGTCGCCGTAAAGTGGCCTATTTTGCTGCGCGAATGGATGCCCGTACACAACAAAAAATGGCTGGATACCGAGAAGCGATGCTGGAATGCGGCTACGAGCCCTTCACTTTACAAACGGAAGAAGCCTCCTCTTTCACGCTTGGCGCGGATTTACTGCAACGCCTGCTTAACGAACATCCTGATGCGGATGGCATTGTTTGTACCAATGATGATCTGGCCATCGGTGCTCTGTTTGAGTGTCAGCGTCTGGGAATTGAGGTACCTGCTCAGATTTCTATTGCCGGTTTTCATGGCCTGGACATTAGTCAGGCGATGGTTCCCAAATTGACGACGGTGGTGACGCCTCGTGAAGATATTGGCACCGTCGCTGCCCAGCAGTTGATCGCTCGACTACGTGGTGAAGACAATTGGCCGCCGAGTATTGATCTCGGATATCGTCTTCAGCTTGGAGACAGCTGAGGCCTTGCTCACTAGTCGTCACGTTCAGGCGCTTTTGCTCTTGCTTCGTGACCAGTTAATTCAATAAGGAATTTACCTGTGTCAGTATTTCCAGAAGATTTTCTCTGGGGTGGTGCCATTGCTGCGAATCAGGCCGAAGGCGGCTATTTAGAAGGTGGCAAAGGGCTGACCACTGTCGATATGATCCCTTATGGTGACAATCGTATGCCGATCAAACTTGGCTTGCGTGAACAAGTGACACTTGATGAATCGGAGTTCTATCCGAGTCATACCGCCATTGATTTTTACCATCGCTACAAAGAAGACATTGCTTTGTTGGCAGAGATGGGAATTAAAGTGTTTCGAACTTCCATTGCCTGGGCAAGAATTTTTCCAAAAGGCGATGAGTTAGAGCCGAATCAACAGGGAATAGCATACTATCAGGACATGTTTCGTGAATGTCATAAGTATGGTATCGAACCACTGGTGACCTTGTGCCACTTTGATGTGCCAATGCATTTGGTCAATACCTATGGCTCATGGCGCAGCCGTGAAATGATAGGTTTCTTTGAGCGTTACGCTCGAACCTGCTTTGAAGCTTTTGATGGTCTGGTGAAATATTGGCTCACATTCAATGAAATCAATATTTTACTGGCGAGTCCGTTCTCTGGCGCGGGTCTTCTGTTCAAACCGGACGAAAATAAAGATCAGGTAAAGTATCAAGCAGCGCATCATGAGTTGGTAGCGAGTGCTCTTGTGACCAAAATTGCCCATGAGATTAATCCCGAGAACCAAGTGGGTTGTATGCTAGCGGGAGGTAATTTCTATCCTTATTCGTGTAAACCGGAAGACGTCAAAATGGCGCTTGATAAGGATCGTGAGAACCTGTTTTTTATTGATGTCCAAGCCAGAGGCTATTATCCCTCATATGCACAGAGGACCTTTCGTGACAAAGGGGTGGAACTAGAGATCCACGATGGGGACTTAGAGATTCTCAAAAACACAGTGGACTTTATTTCCTTTAGTTATTACGCCTCACGCTGTGCTTCGGCTGATATGAACAATGGCAACACCAGTGAAGCCAATGTAGTGAAATCAATTCGCAATCCTCACCTTGAGGCCAGCGACTGGGGGTGGGTAATTGACCCTATGGGTCTGCGCATCACCATGAACACTCTCTATGATCGTTATCAAAAGCCACTGTTTCTGGTGGAGAATGGCTTAGGAGCCAAAGATGAGGTGGAAGAAAATGGCCGAGTCAATGACGACTACCGAATTGACTACCTGAGGGCGCACATTGAGGCGATGGGGGACGCGATTGAGGATGGTGTACCTCTCATGGGATTTACTCCATGGGGATGCATCGATTTGGTGGCGGCCTCCACGGGTGAGATGAGCAAGCGCTACGGTTTCATTTATGTGGACCTGGATGATTCGGGAAAAGGATCGTTGGCGCGAACACCTAAAAAGTCCTTCTACTGGTACAAGAAAGTCATAGAATCGAATGGCGAAGACTTACGATAAGGCATATTTTTTTGCCTTCATGACCTAAAGGATGCAGTTATGCATCCTTTTTTTTATCGGTACGTTGTTGAAGGAAGCCTAAAGAACGAAACAATATGTTAATTTGGTTGCAGAATGTAACCGCTCATCTTGTACATATCGATGTGACCATGTGTTAATTTTGTTAATAAGCGTAGAAATTAGCAAAAAGCTCGGAGTTTTTGACAAGTAATTCATGAACACTCAAAATACACTGCCTGCCATTGTAGTAGTCCAGTCGTGTTTTACGGCTGGGAAGAGATTGAGGAACACACATGTTTACAGCAACAGATGTGCTAAAAACGGAGTTTGTCGAGCAGCCGCTTGAACAACTCTGGTCACTGATCTCTCCACTCTATATGGTGGATGAGTCTCAATGGTTGAAACAGCTTTTACCTCTGGCTACGCCGCAAGGCGACGAAGCCCAGCAAATCCCACAGAAAACCACACAGCTGATTGAAGCCATTCGAGCCGACAAAAATGCGATTCAAATGATTGACGCATTATTGCTGGAATACAGCCTGGATACTCAGGAAGGCATTCTTTTGATGTGTCTGGCTGAAGCATTAATGCGTATCCCGGATGCAGCAACCGCAGACGCGCTGATTCGCGATAAACTGAGCGTAGCGGACTGGAAATCACACCTTAAGAATTCTGATTCTGTGTTTGTAAATGCGTCAACATGGGGTCTAATGCTGACGGGTAAAGTTGTCGGGCTTGCTGAGTCTGAATCACAAAGCCCAGCCAAAGCGGTTAATCGTTTAGTCAACAAATTCTCAGAACCTGTGATTCGCAAAGCCATGTATCAGGCGATGAAGATCATGGGTCATCAGTTCGTTTTAGGTCGTAGCATTGGCGAAGCTCAGAAGAATGGTAAAAAGATGCGTGATCGCGGTTTTACCTACTCTTATGACATGCTGGGTGAAGCGGCGCTAACCAAATCTGATGCCGACAAGTATTTCAAAGATTACCTGATGGCGATCGAAGCGGTCGGTAGCGATAAATATGGTTTGGATACCAGCCCTGCGCCGTCGGTTTCAATCAAGCTGTCTGCACTTCACCCTCGCTACGAAGTGGCCAACGAACAGCGTGTACTCACAGAACTCTGCGAAACGTTAACTCAGCTTCTCACTCGAGCTCGTGAGCTGGATGTGGCGATCACCATTGATGCAGAAGAAGCGGATCGCCTTGAGCTTTCTTTGAAACTGTTTGAAAAAGTATACCGAAGCGATGTGGCGAAGGGCTGGGGTAAGTTTGGTCTGGTTATTCAAGCTTATTCTAAGCGCGCACTTCCCGTTTTGGTTTGGGTTAACGGTCTGGCGAAACAGCAGGGTGATCTGATCCCACTTCGCCTGGTTAAAGGGGCCTATTGGGACAGTGAAATCAAGTGGTCCCAGCAAGCGGGTTATGACGGCTATCCGGTTTATACTCGCAAAGAAGCGACCGATGTTGCTTATTTAGCCTGTGCTCGATTCCTATTGAGCGACAACGTCCGTGGCAATATCTTCCCGCAGTTTGCTAGCCATAACGCACACACGGTAACGGCCATTGCCACCATGGCTCAGCATACGGACTATGAGTTCCAGCGCCTGCATGGTATGGGTGACTCCCTGTATGATCACGTAATGGACACCTATAAGCAGCCTGTGCGTATCTACGCACCGGTTGGCAGCCATAAAGACTTGCTGCCATACCTAGTGCGTCGTCTATTGGAGAACGGTGCGAACAGCAGTTTTGTGCACCGTCTTGTTGATGCGCGTTGTCCTGTTGACAGTTTGACTGTCCACCCTGTAGACGCACTGCTGTCAAACGACACGCTACACAATGCCAACATTGATCTGCCACCCGCCATTTTTGCTGATCGTAAAAACTCCATTGGTGTTAATGTCGATATTGAAAGCGAAGTGAAAGACTACGAACACAAAGTTGACGTTTTCCGTGCTAAACAATGGCAAGGTGCACCGATCATTAATGGTCAATCGCAATACGAAAGCATGATCAAGGAAGGTGCCGGCGTTGATACGATCACCGCGCCTTACGA
This sequence comes from Vibrio hangzhouensis, assembly GCF_900107935.1. GTDB lineage: Bacteria > Pseudomonadota > Gammaproteobacteria > Enterobacterales > Vibrionaceae > Vibrio > Vibrio hangzhouensis. The sequence goes on along the minus strand of NZ_FNVG01000020.1, from coordinate 20,706 downwards.
TCGCCGTATTGTCGTGGGTCAGGTTGCTATGGCTAACCTTGATCATGTTTCCGAAGCTATCCGTGTGGCTGAACAAGGTTTCACTAAGTGGTCAAAGACGCCATACGCAGAGCGTGGTCAGTGCTTACTTACATTGGCAGACAAGCTAGAAGAAAATCTACATGAGTTGGTGGCGATTTGTCATCAGGAAGCGGGCAAGACTATTCACGACAGCATTGATGAAGTGCGTGAAGCGGTGGATTTCTGTCGTTACTATGCCAATCAGCCGCATATCTTTGAAACGCAATCCGTCCTTGGCTTTGATGGCCAGGCAAAAACACTGACGCGCGGCGGTCGGGGAGTGTTTGTTTGTATCAGCCCGTGGAACTTCCCACTGGCGATTTTCCTGGGTCAGGTCACAGCAGCACTTGTTGCAGGTAACACCGTTGTGGCCAAGCCTGCGGAGCAAACCTCTCTTATTGCAGTACGTGCCGTTGAGCTCATGCTTGAATCAGGCTTCCCTGCCGATGCGATTCAACTTATCACAGGACGCGGTGCCGATGTTGGGCAGGCGTTAACGTCTCACGCAGCTATTGCGGGTGTTGCCTTTACCGGTTCGACACCAACAGCACAACGCATCAATAGCACACTCGCGGCACGTCAAGTGGCGCCAGTGCCATTTATCGCCGAAACCGGTGGTCAGAATGCGATGATTGTTGACTCTACCGCACTGCCTGAGCAGGTGGTTCGAGACGTAGTTCGCTCTGCATTCGCATCTGCTGGACAGCGCTGTTCTGCTCTGCGTGTTCTGTTTATTCAAGAAGACATTGCCGAGCGCGTTATCAACCTGATTCAAGGTGCCATGGATGAGCTTAAAGTCGGCTTGCCATATTTGCATGCCACCGATGTGGGCCCAGTGATCGATGCTAATGCCAAGCAGAAGCTGGTCAGTCACATTGAAGCCATGACCAAGCAAGGCAAAAAAGTTGCTCAGTTGACGCTCGACAGCGAGTGTGAGCAGGGTGATTTTGTCTCACCGTGTGCCTTTGAAATCTCGGATATCTCCGTTCTTACTGAAGAACACTTTGGTCCAATCCTACATATTGTGCGCTTTAAAGCGTCTGAGTTACCGAAGGTGGTAGAAAGTATTAACGCGACAGGCTTTGGCTTGACGCTGGGCGTACACAGCCGTAACGAATCCACTTATGAGTGGATTGAGAAACACGCTCGAGTGGGGAACTGCTACATCAACCGTGACCAAGTCGGTGCTGTGGTGGGTGTTCAACCATTTGGTGGGCAGGGTCTCTCTGGTACTGGACCAAAAGCAGGTGGTCCTCATTACCTCTACCGCTTTACTGATGTCATCAACGCCAATGCTAACCAAGTGGCGAAATAAGGAGAATAATCATGGTCAATAACGCAACTATTTTCTCCGATGTTTTGACGGCGTGGGAAGGCTGGAATCTTACTGATTTTGCAGAGCAGCGTGAGTGCTTACTTTCTGCACAGTGTAGTATGAATGAGCTAAACGCAACGCTTGCTAGTGTGATGGCATTTCATATCCAACAAGCCAATGTGCTGTTAGCCAATCCACATGTGATGCCAGGTCCTACGGGTGAAACCAATGAGCTATATGCGGCTGGACGTGGTGTGGTTTTAGTGGTTCTGGAAAGTGAAGCTGCTGAAGCCAAGATTGCGGCGATGGCACAGATCACTGCGGCACTTATCGCGGGTAATGGCGTCATTATCTGCTCTGGCAATGACAAGTTTAATCAAATTTTAAAATCGGCAGTCGAGCGTTCTCAACTGCCTACCAACCTGGTTCAGTTTGTGGCTTTAGAAGAAGCAGCAACCTTCATCGATTTTGATGTGCGTGTTGTGGGTCTTGTAGGCTCTGAAGAAACAGAATGGCAGGTTAACCATCAACTGGCTAATCGCGATGGAGCGATAGGTTTGTTGGTGTCTGAAACGGATCTGGCGTCACTACCGACGTCACACGATCCGAATCTAGTGTTGAGGTTCATAACGGAAAGAACAAGAACCATCAACATCACAGCAGTGGGGGGCAACGCTACTTTGCTTGAGCTAGGTAGCTAGTGGCGTAAGACCACGGAACCCTACCAGCCTCTGACATATTGCTTATGTTGGAGGCTGTATTCTAGGATGAGGAAATAATAATGATTCAAAATAGCTTTGCTATTACGACAACTTTCATCGCCTATTTGGCGGTAATGCTCGCTATCGGTGTGATTGCTTATAAACGCACGTCCAGTTCGAGCGACTACTTTCTAGGCGGACGTTCTCTGGGCCCTTGGCCAGCGGCGCTTTCCGCCGGTGCATCAGACATGAGTGGCTGGTTGTTGCTCGGCTTACCAGGCTATGCTTATGCAGCAGGTATTGAAGCCATTTGGCTTGCAGCCGGTCTTTTAGTAGGCACCTGGTTAAACTGGCTCCTATGTGCAAAAAGACTCCGTACATACAGTATTACTACTGACGCTCTGACCCTACCGGAATACTTGTCTCGTCGTTTTAACGACAATTCTAAAGTGATTCAGGTGGTTTCTGCGTTCTTCATTTTGCTTTTCTTCCTTTTCTATACCAGTTCTGGTCTGGTTGCGGGTGGTAAACTGTTCGAAACGGTGTTTGGTCTGGATTACTCGATCGCGGTGATTGTGGGCACGATTTGTGTGGTGTCATACACCCTGTTTGGTGGCTTCCTCGCGGTGTCATGGACTGACCTTGTGCAAGGTTTGCTAATGGCTGCTGCACTGATGATCGTACCGATAATTGGCTTGCAGGGTGGTTTGGGTCAGCTGGCAACAGATCTGCATGCGATTAACCCTGAACTGCTGACACTTTGGAATGACGCAAAAGGTCAGCCTTTGTCTGCTATCGCTATCATTTCATTGGTTGCATGGGGTCTGGGCTACTTTGGCCAGCCTCACATTCTGGCGCGATTTAAAGCGTCTCGTACTAACAAAGATCTGACGACGGCACGCCGAATTGCAGTGGTTTGGACTGGGCTGTCTATGGCTGGTGCGATGCTGGTCGGTGTGGTCGGTCTGGTATACATCACCAACACTGGCGGTGACGTATTGGCTGATGGTGAGAAGATCTTCATGTTGTTGGTGAATGCACTGTTCCACCCGGTTATTGCAGGTATTCTATTGGCAGCCATTCTAGCGGCTATTATGAGTACCGCGGACTCTCAGTTATTGGTTTCCTCTTCTGCTCTGGCGGAAGACTTCTACAAGCAAATCATTAACAAAGAGGCGACCTCAGAGCAAGTGGTGATGGTAGGCCGTGCTGGTGTTATTCTGCTTTCTGTTGTCGCTCTCGTGCTGGCAATGACACCTGACAGCTCCGTCCTTGGTCTTGTCTCATATGCTTGGGCTGGCTTCGGCGCAGCGTTTGGTCCTGCAATCCTACTCAGCCTGTACTGGTCAGGCATGAACCGTAACGGTGCGATTGCCGGTATCATCCTTGGTGGTGTGACAATCGTAATCTGGAAGCAGCTGACTGGTGGAATCTTCGACGTCTACGAGATTGTTCCTGGATTTATTCTGTCAACATTAGCCATTGTGTTGGTGAGCACTATGACTGGCGGTCCGGAAAAAGCGGTACAAGATCAGCATGAAACCTTTGAGAAGAACCTGGTTGAGTTAGACTAGTCTCTGATCTTGTTTTGATAATATAAAGCCTCGAACTCTGTTCGGGGTTTTTTTATGCCTTGTTGGCTGACTCATATTCAACTTCGTTAAAAGCCGATTTTATCAGTACGCATAGTTGCCACTGATATTAATTTTCGAAAGCAGGTTACCAAAAGTTAACTACTTGAAGTCTTTCAGGCATCGCTTCACAATCAATGGCTCTGTAACACAACATGTCCTGAGGATTGAGTATGTCTACTTCGCTAAAACTTAAAGCAGGTGATGCGTTCCCATCACTTCAAGCAACGTTGTTAGATGGTTCATTAGTAGCGCTAGGTGAGCCGAAAAGTGGCGCTACCTGGCAGGCAGTTTTCGTCTATCGGGGTAAGCATTGCCCGCTGTGCACCAGATACCTGAATGAACTGGAATCATACAAGAAAGCTTTTGCTGATGCGGGCGTGGACATATTGGCTGTGTCTGGAGACTCAAAAGATCAACTGGAAATGCACCTTGAGAAGTTAGATGTGAGTTTCCCTTTGGCTTATGGTTTAACGGAAGAACAGATGAAGCAGTTAGGATTATACATTTCGCTACCTCGTTCAGAACAGGAGACTGACCACAACTTTGCCGAGCCTGGGTTATTTGTGGTTAACGAACATGGCAACTTGCATGTTGTGGACATCTCTAACAATCCGTTTGTAAGGCCTGAACTCGGAGCATTAACTCGAGGTCTTGCTTGGATCAGAGATCCAAATAACCACTATCCTATTCGCGGCACATTGAACTACTAGTCTTCTAATGACAGTGACGGGAGCGCAATCGCTCCCTTTTGTCGGTGTTTATTCCCGAATCTGAATATCGTAAGTTTCAGACCAAACACGCAGGTCATCGAGAATCTTGAGAGCGCTGCGACCAAACTCTGTTAGCTCGTAGCTCACCGCTATAGGCCTATCACTAATGACCTTACGCTCAACCATGCCTTCTAGTTCCAATTCTTTGAGTCGTTGGTCGACCATTTTTTTACTCGCTCCGCCCAATAAACGTGTCAGATCGTTAAAGCGTACCGGGCCATCTTTCAAATGATAGATGATAGAGCCTTTCCACTTTCCGCCGATAAGTCGCATACCTTTTTCAATGGCGCAAGGCTCGCTGCAGACATTTTCGACCGATTTTCTTCCGCGGCTATCAATCTTTATTTGGCTTTCCACAATACGGCTCCTAGGTCACTAAATGGTAACTGGTTGAAACAAAAATACAGGTCACCATATTATACCTAGTCACTAAAATTTCAATAGAAGAAAGTACCAACAAAGAGAAGTCATTATGAGCCAGAAAATCAAATTGGATGTGATATCAGACGTGGTGTGCCCGTGGTGCATTATCGGTTACAAGCGTTTAGAACAAGCCATCAAGGAGCTCGGTGTTGAAGATAAGATTGAGCTTGAGTGGCAGCCATTTGAACTCAATCCGAATATGCCGTTGGAAGGCCAAAACCTGCGGGAGCACTTAGCTGAAAAATACGGCACAACAAAAGAGGACAGCATTCGCGCCCGTGCTCAGCTGACTCAGTTAGGTCAGGAAGTGGGGTTCACATTTGACTACAGTGACGACATGAAGATGCTTAACACTTTTGAGGCGCATATCTTGTTGGAGTATGCCAAAGAACAAGGCAAGCAGACTGATTTGAAACTGCGACTCTTTAGCGCATTCTTTGGTGAGGGCAAAGACATTAGCAATCGTGACGTATTGGCTAGTGAGCTTGAAGCCGTTGGTCTGGATAGCAACGCGGCGCGTGAGCGACTGGATAACCCGAAAGCTCGTTTGGAAGTGCAGCAGGCGGAAGATATGTGGAAGAATTTAGGTATTAGCTCGGTACCGACAGTAGTGTTTAATCGCCAAAGTGCATTAACTGGTGCGCAGCCGGTCGATGTGTACAAGCAGGTTCTGCAAGAATTGCTTGGTTAATGAAAACAAGGATCGGCGCAAGATGGCCTTGGCCGATCCTTCATATCGCTTCCGTTAGCCTGCGTCAGTATTGAGTTCTTGTTCAGCAAGGGACAGCATAGCGAACTCTTCCTCGGCACTTGAGGCAATGAGTTTATTGCGGCTATACAGTCCGTAGTAGACTCCACCGATAACAAACAATCCAAATGTCATGTAGAAAGCGGACGGGTCAAATGCATACACGCCCGTTAGTGCGATTAATGATAACACCAGTGAAATAGCTGACGTCACTACGCCACCGGGTGTGCGATAAGGACGCTCAAGTTCGGGCTGTTTGATCCTGAGAAGGATGTGACTGAGCGACATCAAGGCGTAGGATACAGTCGCGCCAACCACTGCCATCGCTAAGATTAAGTCTCCCTCACCGGTGAGCGATACCACAAAGCCAAAGATACCAGGGACAATAAGTGCGCGAGATGGCACCTTGTTTTTGCTGGTGAGTGAGAGGCTTTGAGGAAGGTATCCTGCACGAGAGAGAGCAAATACCAAGCGGCTGTAACCGTAAATAATCGAGAAGAATGAGGCGACCAGGCCCGCAAGACCGAGCATATTGACTAAGGTGGCAATGGTTGGATTGTTGGTGAGTTTCAATGCATCAACAAGTGGGACGGCACTCGCTCCGATAACTTCTGAGCCTACCGCTCCTGCTAGCAAGAACACCACTAAGATCGCCGTGACCAGCAGGAAAAGCATGGCACCAATAATACCTTTCGGTACGTCTTTGGCAGGGTTCTTCGCTTCTTCCGCAGCCAATGGTACACCTTCTACCGCCAAGAATAGCCACATGGCAAATGGCAGTGCGGCCCATACACCATACCAGCCGAAAGGAAGCACCTCGGTTGCTTGAACGGTTGCTGGTGCGATGTCGAAAAGGTTGTTGATATCAAAGTGACCGATTAGCGCACCGGCAGTGAGGATAATCGCCAGCACAGCAAGCGCACTGATCACCATCATAACCTTTAGAGCCTCACCGACTCCGAATAGATGAATACCGATAAAGGCAGCGTAGAATAGCGCATAAACGATGGGTCCATCGAGACCGACAAGCTCATTAACCGCAGAGCCGATGAAGATGACGATGGCAGCTGGCGCCAAAGCGTATTCGATGAGCACCGCTAAGCCAGTGACGAAGCCGCCAGTCGGGCCCATGGCCTGTCTTGCAAAACTGTATCCTCCCCCGGCGGCTGGAATAGCTGCTGACATCTCCGCCAGCGATAGAACTAAGGTAAAGTACATGACGGCCATGGCGATAGCGGCAATTAAGAAGCCAGCCCAACCCGCCTGTGCGATACCAAAGTTCCAGCCAGCAAAGTCGCCAGAAATAACATAAGAAACCCCAAGCCCTGCAAGCAAAATCCATCCTGCAGTGCCTCTTTTCAACTGTCTTTGTGACAGATATTCGTGATGTTTTGACATAGTAGATCCCTCTACGAGTGAGTGATTAGAAAATTGTCGGTGTGTGTCTGATTGAGTTGTGAACCGCTTTCATCTTGGATGTCAGAGCGGTCTTTAAGATTGACGCCTGACAGATGTAATCGCCTGGCTTCTTCGAGCAGGTACATGGTTCGGTTGCAAGCGTCGTCGTAGCTCAAGCCTTCTGGTCTGATATTGGAAATACAGTTTCGCTCTGAGTCTTTAGAGCCTCGCTTGGCCCCCCAAGTGAGGTATAAGCCCATGCTGTCTGGTGATGATAATCCCGGGCGCTCGCCGATGAGAACCAGTACCATCTTAGCGCCAAAACATTCAGCCACATCGTCGGCGACGGCGACACGACCTTGTTTTACGATGGTGATAGGAGCCAGAAGCCAAGTTCCACTCTCGCTCATTCTGGTCAGTAGTCGCTCAATAAATGGCGCGGCATGATGCTGGATCGCGGTAGACGACAAACCATCGGCGACGACAATGGCAAGATCCGGGGTGAAGTTTGGCGAAGCGGCTTGTTTAACCAAGCGTTGCCAAGATTCTGGATTGAGCTGGCGCCCGAGGTCTGGTCGCTGCAGATACATGAGTCTGTCGCTGATCTTGCTCTCGACTACTTGTGGCACAGACGGGGTTAAGGACTGGACTTGTGGCAATTGTGTTAGCGTCTGTCTTAATGCCGTTGTGTCCAGGGCGCAGTGCACCGCATCCATCGCTTGAGCATGGTCGAGTTGGAACGATAACAGCGCATCGGTTGGTATGCTGTTACCAGTTCTGCCTAGGGCGATACGTGCGGAAGTGAAGTTGCGTAGTTGTTGCCAAGGGCTAGTTACCACGGAATCAGATGTTTGTTTAGTTTTGATATTAATCACTTTGGTCATGGAACGCGCCTTAGCTCACTTGTTTGATAGCTCGAGAGAACGACGATGCCAATTGGTCATTTAGGCGAACCTTGTCGACATCGTGGAAGATCTGCATTTCCATCAGCCATTGCTCAAACTCGGGTGCAGGTCTCAGCCCCAGCACTTTTCGTGCATACAGCGCATCGTGAAATGAGGTGGTTTGGTAGTTGAGCATGATGTCATCAGAGCCGGGAATGCCCATGATAAAAGAGCATTCCGCGACACCGAGCAGTGTCAGTAGGTTATCCATGTCGTTCTGGTCGGCATAGGCATGGTTGGTGTAACAGATGTCGCAGCCCATCGGCAATCCCAGCAATTTTCCGCAGAAATGATCTTCTAATCCGGCACGAATGATCTGCTTACCATCGAACAGATATTCAGGACCAATAAAACCAACCACGGTATTGACCAGTAACGGGTCAAAGTGGCGCGCTACGGCGTACGCTCTTGCTTCGCAAGTCTGCTGATCGACACCATGAAACGCATTGGCGGATAATGCGGTACCTTGTCCGGTTTCGAAATACATGACGTTGTTACCTACTGAACCCCGATTGAGTGAGAGTGCGGCTTGCTGCGCCTCTTTTAGAACAGCGAGATCGATGCCGAAGGTGTCATTGGTGCCTTGCGTTCCGCCAATAGACTGAAATACTAAGTCAACGGGGGCGCCCATTTCGATGGCTTCGATAGTATTAGTCACGTGGGTTAACACGCAGGATTGTGTCGGGATCTTATATTGCTGAATGACCTCATCCATTAAATGCATCAGCTTTACCGCTTGGGGAACGTTATCTGTGGCGGGATTGATACCAATAACCGCATCGCCGTTCCCATACATCAGCCCATCGAAAATGCTTGCTGCGATACCGTTTAATGAGTCAGTAGGATGGTTGGGTTGCAGGCGAGTCGAGAGTCGACTGGGTAGACCAATGGTATTACGAAAGGCGGTGATGACCTGACATTTTTTAGCCACGAGAATAAGGTCTTGGTTACGCATGATCTTACTGACAGCGGCCACCATTTCCGGTGTTAATCCTTTTCTTAGCCTCGTCAATGTATCGGAGTCCGCGTTGTCACTGAGGAGCCAGTTTCGAAAGTCACCCACGGTTAAGTGCGATATTATTTGGAAGGCGTCAGCATCATGGGTATCCATGATTAGTCGCGTGATTTCGTCATTTTCATACGGAATGACGGCGTCATTGAGAAATGTTTTAAGAGGCAAGTCCGCTAAAGTCATTTGAGCAACCACACGCTCTGCCGCAGACTCGGCACAAACTCCAGCCAAGGCATCTCCGGAACGCTCAGGTGTCGCTTTCGCCATTAGCTCTGCTAACGACTGGAAAGTAAATACTCGGTTTCCTTGTTGTCGACGATAGGTCGTTGTCATTACGATTCCTCTGTTTGGTTTGATTCTTGCTGTGTTTCGACATCAATTTGATAGTTAACACTGCGAATAACGTTCCAAGCGACTATCAAAAATCGGCAATCATAAAAATACATAAGAAACATAAGGTTATGGAGTTAATGCTCTAAGATGGAGCATCTCTGACGAATTAGAAGGAGTGGTAGTGATGGGTGGGATTTGCGAACTTGCACCAGAGTTGTGCGTTCGTCCCTCTGATGATGCAAATCAGCAGGCGAACAGCTTATTCAACTGGACCCAAGCCTACGACCAGATAAGCGAGGGAGCCTATTACGGGAAAATTGTTGAACGACGATTTGAAAACATTCATGTATTTCGTGAGGACAGTAATCGTGGATTGAGGCAGGATTGCAGAGTTGAAAAGGGTGGGTTATGGCTTGGGCTTAGTGCTGAGGAAAAGTCTTTGTATCTCAATCATCTTCAGAAAAGTGCTGATCATATGCTGCTTCGCACAGGAGGACTGGATTTTGAGTTGGTCACGCCAGAGAATTTCTCTATCTATGGTGTGGTCGTTGGCGAAGAGACTCTGCAGGCCATTTCAGAGCAGCTCGAGCTAGAGGAGCTAGAGGTTTCTCAACTTAGCCAAGTAGACTCGACAACCCATACAAACCAGCTCAAGCGTTATCTTTCGGCTCTACTGACAAATGAACCCGTTCGTTGGTCTGGCTACACTCATGAGGCGTTATTGAAGGATTTTATTGCCGATTTACTTAACTCATTGAGAGATAGTGATGTTCCCAGAGAGCCGCTGTTCCAGCGTGCCAAAGTGATGCAGCGAGTGAAACAGACGCTTTCAGATTGCAATTCTTCCCATCCCCTAACCGTCAGCGAGCTATGTGATGCGGTACATGTGAGTCGCAGAACATTGCAAAATACTTTCCACTCCTGCTGTGGTATGTCACCCCAGCAATTTATTCACAGGATTCGATTAAATCAGGTGCGCAGAGCTTTATTGAACAGTCACGGCGAGCACTCGGTTTATGATATTGCTTTTAGCTACGGATTTTGTCATTTAGGGCTTTTCGCCGGTAACTACAAGAGGCTGTTTGGCGAGAGCCCGTCGGCGACTCTGACAAACCACAACCGAACCCGATTAAGTACTCATGATTTATTTGATTAAGTTAATGACTGACAGTTTGGAGTAATGCGGCCTGGCTTCACAACGTCCTTGTTGTGCTCTTTTACCAGAAGCATGAACCAGCACCAGTTTATGCAAACTGTTAGTCGAAATCCCTTCGCTCAACGCCCAGTGCTAGAGGAGGAAAGGGAGTACTTAGTCGGTTAGAAGTGCTCGGTTAAATGCGATTCAAATCGAGCAAGGTCATTGTCGATGTCAGCGTTTTTCATCACATCATATGCCGCAAAAGTTGGTAATGCTTGCATGCCAAAAAAGCGGAAGTTGGCGTGCATGTGGAACATGAGATCATCTACGCTTTTGCCTTGGAAAAGGTATTCAGACTCGTCATTGAACGATTCTTCCGGTGCGTTGAAAGTCAAAGATAGCATGTATTTAGTCTCGGTTTGAGTACCACCAGTGCCGTAGTTTTTCTTGGGCTCTTCTTCTGAGCGGCCGTCGAATAGGCACAGCTCGCCACCCATGCCAGCAGTAAACACCTCGTCCATGTACTTTTTAAAGCTCCAAGGCACGCTCATCCAGTTGACTGGCGATTGAATGATCACTCGATCCGCCCACTTAAAGTTATCCAGTTGTGCTGGTACATCAATCTCATCTTGCATGGTGACCACACGTGTTTGATGGCCTTTGCCTTCGAGTAGGGTGATCGCCTTATCGACAAGAGTTGCGTTAAGTTTACCTTCAGAGAATGGGTAAGGCTGGTGCGCATTGATGATTAATATATTGCTCATGGTTTTATGTCCTCTAAATTTCACTATGTCTGGAGTGTGTCCGAGCGCTCTGGTGGTATATTAAAGTAACCTAAAAACTAAAATCAATTAGTATACTTTTAGTAACCTTGAGTTTGGTGACTTTAGGGCACAAAAAAAGCAGCGTTACGCTGCTTTTTATCAATGAGTTAGCTTATATCGGGCACTCTTCCCAGCCACATTCGACATGGTGAACCAGATCGGAGACTTTGTCTGGATTGAGTCGATACTGCTTATCAACGTGAAGTTTGGCAGCAGTGAGTTGTTCAAATAGTTGCCAGTGTTTCAGCAAACACTCATCTTCATCTTGAGTAACTTCAGACCAGGTTTCTTTAAGCATGGGCATCATACATGCTGAGCCATGGGCATACAGCATCATCTGCCATTTGAGTTCTTGTCTGTTCAAACGATCGTCATGTGCTCGACCTTGATTATATTCATCGACCAGCGCCTTCACGATGCATTCGATTTCCCCTTTGCTATCCACAAAATAGTCAAAGAATTCGTTTTCCTGACGCATAGCATCGGCAATGAGCTGAATAGGCTCGCGGACAACCATAATGTGAGCCAGCATTTCAACGGAAAAACGATAGAGCTTCACATTGGTTGGGGTATCTTCTGGTAGTTGCTCGAGAAGGTGCAGGATGTATTTCTGCATGTAGGCGTGCATATGGTCGCTGATGCCGTACCAGATTTGCTCCTTACTACCGAAGTGGTGACGAATCAAACTATGAGACACACCTGCACGCTCACTGATATTACGAATAGAAACTCTCTCATATCCCAGTTCGCAAAACATTTGCGCGGCGACCGTCATGATCAGGTTTTTCGTCTCTTCTGCCGCCATGGCGCTGCGACGACCTTTTTTCTTCTCCACTCGATACCTTTTTAATTAATCAGTCCTATACAGGGTACTGAATTCCCCACCTATCGACAAGATGCACATCGGCGAACGTCACAATGCAGTAGATCTACTTATGCCGGGGCCTGAGGGCTTGTATATAACCAAAAGTGATGAAAAGCATACAAAAAATTATACTGCACGTGCGTGCAATATGTATTGATCTCTTTCAAATTAAACATATACTGCACAACTGTAAAGTTAATTTACTGCACGATCGTAAAGTATAAATTTGGGATAAATATTATGAACACCCATCGTCTATTCAAAAAAGTCAGCGTGCTGATGCTCCCCATATTCGCGGCCATCAGCTTATCTGGGTGCAATCAAGCACAATCAGAAATCAATGAACCAGTGATCAAGCCCGTCAAAGTAGTACAGGTTCCTGAACTCAATTTTGCTCCTGTCAGCAGCTATCTTGCACAAGTCGATGCGACGGATCGTGCTCAACTCTCTTTTCAGGTCGCAGGGCAAATTTCGTCGATAGACGTCAAAATGGGTGAGGCCATTAAGAAAGGTGAGATCTTAGCGACGCTCGATCCAACCGACTATCAAGTTGCCTTGGATGCAAAACAGGCCGAGTTCGATCTTGCAGAATCGCAGTGGCAACGCGCCAAGCAGCTATTTGCTAAAAAGCTGATTAGTGCCGATGAGTTCGACCGCAACGAAACCCAATTTAAAGCCGCTAAGGCGTCATTGGCACAAGCTAAAGCCGATCTTGGTTATACCCAAATCATTGCGCCGTTTGATGGTGTGGTCTCTATGACTTACCAAAAGCCGTTTGAAGTCGTTGGGGCAAAACAGCCGATTTTGAATCTTATTAGCAGTGACGATCTTGACGTGACATTCACTATTCCGGTTACGGAAGTGAAAGCGATGACGCTAGAAGAGTTAAAGAATCAGCATTTTTTTGTCACGCTAGACAGTCATCGTAATCAGCGTATTGAAGCCAGATTCCGTGAAATTGCCATGCAGCCTGATCTTGATACCAACAGCTACGCAGCTGCTGTGACAATAGTTAAGCCACAAAACATCAATGTACTCTCCGGTATGTCTGGACAAGTACATATTCAAAGTGAAGCAAAAGAGCGAGCATTTTCACTGCCAGCCAGTGCGTGGATCAGTCAACAAGCGGCCAGTGGTAAGGTGTGGCGCTTTGATCCCGTGACAGAGCAAATTCACCAAATCCAACTGTCTACCAATGAAAGTGGTGCCGTGACTGCGGGCTTGCAGCAAGGCGATCAAATCGTGGTAGCCGGTGCGGCAAACTTAGTGGAAGGACAGCGAGTTAAGTTGTGGGCGCGTGAGGGGGGCATCTAATGAAGAGATCAATCATTGCTCTCGGCTTAGTATCATTGGCACTAGCGGGCTGTAATTCGGATGTTGCCGTTCGTGAGCGTGCACCTTTGATGGTCGAGTCTATTGAAGTTTCTAAACCCGTAGAGCAGCAATATCGCGAGTTTAAAGGTCAAGTTGTCACCGCTGAGCAAACTAAGCTGTCATTTCGAATCCAAGGTGAAATTGCCCATTTGCTTGTGAAGCCGGGTCAATCGGTGAAGAAGGGTCAGGTTGTTGCCAAACTGAATGATGAAAAGCTCCAGCAGCAATACCGTGATGCACAGGCTCAATATGAACTGGCGACCAAGCAACTGCGTCGTGGTACCGAGTTATATGCGCGAGACATGATTTCCAACTCTGAGCTGGACGAGCTGACATCCAATCGACAATTGGCGAAGGCGCAATACCAGAATGTTCAGCACCAACTTCAGTACACCAGCTTAAAAGCGCCGTTTTCTGGCGTGGTTGCCGAGGTTAACAAAGAGCGTTTTGAAAACGTTGGCCCGGGTGAAACCGTGGTATCCATTTATCAGGATGACAAAGTCTACGTGAAGATCAGTCTATCTGACCACATTTTAGCGTCTATCACTCCTCAAGCTCAGCGCAATGCCTACCAGCCGCGCGCATTTTTCTCTGGCATTGATGAAAGCTACACCATGACCTACCTGGAGCACTCCAGCGAGCCAGATGCTCAAAGTCGTGCTTATGAACTTTGGCTACAAATGCCTCAACCCAAAGAGAAAATCCTACCGGGTACCAGTGTGTCAGTGCATGTGGACATGGTCGCTGCAGGGTTAAGTACGATTCAAGGTTATCAATTGCCAATGACAGTACTGGAAGCTGGCATGGAGCCGAAACAGTTTTTTGTTTGGAAGCATGAAGATGGCAGGGCGATGAAAACGCCGGTGCGTGTTGACCAAGTCAATAGCTTTGGGGTGATCGTCGATTCAGGCGTTGCCCAAGGTGACATTTTAATTAGCTCAAGTCTGAGAAAGCTCAGAGACGGCGAAGCAGTAGCGCTCATGGAGAACAATAAATAATGAGTTTGACCGAGTATTCAATAAAAAACCGCGTCATTAGCTGGCTGTTTCTGGTCATCTTGGCTATTGGTGGTATTCAATCGTTTAACGACTTAGGGCGTTTGGAAGACCCAGCTTTTACTATTAAAGATGCGATGGTGATTTCAACTTATTCCGGCGCGACCTCGACTGAAGTAGAAGAAGAGCTCACGTATCCGCTGGAAAAAGAGATCCGTAAGCTTCCGTACATCAAGAATATCAAGTCTACGTCTTCTGCGGGGCTGTCACAGATCATGGTCAGTATGGAAATGGACTATGGCCCTGATGAACTTCCCCAAATCTGGGATGAAATGCGCCGTAAGATTAACGACTTAAGGCCTAACCTCCCATCAGGAGTAAATTCGATTCAGATCATCGATGATTTTGGTGATGTGTTTGGTGTGATGATAATGCTCACGGGTGATGGCTACGATTATGTGGAGCTAAAACGTTACGCTGATTACTTGAGTCGCGAGCTAGAGCTGGTGGATGGCGTGGGTAAAGTTGCCATCGCTGGTGACCAAAAAGAGATGTTATTCGTTGAGCTGTCGTTAGAGCGTCTATCTGCCCTTAACCTAGACATGAACACGGTTATGGGGCTGCTCAATCAGCAAAACAGCGTGCAATCTGCCGGTGAAATCATGATTAATGGTGAGAGCTTGGCAATTCGTCCAAACGGCAATTTGGATTCGGTTGAGTCGCTAGAAAACCTCATCATACATGGACGTGACACGGGTAATCTTATCCGCTTAAAAGACGTGGCTGATATTTCCAAAGGGATACAAGAAAAGCCGTCAAATGTGATCACCTTTAATGGTAAGCCAGCGATTAACTTGGCGATTTCATTTGGCGCAGGCGTGAACGTGGTCGAAGTCGGTAAGGCGTTAGATGTTGAGCTACAAGCGCTTGAGAGCATTAAGCCAGCGGGCATTAATCTTGACTACTTTTACAACCAGTCGGCGGAAGTCGATAAGTCGGTGCAAGACTTTGTGGTCAGTCTTGCTCAAGCGGTGGGTATCGTAATTGTGGTGCTACTGTTCACTATGGGCATGCGTAGCGGCATTATTATTGGCGCGGTTTTGCTGCTCACCGTGTTTGGTACTTTCATTATGATGAGTATCAACAATATTGAGCTACACCGAATATCGCTTGGTGCACTTATCATCGCGCTGGGTATGTTGGTGGACAATGCGATTGTGATTGTCGAAGGCATCTTGGTTGGACTTAAGCAGGGGCAAACCAAAAAGCAAGCCGCGATGAGTATTGCAAAACAGACGCAATGGCCGCTACTTGGTGCGACCGTTATAGCAATTACCGCCTTTGCTCCAATTGGCTTGTCACAAGACGCCACGGGTGAGTTCATGGGCTCGCTGTTCTGGGTGCTGTGCTACTCCTTGTTCCTTAGCTGGATCACGGCATTAACTCTAACGCCGTTTCTAGCCGATATCTTGCTGAAAGAATCAGACAAAAACGACCAAACTGCCGCCGCAGACCCATACAAAGGTGTGCTGTTTACGGTGTTCCGTTGGTCTTTGGAGTTAGCGCTCAAACTGCGTTGGCTCACCGTTGCGGGCATGATTGCACTGCTAGTTTCCGCTGTCATGGCGTTTGGTTTAGTGAAGCAGTCGTTTTTCCCGCCGTCAAACACGCCAATGTTCTTTGTCGATATGTGGATGCCTGAGGGCACGGATATACGTCAAACGCTGAAGCAAACTGAGCAGGTGGAAGAGTATATTCAGGCCCAAGATAATGTGGAGTTTGTTTCCACAACGGTTGGGCAAGGTTTGCAGCGTTTCATGCTGACTTATCAGCCAGAGAAAAGCTATGAAGGCTATGCTCAGCTGCAAGTGCGAACCACCAGTCGTGACAACATGTTTGATTTACTCAACACGTTGGATGCAGAACTGTCGTCTCAATTTGCTACCCCAACTTTCCAGCTTCGACTGATGGAATTTGGCCCATCACCGGCGTCGAAGATCGAAGCGCGCATCATTGGTCCAGACCCACAGGTGCTGCGCGATATCGCGGTACAAGTGGAAGATGTATTGCTTGCGGATCCTGGCGCAAGAAACATCCGTCATGACTGGCGTGAACGCACCAAGCAATTGGTACCTCAGTTTAATGAATCGAAAGCGCGCCGCTTGGGTATCTCTAAAGAGGATCTATCGAGCACTCTGCAACTGGCATTCGGTGGTAACACGATTGGCGTTTTCCGTGATGGTACGCAAATGCTACCCATCGTCACCAGATTGACGGAAGCAGAACGTGTCGATTACGCATCGCTGCAAAACATCTCCATTTGGAGCCCAATGCTACAAACGTATGTGCCAGTAGAGCAGGTGATTGATAATGTCACGTTGGAATGGCAAGAGCCGATTATTCAACGTCGCGACAGAAAACGTACGCTAACCGTACTCGCTGACCATGATGTATTGGGGGACGAGACGGCGGCAAGTTTATTCGCTCGTGTTAAGCCACAGGTAGAATCACTGCCTCTGCCTGATGGCTACACGATCGAATGGGGAGGGGAGTACGAGTCTTCCAGGGATGCCCAACAAGCGATGTTTAAGTCATTGCCGATGGGGTACTTGTTGATGTTTATCATCACCATGCTTCTGTTTAATTCATTGAAGAAGCCGTTGGTTATCTGGTTCACGGTTCCACTGTCCATTATTGGTGTGGCATTTGGTCTGCTTCTCTCAAATATGCCTTTTAGTTTTACGGCATTGCTTGGTTTGTTGAGCCTGAGTGGCATGATCCTCAAAAATGGCATTGTACTGATGGATCAAATTAATTTGGAGCTAGAGAGTGGCAAAGATCCCTACCAGGCGATTATTGACAGTGCGGTAAGTCGTGTCCGCCCGGTTAGCATGGCGGCCCTGACCACCATTCTGGGAATGATTCCTTTGGTGTTTGATGCCTTCTTTGGTTCGATGGCGGTCACCATCATGGCCGGATTGGGTTTTGCGACTGTGTTGACATTGATTGTGGTGCCCGTTTTGTTTGCCATATTCTTTAATATCAAGCAGGTGAAGTAATAAACCGTCATAAGTATCGTTAAAGCCCACAGTGATGTGGGCTTTTTTTGACGAAATAATAAGTGTACTGTTGATTATGGGAAGCTTTTGGTGATTTTTAGCGGCAAGATGATATGTTTTCTTACATATTTACTTACAACTTCGGTTTTACAGATATGTTTGTAAGTTAATTTCGAAATCTTGATCAAAAATTCGCAAAATAATGACCGCGAATTTGGAATACCCGCCTCATTTTTTGCAATGATCGTTTTGTAATTCAGCCGACCTTTAACACAATGATGGTCAGGAAATGTTCAGACCAGACGGAGACCCCAAGATGCCAACTAACTACTGCGCGGCGTGCAAAAAGGACACAGCACATAAAGCGGTTATGCGACGCAGTCAAAATGACAACCCAACCATCCTCCAGAGCTTTCAACAGCTCATGTCACAGTTAGTGAATGGCAGTGGTTACTATAAGCTTGAACGTCAACTCTATTGTCGAGTGTGCAATAAGCAAAACCAAGAGATAGCCAAACCAGTATTAAGTCAGCAAACGAACTTAGCTTAGTTTTTTCCTGTGTCGTACACGATCCCGCAGCATAGATTTGTTGTGAGTTTGTGATCACAAGTCTATTTACTTGCATAATGATTGATTTACAATCGGATGAATGAAAATTCCTCCGAGATAAATCAATGGCTTCCCTTGCTTTAGATAAGATCGATTTAGAAATACTAAGAATACTCAGCCTTAAAGGTCGCATGCCTATTGTGGAACTGGCGAAGCAGGTCAATCTCACTACGTCTCCCTGTTCTGATCGGGTTAAGCGTCTTGAAAAAGAGGGATTTATTCTTGGTTATCATGCAGAGCTCAATCCTGAAAAGTTGGGATTGGACGTTCAGGTCTTTATTCATATCCGTCTAGATCAGACGAGCTTCTCCATCTTTGATAAATTTGCCAAAGCAGTAGAGCTTATGCCAGAAATCGAAGAGTGTTATTCCCTTTCTGGTGATTTTGATACCATGATTAAGGTGCGTACCAAAGATATGAAGTCTTATCAGGCATTTATGTCTACTAAACTTGGTACCTTACCGGGTGTCATTCAGACGCGCAGTGAAGTGGTCATTGAAGAGCACAAGACCGGATTTGGCGTTAATCCGGAGTTACTCGATACACTGACTCTACCTAAGTAATCATTTGAATTAGTGATTTTAATAACAGCTAAATCCATACAAACCCTTACCTAAATCTGCTTGAAAAAGACTCAGATTTCGGCGTTTTTCTGCACTTCGCCCTACATTCATTTCGTTTTTGAGACATATCCTAATTCGTCGCTACTTTTAGTTTATATGTTCTGGTAATTCTGATATTTACCGACATATATAAATTAGAAATGCCGATTAATAAACCTATAATTCTTTAATGTGTAAGAGTGCATATTGAGTGGCAGGTTAGTTAATCGAAGCAAAGTTTTTATTTTAGAAACTTTTACCAGAAAGTGGTCGGTTTTAAAGGAGCTCGCTATGGGTGTCGCAGCATTGTTGGGACTGTCAAATGTCACAGGTTCATTAGTCCTTGATTCAAAAGGTAAATTGATAGTTCTTCCAGAAGGGGTGGCTCCCCGGCCGGGGGACGTGGTTCTTTCTCATTTGGACAATGAGCCCAGCGATCAGTTGAATGGAGTAGAACTTGCACAACTGAATGTTCAATCCGTAGCCGTTTCATCAGTATCTGGATTCGACGATCAGGACGCAGCGGATATCATCGCACAAATTGAGGCAGGTGAAGACCCAACGCAAGATGAAGACAAGGCTTCTGCTGCTGGCAGTGCTCTCAGCTCCAGTATTTCTGATGCGGCTTCGGTTGAGGCAATGGATCCTCAGGTTCTGGCTGCCACCTTCTTTGAAACGACAGGACTTGAACCTCGTAGCCTGAATGATGCTCAGACTAATACACTCCGAGACATCTTCTCTAATGCCGCTCCCGTTACTGTTTTTGATCTACGTAGTTATGATGAAGAATCGCAAGATAGTGAGTTAAACCTCGATTTTCCCATCGACCCAAATGGTGATGTGCTAACGCTCACCGTCACAGAAATTCCTAAGTTAGGCACCCTAACACTCGCTGATGGTACACCAGTGGCGGTAGGTCAGCCGTTGACGCAAGCTGAGTTTGAGGGCCTGCAATTCGATGCGCCAATGGAATACACCGCAGGTAAAGATGCTGGACAGTTCACTTTCACAGTTGACGATGGTCGTGGAGAGATAAATTCTGTCCAATCGGGTGGTGTCGCCATCACAATCAATCCTATCAATGATATTCCAGTGATAGTCGAACCTGGGGAAGGTAGCGTGACCGAATCTGGTCACTTCGATAACGGCGATATTGACGCAGGAAATGACACGGCGACTGGCCAAGTCGTTGCGACAGATAACGATACTGACTCAGTTCTTGCTTATTCGGTCGCTAACCAATCCGATCAATACGGTTCTATCTCCATTGACAGTAAGACGGGTGAATGGACCTATACCCTAAACAACACTTCTACCGCCACGCAAGCCCTAGCTGAAGGTCAAACTGCTATATCTGAGTTCACGGTTTTGGTTACCGATGACAAAGGTGCGGTGGTGACGGACACGATTGTGATCACTATTACTGGGACGAATGATAAGCCAGAGTTTTCGACTTCAAGTAACTTCTCTGGACAAGTTGTTGAGGCGGGGAATCTTGACGATGGAACGCAGGTGGCTGGCCAATCAATAGTGTCAGGTACGCTTGTTGCGAGTGATGTGGATGCTGACTCCGTTCTGGCGTTCAGCGCCGAAGGCAGCAGCAACTACGGTAGCTTCGCTATCGATCCGGTGACGGGCAAATGGACGTTCACTTTAGATAACAACTCAGACGCCACCCAAGGGCTGAAAGAAGGTCAGTCGGAAGACGTTGTTTTCACGGTGAAAGTGACCGACGATAAAGGGGTGGTGATTGAGCAAGCGGTGACCATCACCATTACGGGTACCAACGACCAGCCAACGTTTGATGTTAGCCGTCAGCTTGTTGGCGCGGTGATCGAAGCGGGTCACGATGACGATGGCAATGTTATATCAGGCACACCCACCGCCATGGGTACGTTAGT
>NZ_FNVG01000039.1 GCF_900107935.1 Vibrio hangzhouensis | reverse complement strand
TACCGTGGTGTTCATGCCCACGTCAGCAATAAGCAACTGTTCTTCCAGTTCCTCAAATAGCTCGTCATCGATCTCTTTACCTTTGAACAAACCAAAGAAACCAGCACCAATATTGGCTTTTGTGCGACTCAGGCTACGCTTGAGACGCGCGAAGAAGCTTTCTGTAGGCTTTTCCTGTTCCTGAACCCGAGGGGTAGCAATGACTGCTTTTGCTTCTGCTTCTGCTTCTGCTTCTGCTTCTGCTTCTGCTTCTGCTTCTGCTTCTGCTTCTGCTTCTGCTTCTGCTTTATCAGTGTCAATCTCAGATGCTGCGGCGGCAACCTCTTCTAGCTCTGATTGCTCACGTTCAGAAGCAACAAGCGCCTCTTCCGCTTCACCAGACTCTTGTTGCTGCTCGGATTCTTCCTCGACCGGGGTATGGGGTTGCTTTTGCTCTGTTTGCTCTTCGTCACCGAAGCCAAGCCACGAGAGTAATCCGCGTTTTTTCTTTTCTGTCATCTGAAACTATCCTGAATACTGTCTTTTCAAATGTCTTACATGAGTTTGTGCCCGTTGTCCGCCTTCTGTCGGCAGACAGCGCGAAAATTTTGTGACAAAGCAGTGAAAACTTTGCTCATAGATTGGTACACTTCGTCACTCAACAATTTAAGCTCTTTAGTGAGCCAGTTATAGTAACACTTTATTGGCGGTCAAAAAATCTATGGTTAGACGTCGCAAGCAAACTCCATCACAAAAACCGTCGAGGAACGCGGGCTCACGCGCAAGCAAGCCTCAACAATTAGGCAGCGTGCGTATCATCAGTGGGCTCTGGCGTGGCCGTAAGCTACCCGTTCATGATGCCGAAGGCCTTCGCCCGACCACGGATCGCGTCAAAGAGACCGTATTCAACTGGTTGGCGCAGGACATTCCACGAGCCAAAGTTCTGGATCTGTTTGCCGGCTCTGGCGGCTTAGGGTTCGAAGCTGCATCCAGACAGGCTGAGCAGGTCACTATGATTGAGCTCAACACACCGGCTTACCAACAGATCGTCAGCAACATCGCCTTAGTGAAAGCCGACAATATCCTTGCTCACCATGGCGATGCCCTCAGCTACCTGAGCAAGCCAGGTCAGCCTCACGATGTGGTGTTTATCGACCCGCCGTTTCGTCAGGGACTGCTTCCCGAGGTGATCTTACTGCTCGAACAGAATGGTTGGTTGGCAGACAATGCGTTAATCTATATAGAAACAGAAAAAGAGCTGCAACTCGATACGATTCCTGAGCATTGGGATCTGTTAAAAGAAAAAACTGCAGGTCAGGTTAGTTATCGTCTATTTGAAAGGGAATCACAATGAAAGCACTGTTAATGCTGGCAAAAATTGCGTTTGGATTTGTTTGGTTTGTACTGATTTTAAATATCTTTCACCCCTTTCCTGGAAAGGGAGCCATCGCACTGTACATCATGACCGCTTTCCTGTTCCTGATGCATGGGGTACAAATGGCCATTTTCCTTGGCGCGTTTGGTGACAAGCTTAAACTCACAACGTGGGAAAAATACTCAATACTCGCCTTTGGTATTTTTGCTCTGCTCGATATCCGACAGAAACACATGATGGGTCCGGTCGCTGACGAGCCTGAAGACAAATAACACCCAAAAAAAGCCGCGGTTAGCGGCTTTTTTTATAACCTCTCCTAGGTTAACAGATAGCCCTTAATACCATTGAGGAACATCTGTGTTGAGATCATAACCAGCAACAGCCCCATCAGGCGCTCCACGGCCTTCAGCCCCCGCTCTCCCAGCAATCGGTGGAAGAAATTGTAGAACATCAGGATGAAGAATGTCGCTCCCCAGGCGATAAACACCGCAATAGACAAGTCGCCAAGGCTGTCGGGATTTTGCGTCGACAACAGCAGAATCGATGCTATCACCGAAGGCCCGGCAATCATCGGAATCGCCATCGGTACAATGAACGGCTCATCACCAGCCGCCAGGCCAGTCACGCTGCCTGCCTGAGGAAAAATCATGCGAATCGCAATGATAAACAGGATTATCCCTCCAGAAATACTGAGTGTTTCCGGTTCGACATGCAGGAAGCTGAGTATGCTTTTACCCGCAAAAAGAAACAGCATCAGAATAACGAGGGCAAAACACAGCTCGCGCACTAAGATTTTTCGTCGGCGTTTGGGATCTATGTGTTTAAGGATGGAGAGAATAATAGGTAGGTTGCCAAGCGGGTCCATGATGAGGAACAGCATGGTTGCCGCCGAAAGTATATCCATTGATTACAGCCTGCTTACGATGAACTTGGCGTGAAGTATAGCAGGCTTCATCATTCTCGGTTAGTGAGAACAGATTCGCTCGACGTTCAGTTCCCAAACACCCTGATTTTCAAGTATTTTCTGTTTTTCAATAAAGAAAGCCAACAGTGAATCAAGATTAAAACCTTCACGGCTACAGGTGCGGAACTGTGCATCGTCACCAAACAGCTCAATGACTTTTTGTTCCAGTTGCTCACGAGTCATAGACTGCTCGCGCAGCAGATTAAGCACTTTGTGAGCGTGAATCGATGTTGTCATGAGTAAAACCTCGCATTATGGATGACGGCCTACTATCGCACACTGCCACTTCAATGGCATGATCTAACTCAACTCTCATTCAATTCTGGAGGCAGGATTCACCCCAATGCGGAGGCGACAATCAATCCATGTGCCAGATAGTAGCTGCCAGAAATGGCGTACCTTGCCCGGCGGGAGTGAAAACGGTATTTATCCAGAGCCAGTAGCATGGCAGAAAGCGCCAGACACAGAGCCCCTAGAAAACCCTGCGCTGCGGACAAACCCTCCTGGACCAGCCAGGCTTCTCCAGCGGCACACACCAGATGGACCAAGGAAATGCCCATGATGGTAACGGGTACCAAAAACGAATCAAGTCGTGGTAACAGCAGAAAAAACGTCACGATCGCAATACACAACAGTAACGCAGGCAGCCATAAAACAAACTGGCTGTTCACCTGACCCCACATGGCCCAACTGTAGGCAAACTGCGCCATCAAATAACCCGCAAAGCTCAGTTTTAACACGTGAGAAAACTGGTTTGCTATATCACTCAATAAAAACAGGCTGAGACCAACTAATAGCCACAACTGATAAGAGTCGCCAAGCCCATCAGAGAGCAACATGGCCATAAGCAGCACATGGGTCAGTGCACTGAACAACACACTTCGGTTTCTATCGCCTTTTTCGACAGCAAATATAAACAGCAAGCACGACAAAGCTATCGCCAGCCAACTCCACATAAATACACCTAGTTCTTTAAATCCAGCACAGTGTATGAGGCTGACTCAATGTGTCCAGTAGTTAGGGCAAAAAGTTGGACTTGCTTTAAATTAAAAAACACTGCCGTTGACAGCTCGGAGTTTTATGTCAAATCGCCCATCACGCACCGAACTGATTAAAAAACAAAAGCAAACGTTTGCCCTGAGGTGGCGACCTTTATGTCCCATTTCTATCACCTAACCTTCATCTCCTAGATCATCACCTCTGAATCAGCATCACAGAAATAAATTAAATTCCTTTTTATTTTAGTTAGTTAAATACAACTTGCCGCTAATTCCAATTCATTTTCCAGTAGGGCGCGTTTCATAAAAAATCAATTTATGCTCTCTATCAATAGCAAGAATGTACTCATCTCTCTTACTGAGTGAGATTTCCACCCCAAAAAAGCCCAACAAAAGAGCTAAACCTGACATAGAACTTACATGACTGATCAAAGCCATATAAAAGCATTATAAATTTAGATTAAGTTTTAAACTAATATATAACCCATAAATTTCAATGAGTTACTTTAAGTTATCGCACAAAAATGGCCATAGGGCAGTTTTAAAGCGATTGAAATACACTGTTTTATTAGTTAAAAACCATCACATCAACGAAAGAAAACTGTAAAAAATAAGAGCTAAGCAAAAATATACTTGTAAAAACTAAGAAACCAGTGCTATTCTGTATTCAAGATAAGAAATTAGATAAGGAGCAGTGTTATGATTTCATCTTCTCAGAAGCAGGGTCTAGTGATGATCGCCGTTGTGGTTGGTTTAATGACACTGCCGATTCTGTACTAGTTCGATACTCGAGCACAAAAAAAGGGACGCTAACAGCGTCCCTTTTACATTATTAATGCGTACGGTTACTTTGAAAGAATATGCATGACTTTTTCCCAATGGATGTAATAAAACCCCATTGCTAATAATGTGATTAAGGCCATCAACCAGAGTGCGGTACGCCAGATGAACCGACTGCTTCTTGGTGTTAGCTCTTGTTCACACTCGTCACACGTTCTCATAAAGCCGGACATATCATCCAACTCAAAATCTTCTTCATGTACCACTTTATTACGGATCGTCGCAATGTATCTGAGCTTACTGATGACATCATGAGGTAAGCGCTCCTCACAGCTTGTCACGAGCTGGTGTAGCCCCTTGCCATCAGCATGATATTGCTGCCGCAGTAACTTCTCTATGCGTCTCGTACGTAGCACGACACTTTCAATGTCAGACATATGCATCCCTCCCATAACCAGCGAAAAGGTGAAAAAGGCGCGCTGGCTACCGTCTCAAGAATTTCTTCACTCCATTGTTAACTATCTGTATTAAGAATTCGACAATTGTTAGGTAAATTCAAGTAAAGATTTAACCGTAAGTCCGCGTTTTTTTGTGTGATATGAGCCCAAAATCCGGTGGATAGCCCACGCTACCAGATTATTTTTGGCCAGTTTTGTGCGATCTTAATTCCAGCACATTTGGATATATGAGGTTTACATGCCTGTTTCACTGATTATCGCTGTCGTGATTTTGATTGCTCTGGCGGGCTATCTTTTTGTTTATGTACAAAAAAAGCACACTCTTGGTGTCAACGCTCCTGAGCGAAAAGCGTCCGTGACCATCTTGGACAAACAGGTAGTGGTTACCGAGGACCCAACACAGGAAGACGAGTATTGGGTTTATATCCAGAAAGGAGCCTTTGGCCCGAAACGAGAGTTTCAGATCGGTGCCCACTATTACCATCATCTATCCCCCGGCGACAAAGGCATCTTGACCTATCAGGGGGACAAGTTCCTTCACTTTGCACTAAATCGCTAATTTTTTCACAATTTACCGCTGATATAAGACATGGTAGCTTAGTTCTATTGGGTCGATGAGGAGGGGAATCATGAAGGGAAGATCGAGAAGTCGTCTAGGCTGGTGCACCATGGTGATTGCTCTGGTTTCTTCAGGATGCAGCGCCGCCTATCAGGGAAAGGTCAACGATGCCGAAGTCCATCTGGTTGACTATTTCCAGCGCTCAGAAGGTGCACAAGCACTCATCCAAAACATGGATGAACTGAATATCGACCACGCTTATGTGATGGGTCTGCCCGTCATCAAAAAGTGGGACGTTTCGGCTCCGAAAGCCCCACGTTTTGTATATGGAGACGATAGTCCGGTCTATTACTACTCCCATACCGATGAACTCATTGCACGCCAGATAGAGGCGCTGCCCTCTTTGAGTCAGGCCAGACTGCATCCCTTTATCAGCGGATTTAACACTACGGATATGAATGCGGCGGAGCATATCGAACGAGAGCTGCGCTACCGTCCGGACTTCTGGCAGGGGATCGGTGAAGTCATCACTCGTCATGACCATTTAACCGCCCTCACTGCCAATGAAAAACCCCGAGCCAATCACCCTGCACTGCAGAAAGTGTATCGGCTTGCCGGGCAATATGATTTGCCGGTACTGTTGCACACCAATATTACCTCACAGCGAGAAGACAACCCGCTTTATCTGCAAGAGTTGGAGCAAGCACTTGTGGACAACCCGGACACCCGCTTTCTCTGGGCACACGCTGGGACAACGTCGACCCTGACACGTACTGTCAAAATGAAGTTCTTGTTTCAGACCGTTTCCGATTTGCTCAGTGAGCACGATAACCTGTATATCCTGGCCTCGTGGACACTGATTGATGTCATGATGCCCGAAGGGCAACTGGATACACGCTGGTTAGGATTAATTGAAGCCTACCCTGACCGCTTTATGATTGGCAGCGATGTGGTGGGAAGGTTTGGCTACCAGAATACCGCGCTGAACACCTGGCATCCGGTGCTGAACGCACTACCTAAGTCGATAGCCAACCGAATGGCTTATCAGAATATGCTGGATGTCTTACCGGACAAATCAAAACGTTAACTCATCGCCTGGACTTTCTGGCTCCAACGCTGTGCATCCGCCAATGCAGAAAATACCGCGCTCTGAGACAAACCAAGCTGTGTTCTGTGCTGCTCAACACCGTGCCAGTCCGCGGTTTCAAAACACTCCCCGAGCGACAATAGGCGCCCATAAGGCCCTTCGCGCTCCAACAGTGCCCCTTTTACTTCATCGCACAGAGGCAATTGGGTAATGAGTTTATCCAAGGAAAGATCCATCAGCGCATCCAGGATAGAGAACAGGCCGATCATAAAAGCCTGATCCTGATGTCTCTTGAAAGGCGGGTGTTTGGTCATCAGGCGGCAGAAATGCGCGCGTTGCAAAGACAACTCATACAGCGCCTTCGGTTTATTGCTGGAAATAAACGAAGCCACCGTCAGAGAAACAAACAGCTTGAGCTTATCCTGTCCTAAATAAATGAGCGCCTGACGAAAAGAGGAAATTTCCGACTTGAGTCGAGGACTCATGGTATTGACGAACTGCAGCAACTTATACGACAAGGTGACATCTTTCGCGACGATGTGCTCTACCCGATCGAAATCCACATCAGGTTGACAGACTTGCTGAAACAGCTCCATCGCCACCAGTTGTTCTGAACTGATATAGACCTGCTTTTCCATGATCGGCTTACTAAAGAAAAAACCCTGAAAAAACTGAAAGCCCGCTTGCTTGGTCAGCAAAAATTCCTGCTCGCTCTCCACCCGTTCGGCCAGGTAATGACGCGGACTGCCCTTTTCTTTCTGTTGACGTACAAACTGGCAGGCCCGCTCCACACCCATCGCCATAATATCCAGCTTAACGATATGGACAAAGGGCAGAAAACGCTCCCAGGCATCGGTGTATACAAAATCATCGAGTGCTATCATATAACCCGCCTGATGAAGCTCTTTTACTGCCTGATACAGCTCCTCGTTGGGATCACAGGTTTCCAGAATCTCGATGACCACATTCTGTTTTGGCAGAATCATCGGTAATCGACGGATCAGACTTTGATGAGGAAAGTTGATAAAGCAGCGAGACGCATCGAGCGACGGATTCACTCCAATCGAAAGAAAATTCTCGGCAATAAGACGGTAAGTCGCCCGATTGGCCTCAATATGAGCCGGAAAGGCATTTTTCTCGCCATCACGAAACAGTAACTCATAGCCAAGCGTATGACGGCGAGCATTGAAGATAGGCTGTCGGGCAACGTAGGTAGCGTACATATTTAAACCAATCTGTTAGGACTTCGCAGCCGCTAGCAGCGCACCACAACCGACAAACATAGAACCAAACACCTTGTTGATTTTCGCCATCATACGATCAGAGCGAATAAACCGTCCCATTTGCGAAGCCAGGGAGGTATATCCCAGCATCACCATCGCATCGATAACGACTGTCGTAACGCCCAACACGGCAAGTTGTGTCACCTGATCACCCGCAGGATCAATGAACTGGGGAAAAAGAGCCACCAAAAACACAATGGACTTGGGGTTAGTCAGATTGATAAGAACCGCACTTCGCATCAGGTTCCAGGCACTGCGATTATCGCTCTCGGTACTGGCTGCCACCGAGGAGGTATCACGCCATTTTTGAATCCCAAGCCAGATGAGGTACACCACCCCCACCCATTTGATCACGCTAAAAGCGAGTGCCGACTTTGCCACCAGCGCCCCGATCCCAGCACCCACCAGAACGATATGAATAGCGAGGCCAATCTGCAGGCCCGCGATGGCCGCCAGAGACTTGCGTGTCCCATAGCTGATACCATTGCTTATGGAATTCACGGTGCCCGACCCCGGAGCCAGACTAAAAACAATCGCCGTCACGACGTACGCTAACCAAACATGATGGTCCATTGTATTTCCTTACTACCAATTTACTCGTATCCTAATAGTCAGGGTACGGGTCAACACCTTGAAATTCGACTCAAATTTATCTAAAAAACAGCATATTACACATAAATCACCAGATAGGCTAATTTATGAGCACATTTCACGCTACCGATGTCACTTATACTCAAGAGCCGCAATTTGAGCAAGCAATAAACGCACAGATTGCGCAATTATGGGAACGCAGACAGGAAGGCACACAAAAAGCCAAAGATGGAACACAGCTGTTTTGGTGCAAACTGACTCATCCTGAGCATCGTAAAGCGCTCGTGGTCGTCAATGGGCGTATCGAGTCTGCCTGGAAGTATCAGGAATTGTTTTACGACTTTTTTCAGCAGGGCTACGACATCTACTCCTTCGACCATCGTGGTCAGGGTTTGTCGACCCATCTGGCACCCAATCCAGAAATGGGCCACGTCGATGACTTTGAAGACTATCTGGATGACATGCAGCTGCTCCTGAATGACTTCGATCTGGCGCACTATGAGCAACGCCATCTGCTCGCACACTCCATGGGAGGCAATATTGCAACGCGTTATATTCAGACTCGCCCCAACCATAACTTTGACCGTATTGCGTTAAGTGCACCCATGTACGGCGTGTATGTCCCCTGGTATCTGAAACCCTTTGCCATGTTAGTAGCGCAAGTCATGACTGCACTGCACTCATCCCCAACTTACGCCCCAGGCTATCAGGGCTATGTTGCGAAACCTTTTGACATCAACCCGCTGTCTCAGAGCAAAGTCCGTTACCACTGGTTTCGCGATCTTTATGAACGTATGCCAGAACTGAAAATTGGCGGCCCGAGCACACGCTGGGTCTGGCAAGGGTTAATGGCCGCGAAACAGTGTATTCAGCAAACACGGCAGGTAAAAATCCCGCTGCTAGTGGTTCAGGCTGGTGATGATCAGATTGTCTGCAATCATGACCAGCGAAAGTTCATCAATAAACTGACCCGGACCAACCCAGATGCCCAAATGGTGACAATCGACGGTGCGAAGCATGAAGTGCTGTTTGAAAAAGATGAATATCGAAATCAGGCGCTAGACGCCATCCGGCGATTTTTCTGTACCTGAGGTCAGTAACATTGGCTAACAGTTAGGGTAAATGAGGAAATAAATCTGTAACCCATTTACCCTCTTTTTCTGGTTTAATATCCCTTACAATAGCGCCATGCAAAAAGATTCAAAACTGACCTTACCCTCGAACTACAAAGAGAGAACTATGACCCTTAGCCGTGATTCCATCAACATTGTTGCTTCTGATTTAGACGGGACACTCTTAGCCCCGAACCACCAGTTGAGTGATAATTCAAAACAGACACTAAAGGATTTGCACGCCAAGGGATACACGTTCATTTTTGCGACAGGTCGACATCATGTTGACGTGGCTAGTATCAGAGAGTCCGTGGGCATCCCGGCCTACATGATCACCTCCAATGGTGCCCGCGTGCACGACCTAGAAGATCAGTTATTGTATAGCCAGAACATTCCTGAGACCTTGGTTCAGCCAATCGTCGATGTACTCAATACCGACAGCGACCTGTTTGTGCACATGTATCAGGATGATAACTGGCTACTCAATCAGGAAGACGATTATCTGCGTCAGTTCCACAAGGAAACGGGCTTTAGCTACCAATTATTTGATGCAGAGCAGGCACCAGAAAACGGCATCGCCAAGATCTTCATTACCCATCCAAAGCAAGACCATGACCATCTGGTTGAATTTGAAGATGCATTGCGCGCCAAATTTGGCGACTCACTCAACATTGCATTCTCAACGCCATGGTGTCTGGAAGTCATGGCAAAAGAGGTTTCTAAGGGAGACGCCCTGAAAGCCGTAGCAGAAAAGTTGGGACTGGGGCTGGAGCACTGTGTGGCTTTTGGTGATGGTATGAACGATGTCGAAATGCTGACCATGGCAGCTCATGGCTTTGTCATGAACAATGCCCACGAAAAAGTGAAAAAAGCCTTACCTCACAACGAGGTGATTGGCAGCAATGCAGATGATGCCGTCGCCGAGTTCCTCAAGCAGCATCTGTTATAAGCTGCACTCCATTCAAAACCTCTCATGCCCGGCTTTAGTCTCGCATATCCTAGCGACGGGCATGGGAGTTTTGTTATCTGACCACCCGACTAAGAATCGCTTGCCACTCTGATTCCGAGACTGGCATCACCGATAAACGATTGCCTCGCTTCACTAAAGGCATCGCCTCAAGCTCTGGCATCGTCTTGAGTACACTTAACGGCAGCACGCGTTTAAACTTTTCCACAAATTCAATGTCTACCATTAGCCAACGTGGGTTGTCCGGATCTGATTTGGGGTCGTAATAGTCACTGTCAACTTGAAACTGAAAGTGATCCACATAAGCCTCTCGAGTGATTCTGGCAATACCCGCCACACCGATCTGTTTGCAGGATGAATGGTAGATCAACACCGAGTCGCCTACCTTCATATCATCGCGAATCATATTGCGTGCTTGATAATTACGAACGCCTTCCCAACAAGAAGTGCCTTTGACACCTAATGTATCAATTGAAAATTCGTCTGGCTCTGTTTTAAATAACCAATATGCCATAATGGTCCCTATAGCTGTGATCCTAGTAACTTTGACTGACTAAGGAAGAACTCATGAAATTGTCGCGTTTACCGCTCGCATTAGCACCCCTCATATTGCTTCAAGCGTGCTCGTCTTTCAACAGTACTGATGCCCCCAGTGAGAGTCAGATTATCAGCGCAGACCTGTCGCGACCAGACACCATCACCCCACAAAGCTATGTTCTAAGGGGTCAGGCAGTCATCGGCCACGAGTCTCGTACTATTCAGCCTTGTGGCAGCCAGCATCAGTTCTGGCTCGATCTGCCGCAAAACGTGCGTGAGCAAGCGGAAAAGCTCACTCGTACTCCTTATCAACCTATCTATGCGGAAGTCATTGGCTATCTGGAGCCACCGAGTCATCGTGGATTTGATTCTGATTACACCGGACGCTTCGTGGTACAACAAGTCAACATGCTGACCGCAGAGAATCCGAAACGTTGCGATCAACCACTGCGTTCGACTCAGGTGTTGGGAAATGAACCCTTCTGGTCTTTGAAATTTGAACATGCTGAGCAAGCCAGTTTTGCTGTTCTCGGACAAGATCGACAGACGCTGCAGCTTGATGAGCGCCAGATCACCCAAACCGCCCGCCATTACCTGTTTGACAACGCCAAACTGCAGATGAATCAGAAGCTGTGCAGCGATACCATGAGCGACACCCTCTATGGCTGGACCGCAGCACTGACGATGAACGAGCAGGACTGGCAGGGTTGCGCCACACTGTCGAACCGTGACAGCACGCTCAATTGGTCTGGTCACTACCAAGCTCAGTCGACCGAAACCACCGGATTTACCGTTTCAATGACGCTGCTGCCGGACCATACTGCTATCACTCGCTATGAGTATCCGGATAACTCCCCAGCGACCGAAGAGCGGGGGTTCTGGCAGCAACTTAATGACAAACAGGTTCAGGTCATCATGACTCGCCACCAGCAACAGTACCTGGTATCACAGAGAATCTTCACTCTGGAGGACAGTGCTCTGACCGCTACTCAGGAAAAAGTTGGCGACATTCTTTACCCTATCGCTAACGGCGGCCTGGTGCTGTACAAAAGCTATTAAGCCATGACTCAGACCTGTACCCACTGCGGATTCACCCACAACTGCTACTGCGAGGCGATCCCGACGATCGCCTCCGATCTTTACCTGACTTTACTGACCCACCCCAATGAACTGGGTCGTGCCACCAATACCGGTAAGTTGATTGCTAAAATGCTCGCTCAAGCTGAAATCACCGAGTGGCAGAGAAAGCAGCCCTGTCCCCGCTGCACCGGGGAGAGCAATCTGTATCCGCCTGTTTTGCTGTTTCCTTCCGAAAACAGTGTCTCTATCGCTGACTGGCAAGCGCAACATCCGGGCAAAAGTCACTTCATAGTGTTGGATGCAACGTGGCAGGAAGCGAAAAAGATGCTCAATCGCAGTACCTGGCTGCAAAGCCTGCCGCAGGTTCATATTGAGTCGGCGCAGGCATCCCAGTATCAGCTGCGCAGAAATCAACAGGGCGGCAACCTGTGCACTTTCGAAGTGTGTGCTCAGTTGGTGAGAGAATTGGGGGATGAAGACGAAGCCAACGCCATGCTGACGTTCTTTAACGACTATTTGCAGCGCTTTCAGGCAGAGCGCAGCGGGCACGCTCTGCACCGATAATGCAGGTACTTTACAACTCTAGTGCCAGCAGCTGCTCGATATGGTGAATTTCCATGTCTGGCAGCGATGTTAAACGCGGTGACCAGCGTGCGCTGCCGGGGCTGTCATTAAACCAGCAGGCACTGAAGCCATTGCGCTTGGCGCCAGCCACATCCGTCACAACATGGTCCCCAACGTGAAGAATCATTTGCCGCGGTATCTCCAGATACTGCGCAGCCTTATCAAACATGTCCGGATACGGCTTAGCGCGGCCATCGGGGCCTGCTTTTAACACCAGAGAAAAGTAACGCCCCAGGGCGATTCTATCCACATCCACATTGCCATTGGTGATGGCGACCAGTGGCACTTGGGCACTCAACTCCGCCAGTACCTGATGTGTTTCATGTGGAACATCGAAGTCGCTGCGCCACTCCAGCACATGGCTTATCAATGTCTGTGCCGCTTGTGTAGCTTTTGGATCATCATAACCCAAATGCTCCAGACCCTGCTTGATCTGCTGAAATCGCCATTCCGTCACATCGTGTCTTAATGCTGGATTAGCCTCGACCAGCTGCAATTTGAACGCGTGCCACTGCGCCTTATCCCAACGCTGACTGATAGGGTGCTGCTGATACAACCAACTCGCCGCTTGTTGCTCAACGCGACGAATCACAGGCATGTTGTCATACAGTGTATCATCAAGATCGAAGGTCATCGCTTTGATGCTTGGCAGGCTACGGTAGAATCGCATTCACGAATCCTCTTTGTTTTTGGGTGTGCCACTTTTATGGGCACGTGGATGCGCCTGATCATATGCCTGCGCTAAATGTTGGAAATCGAGGTGCGTGTATATCTGCGTTGTCGAGATGTTCTCATGCCCTAAAAGCTCCTGAACCGCTCTGAGGTTATTGCTGGACTCAAGCATATGTGTCGCAAACGAGTGACGCAGTTTGTGTGGACTGACATGGCTGGCCAGCGACTGCTTCTGCCCCCATTCTGCCATGCGTTTTTGGACACTACGGTGCGAAATGCGGGTTCCCAGCTTTGACACGAATAGAGCCGGCTCATCTGGCTTGGCCATTTGTCCTCTAATCTTCAACCACTTTTGGGCCCATTCTGCCGCATACCCGGAAAACGGTACTTTACGCTCTTTATTCCCCTTACCAATCACGCGGATCTCGCCGCTCGACAGATTAAGGTGCTTGACGTTGATGCTTACCATTTCCGCCAGACGCAATCCGGCACCGTACATCAGCTCCATCATCGCCCTATCCCGAACCGCCAGCGGATCGTCCTCATCCACCTCAAGTAGTTGTGATACTTCATCCACATCGAGGTTTTTGGGGAGTGGACGCTGCTTACGAGGGGCACTCACCCCTTTCGCCGGGTTCGCGCTGAGTTCACCACGCAATATCAGGAAATCAAAAAAGCTGCGCAGGGACGACAGACGAGTCGCAATGCTGCTCGCTTTCATGCCTTCACGCATACCTTTGCTGGCTAACTGCCTTACCCAGCCCGCATCAACATCGGTCCAGGCTCTGACGCCCATTTCACTCAGATGCAGGCCCATGGTTTCGAGTTGCTGACGGTAGTTACGCTGAGTATGCAGACTCAGACCTTTCTCGCTACGCAAATACTCATAAAAACGCTCTAATGGCTTCTTAAGGCTACTAGGCAGTGCTGGGTCTGACATCGTCTTCCTCTTGAGCTTGCCAGTCTAAGCTGTCACACATATAGGAGACTAGCAAAGCTAAGTGTCGTAAGAATAATGTATCCATGTCTGGCTGAAAGTGACCTCCGTCTTCACTGGAGAAAATCAGCAAGCCTTGCGCAAATTGGCGCTTCAGTGGCAATACCACGTACGATCCGAGCTCTGGCACCTGGCCCTCAGCGATCTGTTGCTCAGTAAACAGCATAGTACGGTCAGCCTGGCGTAATCGCCCCAGATAAGCGTCTTTGCCATTTAAATGATTGGTGGTAAATCGTTGCCAGCTTTCCATCGACAACGGATCAGCGTTTTTTTCATGATCGAGCAGCTTCAGATACCCTCTCAAACCCAAGCCTTTTGCCGTTTGAGTAATGGCTGCAAACACACCCTGCAAATCCCGACATTTCAGCAGGTTTTCTTGTAGTGACATAAATTCGTAGAAGGTTTTGTCATTTCTCGCCGCGAGTGACATCAGTGCGGTGATCTCTTCTTCGAGCGCTTCTATTCTGTCACGCTGTCGCTGCAGTTGAATGCCAACCAGTGAGACAGCTCCTTGCTGATGATGAGGCAGGGAAAGGGATTCTACTAACGACTCTCTACCCTTAAAAAAATCTGGATGATCGGAAAGATACTGTGCTACCACCTCGGCTGTCAGGTGATTCGCTTCAAACTCAGACAAAATGTTTCCCTTTATTCCCTGTCAAATTGGATAAAAAATGGCGGACCTCAACAGAGAGTCCGCCATTAGTATATACCCAAGTCACCTTAAGGTGCATGGCCTAACACGAAATCTGCCCATCAAATACGTGTGCCGCCGCACCAGTCATATACAGTGGATGTCCTTCACCTTGCCAACTGATCTTCAGATCGCCACCTGGCAGGTGTACCGTGACATTGCTGTCCAGAATACCCTGAACGATGCCGACCGCTACCGCGCCACATGCGCCACTGCCACAAGCCTGAGTTTCACCAGCACCGCGCTCATACACGCGCAGATTCACTTCGTTGCGACTGATCAGCTGCATAAATCCCGCGTTGACCCGTTCAGGGAAACGTTCATGAGATTCCAGCAATGGACCTAGCGTTTCGACATCTGCGGTTTCGGTATTGTCGACCACAGTCACGACATGAGGATTCCCCATACTGACTGCACCACAGAACAACGTATGATCCCCGGCACGCAGGATGTAAGTTTTTTCCTTCTGCTTCGCTTTGAAAGGAATTTTACCCGGTTCAAACTCTGGCTGTCCCATGTTTACGGTGACCAGGTCGTTCTCTTCCAGTTTCAGGACCATTTTGCCCTTCTTGGTACTGACGCTGATGCTGTACTTATTGGTTAACCCTTTCATCTGCACGAAACGGGCAAAACAACGAGCTCCGTTACCACACTGTTCCACTTCGCTGCCATCGGCATTGAAAATGCGATAATGGAAGTCGGTCTCAGGATCATAAGGCGCTTCAACAATCAGCAGCTGGTCAAAGCCGACTCCAGAGTGTCTGTCTGACAGTCGACGAATGAGCTCTGGTGAAAAAAAGACGTTCTGGGTAATGCAGTCAACGACCATGAAGTCGTTGCCCAAGCCGTGCATTTTAGAAAAGTGGAAATGCATAGTGGTTTTGTTACTCCGGCAAAATGCTCTCTAATTCCCAAAGGCTGGCCAGCGATTCGCGCTGACGCACCACATGAGCTTTATCGCCATCAACAATGACTTCTGCTACTCGCGGACGAGTATTGTAATTTGAAGACATCACAAAGCCATACGCCCCGGCAGAGCGCACCGCCAACAGGTCACCCTGCTCAAGCACCAAGGCTCGATCTTTACCGATGAAGTCGCCGGTTTCACAGATAGGCCCAACCAAATCGTAAGTTACGGCTTCTCCCTCGCGCGGAGACACTGGAATGATGTCCTGCCATGCCTGATAGAGCGCCGGACGCATCAGATCGTTCATTGCCGCATCGACAATCGCGAAGTTCTTATGCTCCGTGTGCTTCAGGAATTCCACTCTGGTTAACAGGACGCCTGCGTTTGCCGCAATGGCGCGGCCAGGTTCGAAAATCAGTTCCAGTTCCGGATGGTTATCCAGTCTTGCCAACAACGCCTTAGCGTAATCGGAAGGCTGAGGCGGCAGTTCATCACGATACACCACTCCAAGGCCACCACCCACATCGAGATGGCGGATATCCACCCCATCCGCACGCAACTGGTCAATCAGCGCGAGTAAGCGGTCAGTCGCATCAATGAATGGTTCAATGTCCGTCAGCTGAGAACCGATATGACAGTCAATGCCATGCACAGCCAGATGAGGCAGACTTTGGGCAAACTTATACACCGCAGGGGCACGGTCAAAGGCGATACCAAATTTGTTGTCTCGCAGACCAGTCGAAATATAAGGATGGGTGTTAGCGTCTACATCAGGGTTAATACGTAAAGAGATTGGTGCCACCACGCCCAGCTCACCAGCGACCTGATTTAAACGTTCCAGTTCAGGCTCCGATTCGACGTTAAAGCACTTGATGCCCAACTCCAGAGCACGACGCATCTCCTGAGCAGTTTTACCCACTCCGGAAAACACCACTTTGCTTGGATCACCACCAGCAGCCACGACACGTTCCAGTTCACCACCAGAAACAATGTCAAAACCTGAACCCAGACGTGCCAACGTATTCAGCACACCAATATTAGAGTTGGCTTTCACGGCATAACAAACCAGATGTGGATGATCACCCACGGACTTATCAAATGCATTCCAGTGACGCTCCAGCGTCGCTCGGGAATACACATAAAGAGGCGTGCCGTGCTGCTCGGCAAGTTGAGTAAGTGACGTATTCTCGGCCCAAAGCTGGCCATCGTCCTGATAGTTGAAATAATCCAAGTTTTGTATCCCTTTACACTGTATCGATGGCGAAATTACTGTGACTGCTCGTTGTTCTGCGCATCATCGGCTGGCAAGTATAATGGCCCAGTCTGACCACACCCTGCGAGTCCGATAATGACGAGCATAAAAAATGCCGTAATCATCTTTTTCATTTTGCATATCGTGATTATTGAATCAATGCCCCCTATAATCGCACCACGAATTAGAAAAGCAATAGGATTACAAAATGAACGACACGGAATTTCACCAATTAGTCGATGAACAGCTGCAAAACATCGAAGAAGCCATCGACGATTCGGGAGCCGATATTGATTACGAAGTGTCAGGTAACGTAATGACGCTTGAGTTTGAAGACCGCAGCCAAATTATCATTAACCGTCAGGAGCCAATGCATGAAATCTGGCTTGCCTCTAAATCAGGCGGTTTTCACTTCAAGCTGATTGATGGTGTTTGGACCTGCTCTAAGACTCAGGTTGAACTGATGACAATGGTCAAAGCGGAATGCGAGAAACACGCAGGGGAAGCGATCGACTGGGTTTAAACGTTGACCGCTTTCGCTGTTCGCGAGTTTGGAGAGCCGCCATCATTGCGATAAGGAATGATGTAAGGTTCTCCCTCTTCAGGGTGAATAAGCTGATAATACTGCGGCAAGTTGAAGTTGATCAGTTTCGATGTCACTTCACTGTCTGGATTAACATTGGAGGTATAGAAACTGTTCACACTGGCAATCATTTCGTCTTTGCTGCCACGCATCTGGTGATAGACCTCAACCTGATTAGACTCATCGAGCACAAAGATGTTAAAACCGTTGTCGGTATCCTCGAAGAAAAACTGAATTAACCCTTCACTGGCAAAGCCATCCACCACTTGAGGCAACTGGAACTCTTCTTCACGATCCAACATCAACAGGGGAGACCCCTGCAACTTATTCGTCGAAATGCTGCGATAGAAATCGACGGAATTTTCCAGTTTCTGCACCGAGACGCCGCGACGCTCAAAGAACAGACCATACATCTGCCCCGCCACCTTGATGGCTTTGAAGCGACGACGTTTTTCCTGATCAACCGGCTTCAGGCGCAATTCAATGCATTCTGCCAGCAACTGATACACGGTGTTTCTCAATACACCGCGCAAGTTCTTGCTATAGCAGAATACATCTACCGACTCTGGTGGGAGGGCATCCTGGTGCATCTTGCCGAGTATGGTTTTCAGCGCATCAAGCATGGCCGTCTCTCCTTCAAAGTGAAGAGTACGAACCTCATGCCATGAGTTACGGTACACCAAGTCGACCGATCCTATCAGGCTCTGACTGTGCCCACCAAAACTCAGAATATCGACATTCTTCAGGTCGACTTTCGACGCTTTACCAGACAACTCTGACGTCGGGTCATTTTCGAAGTTAATGAACATGGCCAACTGGCTGATTTCACATGGGCTGCCCAGTGCCTGCATACTTGGTCGGCGTTTGCGTAACGAGAAAGTATTACGCAGGTCACTCACCATCTGATAGAACTTATCGATATCGATGTGAGCATCACGCACGACAGAGTTAAGATGAGTCGATTCGGTGATCAGGCCATTAAAGAAAGCCCAGGCCACCAATTTGCTCAAATACTCGTTGTGCTCCAGAGCAGGCTGACCAAGAATACGATGTGGGATCAGCGGCTGCTTATACAAATACCAACCCGCCTTGTAGCTCTTGCCTTCTTTCACTTCAATGAAGGTCAAGTCCGGCTCATGCAAGTCCGGTGAAATCTGAGGGTTAAGTAAAGTGACTTTGCCCGGTAACACCTCAAAAGCCGCATACAGTTTGCGAGCCAGAATACTGATGTCCTGAGGACTGATGGCTGAAGTAATGTCATTACGACGAGCAAACTGAATCAGGTTTCGGTAGCTCAGCATCAATGCGTCTAGCAGGGAATTGTGGACCACCATTACCTGCTCGACTTTCCAATGGCGTCGACTATCGAGCTCTTGCAGGGTTTCTGATGACCATTGCCAACTGGCGGTCATCTCAC
Source organism: Vibrio hangzhouensis (assembly GCF_900107935.1). Classification (GTDB taxonomy): domain Bacteria; phylum Pseudomonadota; class Gammaproteobacteria; order Enterobacterales; family Vibrionaceae; genus Vibrio; species Vibrio hangzhouensis. The sequence continues at coordinate 7,187 of NZ_FNVG01000039.1, read as the reverse complement.
TCAGCGCTTCGCGGCGCCATGGCATAGAGCCAATACCCGGCTCACGAGACAGCTTCTCGTGTGTTTTCAGATAGAAACAACGACGCACGAGATCCAGGCGTGTCGTGTCACCAATTCGCTCCAGGTAACGGGTCACTTTCTCTAACATGAGATAGTACGCGTCCATCCCATACAGATCAGGCTCGTGTGCAAAGAAGCGACGCTTGGTATCAATACTCAATAACTGAGTGTGCGGATATTCCCAGGAATAGGCTTCCAACAGGATCGCTTTCAGCACCGATTTATACGGAGAGTCAATACTCTTGTAGAGTTGCCATAGGCTTGAACCAAAGTATTCTTCTGCCGGTATGCGATTCAGACGACCAAAATCAATCCACTCATCACAATTGATGTGGCCATTCCCGCAAAGCTGCTCAACATAGTCGTCGTAGCACTCTTCCATTTCAGGCGGCACAATTTGCCATAGCAGACGTTGGCCACCTAACCTCACCGCAGAGCGATAGAATTCATCTAAAAGCAGCAGATGTTGAGAAGAGCCACAGTTATCCCCAGTCATCTCTTCAGAAATGTTACTGCGAAAACGTTGCTCATCCATCAGGAAGAAGTTAGCTTCAACCCCCAACCCTTTCGCCCAGTCGGTGATCAGCAAACATTTGTTGCTCAACTTCTCTCGAGAGTCGGTCGACATATCCGGCGAGATACAGACCCAGATATCAAGATCACTGGAAGTACTCTGGCCAATCGAAGAAGTACTGCCCATGGTGTAAAGACCAAGAATATCACATTGCTTCGGCTCAGGCAGAGGCTGCCCCAGCGCCAACGCGATATCGTCTAAAAACTGGCGTTGTAATTCATTGGCCTCGAAACCGTATAAGCCGCTTGGGCTGTCTGCTTCAAAGTAGCCGGGAATGATTGGATGATTAAAGTGAAACAGGGCGGGAATGAGCTGGAACACTCGCTGGCCTTGCAGATCCATAAGCGCCAGCGCGCGATCAATCCGCTGCTGGTTAAGGTTATCTAGCCTTTGGATAAGAGTATGAATGTAAGCCTGCAAAGGTTATTCCTAGGTTCAATCTAACTGCTATTTTGCATAGGTTTTGAACAAACAAAGGTTCAAAACGTGATCAATGTAACACTTTTATTATAGGCGGTAAAGCAATACTCGGCACTACAAACACTCACTACACCACGATGAGGTTTTAGATTTACCTCACAAATCATAGCGGACAATTCTAACAGTAGTCGCCACAACAAATGCGATTAACCTCACACAATTAACAATATATGTGACATGCCAAGTTATCGCTCAAGGCTGCTGCCGGGAAATCGCTAAGCATTTCCCAGAGACAATGTTAGGATTGTGCCACGATCAAAAACACAAAAAGCTTACGAGAACGATATGACGCACACTCAGCCAATCCGAATCGCTACCCGAAAAAGTCCACTTGCCCTATGGCAGGCTCATTATGTGAAAGATGCGCTTATCGCGGCTCACCCCGGACTGGAAGTTGAGTTGGTCACTATGGTTACTAAAGGTGATGTGATTCTGGATACGCCGCTGGCCAAAGTGGGTGGTAAGGGCCTGTTTGTTAAAGAACTGGAAGTCGCAATGTTGGAGGGTCGTGCCGATCTCGCCGTTCATTCCATGAAAGATGTGCCCGTGGATTTCCCGGAAGGACTTGGGTTGGTCACCATCTGTGAACGTGAAGACCCTCGCGATGCTTTTGTCTCCAATACCTACGCCAGTATCAGTGAGTTACCACGAGGTGCCGTTGTGGGCACCTGCAGCCTGCGTCGACAATGTCAGCTCAAAGAACAACGCCCGGATCTGGTGATCAAAGAATTACGTGGGAACGTCGGGACGCGCTTGGGCAAATTGGACAATGGCGACTACGACGCGATCATTCTTGCTGCTGCTGGCCTCAAGCGCCTGGAACTTGAGTCACGTATTCGCAGTTACATTGAACCAGAAGAGTCTCTGCCAGCCGTTGGCCAAGGCGCAGTCGGCATTGAATGCCGCCTGGATGACGAGCGACTCATCAAACTGCTTGAACCCCTGAATCACCCAGAAACCGCAGATCGCGTCCGTTGCGAGCGTGCGATGAACCTGACACTTGAAGGGGGCTGTCAGGTACCTATTGGTAGCTACTCACTTATCGATGGTGACAACATCTGGTTGAGAGCGCTGGTTGGTGAGCCGGACGGTTCTGTAATGGTACGTGGTGAAATTCGTGGTCATCGCAGTGAAGCAGAAGCTCTGGGCGTATCGCTGGCCCACCAACTGCTCAACGATGGCGCTAAAGATATCTTAGAAAGACTCTACCAAGACCACGAGTAATGCGCTATGAGAGTACTGGTCACACGCCCTGAATCTCAAGGTGCCGAGCTGTGCAATCTCATTCGCCAAATGGGGGGCTACGCCCTCCATCATCCGTTGATCAATATCGATTACAACCTTCCAGCTCCCTTCACCTATGACCGCTTGTTACCCGCAGACATTATCATTGCGGTGAGCCAATATGCAGTGAAAGGGCTCCGACAACAAGTCGACAACCAGCAACTGATCATACCCAAGCCCTGCATTTATCTTGGAGTTGGTCAAAAAACCGCACATGAATTAAGCAAACTGGTGCAACAGAACGTAAACTATCCAGCAGTAAGTGACAGTGAACATTTACTGGCGCTACCTGAATTGGTTAACGTAGCCAACAAGCACGTGATCATCCTCCGGGGAAACGGAGGTCGTGAGCTGATTCATGAACAGTTGACAAAGCTGGGTGCTGACGTTGAGTATCTTGAAGTGTATCGACGCTGCTATCAACCACTGAACGACGATGCTATCGCTGCATGGCGTCACGCTCACTTAGACATAATCGTGGTCACAAGCGGTGAACAACTCGAATATTTGCTGTCTCAAGTACCAGAATCTGAGCAAACCTGGTTAAGACAACGAACGCTGTTGGTTCCCAGTGAACGAATAGCCACTCTAGCGATGACACAGGGATTTCATAACGTAATAAACACCCAAGGTGCATCGAACTCTACCCTATTTGCTGCTCTCCAGCGTCTAGAAACAGGACTTAACAATGACGAACAAAAATAAAGACGAGCAAATTCAGTCTGAAGAAAAACAAGACGTTAAAGCTTTAGCCCCAGAAGCACAAGAACAAGACACTAAGACGGAAGCGACACCAGACGAGGCGACACCGGTGCAAGTAACGTCTCCGGTGTCAGAAGAAAAACACGGTAAGCGAGGTGTCAAACTCGCCACCGTTGCCATCGTACTCGCCGTCCTTTTTGGTGGCGGCATCAGCTATCAAATGCAAAAACAGGCGGGAAATTACGAAGCCCGTATTGCTCGCCTGGAAGCGCAACTTAAAGCAACGCAAAGCTCACTGAGCAGCGAAATGCAGCAAGTACAGTCTGACACACTTGAGCAGGCAAAGACCGTTACTCATAAAGCAGAAGTAGTACTGGGCCAACAACAGAAAAGCATTGAGAGCCTGCAACTTGCCATCGCCGACGTTAAAGGTCGTCGCCCGAATGACTGGCTTCTCGCCGAAGCGGACTACCTGGTGAAACTGGCCGGGAGAAAGTTGTTTCTCGAGCACGATGTCGTCAGTGCAACACGACTGATGGAAACCGCCGACCAGCGTATTGCCGCACTCAATGACCCGAGTCTGGTGGCACTGCGCCAATCAATGGCCAACGATATCACTAAGTTGAGAACGGTACCTTTGATTGACCGTGACGGACTGGTTCTGCGCCTGACCTCTTTGCAGCAGCAAGTAGACGCACTACCTCTGGCCAATGCCATTCTGCCCGACGCACCAGCAGTTGAAAAACAGCAAGTCTCTGGGGATATCTATGATTGGCAGCAAAACCTGATGACATCACTTAAGGACTTCTCTGAGAACTTCATTACTTTCCGTACTCGAGACGGCAATGTGATCCCATTACTGTCACCAGAACAGCACTTTTATCTTAGAGAGAACATCAAATCGAAAATTGAAACGGCCATCCGTGCGGTATACGAAGAGCAAGGCGACATCTACAAAGTGTCTCTGGATACTGCAGAAAAATGGTCAGAGTCATTCTTTGATATGGATAACAACAGCGTGAAAGAGTTCAACGCTGCTCTGGGGCAACTGAGCCAGCAAAACATTCAGGTAAATTATCCGGTGAAACTGGACGCTCAGTCGCAACTGTCCGATGTGATTCGCGATCGTCTTAGACGTGAAGTTACCACTATCATTACGGAGGAGAAATAATGTTACGTATACTGTTTCTCTTCGTTGTTCTGGGGGCGGGTCTGTTTGTTGGGACTCAGTTCTCCGGCCAACAAGGCTACGTGCTCATCTCCATTGCAGACAAAACCATCGAAATGAGCGTGACCACGTTAGTAGTCTTTATCATTGCAGCCCTCGCCGCTCTGTTTCTGCTTGAATACATCATCAAGAAGATCCTCTACACCAGTGTGACGACGTTTAACTACTTTAGTGTTCGTAAAATGCGCCGCTCTCGTCGATATACCAATGAGGGTATCATCAAACTCCTCGAAGGCGACCTGAAAGGTGCTGAGAAAAAAGTGACGCGCTGGGCGAATTATCACGATATGCCGCTATTGTGCTATCTGGTTGCTTCCGAGGCGGCTTTGGGCCAGGGAGACAAAGGCAAACGAGACCATTACCTGGAACTTGCCTCTCAACAGGAGAATTCTGAACTGGCGGTTCAACTGACTCGGGCAAAACAAGCTGTACGTGAGCAAGAGTGGGAAGTGGCGGCCAGTACACTGGAAACGCTTAAAGCTGAACACCCTGGCAATACCAGCGTTCTGGAACTGCTTAAGACCACATATCGAGAACTGGGTGAGTGGCAGGCGCTTATCGACCTGTTGCCTAAACTGTTTAAAGCTAAGCTCATTGATGCTAAAGAGCAATCTGAGTTGGAGCAGCACGCACAATGTGGTCTGCTCGAAGATATTGCAAGCCAGCAGGGCAGCGAGGGTCTTATCGCTCACTGGAATAAACTGCAACGCAGAACTCGCCAAAGCACTCATTTGGTGGGCTGCTTCACTAAACAGCTTATTGCACGTAAGGCGGATGCCGAAGCCTTTACTGTCATTAAAGAGACGCTCAAAAAGCAGGGTAATGATGAACTCTATAGCCTGCTGCCTGAACTCAACCTGGCCGATGCCCATCCTGTAGTTGTCTTGTTGGAAGACGTCGTGAAGAAACAGCCAGACAATGCTGGCGCACAAAGCGCGTTGGCACAGTTTTACTTCCGTGCAGAGAAGTGGCCTGAAGCGCAGCGTCACTTTGAACGAGCGCTATCTCAGCGACCTGACGTGTCTGACTATGCCTATCTGGCAGATACGTTAGAAAAGCAGAACCTCACCAAGGCTGCTGGCGAAGTCTCTCGCAAAGCGTTGACACTGATCGAAAGCAAATAGCGTCAAAACTTCCATATCAAAAAGCTCCTTCGGGAGCTTTTTTTGTCGTTATAGTTTACTAATCGCTTGATTACAAAGAGCCATAGTAAACTCATTCACCCGCGGATGTTGCGGGCTCCACCCAAGCAAGAAGCGCTGATAGTCAGCCCAGGCTAAGCCAAACAGTGCACGCCACTCTGTACAGACATTCACACTATCGACTCGAGGCTGATACTGTGAAAGAAAGTGTTGAAGTTGACTGAAATAATGGTCAAGGTAGTCATCAATAAACAAGTCTGGTTCGGAAAAATCAAGAGCACTGGCAAAAAACAGAGCGACATCTTTCACGCCGACACCTCTGCCAACGTATTGAAAGTCGACAGCGCGCGTGACGCTTCCCTGATGATTGAAACAGAAGTTGGCCAGCTTAGCATCACCATGAACCAAGGTTTGATAGCGATTTGAGCGCAACACATGATCTATCACCTCAGCGACGTCTTTGTAAGGTCCTGAAGCCATAGCCGCCAACTCATCCGGTCTGGTCGCCAAATGCCAGTATGTCCCTTGCTCCCACAAACCATCGCTATCCGCACCCAACCAGAAGGCATGGAAACGCGCCAGCCAGGTTAACACCGTTTCGATTTCCATCGCCGTCGGGGGGCTCACCACTCTGTCGCACCCGGCAAGCTTCAGATCTTCCAACACCAGTTCGTAATGAGCTTCATGAGTACTGGCAGCAATACACTGAGGTACCCACCCCTGAGGCATCCGGGGTACGTATTGTTGATACCATGCGAATTCAACCTGATAGGACTTAAGTTTCCTTAGATGGGAACGCTGACTGCTCCAGCCTTTGGGGTGATCTGCCGGGGGGACTTCTGGCAGATCGATGGCCTTGATAATCACACTGACGCGATACGGATTATCAGTTTTGATTCGCATCAACTGCCCGTATCCTCCCCAAAGCCCCTGAATAGTTTCACAAGCTAACACTCGGCTGGTCGGGCCTATTGCCTGCTGAATGGTTGGCGTCAGATGGAATTCCAAAAGGTTCAAGGTATGTCGCCCCAAGGATGAAAAGTGAGCCATTACTCTGACAGAGTTAGACTGAAAACGAAAGGCCTGAACGGTACAAGGCAGAAATAGTGACAGAAAGCCAAATAGAAAAAGCCCGCTGATTTCTCAGCGGGCTTTTCAATGTGGCGGAGAGATAGGGATTTGAACCCTAGATACGCTATTAACGTATGCCGGTTTTCAAGACCGGTGCTTTCAACCACTCAGCCATCTCTCCACAATTTGTCATCGTCCTAGAGTCTTACAAAACTGCTCTATTTCGATTTTGTTCAAAGCCTGGCGATGTCCTACTCTCACATGGGGAAGCCCCACACTACCATCGGCGCTATTGCGTTTCACTTCTGAGTTCGGCATGGAATCAGGTGGGTCCACAACGCTATGGTCGCCAAGCAAAATTTTGTCTGGAACAAAATTTAACGCACTTCAGTGCGGCCCGAAGGGTCAACTACATGGATGTAGTTGATAAATTCAATTCCTAAATCTGGAAAGCTGTTAATGCGTTCTCATACACATTCAATGTTCTATTTGAGTCCATCAAAACCCTTTGGGTGTTGTATGGTTAAGCCTCACGGGCAATTAGTACAGGTTAGCTCAACGCCTCACAACGCTTACACACCCTGCCTATCAACGTTCTAGTCTCGAACAACCCTTAAGGATACTTAAAGTATCAGGGAAGACTCAT
>NZ_FNVG01000007.1 GCF_900107935.1 Vibrio hangzhouensis | reverse complement strand
CGAAGGTCCCCCTCTTTGCTCCGTAGAGATTATGCGGTATTAGCCATCGTTTCCAATGGTTATCCCCCACATCAAGGCATATTCCCAGGCATTACTCACCCGTCCGCCGCTCGACGCCGTTAACGTCACCCGAAGGGTCAGTTAACTCGTTTCCGCTCGACTTGCATGTGTTAGGCCTGCCGCCAGCGTTCAATCTGAGCCATGATCAAACTCTTCAATTTAAGATTTTGTCGGCTCAATGAATACTGAACATTACATAAAGTAATGTTTGAATTGACTGTGCTGAGTCTTTCGACTCAATGGTCACTTCGTTTCATTGAAACCTAATTTGATACCGAGGTATCTAATTTGATTATCATCAACGAGTGCCCACACAGATTGATAGGTCTATATTTTTAAAGAACATGTTTCAAACTCAACCCCATGGGCTTTGCTCAAAACGGACGGTCATTTTAGCGAGTTAAGTCATCGTGTCAACCACTTTTTCTAACTTATTTCGCCAAGCTTCGAGAGCTTGATGACCTTCTGACTCGTTGTTGGCTTTCGTTTGCCTTTCCCGTGTCAGCGAGGGGGCATTATAGAGATCGCGATTGTCTTGGCAACCCCTAAATTGAATTAAATTAACTTTTTTGAATCGTTCGAACACAAAAGAACCAAAGAGACGAAAAAAGACACAAAAAAGGGGAGTAAACCTCCCCTTTTACCTTACTTTAGCTACTTAGGGCTATTGGCCGACCGCTATCTTATCGTTATTAACGATTAAACGGACTGGTTTGCTTGGATCCACTTTGCCCGCCAAAATCTCTTTTGCTAATGGATTCTCAATACTTTGCTGAATAGCTCGTTTAAGTGGTCTTGCACCATAGACTGGGTCATAACCGACTTTGGCAATATAGTCTAAAGCCGCTTCAGCGACGACCAGTTGATAGCCACTGTCTTCCATCCGCTTACCAAGACGCTTGAGCTGGATACCAGCAATTGACTTAATGTGCTCTGCACCTAGAGGGTGGAAAACGACACTCTCGTCAACACGGTTTAGGAACTCAGGCCTGAAGTGAGACGTTACGACGTCCATCACTTCACGCTTGATACCCTCGTAATCAAGCACCTGGAAGTTTTCCTGAATGCGAGTCGAACCCAGGTTCGAGGTCATGATGACCACGGTATTTCTAAAGTCGACCGTTCGACCTTGTCCATCAGTAAGACGCCCATCGTCCAGTACCTGAAGCAAGATATTGAATACATCTGGGTGTGCCTTCTCAACTTCATCCAATAAAATGACCGAGTATGGTTTGCGACGCACCGCTTCGGTTAAGTACCCACCTTCTTCATATCCGACATAGCCCGGAGGCGCTCCGACTAAACGAGCGACGGAATGTTTCTCCATAAACTCAGACATATCGATGCGTACCATCGCTTCTTCACTATCGAACATAAAACTGGCCAGCGTTTTACACAGTTCGGTTTTCCCCACCCCCGTCGGTCCAAGGAATAGGAACGAACCTATAGGTCTGTTTGGATCTGCAAGCCCTGCCCGACTACGTCGAATCGCATCTGAGACCACCTCAACCGCTTCGGCCTGTCCGACAACGCGTTTATGCAAGACCTCTTCCATTCTAAGTAGTTTGTCTTTCTCTGCTTCTAACATCTTAGAAACAGGGATTCCCGTTTGCTTAGAAAGCACTTCGGCAATCTCGGCATCGGTGACTTTATTGCGTAGCAAACTCATTTCTTGCATTTCTGCTTGCGTTGCCAGATCAAGCTGCTTTTCAAGTTCAGGAATTCGTCCATATTGCAGCTCAGACATGCGATTCAAATCACCCGCTCGTCGCGCTACGTCCATGTCGAGTCTCGCTTGCTCCAGTTCTGATTTGATGTGTTGCGTACCAGAAAGTGCTGCCTTCTCAGCATTCCATACTTCTTCCAACTCGGCATAATCGCGTTCTTTCGATTCAAGCTCTTCATTCAGAGCTGAGAGACGCTTTTCGCTGGCCTCGTCTGACTCATTTTTAAGCGCTTGCTGCTCTATTTTCAGCTGAATAATTTTTCGTTCCAGCTTATCCAGTGATTCTGGTTTCGAGTCAATTTGGAGTCGAATGCTCGATGCAGCCTCGTCAATCAGATCAATCGCTTTATCGGGGAGTTGTCTGTCGGTTACATAACGATGAGACAAACTCGCTGCAGCAACGATGGCCGGGTCAGTTATTTCGACATGGTGATGGAGCTCGTAACGCTCTTTCAGTCCGCGTAAGATGGCAACTGTGTCTTCCACTGTCGGTTCATCCACCAGCACTTTTTGGAATCGACGCTCCAGAGCGGCATCTTTCTCTATATACTGGCGATACTCATCTAACGTGGTAGCGCCGACGCAGTGAAGCTCACCACGAGCGAGCGCCGGTTTGAGCATGTTACCTGCGTCCATGGACCCCTCACCCTTACCGGCACCAACCATAGTATGAAGTTCATCGATAAACAGGATGATATTACCTTCTTCTTTCGCCAGTTCGCTCAGTACCGACTTAAGGCGCTCCTCAAATTCCCCCCGATACTTAGCCCCCGCTACCAGCGACCCCATATCCAAGGAGAGTACTCGACGACCACGTAAACCTTCAGGTACCTCGTTGTTGACTATTCGTTGAGCCAAACCTTCAACAATCGCTGTTTTACCTACCCCGGGCTCACCGATAATTACCGGATTATTTTTGGTACGACGCTGCAACACCTGAATAGTGCGACGAATTTCATCATCGCGACCAATCACAGGATCGAGCTTTCCTTGCTCCGCCCGCTCTGTCAGGTCAATCGTGAACTTTTCTAGTGCCTGACGTTTGTCTTCTGCATTAGGGTCATCCACTTTCTGTCCACCGCGAATTTGTTCAATGGCCTGATTGATTTTCGCTTCGGTTAACCCCTGCTCTTTTAACAGTTGACCGAGGGGGCCTTTATCTTCGATCGCTGCAAGCAAGAAAATCTCGGAAGAGATATATGCATCCTGACGCTTTTGAGCAACCTTGTCACAGAGATTGAACAGTTGTCCCATCGAACTGGACAGCTGTACATCACCACCAACCCCAGTCACTTTAGGCAACTTATCCATTAACTCAGAGAGTTTAGAACGCAGTTGAACCACATCAACGTTAAGCATGGTAAGGAGTGGACGAATCGAACTGCCTTCCTGGTTTAGCAGCGCAACCATTAAATGGACAGGTTCGATATATTGATGGTCTCTACCCAGAGCTAAAGACTGAGCATCAGAGATGGCAATTTGGAATTTGCTCGTGAATCGATCTAGGCGCATAGCAACCCCCTTCAATGACATACAACACGATATGCAAATAAGATGGTTACTCGTAGACGAAATTTCAAGATGAGGAAGGGAAAATCAGCTTTTGATCCAGATAAAACTGGCCATTCTTCCTGTTTGACCGTCTCGGCGATAGGAATAAAAACGCACAGGGTCCTGATAAGTACATAAGCCACTTTGGCTGACGTCTTCCACACCCGCCACCTTTAGCTTCATTTCGGCGATTTTAGCTAAGTCAGCTAACCATTTGCCCGAACTAGGGTGGGGTTTAAACGCCACCGAGTACTCCGGATGAAGATGACAAAAGGCTTTACGCACCTCTTCACCGATTTCGAAAGCTTCAAAACCGATAGCAGGACCAATCCAGGCTTGCACATCTGTTTTAAAGTGGGACAGTGCATTCTCCACGATGCCATCTGCCAAACCACGCCAACCAGCATGCACAGCTGAAATCGCAGAGCCGTCTTTGGCGGCAAGCAAAATGGGTAAGCAATCGGCAGTCATCGCACTCAGGACAACACCCGGAGTCTCACAATAACTTGCATCAGCATCTACTACGTCGTCGGTAGGCGCATCAATGACTGCGACGTCTGTTGAATGCGTTTGATTCAACCATACTGGTTGTGATGGCATGTTGGTGGCAGTCACCAAACGCTGTCGGTTGGTGATGACATCTGCGGGGTCATCACCAACATGCATCCCCAGATTCAGGCCAGAATATGGCGCTTTAGACACGCCATGCTCTCGCGTAGAAGTGATAGCGGCAATACTTGGCGCCGTCTTCCAATCAGGGATAAGAGAAGACATTAGTAATCTTCTTCTTTGTTAAGCTTTGTGTCTTCACGCAATGCTTCCGTCATTGCCACCATATCGTCTGGCACCGGCGCGTGAAACTCCATTTCTTCTCCCGTCACCGGGTGCGCAAACTTAAGCATCACAGCATGTAAGGCCTGACGGTCAAAGCTACGGATCATTTGCGTCAACTCTTCGCTTGCACCTCGCGGGATTCGTGCACGGCCACCATATGCGCTATCACCAAGAAGTGGATGCTGCAGGTAAGACATATGGACACGAATTTGGTGAGTACGACCGGTTTCCAGGCGAAGACGGATACGCGTATGTTCACGGAAGTGCTCCGCCACACGGTAATGCGTGATAGCAGGTTTACCCAGTTCATTGACCGCCATCAGCGTACGCTTGGTAGAGTGACGGCCAATTGGCTTATCTACCATACCACCAGCGGTCATTTTACCAATCGCAATCGCCTCATACTCACGAGTAATGTTACGCTTTTGCAGTGCTCGAACCAGGCGAGTTTGCGCAGGTACCGTTTTCGCCACCACCATAAGGCCTGTGGTATCTTTATCCAGACGATGCACAATACCGGCACGAGGCACCTCTGCTATCGCAGGAAAATGATGCAACAGTGCGTTAAGAACCGTTCCATCTGGTGTCCCTGCTCCAGGATGGACAACGAAATCTCTTGGCTTATTGATGACTATAATGTCATCATCCTCATAAACGATGTTTAGAGGAATATCCTGCGCTTCGAAGCGTTCTTCATCTTCTAGTTCAGCTTGAACGGTGATCAGTTCACCGCCCATCACTTTGGTGCGAGGCTTGGTGACCACTTCACCGTTAACCGCGATCTTTCCTTCCAGCAGCCACTCTTTCAGGCGTGAACGGGAAAAATCTGCGAAGAGTTCAGCTACAGCTTGGTCTAAACGTTGACCTAGCTGGCTGTCTTTTACTGTATTTGTTAATTCAATCTGCTGAGCCATATCGAACTTTTTAAAAAACCTTGGGACTAATACCACGAGTGTGGATAATATAGCCCATCATTGTATCCGTTACTGACAAGAAAAGTAATGGAAGCGGAAAAATATTTACGTCAAGGAAACTCGTTCTCGTATGAAACTACTTAAACTAACAGGCTTACTTTCCCTAGCTTTGTTGTTTGGTTGTGCTGACAAAGAAGTCACCGTCCCAGATGTCCCGCCTTCTCAACTGTATTCTGAGGCACAAGAATCACTGCAAGGTGGTAACTGGACATCAGCCATTGAGCGACTCGAAGCTCTGGATTCACGTTATCCATTTGGTGCCTACACAGAACAGGTTCAGCTCGATCTGATTTATGCCTATTACAAGAACGACGATCTGGCCCTGGGCTTGGCAACCATTGAACGTTTTTCACGCCTCAACCCGACTCACGAGCGTTCAGACTGGGTACTGTATATGCGAGGCCTGACGCACATGGCGCAAGATCGTAACTTTATGCACGATATCTTGCGTATAGATCGCTCAGATCGAGATCCAGAGCCCGTGAAAGCGGCTTTCGCCGACTTTGACCGACTCCTGAAGCGTTATCCTAATAGCGCTTATGCGGAAGATGCTCAGCGACGTATGGTTGCTTTGAAAAACCGTCTGGCAAACTACGATCTGGCTACCGCAGACTTTTACATTCGTCGTGAAGCGTGGATTGCAGCCATCAACCGTGCTCAGGAAATCCAAAAAACCTATCCAGACACTGAGGCGGCACGAAAGTCACTGGTACTGCAGAAAAAAGCCTACCAGCAGCTCGACATGCAAGAACAGGTTGAACGTACGGAAAAGCTAATGGAGCTTAATCCGCTGTAACCAAAGCACAGAATCTGGTTCAAAAAGCGCTGCTCATGCAGCGCTTTTTTGTTTGTTGATAGTTGGCTAAATCTCTTTTTCATTTATATAGTTTTCTATAACGCCATCACAAAAGGGATTGTTGTGAAAGGATTTTTACTGTGTCTACTGATCGGAATTATTACGCTACCAGTGAGAGCCCTAGAACTCTCACCACTTAGTAATGCCCCCTACACCGGAGACCTGGACCTACTGGCGAAAAAGGGAGTAATTCGGGTACTCGTTTCAGCCGACCTGGGCTTTTACTATATCGAGAAAGGACAGCCCAAGGGCATCGGGGCTGAGCAGCTCTACCATTTTGAGAAAAATCTTAAAAAAGCCTACCCCAAAATCAAAATTCAGGTCATTCCGGTTCCCAGGGATGACCTTATTCCTGCGCTCGTAAACGGCTTTGGTGATCTGATTGTGGCCAACCTCACGGTCACCAAAAATAGACAACAGGTGGTCCAGTTCAGCATGCCTATTTTAACGGATATCGATGAAGTACTGATTACTAATAGCTCCTACCCTAAGATAGAGAGTCTGAATGATTTGAGTGGTAACGAGGTGTGGGTCAGAGGCAGTTCCAGCTATTTCGAAAGCATTCAGACATTGAATCAGAAGCTGACAGAAAATGATAAACCGCCAGTCTATGTGCAGTACCTAGAAGAAACACTGCAAGACTACGAACTGGTTGAGATGATAAAGCAAGGCTATATTGGTGCCACCGTATTAGATAGCCACAAGGCTCTGTTCTGGAAAAAAACTTTTGAGGATCTGAATATTCACGCAGATATCCCACTGCGTGAAGACGGTGACATAGCCTGGGCAATGCGTATGGATTCTCCGAAACTGGCGCAGCAGGTCAATCGCTACATTAAAACCGCCCGGGAAGGCACCCTGTTAGGCAACGTGATATACAACAAATACCTGGAGAACACTTCCTGGTTTGCCAAGGCCTTAGATCCCAAGAATGTTCAGCAGTTAGACGGCCTTATATCTATATTCAAAAAGTACGCGATACAATACGACTTTGACTTCTTAATGATTGCTGCGCAAGCTTTTCAGGAATCAAAACTCGATCAGCGCAAAGTCTCCCCAAAAGGTGCTGTCGGTATCATGCAGGTGCTTCCCAGCACAGCGCGCGATCCCAACGTGAACATCAAGAACATCAATCAGGTAGAAAACAACATTCATGCCGGGGTGAAGTATCTGAGGTTCATCAAGGACCGATACTTCAGTGACGACTCTATCAGTGACGATGATAAGGTTTATCTGTCACTGGCTGCCTATAATGCGGGCCCTGGAAGCATCTCCCGAATGAGAAGACTGGCAGAACGCAATGGCTACGATCCCAATAAGTGGTTTGGTAACGTAGAATTGATGGCGCGGCGCAACATCAGCTCCGAGCCGGTCACATACGTTGCCAACATCAATCGCTACTTTGTGATTTATAAACAACTTGAGTCTTTGAAGGAGATCAGACAAGAACAGCAAGCGCAAAATAAGGACATTCAATTCTATCGAGTATTGGGTTCTGAGGAAGAAAGCACAACAGAGTGATGACCATCACGCTTTATTAGCGATTGATTTTTAAACAGGAGATTTTTGAAGTCGTACAGATGCGCCAAAAATGGGAGATTTTCAGTGCGCTACTCTTTCCAAGTTAATGACTTTTGACGGAAAGAAAAGTGTTTTCCGCACTCTTCGACACAAAGTTTTGCGTTGGATCACATTTAGATTTTGATGCGAAAAATCACTCCCATTTAGTGATTTGGATCACATTTATTTCACCATGGATAGGTAATCTGGAGTTAACCCATGAGGGATGCAACAGAGGAAAAACAATATGAGAGTAAACATCACTGGTAAAAACATTGAGATCACCTCTGCAATCCGTGAGCACATCGAAAGCAAATTCAAAAAGTTGGAAAAATGGCAAGTAGACATCATCAGTTGCCAGACTGCTTTCAGCGAAGAGCCAAACAAACAGATGAAATTCGAAGCGTCAATTACGGTACCCAAAGGCAAATTAGTCGCTTCCGCTACTCATGAAGATTTATACGCTGCCGTTAACGAGGTAGAACAGAAACTAGAACGACAGCTAAACAAGCTCAGACACAAGCCTGAAGCCAGACGAGCAGAAAAACCAGAACTGGAAGAAGAAGCTGAGTAAAAACTCTTAGTAACACCAAATATCTTATAGCGCCGAAAGGCGCTATTTTTTTGCTTGACGCTCTTCACTCCCTTGCTTATTGTGTGGCTTAGCCAATTGAAAACGTAACTAAACACTCTATGTACCCAATTAATCTGTTCTTTTTTGACTTCTTTTTTCTCCACTAGGCTTGGAGGCTTCTTCGTTTTCGAAAGAAAAGTCAAAAACGAACGGAAAGCCTCCCAACTGGGAGGTTTTTTTATAAGGATTATTCGATGACAGACACAAACTATTCTCTTGAGGACATTCGCCTTCGTTTGAATGAGCTCGACGACCATTTACTGCAACTGCTCTCTGAACGACGCAAACTCAGCATTGAAGTCGCCAAAAGTAAGGTGGAGACCTCGAAACCTGTTCGTGATGCCGCTCGCGAACAGCAATTACTGGTCAAACTGATCACCAATGGTAAAGAGAAGTATGATCTGGATGCACCGTACATCACTAAGATCTTTCACACCATCATCGAAGACTCCGTATTATTACAACAGGTTTATCTGCAAAATCTGGCGAACCCGAATCAGAGTCGCAAGCCCGTAGCCAGAGTTGCCTTCTTAGGCGCCAAAGGGTCGTACTCTCACTTAGCCAGCCGTGAGTACTTCTCGCGCAAAAATACCGAACTGGTTGAGCTCAACTGCGATCAATTCAAAGAAGTGACGAAGACCGTAGAGTCAGGACATGCTGACTTTGGCGTGCTTCCTATCGAGAACACCAGCTCGGGCTCAATCAATGAAGTGTTCGATCTACTGCAACATACTACCTTGCACATTGTCGGTGAAATTACTCAGCCCATTGAACACTGCCTGGTTGCCACTAAAGAGATTCGCCTGGAAAACATCAAAACATTGTATTCACATCCTCAGCCCCACCAGCAGTGCAGCGAATTCTTAAGCCGTCTTAAAGGTGTCAAGCTAGAATCCTGCGCCAGCACAGCTGACGCGATGCAAAAGGTGCAGGAATTAAACCGTGATGATGTAGCCGCTATCGGTCATGCTGCCAGTGGAAAACTCTATGGCCTGCAGTCTATTCAGAGCAACATTGCCAACCAGACAGAAAATCACACTCGCTTCATCGTCGTTGCAAGAAAGCCAGTAGAAGTCTCCGCGCAAATTCCGGCGAAAACGACGTTCATTATGGCCACTTCTCAGGAGGCTGGATCTCTGGTAGAAACACTGCTGGTACTACAACGCTACGGCATCAATATGACCAAATTGGAGTCGCGCCCAATTATGGGGAACCCCTGGGAAGAAATGTTCTATGTGGATGTGGAAGCGCACCGAGACTCAGACTCCATGCAGTGCGCTATTCAGGAATTAACGAAAATTACTAAGTACCTAAAGGTTCTCGGTTGTTACCCGGTCGACAATGTTAAGCCTGTCATTCCAGAGCTAAGCGAATAAACAGACAAAGCCCCGGCATATCACTATGCCGGGGCTTTTCTTATTCACTCATTAAACCCATACCTTGAGGTGCGCGGGTATAACAAATTATTTCAGTGGCAGGATTTTGATTTCCACTCTGCGGTTGCATTGGCGACCTTCTGGTGTCGCGTTTGAGCAAAGCGGGTAACGCTCTCCGTTACCACGAGCGATTGCACGCCCTGGTGCCACCTTCTGGCTTACCAGGAACGAACGGACTTGTTCGGCACGTTTCTCGGACAGCTCCTGGTTGTACTGGGCACTGCCAGTACTGTCAGTAAAACCATCAATAACCAGACTGGTATCCGGGTATTCGACAAGAATACGAGCCACACCTTTTAACGTGTTGTGAATGCTGCTATTGAGAGAGTGTGAGTTACTGTCAAAACCAATCCCATTTTCTAAACGCAACAATAACTGGTTGTCACCAACACGCTCTACCTGAACACCAGAATTTAGTAACTCTTGTCGCAGAGCTTTCTCTTGTTGGTCAAAGTAGTAACCAACGCCACCACCTAGCGCTGCACCACTTGCCGCGCCCAATAGGATACCTCGACTGTCTCCGCCGGAAGCGATACCTACTGCCGTGCCAGCGATGGCGCCGATCACCGCACCTTTGGTTGCGGAGTTAGTCTCATACTCACCGGTTGTTGCATTCTGTCTTTGCGTTGCCTGACAGCCCATCAGAGAAATAAGGCCAAGCGCTACCACTACTTTTTTAATTTTCATTTCCATAATCTCTTACACACATGGCACTCCGAGAGTAACGGAAGTTCATGCTATAAAATTGGTTATTTCCTCAAAGCCCCAGAGTTGGGACTCACATAGGATACCGAAACTCACCGCAATTAATGACATAAATATGGAAAATTTACGTTAAGATTGAATCGATACGTCAATATCATAGATAGGATCATAATGAAAAAAGTAGTCATCGCGTCTTTAAACCCGGCCAAAATCAATGCGGTAAAGAGTGCTTTCGAATCGGCTTTCCCTGAACAGGTTTTTTCGTTTGTCGGAGTCAGTGTACCAAGTGGGGTTTCAGAACAACCTATGAACAATCAAGAAACCCATCAAGGTGCCAAAAACCGCGTACGTAATGCTAAAAATGCGATGAACGATGGCGATTTTTACGTGGGTATTGAGGCGGGGTTAGACGGTCAATCAACCTTTGCCTGGATGATCATTGAATCGGAAGCGTTGGTTGGCGAGTCGCGCAGTGCGAGCTTAATGCTACCGCCATCAGTAGTGGCTCAACTATCACCGAGCGTAGAGCTGGGAGACGTCATGGATAGCACATTTGGTACCGAAAATATCAAACAAAAAGGTGGAGCCATTGCCTTACTGACTCAGCACCAACTGACCCGAAGCTCGGTCTATCATCAAGCTCTGGTATTGGCGCTGATACCGTTTGTAAATCCGCAGCACTTTTGATGCTGCAGAGCGAAACCTACCTAGGTTTCGCTTATTTTAACAGCAAATCGATCAAGGCGTTTTTTTCTGTATCCTCAAGGCGTTTGACTTCTGCAGAACCACGAGTGATGGTCGCTACACCCACTCCTAACATTTGACTGATCTGGCGCTGCGACAAGTCACCTTTTAATAACTCACAAAGAATGTTGACGCGTGCGGTCACCGCCTCGCGCTCATCTGGAGTCAGCAGCATCGTCATCAACATAGCCTGCTGCTCA
Source organism: Vibrio hangzhouensis (assembly GCF_900107935.1). GTDB lineage: Bacteria > Pseudomonadota > Gammaproteobacteria > Enterobacterales > Vibrionaceae > Vibrio > Vibrio hangzhouensis. The sequence continues at coordinate 192,857 of NZ_FNVG01000007.1, read as the reverse complement.
GTGCTTTGGGAGCGTTGGATGAGGTCGAGGACTTGTTGCCAATCTTGATAATGAGGTTCCATTTATTCTTCCATCAGAAACATCCGGTCAACTATTCTAACCTTAAGGCTGTATGAAATGATAGCGGTTCGCCTCTAGTAGCGCTTATTCGCTTCCTCGTCAGTCAGGAAACTTCCCTGAACACCTAACAGATCCCGATAGTAAACCTGAAACATCAGAATATTCTGAACGTAACCTCTTGTCTCCCGAAATGGGATTGACTCAATAAAAGCGATGGCATCAAGTTTGCCTTCTGACTCCTCTCGCCAGCGCTTCACTCGGTTGGGGCCTGCATTATAAGCCGCGAGAGCAAAAATCCGGTTATCGTCATAGTTGCCGAGCAGTTCATTGAGATAGTGCGAGCCTATCTCGATATTTTTGCCAACTTGGTACAGTTCGCTGCTTCGTTTGTAGGGGATCTTATGTTTTTTCGCTGTATATTTGGCCGTTGCGGGCATGATTTGCATCACGCCTCTTGCCCCGACAGGGGAACGAGCTTCAGAGTCCATTGCGCTTTCTTGTCGTGCCAGCGCCATAAGCAAGACACTGTCGAGATCGAGCTTATCACTGTAAAACTCAAACCACCATTGATGCGCAGTCGGGAATCGCAGTGTCATGTTGTCCCACATTTTTGCGGAGATGGTGGCGACAACACTAAAATGGTGCCAGCGTTTTTTTCCGGCATAAGCGGCTAACATCTGCTTTTCTTGTTCTGACGCGTTAGACAACAAATAGCGCCACTCGGATTTCGCTGCTGCAATCTTGTCCCTGTCTACCAGCTCCTCGATACGTACCAGGCTAACTTGAAACGGGGCGATCGCGTCAGCATCCAGCGTGGTTGTCGAGACTGGATAGACAATGGAATGGTCCAGATAGGTTGCGGCCGCAGCACTGTAAAAATTACGCTGGCCGACGATGGATTCCATACGCTGTGTGCCTAGCTTTACTTCCCCGGTTTTCAGTTCTGATCGTGCCAGCCAGTACTGCCAACGACTGGTTTGCTGCTTATCTAAAGGTAACATTCCGATCCATTTTTCCAACCCTGCCCAATCAGCTTGCTGGACAGCCAAGCGTGCTCTTCGCTCTAGATATACTGTACTCTCTGACTGACTTAGTACCTGATCTCGCCATTTGGCGTCACTAGATGACTCTGTGGTAATGAAACGCATGGCCACATACTCACGCATCGATTGGCGCAAGCCAGCGTCTAACGATTCGACCTTGCTGAGCTGAGCGACCACTGTTTTCGCCTTATCTTCATTACTGCGTGCCAGCTTCTGGAGCGCTATTTCGGTGAGCTGGTCTTTCTGTGGCTGAGAAACATCACTTTTGGCGAAACTGGTTACTGTTTCTGGCGCCTTATACAAAGTCAGAATTTGCTCACCTTGCTTTTTCCCCTGAGGCGTCGTTAGCTGCCGACTGAGATAATTCAGCAGCGCTCCGTTTCGTTGTTCAAATGCCAGAATCATCCGCTGAGTAACATCACTGTCGCTCCGCACTCCGGCCTTGTTCCACACCTCAAACAGTTTATCGCAAGCGTCATCAACACTGGTTCCGCTCAACCACAATTTTTGTGCACCATCAAATGCGGCCTCTCGGTCACCGGTTTGATACTGTGCATAGTGATAGTGACATTGATAACGCTCGCCATTTGGATAGTTGTTTTGAAAGGTCAATATATCCTGCCAACGTTTCTGCCTGGCGAGATGATCAAGATAGGGAGCCCTGATCCGCGTTGAGAAAGGAAAACCCTGATGGTTTTCAATAAAGTCGTTTACCTCCTGAATCGACTTATCAGCCAATTCGAGTGAGAACACACGATAGTCCACATAAGGCGTCAAAGGATAATTCACAATCTTGGGGCGAAGTTTTTGATAGCCCTCTATGTCTTTGTCGTCGATAAGCTTTTGTGCCTGTTCGTAGTCAGCACGCTGCCGTTCGAGCGAGGCATCTGCAGCCAGCACAGATCCGCTCAGAGAGGTAATAATGATAGAGGTTGCGGCAAGAAGCCTCTGACAGTACCGTCCGTTTAGAAACATGAAACCTTTCCCTTCGATGCAATTGAGTGTACTCAGTCATAGCCATCAGAGCTGACGTTCTGAGGGGACTTGAGTAAATGACCAGCTGAAGTATTGTTGTTATTTTTCGTCGCGCTTTGTCAGCGGTAATTGAAGACATGGTCAACCTTCAATTTAAGACCAAATGACCAAAACTGCCAATGGGTTTGTTATTAAGAATTTGTTTCTGAATTTTGGGAGCTGCTAGCCTGACAATGGCACTTTTTTATTGTCGGTGCCTTGATACGCAAGATCTTACAACGAAAATTGAAAGGTTCAGACTGCGTGGTGTAAAATAGAAACTTTATTGACTTCAAAAGTAGGAACGATCGGCAATGGCTGAATACGTCTATACCATGTCGCGCGTGAGCAAAGTTGTGCCACCAAAGCGACAAATCCTTAAGGACATTTCTCTTAGCTTCTTCCCTGGCGCGAAAATTGGTGTACTAGGTCTCAACGGCGCAGGTAAATCAACACTACTACGCATCATGGCGGGTATTGATACCGACATTGATGGTGAAGCGCGTCCACAGCCGGGCCTGAACGTGGGGTATCTGCCTCAGGAACCCGTCCTGGACGAATCAAAAACGGTGCGTGAAATCGTAGAAGAAGCAGTTGCTGACGTCGCAGGTGCAATGAAGCGTCTGGACGAAGTTTACGCAGCTTACGCCGAACCTGATGCTGACTTTGACGCACTGGCAAAGGAACAAGGTGAGCTGGAAGCACTGATTCAGGCAAAAGACGGCCACAATCTGGACAACGCCCTAGAGCGTGCAGCGGATGCACTACGTCTTCCTGAGTGGGATGCACAGATCAAACACCTTTCAGGTGGTGAGCGCCGCCGTGTTGCAATCTGCCGCTTGCTTCTAGAGAAGCCAGACATGCTGCTTCTTGACGAACCAACCAACCACTTGGACGCAGAATCTGTAGCCTGGCTGGAACGCTTCCTTGTTGATTACAACGGCACCGTTGTAGCTATCACCCACGACCGTTATTTCCTGGATAACGCTGCGGGTTGGATCCTGGAGCTTGACCGTGGTGAAGGTATTCCATGGGAAGGTAACTATACCTCTTGGCTAGAGCAAAAAGATGCCCGTCTGCAACAAGAAGCGTCTCAAGAAAAAGCTCGTCAGAAGACCATCGAGAAAGAACTTGAATGGGTTCGTCAAAACCCTAAAGGTCGTCAAGCTAAGTCTAAAGCACGTATGGCACGCTTTGAAGAACTGCAAAGCGGCGATCACCAGAAACGTAACGAAACTAACGAACTGTTCATCCCACCTGGTGAGCGCCTGGGTGACAAAGTGCTTGAGGTGAACAACCTGACCAAGTCATTCGACGGCCGCGTACTTATCGACGACCTGTCGTTTAGCATTCCTAAGGGTGCTATCGTCGGTATTATCGGTGCTAACGGTGCAGGTAAATCAACGCTATTCAAGATGTTAAGCGGCACTGAGCAACCTGATTCCGGTACGATTGATCTAGGTGAAACCGTTAAACTGGCATCGGTTGAACAGTTCCGAGACTCAATGAACGACAAGAACACGGTATTCCAGGAAATTTCTGAAGGCGCTGACATCATCAAGATCAACAACTTTGAGATCCCAGCTCGTGCCTACTGCTCGCGCTTTAATTTCAAAGGCAGCGACCAACAGAAGATCATCGGTGAGCTGTCTGGTGGTGAGCGTAACCGTGTTCACCTGGCTAAGCTTCTTAAAGCGGGCGGTAACATGCTGCTACTCGATGAGCCAACCAACGACCTTGACGTTGAAACACTACGTGCACTGGAAGAAGCGCTGCTTGAGTTCCCTGGCTGTGCCATGGTTATCTCGCACGACCGTTGGTTCCTTGACCGTATCGCTACGCACATCATCGACTACCGTGACGAAGGTCAGGTTAACTTCTACGAAGGTAACTACACGGAGTACATGGAATGGCTGAAGAAGACTCTGGGTCCTGAAGCTGCTGAACCACATCGCATTAAATACAAGCGCATCTCAAAATAAGCACTTGATTTTGAGATAAACTTGTTTTTTTTGAAGAGGGCGCTAATAATAGCGCCCTCTTTTTTGTGATTTTCACCCACAAAATAGCGAAATTAACCGAAAATTTACCACTTTTTATAGACAGGTTGTCAGTTTCGACATTTCACTATGGCAAACAAAATCAAGGTAGTCATACCTACTGATCAAGGAAAGAAAAAAACACTGCGTTTAGGGAGAAAGCGTACAGTAAGCGTTATTCTATTAGCCGCAGCTTTTCCTATTGCCCTTGGTCTGGTGGGCTACTCCTACAATCAGTCGCAAACGGCTCTTAGCTCAACAGAAGTGACTCTTTCCAGTCTGCAACAAGAAAAAGCACTGCTAGAAGCTAAGCTCGAAGAACAGGTGAATGTAACGCATGATCTGTCTCAGGAGCTGGAGCAAAAGCGTGATGAGTTGCAACTGCTGGGTAAACGCGTCAATGATGTAGAAACGGTTCTCGGATTAGTTAATGAAGAGCTCTATGATGTAGAAATGCCTTTGGCCGATCGTATTGATGCCGCCGCAATAGACTCAGCAGTGCGTGCAACCATGTTTCGACTGATCCCCAACGACAGCCCTGTCACCTACCAACGGATCTCTTCGTCATATGGTCGTCGCACCAATCCAATTTCCGGTAAGAGGCAGCTTCACACCGGCATCGATCTCACCTGTAAAACAGGAGAGCAGATCCTGGCTCCTGCAGATGGCGTGGTAGAAACAGTAAGACCAAGTCGTAAAGGCTATGGCAACTACCTGACCATTCGTCACGCTTTTGGCTTTATGAGTACCTACGCGCACTTACATCGCTTTAAGGCAAAAAGTGGGCAGTTCGTGCGAAAAGGTGATGTCATCGCAACATGTGGCAACAGCGGCAACTCGACCGGTCCTCACCTGCATTACGAAGTGCGATTCTTAGGCCGGACACTAAATCCCCAGTATTTGATGGACTGGAGTCCAGATAACTTTGACTATGTTTTTGAAAAAGAGAAAAAAGTTCAGTGGGGACCACTTGTTGAGCTGATAGGCAGTGTCGTCAAACTGCAGATCAACCTGACCAACGCGCCTTATGTCGATGCTTCTCTAAAGACCGCAGTCAACGAAGAGCTGCCAGAGCCCGAGGCAGAACAGACCAATTAAAAAAACGCAGCGTAAACGCTGCGTTTTTTTGTGACCCTTTTGGGATTCTAGCCGCGATGAATCGCGTCATTGGCCTGCTTGAGCAAATTCTGGCTCTCAGACATGAATTGCTGAGAGTAATCACCAAACCAGTCACTGACTTCATTGAACTCGGCAACAAACTTAGCTTTGTCTTTAGTGTCGAGAAGTGCCAGTGCTTCTCCGAATTGCTGGTGAAAACGCTTGATCATATCGATATTTTCATCCGAAGAAAGAATGATGTCACCGTACAAATTAGGATCCTGAGCAAACAGACGCCCCACCATGGCCAGTTCCAGACGATAAATAGGTGAGCTCAGTTTCACTAGCGTATCCAGATCTGGGTTCTGCTGACTCAGGTGGCGTCCGTAAGCAAAGGAGGTAAAGTGACGTAGCGCCTGAATTAACGTCATTCCTTCGTCATGCTGCTCCGCCGAGATCTGACACAAACTCGCGCCCCAAATTTTAAACTGTTCTAACAGCCATTGATACGCATCTTCACCACGGCCATCACAATAGACGATCACCTGTTTAGCCAGGCTTGGCACGTCAGGGCCAAACATCGGGTGCAAACCGACAACGGGGCCTTGATGAGCCTTTAGCATGGCATTAAGTGGCTTAGACTTAATCGAGGTGAGATCGCACAAAATACAGTCTTCTGGCAGGTTACCAAGCTTCTCAATCACACCTTCCGTGAGGTGAATTGGTACAGTCACGACAACAAGACCCGCATTATCTAAGATCTCGTCGGCACGATCCCAATCTTGGCTGCCAAGCACTTTTACTTGATAACCCGACAGCGTGAACATTCTGCCAAATAAGCCACCCAACTGTCCCTTACCACCGACAATCACAACAGAGCGCAATTCCGGGTTTAGGCACTTAAAACCCGAGTCTTTTTCGCTGGCATAAGACTCGCGCATAGTGCGGCGAAGGATGTCCTCGATGAGTTGAGGAGGCACGCCTTTTTTTTCCGCTTCTTCACGACGCGATGCCAGCATGGCTGCTTCTCTGTCAGGGGCATAGATAGGTAAGCCATGTTGGCTCTTTACTTCACCAACTTGCTCCACAAGAGATAGACGCTTTGCCAACAGGTCAAGCATCTGCTTATCAACGTCATCGATTTGGTCACGCAATGCGTTCAGTTCAGCAGCCATGGATGTCATTATTCCTTAATACGATTTTCCAAGAATGGGACCAGCTCAGTATGAGCATGACGTAATAGTGCCTCAGTTGAATCCCAATTGATACACGCATCGGTGATAGACACGCCGTATTGCATTTCACTTAACGGAATATCTGAGCTTTGGTTGCCTTCGTTTAGGTGACTTTCAATCATCAGACCAATAATTGACTTATTCCCTTCGCGGATTTGGTGAATCACATCTTCGGCGACGAGTGGCTGACGACGGTAGTCTTTACGTGAGTTTGCGTGGCTGCAGTCCACCATAAGCGCCGCTTCCAGGTTAGACTTCGCCAACTCCTGCTCGCATTCTGTAACGGAAACAGAATCATAGTTGGTTTGTTTACCACCACGCAGGATCACGTGACCATTCGCGTTACCCTGAGTGGTCAGTAGTGCAACCTGACCTTCTCGGTTGATCCCCATGAAACGGTGACTGGAAGAAGCTGCCTGCATTGCATTGATAGCCGTGGCCAGGCTACCATCGGTACCGTTTTTGAAACCAATAGGCATCGACAAACCACTGGCCATCTCTCGGTGAGTTTGTGACTCTGTAGTACGTGCACCAATAGCTGCCCACGAGAAGGTATCGGCTAGATACTGAGGGCTGATTGGATCCAGCGCTTCTGTCGCCAGAGGAATTTCCATTTCTGCCAGCTCCACCAGCAGCTGACGACCCACGTGCAGACCGTGTTCAATGTCGAACGTGCCATCTAGCTGAGGATCGTTGATCAGACCTTTCCAGCCAACTGTGGTACGGGGCTTTTCAAAGTAAACACGCATCACAATGTACAATTGGTCGCTCAATTGCTCAGAGAGTGCTTTTAAACGCTTGGCGTACTCTTTTGCCGCTTCCACGTCATGAATGGAACATGGCCCACATACCACCAGTAGACGATGATCTTTTTTATGGATGATGTTAGCGATGGTTTCACGAGAATCTTGAATGAACTTTCGTGCTTTTTCGCTCAAAGGTAGCTTTTCTTTCAATTGCTCTGGCGTGATCAGCACCTGTTCATCGCTGATGTTAATATTACTTAATTCACTCTTCTTCATCATCTCACCTGTAAAAATATATTTACACCGGAAACTCCCTTTCACGCTTCCCGGCTAAGCTTTACTGGTAATATACATAGATAAAAAACACATGCAAGCGTAAACTTTGAAAAACATCCAACGTAAAAAAATATTTACAGTAGATATTTCCCTCTTCTTACCAGTTTCAGTTATAACAACCATAAGCTCACGCTGCCACTGACGGTCAGTTGGGTATACAATAATACCCAAGTAACTTCAGGTGATGTGCAATGGACTTAATCATATCTTTATTACAACAAATGTGCGTGTATCTGGTACTCGCCTATATGTTGAGTAAAACTCCACTTTTCATTCCACTGTTTAGTGTGTCTAACCGGTTAAGTCATAAAATCAGCGTCTACGTGCTGTTCTCGTCATTCTGTATATTGGGGACCTACTTTGGTCTGCAAATCAACGATGCCATTGCCAATACCCGAGCCATCGGTGCCGTCATGGGGGGATTGTTTGGCGGCCCGCTAGTTGGGTTCGCTGTCGGTCTGACTGGCGGCCTGCACCGCTATACGCTGGGGGGCTTTACCGATGTTGCCTGCGCTATTTCCACCACCGCTGAAGGGGTGATTGGTGGCTTAATGCACCTCTACTTTATCAACAGGGACAAAAAAGAGGAGCTGTTTAACCCTCTGGTTGTTTTCTACATCACCTTTGCCGCAGAAGTGGTACAGATGCTGGTCATTCTGGTAGTGGCCAAACCCTTTGATCAGGCCTATTCGCTGGTCTCTGCCATTGCCGCCCCAATGATCATCGCCAACTCCGTGGGCGCGGCTCTGTTTATGAGTATTCTACAGGACAGGAAAACCATTTTTGAAGAGTATTCAGCCACCTTCTCACGGCGAGCACTGAATATTGCTGAGCGCTCAGTCGGGATCCTGGTCCACGGTTTTGATTCGCATAATGCCAGCAAGATCGCACGTATTGTCTATGAGGAAACCAACGTCGGTGCGGTCGCCATAACCGATCATGAGAAAATTCTGGCGTTTGTCGGCATTGGTGCCGATCACCATGAACTGAACCGTCCCATTTCGTCACAGAGCACGCTGGATGCCATGCACAATAACGAAATCATCTACCTGGATGGCAAGGAAAACCCCTATCAATGTTCGATTTCACCTCATTGTAAGCTGGGCTCAGCCTTAATCATTCCCTTACGCACTGGTGATGAGGTCATTGGGACAATTAAGCTCTATGAACCCAAACGTAAGCTGTTTTCTACTATCAACATGTCCATGGCTGAAGGGATTGCACAGTTACTCTCCAGTCAGATCCTACACGGTGACTATATCCACAAACAGACCTTGCTCAACCAGGCTGAAATAAAACTGTTGCACGCACAGGTCAACCCGCACTTTCTGTTCAACGCCCTGAATACCATCAGCGCAATTACCCGTCGCGACCCCGATAAAGCGCGCAGCTTAATACAGCATCTTTCGCAATTCTTCCGCAGTAACCTGAAACAGAATATCGAAACAGTCACGCTGAAAGAGGAACTGGCCCACGTGAACGCCTATCTGACCATTGAGAAGGCAAGGTTCACCGATAGGTTAGAGGTGGATATCGACATTGCCCCTGAGATACTGGATCAGGAAGTACCCAGTTTTACCTTACAACCATTGGTTGAGAACGCCATTAAACATGGCATCTCAAATCTGCTGGAAGGAGGGACCATTCGCATCTATAGTCGAAGTACTCCGTACGGACACCAAATCATTGTCGAGGACAATGCAGGTACTTATTCTGAGCCAAAACCGGGACACGAAGGGCTGGGTATGCAAATCGTGGATAAGCGCCTCACCAACAAATTTGGTCGTGACGCAGCGCTAAAAATTGACGTCAAAAAGGACCAACATACCCGAATGAGCTTTATTATCCCCTCGCCATCGATACGCAAAGATAAAAGGACGGCCATTGCGTCATGACACAGTTAACCGCTCTAGTAATTGACGATGAATTGTTTGCCCGTGAAGAGCTGACCGAGCTCCTTGAACAAACTGAGCAGATACAGATCATCGGAGAGGCCAGTAACGCCATTGAAGGCCTTAAAAAGATTAATCAGTTGAAGCCCGACGTGGTATTTCTCGATATCCAGATGCCACAAATTACCGGTATCGAACTTCTGGGAATGCTTGACCCCGATACCATGCCGAAAGTTGTTTTTGTCACAGCCTATGATCAATATGCGATTCAGGCCTTTGAGGACAATGCATTCGACTACCTGTTAAAGCCCGTCGATCCATGTCGATTAGAGAAAACCGTTAAACGCTTGAAAAAGAATGAGCAACAAACCGAAGAGTCATTTGATGCCCTAGCACCAAAGACTCTGGATCAGATCCCTTGTGTGGGTCATCACCGTATCGTAATCATTCCGACCAAAGACGTCGAATTTGCCTACAGTGACCTGTCTGGTGTACATGTACAAACCGCCGAGCAAAAAGCGACTTCTCAATTGACCTTGAAGGTGATTGAAGACAAAACGCCCTTGATTCGCTGTCATCGCCAATTCTTAGTTAACATAAAAGCCATCAAGGAGATCAAACTCCTGGATAACGGACTGGCCGAAATCATTACCCAGACCAATCACCCTATTCCCGTCAGCCGACGCTACCTCAAAGCACTGAAAGAAAAACTGGGATTCCATTAATTCTTCCCTCAGACGAAAAAATCCCTGCCTGGGCAGGGATAACTTTAGCCATTCAACGGCATTAGCCTAACCATCTATTGCCGTGAGGATATTTTTATTGGCCAACTTCCATTGTTCACTTTTCCTCAACTCTGACCAGGAAAAATCGCGTGTTCTCAGCATCGAGTGCGCTTGAGGTACGTGACTGATGGGCAGACTGTCCAATACCTTTATCGAAGATTGTCGGTTATTGCATAACAGCAACATGTCACAACCGGCCTCCAGCGCCTGCTGTGCACGTTCCGCTGGCCCACCCATAACAGCAGCACCTTCCATAGAGAGATCGTCTGAAAAGATGATGCCATCGAATCCCAACTGCTGACGCAGCACCTGTTTCAACCAATAACGGGAGCCACTGGCTGGCTTATCGTCATAATGGGGAAATACCACATGAGCCGGCATCATCGCATCCAACAGCCCGGATTGAATGTGCGCTTTGAAAATCCGCATGTCGTCTTCAAAAATCGTACTGCGATCATCGATAGGCGTTTCCAGATGGGAATCCGCAATCACTCCGCCGTGACCCGGAAAGTGCTTGCCCGTGGTCGCCATTCCCGCTGATTTCATTCCTGCCATAAACGCTGTGCTGTACTGCACTATCGTTTGTAAGTTATCACCAAACGCGCGATTGCCAATGGCCTTACACTCATGTCCCTGATCGAGAACCGGAGCAAAGCTCAGGTCAATGTCATGAGCAATAAGTTCTGCGGCCATCAGCCAGCCAGCCTGATTGGCCAGGGATTCATCCCCCAGGTCTGCGTAAAGAGACGCTGGCGGAAGAGAAGTAAACCCATCACGAAAACGCTGTACACGCCCACCTTCCTGATCAACACCAATCACAATAGGGCCTCTGGCGGCTTGACGAATCTGGCGGTTCAACTCAATCAACTGCTCAGAGTCATGATAGTTGCGGGCAAACAGAATTAAGCCACCCACCGTTGGGTGTTCCAGCATTTCCCGATCTTCTGCTGTCAGCTCATACCCTTCCACATCAAGCCATAACGGTCCCATAATTGCTCCTCTGCAAATTTATTATCAAATGGGCGTAACCAGAGATTATTCTGATTATTTTTGATTTACAATGATGCCAGGTCAAAACGGAGTAAGTTTATGATAACTGAGGAAGCGCTATACATTGGCATTATGTCAGGAACCAGTCTCGATGGTGTCGATACCGCTCTGGTCTCGATAAAAGACCGCCAAATTCAACTGTTGTGCAGCGATTTTCTTGGCTATCCGGATGACTTAAAGGCAGATGTACTCGCCATATGCCATGGCCAACCTACTGATTTGAAAAAAATTGGTGAGCTCGACCATAAACTAGGCTTGCTCTACGTGCAGGCAGTCCAGAGCTTGCTGAAGAAGTCACCATACGAAGCAACAGACATTGTAGCGCTTGGTAATCATGGACAGACTGTTTTCCACCAGCCAGATAGTAAGACGCCTTTTACCATTCAGCTCGGCGACAACAACTTGCTGGCAACGCTTACCGGCATTCCTACCGTGGGCGATTTCCGTCGCAAAGATATGGCACTGGGCGGTCAGGGAGCGCCACTGGTACCAGCTTTCCATCGTTACTTGTTTGGCAACAGTGAAACAACACAGGTCATTCTCAATATCGGTGGCATTGCGAATGTCTCGGTGCTACAACCCGATGGTTCCGTGATAGGTTTCGATACTGGACCTGGCAATGTGCTTCTGGATCATTGGTGTTCAAGTGTGTTTTCTACTGCATTTGACCGTGATGCACTGCTGGCCCAACAAGGTATCGTGAATCAAGACCTGCTCAACGAACTGCTGGCCGACAGCTATCTACGTCGCCCTGCCCCTAAAAGTACGGGCAGAGAACATTATCATGCGCGCTGGCTGGAGCTGCGACTGGCCCGGGTTTCACCGCGGCCCAATGAATATGATGTACTACGCACTCTCACCGAATTCACCGCCATCACCATCGCCGACGCGATAAAAGACTATTCGGTAGGTTATCAACCTAAGCTCTTCGTCTGCGGGGGTGGTGCAAATAACCCAATCATAATGAAACGCCTCAGTGCTTTGCTCACTCAATGGCATGTTGCGAGTACGGACAGTGCCGCGGTCAGCGGAGATTATATGGAGTCTATGGCTTTCGCCTGGTTAGCGCATTGTTATCTCCACAAGATCCCAAGTAATCTGCCCTCCGTAACAGGAGCCTGCAGAGCGGTCCCTTTAGGCGTACTCTACTCAGCTGACTAGGAACAACTATGACTAACGATGCACTACTCAATGCTTTAGCCCAACTCGTTTCGGAAGGGCGTAACCCCGAAACAATGGACATCGACCTGCTCTCTTCTGAGCAAATCTTACAGCGTATGAATCAGCAAGATGCACAAGTTCCTCTCGCTGTCGAAAAGGTCATTCCAGAGATAGCCCTCGCAGTGGACGCCATCACCAACGCTTTTAAACAGGGTGGCCGGTTGCTTTACCTTGGCGCAGGCACCAGCGGGCGACTCGGTGTACTGGATGCATCAGAGTGCCCGCCGACCTTCGGAACCGAACCTGATATGGTGATTGGAATTATTGCCGGAGGTAACGACGCCATGTTTCGGGCCAAAGAAGGGGCGGAAGACGATCCCAAACTGGGGGAGCAAGATCTCATCGCACAGCACCTGACGCCACAGGATGTGGTAGTGGGCATTGCAGCCAGCGGACGTACCCCTTACGTGATAGGCGCCCTTGAGTATGCCAATCAAACCGGTGCAACGACCGTAGCCCTGTCCTGCAACCCTGAGTCTGATATTGCCAACATCGCGCAGATCGCTATCAGCCCTGTCGTAGGTCCAGAAGCACTGACTGGCTCTACTCGCCTCAAATCCGGCACCGCACAGAAGCTGGTACTCAATATGTTAACGACTGCCAGCATGATTCGTCTTGGCAAAAGTTATGAGAACCTGATGGTGGATGTCAAAGCCACCAACGCCAAACTGATAGCCAGAGCGACACGTATTGTCATGCAGGCAACGGACTGCAACAACACAGAAGCGAAGGCGGTATTAAAACAGACGGACTATGATGTCAAACTGGCGATCCTTATGATCCTGACAGGGCTGAATAAAGTCGCGGCAAAGGAGCAATTACAGCGACAGGATGGTTTTTTGCGCAAGGCCGTGCAATCCGAGCCTAAATCAGAATAAGCTCTGCAGGTTAGGGGCTTTCCCCCTGACCTGCCTATCAAATGGTTTAATTGGAGTAGTCGGTCCAGCCACGTTGCCATTCCATACGAAAACGCTGTCCTTCAGGCAGCCCCTCACAGGCACCGGTGTAATAATGCCCTGATAAACCAATTTGGTAGGCATAATCAGCATCACAGAACTCGAGCAGACCACGCTGATAGCCCGCATCATACTCGGAATGCACAGCTGGCCCCATTTCATTGAGCTCAGAATAACTACGTGACAACTGACCTCGCACACCATCCTGATAGCCTATCTTCTCCCAGTCACCTGCTTTCGCCAGATCATCAACTCCTTGGACACAGCCAAATACCAACAGAGTCGATGCCATCACCACTAACGCTCTCATGCTTTCCCTTTCCCTTTTATTCTTTCTTGTCGCCACAATGCCACTTCTTCGCCACTTTTACCACAATAGACGTGACGAGTGACGAGCTTCACGCTTTTCCACGACCGCTCAGTCGCAAATAACAACCACTGAGGAAGCGGCAAAACCACTTAATGTTACTATTGACCACTTAATCATCTATTCCACCACTGAGTTAATCACCCAATGTTAACTGAATTCATCATTTTTATAATAGTTACCAGAAATTAATGTCATTACAAACTAGGGATAACAGTTATGTTGTGGTTTTTAACTTGTGTTGCAGCCTTGATCGGCGGCTACTTTATTTACGGAGCTTTCATTGAGAAAGTCTTTGGCGTTAACCAAAATCGTCAAACTCCTGCACACACTAAGACAGATGGTGTGGACTATGTACCTATGTCGACCAAGAAGGTATACCTGGTTCAGTTACTGAACATCGCGGGTGTCGGCCCCATCTTTGGTCCTATTATGGGGGCGCTCTACGGCCCGGCTGCCATGCTGTGGATTGTGATCGGTTGTATCTTTGCGGGTGCCGTGCACGACTACTTCTCAGGCATGCTGTCTGTACGCAATGGTGGTGCTTCTGTTCCAACCATTACCGGTCGTTATCTGGGCAATGGCGCAAAACACTTTATGAACATTTTTGCCATTGTTCTGCTGCTGCTGGTTGGTGTGGTGTTCGTTTCAGCGCCAGCTGGCATGATCACGAATCTTGTTAATGACCAGATGGGCATGTCGATGAGCATGACAACCATGGTGGTCATCATCTTTGCTTACTACATCATCGCCACAATCGTTCCAGTTGATAAAATCATTGGTCGTTTCTATCCATTGTTCGGCGCACTGCTGATTTTCATGTCCGTAGGTCTGATTACCGCCGTCGCTCTATCCAGCGAACATTCTGTAATGGGTGGATTCGAAATCAGTGACATGTTCAATAACATGAACCCGAATGACCTGCCGATATGGCCAGCACTGTTTATCACGATTGCGTGTGGTGCTATCTCTGGTTTCCACGCAACCCAATCTCCGCTGATGGCGCGTTGTATGGAAAACGAAAAGAACGGCCGCTTTGTGTTCTACGGTGCAATGATTGGTGAAGGTGTTATTGCCCTTATCTGGTGTGCGCTTGCTCTCTCGTTCTTCGGCTCTATCGACTCACTTGCAGAAGCCGTGAAGAACGGTGGTCCGGGTAACGTCGTTTACAGCGCTTCATTTGGTCTGCTTGGTGTGTTCGGTGGTGTACTTGCTTTCTTGGGTGTGGTTATTCTGCCAATCACCTCTGGTGACACTGCGTTCCGCTCTAGCCGTCTTATCCTTGCTGAGTACTTCAACATGGAACAGAAGTCGCTACGTAATCGTCTGATGATGGCAGTGCCTCTGTTTGTTATCGGTGGTATTCTGACTCAAGTAGACTTCGGCGTAATCTGGCGTTACTTTGGCTTTGCTAACCAGACAACAGCGGTAATGATGCTCTGGACTGCATCGGCTTACCTGCTACGTCACAATAAACTACACTGGGTCACCACAGTACCAGCTACGTTTATGACGACCGTTGTGGTTACCTTCATCCTTAACAATGCAACGCTAGGCTTCGGTCTGCCAATGCAACTATCAACCATTCTGGGTATCGTTGCTTCACTGTCCATTGCTGGCTATGTCATTAAGACATCGAAAGGCAAAGGTGAAACAGACCTTGCGGACGAAGAGCAACCAACCGGTAAAACCGAGACCGCTTAGAATATCCCTTGATACCAAAAAGCGCCTTCACTGAAGGCGCTTTTTTTTATTCATCACGATTGAACTTTACTTGGTCAGATAACCGTAGCCTGCGGCAACGAGGCTACCTTCCATGACCTCAATCACCTTTCGGCTAGTGGTGTGGCTAAGCAATATCGAGTCGGTTGCGCCCCGCTGAACGAGCTGACTAACATGCTCTATTTCATGTTCGAAACCACCACCCAACGCGTTAGGAGCAAATACTGTCTTCTCACCTTGATAAGTGACTTCAATGCGCTTGGGATTCCACCATTTTTCAGCAATGACCGCTTCAAAATCCGTCCCGCGTATCACCGCACTTCTTGGCAGATCACGGCTAATGGATGCAGCGAGCCTGGCGGAGAACCTACCCTCAATCTGAAACTGAGCATACTCATCGACCTGAGACTGTGGATTGTCGTGGGCAAACGTCGCCATTGGGAACCAGTTTGCATCAGATTGAGTCTGGCACAAATCCGCATATAGCCACAGCGCGTAGACACCAACATCCAAAGTGGCTCCACCCGACTGACTAGGATTGAAAATCTGATAGTTTTCATCGTATTGATGCCAGTTACCAAACGCAGCCTCGAGCGAACTTAATTGAATGCCATTGTCAATAATGAAGCGTTTCAGTTGTAGATAGGCCGGAAAGGTCACAGATTTCATCGCTTCCGCAAGGATCAGTCCTTTGCGAACTGCCAACTGAGACATCTCATCCCAGTCATTCACATTAGTGAATGCGGGTTTTTCAACTAAGACATGCTTACCGGCATTGAGAAACAACTCAACCATTGAGCGATGATAAGGATGCAGTGTCGCTACATAAACAACGTCCACATTGGGATCCTCTGCCAACGCCTGATAACTGCCGTAGCTGGCACAGCCTGCGAATTCCTTCGCAAACTGCTCGGCTCTTTGCTCATCACGCGCCGCAACCGCAACCAACTCGCCATGTTCAACATGCTGTGTAAGGTCGATAACAAAGCGTCGTGCAATCTTACCGAGCCCTGCAATTCCCCAACGGGCTTTTTGTAACATCTTTCACCTGATATGAATTAACTGATTCACTAAGACTACGCGATGGTGTCACTTTCACAAGCAGTAATCACTGACTGACAAGCCTTTTTATTCCGCCCCACCCTAACATTGACTGCCCAGAGCTTACTCTGTTCTGGTCACGCATTTTTCTTCTGCAATCACTGCCCATGACCCCACAACGTCCCATAGGATTCCGCCACCAATTTTAGTACTATCGAGCGGCCATAGACGCAGTAACAAAGGTGTAGAATGCTGAAAATTGAATTCGCCAAAGGTGGCTTAGACGCCAAATCACAGAGTGAATTGACCGCCGGGCTTGAATCCCATGGCCAGGCGCAGGTGGCACCACCATACCAAAAAGATCGTTTCAACTGGACGGTGCACAATGACAACGGTGAGCTGGTTGCAGCCCTTACCGCCGACCTGCTTTGGGACTGGCTATATATTGATGAACTCTGGGTAGATGACCGCTGTCGAGGCACTGGCATGGGCACAAAGCTCATGCTGGAGGCCGAGCATTACGCGACGACTCATAACCTATCGGGTCTTTGGCTTTGGACACAGAGTTGGCAAGCCCCCATGTTTTATCAAAAACTTGGGTTTGTTGAGTTCACCCGTTTTGATGACTTCCCAGCCGGGTACAATCGCATCGGTCTGAGAAAAGCGCTTAATACAACCAAATAGATGATGCACCTCAACGTAGCTCCCTCGCTCAAATTAACCTGAGGTCAACAGTCGCTTTTTTTTTGTTAAACAAAAAAATGCCCAAGTTTGATACAAAAACTTGGGCATTCAGAAACAGTTTAACTCGATTTATTGCACTCGGCGCAGTACCGCTTTCAGTGCATCAAAGTCATTGTCGAGATCTTCCGAAAGCAGTTCCATCGCGGCGTGTTTCGCAAGTGGACCTGGCAGCTCAATGTCCGATTCAAGGATGTCGTCTACAACCTCTTTGAATTTCGCTGGGTGAGCGGTGCATAAGAACAGACCGGTTTCACCTTCTTGTAGTTGCTCGTCTAGCAGGCGGTATGCAATCGCTCCGTGTGGCTCACACAGGTAGCCTTGCGCGTTTAGCTCACGTACCGACTCAGCGCTTTGTTCGTCAGTCACCATGCCTTTGCCCAGTGTATCCAGACCCCAGCCTTTAATCTGGCAAAGCTCTTCGATACGTGGCCAGTTGTTTGGCTGGCTGACGTCCATCGCATTAGAGGTGGTTGCCACGGTTGGCTTAGGATCCCACTCGCCCGTTTCTAGGTAACGGGGCACAGTATCGTTAGCATTGGTTGCCGCGATAAAGCGCTTGATCGGAAGACCGAGCGCTTTTGCTAACAGACCTGCAGTTAAGTTACCAAAGTTACCACTTGGAACCGACACAACCAGATTCTCACGCTCTTCTTTAGACATCTGAGACGCTGCTTCGAAGTAATAGCAGATCTGCGCCATCAAACGGCTGATGTTGATTGAGTTTGCAGAGTTAAGACCAATCTCTTCACGCAGCGCCGCATCATCGAAGGCTTGCTTAACTAGTGCCTGACAGGCATCAAAATCGCCATTGATGGCCACAGTGTGGATGTTTTTACCTAATGTGCAGAATAGCTTTTCCTGCAGCGGGCTGATTTTACCTTTTGGATACAGGATAACCACGTTGATATCTTCCATGCCGTAAAACGCATGGGCAACCGCCGCACCTGTATCACCTGATGTTGCCGTTAAGATAGTGATCTTGCCGCCATCGGATACCGCAGCCAGAGACTGAGCCATAAAGCGACCACCGAAATCTTTGAATGCCAGCGTTGGACCGTGGAAAAGCTCAAGGGCGTACACGCCATCTTTCACTTGATTGATAGGCGCCGGGAATTGGAATGCATTGTCGACCAACTCATTCACTTTTTCCGCTGGCAGCTCATCACCGATAAGCGCAGACAAAATTTTTGCGCTACGCGTGACAAAATCTTCGGCTAAAAGTGCGTCTACATCATCGAACTTTGGCAGCTCAGATGGAAAAAATAGACCTTGGTTGCGACCTAAGCCTTGGCGAACGGCTTGGCCAAACGAGACTTGCTCGTCGTTCTCTTTGATATTGTACAGCTTCATAGCTTACTTCCTGTTACCTTCGAGCCTTGCTTATCTAGACGACAAACATGGACGAATCCTTCGTTATTTTGTACGTAATTCTCTTCTAACCAGCGAGCCACTCGGTCTGCTACATCTTTGTCTTTACAGATGCTGAACAGCGTTGGGCCACTGCCTGAAATTCCTGTCGCTAGTGCTCCCGCTGTCGCGGCGTATTCACGAGCTTTACTAAACCCTGGTAGTAGCTTAGCGCGATAAGGTTCTGCGATGACATCTTTAATCATCTTCGCCGCCAACTCGGGTTGATTCGAGTGACAAGCATGGATAAATCCAGCTAAGTGACGACCATGGGCAATAATATCTTGTCTGCGATACTGAGATGGTAGGATCTCTCGCGCTTCAGCGGTTGATACCTTGATGCCAGGATAAGCCATCACCCAGTACCATTCATCGAAACATGGCACTTCTTGGCTGATGATTCCTAGTTCCTCAAGCATCAGTTGCACACCGCCTAGGTAGCAAGGTGCCACATTGTCATAATGGATGCCACCAGAAATTTGCCCTTCCATCTCGCCCATAAGCGCAAGAAGTTCCATTTCATTGAGTGGATTGTCATGGAACTGGTTAAGGGCATCGAGCGCTGCAACGATTGAACACGCACTTGAACCTAGCCCAGAACCAATCGGCATATTCTTCTCAAGCGTCATATAGACAGGTTTGAGCTCCACACCTTTTTTATCCAGCTCACGCGCATAAACCTTCCAGCAATCATAAACGATATTCTCTTTTGGATCGCTTGGCAGCTTATCGACAAAGCTGCCTTTAGTCGCAAGGTCGAAGGGCTTATCACCCAATCTCACCTCAACGCAATCACCGAGCAAGGTACCATCGACAGGTGATACCGCAGCGCCCAACACATCAAAGCCAACACTCACATTACCTATTGAGGCAGGCGCATAAACGACAACGCTATCACTCATCTTATACTCCTAGTTTCCAGCCCAGTGTACGCATCACGTCAGAGAAGACACCCGCCGCAGTTACTTCAGTACCTGCACCGTAGCCACGCAGTACTAACGGGATTGGCTGATAGTAACGGCTGTAGAAGGCCAATGCGTTCTCACCATCTTTGATCTTAAACATTGGGTCGTTTTCATCGACAGCAGCAATGCGAACGCGGCACTTACCATCGACAATTTCGCCCACGTAGCGCAGTACTTTGCCTTCTTTCGCCGCGCTCTCGACAAGCTCACTAAAGTAAGCGTCCGCTTCTGGTAGTCGGGCCATAAACTCATCGATAGAGCCCGAATCATCAAAGCCTGGTGGTAACGCCTGGTCGACTTCTACGTCTTCAAGTTCGAGTGCCATGCCAGCTTCACGCGCTAGAATTAGCAGCTTACGAGCGACGTCCATACCCGATAGATCGTCGCGAGGATCCGGCTCTGTAAAGCCTTTGTCTTTCGCCACATTGGTGGCTTGGCTTAGCGTTAGTCCTTCATCCAGCTTACCGAAAATAAATGACAGTGAACCAGATAAGATACCGTTGAATTTCTCAAGTTCATCACCGGCCGCAATGAGGTTTTGCAAGTTTTCGATAACCGGCAGACCTGCACCTACTGTTGTTTCGTACATTAACTTACGACGGGAGCTGCGAGCCACATCGCGAAGCTGATGATAGTAAGACATGCTTGCTGTGTTGGCTTTCTTGTTTGGTGTTACAACGTGGAAGCCAGCAGCCAGGAACTCAGCATATTGGTTTGCGATCTCTTCGCTAGAAGTACAGTCAACTAATACAGGGTTAATGATGTGATTGCGCTGCACCAGAGCCGCAAGGCCTGCAACAGTAAACCTCTCACTGACATCGCCCATACGATCGCGCCACTGATCTAGTGGAAGCCCCTTTCCGTCAAGCAATACACCTTTGCTGTTCGCCAGACCACACACACGAATGACAATGCCTTTCTCGGCCAATTTCGCCTGCTGTCTTTGTATCTGATCTACCAGCTCACCACCGACGCCGCCAACACCGACGACAAACACGTCAAGGAAGTGCTTAGAGTTAAATAGATTCTCATGACACGCCTTGATCGCTTCAGAGATTTTATCTTCCGGGATCACTGCCGAAATCGCGCGCTCTGAAGAGCCCTGTGCAATAGCAACAATGTTCACGTTAACTTCTGCAAGTGAAGAGAAGAACTGAGACGCCACCCCGCGAGAAGTACGCATACCATCACCAACTAGAGTTACGATCGCGACGTCATCCATAAACTCTACAGGCTCAAGCAGGCCATTTTTAAGTTCCAGCTCGAACGCTTCACTAAGTGCACGCTCTGCATCCAGCTTATCTTCTTCTTCGATACAAAAGCTGATGCTGTACTCTGAAGAAGATTGCGTGATGAGTACAATCGAAACGCCAGCAGACGACATCGCACCAAATACACGGCTCGCCATACCCACCATACCCTTCATACCTGGGCCTGAAACGTTAACCATAATCAGGTTAGATAGCGTGGTGATGCCTTTGATTGGCAGGTTGTCTTCACCCGTGTCCTGACCAATGAGCGTTCCAGCACCTTGTGGGTTGAAGGAGTTCTTGATAAGACATGGAATATGGAATTGAGCGATTGGGGCGATGGTTTTCGGGTGAAGTACGGAAGCACCAAAGTAAGACAGCTCCATCGCTTCTTGATAGCTCAGAGATTTCAGCAGGCGCGCATCGTCAACCAGTCGAGGGTCGCAGTTATACACACCGTCAACGTCAGTCCAGATTTCGCAGCAATCCGCTCGCAAACACGCCGCTAGTACCGCAGCGGAGTAATCAGAGCCGTTACGACCTAGCGTCACCAGCTCACCTTTTACATTACCGGCAGTAAAGCCCGGCATGATGTGTACTACGCCCTCCGCAAGTGGGTTTGCTTGGAAGTTCTGAGTGGAGACCTCGACGTCGACCATTGCCTCAAGGTGGTCACCTTTAGCAAATAGGTACTTCACTGGGTCGATAAGATCCGCCGCCTGGCCTTTCGCTAACAACACCGCTTTCATCAGCTGAATAGAAATACGCTCACCTTTTGAGATGATACGAGCATTCACATGGTCGGGGCAGGTACCAAGTAGGCGGATACCGTGCACAAATTGGTGTAATTGGAACAGCGATGTTTTGACTTGATTGTCAAAATCGGTGCTATCGATATTCGGGAGGATTTTCTTGATGTCTGAGAACAGCTCATTGAATGAGGTTTCCAACTCAGAGATTTGCAGTTCAACTTCATTGTTTTTTAGCGCAGTTTCAATGACTGCCACTAATTTATTGGTGGTTTTACCCGGTGCCGATAGCACCACAGCTAAATCTTCTTGCTGGGCATTGTTAGCGATGATATCCGCTGCTCTTAAAAAACGGTCCGCATCGGCTAACGATGAGCCTCCAAATTTTAGTACTCGCATCCTTTCCTCCCGAAATACTCAAAACAGGTAAAAAAAAGGCCCGTATCTTGGTGATACAGGCCTTGTTTTTGAATTTCTTTCGTCTACCAGCCTGCCCCAACGATCATGTCGGTAATAATAATGGTGGTGGTCATTACTACGTGCTGGTGATTAAACATAATAGGTCGTAATTCAATTTCTCTTATGTGCTTACCCATACGTGTACCGCATTTGTTGGCGATTAGTCAATCAAAATTTGTTCTTTTGTTGCTTATGATAGGAATTTCTCTCAAAAGCATAGAAATTGACAATTGATCACTTTATATGCAAACAGGATCTTTATACATAACTAATCGCTATATAGTTTTACAATGTTTTGCTTAGATTATGTGCTTTAATTAGAGTTCAATAAATTATAAATAAAAACGATAACTAAGGAGTGGTGCGATGAAAGCAGTGTCTTTGTATGCCTTACCCTTGGTTTTGTTTTCAGCAACCAGTTTGGCGGTTGAGCTACCGGCTCTGCCCGCGCAACACAATGCCTCCCCTCATAATTTTTTCCTGTCCTCCGGCACTAAAGCCACCAACACAGATACGTTTGACGAGTGGAGTATCGATAGTGGTTACTCATATTCTGTCTTTGACTCACTCGATGTATACATCGGCGCAAGACTGAATAATTCAAATGAGTCTAACAATGGTGGAATATTGAGTGGAGTGAGCTATCAAGTATCCGACCGACTGTCTGTTCAGAGTACAGTGCGTGGTTATCAGGTAGAAGAAAATGAGCAGAAGCAAGGCGCGATGGCAGCAGAGATTTCCAGCCGGGTAAGACTTACCGAAAACCTAGACGTCCATGCCACCTTTGACTTTGAAAAAGTACAACAAGGTGTCGAAGTCGGTCTAGGTTTCCGCTTTTAGTCGATTAACGCTTTTCGATTAAATATCAGAATTCAAGCGCTTGTTTGGCAATCAAAATTCCATTCCAGTCAGAATAGACAAAGTGTCCTGGTTGCACAATTTGATTGTTCATGGTCAAGGTAACATTGATCTGTCCCGCACCACGTTTTTCAGTTTTGAATGGGCAGGCCCCCAATGCTTTAACGCCAAGATCCATCTCAGCCATCGCAGCAACGTCACGCACCGCTCCGTTAACGATGATCCCCTCCCAGCCATTTTCAATCGCCATAATAGCGAGCTGGTCCCCCAGCAAGGCTTTGGCACAAGAACCATTCCCGTCTATGAAGAGTACTTTACCCGCTCCGTTCAGACCTAACACTTCACGAACCATAGAGTTGTCATGGTAACAGCGTACTGTCACAATCTCTCCCCAGAAGGCGGCCCGCTGTCCAAAGTTCTGTAGTGGCAAATTCAACAACATCACTTTATCTTCGTGTTGGTCACAAATATCAGGTGTGATATCTCTCATTTTTCCTCCGTGATCATCGCTCAATAGACACAAAAAAATATGTCTTTAGAGGGCGATTAAATTAAAAATCCTTTTCTATCCATCCAGCCTTTTTGTGCTTCAGTACACAAACTGACTCAATGGACCTAAATTCGTTTGTCGTCGAGGTTGATCACAGGAGACCAGAAACAGTACACCATTTTCGACAAAATAAATGGCGTTTTGCTCATAAATTTGCGCCAACTCACATCCTTGAGTTAAGGATATTTCCACTGCAAAACTGTCTTCCATCCAGTCAAAATTCGGGTCGCCAACTTTAACATTCTGGTAGGGAAATCTCGCAATATCACGCTCTAACTGCAAGTTTTTTATGCAGTTTATCTCTTTAGACACTTGACTACTTCTAGGGTTGCAGGCTGTTATAATCACATAGCACTGGCACTCCCACGCAGCCAGAAATTTCAAGCGTACATTTGAATAGGCACGCCAAAGATGCGCATCAATACTCATATTGTCTAAATTGTCGTAATTGCCCAATACTATTAATATTTGTTACAAAGCGGCGATTGATTTAAATCAACAAAGTGCATGGAATTAACATTTGACCATTGTTAGCATGCTGTTAACATTATAGAATTCGCCTCAGTGACATAGCAGAATAATAAGAGATTAAAGGGATTTCTCGTTTTTTGGCAACATCATGGATGGCGACGTAACCTGTAACTGTTTCTATGATTGTGAGTAAAACATCCAAGAAACATTACCTATAT
Source organism: Vibrio hangzhouensis (assembly GCF_900107935.1). GTDB lineage: Bacteria > Pseudomonadota > Gammaproteobacteria > Enterobacterales > Vibrionaceae > Vibrio > Vibrio hangzhouensis. Next base: position 168,581 of record NZ_FNVG01000007.1, on the reverse strand, counting down.
GTTAACTTTTTGCCTAGAATTTATTCTACTAGAGACAGAATTATCACAAGTTTAATTTAGGTACCGCCGATGCAAAGCCCGCAGATTCTTATTGTTGAAGATGAGCAAGTAACCCGTAACACCCTAAAAAGCATTTTTGAAGCAGAAGGATATGCTGTATTCGAGGCCAGCGACGGTCAGGAAATGCACCAGGTGATGTCAGAAAACTCTGTAAACCTTGTTATCATGGATATTAACCTTCCTGGTAAAAACGGTTTATTGCTAGCTCGTGAGCTTCGTGAACAAGCAAACGTTGCGCTGATGTTTTTGACTGGTCGTGACAACGAGGTTGATAAAATACTTGGTCTAGAGATTGGTGCTGACGACTACATCACTAAACCATTTAACCCACGTGAACTGACTATCCGTGCACGTAATCTTCTGACTCGCTCTATGAGCAACAGTGCTGTGACAGAAGAAAAACGCAGTGTAGAGAAGTATGAATTCAACGGTTGGGTTCTGGACATCAACAGCCGCTCACTGGTAAGCCCGGGCGGTGACAGTTATAAACTGCCACGTTCAGAGTTCCGTGCGCTGCTGCACTTCTGTGAGAACCCAGGCAAGATCCAAACTCGTGCGGATCTGCTGAAGAAGATGACGGGTCGTGAGCTTAAGCCGCATGACCGTACTGTAGACGTAACCATCCGTCGTATTCGTAAGCACTTTGAGTCAGTATCTGGTACACCAGAAATCATTGCTACGATCCACGGTGAAGGCTACCGCTTCTGTGGTGACCTTGAAGAGTAACTTCTTTTATATCCTATGAAAAAGGGACGCTTGATGCGTCCCTTTTGCTTATCCGGTCGTTGTGGTTTGATATCAATACACGGTATCGACATTCACCTGTTTGTTGACCAACCAGGTCTTGCTCTCGCCATCGTCTAGCAGAACGGCCACATCAATGGGCTTGGTTATATTGACTTCAAGTTGCCAGTTAAATGCAATTTCCCATTGGCTTTCCGAATGATTGCGAAGCTCAAAATCATTGCCTTCAAATTCCCAGAACTGATCGCCCTGCCTGAGCACGACCAGAGCAATGTCCATATCAGCCGGTAACTGTGTCTCCGTTGTCAGATTGAGCGCACCATACAAATTCTGCTCTTTAACCAGTGCAGTGGTTTCACCAATCTTGGGCATCATATCAATCCACAAATTCGACTCAAGGCGAACAGATTGCTGGGCGAACATAGCGCTATTACCCGCGCTCCAGACCTGATTATCGATTGTCGGCGATGAAGCACAACCGGCTAAGGCTGCAGTAAGTGCGAGCGCTGTCAGTATTCTTTTCATTTTGATTCCTTACTTTCCAACCACATTTTCAAAACACGTATGTCATTCTGATACTCGTTCTTGATCTCTTCAACCCAATCTTCAATATTCTCCCACCAGGCAGGCATATCAGGAGATTGAGCCTTTTGGGCAATAGATTGGATATGCTTCAAACCAATGGAGCCAGCAGCCCCTTTGATCTTGTGTGCTTCTGACGCGATGCCCGGCTGATCTTTCGCGGTCATATTGGAATCAAGGATTTCGATGTAATCTGGCATCATATCTTCGAACATCTTGATGCTGTCACGAACGGGTTGTGTACCGACAATGTCAACATAGGACTCGAGCATATCCAGATCCAATAAGCGACAATACAGCTCCTCGTTGATTTTAATTTCGGGTTCAGTTGCTACCGTCACTCGTTCAATTTGTGCCGGCTCGTCTTCACCAGCAAACTTATTAATAACCTCTGATAGCGCTTTAACACTCAGTGGCTTGCTGATAGCGTCATCCATTCCTTTTGCTAGGTACTCTCGCTTATCTTTAAGCACATTGGCCGTCAGCGCCACTAACGGAGGTAATTGCTGATAATGCGATCGGAAATGCTGCGCCACGTCGAAGCCTGTCATGTCCGGCAATTGAATATCCAGTAATGCCAGAGCGTATTCTTCCGGATTAAAGCGCTCTATTGCCTCTTCTCCGGTCATCGCCACAGTAACAAAGTGTCCTAAACTCTCCAGCAGCGAACGAGCTACGGTAATATTGAGCTCAATATCTTCCAGCAAGAAGATATTCAGGCTTCCCTGACGTTTTACTTCTATTGGCGCGAGTTGCTGCTTATCGGCACATGGAACATTTATAGAGACAGTAAAGGTACTTCCGTAACCCTCTTCGCTATCCACCGTGATGTCTCCATCCATCATTTTAATGAGTTGCTTCGACACAGCCAATCCAATTCCGGTTCCTACAGCATGCAGGTTATCTTTTCCAGATTTAACCTGATAGTACATCGCAAATATCTTATCGAGTTCCTTCTGCGGGATACCGATACCGGTATCTTCCACTTCGATCACGATATGCGCCTGACCGTCTTCGATATCAGAACTGATGGTCATCACAACACCACCCTGCTTAGTGAATTTCATCGCGTTACTGACCAAATTCCAGATGACCTGTCTCAGACGGGTTGCGTCGACGACTACACCTTCCGGTAATTCTGTCAGACGTTCCAAATCAAATCGCAAACCTTTTTGTTCCGCCATCAACGCTGAGATACTTTCCAGCTCTGCCACAAAGTCTTCAAAATTCAGCGGTTCTGGGAAGAGCTCTAACTTACGTCTATCGAACTTATCCATATCAATGATGTCATTGAAAATATGCCCCAGAGTAATGGCGCTGACGTTAATGGTTTGCATGTGTTTGCGCTGCTCAGGATCAAGTTGGCTATCCAATAACATGCGACTTAAACCGACGATCCCGTTAAGCGGTGTTCTCAACTCATGGCTGATGGTCGAAATAAACGTAGTTTTATCTCGGCTGGCCTTTTCAAGCGATTCCGCATGACGCTTACGTTCCGTAATATCTCGTCCAAAGCCCACCAATCCCAGGTGCTTGCCGTCCCGGCTATAAAATGGCACTTTACGTAACTCGTAATAACACTTTTTACCATCAGGGTATTCCAGCCACTGCTCGTATGTCAGCGCCTCATTATTGCCCATCACTTTGTGGTCCGTTTCGACCACCTGCTTTGCGATTTCCTCTGAATAAACATCCCAAGGTGTTAGTCCCACCAGTTCTTGCTCTTTACGACCCGTGAGTTCTTCCATCGCTTTGTTACAACCAGAGAAGACTCCTTCCGCATTGCGGTAATAAATCAAGTCTGGCGACGCATCAATAAACGAACGCAGCAACGCAGTTCGTTCGGCCAACTCTAACTGGGTACGCTCGCGCTGAAAGACCTCATTTTCCAGATCTTTCATCGCTTCTTCACGGGCATCTTCTGCTTTCTGACGCTCTTCAATCTCCTGATTCAGTTTACGGATATTTTGCTGAAGCTTATGATTCAGATCCTGATCCCGGGAACGCATATCTTTGAGTTTAGAGACCATTTTTGCCAGACGTTGGCGAGACTCCTCTAACTGGTCTACGACCACAGACAGGAAATAGACCGCCCAAGGGGTGATCAACAGACCGAAGAAAACGGAACGAACAATGTCGATATCATCGACACGACCGTTGAGCACCAAAGTGATGCCTACCTGGACAACAACCGCCAGTGCCACCAGTGCTAAAGCAAGCAGAATAGAAAAACGAACAATGCCGAGCTTGACCAACAAGTCGACATAGTATTGCGCGAGGTTTTTAATAGGTTTCATTCAGCACTCCGTGCATTACAACTGGGCTAAGTCTATCACTAAGCCCGTTGCTACACACGGAAGGCGAATTATTTGAGAACAGGTTTGTGATAGATAAACGAATTCGTGGTCAGCGAGCCTTGCGCCCCCTCTTTTGTCAGGGTACGGCCCAGTTCCGTCATTGCCAGCCAGCGATTTTCACACCAGAGCGGGGAAAGCAATGTCGGTCGCCTCGCTGAAGAGGAGACTCGGTGGTAGACAATTTCTGCTGGCGTGCGGCGTATCATTTCACTGGCCACATCCAGATAGAACTCCAGAGTGGGTGCTTCCAGTCGTCCGGCACGCCATGCCTTAGCCATGGTACTGCCCTCAACAATATGCAAGCCGTGAAGTTTGATCCCGTCTGTTCCGGTCTTCAGCACCTTTTCCAGTGTCTGCAGGTTGTCCTGCTTGGTCTCATTAGGCAGGCCCACAATAAGGTGAGTACACACCTTGATACCAAGAGCCCGTGCACGTCGGGTGATCTCATCGTACACCGCAAAATCATGACCACGGTTAATTCGTTTCAAAGTCTGATCATGAGCGGTCTGTAATCCGAGTTCCAGCCAGATTTCATAACCTTGCTCGACGTAACCCGCCAACAATTCCAGCACTGAGTCCGGAACGCAGTCTGGACGGGTACCCACACACAGGCCGACGATATCAGCGTACTTCAGTGCCTCTTCATACATATTCTTCAGAACCTGCACTTCGGCATAAGTACTGGTATAGGCTTGAAAATACGCTAGATACTTTTTCGCACGCTTTACTTCGCCCGCGCGATCAGACAGTTGCTCATGGATCGACTGTATTTGAGTCTCTTCACTGGCAAAGGATGCAACATTGCAAAATGTGCAACCGCCACGTCCGATGGTACCATCGCGGTTTGGACAGCTGAAACCGCCGTGCAGGGTCAGTTTGTGAACTTTCTCTCCATAACGGCGTTGTAAATCCTGGCCGATGGTATTCACCAACTCATGTAATTGCATGCTCAATAACCTATTAATAAGAATGAATCTCACTCTAATTTGTGAAACTAAATTACATCCCTGCAAAAGAAAACCATGCATCGTATCAGCACGCTGTTAAACATCGCTTAACCAAAATCAATAAATATGCATAAAAACAAGCAAAAAACGGCAAATGTTGCAGTTATGTTATGGAATATATTCAAAACTAGATAAAAAAAATGTGTAACAGACGTAAGTTTCGTTGGAATTACAGAGAACAAAATTGTAGGATACTTACACAATTCTGCTGTATTTGCCGTTTTTATTACAGTATGAATTAGTAGATTGAAGGTTGATATTCTACTCCCAGCAACACATTTCACTAAATTATGAAATGCAGACATTAGATATCACCAAGGAATGTTTTTCTCGCAATACTTTTCCTGCGAGATGCTGAATGGACTCGAAAGCTGCCCCCTCTGGCAGTCAAGAATCAAAATTACAAAGGACAAGGCGCAACCACACACTATTGTTGTGCCTGGATTTAACTGGAAGGAAGTATCTATGGTAGATAGAGAGCAGAATACACAAGGTCTGTATACTCCTGAACTGGAGCATGACGCTTGTGGTATCGGTTTTGTTGCTCACCTAAAAAACCGTAAATCTCACGAAGTAGTGACTCAAGCCCTGGATATGCTGGCTCGAATGGAACACCGTGGTGGTCAGGGTTGTGACCCATGCAGCGGTGACGGCGCAGGTATCCTACTTCAAAAACCGCATGAGTTTCTTTTAGAAGAGTCAGTAAAGCTTGGCATCAAGCTACCCTCTTTTGAAAAGTACGGTGTCGGTGTGGTGCTATTCCCTAAAGACGAGCACAAACGCGCACAGTGTCGTGACATTCTGGAACGCAACGCTAAGCGTCTGGATCTTGAAGTTATTGGTTACCGCGTACTGCCAACCGACAACTCTATGATCGGTGCTGACCCGCTAAGCACTGAGCCTCAATTTGAACACGTATTCGTAACTGGCGGCCCAGGCTGCACACCAGAAGAGCTAGAGCGTAAGCTTTATGTACTGCGTAACTACACGGTTCGCGTCTGTCTGGAAAGCGTGTCAAACATTGGCGATGACTTCTACATCAACTCGATGTCATACAAGACTCTTGTTTATAAGGGTCAGCTAACGACAGAGCAGGTACCTCAGTACTTCCTCGATCTACAGAATCCAACGATGGTGACAGCACTGGCTCTGGTTCACTCTCGTTTCTCTACCAATACTTTCCCGAAATGGCGCCTAGCACAGCCTTTCCGTTACATTGCCCACAATGGTGAAATCAACACCGTACGCGGTAACCTGAACTGGATGAAGGCACGTGAAGCGATCATCGAATCTGACTTGTTCACTCAAGCAGAGATCGACATGCTGCTCCCTATCTGTCAGGAAGGCAGTTCGGATTCATCCAACTTCGATATGGCACTTGAGCTCCTGGTTCTGTCTGGTCGTAGCCTGCCACATGCGTTGATGATGATGATCCCTGAAGCATGGCAAGAAAACAAAAACATGGACCCAACACGTCGTGCGTTCTACCAGTATCACGCGAACGTAATGGAACCATGGGACGGCCCGGCATCGGTGTGCTTTACTGACGGTGTTCAGGTAGGTGCAACGCTTGACCGTAACGGTCTGCGCCCGTCGCGTTATACCGTGACTAAAGATGACTTCCTAGTGATGGCATCAGAATCTGGTGTTGTCGACATTGAGCCAGAGAACGTTGAGTTCCGTGGTCGTCTGCAACCTGGCCGTATCTTCGTTGCTGACCTAGAGCAAGGTCGCATCATCTCTGATGAAGAAGTAAAAGATGGCATTGCAAGTGCTCAGCCATACCAGAAATGGGTGGAAGAGAACCTACTTAGCCTTAAGAAGCTTCCAGATGCGAGCAACGAGTTCAGCCAACCTTCTCCAGAGAAGCTATTGCACAAACAGCAAGCGTTTGGTGTCAGCTCAGAAGAAGTGAACGAAATCATCGTACCTATGGCAAAAGATGGCAAAGAGCCATTGTCTGCAATGGGTGCTGACTGGCCGCTGGCGATCCTTTCGCACCAGTCACAACATCTGTCCAACTACTTTAAACAGCTATTTGCTCAGGTTACTAACCCGCCAATCGATCCGATTCGTGAGCGTATGGTGATGTCACTGAACACTTACCTAGGTAAAGATCAGAACCTCCTGACTGAATCGCCAGAGCACTGCCAAAAAGTAGAGCTTGAGTCTCCGGTTCTATCTAACTCAGAGCTTGAAAAGCTGCGTGCTATCGATAACGAGCACCTACAAGCGAAAACGTTAGATATCGTATTCCAAGCGAGCGAAGACGAAGGCAAGCTAGAGCGTGCCCTAAAACGTATCTGCCAATACGCTGAAGACGCAGTGATCGATGGTTACTCAATCATCCTTCTAACTGACCGTGCGGTTAACTCAAACCATGCGGCTATCCCAGCAATGCTAGCCGTAGGCGCGGTTCACCATCACCTAATCCGCAAAGGCTTACGTGCTAAGTGTGACATCGTAGTAGAAACCGGTGACGCACGTGAAACACACCACTTTGCAACACTGGTGGGCTATGGTGCAAACGCGGTTAACCCATACCTAGTTATTGAAACTATGGTTGAGCTGCAGCGCACTAAGAAGTTAGATCCTGAAACGACTATCTCTGAGCTGTTTGAGAACTATCGTAAGGCCATCAATGGCGGTCTGTTGAAGATCTTCTCGAAGATGGGTATCTCGACGCTTCAGTCTTACCACGGTGCGCAAATCTTTGAAGCACTTGGTGTAAGCAAATCAGTGGTTGAGAAATACTTCACGGGTACCGTTTCACGTATCCAAGGCCTAACGATTGATGACATCGCTAAAGAAGTTCTGATCCGTCACCGCGTAGGCTTCCCTGCACGTGAGATCCCAGTTCAAGTACTTGATGTCGGTGGTGTTTATCAGTGGAAACAGCGTGGTGAGAAGCACCTGTTCAACCCAGAAACTATCTCGCTGCTGCAACAATCTACGCGCAACAAAGACTTTGCTCAATTTAAGCAATACGCGAAAGCAGTTGATGATCAGGGCGACAACGCCGCAACACTGCGTAGCCAGTTAGACTTTGTTAAGAATCCTGCAGGTTCGATTCCTCTAGAAGAAGTCGAGCCAATCGAAAGCATCCTTAAGCGTTTCGCCACGGGTGCAATGTCATTCGGTTCTATCTCGTACGAGGCGCACTCTACCCTGGCCGTTGCGATGAACCGCATCGGTGCGAAATCGAACTCGGGTGAAGGTGGTGAAGACCCTACACGTTTCGAGCGCAAAGAGAACGGCGATTGGGAACGCTCTGCCATCAAACAGGTAGCATCCGGTCGTTTCGGTGTGACATCTTACTACCTGACCAACGCTGATGAGTTACAAATCAAGATGGCTCAAGGCGCGAAGCCAGGTGAAGGTGGTCAGCTACCAGGTGATAAAGTAGATGACTGGATCGGTGCAACACGTCACTCGACTCCGGGCGTTGGTCTGATTTCTCCACCGCCGCACCACGATATCTACTCAATCGAAGATTTGGCTCAGCTGATCTACGACTTGAAGAATGCTAACCGTGCTGGCCGCGTGAATGTGAAGCTAGTATCAGAAGCCGGCGTGGGTACTATCGCCTCTGGTGTTGCAAAAGCAAAAGCAGACGTCGTTCTTATCGCAGGTTTCGATGGTGGTACCGGTGCATCTCCGATGTCATCAATTCGCCACACGGGTCTTCCATGGGAGCTAGGTTTGGCGGAAACGCACCAAACACTTCTGAAGAACGGCCTACGTAACCGTATCGTGGTTCAATCTGATGGTCAGATGAAAACACCTCGCGACCTAGCAGTGGCGACTCTGCTTGGTGCTGAAGAATGGGGTGTTGCAACCGCAGCACTAGTGGTTGAAGGCTGTATCATGATGCGCAAGTGTCACAAGAACACTTGCCCAGTGGGTATCGCAACGCAAAACAAAACTCTACGTGAGCGCTTTGACGGTCGCGTGGAAGACGTGGTGACCTTCTTCCAATACATGGCTGAAGGCCTGCGTGAAATCATGGCTGAGCTTGGCTTCCGCACTATCGATGAGATGGTCGGTCAATCTCAGAAACTAAAAGTTCGTGACGACATCGCTCACTGGAAATATAAGAACCTGGATCTCACGCCTGTTCTGCACATTGAACAAGCACGTGAAGAAGACGGTGTTTACAACCAGACAGAGCAAAACCACAACCTGGAACAAGTTCTGGACCGTAAGTTGATTCAAGCCGCTATCCCAGCACTTGAGAAGGGTGAAGCAGTAAATGCTGAGTTCCCAATCATCAACACGGATCGCTCTGCAGGTACCATGCTGTCGAACGAGATCTCTAAAGTTTACAAAGACCAAGGTCTACCACAGCCAATGAACGTCAAGTTCAACGGCTCTGCGGGTCAGTCATTCGGTGCTTTCCTTGCTAAGGGCGTGAAGTTCGAAGTGGAAGGTGATGCGAACGATTACTGGGGTAAAGGTCTGTCTGGCGGCACCTTGGTGCTGTACCCAGATGCAAAATCGAGCATCGTTGCGGAAGACAACATCGTTGTTGGTAACGTTTGTTTCTATGGTGCGACATCTGGTGAATCTTTCATCCGCGGTATGGCTGGTGAGCGTTTCTGTGTTCGTAACTCTGGCGCGAAAGTTGTGGTTGAAGGCGTGGGTGACCACGGCTGTGAATACATGACTGGCGGTGTTGCGGTTATCCTTGGCTCAACAGGTCGTAACTTTGCCGCTGGTATGAGTGGTGGTGTGGCTTATGTTTGGGATAAAGCCGGTGACTTTGAAACCAAGCTCAACCCAGAACTGGTCGACCTGGACCCTATCGAACAAGAAGATCGCGAACTACTACTAGACATGCTGAATAAGCATGTGGAGTTCACAGGAAGTGAAGTCGCTCAGTCTTTCCTAGACAACTTTGAAGCAAGCATTGCCTCGCTGGTGAAAGTGATGCCACGCGACTATAAAGCAGTGCTACAAAAGCGCAAAGCAGAAGCTGAGCAAGCGCAAACGGAACAAGTGGAGGCAGTATAATGGGTAAGCCTACTGGATTTTTAGAACATGGTCGCGAGCTTCCAAAGAAGCTCGACCCAACAGTTCGTATTGAAGACAACAAAGAATTCGTTCTGAACGAAGAGTTTGGCGACAAAATCAATACTCAGGCTTCTCGTTGTATGGATTGTGGCGTGCCGTTCTGTCATAGCGGCTGCCCGATCGGTAACATCATCCCTGAGTTCAACGATGCCGTATATCGCGACAGTTGGGAAGAAGCCTGGAACATTCTGAGCTCAACCAACAACTTCCCTGAGTTCACGGGACGTGTATGTCCATCTCCATGTGAGAGTGCTTGTGTGCTTGGTATTAACCAGGACCCAATCACTATCTGTAACATTGAGAAAACCATCGTTGAGACCGCTTATCGCGAAGGTTATGCGAAACCAAAAACACCGCGTGCACGCACGGGTAAAACCGTTGCAATCATCGGTTCTGGTCCTGCCGGTCTGTCGGCTGCAGAGCAGCTCAACAGTGCAGGTCACTCTGTGACAGTATTTGAGCGCGACGAGAAAGTCGGTGGTCTGCTTCGCTTCGGCATCCCAGATTTCAAACTGGGTATGGACGTGATTGACCGTAAGATCAACCTAATGGCTGAAGCTGGTGTTGAATTCAAAGTAAATCAGCACGTGGGTGTTGACGTTAACGCTCAGCAGCTGCGTCAGGAGTTTGATGTCGTACTACTAACAGGTGGCTCTACAGTGCCTCGTGACCTACCGGTTCCTGGTCGTGAGCTAAACGGCGTTCACTTCGCGATGGAATTCCTTGCACAGAACAACCGCCGAGCAAACGACATGGACCTGAAAGGCGAAGAGATCCACGCCAAAGATAAACACGTTGTGGTGATCGGTGGTGGTGATACTGGTTCTGACTGTGTTGGTACCTCAAACCGTCATAAGGCTGCCAGCGTAACTCAGGTAGAAATCATGCCGATTCCGCCGGAGAAGCGACCAGCCAATATGCCTTGGCCGCAATACCCAATGATCATGAAGACCACCACTTCTCACGAAGAAGGTTGTGAACGTCATTGGAATATCCTGACCAAAGAGTTCATCGGCAACGATGAAGGTCAGGTAACCGGTCTGCGCATTGCCGATATCGTTTGGAAAGATGCGGCACCTGGTGAGCGTCCATCATTCGAAGAAGTGGCAAACTCTGAACGCGTTATTCCATGTGACATGGCCTTCCTGGCAATGGGCTTCCTACACCCAGAACCAACAGGCGTGCTTGCACAGTTGGATATCAAGCTTGACGAACGTGGTAACGTTGCTGCGAGCAACTTCCAAACCAATCAACAGGGTGTTTTTGCCGCTGGTGATATGCGTACTGGTCAGTCACTGGTCGTACGCTGCATCAACGAAGGCCGTGAGTGTGCACGCGCCGTCGATGAATACCTAATGGGCAACACCAACCTTGAAGCGAAGGCAAACTCTTTGATGCTTTCTGCTTAAAGGTTTTCTGTATGGTTACACTGAATAAGTAACTGACAGCATTCCTTCCGAACTTGGCCAGCAATATGCTGGCCTTTTTTGTAGCCGATAAACACCTTGTTACGCAAAATGTTAATAGCCTCTCCATTTTGATGAAAATGACCCTAGCCCTTCATAGTGAAATCCGCTGGTTTTCCGATTCACACATAACAATTTTCCGAAAACTTGACCTTTCTCGCCATAAGCTATACGTTGTGAATTCCGTGAAAATAGAATAGATACAATTTGTTAAAAGTTTTACGACAATAAATGTGACCCAAATAACAACAAAAAGTCATTAAAAAGCATTAATTTACTGTCAGGATGACAGCAAGCTCAAAGGGAGAAAGGCAATGGCTCTTTACGATCCAAGTCTTGTAAAAGACAACTGTGGATTTGGTCTTATTGCGCATATGCAAGGTCAGCCCAGCCACAAACTGGTGCGCACCGCAATCTCAGCACTAGACCGCATGACTCACCGAGGCGGTATCAACTCCGACGGAAAAACAGGCGATGGATGTGGCTTGTTACTTCAAAAACCCGATTCATACTTCCGGTTAATTGCAGAAGAAAATGAATGGAATCTGGGAAAACAGTATGCCGTTGGCATGCTTTTTCTTTCCAAAGATCCGGTAAAAGCTCAGACAGCCAAAGACATCATTAACCAAGAACTGGCTCAGGAAACCCTGACCATTTCTGGCTGGCGCGATGTCCCTACGAATGAACAGGTTCTCGGCCCGATAGCCATGAGCTCTCTGCCAAATATTGTTCAGGTCTTCATTTCGGCTCCTGCAGGTTGGCGTGAACAAGACGTCGAACGACGTCTGTATATCGCCAAAAGGCGCATTGAAAAACGCATCAATGACGATGCCGACTTCTATATCTGTAGCCTGTCGACACAAGTGATCGTCTATAAAGGTCTGTGTATGCCGGCCGATCTTCCGCGATTCTACCTTGATCTTGCCGATCTTCGGATGGAGTCGTCAATCTGCTTATTCCACCAGCGCTTTTCAACCAATACTCAGCCACGCTGGCCATTGGCACAGCCGTTCCGCTATTTGGCGCACAATGGTGAAATCAATACCATCGAAGGTAACCGCCAGTGGGCAAAAGCGCGCGCTTACAAATTCGCCTCACCGCTATTGCCAGACCTACAAACTGCAGCACCATTTGTTAATGAGACTGGCTCAGACTCTTCGAGCTTAGATAACATGCTGGACCTATTCCTGTCTGGCGGTATGGATATCTTCCGCGCGATGCGAATGCTGGTGCCACCCGCATGGCAAAATCACCCGGACATGGACCCGGATCTGCGAGCCTTCTATGACTTCAACTCCAAACACATGGAGCCATGGGATGGGCCGGCAGGAATCGTTCTGTCCGATGGTCGCTACGCGGCCTGCAATCTGGACAGAAACGGCCTTCGCCCGGCGCGTTATGTTATCACCAAAGACAACCTCATTACCCTCGCATCCGAAGTCGGCATTTGGGACTACGCCCCCGATGAAGTGGCAGAAAAAGGTCGTGTCGGCCCTGGAGAACTACTGGTTGTCGACACTCAGGAAGGGCAACTTTGGCACTCCGACGACATAGATAATGATCTCAAGAGCCGACACCCTTACCGAGAGTGGATGGAGAATAACGTTCACAAACTGACCCCATTTAGTGAGCTCAAAGATGAGCAGGTTGGTGAGCGCAGCTTTGATGAAACTCTGCTTAAGACCTATCAAAAGCAGTTCGCCATGACCAACGAAGAAACTGATCAGGTGCTTCGCGTATTGGGCGATATGGGCCAAGAAGCCGTTGGCTCTATGGGTGACGATACGCCTATGGCGGTTCTGTCTTCCAAAGAACGTTTGGTTACTGACTACTTCCGCCAGAAATTTGCTCAGGTCACCAACCCGCCTATCGATCCATTGCGTGAAAAGCACGTCATGTCACTCGCGACCAGTGTCGGTCAAGAGATGAATGTGTTCTGTGAGACCGATGGTCATGCCTATCGCGTCACCTTCGACTCACCAGTATTGCTGTACTCTGACATACAGCAGCTACTAGAGCTAAGCGACAAACACTATCGCAACACGATCCTCGACATTAACTACGATCCCAACGAGAAAGATCTCAAACAAGCTCTCCTCGATCTCTGTGATCAAGCTGAAACGGTGGTTAAGGAAGGTACTGTATTAGTGGTACTTTCTGATCGCGCACTGGTTAAAGGTAAGCTACCTATCCCAGCGGCCATGGCAGTTGGCGCTGTGCAAACAAGATTGATTGAAGCGAACCTTCGTTGTGATGCCAACATTATTGTCGAAACCGCGACAGCACGTGATCCGCACCAGTTTGCCGTATTGCTTGGCTTTGGTGCTACTGCCATCTACCCATATCTAGCCTACGAGGCACTTGGCAAGCTAGTAGACGATGGTGCGATAAACAAGAGCTATCGCGAGGTCATGCAAAATTATCAATACGGTATCAACAAGGGGCTATACAAGATCATGTCGAAGATGGGTATCTCGACCATCGCTTCCTACCGTTGCTCGCAACTGTTTGAAGCGGTCGGTCTGCATACCGATGTGGTTAATCTCTGTTTCACGGGCGTTACCACCCGTATTCAAGGTGCGAACTTCGACGACTTCCAACAAGACTTGTTTAACCTGTCTCGCAAGGCATGGGCAAAACGAAAACCGGTTGAACATGGTGGTCTACTCAAATACGTCCACGATGGCGAATACCACGCCTATAACCCGGATGTCGTAGGTACGCTGCAACAAGCAGTGAAGTCGGGTGAATCTACGGATTACCGTTCTTTTGCCAAGCAGGTAAACGACCGTCCTGTTGCTATGCTTCGTGACTTGATGAAGCTAAAAAAAGCCGACCAGGCTCTGCCACTAGAGCAAATTGAACCAAAAACAGAGCTGTTCAAACGTTTTGATTCTGCCGCCATGTCAATTGGCGCATTGAGCCCAGAAGCGCACGAAGCGCTAGCCATAGCGATGAATAAACTCGGCGGCTACTCTAACTCTGGCGAAGGGGGAGAAGACCCTCGTCGCTTTGGTACCAATCGAAATTCACGTATTAAACAGATTGCCTCTGGTCGTTTTGGCGTAACACCACACTACCTCACCAATGCCGACGTGTTGCAAATCAAGGTAGCACAAGGCGCTAAACCGGGAGAAGGCGGACAGCTTCCAGGTCACAAGGTGACGGCTGAGATCGCCAAACTGCGTCACTCAGTGCAAGGGGTTACACTCATCTCCCCTCCTCCACATCACGACATATACTCCATTGAGGATTTAGCCCAGCTTATCTTTGATTTGAAGCAGGTTAATCCCGATGCCTTGGTATCGGTGAAACTGGTTTCCGAACCTGGTGTAGGCACAATTGCTACTGGTGTAGCTAAAGCATATGCAGACCTCATCACCATCTCTGGCTACGATGGCGGCACGGCAGCCAGCCCTCTGACATCGGTGAAGTATGCCGGTTGTCCGTGGGAGCTAGGGCTTGCCGAAACGCAGCAAGCACTGGTTGCCAATAACCTACGCCACAAGATCCGCCTGCAAGTCGATGGCGGTTTGAAGACGGGTCTGGATGTAGTGAAAGCCGCGATCCTCGGTGCTGAAAGCTTTGGTTTTGGTACCGCACCTATGGTGGCAATGGGCTGTAAGTTCTTGCGTATCTGTCACTTGAACAACTGTGCAACCGGCGTTGCTACGCAAGATGAAACGCTGCGTAAAGAGTACTTCAAAGGTCTGCCTGAAATGGTGGTCAACTATTTCACAGGCCTTGCCGATGAGGTACGTGAATTACTCGCTGAGTTAGGTGTAGAAAAGCTGACTGACTTGATTGGTCGCACTGATTTGCTGGAAGCGGTAGAGGGGATGACAGCGAAGCAATCAAAACTCGATCTCTCCAATATCCTTGAGGCGCCAGTATCACCGCTGTCCCACCCACTGTATTGGACAGAGCCTAACCATCCATTCGATGCCGCCGAGCTGAACCAGAAGATCAATAATGAAACACGCGCTGCGGTTGAAAGTCAGTCCGGTGGAAACTTCTACTTTGATGTTCGTAACACCGATCGTTCTGTCGGAGCCAGGTTGTCTGGTGAGGTCGCCAAACGCTATGGCAACCAGGGCATGGCAACCAACCCAATTAAGCTCTATTTAGATGGGACGGCAGGTCAGTCACTGGGGGTATGGAATGCTGGCGGGGTGGAAATCTACCTAACAGGCGATGCTAATGACTATGTAGGCAAAGGCATGGCTGGCGGTAAGTTAGTTATCAAACCTCACGTAGGCACAACCTTCACGTGTAATGACGCCACCATCATTGGTAACACCTGTCTTTACGGTGCAACCGGCGGCAAGCTCTTTGCTGCGGGTACCGCTGGTGAGCGCTTTGGAGTGCGTAACTCGGGCACCATAGCGGTGATTGAAGGTGCGGGTGACAATGCCTGTGAATACATGACAGGCGGTATTGTGGCTATCCTTGGCGCGACTGGAGTTAACTTTGGCGCGGGTATGACGGGCGGCTTTGCTTATGTCATGGACAGCAATGATGACTTTGAAGGTCGCGTCAACACCGAGTCGGTCGATGCAATTTCTCTGTCGGATCTGTACATCCATCAGGAACACCTACGCGGCCTCATTGCCGAGCACCTTGAGGAGACAGGCTCAGTACACGCTGAAAACATTCTGGCAAACTTCGATGAATGGATTCCAAAGTTTTATCTAGTGAAACCGAAAGCCGCGGATCTCAACACGCTGCTTGGTCACCAAAGCCGAAGCGCCGCAGAGCTGCGCGTTCAAGCCCAATAATTGGAAGGAGCCTGAATTATGAGCCAGAACGTATACCAATTTATTGATGTGAACCGAGTCGATCCGGCGAAAAAGCCCATCAAGGTTCGCAAGATAGAGTTCGTTGAGATCTACGAACCCTTCACCAAGCAACAAGCCACCGCTCAGGCCGATCGCTGTCTGGATTGTGGTAACCCTTACTGTGAGTGGAAATGTCCGGTACACAATTACATTCCTCAATGGCTCAAACTTGCCAATGAGGGGCGCATTTTGGAAGCGGTTGAGCTTTCGCACCAAACCAACAGTCTTCCAGAAGTGTGTGGACGTGTGTGTCCACAAGATCGTCTCTGTGAAGGGTCGTGCACACTGAATGATGACTTTGGTGCCGTCACGATCGGTAATATCGAGAAGTACATCACCGACAAAGCGTTTGAAATGGGCTGGAAACCGGACATGTCGCATGTCGAATGGACCGATAAAAAGGTCGCCATAATTGGTGCCGGTCCTGCAGGCCTCGCCGCCGCTGATATCTTAGTGCGTAATGGCGTTAAGCCCGTAGTCTTTGACCGTTACCCAGAAATAGGCGGACTGCTCACCTTCGGCATCCCATCTTTTAAGCTTGAAAAAGATGTGATGCTTAACCGTCGCCGCATCTTTAGCGACATGGGCGTTGAGTTTAGACTTAATACCGAGGTGGGTAAAGATGTAGATATGGCCACTCTGGTTGACGAGTTCGATGCCGTCTTCTTGGGCGTTGGGACATACAAGAACATGCGAGCCGGTTTAGAGAATGAGGATGCGCCAGGCGTATTTGATGCTCTGCCGTTCCTTATTTCCAATACCTATAAGGTCATGGGATTAGCAGGTGATCAACCTTTCATTGACATGCAGGGGAAAAAAGTGGTGGTTCTTGGTGGTGGTGACACGGCCATGGACTGCGTCCGAACCTCTATCCGCCAAAGTGCTAATAACGTCATTTGTGCTTACCGCCGTGATGAAGAAAACATGCCCGGTTCAAGACGTGAGGTGAAAAACGCGCGTGAAGAAGGGGTAAACTTCATGTTTAACCTGCAGCCACTGGGCATCGAAGTGGACGCCAATGGTAACGCCTGTGGCGTGAAAGTGGTGAAAACGGCGTTAGGCGAGCCGGACGAGGCGGGACGTCGCCGACCAGAGCCAGTAAAAGGCAGTGAACATGTGCTAGAAGCTGATGCTGTGATCATGGCCTTTGGCTTTCAACCACATCAAATGACCTGGCTGGAACCTTATGGTGTCGAGCTCGATCAATGGGGCCGAATCAAAGCTCCCGTGAGTCAGACGTTTATGTATCAGACCACCAATGAGAAGATTTTTGCCGGAGGCGATGCCGTGCGTGGATCGGACTTAGTGGTGACCGCCATCGATGAAGGACGCAAAGCGGCAGAAGGCATACTAGACTTCTTAGAGGTATAGGACTTTCATTCAATAGCCCAGCCTAGCTGGGCTTTTTTAAGGAATGCATATGACAATCGCCCGAATCATCGCCCTGTCCTCCACCCTCATTCTCGCTGCCTGTAGTGCCCCTAGAAACACAACAGCGGATCTGTCAGAACAACCCTGTGGTGACAACCCACGCTGTGTTTCAACTCAGGACAATCGGGAAGAGTTTGAGCTGGCGTCATTCATCCTGACACCAAACGCAACGATCGATCAAATAGCACAAGTGGCCCTGAGCTTCCATCGATCAGAACTGGCAGACAAGCGAGATGACTATCTGCGAATAGAGTACACCTCTGAGATATTTGGCTACATTGATGATATGGAACTCAAAATCAAGGATGGACGTTTAATCGTCCGCTCTGAAGCCCGCATCGGTTACTATGATTTCAAGGTCAATCGAGACCGGGTGGAAGCGTTTCGAGCCAAACTGATTGAAACTGGATTGGTCATCGCAAATCCCTAGCCGCTACTGCCAGTAAAAGTTGGGCTGAATCGAGACTGTTGCTATACTGCACGCCAAAATACGTTTCCTACTTGAGAGAATCTCTATGAAAATCGGCGTAATTGGCGCAATGGAGCAAGAAGTTTCCATCCTTAAATCAGCACTGAGCAACCTGGAGCAGATCCAGAAAGGTGGCTGTACGTTCTACACGGGTCAACTGGACGGTGCCGACATTGTTTTACTGCAATCCGGGATCGGCAAAGTCGCTGCCGCTGTGGGTACAACGATTCTTCTTAGCGATTATCAACCAGACGTCGTCATCAACACAGGTTCTGCTGGCGGTTTTGCGCCCTCTCTGAATCTGGGAGATGTTGTCATTTCAACTGAAGTTCGCCACCACGACGCAGATGTAACCGCATTTGGTTATGAGATTGGTCAAATGGCCGGCCAACCAGCGGCCTTTAACGCGGATCAAAAGCTGATGGACGTTGCAGAGCAGGCTCTGGCTCAGATGGAAGACAAGCATGCTGTGCGTGGTTTGATCTGTACCGGTGACGAGTTTGTTTGCCGCCCTGAGCGCCAGACCTATATCCGCGAAAACTTTCCTGGTGTTATCGCTGTAGAAATGGAAGCTTCAGCCATTGCTCAAACTTGCCATCAGTTCAACACCCCATTTGTGGTGGTGCGCGCGATTTCTGATGTTGCCGATAAAGAATCACCAATGAGCTTTGAAGAGTTCCTTCCGCTTGCTGCAAAAAGCTCGTCAGAGATGGTGGTTAAAATGGTTGAGCTACTTAAATAAGCACTACCTGAAATTAAGGACATACCACGCAAGGACCGCTAAATGGGCTCTTTTATTGAGAGTTTGTATGGAAATGGCGCGCTGCTTATCATGTGGGGCGCGCTCTTATTTCATCTGCTTATCCCTATTCCTCCGGCTGCGCATCCCGTGCGCTTTTGGCAGCAACTGGCACGACTCATCGCCAGTAAGGTCAACACCGCAACCTCTTCTGCCCAGCAGAAACAGTTATCCGGTACACTGGCCCTATTATTAATGTTAGTGCCCACCCTACTGGTCCTTATTGCACTCCAGTCCATTGTTTGGAAAGCGGAGTTCTATCACTTGGCACTGTTACTACTGGCTCTCGACTGGCGTGGTAACGAAACGTTTATGCGTCGCCTTATTGAGGCGCTGGCTAAAGAAGATAAACCACACGCTCGTCGTCTGTTGTCGACTAAAATCAATCGTGACACCAACACACTATCCTTATTAGGCATAGGTAAAGCCGGTGCTGAGACCCTACTCCTGAGCTATGCGCGTAATGTGGTCGGTGTCCTGTTCTGGTACAGCCTGTTAGGTGGCATTGGTGCCCTGTTCTATCGACTGACACTGGAACTGGCCCGGAACTGGAGCCCGAGCCAACGTAACTTCTCGGAATTTGGCCGTGCGGCTGCTTCACTCTTTGTTCTGCTTGACTTTGTTCCGCAGAGATTGTTTTCATTACTGGTGATGCTCGGTATGCCCGTTCACATAGTCCGGCAAGCACTATCACAGTCGAAAGCCTGGCATAATTCGGTGACCGGATGGTTAATTTGCAGTTATGCGCACCGCTTTGAACTGGCGCTGGGCGGTCCGGCTATCTATCAGGGAGAGAAACACCAGCGCGCACGAGTGGGTGGAAAAATCGCGCCATCGGCTTATCATTTGGCTCAATTGCAAAAGCACATCGCCTGGCGTATTTACCTGTGGCTAGTTCTGCTGAGTCTGATCATGTTCATTGTTCATAAGGGCTTTTAAATCATGAAGAAAAGGCTGGCTTTCCTGTTAGGTATTGTAATGGTGCCGAATGCACTGGCCGCTCCTCAACGTATTATCAGTCTGGCCCCCCATGCTACCGAACTGGCTTATGCTGCAGGGCTTGGCGATAAGCTGATCGCCGCCAGTGAGTACAGTGACTATCCTCCACCCGCAAAGAAACTGGAGCGAGTGTCCAATTATCAGGGCATCAAATTAGAGCGTATCGTTGCATTACAGCCTGATTTGATTCTTGTATGGCCCGCAGGCAATCCAGCAAGGGAGCTCGAAAAACTGGAGAAGCTCGGCTTCAATCTGTTTTATTCTGAAACAGCCTCCCTCAATGATATTGCTATTAACCTGAAAAGACTCAGCCAATATGCTGAAGACCCTTCTGTAGGTCAGGAAGCTGCACTCAACTTTACTACCAGGCTCCATCAACTCAAGCAACAGTATGATACGAACGAGCCAGTGCGCTACTTCTATCAACTCAGCGAGAAACCCATTATTACACTCGCACAGGGCAACTGGCCCAGTGAAGTGTTTGAGTTTTGTGGTGGTGAAAATATTTTCTCTGATAGCAAAGCTCCTTACCCTCAAGTCAGTCAGGAACAGATAATTGTTCGTCAGCCTCAAGCGATCTTTACCTCCGAGCATGCCATTGCTAACGGTAACCTGTGGCAGCAATGGTCTGCGGAACTGCCTGCCGTTGAACAACAGCATATCTGGTCTTTGACCTCAGACTGGCTCAACCGGCCAACACCAAGAACCCTGCTCGCCATCGACCAGATATGCAACTATTTCGAACAAGTTCGGTTAAAAAATAAATGAGAAGCTGATCACATTTAAATAGGAAGCACTAGGCGCAATCATTAAATCCCGTAAAATTAGCCCACTTTCCTATTTAAATGCTTCAGTGAGAATACAGCTGTGGACTCCATGCTCTATTTGGTCGACTTATTTGGTACGGCAGTGTTTGCAATATCGGGAGTGATACTTGCAGGAAGACTTAGGATGGACCCTTTTGGTGTAATGGTACTGGGCAGCGTCACCGCCATTGGTGGCGGTACGATCCGCGATATGGCTCTGGGGGCCACCCCGGTTTTTTGGATTACTGATACCACGTATCTCTGGGTGATTTTCATTACCTGCTTGTTGACGATGTTACTGGTTCGCCATCCCCGCCGTCTCCCCTGGTATGTATTGCCAGTCTGTGACGCCGTCGGCCTTGCGGTCTTCGTCGGTATCGGTGTTGAAAAGGCGCTAATGTTTCAGGATTCGTATATGGTCGCCGTGATCATGGGCGTTATAACAGGCTGTGGTGGCGGGATAATCCGGGATGTGCTGGCACGGGAAGTTCCTATGGTTCTGCGCCGCGAAGTTTATGCAACAGCCTGTATTATTGGTGGCCTCTTCCATACCAGTGCGCTGTTGCTCGGCGCATCGTCCGAGATTGCTTTCCTGTGCTGTATTGTTGCGACACTGGTTATTCGTCTTGGTGCGATTCGATGGCACTTATCGCTACCTACCTTCGCCCTCGACCGGTAACGACTTCAAAACAGACTAGAGATTGGTAAATCTCTAGTCTTTACCCTTCATTTTTCCCTTTCGCTTTAGTATGTTGGTTAAACATGCGATTTACTCCACCGACAGGGAATAGTCTATGGATATCACTTTTAACAGCCTCTTGGTTAATCAGGCAGGTACTCTCTCCATTCCACACTGGCACATTAAACCCAACGAGCACTGGGCCGTTTTTGAAACTCAGGGCAATGTGGGAGCCATGTTAGGTGACCTGTTGTGTGGCGAGCTCACCGCAGATAGCGGCAGCATCGACCTGCCGAAATCCGGTATCGCTCAGGTATCCCTGGCGGAGCAGCAGCGCCTGCTCGCTCTGGAAAACGCCAATGATGACACGGATTTTATGGACAAAATTGATTTTGGCCGTAGTGTCGAACAACTCATCGCCGAATTCGCTGAGAACCCGCAAATTACTCAACAACTGATGCAGGAGCTTGACCTGTTACATCTCCAGCACAGAGGCTTTAAACAACTCTCTACTGGCGAAACCCGTCGCGTCATGCTTGCTCGAGCTCTGGCCAAATCACCGAAGTTTCTGATCCTGGATGAACCTTTTGTTGGATTGGATAAACAGCATCGTAGCTTGCTGGCGAACTACCTTCGCGATTTGTCACTGCATATTCAGCTAATAATAATCACTTCACGCGAAGACGAGGTCCCTTCCTGGGTATCACATGTGGCAATGTTTGAAGAGGGAGAACTAAAGCAACAACTCAACTACCCGCAGTGGTGCTCCCACCCGATCATTTCTCAACTATTAGCTCAGTCTTCTGAGCAGAGTGAGCAGTGGCTGACCTTAATCCGTAAGCATCAACACCAATCACAATTCACCAACCCATTGGTCAAAATCACCAATGGCCATGTGGAGTATGTCGACCAGAAAATCTTCTCCGGAATCAACTGGCAAATCAATAAAGGGGAGCATTGGCAAGTGCGTGGGCCTAATGGCTGCGGAAAAAGCACCTTGCTGGGGATGATTTTCGGGGATCATCCGCAATGCTATAGTAACGATATCCACATCTATGGAATGAAGCGCGGCAGTGGAGAGACCATCTGGGATATTAAACAGCACACTGGCATGGTGTCGTCCTCACTGCACCTTCAGTATCGGGTCAACTGCAGCGCACTCGAGGTACTGCTGTCCGGCTATTTCGATTCCATTGGCTTGTATGACAAACCGAGTAAGAATCAAATTGAAACCGCAAAAGAGTGGCTGACTCTGCTACATATGGAAGCTCTTCATGACCGTTCTTTTAAAACACTGGAATACAGTCAGCAAAGACTACTGCTGATCGCCCGGGCTATCATCAAACAACCAACTATTTTGATTCTGGATGAACCCTATCAAGGGCTCGACTTTCTGGGTCGTAAGCTGGTGATGAATGCGTTAAATATGATTGCACAAGAGAATCTTAGTCAACTTTTATATGTATCTCATTACGTTGAAGATGAGCTCGACAGTATTCAGCACTTTGTCGATTTCGTACCAGATGATGACGGTCAGGGCTATACGGTTAAGTTGTCACAACGTCCAGGCTAAGTAGTATTTAGTGTTATAATGACAGTTAATCATTCCTATTTTTCATTAAAAAGACATGCTACTGGAAGGAATAGAAACTCTGCTGGTGCTGGCGCAAGAAAAGACCATGAGCCGCACAGGAAGTCGACTGTACATCAGCCAATCAGCGGTCAGTAAACGGATTGCGAATCTTGAGAAAAGGTTGGGTAAGAAACTGATTGAACCCGAAGGCCGACAGATCAAACTGACGCCTGATGCTCACTCATTGATTGAGCGGATTGGCCCCAGTCTTAATGAGCTTCGTGGGCTGATTGCAGAGCAACAAGTGCTCGACGACCGCTCTCTAATCCGCATTGACTGCTCTGAAACTCTGGTGGCGGGATACCTGAGTGAAACGTTGCCGGGCATGCTTAAGCATGATCCTTTTGTCACGATCACCACGAACCACACACCGAGAATTATTGAACACGTTAAATCCGGTGACGCCGCGATTGGGCTTTGTGCCGGGCACTTAAATGCACGCCTGGGGTTACACGCAACCCATCTTTTCAATGAGCCTTTCAGGGTGGTCAGCAAACACCCTCTGGGTACCCCACCAGCAAAACTCATTACCAATGATCTGAATAACCCCGCCAATACTTACCAAGCTGGGTTCCTGCAACAAGCCGGCATCCGACCCAGTATGCAGATGGACTCTTATACCGCGGCAGCGCAACTGGCGATTCAGGGCGTATCACCCGCTTTGGTACCGTTATCAATCATAAAAACCCTCCATATCGATGAAGAGCTGTGCTTTGATTTTGACTTTTTGACCCAACTAACACGCCCGGTTCATGTGGTTTACCGTCCGTCAGCATTAAAACAACAACGCCTCAGAACAATGATTGAAACCATTGAGGATGCTGTTCCCAAAGTAGCTTTATTGCCATCACCATCGACATAAGCACCACCAGTGGACGAATGAACTTTCGTCCCTTTGACACGACCACTTTCGCTCCCATACGAGCCCCCAGGAAACCGCCCACTGCCATGACAAGACCTATCTCCCAAACCGGTAAACCGGCAATGACGAAAAAAATCAGCGCCGCGAGATTTGACGTAAAATTAAGAACCTTAGTTCTTGCTGTGGCATGAACAATGGATAACTGGGCAATCGCCACAAAGCAAATGGTAAAGATAGAGCCGGTTCCAGGCCCAAAGAACCCATCGTAAAAGCCCACCCCTGTGCCAACGGAAAATGCGAACATCGTCTCAGACAGCCTAGGCTTCCCTCGCCCTTCACCCGCTTGGGGAGCAAACAAGAAATACAAAGAGATAGCCAGCAACAAGATCGGAATCAAACTGGTTAACACACCGGCATCAATGTGCTGCACCAACTCGGCACCAATGGCAGAGCCAATAAAAGTGCAGGCAATCGCCAGCCGCATATCCTTTAAATCAACAATGCCGTTACGAACAAAATACCAGGTTGCAGAAAAGCTACCAAATGAGCTTTGAAGCTTGTTAGTCGCCAGAGCCTGCGTTGGCGGCACACCCGCCGAGAGCAGAGCTGGCAGCGTCAACAGACCACCACCACCGGCCATCGCATCAATAAATCCAGCCAGGCTGGCCACCAAAAACAACATCCCTAAAATTTCAATTGTAACTTCCATGCGCCGGACTCAAACTCATATCGTTGCGCTATTTTACTTGCCACAAGCACTAACACTAGCGAAATTGAGGATAGAAACCCATTCCTATCAGGCATAGATTAAAAGTGGTAACTCAGGCCGATATTGACCGCATTGCCGCTGTAGAGTCTGCGTTGTGCTAACGATACGTATTCCAGCGATCCTTTTACCTTTTCGCTAAAAGCGTATGACACACCGGCCCCGCCTGAGAATGAACTCTGAACATTACTGCTTGCCGAATGTTGCCTGCTGATATTGACACCTGCCAGCGCGTAGACAGAAAAACACTCGCCGAACGGATAACTGACTCTGGCATACAGCTGTGACTGGTGCAGAGGGAGCGTGCTGACGCGTTCGATCGCATAGAAATATCGACCTTCTAACGCAAAATGTTCACTAAATGAGTACCCCGCCTGTACCCCCAGATTACTGACATTTGATGGGGGTAGTTTGATGGAATCGTTGGCGACTCGCACTGTACTTAACAGAGTACCAAGATATAAACCATTGTCGGCCATCACAGGTGTGGTGAGTGTGGTTAGCGCGAATAGCGCCGCCGTTGAGAGTTTCGATTTCACTGCTGTTTTCCTGTGTTTTAATTGAAAACAGGAATATAGCGCCAAGGCTATTTGATTAAAAAACAGTCTCTGACTTGACTTGGTAACAAAAAAAGCCCGCTCAAGTGAGCGGGCAATGAGGTTGTCTAGAAGGCAGGGCAAACCTGCTTCTTAGTTTTTATCCGATTAAGCGTTTTTGATTTGCTCGTGCAGTTCTTGTACTGACGTTACCGATATTTTTGCATCAGCAGTGTGAGCCATACACGTTGCGAACGCTGCGTTTAGCGTTGTGGTGTAGTTCACTTTCTCCGCCAGAGCACCGCGACGTAGAACTTTGGAGTCTTCAATCGCCTGACGACCAGCAGCCGTGTTCACGATGTAGGTGTACTCGTTGTTCTTGATGCGGTCCAGGATGTGTGGACGACCTTCGTGTACCTTGTTCACAAGACGAGGGTTGATGCCAGCTTCACCTAGGATAACTGCTGTACCGTGTGTCGCATCTAGTTGGTAGCCAAGCTTAGTTAGCTTAGACGCTAGGTCAACGACGCGCTGCTTGTCGCCTTCGCGAACAGACAGTAGTGCGCGGCCGCCTTCTGGGTAAACATTACCACAACCTAGTTCTGCTTTCGCGTAAGCTTCTGCGAACGTTGCGCCAACACCCATAACTTCACCAGTAGAGCGCATTTCTGGGCCTAGTAGTGGGTCAACACCTGGGAACTTGTTGAACGGCAGTACCACTTCTTTCACAGAGTAGTATGGTGGGATGATCTCTTTAGTAAAGCCTTGAGACTCTAGAGATTGGCCCGCCATTACACGTGCTGCGATTTTCGCAAGTGGTGCACCTGTTGCTTTAGAAACGAACGGTACCGTACGTGCTGCACGTGGGTTTACTTCGATTAGGTAAACCTTGTTGTCTTTGACAGCAAACTGAGTGTTCATTAGTCCACGTACACCCAACTCGAACGCTAGCTTTTCAACTTGCTCACGCATAGTGTCTTGGATTTCCGCACTCAGCGTGTAAGCAGGAAGTGAACATGCTGAGTCACCTGAGTGAACACCCGCTTGCTCGATGTGCTCCATGATGCCGCCGATAACTACACGCTCCCCGTCACAGATAGCATCGATATCGACTTCTACTGCGTCGTCAAGGAAGCTATCTAGAAGTACTGGCGATTCGTTAGACACGCTCACTGCTTCGTTGAAGTAGCGACGTAGGTCTTGCTCGTCGTATACGATTTCCATCGCACGACCACCGAGTACGTATGAAGGACGTACAACAAGTGGGAAGCCGATTTCACGAGATTTATCAACTGCCTGCTCAAGCGTCGTTACTGTGGCGTTTTCTGGTTGTAGTAGGCCTAGACGGTCTACGGCAACTTGGAAGCGCTCACGATCTTCTGCACGGTCGATAGCGTCTGGGCTAGTACCAATGATCGGCACACCCGCCGCTTCTAAGGCACGAGCCAGTTTCAGTGGAGTTTGACCACCGTACTGAACGATAACGCCTTTTGGCTTCTCAACGCGTACGATTGACAGTACATCTTCAAGCGTTACCGGTTCGAAGTACAGACGATCTGACGTGTCGTAATCCGTTGATACTGTCTCAGGGTTACAGTTAACCATGATGGTTTCGTAACCGTCTTCACGCAGTGCAAGAGACGCGTGTACACAGCAGTAGTCAAATTCAATACCCTGACCGATACGGTTAGGACCACCGCCCAGAACCATGATCTTGTCTTTGTCTGTTGGCTGCGCTTCACACTCTTCATCGTAAGATGAGTACATGTAAGCCGTGTCAGATGAGAACTCTGCTGCACAGGTATCTACGCGCTTGTAAACAGGGTGAATCTCGTACTGGTCACGTAGACGACGGATTTCGCTTTCAGAGACACCTAGCAGAGTCGATAGGCGTGCATCCGCGAAACCTTTACGCTTCATCTTGCGAAGTACGTCTTGAGTTAGACCTGCGAAACCGCCTGCCTTAACTTCGTTCTCTAGTTTCACAATCTCTTCGATTTGAACCAGGAACCAACGGTCGATTTGCGTTAGGTTGAATACGCCGTCAACCGACAGACCGGCACGGAATGCGTCTGCGATGTACCAGATACGCTCCGCACCCGCTTCTTTCAGCTCGTGACGGATTTTAGATAGTGCGTCTGGAGAGTCTAGGTCAACCATCTCATCAAAGCCGTTCACGCCTACTTCTAGACCGCGAAGTGCTTTTTGTAGAGACTCTTGCTGGTTACGACCAATCGCCATTACCTCACCAACAGACTTCATCTGAGTCGTTAGACGGTCGTTAGCACCGGCGAACTTCTCGAAGTTAAAGCGAGGGATCTTAGTCACAACGTAGTCGATAGTTGGTTCGAACGATGCTGGAGTTGCGCCGCCCGTGATGTCGTTCATTAGCTCGTCTAGAGTGAAGCCAACTGCCAGTTTCGCTGCAATCTTCGCGATTGGGAAACCTGTTGCTTTAGACGCTAACGCAGAAGAGCGAGATACACGCGGGTTCATCTCGATGATAACCATACGGCCATCTTTCGGGTTGATACCAAACTGAACGTTTGAACCACCGGTTTCTACACCGATTTCACGCAGAACCGCTAGAGAAGCGTTACGCATCAATTGGTATTCTTTGTCGGTCAGCGTTTGCGCTGGCGCCACTGTGATTGAGTCACCAGTGTGAATACCCATTGGGTCGAAGTTTTCAATCGCACAAACGATAATACAGTTGTCCGCTTTGTCACGAACCACTTCCATCTCGTACTCTTTCCAGCCGATTAGCGACTCATCGATAAGAAGCTCATTAGTTGGAGAAAGGTCTAGACCGCGGCGACAGATCTCTTCGAACTCTTCTTTGTTATACGCGATACCACCACCAGTACCACCCATAGTGAAAGAAGGGCGGATGATACAAGGGAAGCCAACCATATCAAGAACGCCATAAGCTTCTTCCATAGTCTTAGCCGTGTCAGCACGTGGACACTCCAGGCCGATTGACTTCATCGCTTTATCGAAGCGAGAGCGGTCTTCTGCTTTATCGATAGCGTCAGCCGTTGCACCGATCATCTCTACACCGAACTCAGCAAGTACACCGTGCTTTTCTAGGTCTAGAGCACAGTTAAGTGCAGTCTGACCACCCATAGTAGGCAGTACTGCATCTGGACGCTCTTTCTCGATGATCTTACGAACCACTTCCCATTGGATAGGCTCAATATAGGTTGCATCTGCCATGTCTGGGTCAGTCATGATAGTTGCAGGGTTCGAGTTCACAAGAATAACTCGGTAACCTTCTTCGCGCAGTGCTTTACACGCTTGAGCGCCTGAGTAGTCAAACTCACAAGCCTGACCGATGACGATTGGGCCAGCACCAAGAATTAGAATACTTTTTAAGTCAGTACGTTTTGGCATTCTCAACTACTCCGAATTACGCTTTGTGTTGTTTAATAAGTTCGATGAAGTGGTCAAACAATGGCGCTGCATCGTGTGGACCTGGGCTCGCTTCAGGGTGACCCTGGAAGCTGAACGCTGGCTTATCTGTACGGTGGATCCCCTGAAGCGTACCGTCGAACAGAGACTTGTGCGTCGCACGTAGGTTCTCTGGAAGCGTCGCTTCATCCGCAGCAAAGCCGTGGTTCTGTGAAGTAATCATTACTACGTCACGATCAAGGTCTTTAACTGGGTGGTTTGCACCGTGGTGGCCAAACTTCATCTTCACTGTTTGCGCACCAGACGCTAGAGCCAAGATTTGGTGACCAAGGCAGATACCGAAGATTGGCAGGCCTTTGTCTAGGAATACTTTTGTTGCTTCGATAGCGTATGTACATGGCGCCGGGTCACCAGGGCCGTTTGACAGGAATACGCCATCTGGGTTGAGTGCAAGCACGTCTTCAGCAGAAGTTTGCGCCGGAACCACTGTTAGGCGGCAGCCGCGGTCAACAAGCATGCGTAAGATGTTGCGTTTTGCGCCGAAGTCGTAGGCAACAACGTGATATGGCAGTTCGCTGTCGTCTTTCGCTTCAGGAAGACCACCCTCGAGCGTCCACGAACCCTGTTTCCATTGATACGTCTCTTTTGTTGTAACTTCTTTCGCAAGATCCATACCTTTCAAGCCAGGGAATTCTTTCGCCTTAGCGAGCGCCAGAGCCTCATCCAGATTATCGCCAGCGACGATACAACCGTTCTGTGCACCTTTCTCACGTAGTAGACGAGTCAGTTTACGCGTATCGATATCTGCGATACCAACGATGTTTTGAGACTTAAGGTAGTCAGAAAGTGACTGTTCATTACGGAAGTTAGAAGCGATAAGAGGAAGATCGCGGATCACAAGGCCTTGTGCGTGGATTGCCGAAGACTCTTCGTCTTCTTTATTAGTACCAGTATTGCCAATGTGAGGATAAGTAAGGGTAACGATCTGTTGAGAATAGGAAGGATCAGTGAGGATTTCTTGGTACCCCGTCATCGAGGTATTAAAAACAACTTCACCAACGGATAAACCATCTGCTCCAATGGAAACACCGTGGAACACTGTCCCATCTTCTAGGACTAACAGTGCTGATTTACTCAAGACAACCTCCAGAATAAAAATGCATAAATTTTAAATTAAATTGCAAATCTGCCTTCCTCTTCGCCATAAATAAGCGGTTTCAGGTAGTTCAGACAAATTGGCGGTATTCTAATGACGTCGATTACATGTGTCAACAACTGCCGAAAAATAAAATTAATTTTTCTCGGCATTGACCATTTATTTGCTTAAAACCGCTAAAAATGCACATTTGAAGAACATTTTTCAAGCAGTTAGTGAACAGCATAGTTTTTCGCATGATAAAAGGCAACGCATTACACCTAAACGACAACTGAGATTTGCGCAAACGATACCCGAAACAAGTTAACCTTACAAAAACCAACACTTTGACAGTTTTTCACTCCAAACCCCTATAATTAACATCTAATTATGTAAAACCAGGTCAAAAACCGACCTTTTAGTAAATTCGAAAGTTAAGAGGTATTATCCTATCACTCAGCATTCAATCAGAATATTTATGTAAAGAAGAAAATCATAGATTGCGGTTAACTTTGGCGAAAAAAAAGCGCCTATCGGCGCTTCTTATTAAATACTGTCGAGGCCTAACACCTCGGTCATGGTATAAAAACCTGCAGGCTTACCATGCAACCATACCGCAGCTTTCACCGCACCATTCGCAAAAGTCATGCGATCCGTGGCTTTATGAGTAATCTCCACTCGCTCACCGATGTCTGCAAACATTGCGGTATGCTCACCGACAATGTCACCAGCACGAATGGTGGCAAAGCCAATTTCATCTCGCGTTCTCTCACCAGTGATCCCTTCACGAGCGTAAACAGCAACATCATTAAGCTCGTTGCCCATTGCACCAGCGATAGCCTCACCCATGCCAATGGCAGTACCGGAGGGCGCATCAACCTTATGACGGTGGTGAGCTTCTACGATCTCGATGTCGCAATAGTCACCCATTACTTTTGCTGCTTTCTCAAGCAGTTTGAAAACCAGGTTAACACCAACACTGTAGTTGGGCGCCATCACCACTGGAACCACTTTCGCGGCTTCGTCGATAAGTGCTTTCTCATCGTCGTTAAAACCCGTGGTTCCTATAACCATTTTTTTACCGTGCTGTTTACACAATTCCAGGTTCGCAAGGGTACTCTTGGGTGCCGTGAAATCAATAATCACATCAAAATCTTCAATCGACTTTGCCAGATCATCCACAAGCGCTACATCAAAACGCCCTTCACCACACAATTCACCAACGTCGACACCGACGAGTGAAGACTCTGGACGCTCAGAGCCAGCGCCTACTGTCGCTTGTGTATTATGAAATGTTGCTTTTACCAGATTGCGACCCATTCGGCCCGCTGCTCCTGCAATCGCAATTCTTACCATTGCGCTATTCTCCATTGTTTGTGTTGCTACCAATGTAACGTAAAGCCACTAGGGTCGCTAGCACCCTTGAATAAATTAACGGTATTTTTCGATGACTTTGTTCAGGATGGGCACGTTTGCCTCTGGAAAGGCGTAATTCGCCAACTCGGCTATCGGCACCCAACGCCCTTCCTGACCTTCTTTACCGTAAGGCTCATTGTCAAATGCAGTGACAGAGATAAAGTCAAACTCCAATGACTTATCTGGATAGTCATAAAGCAGATGCTCGAAGTTCTCAAGCTCTGTGACCTGAATATCTATTTCCTCAAACAGCTCTCGAGTGATGGCTTCCCCGACAGTTTCCCCTACTTCAACTTTGCCTCCGGGAAATTCCCAAAAGCCGCCTTTATGAAGGTTATCGGGACGTTTGGTGATGAAGACCTCTGACTTATCCTGGTTGAAGATGATCGCCGCTACAATATGAACTCGCTTCACTTTCTTCCTCTACTTTCTTATCTTTCTAGGTTAATTGTTCAACCGTTACTTAGGCTAATCCCTATGTTCGTCATAAAAAAAAGAGCCGCATAATGCGACTCTTCATCTATGACATCATGGTTTAGCTGATTTTACCATGGCACTGTTTGTACTTCTTGCCACTTCCGCATGGGCAAGGTTCGTTGCGACCCACTTTGCGTTCTTCACGAACCATAGGCTGGTGAGCGCCCTGTTCAGATTGCTCGGAGTTGTCAGCCAGTTGATTCTCCGCATCAGCGTGTTGCGCCTGAGCTTTTGCTGCCGCAGCTTGGGCCTGAGCCTGACGCTGAGCTTCCATACGCTCAACTTCTTCTTGCTGCTGAACGCGAACTTTAGACAGAATGGTAATCACATCAAACTTCAGTGAATCCAACAACTGCTCGAACAGTTCAAACGACTCACGTTTGTATTCTTGTTTTGGATTCTTCTGAGCGTAACCGCGTAGATGGATACCCTGACGCAGGTGGTCCATTGCGGCCAAGTGCTCTTTCCAGAGTGTATCCAGAGTTTGCAACATCACAGACTTCTCGAAGTTGCGCAGCACTTGTGCACCAACGGTCTCTTCTTTCTGTTTGTAGATAGTCACAGCATTTTCTAAAATCTTCTCACGCAGTGCTTCTTCATACAGTTTGTCGTCTTCTTCCAGCCATGACTGAATCGCCAGATCTAGATCGAAATCCTTCTTCAGCCTTTCTTGCAGGCCTTCGATGTCCCACATGTCTTCCAGAGACTGAGGCGGAATGTATTCGTCGATCACGGAAGTGAACACATCCTCACGGTTTTGCTCCAGCATTTCGCTGATGTCTTCCGCCGTCATGAGTTCATCACGCAGTTCGTAAACTACCTTACGTTGGTCATTCGCCACGTCATCAAACTCAAGAAGCTGCTTACGAATGTCGAAGTTACGACCTTCCACTTTTCGTTGCGCTTTTTCAATCGAACGAGACAGCATCTTACTTTCAATCGCTTCCCCTTCTTCCATACCACTCTGGATAAGGCTTGCCATACGATCAGACGTAAAGATACGTAACAGTTGGTCTTCCATAGACAAGTAGAAACGCGAAGAACCCGCATCACCCTGACGACCAGAACGACCACGTAACTGGTTGTCGATACGACGAGATTCATGACGCTCAGTACCAATGATGTGCAGGCCACCGGCTTCAAGCACTTGATCGTGAACTCCTTTCCACTCTGCTTTGATCGCATCGATCTGCTCTTTAGATGGATTATCCAGCTGTTCGACTTTTGCTTGCCAGCTACCACCCAGCACGATATCGGTACCACGACCGGCCATGTTGGTTGCGATAGTTACGGCACCAGGTGTCCCCGCTTCCGCAACGATTTCTGCTTCTCTTTCGTGGAACTTCGCGTTTAGAACATTGTGTTTGATCTTCGCTTGCTTCAGTGCGTTAGAAAGCAATTCCGATTTTTCAATCGACACGGTACCAACAAGACTCGGCTGGCCATTCGCAGCTCGCTCTTTAATGTCTTCAATG
Organism: Vibrio hangzhouensis; assembly: GCF_900107935.1. Lineage (GTDB taxonomy): Bacteria > Pseudomonadota > Gammaproteobacteria > Enterobacterales > Vibrionaceae > Vibrio > Vibrio hangzhouensis. The sequence continues at coordinate 135,560 of NZ_FNVG01000007.1, read as the reverse complement.
ATGGCGTTGAATTTTTCCACCTCAGTACGATAAACCACATCGGGCATATCGTTACGAATCATCGGTTTGTTGGTTGGAATAACCACGGTTTCCAGACCATAGATAGACTGGAATTCGAACGCTTCTGTATCGGCTGTACCCGTCATACCTGACAGCTTGTGATACAAACGGAAGTAGTTCTGGAAAGTAATTGAAGCCAGCGTCTGGTTTTCATTCTGGATCTTAACGCCTTCTTTCGCCTCTACCGCTTGATGCAGACCTTCAGACCAGCGACGACCAGGCATAGTACGGCCCGTGTGTTCGTCAACAATGACCACTTCACCTTGCTCGTTGACGATATAATCGACGTTTTTCTCAAACAGGACGTGGGCACGAAGCGCAGCATTCACGTGATGTAACAAACTGATATTGGTTGGTGAGTAAAGCGTGTCACCCTCTTCCATCAGGCCATTCTTAACCAGTAGCTCTTCGACAAACTCCTGGCCGGTTTCCGTTAGGTGAACCTGCTTTGATTTCTCATCAACGGTATAGTGACCGTCACCACGATATTCTTCAGAATCTTCTTGATCTTGCTTCTCAAGGTGAGGAATCAAGGTGTTGATACGAGTATAAAGATCAGAGCTGTCTTCCGCTGGACCAGAGATGATCAGTGGTGTACGAGCTTCATCGATAAGGATCGAGTCCACCTCATCCACAACAGCAAAGAAACGTTCGCGTTGCACACGATCTTCAACACGGAACGCCATGTTATCGCGCAAATAGTCGAAACCAAACTCGTTGTTGGTTCCGTACAGGATATCAGCCTGATAGGCTTCTTTTTTCTCTTGTGGATGCATATTGGGTACGTTAACGCCAACAGTCATACCCAGGAATTCAAATAGAGCGCGGTTAGTTTCCGCATCACGCTTAGCCAGATAGTCGTTCACAGTAACGATATGAACGCCTTTGCCAGGCAGCGCATTGAGATAGGCAGGAAGTGTTGCTGTCAGTGTTTTACCTTCACCGGTACGCATCTCTGCAATCTGACCAGAGTTCAGCACCATACCACCGATAAGCTGAACATCGAAGTGACGCATGCCGAACACACGCTTAGATGCTTCACGAACCGTCGCAAAGGCTTCTGGCAGCAGTTGGTCCAGATCCTCGCCCTTGTCCAAACGCTCACGAAACTCGACCGTTTTCGCTTTTAGTTCTTCATCAGACAACGCTTCGAACTGCGGCTCGTAGTTATTAATCTGCTTTACGATTTTTCTTAGTCGACGCAATGTTCTGTCGTTGCGACTACCAATGACCTTTGTCAGTAGGTTAGTAATCATTGTGTTTTTGTTCTCTCTACCATTAGATCATATCGACCTATTAAAAATGCCTTCCGTCTCTAAAAAGGCCTAGCGACCTAAGCGAGATAAAATCTATACCAACTGATATTGAGTTCAAGCTGCTATATTTCAAGGCAGATATACCAATTAATGGCACATAGTTTAAGGAATTTTTGACCGAACAACCAAGCATCAATCCAAACTAACCGCAATTAGTTTGATGTGTTTGGAAGTTTTGGTCTATTCACAGACATTAAGCGCTGCATTGTCGCTAAAATTTAGGCTGGTCGGTACGTATTGATGATGTCAAAAGTGAAAACTTAAACTGCAGATTCGTCCTCAGAATGCAGTCCAGAACGCCAGGATCTTGCCGATCCAACGAAGATCGTTGCCACTCATGTTGAGGTGGCAAGATACTGCCAGTTGACGAGCAGGCGAATTGCGATATTCAGGCATAAAAAAATCAGGCATAAAGCCTGATTTTTCAAATTCAATTTAGAACATGCGCTGGGTTAAGCAAGCACCATCGATGGCTCTGCGAATGCAACTGGAGAGCCTGCTTGCTCTTCAAACGTTGCCCACTCCCATGCTTCCTGATCAGCTAGCACTGCTCTTAGCAATTGGTTGTTTAAACCGTGACCAGATTTGTACGCAGCAAACTCACCAACAATGGCGTGACCTGCCATGTATAGGTCGCCAATCGCATCCAGCACTTTGTGCGTGACAAATTCATTGTCGAAACGCAGGCCTTCTTCGTTCAGAATGCGGTAGTCATCCAGCACGATGGCGTTATCAAAGCTACCACCCAACACAAGGTTCTGTGATTGTAGGTACTCGATATCGCGCATGAAGCCGAAAGTACGGGCACGCGAGATTTCTTTGACAAAGCCCTGTGATGAGAAGTCAAAGACCAGACGTTGTTCGTCTGCATCGATTGCCGGATGATTAAACTCGATTTCAAAGTCCATACGGAAACCATTGTATGGGCGAAGTTCAGCCCACTTGTCTCCATCCTCAAAACGCACCGGCTTTTTAATACGAATGAATCGTTTTGGTGCATTTTGCGTTTCGATACCAGCTTGTTGAAGCAGATAAACGAACGGACTTGCGCTGCCATCCATAATTGGAATTTCTGGCGCATCAACTTCAACGATGATGTTATCAATGCCCATACCCGCCAGTGCTGCGTTAAGGTGTTCGACGGTTGAGATTCGAATACCTTCATCATTCACTAGAGCAGTACACAACATTGTATCGCGCACAGAAAGAGGGTCCGCAGGGAAATCCACAGGCGGATTCACGTCGGTGCGACGGTAAATAACACCAGTATTAGCAGCCGCTGGACGCAAAGTTAGTGTTACTTTACGGCCTGAGTGGAGGCCCACTCCTACAGTAGTCACTATTTCTTTAAGCGTACGTTGTCTGATCATCTACAAACCTCTTCTTCAACGCTACATATCACAGTTGATCATGTAAGCAACCGCGAATCCTACCAGATTTTTGAGCTATGTCAAATTCAAACGGTTGTTTAGTCCGCTTGACGGCGCAAAAATGCTGGAATGTCTAAGTAGCCGCTTTCCTTCTCAGGTTTGGGTGCTGCACTTGTATTACCGCTCGATACCGGAGCATTGGAGCCTGTATTGCCTGGTGCATTCACTTCAACCTTGTCCTGATTATTTACAGGCAAAGTTTGTGCCACTTTGTCTTCAACTTTTGCAGCTGGAGCTTGTGTTTGTGGTTGAGACTGAGCCGTAGAAACTGATGTTTTACCACCAGCTACTAGGGTGATATCAGGCTTACGCTCGTTACCGATACCCGTTGCCACTACTGTCACACGAATTTCGTCGCTCATGTCTGGGTCTAGTGATGTACCAATAACAACCGTCGCATTATCAGAAGCAAAGGCTTTAACCGTGTTACCGACGGTTTCGAATTCATCCAGACGCATATCAAGACCAGCAGTGATGTTAACAAGCACACCACGGGCACCCGCAAGATCGATGTCTTCAAGTAGAGGGCTGGAGATCGCCATTTCTGCCGCTTCTTCCGCACGGTCTTCGCCTTTCGCGACACCGCTGCCCATCATTGCGTGACCCATTTCTGACATCACAGTACGCACGTCCGCAAAGTCGACGTTGATCATGCCAGGGCGAGTAATCAATTCTGCAATACCCTGAACAGCGTTCTTCAGTACATCGTTCGCGCTTGCAAACGCTTCAAGCAGAGTGACGCCACGGCCCAGTACTTTCAGTAGCTTTTCATTAGGGATAGTGATTAAAGAATCGACATGCTTTGACAATTCTTCAATGCCCTGCTCTGCAAACGCCAGGCGCTTCTTACCTTCAAAGCTAAATGGCTTAGTCACCACGGCAACCGTAAGAATGCCCAGTTCTTTTGCCACTTCAGCAATCACCGGAGCCGCACCAGTACCAGTACCACCGCCCATACCAGCTGCGATAAACACCATATCGGCACCGGTAATGCTTTCTTTAATTCTTTCTTTGTCTTCAAGAGCTGCATCACGTCCAACTTGTGGGTTCGCACCCGCACCCAAGCCTTTTGTAATATCGCCGCCAATTTGAATAACATGGCTGACACTTGTTTTACGAAGTGCCTGAGCATCTGTATTTACGCTAATGAAATCAACCCCTTCGATTGATTCGCGCACCATGTGCTCTACAGCGTTACCACCGCCACCGCCGACTCCAACTACTTTAATGACTGCTTCGTCAGACATTTCCATCATCGGTTCAAACATTTGTTATCTCCGTTTTCCTGCAACTCAGGTTAAAACTCTTTTTGTATCCAATTACGCAACTTTCCAAAGATTGTCGACACCGATTGACGCTTTGGTTCGTTATAATCATTGTCGTCATTGATCTGACTGTCTCGTGCGTAATGAAGTAATCCTACGGCCGTTGAATGATACGGCTCCTTAACATAGTCCGTCAGTCCGCTCACCTCTAGGGGCTTCCCGACTCGGACCTGATTGCGGAACACACGCTCAGCGCATTCCACAACCCCTTCAATTTGTGCTGCGCCACCCGTAAGGACAACACCAGCTGCGAGATGATGCTTAACACCACTCTCCCTTAGTTTGGCCTGAACATTATCAATGGTTTGATTTACCAGTCCCATTAATTCTGTATAGCGCGGTTCTATCACTTCCGCCAATGTTTGACGCTGTAAACTGCGAGATGGTCGTCCGCCAACGCTAGGAACGTTAACTGTATCATCTTTGCTCACCAGTTCACTGAGAGCACAACCATACTTCACTTTGATTTCTTCAGCATCACTCAATGGCGTACCGAATGCAAAAGCAATATCACTAGTAACTGCATTACCGGCATAAGAAAACACTTCGGTATGCCTTAATGCGCCACCGGTCCAAATCGACACATCCATGGTACCTGCGCCGATATCAACCACGCACACACCCAGTTCACGCTCGTCTTCAGTAATCACGGCATTGCTTGAAGCCAGCCCCGAGAAAACCAACTGTTCGACTTTCAGGCCACAACGTTCAACGGCTTTAATGATGTTTCTTGCCATATCGTTATGGCAAGAAATCAAATGCACGCTGACTTCCATTCTAACCCCAGACAAACCAAGCGGATTTTTGATTCCCTCTTGATAGTCTATGGTAAATTCCTGAGGAATAACATGAAGAATACGCTGCTCATCACCAATTTTTATGGATTTGGCAGTGTGTATTGCCCTGTCCATATCATCCTGTGACACTTCTTCCTCAGAAATGGTTCCCATGCCTTTTTCAATTCGACTCGCAATATGCTTACCGGAAAGAGAAATGAAAACGTTACTGATCTGACACTCAGCCATGAGCTCAGCCTGATCAACCGCACGCTGAACAGACTTAACGACTGATTCAAGATCGTTAACGCCTCCTTTGTCCATCCCACGAGAAGGACTAGAGCCGGCACCTATGATATTCACCTGCCCATCAGGCAATACTTCGCCAACTAAAGCAGATACGGTCGCGGTGCCTATATCGAGACCGACAATAATATTGTCATCCGTGGTCTTCGTCATCTGTTCTCTCTTTCTATTAGAAATTTCAATTCCCAGCGAGCAATCCAAATCTATTGCTCAATTCTCAAACTGAATTTACCTATCGGCGGTTCGTCGCTACCGATAGGTAAAGCCCGTTATCCAACCTCACTCCCGGTGACATCAGAATTCAATTCCCCTTGCTCTGCAGGAAACCATCCTACTGCCGCACCGGTGTCATAGCGTAAATCAATGTAGCTGACTCTAGAGACATCGTCCCCTAGTTTTCGGTACAAAGAAATAAAGCGCTGCAAACGCTCTTGCATCGCGTCTTTGCCCAGTTCCAGACGGATACCATTATCAAGTATCACCTGCCATGCTCTACGCTCATTGAGTACCAGCGAAGAAATCGACAAGCCGAGACTGGCTAGTTGACCGTTACTGTTACGGTAGGTTTGCAGTACGATTTGCTCTGTGCCCTTTGGTCCGTACAGCTTGACTTTCTGCTCTTCCATTGCCGACACATCGCCACTGAATACCACTCCATTAGTATCGAGCATGTCGATACCGTTCCAGATGGCACTCGCTTTATGCTCGGTCAAAAACACTTTCACTGTGTCTGGCCACTGTTTTCGTACCGAAGCCTGTGAGACCCAGGGGATCTGTTCGACGCTATGTTGCAATACATTAATGTCCTGAGACATAAATGTACCAATATGCTCCAGGTTGGCAAACGCATGCTGCACGTCTTGCGCAGACACATGAGTCAGCTCACCTTGCAGAACTATCTTAGATAAAGGGAGGCGCTGGTCATCCCACATCCAGCTAACGGTGGAATAAAGTGTTGAACCAATTACTGTGATCACAGCCAATAAAAAAACCGCCCCGACTCCATGTCTTGATAACGAGGAGGCTCGACGCGTCTGTTCTACACTGCTCTCTGAAGTTTCAGTCAAACTCTTTGGTCCTTTATTAACTTCTCTTTACCTTTCCTTAAGATAGTGGAATAAGAGTCTAATCTAATGCTGTTAACCTTAGGATTATACTAATGAATATCAAACTATCAAACACTGAACCCAAGAAATATGGGCTTTTGCATACTGAAATAACAAAAATGTTCGACTGAGCATTCCAATTTGTTGATAGCTCGGTCGAACAGATATATTTTTTTCTAAATCAGAAGCTGGGTGTAACTAGCTTTTTTGCATCAGTTGGATGTCTAACTTCATTTGCTCAAGCTTCTTGGCTACTTTACCAATATCACCTGCGCCTTGCGTCAGAACAAGGTCGCCATCTTGCAAAAGATTTGATAAAACAGAGGGTAACGCACTCACATCCGGCACAAAAACCGGATCGAGTTTGCCACGTGTACGAATAGTACGACACAGGGAACGACCATCCGCCCCTGCAATGGGTGCTTCACCCGCAGCGTACACATCCAACATCACCAATACATCTACCTGCTCAAGTACATTGGCGAAATCATCGTAAAGATCTCGGGTACGACTGTATCTATGGGGTTGGAAGATCATCACCAAACGTCTGTCCTCCCAACCATTTCGGGCGGCTTTGATAGTAACACCAACTTCTGTTGGATGGTGACCGTAATCATCCACCAACATAACTTTACCGTTACCGGTTTCAAACTCACCTAAATGCTCAAAACGGCGTCCTGTACCTTCGGTTCCCAGCATCGCTTTGACAATAGCCTCATCGCCGATGTGATCTTCCGTAGCAACCGCAATAGCTGCCGCGGCATTCAGCGCGTTGTGCTGACCCGGGATATTTAAAGTGATCTCCAGCTTTTCTCGGTCTTTTCTGACAACCGTGAACTTGCCTTGCTGTCCTTCCTGGCGATAATTCTCAATTCGAACGTCCGCATCGTCAGAGAAACCGTAGGTGATCACTTGTCGGCTCACACTCGGAATCAGCTCTCTCACCACGGGATCATCGACACACATCACCGCCTGACCATAAAATGGTAAGTTATGCAGGAAATCGATAAACGTTTGTTTCAACGTATCAAAGTCCCCTCCATACGTGTCCATGTGGTCCGCTTCAATATTCGTGACAATACTGACCATCGGCTGAAGGTGTAGGAAAGAAGCGTCACTCTCATCGGCTTCTGCGATCAATATCCGACTGGATCCAAGACGAGCATTGGTTCCGGCGCTCTTTACCAGGCCACCATTAACAAACGTTGGATCCATACCGGCTTCAGAGTAAATCTGAGTGACCAGCGCTGTTGTTGTGGTCTTACCGTGTGTCCCCGCGACCGCGATACCGTGTCGAAAGCGCATCAATTCCGCTAGCATTTCTGCCCGGCGCACAACAGGGATCCTCAGCTCTTTAGCCGCAACCAACTCTGGGTTCTCCGGATCAATGGCTGTCGACACAACCACCACACTTGCCTGTTCAACGTTGCTTGCCTGATGACCAATAAAAATGATGGCACCTTTACGCTTAAGGCGTTCTGTAACCACATTTTCTGCAATGTCAGAGCCGGTAATTTGATAGCCTTCATTAAGCAGTACCTCAGCGATACCACTCATTCCAGCTCCGCCGATACCGACGAAATGAATGCTCTTCACCCTTCTCATTTCAGGTATCAGCGCACGTATTTGCGCCAAATCTTGTGTATGTTGCTCTGTCATGGATTAAATCTCGTTACTCTATTTAGTTAATTCGATAATTTCTTGGGCGACTCGGTTGTCAGCATCCAATTTCGCGGCCTTGCGCGCGTTGATCGCCAGCTCAATCAGTTGCGCTCTGTCCAGCACTTTTATCTGCTGTGCTAACTTGTCTACCGTCAGTTCCGGCTGCTCTATCATGTACGCCGCATTGCTGTGGACCAGATGATCGCCGTTTAATGCCTGTTGGCGATCTTTATGCATGAAAGGAACAAAGATCGCCCCAACACCGACTGCCGCCAATTCCGACACCGTCAGGGCACCGGAACGACAAACGACCAGATCAGCCCAGCAATATGCTTCGGCGACATCGTCAATAAATTCGGTGGTCTCAGCACTGGTCACCCCTTGTTGCTGATACAGCGTGGCCACTTCATCACGATTGCCTTTACCTGCCTGATGACGCACAGTATAACCAGAGCCAAGCTGAGCCATGACCAAAGGTAACGTGTGGTTCAGTATCCTCGCTCCCTGACTGCCACCCATGACCAGAACGCGCACATCCCCATCACGCGCAGACAATCTGCTTTCAGGGGCTTCTACATCCAACAGATCCTGACGTACTGGATTGCCAACGACTTCAGCGTCAGCAAACGCCCCGGGGAACGCCTGAAACACTTTCTTCGCCACTTTAGACAACCATTGGTTCGTCAAGCCAGCGACACCGTTTTGCTCGTGAAGAACCACAGGAATGCCCAGAGTCCACGCAGCAATGCCACCGGGACCACTCACATAGCCTCCCATGCCAAGTACCGCATCAGGTTGCCAGCACTTCATGTGTTTGCGTGCCTGAAGTATGGCACTAAAAATCTGAAATGGTGCTTTCAGCAGCTTAATGATCCCTTGACCACGCAGCCCTTTGACTTTAATGAAGTCGATATCAATGCCGTGCTTGGGCACCAAATCGGCCTCCATTCGGTCTGCGGTACCCAACCAGCGGATTTCCCAGCCTTGTTCTTGTAGTCGTTTGGCTACAGCCAGACCCGGGAAAACGTGTCCCCCAGTGCCGCCGGCCATCACCATCAATCGTTTACTGTTTTTCATCTTGTTTATTTTTCTTGTCTGTTTCTGGCTCATCTGGCTGAGCCTTCATCTCTGGGACATCGGGCAATAATCGGCATTCATGATCAACACGCAGCAGAATCGATACCGCAACGGACATAATAATCAGACTGGAACCACCGTAACTGATCAGCGGTAACGTCAGACCTTTTGTCGGTACCATTCCCGCTGCCGCTCCCACATTAACTAACGTCTGAAAAGCAAACCAGATACCGATAGCAAAAGAGAGATACCCGCCAAAAAGTTGTTGCTTTTCAAATGCACGTTTACCGATATACAAGGCTTTGACGACCAAGGCAAAGACCAGCATCAAAATTAACAGAACACCGACAAAGCCCAGTTCTTCTGCCAATACAGCAAACACAAAGTCTGTATGAGCTTCTGGCAGGTACTCCAGTTTTTGCACTGAGTTCCCTAATCCTTGTCCCATCCAGTTCCCTCGGCCAAATGCCATAAGGGACTGAGTTAGCTGATAGCCACTGCCAAATGGGTCTTCCCACGGGTCGAGAAAAGAGGTAACCCGACGAACACGATAAGGTTCAACCAGAATCAGCGCGATAACCGCACTAATGCCTGCTACCAATAGGGCAATAAACTGGGAGAGTTTGGCACCGGCGATAAATAGCATGCCAAACAAGGTCACTAACATTACCACTACGGTACCCAAGTCCGGCTGTCCGAGCAGCAACGCGGCAAACGTCAGAAACACTATGAATGGTTTGATGAAGCCACCGAAGAACGACTTCCTGACTTCATCCTGTTTTCGAACCAGATAACCCGACATAAATATGAACAGAGACAGCTTGGCGACCTCTGCTGGCTGCAGGTTAAACAGCCCAAGGGGGATCCAGCGAGAGGCCCCGTTCACCGATTTGCCAACCACCAGAACCACAATCAGTAAAAAGATCGAAAGAGCGAGTAGATAAGTACTAAAGCGGAACCACTTCTCAATTGGGACTTGCAACACCACCGAAGACGTCCCTAAGGCAAGCACCAGAAAAATCGCATGGCGGAACATAAAGTGAAAAGGCTGGTCTGTCAGTCTGGAACTGATGGGAAAGGAGGCTGAAGTCACCATCACTAAACCAGTAATCATCAATGCGAATGCCAACCAGACAAGTTGGCGATCGTACAGAGCGTCTGGCGCAGATTGAGCTAGCCACCCAGTGAAACGTTGTCGAGACTGATGAAACATAGTGACCAATCCGTGTTAGCTGACTTGGGTCGAGTAGCGCTGTGCCTGTTGAGTGAAATGAACACCCCGCGCCATAAAATTAGCAAACTGATCAAAACTTGCACACGCTGGTGACAGCATGACCATATCACCATCTTTCAACTTTGGCGTGATCTGCGCTAAGATCGTGTCCATACTGTCAGCATAGCTCGCACTCGGATGCAGCTCCATAAACGCTTCACCATCACGACCAAAACAACATAACTGGACATCCAGCGTCGATAACGGCTGGGCCAGTTCAGAGAAATCGGCCCCCTTACCCACACCGCCAACCAGAAGATACAGCTTACCCGCTAGCGACAGACCAGAAAGTGCTGCCAGTGTACTAGCCACATTAGTGGCTTTGGAATCATTGACCCACTTTACGCCTCCATGCTCTGCCACAACCTGACAACGGTGACTGAGGCCGGTGTAGCGTCGGAGACATGTGAGCGCTAAACGATAGTCCACCCCGGCCAGTTTGAGCAAAGCACAAGCGACCAGCGCATTGGACCAGTTGTGTTTGCCAACCAGACGCAGGTCGTCAACGGAAATGATCGGTTTTTGATGATCCATCAGCCAAATCTGGCCATCGCGCTTCTGCATTCCGAATTCTTTATCATCAAAACCAAATGTAGACACCGCATGTTGGCCTTGGGTCGGATAGGTTTCTTTTTCTTCACGGTTTACCAAAACCTGTTCAGCGTGTAGGAAGATTCTTCGTTTTGCACATGCGTAGTCCTCCATCCCCTGATAGCGATCCATATGGTCTTCAGACAAATTGAGGAAAGTCGACACCTTGGTTTTCAGACTCTGCGTGGTTTCCAACTGAAAACTCGACAACTCCAGCACATACAGATCCGCGTCCTGATTTAGCAAATCAAGCGCCGGCACGCCAATATTACCGCCAACGCCGACACGAACGCCCGCCGCTTTGGCCATTTCTCCGGTAAGGTCGGTGACGGTACTTTTTCCATTTGAGCCAGTGATAGCAATGACCGGTTTGTCATTGGCCCAGGCAAACAACTCAATGTCACCCACGACGGCGATGCCCTTATCCATCGCTTGCTTGATTTCCGGTGTCGCCAGTGCGATGCCCGGATTACAGACAATCAAGTCTGCTTGCATCAGCCACTGTTTTTCAAAACTGCCGGTATGGAGCTCAATGCTTTCGGCCAGCTGATCCGCTCCCGGTGGCGCTGAGCGCGAGTCCATAACGCGTATGGTGACGTCAGGATGAAGTCTGCGCAGATGATTAACTACAGAGAGCCCGGTAATACCGAGCCCTACAACAACAACATGATTAATATTTTGCCAACGATCCATGAACTGCCTGTCCTGTCGATTGTTTAACGTACTTTAAGCGTGGCTAATCCAATAAGAACGAGTACGATGGAAATAATCCAGAAACGAACAATCACTCGTGGTTCCGGCCAACCTTTCAGCTCATAGTGGTGGTGAATAGGTGCCATGCGGAAAATACGCTGACCACGCAACTTATATGAACCTACCTGTAAAATGACGGACAGCGTTTCCATAACAAACACGCCACCCATGATCACCAAGACGAATTCCTGACGAACCAACACGGCAATAATACCCAAAGCGCCACCAAGCGCCAGTGAGCCTACATCGCCCATAAATACTTGGGCCGGATATGTATTGAACCAGAGGAAGCCAAGCCCTGCACCTACCATTGCGGTACACACCACCACCAGTTCTGAGGTATAAGGAATGTAAGGGATGTGCAGGTAATTCGCGAAGTTAACGTTACCCGTCGCCCAGGCGATAGCAGCAAAGCCGGCCGCCACAAGCACGGTTGGCATGATGGCCAGACCGTCCAGACCATCGGTCAGGTTCACCGCATTACTGGTACCGACAATAACGAAGTAAGTGAAGACAATATAGAACAGCCCCATTTGCGGCATCACGTCTTTGAAAAAGGGCACCACTAATTGCGTCGCCGCAGTATCTTTTCCGTGGACATACAGCGCAAAAGCCACCACTAGCGCAATCAGGGACTGCCAGAAGTATTTCCAGCGCGCAATCAAACCATCGGTGTTCTTACGAACCACTTTACGATAATCGTCAACAAAACCCACCGCGCCGTAGCCAAGCAGCACAGTCAGTACAGCCCAGATGTAGGGATTGGATAAATCTGACCACAATAGTACTGTCAGAGTAATAGCAAACAGAATCATCACCCCGCCCATGGTCGGCGTACCGCGTTTGCTAAAGTGCGACTCAGGTCCCTCATTTCGAACCACCTGACCAATTTGCAACATTTGCAGACGAGCGATCATTTTCGGCCCCATCCACAATGAAAGACCAAGAGCGGTTAACACACTGACTATGGCTCTGAATGACAAATATTCAAACAGTCGAAAAAAAGAAAAGTATGGCTGTAGTAACTCTGCGAGCCAAATAATCATGTGTAATTCTCCTTCAGTGCATTAGCGACTTTAAACATGCCTGCACTTAGTGCCCCTTTAACTAGCAAAGTATGAGGGGTCTGGTTTAGCTGTGTTAAGGTTTGCTCAATGTATTCGAGCATGGTTTCGTGACTGTCGAAGTGCTTACCACCGCAAACTTCACTGATGACTTTCGCATCTTCACCATAGGTTAAAACATGTTCAAATGCGAAAGGTGCAGCATGTTGTCCGACTTCTTTGTGAAGTGCAAGGCTTTCATGCCCTAATTCTGCCATATTGCCCAAAATCAACCAGCGCTGGGTCGCATCAAACTGTGATAGCAACTCAACAGCAGCTTTCATTGCCGGTACACTGGCATTGTAACTGTCATCAATCAGAGTCACCGTGTCATTCAACTTTTCCACATCGACACGTCGTTTGACTTTGTTGAGTGATTGCAAGCCTAATTGGACCTGTGCCAGCGTGGCACCGCATTGTATGGCTAAGGCTGCGGCAGCGACTGCATTGGCGACATTGTGTTGGCCGAGCAGTGACAACTGCACCTGAATGTTGCCAGCCGGTGTATGAAGTGTAAATAACGGACTGCCGTCGGATGACATTACTATGTCAGAAGCGTAAAAATCGGCGTCAGTATTCTGTTTAGCAAACGTGATAACGTGTTTATCACGTAAAACTTCTGACCAAAGTGACGCCCCCTGACTGTCCAGGTTAACCAGTGCCGTGCCACCTTTTGCCAGTCCCTGATAGATCTCACCTTTAGCCTGTTTCACCCCTTCAAGAGAGCCAAAGCCTTCCAGATGGGCTTCAGCAACATTATTGACCATCGCAATATCTGGTTGGGTTAATGCTGTGGTATAGGCGATTTCACCAATATGATTGGCTCCAAGTTCAATCACCGAGTAATCGTCCTGTGGGGTATTTCTCAACAGCGTTAACGGTACACCGATGTCATTATTGAAGTTACCCGCCGTATACAACACCTGCCCTAACCCAGAGAGAATACTGGCCACCATTTCTTTGACTGTGGTTTTTCCACAGCTGCCAGTGATCGCCAACGTCTTGGTTTGACAACGTTGATGAACTTCCGCCCCCAGTTTGCCGAGCGCCAGTTTGGAATCAGCGACTACAATTTGAGGAACCGGAACGTCCAGCAATCGCTCAACTATCAAAGCGGCGGCACCTTTATCTGCCGCCTGCTGACAGAAATCATGCGCATCAAATCGTTCACCCACAAGAGCGATAAACAGAGCTCCGGGCTCTATGGCGCGAGTATCCGTTGTAACCTGCTCAATCTGGGTATCTTCGCCACTAAAGGTGCCACCAACAATCGTGGCAATATCTGAAAGTGCTAATTTGATCATAACGTTAGCCCCAATAAATGTGCAGCGGACTCCCGGTCGGAGTAGTGAATCGACTCGGTGCCAATCACCTGATAATCTTCGTGCCCTTTGCCGGCGAGCAGGATAATATCGCCGGGCTTCGCCTGAGTAACAGCAGTCTGAGCAGCTTCAAAGCGACTGTGCTGAACCAAGGCTTTTTCTGGCTGACTCATGCCCGCTAACATGTCGGCTACAATGGCGGCGGGATCTTCGCTGCGCGGGTTGTCATCGCTGAGAATTACGTGGTCAGCAAGCTGCTCGGCAATGGAGGCCATCATCGGGCGCTTGCCTTTATCACGGTCACCCCCGCACCCTACAATCACCCACAATTTACCTTCGCAGTGCACGCGTAGGGCTTGTAACGCTTTTTCCAGCGCATCCGGCGTGTGCGCGTAGTCAACCACGACTTTCGGCTTATCTTCAGCCTGAAACAGCTCCATACGTCCCAAAACTGGTTGTAACTGTTGTGCGCTCTGCTGTAACGCCTGAATATCAAAACCCAGTGATAACAAGGCTGCGAAAGAGAGCAACAGGTTACTGGCATTAAACTGACCTATTAAGGGAGCGTTCAGAGAACCGCAGCCGAAACTGCCCTCAAATGACAGCGAGATCCCTTTGTCGCTATACTCTACTGAGGTTGCCCAAAGTCCCTGACCGCTGCCTTGACGACCTTCCACAGACACAGCAATTGCATCTGGGCGCTCTGTCATCCAGCGTTGCCCAACTTCATCGTCAATATTGAGTACTGCATTTTCACAATGGTGCCCGGTAAACAACAGCTTCTTCGCCGCCTCGTAGCCATCCATCGTACCGTGATAATCAAGGTGATCCCGACTCAGGTTAGTAAAGATGCCAAGGGAAAAAGGCACAGCGGCGACACGCCCCTGAACCAGACCGTGAGAAGAGACTTCCATCGCCGTGTAATCAGCGCCCAGACTGTCTAATGTTGCCAGTGTTTTCTGTACTTCTATCGCACTGCCAGTGGTATTTTTGGCCTCTTGCAGCTGATGCAGAAATCCATTGCCCGTGGTGCCCATAATTGCGGCTTTATCCCCCATCAACTCAATCCACTGAGCGATAAGTTGGGTAATGGTGGTTTTTCCGTTGGTGCCGGTCACACCGATGATTTGCTGTTGATACTGATACAAACGCGCGGCGAGCACGGACAACAAGCTATCGAGTTGATAAATGTGCACCACAGGTACCTGATTGACGTAACTGACATCACCGTGTTTATGCTCACTGTCCGCCTGTGCGATCACCGCTGTTGCGCCAGCCTGCAGCGCTCGTTCGATAAACAATCGACCGTCGACGGTATGGCCAATGATGGCCACAAAGGTGTCACCTGCATTGATCGCTCTGCTGTCTAATTCAAGATTAGAGACCTGAATATCGTCAAGTTGTGAGCGGTTATTACCTAACCAAGGTGTTAATAACTTCGCCAATGTCATAGAGGTCAACATCGTTCTTCACCTATTGTTGAAACTGGTTTTCATCGGGGGCCACATTCAAGATTTGTAGTGACCCTTTCATAATTTCTGAGAATACCGGACCGGCAACAGCACCGCCGTAGTATTGATCCCCCTGTGGTTCATTAATCACAACCACCAATGCAATGCGAGGATCGCTGACGGGTGCAACACCCGATGTAATTGCGACATATTCATCGCTGTATCCACCCGCAGCTGCTTTTCTCGATGTGCCGGTTTTGGCCGCCACACGATAGCCCGGAACCGCGGCACGAGTTGCTGTCCCTCCAGGTTGGGTAACCGCTTCTAACATATGCAGAACTTTGACAGCGTAGTCGTGACTGATTACTTGTTTTGAGAGATCTTGCTGATTATTTTCAATGATATGAACGGGCTGGTACAGACCACCGTTGCCCAGTGTGGCATAAGCGTGCGCTAACTGCAGGGGCGTGATCGAAATACCATAACCAAAGGCAAGTGTGGCGATTTCAAACTGTGACCAACGTCTGCGGTTGGGGAAAATACCCGAGGTTTCGCCAATCAGGTTGAGACCCGACAGCTGACCGAAACCAATCGAACTGTACATGCCAAGCAGCCCCTCAAGTGGCATATCCAGAGCCAGTTTGGCCACACCGATGTTACTTGATTTTTGCAGGATTTTAGCCAGGTTGGCCTTGCCCACCTTTGAGGTGTCACGCACGCGACTTCCGCCAATTCGCATGATGCCGTTTCCGGTATCGATCACGGTATTATCATCCGCGACCCCCTCTTCGAGCGCCGCTAAAACGACAAAAGGCTTCACCGTTGAACCTGGCTCCATCGCGTCAGTGATGACCCGGTTACGCATGGTAAACGATTGGCGTGAGGCACGGTTATTCGGGTTATAAGAAGGGGCATTGACCATGGCCAGCACTCCGCCGGTTTTTACATCAATAATAACCGCACTGCCAGAGGTCGCTCGATAGTCTGCGACGGCCTGTTTCACGGCCCGATACGCTATCGCCTGAAGACGCTGATCAATAGTCAGTTCGAGAGGTTTCCCTTCTTCACGTTCTTCCAAAGAGATGTTTTCCACCACCCGGCCATAACGGTCTTTACGGATAATGCGCTTACCCGCTTCTCCCGTCAGCCACTTATCGTAGCTGCGCTCAACCCCTTCGAGACCGTGCCCGTCGATACCAGTAACACCAACGAGATGAGCACTGACTTCCCCTGCCGGATAGTAACGACGAGACTCCGCTTTCAGACCAATCCCCGAAAGCTTAAGCTCTTTGATGTATTTGGCCATCGCCGGACTCACCTGACGCTGGAGGTAGATAAAGCGGCGATTTTTATTCTTGTTGATTTTGTTGATAAGGCTCTGTCTGTCGACACCAAGTACATCTGCCAGAGCGTGCCAGCGATCGAGCTCTTTGAAGCCTTCATTCTTAAAGATGGTCACAGGATCAGCCCAAACAGCCTGAACCGGTACACTCACCGCCAGCGGCTCACCATTGCGATCGGAAATGATGCCACGTGCTGAAGGCAGCGCTTTCACTCGCACTGAACGTAGATCACCTTGTTTGATAAGATTGTCTGGTTCGATGACCTGAATGTAGCCAATTCGAGCGACGAGCGCCGCGAAAATGAGGAAGACACCGCCTAAAATAAGACGAAAACGCCAAGCAATAAGGGCTGGCGCTTCAACAGACTGTGTCTTTTTCTTGTTGGAAGATTTGACGACTTTTTTGCCTTTCATTTCAGTGAAACCACTACTTCCTTGTCTGAGTCAGGGCGTTTCATATCCAGTTCTTTTTTAGCCAATGCCTGCACACGGCTGTGTTCCGACAGCGCATTTTCCTCTAACAGTAGATTACGCCATTCATTATCCAGCCTTTCTCGCTCCTGCAACGCCATGTCTTTATGATTTATCGCTTCACGGGTATGGTGTGTAGCAAACACCACCCCCATTGCAGTTGCAAAGATCAGCAGCAACATAACAAGAGGGACTCGCCCTACCGTGATGATATCAATCGCAATGAGCTTAGCTAAATTGTGCTTTGGCCGGTTAGACATTCCTTGGTCCGTTAAAGTTTCTCAGCTACGCGAAGTACTGAACTGCGCGAACGGGTGTTCATTTCAATTTCCTGATCGGTGGGCTTAAGCGCCTTGCCAATCGTTTTCAGATTGGCACTACCCAGTGCGCGAATCTGATCTTCCGTCATCGGAATACCATGAGGAACCTGTGGTCCTTTACTCTCTTTGCGCATAAAACGTTTGACCATACGATCTTCCAGAGAGTGGAAACTGATCACCGATAAGCGCCCCTCTGGTGCAAGAATACTTGCCGCGCCTTTTAGCGCCGTATCGATCTCTTCAAGCTCACTGTTGATGTAGATTCGAAATGCTTGGAAAGCACGTGTCGCTGGGTGCTTTTTCTCTTTAAAGCTCTTAGGTGCGGCTTCAGAGATCAGCTTTGCCAACTGGCCAGTACGTGTAAGCGGCTCTTTTTCTTCATCTTCACGGTGCGCCACAATGGCTTTAGCAATACGGCGAGCATGCTTGTCTTCACCAAACTCACGGATCACCCAAGTAATGTCATCCAGATCGGCTTGCGCTAACCATTCAGAGACAGGCATACCAGATGTTGGATCCATGCGCATATCCAGCGGGCCGTCTTTCATAAAGCTAAAGCCACGTTCAGCATCATCAAGCTGCGGCGAAGAGACACCTAAATCAAGCAGCACACCGTCCACTTTACCCACTAGATCATAACGCTCTGCGTAGTCTGCCATGCCAGAAAATGGGCCATGGATGATGGTAAAGCGCGGATCATCAATCTTTTTTGCTTCCTCAATCGCCGTCGGATCGCGGTCAATACTGAATAGGCGACCGTTTTCACCCAGTTGTGAAAGAATTTGACGACTGTGACCACCACGACCAAATGTTCCATCTATGTAGGTGCCATCCGGCTTGATCGCCAGGCCATCAATGGATTCATGGAGTAATACCGAAATATGTTGAAAGGATTCGCTCATGGGTGATCTCGAGAGTTGCTTAAGGCAAAGATGACCAGTTTACTGATTTCCTTCAGTAACGTCATCCAGTTAAGTTCAGCCTAACGTAAAGATAGGTGATAAAAAAGCAAAAAACCCATCACAAAATCGATTTGTAATGGGTTTTTCTGAATTAGGTGAAGTTGACCTGTAAGCCGGGTTCTGTATCCGCCGAAGCGGTGATAGCCATTCGTCTAGGCCAGCAATCGCTCACTGGCTCGAGCAACCTACCCGCCTCCTTACGCGAGCAACGCAATGTGGAAGCCTATTTGGTCTTGCTCCGGGTGGAGTTTACCTTGCAACGAACTGTTACCAGTCGCCCGGTGCGCTCTTACCGCACCCTTTCACCCTTACCTGTGCTCCTTCCGAAGAAATGGAGCCATCGGCGGTCTTCTCTCTGCTGCACTTGTCGTGGGCTTGCGCCCCCCAGGCGTTACCTGGCACCCTGCTCTGTGGAGCCCGGACTTTCCTCCCCTCCGTCAGTCTCCCCCAAGACAAGCTCAAGGGGACGTCAACGAAGCAGCGACTATCCAGTCAACTTCAGGGCGCGGATTGTAGCGGAGCGCGAGCAATTACTCAAGGTTTTCTAAGCCCCATTTGTAAAGTGCGTTCTTTTTCAGGTTGTAAATTTCGGCTGTCGCCGCCGCAGCCTTCTTCAAAGGCAACTGTTTAACAAGGATTGCCAAAGTGCGAGTCGCTTCATCCGGCAGTGTATCGTTCACCGCTTCTCGATAGCCGTGGATCAGTAATACCATTTCTCCGCGTTTACGGTTCTCATCCTCTTCAATCCAGCTCACCAGTTCTCCCAGAGGCAGACCTTGGATGGTTTCATAGGTTTTGGTCAACTCACGAGCCAGCACTACCTCTCGCTCCGGCCCCAGTACCTCCAGCATATCGGCCAGTGATTCGGTGATACGATGAGGGGACTCATAAAAAATACAGGTTCGCTCCGCTTTGGCGATCTCCATAAACTTGTCTTTCCGTCCCTTACTTTTAGCGAGCAGGAAGCCTTCAAAACTGAAGCGATCAGAGGGTAAACCAGAGGCGCTCAAGGCTGTGATGACCGCACATGCACCTGGTAATGGCACAACTTTAACGCCCGCCTGACGACATTGAGTGACTAAATGATACCCTGGATCGCTGATCAGCGGCGTGCCTGCATCAGAGACCAATGCAATAGACTCACCCGCTAACAATTTGTCGACTAAAACTTGCGCTTTCTGTTGCTCATTGTGATCATGAAGCGCAAATGTTCTAGTTTGAATATTGAAGTGAGACAGAAGTTTCCCGGTATGACGGGTATCTTCAGCGGCAATAATATCGACACTGTTCAGGATATCCAGCGCTCTTTGTGTGATATCACCGAGGTTTCCAATGGGCGTCGGTACAATAAAGAGCGTTGGTTGCTCAATATAAGTGGTTTTGTTGCTTGTCATTTGTTTACCAGCACTTCAACGATTAATATAATGATTTTACACGAATAGTGATTAAAGAGCTCATGGCAATGATGAACCCAAAGAGAAATAGTGTAACACGCCTACTGACTCCAATTGCATTGGCTTTGTCCATTGCCGCTTGTTCTACTCAACCAAGCGCCCCTACGAGTATTGATGTCACCCTTGCACCGACGGCTTCTTCTGAAACGTATTTGATGCGCGCCGACAGTGATCAAGGTGGCTTTGCCAATGAATGGCTCATCCTCGCATTGAAAGCCTCGATTCAGGAAGGCAACTACGAGCAGGCACAACGTTTGTCCAGCCGACTCGCCAAACAGAATCTGACCACGGTACAGCAAGCCGAATGGCAACTTGCTCGTGCCGAGCTCAATCTGGCGCAAGGTAAAGCGCAAGACGCCTACCTGCAATTAAATTTGCCGGCAGAGTGGCCACTGGCACAGCAACAATGGAAGCGCTACCATGAACTGCGCGCCCAGAGTCTGGCTCAATTAGGACGATATTTCGAAGCGAGCCGAGAGCTGGTCTTCATGTCCGGCTTTGCGCCAGGTGATGAGCAGGAAGCTATCAACGACAATATCTGGAACAACCTGAGTCAGTATTCCACTGACCAGCTCTCTCAGTTGGTGGCCGAACCTCAGGAAGAAGTGCTGGATGGCTGGTTACAGCTTGCGACCTATATGAAAGCATTGGGCGGCAGCCTGCCTCAGCTTCAGAATACTTTAAATAACTGGTTGGCGGAAAACCCGACTCACCCCGCGGCAGTGTATACACCGCAGGCTATCTACGACATCCTGAATCTGGAAATCACCACACCACATTCAACGGCATTACTGTTACCTTTGAGCGGTAAGTATGCCAAGCAAGCTCAACTGGTACGTGACGGCTTTATGTTGGCAATGATGGATGACTCAGATCGCGATCCTGAAGCCATCTTTACCATCATTGACACAAACGAGGCTTCCGCCGCAGACATCAAAGCGCAACTGGTCGCCAATGAAGTAGATTTCATTGTCGGACCACTCGTTAAAGAGAATGTTGAGAAGCTTCAAGAAGCACAGCGTGATTCAGAAACGCCGATTCCAGTACTCGCTCTCAACATTCCTAATGAGCTGGAACCATCACATATGATGTGTTATCTGACCTTGTCACCGGAGCAAGAAGTCGCTCAGGCGGCTTCTCATCTGGCGGAAGGTAATTTCCAGTACCCACTCGTACTGGCCCCCCGTGGCGCCCTCGGCGATCGTGTGGTAACTGCGTTTACTAAAGAGTGGGACAAAGTTAGCGAAAACAAAGTGGCTATCGCTCAGTACGCAAACCGGGCTCAGTTACAAAAAACCATCAACAACGTCTTTGGGTTGCAAGAAAGTCAGCAGCGCATCGCTCAAATGGAGGCGCTAACCGGACTTAAACTGGAGAACCAGCCACGAAGCCGTCGTGATATTGATTCGGTATACATTGTCGCAAACAGCGCAGACCTTACATTAATCAAACCCTTTATCGAAGTGGCCATTAACCCGGACGCGAAACAGCCAAAGCTGTTTGCTGACTCACACAGTCACAGTACCAAACGCCAGTATGAAGATTTGACCGGTGTCGTCTACAGTGACATTCCACTACTGATTGAGGAAGATGCCCAACTGGAAGCGCAGATGACCAAGTTCTGGCCTAAGAGTTCGAATGCAGAGAAGCGTCTGCAGGCTTTGGGCATGGATGCGTACTCACTGACTAAAGAACTGCCTCAGTTAAAAGCAGTTGAAGATTATTCTGTTGAGGGAAAAACCGGTATCCTGACCATTGATTCCGACTGTGTAGTACAACGACAAATTGCCTGGGCCGTCTACGGTCAGCAACCCGCTCAGACTTCTGAACAACCAAGCGCTGAGACGTCAATCATGGAAGAAACGACGGATGGTACAACTGCCCTGGAACAAACCGACAACCAATAAACGTCAGGTTGGTCAGGATTATGAACAATTGGCTAAGGAGTATCTGAGTCAGCATGGCTTAGTCTCCTTAACCGAGAACTTCACAGTAAAATGCGGCGAAGTGGACTTAATCATGCGAGATACTTCGTGTATCGTGTTTGTTGAAGTCCGATACCGGCAAAACCAGAATTACGGTCTGGCACAAGAGACCGTCACCCGCTCAAAAGCGACCAAGCTGCAAAAAGCGGCCACTTTGTGGCTCATCAAAAATGGCTTATCGCCTTATGAGACAGAATTTCGATTTGACGTCGTTGCGATCCACCGTCAAGGTAACGACATCAACTGGATAAAAAACGCGATCACTCAAGGATAACCATGCGCGATAGCATTAAAGAAAGTTTTACTGAAAGTATTCAGATTCAGATAGCCGCCGCAGAAGCACTGCCAGATGTCATTACCCACGCCGCTCAGGCGATGGTGGCAACCTTGCTCAACGGCAACAAAAT
This sequence comes from Vibrio hangzhouensis, assembly GCF_900107935.1. Lineage (GTDB taxonomy): Bacteria > Pseudomonadota > Gammaproteobacteria > Enterobacterales > Vibrionaceae > Vibrio > Vibrio hangzhouensis. The sequence continues at coordinate 113,068 of NZ_FNVG01000007.1, read as the reverse complement.
ACTCTGCTGCGGTAACGGCGGTTCCGCCTCCAATGCACAGCAATTTGTATCTTGTCTACTTAACCGCTTTGAAACCGAGCGTCCCAGTCTGCCAGCCATGACGCTGACCGCAGACAACACCACAATGACAGCGGTCGCCAACGACTATAACTTCGAAGACATATTTGCTAAGCAGGTCCGCGCTTTTGGACAGACTGGCGATATCCTGCTGGCGATATCCACCAGCGGCAACAGCAAGAATGTCATCAAGGCAATGGAAGCGGCGGTAACTCGTGATATGACCATCATTGCGTTTACCGGCAAAGATGGGGGGGAAATGGCTGGGCTTCTGGGAGAGAACGACGTTGAAATTCGGATACCATCTCACAGAACCGCAAGAATTCATGAAGTTCATATGGTGACCCTGCACTGCTTGTGCGATCTTATCGACCAAGTCCTATTCCCTTCACACGAAGAGTAATACCATGAAGAACTACAAAGTGATGGCATTGCTGCTTGCCAGTACCTTATTGTCTGGTTGCGCAGGTCTGTTTGTTGCTGGCGCAGCCACCACGGTGAATCTGGTCACCGATACTCGCACGACTAAAGAAATCTGGAATGACAATACGCTGGAATCAGAAGTCGCGGGCATGAGCAACAAAGCGCCCTATGTGGGCGAGGTTCGCGTGGTCGCCAGCTCCCAGCGCGGCACGGTTGTGCTGATGGGTCAGGCAAAAACTCAGGCACTAAGCAATCAATTAGAAGCTCAGGTAAAGGGACTGAATGGGGTGAAGCGAGTCTATAACCAGGTTCGCATCAAAAACCCGATTAGCTTTACCCAAATCAGCAATGACAGCTGGCTCACCACCAAGGTGAAATCCACGCTCCTTACCGACGAGCGACTCAATGGTGTCAAAGTAAAAGTCATCACCGAAGATAAAGAGGTCTTCTTACTTGGTTATGTTTCAAAAGAACATGCCGATATTGCTACCGACATCGCTCGTAATGTCTCTGGTGTGCAACAAGTGATTCGCGCTTTCCAGTTCAGTGAGCAACAAGACAAGCTCAATACCGAGGCTGAAACTCCACCAGCCACAACACCGGCTCCTGCACCTGCAAAAGAAATGAATCAAGAAGAGGAAATGCGACCTATCATCGAAGAGCCCGCCCCCTTCTTAGAAATCGAAGGTTAATCGCCTACGACTGCCAACAAAAAAGCGAGCTAACCAGCTCGCTTTTTTGTTGAACCTGACTGAGCGGCTACGGTTTTAGTGCTCGCTCACCGCGGGCAATGCCTACAATACCACTGCGCGCCACTTCCACCATATCTGTCACTTCGGACAATGCTGAAACAAACGCATCCAGCTTCTCGGCCGTTCCGGCCAGCTGAACCGTATACTGAGACGCCGTGACATCAACAATTTGTCCCCTGAAAATATCGGCCGTACGTTTGACTTCAGCACGGGCAAAGCCACTCGCTTTCACCTTTACCATCATCAGTTCACGTTCAATATGATCAAACTCCGTCACTTCCTGAACTTTCAGTACATCGATCAGCTTATGCAGTTGTTTTTGAATCTGCTCAAGCTCCATCTCATCTGACTCCGTCGTGATATTCAGACGAGACAGGGTCTCATCGTCTGTCGGTGATACGTTAAGTGACTCAATGTTGTAACCACGTTGAGAGAACAGACCAACCACTCGTGAAAGCGCACCTGGTTGGTTTTCCATTAGTAGCGAAATGATATGTCTCATATTATGTTCTCTCCGTCTTGCTCAGCCACATCTTGTCCATGCCTTCCCCTTTGATTTGCATTGGGTATACATGCTCTGTTTCATCCACGTTAATGTCGACAAAGACTAAACGATCTTTCATTTCCAACGCTTTTTTCAGCCCCGACTCCAACTCACTTGGGTTAGAAATACGAATGCCGACATGGCCGTACGCTTCCGCAATCGCAGCAAAATCCGGTACCGAATCCATGTAGGAATTTGAGTGACGGCCTTGATAAATAATATCTTGCCACTGTTTTACCATCCCCAAGAAACGGTTGTTGAGGTTGATGATCTTAACCGGCACATCGTATTGCATCGCCGTCGACAGCTCTTGAATGTTCATCTGAATACTGCCATCACCGGTGACACACACCACCTCTTCATCTGGGTAAGCAAATTTCACCCCAATCGCTGCTGGGAAGCCAAAGCCCATGGTGCCAAGACCACCTGAGTTGATCCAACGACGAGGCTTGTTAAACGGATAATAAAGGGCTGCGAACATCTGGTGCTGACCAACATCCGAAGCCACATATGCGTCACCGCCGGTTAGTTTGTGCAGCACTTCAATCACCTGCTGAGGTTTGATGCGCTCTTCCGAGGTTTCGTAGCTGAGACAGTTGCGGGCTTTCCAGCTGGCAATGTCATCCCACCACGTATTCAGTGCCGCTTCATCATTGGTGCCGCCCTGCTCCACCAGCAGTTTCAACATGGTTTCTAGGATCACATCCGCAGAGCCAACAATCGGCAAATCAGCACGCACGTTTTTTGAGATCGAAGAAGGATCGATATCTATATGTACTACCTTCGCGTCTGGGCAGTACTTCTCAAGGTTATTGGTAGTACGATCGTCAAAGCGAACACCAACACCAAAAATAAGGTCGGCATTATGCATCGCCAGGTTCGCTTCATAAGTACCGTGCATACCAAGCATGCCTAGTGAGTTTTTATGTGTGCCCGGGAAAGCGCCCAGCCCCATTAGCGTGCTAACAACTGGCAGATTCAGGGTTTCTGCCAGTTTAATAAGGTGCTGGTCCGCTTCAGACATGATGGCACCACCACCGACATAGAGAACCGGCTTTTTGGCTTCAAGGATCGCTTTCAGTGCTTTTTTGATTTGCCCTTTATGGCCCGATGTAGTCGGGTTATAAGAGCGCATTTTGACGGTTTCTGGATACTCGTAAGGGAACTTGATCTGCGGATTCATGACATCCTTCGGAATATCAACCACAACTGGTCCTGGTCGGCCAGTCGATGCGATATAGAAGGCTTTTTTCAGCGTCTCTGGGATGTCCTCAGCACGTTGTAATAGGAAGCTGTGCTTAACCACAGGACGGGATACACCCACCATGTCACACTCTTGGAACGCATCATTACCGATCAGATTATTCGGTACGTTACCAGAGAGCACTACCATTGGGATCGAGTCCATATACGCAGTCGCGATACCGGTAATGGTATTGGTCGCACCAGGACCCGAGCACACTAGTACCACACCGGGTTTGCCGGTTGCACGAGCGTAGCCATCGGCCATATGCGTTGCTGCCTGTTCGTGACGAACGAGAACGTGTTGAATGTTTTCGCGCTTTTCGTGCAGCGCATCGTAGATATCGAGGACGGAACCACCTGGATAACCAAAGATTTGTTGTACACCTTCGTCAATCAAAGATTGCACGATCATCTCTGCACCAGATAGCATTTCTGGGGTTGAATCTGCCATATTGTCTCCTTACCAGTTATCCCAACAAGTCGGTCGTTGTTGAGCTGGCATTACATAGTTAGGTCTTATTCGTAGCCTAAATCGAAATTACTCACTTTCGGCTATGTCACACAGCTTGTCATAACATGCTTTGTGTTTACGCAACAACTTTAACGCTTTATTAGCACAAGATCTAACCCTATCTGGATCGCAAAAAAGATAGTTCCCTTCAAACTGGCATGAAGACAACCATTTGTTACAAATTCACCGCAACAAACAAAACAACCAACGGAATTAAGCCGCAAATTTAGAATAAAATTCTTTCAGTTACGACAAAATTTGGCACAAACCCATTGGCTATTCTGATAAGCCCCTCATTAACCCGGCGTTCAAGTGATAAAAAAGCCCCAAAATGGGGCTTTCAATATTAAGCAGCCTCAACTGGCGGTTTTTTATGTCTTAACCGAAATCGTTTCAATGACCGTTTCAACAGCGAACTTTGCTCTCGTTGCTCACTTCGTCCCAGCATCAATAAGCATGGCGTCAGGACCAAAGTCAGCACGGTTGCAAAGGCCAGCCCTCCGGCGACCGCAGTGGCCAATTGAGACCACCATTGGGTGCTCGGTGCGCCAAATTCGATTTTCTGATTAATCAGATCGATATTCATCTCCAGTACCATAGGCATCAAGCCCAGAATAGTGGTGACTGTCGTCAACAATACAGGCCGCAAACGCTGCACACCGGTTCTCAAAATGGCATCACGTTTCTCAAGTCCCCGCTTGATGAGCTGATTGTAAGTATCAATCAGTACAATATTGTTGTTCACCACAATCCCAGCCAACGCTATTACCCCAATGCCTGACATGATGATGCCAAACGGTCGTTGAAAAATAAGCAGACCGGCAAATACCCCTACCGTCGAAAATATCACCGCACTAAGTATCAGAAACGCCTGATAAAAACTGTTGAACTGAGTGATTAATATCAGGGCCATTACCGCAAGAGCGACCATAAAGGCGCTTTGTAAAAATTCAGAAGAATTCTTCTGCTCTTCATTCTGGCCACGGATTCTGAACTCTATGCCGTTCGGCAGTGCTATCTCATTGAGTTGCTGCTGAAACCCCGGTAACTCAACCGCCAGATTGAAACCTTCCGCCATGTCCGCTTTCACGCTGATCACCCGGATACCATCCAGACGGTTAATGGCGTCTTGCTTCTGCTCTGGCGTGATCCGGGCGAAATTGGTGATCGGAACCAGTCCCGCCGGCGTCTTGATACGCAGTTCATCAAAGCGGCCTATATCCCTGTGTTCCGTCGGAAAGCGCACCAGAATATCGACTTCCTCTGTCGAATCATCAGGTAGGTAGTCGCCAATCTTCAGTCCGTTGGTCACAAACTGTACCGTATTACCGACCAGCGTTGCATCAGCACCAAAGCGAGCGGCATCGTCTCTGCTGATGTCAATTTGCCAGTCGATGCCCGGTTTGTTCGAGGTGTCACTGATATTGGTGAGTTTGTCGTTACCGTCGGCCCAGCGACGCACCATTTTCGCTGCTTCATCCAGACGTTCGGGGAAACGAGCCGATAACTCGATAACCAAATCATTTTCGACCGGTGGACCTGCATCTGGGAATTTGTACTCGATCTCCACACCAGCAAATTGGTCGGTGACTTGCTTGAGTTCTTCGATGATGACGTTAACCCGGCGACGATCCTGCCAGTCTACAGGGGTGACCTGAATGATCCCAATCTCGTCTTTGCCACCCGTTTTGGTATAGACGCTTTCAAATTCATCGTGGCCCAACATTACCCTTTCTACGACACGCATCACTTCGTCTTTTTCATTGATCGACAAGTCACCATGTGATCGTACTTTGACATTAAAGAACGGAGGATCCACTTCAGGGAAAAACTCGGCACCAAGTCCCGCCTTGTTGTAGGCAAAACCGACGCCAAACGCCAACAAAATAGCCAGCAGCAGTATTTTCAATGGATGGCCTAAGGCAATATCTAAGGTGTAGTAATAAAGCTTGGTAATGCCCGTCGCTTTATCAAACTCACCATTGTGTAGTGCCACCATCTTTTGCTGCTGGTTTTGCGAAAAGTACTGTGGTTTACCAATAAGCCCGCCTAGTACCGGCACAAAGAGCAGCGCCATCATCAGAGAAGCCGACAGAGTCGCGATCAAAGTCAGCGGCAAGAATTTCATAAACTCACCGGTAATATCAGGCCAGAACAACAGCGGTGCAAATGCCGCTAATGTCGTCGCCGTTGACGCGGTGATAGGCCACGCCATACGTTTAGCGGCGTCCCGATACGCTTCTTTTCTTGGCGTGCCCTCCTGCATTCTGCGATCAGCAAACTCGGTCACAACAATAGCCCCATCCACCAACATACCGACGGCCATGATGAATGAAAACAGCACCACAATATTCACTGTTAAACCAAATACCGACAGCACCAAAAGCCCGGTCAGGAAAGAGCCTGGGATGGAAATTCCCACCAACAATGCAGTACGAACACCCAGAATTGCAATGATGACAATCACCACCAGAATAATGGCCGACAAGATGTTATTCTGCAGGTCATTAAGCATCATCTTGACGTCTTTTGATTCATCCTTAGTGAACTTTATCTGCAGGTTGTTTGGCCACTCTTCACGCAACTGCGCCTGACGAATCACTTCTTTAACCAGAGCCACGGTCTCGATGATGTTTTCACCGGCCCGCTTTTTCACATCGAGTACCACAGCGGAACGTCCGTCCAGACGCGCAAAACTGTTGGGGTCCCGAAATGCCCGCCTGACTGTTGCTACATCGCCAAACGTAATCACTTGTTTACCATCCACCTTCACCGGCAGTTCCAGCACATCCTTTAAGCTGTTAAAAACTGAAGGTACTTTCACAGAGAAGCGGCCATAACCAGTATCGACAAACCCTGCGGCAACGACTCGGTTATTCAGTGCGATCAGGTTATAGATATCGCCCTGATCCAGACCGTAACTTTCCATAAGCAGGGGATCGACGACGATCTCTACAATGTCTTCTCGATCACCAGCAATATCCACTTCCAGCACCTGACGAAAACTCTCCAGTTTGTCGCGCAGCTGTCTTGCCAGTTGCACAATAGTGCGCTCTGGGACCGTACCGTAGAGTACTACTGACAATACCGGCTGTTGCGAAGCAAAGGTGACTTCATTGACTGTAGGCTCATCGCTGTCTTGGGGTAATTTAGGCTTGGCCAAGTCCACTGCGTCACGAACATCGGCCATCGCTTTAGTCAAATCTACGCCAACATTGAACTCGAGTGTCACCGAACCGTGTCCCTCTGACGCCGTTGCGGTCATTTCTTTTACACCCTCAATGGAGCGCAATTCCTTTTCTAAAGGGCGCACCAGCAAGCGTTCACTGTCACCGGGAGAAATACCCTGATGCCCTACCGAAACATAAATAATGGGAATGGTAATGTCAGGGCTCGATTCTTTCGGTATGGTGTTGTAGGTAACAACCCCAGCAAGCAGAATAAACACCAGCAAGCTCAACATGGTGCGAGCGCGAGACAGCGCGGCATCAATTAATGCAAACATGCGGCCTCCTTATTGGCTTTGTTGTTCAGCGATTTTATTCGCTTGATCAACACTGATTGCCTCAACTTGGTCACCATCGCGCACAAAACCTTGACCCAGCACGATGATATCGACTCGCTCTCCAAGGCCAGTAAGCCACACTCCGTCCTGCTCAGCTTTGACCAGTTGAATTGGAATAAAATCGACGCGATTCTCATTGAGCACTTTGACGCCCAGATTGCCACTTTCATCCAGCGCCAGCATGGCCGGAGTGATCTTGATGGCCAGTTGCTCATCCAGTGCCAACTCTACCTCGGCACTGACACCGGCGGGTATGCGCTGATTCGGGTTAGGGACTTCAATCTCGATAGGAAAGGTGTTGGTGGCGACGGAAGATACCCGGGAAATATAGCGTAAAGTGCCATCCACTGTATCGCCACTGATAAAGCGAATCCTGGATGGCTGATTCAGTTTCAGCTGCTGTATGTGGCGCTCGCTAACATCGGCTTCTATTACCAAGGTATCGAGGTCAATCAGCGTCGCTACCGGATCGCCGACCCCCACAAAGTCCCCCAATTCAATAAACAGGTGATCCACAATGCCCGCAAACGGAGCTTTGACGGTCGTATTACGCAGCGCCAGTTTCGCGGCACTCACCATTGCTTTGGCTTCGGTCAGATTTGCTGCGGCTGTGGAATAGGCCACTTCGCCCTGCAAGCCCCTGCTCTTAAGGGATTTAGAAGCATTAAACTCTTGCAAGCGCACGTTATACATGGCTTGTGCCCGCTCCAACTGGATCTGAAGATCCCCTTTATCAATCTGAGCTATCGCTTGCCCTGCCTTTACCGCATCGCCTTTGCGCACATCCAGCTGGATAATCTTACCCGCAATTTCAGCGCCAAGTTTAGCGGTTCTATCAGGTGCTGTGCGACCATAGAGATCGATTTTCTTTTCGATCTGCTCTGCATCGAACGTTTGGTACACCACTCGGGCAAGCGGCACGGTTTCAGAACTGGAGGATTGAGATGAGTCCTCTTCCGCTTTCAGTACGCCCAATCCGAGCCAAACGGAAAGTGCGACAACGCAGAAAAGCGAAATTAGCCAGGGACGTCTTGATAAAAAGCTGCCAGATGAAGTGGTTGGCATAATCATTTCCTTATAATTGTATTTTTTGCTAACCCTACTACGAAGCATACCGGTAATTGGTTCTAAAAAGTGATTAGCAATCAGACGTTAAACGACTTCCTTCTGTTTAATGTCGGTCTAAGACTACTTTACTTAGTCTGGATAAATAGACAACTAAACTTCTCTCCTAAATCATATGATTGTCGCTAATAGTGTGGCCATGCCGAACGTCGGGATCAAAAAAGGCGAACATATGGTTCGCCTTTTTAAGCATTTTGACTTAGACGCTGAATGACGCCCCACAACCGCATGTCGTTGTGGCATTTGGGTTGTCCACGAAAAAACGCGATCCTTCAAGGCCTTCAGTATAATCGACCGTGCCGCCAACCAGATATTGTAAACTCATCGGGTCAACCACCAACGTCACACCACATTTTTCAATGGTAGTGTCACCTTCGTTTACGCTTTCATCAAAAGTAAAACCGTATTGGAAGCCGCTACAACCACCACCAGTGATATACACTCGCAGTTTTAGCTCTGGATTTTCTTCCTCGGCGATCAGCATTTGTACGCGCGTTGCCGCTGCTTCGGAAAAGTTTAATGGAATAGCTACATCACTCACGGGAACCTCTCTTGCTACTCAATCGCAAATAACACCCTGCTCATTATAAAAAATGACCAGATATCCCCTGCGATGACAGACTACAGCCCGACTTTCTGTCAGACGTGACATTGTTTTCTAAAGTTATTGCGCCAGATTATCTAATACCTGAGTGCTTCGTTCAAGTATTAGACAAGAGCAAATTAATTAAGATGTACCCAAAAGTCGTATCAATATAAGAAAATGTGCTCAAAACACTTCTAGATTCTGTGCGGAGATGTACAATGCAGCACACTTGGTCCGTACAAGCAAAGAGGAACTTTCCATGACCAAATCAGCAGAGCTGTATGAAAAAGCGCAACAGACCATCCCTGGTGGTGTTAACTCTCCGGTTCGTGCCTTCAATGGCGTAGGCGGTTCACCGATTTTCGTCGAACGTGCCGATGGTCCTTTGATTTTTGATGCTGATGGTAAAGCGTACATCGACTACGTTGGGTCATGGGGGCCAATGATTCTTGGTCACAACCATGCGGTAATTCGCGATGCTGTGATTGACGCGGCACAGCGAGGCCTGAGTTTCGGTGCACCAACCGAAATGGAAATCAATATGGCGGAACTGGTTCGCAAACTGGTGCCATCAATGGAGCAGCTGCGTATGGTGAGCTCCGGCACCGAAGCGACCATGAGTGCCATTCGCCTGGCTCGTGGTTACACTGGCCGTGACAAAATCATCAAGTTCGAAGGCTGCTACCATGGCCACGCCGACAGTCTGTTAGTCAAAGCAGGTTCTGGCGCTCTGACCCTGGGTCAGCCAAGCTCTCCAGGTGTTCCTGCAGACTTTGCCAAATATACTCTTACCGCTCGATTCAACGATCTGGACTCAGTCAAAGCCTTGTTTGAAGCCAACAAAGGTGAAATCGCCTGTATCATCGTTGAGCCTGTCGCTGGCAATATGAACTGCATTCCACCGGTTGAAGGTTTCCACGAAGGTCTGCGTCAAATCTGTGACGATGAGGGAGCACTGCTCATTTTTGATGAAGTCATGACCGGTTTCCGCGTGGCGCAAGGTGGCGCACAAGCTTACTACAACATCAAACCAGACTTGACCACGCTGGGCAAAGTGATCGGTGGCGGTATGCCGGTAGGTGCTTTTGGTGGCCGCAAAGACGTCATGCAACACATCGCGCCGACAGGCCCGGTTTATCAAGCGGGTACCCTCTCTGGTAACCCTATTGCGATGGCTGCAGGTTACGCGTGTCTGACTCTGCTATCTGAAGAAGGCAACGAGAAACGACTGGCAAGCAAAACCAAACATCTGGCTGACGGCTTCAAAGAGTTGGCCGACAAGCACGGCATTCCTCTGGTCGTCAATCAGGTTGGTGGTATGTTCGGCTTCTTCTTTACCGAGCAAGAGACCATCACCTGCTACGAAGACGTGGCGAAGTGCGATATTGAACGCTTCAAACGCTTCTTCCACCTAATGCTGGATCACGGCGTGTATCTTGCCCCTTCGGCGTTTGAAGCGAGCTTTACCTCTCTGGCTCATGGCTCAAAAGAAATCGAAGCCACACTGGAAGCTGCAGACCGCTGTTTCGCTATGCTGGCTCAGGAAGCGTAATCGCGTTACCGTGACAGTTAGATATAAAGGGCTGAATTAATCAGCCCTTTTTCATGCCTGCCAGTTAATAACCACCAGCAATAACAGCACGCCGATGGTCAGCGCAAACCGTGGAACAGAACGCTTGGAGCGCGTCTCTGAATGACACGGTTTATCGTTGTTACAACAGCCCATAATCCCCTCCTTCATACGGGTCAATGAACGGTATTTTACATTGATAACTCAACATTTTGCGTCCATTATATGACCACTACTGCCTATGTCTGTAGGCATTTGTCTGATTTCTAAAATTGAACTCCTGCTATCAGGGGGATAAGGAAACGTAGTGAAAAATAAAATGAACGTTAGCGCGAGTCACTGGGTGTTAATTGCGGCTCTGCTATTCGCGGCGTTTGCCTGCTATCTCCTGGTCGAGCCGTATATTAATTCCATTGTGATGGCGTTTATTCTATCGCTATTGATGTTTCCTATTCACGACTGGATTGAACACAAGCTGCCGAAACACAAAAACATCGTTTCATTGCTCTCCTGTATCGTGTTGACGTTTATTATTGTCATGCCACTGCTGTTGGTTTTCAGCGCCATCGTTCAGCAAGGCTCTGTGTTCTCGCAGAACATGTATCAGTGGGTCACCGGGGGCGGGATTCAAGAGGTGATTGGCCACCCCTGGGTCAAAGCAGGCCTCGCTTTTATCAACGACTACTTGCCTTTTGATGCCATCGATCCACAGGACATCGCGCAAAAAGCGGCCGAGTTCGCTACTTCTCTGGGATCAAACCTGGTCGCAATGAGTGCCAAAATTCTCGGTGATGCGACCAACTTCCTGATGAACTTCTTCCTCATGCTGTTTGTCTTGTTCTTTTTACTGCGCGATCACGACAAAATCATCGCAGCAATCCGTCATATCCTGCCGTTATCACGTAGCCAGGAAGATCGCTTGCTAGGGGAAATTGAAAAAGTCTCAAAGTCTGCCGTCATGGGATCATTTCTCACCGCGATCGCACAAGGTGCTGCGGGTGGATTTGGCATGTGGTTAGCGGGTTTCCCAGGGCTATTCTGGGGCACCATGATGGGCTTTGCTTCATTTATTCCTGTGGTTGGAACCGCGTTGATCTGGATTCCGGCCACGGCCTACTTGTTAATCACTGGTCAAACGGGATGGGGACTGTTTCTGGCAATCTGGAGTATCGCCGTGGTAGGTTCCATTGACAACGTACTGCGTCCTTTGTTGATGCAGGGCAGTGCCGGTATGAATACGCTGATGATCTTCTTCTCGTTACTGGGGGGGATTCACCTGTTTGGATTAATTGGTCTGATCTACGGTCCATTGATTTTTGCCATCACTATGGTGCTGTTCAATATGTACGAGGAAGAGTTTAAGGACTTCTTAGACGGTCAGGATAATAGCTAGAGAGCTTTTTTCAGGGAGGGCTTTGTGAGAGAATCGCCTCCCTTAATTACTATCAAGAGATCACTTGTCATGGCATCTTATATCGCCCCTAGCCAAATCGCCGAAAGGCAACTGGAATATTTCGCGGAGAAGCGCGTTTTGGTGATTGGCGAGATCGAAGATCAGTTTCCGGTAGAGCTACGCAAACACTGTGACAAAGTGACGGTGTTCACCAGTAATTACATCAGCTATCGACAATTGAACCGTTCGGATAAGATCACCACGCTGTTTGGTGCAGAACTGCCTGAAACGATCGATGCCAACATGATCCTCATGTATTGGCCAAAGGCCAAAGCCGAAGCACAGATGCTATTGGAAATGGCGCTGGCCCGCCTTGGTAACGAGACTGAAATTGTCGTCGTTGGCGAAAATCGCTCTGGCGTCAAAAGTATCGAGAAGATGTTCTCTGGCTATGGCCCTATTAACAAATATGACTCTGCACGTCGCTGTTCATTTTACTGGGGCGTATGCCACAGCGCACCTGAACAATTTACACTACAAAACTGGTTTAAAACCTATGACGTCGAGCTGAACGGACTGAAACTGATCGTAAAAAGTCTGCCCGGGGTGTTCAGTCATGGTGAATTCGATGGTGGCAGTCAGTTGCTACTGAACAATCTTCCCCCTCTATCAGGTAAGGTGCTCGATTTTGGCTGTGGTGCCGGAATCATTGGTGCCTTCATGGGGCTGAACAATCAGAATCTAGAGCTCAACCTGTGCGATATTAATGCGTTTGCCATTGAATCGAGTAAGCAGACCCTGTTAGCAAACGGACTAACCGGTAACGTGTTTGCCTCCGATGTGTATTCGGACATTGATCAGAACTTTGACTTTATCATCAGTAATCCGCCTTTTCATGCCGGCCTGGATACCAGTTACTCTGCCACTGAAACCCTGTTGTCCGAAGCGCCACGTCATCTGTCTCGCGACGGTCAGCTGGTCATTGTTGCCAATAGCTTTCTGAAATACCCGCCGATCATTGAAAAGCAATTTGGCCACTGCCATACCCTTGATAAAAATCGTAAATTTGCGATTTATCACGCAACAAAATAAGTTAACTTCTGCGAAAGCGACTTGAATCGCACTCAGTTCAAGTCGCTCATAATTCGTCACTTTTTAGTCGACACCCAGTTCAATACTTCCCCACTCTTCACACTTTTGCTTCAGAATCGTTATTTTTGTGTTACTCAACACGCTTTATCGCAAACTTACTTGCCTAAGAAAAAAAAGTATTTAGATTAACAAGGTTAACAGCCCCTTTCATTCTTCATACCGAGAATTCAGCGATAACCATGTTCAAGTTGTATCGAAAACGAAAATTCAAGCGACTGCAAAATACCTTGATGATGGCTTTTTTGATGCTCAGCATTACGCCATTAACGGTAATAGCGCTTTTCTTTTTGAATGCTCATAGTCAGGATTTGCGTGATCAAAGTACCGCACACTTAGTGTCGATCCGAGACACCAAGAAGCAACAGTTGATCAACTATTTTCAGGCGCAGGAATCGGAAGTCATGGGATTTGTGCGTTCTGAACTGGCCTACGCCAGCGGTGGCCGATTCTATGGTCTGGTCAATGCCTTTCAGCGACTCGGCGATGATATAGAACAAGCGAGGCAACACGCTCAGGAGCGCTACATTCTTGGCTCTGGCAATCAGGTTAAAACCGCCATTCTTCCCGACTCAAGCAGTTACGTGGGCAGTGAACGCTACCGCCTGCTTCACAAACGTTATCACCGTGCGTTTATGGAGCACATCAAGCGTTCCGATTTTGATGACATTATCCTTGTCGATCTTGCTGGCAACGTGACCTATTCGGTATATAAACACGGTTACTACGGTACCAATCTGGAAAACGGGACGTTCTCCACCCAGATCCTGGGAGAAGCCTTTGCTCAGCTTAAGTCAGAAGTCACTCAAAAACGTGAAGAAAACGAAGAATATACCCCTGTCATTGTTTCTGATTTTGCGATTCAGGATGAGCAGCAATATGCCTGGCTTGGGGCACCCATCATCCAGCAGGGCTATTTACACAGCTACGCCATGTTCCGCCTGCCGATCAAAGGCATCACTCAGTTGATCACCGACGGCAAACCTGAAGACATAGAATTGCTGTTAGTCGGCAGTGATCACTCGCCAAAAATATTAGGTCTGACGGCGCAGAGTATCGAACAAAGTGATAAGGTCATTTCACAAGCTCTGTCCGGACTGACCCTGGTGGGAAGCTATAAAAATGCACTCGGGGAAGACTACTTTGCCGCCTTTGCACCAGTACAGCTAAGTAACACTCACTGGGCTCTGGTGGCCGAAACCCCTGAAGCGATTGCCTTTGCCAGTGTCAATCAACTGGAAACCCTGTTCGTGTTCGCCATGCTCACCGCCATAGTTCTGGTGGTGATTGCTTCACACTACCTTTCCAACTTTATTACATCGCCACTGTTGAAACTGACCTGGGCAGCTGAGAGAGCCTCGGGTGGGGATCTTGAACCTTCAATCATCAGCGCGGATCGAAAAGATGAAATTGGTCGTCTGGCGCTGAGTTTTGAGCGTATGCGACGTTCAATCAAAGAGAAAATCGAACTGATCAAAAGCCAGAATCACGAGTTGGAACAGAACCTCATTACCATCAAAAAGCAAAATGAAGAACTGCAGCTCGCCAACAAACTGAAAGACGAGTTTCTGGCAACCACATCCCATGAGTTGAGAACCCCTTTGCACGGCATGATTGGCATCGCTGAAGCCATGATTTCAGGTGCCAATGGCCCCATCGCAGCCAACCATAAGTATCAGTTGGATATTATCGTTAACAGCGGCCAACGACTGGCCAGTCTGGTCGATGACCTGCTCGATTACCATAAGATGCGCTACGGCAATCTGGATATCGAACGCTCAGCTCTGAGTCTGACCAGTTCTACCCAACTGGTACTGGAACTGTCCCATCACCTGCTTGGCGACAAAAAAATCCGTATTATTAATCAGGTACTCGAGCCTCTACCGTATGTCTCTGCCGATCCCCAACGCCTGGAGCAGGTGCTGTACAATCTGGTTGGCAATGCCATCAAGTACACCAACGAAGGTAAGATTGTTCTGTCTGCAACGGCCATGGAAGACCACATTCGGGTGCAGGTCGTTGACACAGGTCAGGGTATCCCGGCGCAACAACTTGAGCACATCTTTGAGCCTCTGGTGCAAGCGGGTCACGACTCTAGTCATTATCGTCAGGGGGCAGGCCTGGGATTGTCCATCAGCCGGCAACTGATTGAATTGATGGGCGGCTCACTGTATGTGAGTAGTCAGCCCCATGTTGGTACAACGTTCAGCTTTACCTTACCGCTGGCAACACAAGACGAGATAGAGCAGATGTCACATCTTGCTCACCGCAGCCATTACCATGTTGCTGAGCCCTCTGAACTCAATCTGGAAGAGGAAGAAGTGCTGCCAGAGAATCCCGACGGTCCGGTGCTGCTTGTGGCCGATGATGAACCGGTGAACCTGCGTATTCTCGAGAGCTTTTTACGCCTTGAAGGGTATCAGGTTGTCTTGGCGAAAGATGGCTTAGAGACCCTGACGCTGATCGAACAACAAAAGCCAGATTTATTACTACTGGACATCATGATGCCGGGAATGAGCGGCTTTGAAGTCTGCGAGACCATACGTGAACAGTACGATCATGCCCAATTGCCGATCATTATGCTCACTGCGTTAAATCAGTCAGAGGACCGGGTGCGTGGTTTTGAACTCGGTGCAAACGACTATTTGGCGAAGCCGTTCAGTAAGCCTGAACTCGCGGCGCGTATCGCTGCTCACCTGCAGGCTAGCAAAGCTGAGCAGAGGCGAGCAGAAAATCAGTCACTCAAGTATGAAATCAAGCAACGTGCCTTAGTTGAAGCCAGTTTGCTGGAAACTCAGGGACGATTGATCGAGCAACTGGATAGCGCCCCAGAGGCGATCGTCTGCATACGTGACGACCTAAAGGTGCAGTTTGCTAACCAGAGTGCGGCCCGACTGTTCCGGCGCAGTGTAGAACAACTGAAACGCTCCAATGTCGAAGAGTTGATTGGTCCCAAATTTATCCACTTATCACAAGAGCATTACTGCGGTGACATAGATGTCTTCGTCGACGATGTCCGGCAGCACATCAACGCGGATGTCCTGACTCTCCCTGAAAGCTCTGGACTCAAGAGCATTTATATTTTTGAGCAAGGCCAGTCTCTGGATGCGACGCGAGTCAAAAACCTGGAAGCGGCAATTGATGCCCTGTCAACCTATGCCATTGAAGGCGACAAAGCCAAACTTCAGGAACTTAAAGAGCTGGGCGGGGAGTTTACTCGTCTGGCTGATAAAGCGGCGGATGAGGAAAAGTCACGCCCAGAAATGATGCGCGAGTTATTGGTCGAGACCATGACCAGCTCGTTAGACTACTGGGAAAGCGTCACCGGTCAAACTAAGTTTGCTTTTGCCGAGCAAAGCGGCTTGTGGCGTGTCTATTTGGATCGAAGCACGCTACAAACTCGTACACTGGACAAATACCTACGCATTGAAACGCTGCCAAAAACCCCGAGATGGCGAACCGTTCTCAGCTCCATTGACTACATACTGGACCACTGTCAGCGCCAAGGTCCGGAACGCGACCACATTATCGCGGTACGGGATAAACTGCAGAAACTGCTGACTCAGTAAACTCGTCGCTGCTACCCGTATGACAATAATAAAAAACGGCCACTGAAGTGGCCGTTTTTTGTTCAGTACTTTCCTGAGCAAACTATTATGCTGGCTCTTGGAAAATCACCGTATCCGCTTTCTCTGTGTACTGCCCCATACGGTGGAAGTTCAGGTAGCGGTATGTATCTGCTGCCGTTGGATCAATTTGCTTCATATACTCCAGGTATTCTTCTTT
Source organism: Vibrio hangzhouensis (assembly GCF_900107935.1). GTDB lineage: Bacteria > Pseudomonadota > Gammaproteobacteria > Enterobacterales > Vibrionaceae > Vibrio > Vibrio hangzhouensis. The sequence goes on along the minus strand of NZ_FNVG01000007.1, from coordinate 96,362 downwards.
GGTTGGAATCTTACCTAGGATTGCACCTACTGAAGACAATTCCGCAGACGCCAGGTACACATTAGCACCCGTACCCAGACGGTTAGGGAAGTTACGCGTTGACGTAGACATTACCGTCGCTTCGTCAGCTACACGTGCCTGGTTACCCATACACAATGAGCATCCCGGTGTTTCGATGCGAACCCCAGCGCGACCAAAGATACCGTAGTAGCCTTCTTCTGTTAGCTGGTCACGGTCCATTTTCGTTGGGGGAGCAATCCATAGACGAGTATCAAGCTGACCATTGTACTTCTCAAGCAACTTACCTGCGGCACGGAAGTGACCAATGTTAGTCATACAAGAACCAATGAATACTTCGTTGATTTCTGTCCCCTGAACGTCAGAAAGTAGACGAGCATCATCTGGGTCATTTGGTGCACAAAGGATTGGCTGTGTCACGTCAGCAAGGTCAATCTCGATAACATGTGCGTATTCTGCATCGCTATCCGCTTGCATCAGTTCTGGGTTAGCCAACCACTCTTGCATCGCAATAATACGACGCTCAATAGTACGACGGTCACCATAGCCTTCTGAAATCATCCACTTAAGCATAGTGATGTTTGAGTTCAGATACTCTTCGATAGACTCTTGAGACAGTTTAACGGTACAACCCGCAGCACTACGTTCAGCCGAAGCATCAGAAAGTTCGAATGCTTGCTCAACCGTCAGGTGCTCAACACCTTCAATCTCTAGGATACGACCAGAGAACTCGTTGATCTTACCCGCTTTCTCTACCGTCAACAGACCTTGCTGAATCGCATAGTAAGGAATCGCATGAACCAGATCACGGAGCGTGATACCCGGCTGCATTTCACCTTTAAAGCGTACAAGGATAGATTCCGGCATATCAAGAGGCATAACACCTGTTGCCGCAGCAAACGCGACAAGACCAGAACCAGCAGGGAAAGAAATACCGAGAGGGAAACGAGTATGTGAGTCACCACCGGTACCAACAGTATCAGGCAGAAGCATACGGTTTAACCAAGAGTGAATAACACCATCACCTGGGCGCAGTGAAACACCTGCACGGTTCATGATGAAATCAGGTAATGTATGGTGAGTGTTCACATCCACTGGTTTTGGATACGCGGAGGTGTGGCAGAATGACTGCATCACTAGATCGGCTGAGAAGCCCAGACATGCTAAGTCTTTTAGCTCATCACGTGTCATTGGTCCTGTGGTATCTTGCGAACCAACCGTCGTCATCTTAGGCTCACAATAAGTGCCCGGACGAACACCTTCAACACCACATGCTTTACCCACCATCTTCTGAGCCAGTGTATAGCCTGCATCTGACTCTTCAACGGCTACTGGACGGCGGAAGACTTCTGATGGTTCAAGTCCTAGAGATTGGCGAGCACGGTCTGTTAGACCACGACCAATGATAAGTGGAATACGACCACCTGCGCGAACTTCATCAATCAGTACGTCTGTTTTTAGTGCAAACTCAGCCAGAGTTTCACCAGTTTCATGGTTGCACACTTTGCCTTCATACGGATAAACGTCAATCACGTCACCCATATTCAGCTTTGTCACATCCACTTCGATTGGCAGTGCGCCAGCATCTTCCATTGTGTTAAAGAAGATAGGTGCAATCTTACCACCTAGCACATAACCACCCGCGCGCTTGTTCGGTACATTCGGGATGTCATCACCCATGAACCACAGCACGGAGTTGGTTGCCGATTTACGCGATGAACCGGTACCAACAACATCACCCACATAAACCAGTTGATGACCTTGCTCTTTCAGTGCTTCGATCTGTTTGATAGGGCCAATTGAGCCAGGCTGGTCAGGGTCAATGCCATCACGAGCATTTTTCAGCATCGCCAGAGCGTGAACCGGAATATCAGGACGAGACCATGCGTCCGGTGCTGGAGACAGGTCATCGGTATTGGTCTCACCCGTTACTTTGAACACGGTAAGAGTGATTTTTTGTTGTAGTTCAGGTTTTGACAAGAACCACTCAGCTTCAGCCCAGGACGTCAGAACCTGCTTTGCATAGGCATTGCCTGCTTTGGCTTTTTCTTCCACGTCATAGAATGCATCAAACATCAGCAAAGTGTGTGATAGGGCTTTAACCGCGATCGGCGCAAGCTCAGCATCGTCAAGCAGTGCGATCAGTGATTCAATGTTATAACCGCCTTGCATGGTGCCAAGTAGTTCAGCTGCTTTTTCACGGCTGACCAGCGGAGACGTCACATCGCCTTTAGTCACAGCCGTTAGGAAACCCGCTTTAACATAAGCAGCTTCGTCTACGCCAGGTGGGATACGGTTCTCTAGGAGGTCAAGGATGAACTCTTCTTCACCCTGAGGTGGATTTTTCAGTAACTCAACAAGTCCAGCAACTTGCTCAGCGTCTAGAGGTCTTGGGACAACTCCTTCGGCAGCACGCTCTTCGACGTGTTTACGGTAGGCTTCAAGCACGACTTTTTTCCTCTCATTGCGGTCCCTCCTTAATAATTAGAATTAGGAGTGGACATCCTTGGAAACTTGGCTCTCCATTGCCATATGTCGTCATCAATAATTGAATCAGCAGCGCCAGAGAGGCCAAACTGTGGGGCGAAGAATAGCAAATTTAACGTTAGATTAAAATCTTATCATTTTGACCAACATTGCAAGTTTAAGTAAAAATCAACGATTTCCAACTAAAGTCGCAACAAGTCAGCGCAAACTGCCCCTTCATTTTAAATATCTATATTCAATATAACTATGAGTGATACCAGTGTTAATAGTCGGCACCAATGATTAAGTAGAACGAGTTGAGTCCGGTTTCTACTCGTCCATACGATAGCATGATGGGCCCTACGGGCGAATCAATTCCGGCAAACACCGACCCCGCCAAAAACAGCGGCGCATTTGATACATTCTTGTCACCATCCCATACACCACCATACTCAGCTGAAGCGCCCAGATAGACCGGAGACTGGAACATACCAAAGTCGTTATCAAACCAGCGGTAGCGATACACCAAACTGCCATAGAGTTTATTTTGGCCTATCAGACTATTTCGGGGAATACCGGACAGGTTAAGAAAGCCACCGAGCTCTCTCGGGTTCACCGGTAACGAGTCGTTTTCAGTTTCAATCATGCCATAATCAAACGACCCTACCAGGGTATTGCGAGCGAAGGTTCGTACGTACTTGGTTTTTACTGATATCTCATAGGCATTGTCTGAAAAACCTGAGGGCTGGTCACTCACCGTTTGGTCACCGCTGTCACGGGAGTATACGTACTCCAGATCCACATACCAGCCTTTGGTCGGTAAACTGAAATCATCCAGCGTATCCAGTTTGTAATTGGCAAAGAATCCTTTCCTGTCGAACTCAAACTTACCCGCGGATTGCAATGGCGATACATAAGACTCACCCGTGGTATAGCGTGCGCCCAGCTTAAACTCCTGCCATAAGGTCGCGTGGTATCCCAGAGCCAGTTCCCCCTCCCATTCACGGTAACTCACCGGCACAAAGTCTGCCTTACCAGTTAACGCTGGCTCTACACACCCGGTTTCGCTCTGGTTGATTTGACACAAAACGTTGCGACGATCACTGTGATACTTGGCTCCGGCGAGCAGAAAAAAATCCTGATTCAACATAAATGGAGAATAGAGCTCCGCTTCCACCCGCTTGTCGGTACCAAAATCGGCATTCAGTCTCAACTCCGCACCACGGTCATTGAGGTCGGTAAAGTTGGTGGTAACGCCAATCGAGTAAAAACTGTTCGCATTGAAGTCTTCCTCAAGGAAGAACCGGAAGTCCATGTAGTTGGGTCCCCAGGACTTCTCTCTGACATCCAGCTCCAGTACCGTTGCACCGTTCTCATCGGTCTTGTAGTGGTAGGTAATCAGCTCAAACCGATCCAGAGCATACAACTCTTCAATGCTCTGTTCGATTTCCTCTGTTTTCAGCGCTTGGCCCGCTTCCAGACCCAGTCGCTTAGTAATCAGCTCATCACTGTAATGACTTTCGTTATTGATGACGATGTGGTCGATGACGTTCTCATCGCCGTACACCAGGTTTTTACGTGCCTGCTGTTTTTCATCGATGTATTGCTGGTACTGAGCGCCTGAGACAGTGAGTACACTGAGTTGTTGTAAATTCCTATAGGCGACGTCATACCCCAATTGATAAGCTTGGGGCATTGAAGAAAAGTCCGTCGTCGAAATTTGCCCGACTTCAGGATTGAGGTATATATCCTGTTCCTCTAGCGCCTGCATTTGCTCTTCCGTGCTACGACGAACCAGATAATTAGACAACTGCTCTCCGACTGAGAAGAAACTGCTAAAATCTTCGCGGTCTTTGTAATCGCTGCTGATATCAACCGCAATGATAATATCAGCCCCCATCTGTTTGGCGAGCTCTACGGGCATGTTATTGGTGACACCCCCATCCACCAGCAGATAGCCATCAAGTTCATAGGGAGGCAACGCACCGGGCACCGACATACTGGCCATCATGGCGTCAACCAGATAGCCTTTATCAAGAACCACAGGTTCCAGTTTAAGGATATCGGTCGCGACTGAACGGTAAGGAATAGCCAGATCATCGAATGTTTCAAACTGAGGCAGGTTGCCGCTGGTTTTGCGCAAAATACGCAGCATGCTCTGCCCTTGCACCACCCCTTTGGGCGCTTCTATGGAGCCGAAGTGCAGGCCGATGTCAGTGCGAATTTGATAGCGGTCTTCGGCCTCTTTATCGCGCACTCGGCGCTGACTGCGGCTGACTCTGTCCCGGTAGCCGTTGTTCCAATCCACCGAGTAGATGAAGCTGTCGATCTCATCGGCGCTCATCCCGGTCGCGTAGAGACCACCGACATAAGCCCCCATGCTGGTCCCGGTAATAATGTCGACCGGGATCTGCATCTCTTCCAGCGCTTTTAGCACACCAATATGTGCGGCCCCCTTGGCACCGCCACCCGCTAACACCAGGCCAATTTTCGGCCTGTCTTTATGGTCATCATTGCCATCGACAGAATCAGTTGCGAGCACGGTCCCACTGCAGGTCAGGAAAGTCACGGCTAATAGCCACAGAGTCAGGCGTTTCACATTCATCCCTAAAAGCGCTTTTCGTTATGGTTAATTAAATATATCAGTAAATTAGCGATTTCTCTTGTTATTTAACATTAACTTTAACCTGCTGGTGCCTGCAAGATTGTCGGCAGCTCTTGGCGAAAAAACTACCAGTTGAACAGGTTTTTTATCCACTGCTTGGGCTGATTCTCACACGACGCTTTCATGCTACCATCCTGATCCCATACCGGCAGCTCAAACTGATTACCGCAATCCAGTTCCAGTGCACCCTGACGGGTTTTAGAAAAACCGATCATGCTGATTTCTTTTGGCCAGGGCAGCACCAACTGCTCTGGAATACGTGCTTTCAGATAATCAGAGTACACACGCAGTGCACCACTGGAGCCAGTAAGCTTCGTGGATTTGTTGTCATCGCGGCCAACCCAAATAGTGGTCACCTCACGGCCATCCACACCAACAAACCAGCTGTCGCGAGTATCGTTACTGGTACCGGTTTTCCCAGCCAGCGCAGCATGAGGGAATTGACTATTGAGGAATCGTCCCGTCCCTTCTGCCACGCCCTTTTTCATCGCATAAGTGGTCAGCCACGCCGCTTGCTCGGGCACTTTTTGGCTAGATTTTGGTAGTGAGCGGTACAGGATATCGCCATCTACCGTCACCACGGAACGCAAGGTTGACAGCTCTGCCTGCCGTCCTGAGTTGGCGATGGTCTGGAACATCTGAGCCACCTGATAAGGCGTCAATGACAACGAACCCAGAAACATCGAAGGCAGTGGCTTAATTTCATTGGCGTCCACCCCCAGTTCCACCAGCGTTTTTGACACGGTACTTATCCCCAGTGACATACCGAGTCGCACGGTCGGCACGTTCAGAGAACGGGCTAACGCTTCATAAAGAGGGACATCCCCACGAAACTTACGATCATAGTTTCTTGGCTCCCATATATTGCCCTTACTGCCTTTTAGCTTGACTGGATTGTCGTTCAGGGTAGTGGCCAAGTCGTAGCTCTGAGGCTGTTCCAGTGCAGTTAGATACACTGCTGGCTTAACCAGAGAGCCGATTGGACGGCTGGCATTCAGAGCTCGGTTAAAGCCGCTGTAACCCGTACGCTTACCGCCTACCAGTGCGCGTATTTCTCCCGTGGTTCTGTCAACGGCCACAGCGGCAGCCTCTAAGCCTTTTCCAGACGTTTTCTCCAGTTGTGGAAGGCGTTTGGCAATCGCCTTCTCCAGTTTATCCTGAGACACAGGATCGAGAGAGGTGTAGATACGAATACCTTTACCACCGCTGATCTTGTCGCCAACCTTAGTGCTGATTTCTCGCTTCAGTTGCTGAAAATAAGCGGGCTGTCGACTGGCAATTTGCGGCTTATCCTGCAAATCGAGATTGCGTGATGCTGCCATCTCAAATTCTCGTCCCGTCAACATCCCCTGATCCATCATCAGACGAAGCACCAAGTCACGACGTTGTTTCGCTCGCTCCGGATGCCGGATCGGGTTGTAATAGGAAGGCCCCTTCACCATGCCTACCAGCATCGCTAACTGATCGATACGCAGCTCTTGCAAAGGTTGACCAAAATAGAGTCGAGAAGCCAGTCCAAAGCCATGAATCGCCTCTCCGCGACTCTGCCCCAGATAAACCTCATTCAGATAAGCTTCGAGAATTTCGTCTTTGCTATAGCGGTAATCAAGGATCAATGCGATGTATACTTCGCGAATTTTGCGCCACAAAGTTCGGTCACTGGTCAAAAACAGGTTCTTGGCTAACTGCTGAGTCAAGGTACTGCCGCCCTGCACAGTACGTCCGGCACGCATATTGGCAAAGAACGCGCGGGCGATGGCCGTAGGAGAAACACCATCATGCTGATAGAAATCTCTGTCTTCAGTGGCCAGCAGGGCATCGATCATCACTTCCGGAAACTGGTCACGTCTTAGGAACAAGCGCTGCTCATCAGCCTGTTTCTCTAACATGCCCAGCATCTTAGGTTCGATTCGCAAGAAACCAAGGTCGCCATCCTTGTCCAGTGACTGTATGCGCGTCAAAGCTCCATCGTTAAAGTAAAGCATCACATGGCGATCCGGTTCTGGCCCGTCAGCAAATTCAAATGGTCTTCGAATCAGCTCGATTTTAGTCGATGACGCAGAGTACTCACCCGGCTGGCGTGGCTGAGCCACTTTTCGGTAGCTGAGAACATCGAGTTCATTACGCAACTGTGCAATGGAGATACGGTCACCCACTGATAAGTTCAGGACTCTGGCATAGACTACAGTGGGCAGCTCAAACAAGTTACCTTCAAATCGTTCTTTCACCACCTGATCGAGGTAATACCCTACCGCCCCAACGGCAATGATGCCGACCAGTGCCAGTTTCCAGCCAATAGAGAAAAGCCTCTTGCGCCAGGCGCCTTTCGGCTGTTTCTTGCGTGCAGGTTTACGTTTCGCCTTACCTGCCGTCGCTCGGGACTTGCTGGTTTGCTTTGTGGCTGTCTTTCTCGTTGTTGGCTTTTTACCACTCGATGCCAACTTTTTTATCACTGTCATGAATTCAATTGTCTTTTGGTTTTGCTCGTTGCCTGATGATTCATCGGGTCGTCAGGCCAGGGATGCTTGGGGTAACGCCCTTTCATCTCTTTCTGTACTTCTTTGTAGGCACCTTGCCAAAATGCAGCAAGATCCCGGGTAATTTGCAGTGGACGCTGCGCCGGAGATAGTAACTCCAGAACAATCGCCTGAGTACCGCGAGCTATGGTGGGGGAGGTTTTCTCGCCAAACATTTCCTGCAGTTTTACTGACAGCATCGGTGCTTCCCCGACCTGATAACGGATCTTCTTACGCCCACCGGAGGCCACCACCAGATGCGTCGGCAACCATTCGTCCAACTGCTGTTGTTTATCCCAGCCCAAATAAGCCTGCAGTGCGCCAAATATATCCAGTTTCTGCAGCTGTTTGGCTGTGCTGATACCATGCATATAAGGCAGTAGCCAAGTTTCTAACTCGGCAAGCAACTCGGTTTCGGACATGGCTGGCCAATTTTCTTCGGGTAACCAACATCGTGCACACTCCACTCGCTGGGCTAGCTCTTCGGCAGCCTGAGTCCAGTTAAGTGCAGACAGGCCGCGACGCTGCACATAACCGATTAATGCCATCCCCACATCCGCGTCCGCAGGAACAGGAACTTCCCGGCTCTGTAATACGATCGCTCCTATCCGAGTCTGTTCACTGGCGATGAGTCGTCCCTTATTATCGTCCCACTCGACCACGTGCTGCTGCTCAATCACGGCGTCATTGAATGTTGGCAATAAGCTAATATCAAGCGGCAGTGCCTTAAATACCTGACTACTACCCTGACCAGTACGCATCAAATCGACGATCGTCAAGAAAGGCTCATCGGCTAACTTTTGCTGATCGTTAACCGTTGCTCCGTGACCGTTAGCCAGGAGGTATTGTCCTGAGCTCACACTGCGAGTGGACGCTATTCTATCCGGATAAGCAAACGCTGCGACAATTCCAAGTAAAGATTCCTCCACCCGGGTTAACCGAAAGCGATGCTCTAGTCTGTTTGCCAGCGATTGCGCCCGTTGAGACAATGCCCCTTTACGGCTGTGACTGCCCTGTTGCCAGCGATGAAGTGACAAACGCAGATCCAGCTCATTGCGCTCGGGCTCCTCAATCAGCGCACACACTGCCAGCGCTGTGTTCAACACTTCAGACCCTTGTGCCTGTGATTGCAACAACATACTTGCCAGTCTGGGTTCGACTCCTAAACGATGGACCTGGAGTCCAAACGGCGTCAGCCTGCTCTGATCATCAATCAGTTGTAGTCGGTTGAGCAGTGCTTTCGCCTGCTGTAAGTGCGTCGTTTTGGGAGCATCAACCCAGGCGAGATCACTGACATCATGACACCCCCAGCGAATTAGCTCGATTTGCAGTGCCGCTAAGTCACTGCGTAGAATTTCAGGAGTGCCTTGCTCGGGTTGCTGGTTAAACTGACTCTCACTGTACAGACGCACGCAAAGTCCCGGCTCTATACGTCCTGCCCGTCCGGCACGCTGAATGGCCGAGGACTGGGCGATCCGTCCCTGCTCCAGACGAGATACCCCTGTTTTGAGATCAAATCGAGACTGATTCTCGAGCCCAGAATCCACCACCAGACGAATCCCCTCTATCGTCAGCGACGTTTCCGCGATATTGGTGGCCAGAACAACCTTTCGTTGTCCTGCTTTCGCTGGCTGAATGGCCATCTGCTGAGCTTTAAAATCCAACTGCCCATACAAGAGACAAATTTGAGCATCCACTTCGCTTTGCTGCAACAACTCGGCAACCCGAAGAATCGCTCCGGCTCCGGGCAAAAACGCCAACAGAGACCCGGTTTCACGCGTCAATAACCGCTCTATCTGTTTTGCCATAAACAAAGGCAGATTATCGCTTGGTAACATAGGCTCGTATCGTACATCGACCGGATAAGATCGCCCCTGAGACTCAATGAAATGAGCATTTGGCAGTACTTTGGTCAAATCATTGGCATCCAGCGTCGCTGACATGACGATAAGTTTCAGATCGTCACGCAACGCTTCCTGACTCTCAAGTGCGAAAGCAAGGGCTGTGTCTGCATGCAGGCTACGTTCATGAAATTCATCAAAAATCAGAGCACCGACACCGGTCAGTTCGGGATCTTCCTGCAACATACGAGTAAGAATACCTTCGGTGACGATCTCCAGCTGTGTTCGACTGCTGACCTTGGATTCGCCGCGTACCCGATAGCCCACACGGTCGCCCACAGACTCACCACATTGTGAGGCAATGTACATCGCAATATTGCGCGCGGCGATTCGACGCGGTTCAAGCATGATAATTTTGCCTGAGACAGCGCCACTTTCCATCAGTTTCGCAGGAAAGTGCGTGGACTTACCAGCCCCCGTAGCTGCTTTTAAAATCACCTGATTTGACTCAGATATCGCGACAAGCAGAGAGGGTAATACTTCTTCAATTGGGAGCTGTGACAACGCCGTAACCTTATGTTGTAATGGAGGCACTTATTCTAAGAAAAATGGACTCAAAATGCACTTTGATCCACCGTTAAAGCAGGGAAAGTTAATCAAACGTTATAAGCGCTTTCTTGCTGACATCACACTGGCGGACAAGCAACAGCTTACCATTCATTGTGCCAATACGGGGGCGATGACCGGTTGTGCCGAAGCAGGAGTAACGGTGTGGTACTCCACATCTGACAATGCGAAGAGAAAATATCCGCATAGCTGGGAGCTCACACAGACCGCAGCGGGACATTCAATTTGCGTAAATACAGCCAGAGCCAATACTTTAGTAGTGGAAGCCATCAACAACGAGGTCATTTCCGAGCTTTCAGGTTACCAAACCCTGCGTACCGAAGTGAAATACGGTCAAGAAAACAGCAGAATCGACATTTTATTACAAGATAGTGATCGAGAAGATTGCTACATTGAAGTAAAAAGTGTCACACTGCTGGATGACCTGAACTCTGGGCAAGGTTATTTTCCGGATGCCCAGACAACAAGGGGTCAGAAGCACCTGCGTGAGCTCACAGAAATGGTGCAATCAGGGCGCAGAGCCGTATTATTTTTTGCTGTTTTGCATTCAGGGATTGAAAAGGTGTCTGCGGCACACCATATAGATGCGAAATATTCACTATTACTGAAACAAGCAAGGGAAGCCGGGGTAGAAATTATTTGTTACAAAGCAGAATTTTCTGACAATGAAGTTCGGCTGTTATCACGTGTAGACTTCAATCAAAAGTGATGTCACTTCGACATTGATAACAAGTTTAACAAACAGTGTTTGCCTCAAGCATTTCTTTTTGCTATAGATACCCGCCTTAAAATCAACTGTTTGCACAGTTGACTAGGTGTAAGTAGGAGATGCTGCATGCCAGAATCAAAGAAAAAAGCGCTAGGCATCCTAGCCATTGCTGGTGTTGATCCATACCAGGAAAAAGCTGGTGAAGAGTACATGTCACAAGCTCAGTTGGATCACTTTACAAAAATTTTGAGCGCTTGGCGCAACCAACTTAGGGAAGAAGTTGATCGAACTGTGCACCACATGCAAGACGAAGCAGCTAATTTCCCTGATCCCGTTGACCGAGCTTCGCAAGAAGAAGAGTTCAGCCTTGAACTGCGTAACCGTGACCGTGAGCGTCGTCTGATCAAGAAGATCGAGAAGACGCTGAACAAGATCGAAGAAGATGATTTTGGCTTCTGCGAATCTTGTGGCATCGAAATCGGCATACGCCGACTGGAAGCACGTCCTACAGCAGACTTATGTATCGACTGTAAGACACTTGCAGAAATCAAAGAAAGACAGATGCAAGGCTAACAAGCGGAAAAAAAGGGAGCAAACGCTCCCTTTTTTGATCGAAGAATTCACACGATATAGAACACTATGTACATTGGTCGATTCGCGCCCTCTCCATCGGGCCCACTTCATTTTGGTTCTCTGGTGGCAGCACTGGGAAGTTATTTTCAGGCAAAAAGTCATGCCGGCAAATGGCTGGTCAGAATCGAAGATATCGATCCCCCTCGCGAGGTAGAAGGTGCCAGCTCACTGATCTTAAAAGCCCTCGAAACATACCAGCTGCACTGGGATGACAAGGTTTTATACCAAAGCCATCGCCTGGACGCTTATCAGGATCAAATAGATCAGTGGCTCATTGATGGCCACGCCTACCTGTGCGAATGCACCCGAAAACAGATCAAGGCTGACGGTGGTTTTTATCTCGGTACCTGCAGACAAAAACAACTCAAGGACGCCAGCCAGTGTGCCGTTCGTCTGACGATGCAGCACCCTATTGAGTCATTTACCGACCAACGTTATGGGACGCTAACGATCCCTGAGGCTCTGGCCAAAGAAGATTTCATTATCAAACGCCGTGATGGACTATTTGCCTACAACCTGGCGGTGGTCCTCGACGATATTTATCAGGGCGTCACTGAAGTGGTACGTGGCGCGGATCTTATTGAACCCACTGGGCGACAGATTAGCTTGTATAAAACGCTGGGGCATAAACCCCTGCGTTATCTTCACTTACCGCTGGCGATAGACGACAGTGGCAACAAACTATCCAAACAAAATCATGCTACCGCCATTGATTTATCCAATCCAAGACCCACATTACTCAATGCCATGCGTTTTCTCGGCTTCACCATCGATGACAGCATACTCAATGCAGATATTGAATCTATTGTTCAATGGGGGGTTGAAAACTGGCACCTTTTACAGTTACCGGATGAGCTCAAAATCAAGCCGCCATTCTCAAATGATGCTCTCTAAGCTATCATAAGCGGCAAATTTCATGCGTCAGGCACAAAAATCGCGCCAGAATTGCGCGATTTCGCGAACCTAAATTGCTTTAATATTATGAATATAAAAGAAAACTCCCAAAGCGTTCACCATGTATATGATGATATTTCATTACAAGTCTATACACGGGAAGAACACAACATCTCACGCAAGCAGATCAGCGATAATGCGTTAAAAGTACTGTACCGACTCAATGGCGCAGGCTTTGACGCGTACCTAGTTGGCGGCGGCGTGCGTGATCTGCTGCTTGGAGAACAACCTAAAGATTTCGATATAGCAACTAACGCGACGCCAGAGCAAATTAAAAAGCTATTCAGAAATTGTCGATTGATTGGTCGACGCTTTCGCCTCGCGCACATTATGTTTGGGCGCGACATTATCGAAGTAGCGACGTTTCGTGGTCATCACCAAGAGCAGGAAAAAAACGTCTCTCAGCAGAGCAAAGAAGGCATGTTATTGCGTGACAATGTCTATGGCTCGATCGATGAAGATGCCGAGCGCCGTGATTTTTCGATTAACGCCATGTATTACAACATCGGTGACTACTCTATCCACGACTACGCTGGTGGCGTAGAAGATTTGGAAGATCGCCTGATTCGTCTGATTGGCGAGCCTGATGTACGTTATCGTGAAGATCCGGTCCGTATGTTACGTGCGGTTCGTTTTGCCGCCAAGCTGGATTTTGACATTGAAGAAGACACCGCAGCGCCAATCGAAGAGCTCGCGCCTTTACTGCGTGACATTCCTTCTGCTCGCTTGTATGAAGAGTCTCTCAAGTTGCTTCAGTCTGGTTATGGTCTGGAAACCTACCATCTACTGCGCGAATACAATTTGTTCCAACAATTGTTCCCAATCATAGCGCCATACTTCACCGACGATTATTCTTCTCGCTCCGAGCAGGTTCTCGACCTGGTGCTGGACGCGACCGATGAACGTATTGAGGAAGGCAAACGTGTTAACCCTGCCTTTATGTTTGCCGCAATGCTGTGGTACCCGATGATGGAGCATGCCAATCAACTGATGTCACAAGGCTTCGCTGAGTACGATGCGGTCATGGAAGCCAGCAACATCATCTTAGATGAACAGGTAAAATCGACGGCGATACCTCGACGACATACAGCAACGATTCGCGAAATCTGGCAATTGCAGCTCAGACTGCCACGACGCTCTGGTAAACGCGCCTACCGATTGATGGAATTGAATAAGTTCCGTGCCGGTTTTGACTTCCTTGAAATGCGTGGGGAGATTGAAGGTGGAGAAGTGGCGGCGCTGGCAAAATGGTGGGCAACCTTCCAGTCCGCGGGTCGTAACATGCGCCAGGCGATGGTCAATGAGGTCGGTGGTTCTGGCTCTCGTTCCGGCTCACGCCGACGTCGTCCGTCAAAAAGCAAGAAAAGCAAGAGCGCAGAATAATGACCATCTGTTACATCGCCATTGGCAGCAATCTGGCGGATCCGGTTGCTCAGGCCAACATTGCTATTGAAGCGCTGAAAACATTACCAAAGAGTGAGCTTCTTGCTTGCTCTTCACTTTACAGCAGCACACCGATGGGGCCTCAGAACCAGCCCGATTACATCAATGCTGTTGCAAAGATTTCAACCGAATTAACGCCACTTGAACTGCTTGACTGCACACAGCGCATTGAGCTTGAGCAAGGGCGTGTCCGTAAAGATGAGAGATGGGGCCCAAGAACTCTTGATCTCGATATCATCCTTTTCGGCAATGAGGTGATCGATTCCGAGCGCCTGACCGTTCCTCACTATGGAATGAAAGAGAGAGAGTTTGTTCTCTATCCGCTACTGGAAATCGCACCAAGTTTACAACTCCCTGACGGGACTGAGCTCAAAACCCTCGTAAACAACGTGGACCGCAATGGGCTCAGAGTTTGGCAATCTTAGCCAACCCCTAAGTAAGGACAAAAAATGAAAAAAATCACCATCAACGACCTCGTCAAGTGGAAACAAGAAGGTCGTAAGTTTGCAACTTCAACCGCATACGATGCGAGTTTTGCCGGTTTGTTTGAAAGCCAGGATATGCCTGTTTTGCTTGTCGGAGACTCTTTGGGCATGGTACTTCAGGGCCGCAATGACACGCTACCGGTTACAGTAGAAGACATTGCCTATCACACGCGCAGCGTGCGTGCAGGCAGCCCAAACTGCCTACTGATGGCCGACATGCCATTCATGAGCTACGCCACGCCCGAGCAAGCCTGTGAAAATGCGGCAATACTGATGCGTGCTGGAGCGAATATGGTCAAGCTCGAAGGCAGCGACTGGTTGGTTGATACGGTGAAAATGCTGACAGAGCGTGCTGTTCCTGTTTGTGCGCACCTTGGTCTGACGCCACAAAGTGTCAATATCTTTGGTGGCTATAAAGTTCAAGGCCGCGATCAGCGTAACGCAGACAAAATGGTACGCGATGCGCTCGCACTGCAAGAGGCTGGTGCACAAATTATCCTGCTGGAGTGTGTACCGGCTGAACTGGCAAAACGCATCACTGAAGCGCTTGATGTACCTGTGATTGGCATTGGCGCCGGTAACGGCACTGACGGTCAAATCCTGGTGATGCATGATATGTTTGGAATTTCTGCCAACTACATGCCTAAGTTCTCAAAGAACTTCCTGGCCGAGACGGGTGACATGCGCACAGCGGTGGCTAAATATATTTCAGATGTGGAAAGTGACACCTTCCCTGATGACGCTCATACGATTGCTTAGGGGGAATCATGCAAACTTTTGCTGATATCGCAGAGTTAAGAGAGCAAATTGCTCAGCTGAAACGTGAACAGCGCCGTATCGCGTTCGTCCCTACTATGGGCAATCTGCACGAAGGGCATCTGACTCTGATGCGCAAAGCGCGCGAGCATGCTGACGTCGTTATCGCCAGTATTTTCGTCAACCCAATGCAATTCGAGCGTGCAGACGATCTGAACAACTACCCGCGCACTCTGGATGACGACTTGAGTAAGTTAACTGCGGAAGGGGTTGAACTGGTCTTCACCCCAACACCAGAAGTCATGTATCCACAAGGATTGGACAAACAGACCTTTGTTGAAGTCCCTGGTATCTCTCATATGCTAGAGGGGGCGTCTCGTCCAGGTCACTTCCGGGGCGTGGCCACGATCGTCAACAAGTTGTTCAACATTGTTCAGCCGGACGTTGCCTGCTTTGGGGAAAAAGATTACCAGCAACTGGCGTTGATTCGTCAAATGGTCAGTGATCTGGCGATGAACATCGACATCATTGGCGTGCCTACGGTACGCGAATTGGACGGACTGGCCATGAGCTCTCGCAATGGTTATCTGACGATGGATGAACGCCAGCGAGCCCCTGTTCTGGCTAAGACCATGCGCTGGATTAGCAGCGCGATTCGCGGTGGCCGAGATGACTATGCGTCCATTGTTGAAGACGCGAACGATCAGCTTCGTGCTGCGGGTCTGCACCCCGATGAAATCTTCATTCGTGATGCTCGCAGCCTGCAGGCAATTACTGCCGAGACGACTCACGCCGTGATTCTGATGTCTGCCTTTTTGGGTAAGGCTCGCCTCATCGACAATCAGGTATTGGAGCTACAGCAATCTCAGGCTGATGTAGCGACCGAGTCTGGAGAAAACCACTAGTTTTCTCATAAAGTCAGAGTAAAAAAAACGCTCACTTGTTACCAAGTGAGCGTTTTTGTTTGCGTGAAAGGCTAGAGTTTGAAGGATTGAATCTTGCTATCCAGTTCCGCCGCATTGTTTTGCATCATTTCTGACGTTTCCAGCAGTTCCGTTACCACCACTACAGACGCTTCCACCAGCTCCCGGACATTAGTCAGATTTTGATTCATCTCTTCTGCTACGCTGCTTTGCTGGCCGGCGGCTGTAGCAATTTGGAAGTTCATATCATTGATTTGATTAACCTGGGATACAATGCCATCCAGTTCACTGCCCGCATTGGTCACCAATTCAACGCCATCGGCTGCTTCGACGACGCTTTTTTCCATCAGTTCCACCGCTGAACTGGCACTCGATTGCAACTGGGAAATCATATCTTGAATTTCGACCGTGGCTTGTTGCGTGCGCTGCGCCAGATTGCGAACTTCATCGGCAACAACAGCAAAACCACGACCCGCCTCTCCTGCGCGTGCCGCTTCAATAGCCGCATTCAATGCCAACAGGTTCGTTTGTTCAGAGATACCTTGAATGGTTCCCACTACACTGCCAATGGACTCTACACGCTCTTCTACCTGATTCACCGCCTGTGCCGATGCTGCAATGTCATCCGACAGTTCACTCATCTTCGTCACCGTCCCCTGAACAAAGCGCTGACCCGTAGACGCCTGCTCAGAAGCCTGCTCCGTCAGCTCTGACGCATTTTGGGCATGGTCGGCAACCGTTTGTACCGTAGAGCTCATTTCGCTCATCGCTGTCGCCAGCTGATCAATTTCCTGGAACTCTTCCTGAGAGGATTCTTTGGTCTCTGACATGCTCAAGGTCATGACTTCGGTCAGGGTCGCCAACTCCTGTGACGTAGCTACCTGAGTCTGAATAACGTCGTGAAGCTGAACGCGCGTGCGCTCCAGTTCTCTGGCAACATCCCCGTATTCGTCTTTACAATCCATGATGACAGGTACAGTGAGATCCTTATCGGCCATACGCTTGATCGCATCACTGAGATAATTTGTCTGTTTCAGCATGGTTTTTGCGGCAAACATCAGCAACGCCACAAAGAGAACGATCATGAGTATCGTTTGCCACACAACCTGAAGCAAATACGCTTCATAATGTTGCTGGGCAATGTCGGCATTTTGGGTGGCAGCCAGAAGGGAATCATAAAAGGTGCTTGCATCCCAAAGTTGCTTACCAACCAGTAAAACCGTACTCAATATCATTAACATCAACATCTTAGGAACGAGTCGCACGTCCGTAATGATGCGCTCCCAAGGTTTAAATGCCAGTATGGTCATTATCCGTTCTCCATTATTTATTATATAGTTAGAGGGCTCTTCCCTAACATTGATGCCGACTCAGGCTATCTGTATGCACAAATCACAACCCGCAACCAATTGCACCAGACAACTTTATTTATTTCGAGCCTCGTATGAAACCAAATGATACCAAAACTGAAACTAAGCCTCTGAGTTTATTGTCACTCATCCTGTCATTTATGGCGCTATTTGTGATCTCAGCCCTGTTGTTTGCCCCCATCAATAGCGATGAGCGTAATGTTCTTATCGGCCTCGACTTTATAATCTGTAGCGTATTTATCCTGCAGCTTTGTATAGATCTGATCCGCTCCACAGATCGAGTGCAATTCATGAAATCTCACTGGATCGACTTTGTTGCTAGTATTCCCATGGTTGAGCCGTTGCGATTTGCCCGAGTGTTCCACATTTTTCGGGTTATTCTGGTCATTCGTTCTGGAGAAGCATTACTCAAACAGTTAGCGAAGAATAAGCACGAGACCACCATTGCCTCGATTCTTTTACTGTTGGTGTTACTGATTACGGTTGGAGCTGGAATGATGTTATGGGCTGAAAGTGGTGACCCTGACGCCAATATTCATCAAATCGGTGACGCCGTTTGGTGGGCATTTGTGACGGTTTCCACCGTTGGTTATGGCGATCATTATCCGGTCACCACTATGGGTAAAGTACTGGCCGGTGCCATTATCATTTGCGGTGTGGGGCTGTTTGGTATGACGTCAGGCCTGATCACATCTCTGCTTTCATCCCCTAGTTCAATGGATGAGAGGCGTTCAAAACACAAAGAAGTTATATTGCAAAAACTGCTAAACCAACAAGAAATTATTTTGCATAAACTAGAAAAGTTAGAGGACCGACTGGATTCTATGGAGCAGGATAAAAAAGAAAGAGGCCGTTAGCCTCTTTCTATCAAATTCAACCTTGCCAGTATGGCTCCGCTTCTATACTTATCTGTCTGGTCTGTTCCATCGCATGCAAGATGGAGCTTTCCTGACGGCGCAACCAGCGTTCCAATTGCTCCTGCTCCTCTCCTTCCAGCTTATCAACCATTTTTTCCAGCAACTCTAGCATTAGCAGATCATCAATGCCCTGTAACAAATCGGCCCAGGGCAAACGGAAACTGTTACGCTCATCGGCGTTGTACAGACTGGCAAATCCGACTCCGGTATACAAGTTGCGCATCAGACGGTATTGCTGGTCAATGTAGTCTTGTCGTGTCAGTTGCTTCTCCGGAGGGAAAGCCTCTATGAGCTCCGCCCAGGTGCGTGCCAGTTGCTTAACGGAAAATGGCTTGATGCTCTGTGCCATTTTCTGTCGCGCCTTGTCGTCCAAAAACGGTTGCCAACCTCGGGAAAGAATCCATCGGCTCAGATCCAGAAGCAGCCCTGCGTAGCGAGCAGAGTGAATGAGCTTCAGCATCTCTTCGCGATCCGGAAGGTCTTGCTCCATCTCCTTCAGTTCCGCCACCAGGAATTTTCGTGCATCCAATTTTCTCAGCACGTGACCTTTGTCTTCCAGCAAGTTCTCAAAATGGTCATAACTTTTTAGCCAGCCCAGCTCTTGCTCTAACCACTTAAGCTCCTGACGCAATATGGCACTGGCGCGACGGGGTACTATGCCTCCGTACACCGTCAGGATCTGACGAATAAAGCTCAGCGAGTGACTGATTTCATGCAGCGCTTCTATCGATTCTCGCTCCACATAAATTTGTTCATGGTAGTGCCAATGAGCCAAGGCGTGCTCCAGCGATTGAACAAAACAAGTTTCGACGCTGTCGCTGTCAGTTGTATTGACCAGTTCCATGGTTTTAACTGGATCGCCATCATAATCCATGGCCAGACGATAGCCACGAGCTGCCTTACTCAGATTCCCCAAACGTATGCCGCCCCCTTCACTCAGTGCACGAGCCAGAGTAAACAGCGCATCCGTTTGCCCCGACTTAAGCTCCAGCTCCACTTCACAGATAGGGAATGTCTTATCACCAGAGGAAACCATACCCTGATCAAATGCAACTTCAACCTGGCTTCCATCTGCCATACCGATCAGCCATTGCTCGCGAGTGAAATCGGTCGCAAATATCGGCATCAACTCAGACTGTAATACCTCTACATCTTTACCTTGTGGGTAGATATCAAGCGGGTGCAGGGTCAGGACGGGAGAGTTGGAAGTATGCTCCGCATTAAATTCCGGGCGTTGATGCAGTCCAGCGACAACGCGTCCAGAAGTTTTTACGGTTTGTACAAAGACATCGTCAAAACGACGAATTCTCAGGCCGATATCGTGTTGGCGTAGCCAGTTGTCTGGCGTATCGAAGTAAGTATTTCCTAACTCACGACGACTGTGCTGAAGTACTTTTGTTTCAGAAATTTTGTTACGTAAAGTTTCTGAAAAATCAGGAGAAACAAAAAACTTCAGTTCTATCTCGGTTTCCATAGTTTTACCTTTCGGGGACACTCACAACAGGATATGAGCAATTGATCTAATCAGCAAGTGACAAATATCACCCAAATGATGATCTAAAACAGTTTAAATCAGACTTTTAATGGGTTACCATGCGCGCCTTTATAGCCATCGCTCAACATTTCACCATGAATTTGGTGTATGTTTATTTCAGGTTATATTAATTAGGTTGAACAACCATGCCAGTAAATACAATTATGGGGTTATTTGCAAAGTCCCCAATTAAGCCTTTGCAGCGCCACGTTGTGTGCGTAACAGAATGTTGCTCCCACCTTGTAAATTTCTTTGAGACAAGTGCTCAGGGGGATTGGGAGAAGGCAGCGGAGATCCGTGCGCAGATTTCTCATTTGGAGAAAGAGGCGGACGTATTGAAACGTGAAATACGCCTGAAACTACCACGCGGTTTATTCCTGCCTGTCGATCGTAGCGATATGTTAGAGCTACTTACACAGCAGGACAAACTTGCCAACCTCGCTAAAGACATTGCCGGTCGTGTGTACGGTCGTCAACTCGTCATTCCAGCTCCACTGCAAGAAAACTTCATCGCTTATGTTAAGCGTTGTCTTGATGCGGCAAACCAGGCTCAAAAAGTAATCAATGAGCTTGATGAACTGTTAGAGACAGGCTTTAAAGGACGTGAAGTTACTCTGGTAGCGGAGATGATTCATCAGTTGGACATCATTGAAGATGACACTGATGCAATGCAGATCCAACTTCGTCAACAATTGATGGCGATTGAACATGAACTGAATCCAATTGATGTCATGTTCCTGTACAAGATTCTTGAGTGGGTCGGCGGTATCGCAGATCAAGCACAGCGCGTAGGCGCTCGTCTTGAACTGATGCTGTCCAGGTCTTAAACGAACGTTAACTAAGTAACAAAGAGCAAGGATGTATTAGGCGTTGAGCACAGACAATGCTTAAGAGTATGCCTGCGCCTAAATAATTGCTCCGCTTGTTATGAAATAAAACTAGGTATTACAATGGATATTCTTGCAAACTATGGCACTATCCTAATTATCATCGCTGCTGCATTTGGTTTCATGATGGCGATCGGTATCGGTGCAAATGATGTTGCCAATGCAATGGGTACTTCTGTTGGCTCTAAAGCTCTAACAGTTAAGCAAGCTATCATCATCGCGATGATCTTCGAATTTGCCGGCGCATACCTTGCTGGCGGTGAAGTAACTGACACCATCCGTAAGGGTGTTATCGAAACCTCACTGTTCGCTCATCAACCAGACGTACTCGTCTTTGGTATGATGTCTTCACTTCTTGCTGCAGGTACTTGGCTGCTGCTTGCCTCTTACATGGGCTGGCCAGTGTCCACAACTCACTCAATCATCGGTGCAATCATCGGTTTTGCGTGTGTATCAGTAGGGACTGAAGCCGTAGACTGGGGCTCAGTGAAAGGCATTGTCGGCAGCTGGGTTGTCACGCCCGTGATATCCGGTTTCTTTGCCTATGTCATCTTTGTGAGTGCACAACGACTGATATTCGATACAGAAAAACCACTTTTCAATGCCAAGCGTTTTGTTCCTGTTTACATGTTTATCACGACCATGGTTATCGCTTTGGTGACGATCAAGAAAGGTCTGAAACACGTAGGCCTGCACCTGACGAACACTGAAGCTTGGGTTTGGGCTGCAGCCGTCTCTGCTCTGGTTATGGTAGGTGGTTACATCTACATCCAACGTAAGTTTGCTAATCGCGAAGAAGACCATGGCTTTAGCGGTGTCGAAGGTATTTTCAGCGTGCTGATGGTTATCACAGCGTGTGCGATGGCCTTTGCTCACGGCTCAAACGACGTCGCCAATGCGATTGGTCCACTGTCAGCGGTTGTTTCTACTGTTGAGCACATGGGTGAGATCACTGCGAAAAGCACTATCGCATGGTGGATTCTTCCACTGGGTGGTATCGGTATCGTAGTCGGTCTTGCGACTATGGGGCACAAGGTAATGGCAACTGTTGGTACAGGCATCACTGAACTGACACCAAGCCGTGGTTTTGCTGCTCAACTTGCTACAGCATGTACTGTAGTACTGGCTTCTGGTACGGGTCTTCCAATCTCAACCACGCAGACTCTGGTAGGCGCGGTGCTGGGTGTTGGTTTTGCTCGTGGTATTGCAGCTTTGAATCTGGGCGTTGTGCGTAATATCGTTGCTTCATGGATTGTTACCCTGCCTGCAGGTGCACTGCTAGCGGTTGTATTCTACTATGTCATGCAAGCACTGTTTGGCGCATAAGCGAAGCGATTTACAAAGTCAGAGAGATGTGAAGCTCACGTCATAATTGACTCAAATTCAAAGAAAGGGAGGCTTTGCCTCCCTTCTTTGTTGCACCGGGTTAAGAAACTTCATACTATTTGGCCAATCTTAAAAGTTTACAATTTGAGAGTATCTGAGATCCTCTGTAGTCTATGTTACTTTCTTATTCATCCCCCATTGAAACACTTAAGGGACTTACTGTGAAAAAACTGATCTGCATGATCATGATGTCAATACTGGCTGCACCGGCTGCACTGGCTCAGGATCGTTATATTGCTGACAAGCTATTTACTTATCTGCACTCTGGCCCTAGTAGCCAGTATCGAATCATCGGCAGCATTAATGCGGGTGACAAGGTATCTCTGTTATCGACTAACCGTGAGACAGGTTACTCACAAGTCCAGGATGAACGTGGTCGCAAAGGTTGGGTTGAGTCGAAGTTTGTAACCACTCAGGAAAGCATGGCAGTAAGACTTCCTCGTCTTGAAAAAGAGCTGACGCAAGTGAAATCTCAACTGGCCAATGCACGTGAAACCTCAAATAGCGAAAAAGATGGGCTGGTAAGCTCTCTGGAAGCCCGTAACAAGCAAATTGCGGAATTGGAACAAAACTACTCCGATATCAGCTCTCAGCTTACCTCGTCGCAAACAGAGATTCGTGAGCTACGTGCCAAACTGGACACTCAAAAAGAAGACCTGTTACTGCGCTACTTCATGTACGGCGGTGGCGTTGCTGGCGTCGGCCTTTTGTTTGGCCTGATCTTGCCTCACCTGATCCCACGCCGTAAGAAGAGTCCTAGCGGCTGGGCATAAGATAAAATCAGACATAAAAAAATACCGCCTGAAGGGCGGTATTTTTTATTGGTATTGCTCTAGTCATCGTCAAAGTTAAACAATGACTCCATATTCAGACCTTGTTTAATCAGAATATCACGAAGTCGACGAAGTCCTTCAA
The DNA here is from genome assembly GCF_900107935.1 of Vibrio hangzhouensis. GTDB lineage: Bacteria > Pseudomonadota > Gammaproteobacteria > Enterobacterales > Vibrionaceae > Vibrio > Vibrio hangzhouensis. The sequence goes on along the minus strand of NZ_FNVG01000007.1, from coordinate 73,317 downwards.
CCTGAATCTGTCTGACACGCTCTCGGGTCAGGTTAATTTCACGACCAACCTCTTCCAGCGTTGAAGGCTCGTATCCTAACAGACCAAACCGGCGAGCCAGCACTTCTTTCTGCTTAGGGTTCAACTCATCAAGCCAATGGATCAGAGACGACTTAATATCATCATCCTGAGTCGAGACTTCAGGATCAGAATGAGTGGAATCAGGAATGATGTCCAACAGTGCTTTCTCACCGTCACCACCAATCGGCGTGTCCACCGAACTAATGCGCTCATTCAGGCGCAGCATCTTAGACACATCACTGACCGGCTTATCCAGCTTCTGAGCGATCTCTTCTGCCGTTGGTTCATGATCCAGTTTTTGCGACAACTCTCTCGCGGTGCGCAGATAAATGTTCAACTCTTTAACAACGTGAATTGGCAGACGAATAGTGCGAGTTTGGTTCATCAACGCACGCTCAATGGTCTGGCGGATCCACCAGGTCGCATAGGTCGAGAACCGGAATCCACGCTCGGGATCGAACTTTTCTACCGCTCTGATCAGACCGAGATTACCTTCCTCAATCAGATCTAACAGAGCCAGTCCCCGGTTACTGTATCGACGGGAAATTTTTACGACCAGACGCAGATTACTCTCGATCATGCGCTTGCGGGCGGCTTCATCGCCTTTAAGCGCCCGACGGGCATATAACACTTCTTCTTCTGCGGTCAGTAGTGGAGAGAAACCAATCTCACCGAGATAAAGCTGTGTCGCATCCAGACTTTTCGCCGACGCGTCATACAGATCTTTCTCTTCGGGCTCCGAAAGGGTTTCATCGTTGGTAAGTGCGGTTTCGACGATGTCTACAGACTCGTTTTCCGCATCGAAATTTTCGTTCTTGGTTACTGCATTGCTCATACTCATAGCGCCTCCCCCTGGCGAGCTAGCAAAACACGACTACAAACTGTATTGCTAACCTTCTCTGATTACGTCAATCAAATTGCAAGTAGCTTGTTGTGCGGTCACTACGGTAAATAGCGTTTTGGATTTACCGACTGACCCTGATATCGAATTTCAAAGTGAAGTCTTACGCTGTTGGTTCCGGAGCTTCCCATCGTTGCGATTTTCTGTCCGGCATTCACACTCTGTCCTTCTGACACCAGCAACCGATCGTTATGTGCATAGGCACTGAGGTAGCTATCATTATGTTTAACGATAACCAAATTACCATAACCTCGGAGTGCATTGCCCGAATAAACCACGGTCCCTTTTGCAGTGGCAACAATTGCCTGGCCTCTTTGGCCCGCAATGTCGATACCTTTATTTCCCTGGTCCCCTGCAGAAAAGTTCTTTATAACACGCCCTTTTGTTGGCCAGATCCAGCTAGAAACTTTAGCTGTGGAGCTAGGTGCCGGCTTGGGTTTCGGCTTAGCCTGCGCTGTACTCTGTTTTGCCGTATTGGGTTTGGTGTTATTAACATTTTGTTTACCTTTAGACTCACCATACTCCTTTGTTTTCGATTGATCAACCTTCTTTGTCGCAGTTTTTTGACTATTTTGCGAAGATGAGCTACTCACTTTTTGGGGGGAAGATTTCGTAGCTGACGCGGTTGATTGGGGCACCGCAGTACTTGCTGCAGCTGCGGTCGTAGAAGCGACAGCGACTTCGCCAGCACCAGAGCCTGCATACGCTGGCGGAGAGTATACCGGACGCCATAAGTTGAGGCGTTGACCGGGGTGAATGGTGTACGGATTCTTAAGATTATTTAGCCTTATCAGCTCTTTAACATCTTTATCAGTGACGTAAGCAATGAAGTAGAGAGTGTCACCATTTTGAACTTCATAGTAGCTGCCACGATAACTGCCACGGGAGACATTTTCGTACTTGCCTCCCAAATTTGAGACAGGCGCAGGCGAATGCCCAGCACACCCAGCCAGTGCACTGCACAAAATACCTATAGAAACCACTGCTCTCAAACGGCTTTGCATTTACGCCAATTCACCTGCAATTAAGGGAACAAATCTTACTAATTCAACCACTTCGGTATCAAAACTATCACCTTTTCGAGTGATTTTTAATAATTGTTGTTCATTGTCCCCAACGGGGATGACCAGACGTCCGCCATCCGTTAACTGAGCAAGTAACGCTTCCGGTACCGTCGCGGCCGCTGCGGTAACAATAATGGCATCAAAAGGCCCCTTGGCTTGCCAGCCCTGCCATCCATCCCCGTGTTTGGTCGATACATTGTAAATATCCAGCCGCTTGAGACGTCTTTTTGCATCCCATTGCAGCGACTTAATACGTTCCACTGAATATACATGATCCACTAATTGAGCAAGCACTGCCGTCTGATATCCAGAGCCAGTACCGATTTCGAGCACCCTAGTCTCTCGCGATAGCTCCAGTAGTTCGGTCATCTTAGCCACAATATAGGGCTGAGAAATGGTCTGCCCTGCTCCGATCGGCAACGCATTGTTGTCATAGGCCTGATGAATCATCGCCTGCGACACGAACTGCTCTCTGGGTACTGACAGTATCGCATCAAGAACCGCAGAGTCTGATATTCCATGCCTATTTAAAAATTCAACTAATCTCGCTGCTTGCGGATTCATTGATCACTCTCTCCCTGCTATCCAACGTTCCATTGCGCCTATTGATTCATGTGCAGTCAGGTCCACTTGAAGCGGAGTAATGGAAATATGCCCTTGTTCAATGGCATAGAAGTCCGTTCCGGTCCCGGCATCCTGTTCCTTCCCCGGCGGCCCCAACCAATAGATATCATGGCCACGTGGATCTTTTTGCTTAATCATGCTCTCTGCATGATGACGCGCGCCCAAGCGGGTAACTTCGACCGAACCCAACTGCGCCAATGGCAAATCCGGTATATTGATGTTGAGTAATCGGTTTGTCGGCACGCGCTGTGCCAGATGACGCTCAACAAACTGGCGTGCAACCCGGGCCGCAGCGGTAAAGTGAGTTTTGCCCACTAAACTGAATGCGATGGACTGTACACCAAGAAAGTGCCCTTCCATCGCTGCCGCTACCGTTCCAGAATACAGGACATCGTCTCCAAGGTTCGCGCCATGGTTTATTCCTGACAGCACTAGATCTGGCAGCGCCCCCTTCATGAGCTCGTTCAGGGCAAAATGAACGCAGTCTGTCGGCGTGCCCTGTACAGAAAAAACGCGAGGCTCGATTTCATTTACCCTTAGGGGCTGCTCCAGTGTCAACGAGTTTGACGCTCCGGAGCGATTACGGTCAGGGGCAACGATCGTCACCTCAGCAATGTCTCTCAGCTCTGCCGCCAGTGCTCGAATTCCTTCAGCGTGCACACCATCATCATTGCTGATCAGAATGCTCAATTTTTTGCATTTTTCCATGTCTATTAGAACTGTCTTTCCACTTCTTCAATAATTGCTAACTCTCTCAGAATCGAGGTAGCAAAGCTGCCTGAATCCAAGAAAAATGAGAGCGTAACCGTGTTTTCTTCGCTGTGCGTAGTCAACGACTCCGGTTTAAGTACAACTTGACGACGATCGTGGCGCATACGATTGCCACGAATCAACAACATCAGTTCAGGTTCCTGATCAACAATACTCTGTTCGAGTTCCAACGCGTCTTGCTGCGTTGGCAAGTCATTATCACCCACAAGGGCAGCGGTAATGACCCCACGGTCATCGACAATGTCCCCTGCTAACTCGGTATCGAAGCTTTGTGCTTCAATACGCTTCGAGACAATATGGTTAAAGATCCATGAGCGCGCTGCAGACAAATAAAGGCTACGTTTATTTTGATTGCGGGTACGTACATTGTCTCTGCCCCAACGTCTTGCTTCTTCGACATTGCCACCATCGCGGCCAAAACGCTGCTGACCAAAATAATTTGGCACACCACCTTGCTTTACCAACTCCAGGCGACGTTCTAAGTCGCCCATGTCAGAAATGTCCGTCAGGCGAACCTCAAACTGATTACCGGCCAGATCTCCGGGGCGCAATTTTTTGTTGTGCCAGGTTGTTTCCAGAACTTCAATGCTGGGATACTGCGCGTGGAAAGCGGCAAAATCAGGCAGGTTTTTTTTAGGCAGATGAACACTGAGCCATTGCTCGGTTACTGCATGTCGATCTTTTAATCCTGCCCATCCAACATCTTTGGATTTCACCCCACAAACTTTGGCAATCTCATTGGCAACAAAACTGGTATTCTCACCACTTTTGCGAACTCGTAACATCAGGTGTTCACCTTCACCCGTAAACTCGTAGCCCAAAACCTCTTTGACGACGAAGTCTTCATTAGCGGCTTTAAACTTAGCCTTAGCTTGCGGCTGACCGTAAAGGTAAGCCAGATCTTTAAGAACATCTTTCATGATAATGCCTATTTAAGACGAAATTTTGCTGATCAGAACCACGGCTTCCGTGGCGATGCCTTCTTTACGTCCTGTAAATCCGAGCCTTTCAGTTGTTGTTGCTTTCACATTAATATTGCCCAGGTCCGTTTCAAGATCCTCGGCTATCACCTGACACATATCATCAATATGTGGAGCCATTTTAGGAGCTTGAGCCATGATGGTAATGTCCGCATTGACCAACTCATAACCTTTTGATTTTACTTTACCATATACGTCACGAAGCAGAGCTCGACTGTCAGCCCCTTTCCACTCATCATCCGTATCTGGAAAGTGACGGCCAATGTCGCCTGCGGCAATGGCCCCGAGTAAAGCATCGCAGAGGGCATGCAATGCCACGTCACCGTCAGAATGCGCGATCAGTCCTTTCTCAAAGGGAATGGCAACGCCACCAATAATTACAGGTCCTTCTCCACCAAATTTATGTACATCAAAGCCGTGACCTATTCTCATTGTTGTTCCTCGTTATTCAAATAGAACTCGGCCAGCGCCAAATCTTCTGGGCGAGTAATTTTAATATTGTCGCTGCGCCCCTCGACCAACAAGGGAGACAATCCAGCCCATTCTACAGCGGAGGCTTCATCGGTAATTGCAATGCCTTCAGAAAGTCCGTCAGTAAGAACGCTATGCAGCAATTCTGCCTTGAACATTTGCGGAGTGAGCGCATGCCAGAGACCTGTTCGATCGACCGTGTGGTCAATGCCATTCGCGTCATTCGCCCGTTTCATGGTGTCTTTAACCGGAGCAGCAAGAATGCCACCGACTGGGTGAGTACTGACTTCGTAAATCAGCTTGGTTATGTCCGCTAAAGTAATACACGGTCTGGCAGCATCGTGAACCAAGCACCAGGCGTTCGGTACCCGGTCTTTGACATAGGTCACCGCAGATAGCACTGAGTCCGCACGTTCCGTACCTCCGGGTACTCTCACCACAGGCTTATCCGAAGAAAAGGTCAAACCCGTGAAATAAGGATCGTTGTCGCTCACTGCAACTACCACACTCTGCACGCTAGGATGCGCCAACAATCTGTCAACGGTATGCTCAAGAATGGTTTTGCCATGAACGTTCAGGTATTGCTTCGGCTTATCGGCCTGCATTCGGCTACCGACACCAGCGGCAGGTACAATAGCAATAATGGGGTGTTGTTCAGGGATCATTGGTTTTCCTCACCTATGATACGATAGAAGGTCTCTCCCTCTTGAATCATTCCTAGTTCATGTCTGGCCCGCTCTTCAATCGCATCGAGCCCCTGTCGAAGGTCATCAATTTCCGCAAACATTTCATCATTGCGGGTTTGCAGATTACCATTCACCTGTTGTTGAACCTGAATCTCAGCTTCTACCTGGCTGAAATCATTAATGCCGTTTTTTCCAAACCAAAGGGTGTATTGCAACCAAGAAAAGACAACAAGCAACACAAGTGTAAAAATACGCATAAACCGGAATATTCCATCGAGAAATTCTGTTCTTTATATAGCACAGTTTACACCCTGAGCTAAGTGAAGAAAAAGGCTTGTTAGTTAGTTAGCCAAAAAGTGAGCACTCACTTGCTTTAATGGACTAATTTTAGTGACCACTCTGCCAGCATCATCTTCAATGCGTTAGATAGCACCACATGACGGGTAAACCGGATACCAATCAACGTGCCTTTTTCATGTTTTTTCACACTGACCACTTCATATTGAATACCGATGGGTAAGAAACGATTCAATTCACATTCGATCCTCAAGGGCAGCCCTTTGATAAATTCATGCTCATCGGTGGTATAAATTCCGCAGCCAGAAACAGAGAAATCCCTCACTATACCTTCGATGACGTCGTCTCCAAATGAGACAGAACATGGCACGGAAATCTTGTATCTTGAATGCTCCCGAATAGGCTTCGAAATAAACTCTTCAGGCGGGGAGACATAGAGTTGATGAATTGGCGTGTCTGTTAGAGCGACAAAATGAGATCGGAATGCAACAACATGACCAAAACTGCTGTCCGTTAATCCCCTGACGATGATCTCATTCTGCCCCAGGGCTTCAAGTGTTTCCTTTTCGATGTCCGAAACATCCAGAACAATAAATTCACTGGGCTTAAACCCGATCAGAGAGGTTGGTATCCCTTTAACCTGTTCATCCTCTGCCAGTGACAAACTGAGCTTCATGCCTGGCTTTAAAAAACGATAACAAGCCTCTTGTTTCTGTCCCGGTTTCATCGACTGCATTCCTTTGTTTTACCGAAGGTAAATTACACCTGATTTGTCGTCTCCATGCAATTACCACCCACACTTTGTCATTAAACTCATTACAGATAATGCTAAAAGTGGGATCTAAAAAAGCTTCATAGCTCATTAAAGGAACAAAAATTGCGCCCTCTTCGCTAAACTACGTTCATTTTCGTTCTCTATTTTTTCAATACGTCTCAGAATTGAGAAGTAAGTCATTCTTTTTTGCCCATAATTCACAGAATGATAAGCATCACGGTTCTTATTAATCAGCTATGATAGAAACAGCAGCCAAACGATAACAACACCCACCGTTTTTCAGCCAGCAGAAAATCGGGCTTACTCAGAGTGAGATTTGGCAGTGACAGATTTGACGTATCATCAGGCGAACCAGTTGTTTCGTCACTTTCCTGGTTTTCTTTCTATTAGAAATGCGCAGCACGAGTACTTGTACATCAATGACAAATTCACCGCATGGCTGAGACAGTATACTGATATTAATCCCATTGGCATGAGCACGGACCAACTGGTTCAGAAAGTTCCTGAAAACGTCGGTAGCATGCTTAAAGAGTGTTACGACGTCGACCTGCAACAACTTAATTCGGGACAGTGCGTACCTAAGATCATCAAGTTTCGTCATCTTCATCGCACCTACTACTACAATGTTTTGAAATTCAGGGTTGAAATTGATGATGAGACGTTTATCTATACCACCAGCTTTGATGTCTCTGAGCTGCATCAGGAAGCCAAGTTTTTTGAGAAAAAAGCCTACACCGATCCTTTGACCAAACTGCATAATCTGGCGTACTTGAGCTCGGTTCAATGGAATCAGGGGTTTTGTGTGGTGATCGATCTGGATAATTTTAAACAGATTAACGACAATCGAGGTCACAGTGAAGGTGACATGGTGTTATTGCGCTTTGCTCGCTGTCTAAAGCAAAGTTTCGGTGATAACGATATTTTGGTTCGCTACGGCGGTGACGAATTTGTGGTGTTAACTCACCATAGTGATGAATCACAGCTTCAAGATGCGCTGACAAAACTCAAAGTCTTATTTACCCGTAATTTTCAAACCTACCCCACTCTCTGTCATAGCATTGGCTACTGCGAGTTTCAGGCCAGTCTGCGCCACACTTTGAAAAAAGCGGATCTACAAATGTACCAGAACAAGCATGATAAACGCGCCGTTAAATTGAAAACGCTGCAGGACTGATCCCCTGAATCAACATCAAAAAGCGGAGCGCTTAAACTCCGCGATCCAGCCACATCAGTACCGTGATTTCATCTTTAACGTAAAGTTCACCAAAGCGATGAGCACCGGAACCTCGATAAGAGGCCCTATAACACCAGCAAAAGCCTCCGGAGAATTCAAGCCAAACACGGCTATAGCTACGGCGATAGCCAGTTCGAAATTATTCCCAGTGGCGGTGTAGGCAATTGACGCATTTTTATCAAAAGGGACGCCCATTTTTCTGGCAATGTAAAAGCTCACGAAAAACATGCTGACAAAATAGATCGTTAGCGGGATCGCCACGCGTACAACCTGCATGGGCAATTCAACGATCATTTCACCTTTAAGACTGAACATCAGTACAATAGTGGCAAGCAGTGCTATTAATGTCATCGGCGAAACCGCAGGGATGAATTGCTCGCTGTACCACTGTTCGCCTTTCCTCGCGACCAGGATTTTGCGACTCAGAAAGCCTGCCAGGAAGGGAATACCAAGATAGATCATCACACTCTCAGCGATCTCTCCCATTGAGATGTCGACGACTTGTCCCTGGAATCCAAGCTTGGGCGGCAGTACTGTAATAAACAGCCACGCGAAAAAGCTGTAGGTTACGATTTGGAACACGCTATTGAGCGCAACCAACGCCGCGCCATACTCTTTATTACCACCACCAATGTCATTCCATACCAGCACCATCGCGATACAGCGTGCAAGACCGATTAAGATCACCCCTGTCATCAGGCCTGGCTCGTCACCAAGGAAAGTCAGTGCCAACACAAACATCAGAACTGGGCCAACCAACCAGTTCATGATCAGCGATAAGGTGACGGCTTTTTTATCTTGAAGCACCTTACCCATTAGCCCGTAATTCACCTTTGCCAGCGGTGGGTACATCATTAAAATAAGACCAATAGCCAACGGAATATTGGTACTACCTACGGTCATAGCGTCATTTAGGCTCTCAATCTGGCTTGGAAAAGTGACACCTAATACGACACCAATTCCCATGGCTAAAAAGATCCATAAAGTAAGAAATCTATCTAAGAAGCCGAGTTTATTCTGTTGCTCGATGGCTAACTCTGACATGTTATGCTCCAGCATCGTTAATCGTCGAGTAACGATAATTAAGTGGTAAGAAAAGCCGGCTTAGCCGACTTCCGATGAAAATTGGCCGATAAATTAACTCAATCGAATGTGCTCTGGATCTGTGCCGAGAAATCACTGATCGCCTCCCTTTGGATTCGATAACACACCTTCGGTGGCATTGCTTCCGCGCTGATAAATCCAGCCACCTTCAAAATACGTAGGTGTTCCGACACGGTAGATTGAGCGAGACCTAATTGTGAAACAAGATCGCTGTTCAGGCAGCCGCCTGCACGTTCGAGATCAGACAATATCCTTAGTATTCGAATACGCGCCGGGTGTGACAAAGCCTTAGCTCGTGCGGCAAGCATTTTCTCATGAGCCAACTGCTGTTCAGGTGCCTCAAACAGGTCGGCGTTATCAACACTACAATTCGTCACAAGCTATCCTTTATCGTATTTTGACGATTAATGTACGTCTGAACCCAAAAAGAATCAATCGTCTTTTGACGATTAACTCTTCCCTTTGACCATTAGTTACTCGGCGACAGCTTTCGGCGCACCCGGTAGGCGAATAGAAATGATGGTCGTGAGTACCAAAAAGGCGAACGATACCCACATGCAAGCGGCTAAGCCAGCCACTTGGAAAACCCACCCAGAGAGTACGGTACCAATTAAACGCCCCATCGCATTGGCCATATAGTAAAAACCAACATCCATAGACACTCCATCACCTTTGGCATAACTGACAATCAGATAACTGTGCAAAGATGAGTTGACCGCAAAGATAGCACCAAAAATCAGTAACCCAACGACGATCACCCCTTGTGGATACCACTGCATCTGTACACTATAAGCGATAACCCCCGTGACAACTGCCAATGCCAGTGCCCACCACATCGCCGCGCTACCATCTGGGACTTTCCCTTGCGCTTTGCCTGTAATCTTGGGTGCGACACCCTGTACAAATCCGTAGGCGATCACCCAGAGTGCCAGAAACCCTCCGACTAACGTATGATCCCAGCCAAATACCGTTCCAAGATAAATCGGTAGTGCCACCACAAACCACACATCACGAGCGCCAAACAAGAACATACGTGCCGCGGATAGAATGTTAATGCTCTCTGATTTCGAAAAGATATGCCTGAACTTGGGTTTTGCTTTCGCTTTCCCCATATCACTTTCCAGGCTTAGCAAACTGCCAATAAATACCAGTGTCAGCACGGCCGCCATGGCCGCAACGGCATACTGAAAACCCAAAATTGACAACAGCAGACCACCAATGAAGAATCCAGCCCCTTTTAGCGCGTTCTTGGAGCCAGTGAGAATAGCAACCCACTTATAAAGCGCCCCTTGCTGCTCATTCGGGACCAAAGTTTTAATGGCACTTTTTGCGCTCATTTTGTTCAAATCTTTGGCAATCCCCGATAGCGCCTGCGCCGCCATTACCCAAGGAATGGTCAACCACGCCGTGGGAACCGCAAGCATCAGCAAAGCAAAGATCTGCATGCCGAGTCCAATGTTCATCGTTCGGTTCAGCCCCAGACGAGCCCCTAACCAACCTCCTATCAGATTGGTCACCACTCCGAAAAACTCATAGAACAAAAACAGCGAAGCAATGGCCAGTGTACTGTAGCCGAGATCATGGAAATAGAGCACTACCAGCATGCGTAACGCACCATCTGTAATGGTGAAATTCCAGTAGTTAAAAGTAACCAGCATGTACTGGCGAACGCTTTTGCTCAGGTTAGACAACATAATTCTTCTGCCTAGAAACAAGATGAGTGTGTCAAAACAAAAGCCCTCTCAAGAGGGCTTTACCATGTGATTAGAATGTAGCGGCTAGCTTCTCCACATAATCAATCTGTGGTTGTTTGGTGAAGGCTCCTGGACGAAGCGCCTGAACTTCACGTCGAATGGTTTCCAGATCCCAGCCTTTCTCCAGCAACAGGTTGGCCGCCAGGAGACCAGTACGACCGGATCCTCCCATGCAGTGCATGACGATCTTTTCCCCTGCGTTCACTGCCTGGTGCAGTTCTGGAGCAATCGTCTTCCAATCTGCGGCAAAATCCTCACCAGGAGCCTGATCATCTTCAATTGGCGTCTGGAACCATTTCATGCCTAATGCTTTTGCTTTCTGGCCCAGTTCAGATACACCTTTGGCGATCATTTCGTGCTCATCCAGAGCTGTAACAATAATGGTCACCCCTTGCTCTTTCAGTTGTGCCAATGACTCATCTAGTGAAGTGCCTTTCGTTCCAGGACAAGGCGTTAGCACTAGTGCAGCGTTATCTACATTAAGTTCCCATGTTGGATGCATCATTATTACCCCGCCAGACCGACTTTACGAACCAATTCAGCCGTGCGCGTTGCATAGCCCATTTCATTGTCATACCACGCATAGATTTTCACCATACGAGAGCCAACCACCATAGTAGATTGCGCATCCACAATCGTTGAACGCTGGTCACCTCGATAGTCAATCGAGACCAGTGGACGCTCTTCAAAACCAAGGATACCTTGCAGCTCACCTTCAGACGCTTCTTTCAGTAGTGCGTTGACTTCTTCTGCTGTCGTATCACGTTTAACGTCAAAGATAATGTCGGTCAGAGAAGCGTTAGCTAGAGGAACACGAACCGCGTGACCATTGATCTTGCCGTGCAGCTCTGGGAAGATCTCAACGATGGCTGTCGCACTACCTGTGGTTGTTGGAATAAGGCTCATACCACATGCGCGAGCACGGCGCAGATCTTTGTGCGGGGCATCCAGGATCGTTTGCGTGTTAGTCAGGTCATGAATGGTGGTAAACGATGATTGCTCGATGCCTAACTTCTCGTGAATAACCTTCACCACAGGCGCAATACAGTTAGTGGTGCACGATGCTGCTGTGACAATTCGGTGTGCTTCAGCATCAAAGATATTGTCGTTGACACCAACCACGATGTTGGCAATGCTTTCTTCTTTCACTGGCGCAGAAACTACGACGCGTTTAACGCCTTGCTCCAGGTATTTGTTTAGGAACTCGGATTTACGGTGCACACCCGTCGCTTCAATCACAACATCGCAGCCAGACCAGTCGATCGCGTCGATGTCACGCTCTTGCGTAGTTTTGACGCGCTTACCATCGATCACCAGTTCGTCACCTTCAACGGTTACTCCATGATGCCAGGTACCCTGTACTGAATCGAATTCTAGTAGGTGGCCCAATGTGGTTGCATCGCCAGCGACATCGTTGATCAATACAAATTCTAGCTCTTGCCAATCGAATGCCGCACGTAGTGCTAAACGACCAATTCGACCAAATCCGTTAATCCCGACTTTAATTGCCATAACTCAATCTCTTAATTGCTTAATATATTCGGTTGTGAACTCACGCCCTACACCTCTTTCGATGGCGACATCAGCTCGTTAAAGTTTAGTTGATAGGCGCTTTGCAAGCAGTTCGATTGCTCAAGCCCTTTCAGTGTTCGATATAACCAGCCAGGCAGTCCCTCTGCCAAGCGGTAAAAAACATGCTGCCCTTTGCGGGTGTCTTTGAGTACGCCAGCCTGTCTGAGCATCGCAAGGTGCCTCGACACCTTTGGCTGATTCTCGCCTAAAGCTACAACAAGGTCATTCACACAAACCGCCTCATTAGCAGATACCCACAACAAGGTTCGGATACGTGTTTCATCAGACATCAATTTGAAAAACTCATGTGGAAGCATATTTAAATACTCATATATGGATATGCGTATATATTAATCATCACATCATTATCGTCAAGGCACTTTCTCGTCTTGTCATAAAACTTTCACAATGAGCAGGCTTCAGGGCAGTCTGCCCTGCAATCAAAGCACTTTCTTTAAGACGCAATAACTTTCATAATACCCGCAGCCAACAATCACGATTCTTCAATCAGAGGAAGCCATGACTAAAAAGATTCTCTTTATTTGCCGAGGCAACTCAGCACGCTCACAACTGGCAGAAGCGATTGTTAATAGAGATTACCCTCATGTTTATCAGGCTTTCAGCGCCGGTAGCAAGCCTGGTCAGGTCGATATCAGAACCATAAATACCCTCGAACAAGCCGGTTATCAAACGAGGTCATTACGTTCAAAATCTATTGATGAGTTTCGCGATCAACAGTTTGATTACGTCATCACTCTATGCTCTTCGGCACAAAAAGAGTGTGGTGTGTTCGAGCATTCGCAAGAGAGTCTTTTTTGGGATCTTCCCTCACCAACGTCATTATCAGAAGAATCGTTTGAAGCCTCATTATACGATCTGCAAAAACGTATCGAATTGTTCGCAACGGTGCACAGTGAAAGCAGCGACCCTGAGTTTGACCCACTGATACTGCATAAATGCCTGAGTGATAAAACTCGGCTCATGATAACTTTAATGGTGTTTACCGAAGTCGAACTCAGTGTTGGCGAACTTTGCGATGCATTGCAGGAATCACAACCAAAAATATCCCGAGCTCTAGGTGTACTGCGTACATGTGGGATTGTCTCTGACCGTCGCAAGGGGCAATGGGCTTTTTATTCCATAGCCAGCAAAATGCCTCTTTGGGCCATTGATATTCTGGATGCGTCAGTAAAGAGCATGCGAGAGCCTATACTGGCGGCAAGCCAATTACTTAACCGTTCAGTGTATCGCCCCAATAAACACCTTTAAACAAAGGTCATGGTCTGTCGAAGATCGTCCACATAATGCAGGATTGAACTGGTGATATTGGCAGCCAGCGCAATGAACACAGTGTTTTCAAAATAGCCATCGAGTTTAGTTAACGGTAAAGTCACCGCCATTTTTTCATGTGGTGCATTCGAAGCGATACAAAATAAAGTTTGACGATTTACAAACTGTTCTAGCACTCCATAGATAGCATCGATAGGCACAAATTGCTCGACAAAAGGTACAACCAATGTTGGCCATAGGAAGGGAGTAGCTCAGACAGTCCGTCAAAAGTTCGCTCGCGCTGCACTCCCGGAAACTGATGCTTTACCTACTCAAAGATCACAAACGAATCAGAGTCAGTCACAACATCAAAGATGGCTTGTAACCACAACTTTTTACAATCTATTAGTGTTCCATCACAATCAAATGACCCACTTCACTCAACTCAAACTCATCGCTTGATTCACCGCCTGAATCACCCAAACCACCCGTTACCGAACAAAAAACCACCACATCAAGAACACAATACAACCAACCTTAGAAAACTCCAATCACTCAGCGCGCTATACAATACGAACTTCAATTTTGAAAAAAAGTTACCAAATGGTGCCCCTTCTTCCAGATTATTTATTTTGATCCAAAAATTAAATACTAAGCGCCGAAACCTTGCTCTAAAACAAGTTATACGCAGTGAAATCTGATCAATTCGGTGGTAGAATTCGAGCCCGAAAAGAAAATTAATTACAGAATTAGCGGTTATTTTTTTGCAATCTTACTGAAATATGGTGGATTAGCTCAAAAAAAGTGACCAAGAAAGCCTCACAGTTGGTCATAAAATGACTAAACTAGTTGAAAGACTTTCACTTCCAGAAGAAGCGTTACCTGACACACTTTGATAGCTCATGTGAATTATTAATGGGCATCCCTAGCCTTCTGGAAAGACTAATACTAACTTTCAAATTGCAATAATTATTACCCGGAGAGTATCTTCCATGAAAAAGACCAAAATCGTATGTACGATTGGCCCTAAAACTGAATCAGTAGAGAAGCTAACTGAACTAGTAAACGCTGGCATGAACGTTATGCGTCTTAACTTCTCTCACGGTGACTACGAAGAGCACGGCACGCGTATTGCTAACTTCCGTCAAGTAATGGAAGCAACTGGTAAGCAGCTAGCGATTCTTCTAGACACTAAAGGTCCAGAAATCCGTACTATCAAACTAGAAGGCGGCAACGACGTTGATCTAGTAGCTGGTCAAGAATTTACATTCACTACAGACATCTCTGTTGTTGGTAACAAAGAGACTGTAGCGGTAACTTACGCTGGTTTTGCTAAAGACCTTTCTGCAGGTAACACTATCCTGGTAGACGACGGTCTAATCGAGATGGAAGTAATCTCAACTACTGACACAGAAGTTAAGTGTAAAGTTCTTAACAACGGCGCACTTGGCGAAAACAAAGGTGTTAACCTTCCAGGCGTTTCTGTTCAACTTCCTGCGCTATCTGAAAAAGATAAGAACGACCTGAAATTTGGTTGTGAGCAAGGCGTTGACTTCGTTGCTGCTTCTTTCATCCGTAAAGCAGCTGACGTAAAAGAAATCCGTGACGTACTTAACGCAAACGGCGGCGAGAACATCCACATCATCTCTAAGATCGAAAACCAAGAAGGTGTTGACAACTTCGACGAGATCCTAGAGCTATCTGACGGCATCATGGTTGCACGTGGTGACCTAGGTGTTGAAATCCCAGCAGAAGAAGTAATCTTCGCTCAGAAGATGATGATCGAGAAGTGTAACCGTGCTCGTAAGATGGTTATCACGGCAACTCAGATGCTTGACTCTATGATCAGCAACCCTCGTCCAACTCGTGCAGAAGCGGGCGACGTAGCGAACGCTGTAATGGACGGTACTGACGCAGTAATGCTTTCTGGTGAAACTGCGAAAGGTAAATACCCAGTAGAAGCTGTGACTATCATGGCTCAAATCTGTTCACGTACTGACGGCGCGCTAAAAGCTGAACTAGGCTCTCGTCTGGACAGCCCTCGTCTACGTATTACTGAAGCGGTATGTAAAGGTGCGGTAGACACAGCTGAGAAACTAGCTGCTCCACTTATCGTTGTGGCGACTGAAGCTGGTAAATCTGCTCGTTCTGTACGTAAGTACTTCCCAACGGCAAACATCATCGCTGTAACAACTAACACTAAGACTGCAGCTCAGCTAGTTCTTACTAAAGGTGTTACACCAGTTGTTGTTGATTCAATCGACAGCACTGACGCATTCTACGTAGCTGGTAAAGAGATTGCTCTTGAAACTGGTCTAGGTAAGAAAGGCGACATCGTAGTGATGGTTTCTGGCGCATTGGTTGCTTCAGGTACAACTAACACTGCATCTGTACACGTACTATAATTCTTACGTCAGATACAGAAAATCTATAAAAAGAGGGCTTTAGCCCTCTTTTTTTTATAATTATCTTGCCCAAGTTTTCTACACACGGTACCATTTTCACAATTTACAATACGTCATACTGCGAATTGTGTTTTAGGTTATTTTGTTGTGAGTAATGAGGTGCATCGTGTCTAGCCCAACTTTGACGGATAAAGTCGCAAAACTGCTCTGTCAGGATATTCTTTCCGGTACGCTGAAGCCTAACCAAAAGTTGGTGGTCGCTGAACTGAAAGAAAAGTATAACGTGGGGGCTTCCCCAATCCGAGAGGCTCTGATTCAGTTGTCATGGATTAAGTACGTTAAGCTTGAACCACAGAAAGGCTGCTGGGTCGCGCCTATATCTAAAGTTGAACTTTACGACTTGTATGAAAGCCTAAAAGTAGTGTCTTCGGTTTTGCTTGAGAAGTCGATTAAACAAGGTTCTGAAAGTTGGGAACTTGAGATCCTAACCGAATTTCATAAACTTTCTCGATTTAAGTTTCAGGGAGACAGCTTTAACTGGCAAGAGTGGGAAGAAAGACAGGAAGCATTTTACACTTCGCTGCTCAGTGGATGCTTTTCGAAGAACATGCTTGAGTTTTTCAACGACATCATCCGACAAGTCAAACGCTATCGTCGCGTCTCACTAAGCCGCTCTCCAAAAGACTTTTCTCAATTATTCAATCTAGATGCTCATGAAAAAATCATGAAGCTAACCTTGGATAAGGATTACGAAGGTGCTAAACGGCAGTTGGCCGCTCACCTTAATCACATGATGAAAGAGATTGAGTCGACCGTTGATGAAATCGAGATGACATAAAAAAATCGGGGCTAGCCCCGATTTTTACCATCCAAAAAACTCTTTGTGGTGGGTGTTTAGCAGTAACACCATAGGCAAAAAGTATAATGCGCTTAGCTTGATGCCTAAAACTACAAGAGTACCGATAGTAAGTCTTACCAAAAAGTGATTATACATAACGAACCTCTACCACCCAACTACTTGACATCCTTGTAAAAACTGTCAAAAACCGAACAAATTCCACTCTCGAAATAGGGGTAAGCGTTTGTAAAAAAGTGTGACCATCATTCAAGAACTGGTAGTTTACTGATTAATCAACTTAGGTCAAGTTTTAACCAGCATTAGACTAAAGTCTAATACAGTAGCACGATTTTTTCACGTCGCAGGAGTTAGACAAAGCGGTACCATTTCACTATTGCTGCGAGAAAGCGCAGTGTTAGACAATTTGATAAAAACAAAAAAAGCTGCAGAAACTGCAGCTTTTAAGTGGTATTTAGTCAGACGCTATTTCACAACCCTTAGGCTAGGTCTTCCCTTAGGTTTAGGCGGTTCGTCGTCACCATCCTGCTCTTCGTTAAGCTCGGGTTGCTCCGACTCAGAAGCAACCGATAAACCCTTAGGCAGAGAAGGTTCCGTCAGTTCTTCTTCCTCAATAGAAAGATATGCATCTTCAGGCTCAAACATAGTTCCAGCACCATTCTCTCGCGCATAAATCGCTTGAACGGAATACAAAGGAACGATCACAGAGTGAGGTCGACCACCAAAACGAGCGTGGAACGTGATAGCTTCATTGCCCAACTCAAGCTGTCCTACAGCTCTGGGGGCGATGTTCAGAATGATCTGTCCGTCTTGAATAAACTCCTGAGGGACACGAACACCTGGAAGCATAGCGTCAACTACAATGTGTGGTGTTAAGTCATTTTCCACCAGCCAGTCGTAAAATGCACGTAGCATATACGGTCGGCGAGGGGTCATTTTTTCAATATCCATGGTCTCTTAACGAACCAAACGCATCTCACGTTCTGCTTCAGTTAGTGAAGCCAGGAATGAATCACGTTCAAATACACGGTTCATATAAACTTTGATTTCTTTTGAACCAGGACCGACCAACTCGATTCCCATCTCTGGCAGACGCCATAATAGTGGAGCCAGGTAGCAGTCAATCAGGCTGAATTCTTCACTCATGAAGTACTCGTACTCAGCAAAGATAGGTGCCAGCGTCAAAAGATCATTGCGCAGTTTGTTACGTGCAGCATCCGCCTCTTCCGCAGAGCCTTTCATTACTTTCTCAGCCAATGAATACCAGTTACGCTCAATGCGGTAGATCATCAAACGACTATTACCACGAGCAACTGGATAAACAGGCATGAGTGGTGGATGAGGGAAACGCTCATCCAGATATTCCATAATGATCTTTGAGTCGTAAAGGGCTAGCTCACGATCAACCAAAGTTGGAACTGTCTTATATGGGTTTAGCTCAGCAAGCTCAGCTGGGATGTTCATTTCATCCACTAACTCAACTTCAACACTAACGCCTTTTTCCGCTAGAACGATTCGAACCTGGTGGCTATATAAATCAGTAGCACTGGAAAAAAGAGTCATCACAGAACGTTTATTGGCAGCTACAGCCATGGAGCCCTCCGGGATACTTACAAAAAACAATGGAGGCATCGCCTCCATTGTGAACAAATTTGGAATTAGCGCGAAATTATAGCACAATTAGTGAACATCACGCCAATACTCTTTCTTAAGCAATACAACGACAATCGTGAAGATCACAAGGAATGCCATCACCCACCAACCAAGCGCATGGCGCTCAAGCTTAACCGGGTCACCGGAGTATTCCAGGAAGTTCACCAAATCACGAACCGCGTCATCGTATTCACTAGGGCTAAGTTCACCACGACCATTGGCTTCAGTACCAACAATCACCTGAACTTCTTCACCATCAACCACTTTGGTTTCGAAGATCGGCGTTGGAATACCTTGTAGCTCTTCAAGAACATGAGGCATACCAACATTTGGGAATGTGGTGTTGTTGACGCCAAACGGACGACTTGGATCGACGTAGAACGTGCGTAGATAAGTATATAACCAGTCCACACCACGAACACGAGCAACCAGGGTAAGATCCGGTGGCGCAGCACCAAACCAAGCCGCAGCTTGTTTCTGAGGCATAGCGTTAACCATCAGGTCACCGATCTTTGCTTCTGGATCGAAAACTAGGTTTTCTTTGGCCAGATCGACTGGGATACCCAAGTCAGTCGCGACACGCTCATAGCGCTGATACTGCGTCGAGTGACATGCAAAGCAGTAGTTCATAAACAGCTTAGCACCGTTTTGAAGCGACGCTTTGTCCGTCAAATCATTGTTTGCTTTATCAAGATTTACATTACCACCAGCCGCTAGTGCTAGAGATGGCAGCAATGCGAAAAGTACTACAATCCACTTTTTCATTTGAATGTCACCCTCTCTGGCAATGGCTTGGTGTTTTCATTCTTACTGTAGAAGAACAGCAGAACGAAGAACATGAAGTAACCTAAACTGAAGATCTGAGCCAGTAGCGTATACGTTGGCGTCGCTGGTAGCGCACCAAGAATCCCCAAAGCAATAAAGCTAATGGTGAACTGGATGATGTTGATTAGGTGAATCTTACTTCTGTAGCGATAAGAGCGAACTTTACAACGGTCGAACCAAGGAAGCAGGAACAGGAATACAATCGATAGTCCCATTGCAACAACACCTAGTAGCTTGTCTGGTACCGCACGCAAAATCGCGTAAAACGGAGTGAAGTACCATACTGGAGCAATGTGCTCAGGTGTCTTCAGCGGGTTCGCTGCTTCAAAGTTAGGTGGCTCAAGGAAGTAACCGCCCATCTCCGGGTTAAAGAACAACACGTAACAGAACAGGAAGAAGAAGCCTGCTACACCAACCAAGTCTTTTACCGTACCGTAAGGGTGGAAAGGAATCGAATCGATGATGTCGTATTTCTTGCTGTAGTAATCGTGGAACTTGAATTGCGTTTTGTAGTCGTCGCCCATGCTGCCTTTCGGAAGCTTAGTCTCGATACCATCTGGGTTGTTTGAACCGACTTCATGTAGAGCGAGTACGTGCAGCACAACCAACAATAGCAGTACGATTGGCAATGCAATCACGTGTAGTGCGAAGAAGCGGTTTAACGTTGCACCTGAGATGATGTAATCACCACGGATCCATAGGGTCAGGTCATCGCCTATAACTGGAATAGCACCAAATAGCGAGATGATTACCTGCGCTCCCCAGTAAGACATTTGCCCCCAAGGAAGTAGGTAACCCATAAAGGCTTCGGCCATCAACACGAGGAAGATAAGCATGCCGAATACCCATAGCAACTCACGCGGCTTTTGATATGAGCCGTAGATAAGACCACGGAACATATGCAGGTAAACAACAACAAAGAAGGCAGAGGCACCTGTTGAGTGCATATAGCGAAGTAGCCAGCCGTATTCCACATCACGCATGATGTATTCAACAGAGGCAAACGCACCTTCACCAGAAGGTACATAATTCATTGTTAGCCAGATGCCCGTTAGGATCTGGTTAACCAAAACCAGCATGGCGAGTGAACCAAACAAGTACCAAAAGTTAAAGTTTTTTGGCATTGGGTATTCGGACAGATGCTTTTTATAAGCATTCATCGCTGGTAGACGTTTTTCTACCCAATCAAGTAACGCTTGCATTATGCATCCCCCTCATCAACACCAATAAGGATTTTGGTATCACTCAAGTACATGTGCTTCGGAATGACCAGGTTGAGTGGCGCGGGTACGTTTTGGAAAACTCGGCCGGCCATATCAAACTTCGAACCATGACATGGGCAGAAGAAACCAGACTTCACACCTTGAACTTGTTCACTAAAAGAATCAGGAAGATAGGTAGGTGAACACCCTAGGTGAGTACAGAAACCGACAGCAACAAAATACTCAGGTTTAATTGAGCGGTAAATATTTTGTGCGTAGTCTGGTTGCTGCTCTTCAGCAGATTCAGGATCACGTAATTGTCCGGCCAGATTGGCCAGATTGTCCAAAACAGACTGGGCTCGTCTGACGATCCAAACGGGTTTTCCTTGCCATTCGACACGGACCATTTGACCTTCTTCGAGCTTACTGACATCCACCTCTACAGGGGCACCAGCAGCTTTAGCTTTGGCACTTGGGTTCCAAGATTTGATAAAAGGAACGGCGACTGCAGCTGCTCCCAAACCACCGACAACCGCAGTTGTAGCAGTAAGGAAACGCCTGCGACCGTTATTTAAAGGCGCATTGCTCATCCAACATTTCTCCCATTTGCTCCTTTGGGTCAACACTGAGCGAATCCAAGTTGCTCTTTCAGTTTAAATAACCGTATGGGGAACCATTCCTTGGGTTATTTTCCTTGAATTGAACGAGCCAAGTTTAGTTGAATAGTTTGGCTACTTGAGTCTGCTCAGACATCGATTCCGACCAGCAGAGCATGGCTAACAAAATACGAATTTTAGTTGTATTTATTTGATAGCAAATGATAAAGAAAACCCTACTTTTTGACAAGATAAAGCTACCTTTTCGTAACATCTATAGCGGTAAATCGCTTGCTAGTTCACAAAAGGGACGAAAAGCAAAGTCTAATATGAGGAGTTGAACAATTTTGAAGGGTTAGTAATCGACAAAAAACAAAAAAGCCCAGCCGATTGGCTGAGCTTTTGAACCACATTCCAGTATAAAACTGGAAAGCATAATTTCCCGGTAAGGAGAAATTAACGCTTAGAGAACTGTGGACGACGACGTGCTTTACGTAGACCAACTTTCTTACGCTCAACGCAACGAGCGTCGCGAGTAACGTAGCCAGCTGCACGTAGAGCAGGACGTAGAGATTCATCGTATTCCATTAGCGCGCGAGTGATACCGTGACGGATAGCACCTGCTTGACCAGAAATACCGCCACCTTTAACAGTAACGAATAGGTCTAGCTTCTCAGTTAGTTCAGTTAGCTCTAGAGGCTGACGAACTACCATGCAAGAAGTTTCGCGACCGAAGTAAGTTTCTAGTTCACGCTTGTTAACTACGATGTTGCCAGTGCCTGGTTTGATGAAAACACGAGCAGCTGAGCTTTTGCGACGGCCAGTGCCGTAGTATTGATTCTCTGCCATTTTCGAAATCCCCGATTAGATGTCTAGTACTTGTGGTTGTTGAGCAACATGGTTGTGCTCAGCGCCAGCGTAAACTTTAAGCTTACGGTACATAGCACGGCCTAGAGGACCACGTGGTAGCATACCTTTAACCGCTAGCTCAAGAGCCATTTCAGGCTTACGATCAATCAGCTTTTCAAAAGTGATTGACTTTAGGCCACCTGGGAACTCAGAGTGACGGTAGTAAACTTTGTTTTTAGCCTTGTTACCAGTTACAGTAACTTTCTCCGCGTTTACAACGATGATGTAGTCACCAGTGTCAACGTGTGGAGTGTATTCAGCTTTATGTTTGCCACGTAGGCGAGATGCAATTTCACTTGCTAGACGACCAAGAGTTTTACCTTCAGCGTCTACAACGTACCAGTCGCGTTTTACAGTTTCTGGTTTAGCAACGAAAGTTTTCATGCTAATAATAACCCGTTAATTAAATTTACACTTAAGGAGCTTTCGCTCCCACTGTCTAAGAGCCCATACATCACCCCTTCGAGTGTTGAAACTCTCGGCTATTTGTTTCATAGAAACTAGCCTGCAGTAACGGTGGGTCGCAGGATTATAGAGAAGCTCGAGGAAAAAATCATCTATTTTTTGGACAAATTTACCAAAAACATCAAGGTAGATGCTCTGAAGCTAAATAGTCATGACTCTGCATCTCTGTCAGACGCGAAATACAGCGCTTAAACTCAAACTCCAACTGACCTTGTGTATAGATCTCTTCCAGTGCCACCTCTGCTGAAATGATCAACTTAACCCGTCGTTCATAAAACTCATCCACCAGCGCAATAAAGCGCCTTGCCGCGTCGTCGAGTTTCGCCCCCATCTGTTTAACATCCGCCAACAACACCGTGTGATATATCCTCGACATCTCAATATAATCATTCTGACTACGCATGGTCTGACACAACTGTTCGAAACTGGCAAACAACACATCGTCAGCAGACGCAATCACCTCGATATCACGGTGATTGATTTCGATAGATCGCTCCTGAACCCTGTCTTCAGTCACTAACTGGCTGAAATAGCGCTTCAAATTCTGCTGAGCAATATCATCTAACGGGAAATGGTAAATTTCAGCCTGCTCTAAGGTGCGCAAGCGATAGTCAATACCACTATCGACATTGAGTATCTGACAATTACTCTGAATCAATGCAATCGCCGGCATAAAACGGGCACGCTGTAGACCGTTGCGATACAAATCTTTTGGCGGAATGTTGGACGTCGCCACCAACACCACTCCTCGATGAAACAACGCCTGTAATAATGTGGCCAGAATCATAGCATCGGTGATATCGGACACGTAAAACTCATCAAAACAAATAATCTGTGCCTCGGAAGCAAACGTATCGGCGACATGCTCCAACGGGTCAGGCGTGTCACCGAGTCGCTTTAGTTCGTCATGGACACGGTACATAAAGCGGTGAAAGTGAACTCGCATTTTCTGCGTCGTGGGCAAACTGTCAAAAAACGCGTCCATCAGGTAGGTTTTACCTCGCCCGACACCTCCCCAAAAGTAGAGCCCCTGAGGTGGTATGGCCTCCTCGGGCTTCTTACCTAATAATTTTTGTATCATCGTTAACGGCGGGGCTTCAAAGTTCAGATAGTCCACAAACCGATGGTGTAACTCGTCAAGGGCTTCTACGGCCTTCCTTTGTGCGGGGTCACTTTGGAAACCATTTGTTTCAATATCATTATTGTATTTTTCTATGGGCGTCATGGATAACTCGCAACACTGATCCAACTGCCATTATTGGCGTATTTTTGCTTTATTGGCTTGAATTCTCATAGTAACATGGCTGAACGACGTGTGTAACCACATGGTAACGCGCATGTTAATAATCATTATAAAGGAGCTGTTATGCCTTGGATATATGCCATTGTCGGCTTGCTAGTTGGTGCTATTCTAGGAATTGTGATTTCCCGACTGACTACTCCACAATACAAGAAAC
This sequence comes from Vibrio hangzhouensis, assembly GCF_900107935.1. Taxonomy (GTDB): domain Bacteria; phylum Pseudomonadota; class Gammaproteobacteria; order Enterobacterales; family Vibrionaceae; genus Vibrio; species Vibrio hangzhouensis. The sequence continues at coordinate 49,387 of NZ_FNVG01000007.1, read as the reverse complement.
AAAAGACTATCCAGAAAGACCTTGAATCGGCTAAATTTGCGCTGGAGCAGCAGCGTCAAGAGCTGTCAGATCATTTTGCACAAACAGCAGAGATGCTGGATATTCTGGGAAAAGACTACACTAAGCTTTATCAGCACATGGCAAAAACATCGAGCGAGTTACTGCCTAACCTGCCAGAGCAGGACAATCCATTTATCAAGAAAATCGCAGAGCACAATATCGAACAAGCTCAGGATGTGAATTCGGTAGAGCAACCACCAAAAGACTACGTCAATGGTGCAACGGGTCTGCTCCGGGAAGAAAAGAAAGAGGTCATTGAGGCTCCCGAAGCGGTTTCCCAAGAGCCTATTACCGCTAAAGCCTCGTAACACCACCTATCGAAAACGGCCAGCAAGTGAACGCATTGCTGGCCGTTTCAACATTTTATGTGAACTTTGTAGTATTTGTTGAGTCATAACCCTTACTGATCCATAGAGGAGTTTTATGATGAAAAAACCATTGCTTGCATTAACTGTTCTATCGTTAAGCTTGAGTTCAATCATCACCCCACTACCTGCAACCGCTGCCCTTCCCCTGTCCGTTAATGGCGAGCAGTTACCGAGCCTGGCCCCTATGCTAGAGAAGGTCACCCCTGCAGTAGTCAGCATTGCGGTAGAAGGTACTCAGGTTTCCCGTCAGCGCTTACCTGAGCAATTTCGTTTTTTCTTTGGTCCTGACTTTCCAACAGAGCAACTGCAAGAGAGACCTTTCCGCGGTTTAGGCTCTGGTGTGGTCATCAGTGCCGACAAAGGCTATATCGTGACTAACTATCATGTAATCAATGGTGCCGAAGAGATACGCATCAAATTACACGATGGTAGAGAGTTTGATGCTGAACTCGTGGGTGGTGACGAAATGTCTGACGTCGCACTGCTTAAAGTGGATGGCGTAAAGAACCTGACTGAAATTAAGGTGGCTGACTCCGACCAGTTGCGCGTCGGTGACTTTACTGTGGCTATTGGTAACCCATTTGGTTTAGGACAAACCGTTACATCGGGCATAGTGTCTGCACTTGGGCGCAGTGGACTGAACCTCGAAAACTTCGAAAACTTCATTCAGACCGATGCGGCAATCAACACTGGCAACTCGGGAGGTGCCCTGGTCAATCTGAACGGAGAGCTCATTGGTATTAACACCGCGATCCTGGGGCCTAATGGCGGTAACGTAGGCATCGGTTTTGCGATTCCATCAAACATGATGAAAAACCTGACCGAGCAAATTATCGAGTTTGGCGAAGTTAAACGGGGAATGCTTGGTGTCCAGGGAGGCGAAGTCACCTCTGAACTGGCGGAAGCCCTAGGCTATGACTCGAGTAAAGGCGCATTCGTTAGTCAGGTTATCCCTGATAGTGCAGCCGATAAGGCAGGACTCGAAGCCGGAGATATTATTGTCTCGGTAAACGGTAAGAAGATTTCCACCTTCAGTGAACTTCGTGCCAAAGTCGCCACTTTAGGAGCGGGTAAAACCATCACTCTGGGAGTCGTCCGGGATGGCAAAGAGAAGTCATTTGACGTCACCTTAACAGAAGCGGCCAAGACCATCACAAAAGCGGACAAACTGCATGAAGGCCTGACAGGGGCTGAATTCGCTAATACAGACAAGAGTGACCCGGTTGAAGGCGTCAAAGTGAAGTCGGTGGAAGAAGGCTCACCTGCCGCTCAATACCAATTAGAGCAGGGAGATATCATCATCGGTGTCAACCGTACACGTGTGAAAAATGTCGGTGAACTGCGCAAAATCCTGGAGAAAAAACCAGGAGTTCTGGCCCTCAATATTCAACGTGGTGACCGCAACATTTACTTAGTTGTGCGCTAGAAGCTCACAAAATAAGCAAATTCTCGGTAAAAGAGCAGACTGGTTTCAGGCTGCTCTTTTGTTATTTGAGATTAAAATGATATCCTCTATCCTTATATCTGTCGTTTCCAGCGTCAATTATACGCTGGGCTTCGTGACGCTGATGTAGTGGGCTACAGTGCCTATTTTTAAGCAAACTAGAGGAAACGATGCTGAATTTTCTTATCCGCTCTGTATCTATGGGTCTCATTACAGCGCTCCTGGTGCTACTAGCGGTTCCTTCTCTAAGACAGAGCATCATACCCAAAAACCTCGTGGTTCAACCTGCAGATGACAGCACCCTTCAGGTATCCTTTAATCAGGCTGTGCGTCAGGCGGCCCCAGCAGTCGTTAACATCTACAGCCGACAATATAAAGAAAAAGATCGCACAACTCTGTCAACTCAGGGGTTAGGGTCTGGCGTGATTGTTAGTGACAAAGGCTACATCATCACCAACTATCACGTGGTAGCGAATGCGGATCAAATCATCGTCGCTTTGCAGGACGGACGAGTGGCAGCAGCACAACTGGTCGGTAAAGATCAGCGTACAGATATCGCGGTACTGCGTATCGAGGGTGGAAGCCTTCCGGTGATCCCACTTAATCCAGATTATGCTCCCAAAGTCGGCGATGTGGTGCTGGCTATTGGTAACCCATACAACCTGGGGCAAACCACCACCTTTGGGATCATTTCAGCCACTGGGCGTTCTTCCATCAGCGCTGGCGGTATACAAGCATTTATCCAAACCGATGCAGCCATCAATCAAGGCAACTCAGGTGGTGCTCTGGTCAATACTCGGGGCGAATTAGTAGGGATCAACACGGCTTCATTCCAACAGGCCACCGATCTGGAAACCTACGGTATTTCCTTTGCAATACCGTATCCGTTAGCCAGTAAAATCATGGAAAAAATCATCGCCGACGGTCGGGTAATTCGCGGCTATATCGGTATCGATGGACAAGATATCAATTCCGTTACCGCACGCCTACTGGGAAATGAACACATTGGCGGCATTATTGTATTAGGGCTGGATCCAGAAGGCCCAGCGGCAAAAGCAGGCATTCAGGTTCAGGATATCATTTTGATGATTGACGGTAACAAGCTGAATGGCCGGCAAGGCGTGCTGGATTTAGTCACTGACTTACGTCCCGGTACCACGGTCGATGTCAAACTGCTCCGAGAAGGAAAAGAATTGACCGTTCAGGTGTCTGTTGGCGAAGATACGCGAGGTTAAGTCGTATCATAGTAAAAAAATCTCCGAGCAAGCTCGGAGATTTTTTCTTTCATTTACTCGTCATCCGCGTCCGGTAACTCCGTCGACTGCGCCTCAATTTCGATGCGAGTCACACGCTGTAAGCCTCTCGGCAATAACCCACCTCGACGTCCTCGCTCACCACGGAAATTTTCCAGATCGCCCGGCTTCAACCCCAACTTGCGTTTACCTGCATACAAGGTGATCGCAGCACCTTTAGGCAGTGCCAATAGGTGAGAGACAAACTCTTCTCTCGCCTTAGCTTTCGCCGATGGAATATTGATGATCTTATTGCCTTTACCTTTACCCAGCTGTGGCAGATCTTTAATTGGGAACAGCAGCATTCGACCTTGATTCGTTATGGCCAGAATTTCGTCCGAATCCAAGTCACCAATTGTCGATGGGGTCATTACCTCAGCGCCCTGAGGCAAGGTGACCAGCGCTTTACCGCTACGGTTCTTCGACAGCAAGTCTGCACCTTTACAAACAAACCCATAGCCAGCATCGGACCCAATGAGCCAGAGCTGAGACTCTTCTCCCATCACGACCTGACGAATACTGCTGCCAGCATTAACATTCAAACGCCCAGTGATTGGCTCACCCTGACTACGAGCTGATGGCAGTGAGTGTGACTCAAGGGAATAGCTACGTCCATCGCTACCGAGGAAGACCGCTGGCTGACTGCTCTTGCCGCGAGCCGAGGCTAGATACTTATCGCCTGCTTTGTAATTCAGACCGCTCGGATCCACATCATGCCCTTTAGCATGACGTATCCAGCCTTTCTCAGAAAGCACGACCGTAATCGGTTCACTTGGCACCAAATCACGCTCAGTCATTGCTTTGGCTTCCGCACGTTCAACGATTGGTGAGCGACGGTCATCGCCATATTTCTCAGCGTCCGCTTGAATCTCTTTCTTTAGTAAGGTGTTCATACGGCGCTCAGAACCAAGCAGCTTCTCAAGCTTCTCACGCTCTTTTTCAAGCTCCTCCTGTTCACCTCGGATCTTCATTTCTTCCAGCTTCGCAAGGTGGCGAAGTTTGGTGTCCAGAATCGCATCGGCCTGAATGTCCGTGATACCAAAACGTTCCATAAGCACAGCTTTAGGTTCATCTTCGGTACGGATGATCTCAATCACTTCATCAAGGTTGAGGTAAGCAACCAACAAACCCTCAAGGATGTGTAAACGCGCCAGGATCTTATCAAGACGGTACTGGAGACGTTTACGCACGGTCTCGCGGCGATACTCGATCCATTCACTCAGGATTTGCACCAGACCTTTCACTTGTGGACGGTTGTCGAGGCCAATCATATTGAGGTTCACGCGGAAGTTCTTCTCAAGATCGGTCGATGCGAATAAGTGATTCATGAGCTGATCGCAATCAATACGGTTTGAGCGTGGTACCACAACGATGCGCGTTGGGTTTTCATGATCTGACTCATCACGAAGATCGTCAACCATCGGCAGTTTCTTGGCACGCATTTGGTTGGCAATTTGCTCAAGTAGCTTAGCGCCAGATACCTGATGCGGCAGCGCGGTAATCACGATTTCCGAGCCTTCTTTATGCCAAACGGCACGCATCTTCACGCTACCACGACCTGTACGGTAGATTTTCTCCAGATCGGACTTCGGTGAAATAATTTCGGCTTCGGTTGGGTAGTCCGGCCCTTTGACGTATTCCATCACTTCTGACAACTCAGATTTCGGATTATCGATCAAATGCACGGTCGCATTAGCAATTTCACGCACGTTATGTGGTGGAATATCGGTCGCCATACCAACCGCGATACCAGTAATACCATTCAGTAGAATGTGTGGCAGACGAGCCGGAAGGATCTTTGGCTCTTTCATGGTGCCATCAAAGTTTGGCTGCCACTCCACCGTACCTTGACCGAGTTCGCCAAGCAACACCTCAGCAAACTTAGACAGTTTTGCTTCGGTATAACGCATCGCAGCGAACGATTTTGGATCGTCTGGAGCACCCCAGTTGCCCTGACCGTCCACCAGCGGGTAACGATAAGAGAACGGCTGCGCCATGAGTACCATGGCTTCATAACACGCAGAGTCGCCGTGTGGGTGATACTTACCCAGCACGTCACCAACGGTACGTGCCGATTTTTTGTATTTCGCCGATGCAGACAGGCCCAGCTCAGACATCGCATAAATAATGCGGCGTTGCACGGGTTTTAATCCATCACCGATGTAAGGCAATGCACGATCCATGATGACGTACATTGAGTAATTCAGATAGGCGTCTTCAGTGAACTTTCGCAGAGGCAGCTGTTCTACGCCATCAAAAGACATTTCAGTCGACATTGTTATACCTCAGCCATGTCACCGTTGTTTTGTAGCCAGCTACGACGATCGTCAGCACGCTTCTTACCAAGCAGCATATCCATCATCTCATTGGTGGCTTCGTCATCATCAATGGTCAACTGCACCAAGCGACGGGTATTCGGATCCATCGTTGTTTCACGCAGCTGCAGCGGGTTCATCTCACCCAGACCTTTGAATCGTTGAACGTTGATCTTCGCTTTCTTCTTGCTCAGACGTTCAAGTACGCCATCTTTTTCATCGTCATCAAGGGCATAGAACACTTCTTTACCACAGTCGATACGATACAGTGGTGGCATTGCAACATACACGTGCCCGGCTGAAACCAATGAGCGGAAGTGTTTAGTAAATAGCGCACAAAGCAGCGTAGCAATGTGCAGACCATCCGAGTCCGCATCGGCAAGGATACAGACTTTACCGTAACGAAGGCCGTCGAGGTTTTCCGTATCTGGGTCGATACCCAAAGCCACGGAAATATCGTGTACTTCTTGCGACGCCAGAACCTGGTCTGCCGACACTTCCCAGGTGTTGAGGATTTTACCGCGCAGCGGCATCACCGCCTGGAACTCACGATCACGTGCCTGTTTGGCACTGCCACCCGCCGAGTCACCCTCCACGAAGAAGATTTCGGTACGGTTTAAGTCTTGTTGTGAACAGTCAGTGAGCTTACCTGGTAGCGCTGGCCCTGAAGCCACCTTCTTACGAACCACTTTTTTGCTGGCGCGCATACGGCGGTGAGCGTTAGCAATACACACTTCCGCTAGCTGCTCAGCAAGTTGCGGCTTTTCATTCAGCCACAAGCTAAAGGCATCTTTTACCACACCAGATACAAACGCCGCGCACTGACGCGAAGAGAGGCGTTCTTTGGTTTGTCCGGCAAACTGCGGATCCTGCATCTTGATAGACAGTACGTATGAGCAACGCTCAAACACGTCATCGCCCGTCAGTTTTACACCGCGAGGAAGCAGGTTACGGAATTCACAGAACTCACGCATCGCATCAAGCAAACCTTGGCGAAGACCGTTGACATGCGTACCGCCCTGAGCCGTTGGGATCAGGTTGACGTAGCTTTCAGTGATCATCTCACCGCCTTCCGGCTGCCAAATCACCGCCCAGGTTGCCGCTTCTGTTTCTGCAGAGAATTCACCGGTAAATGGTGCTTCAGGCAGAACTGCGTAACCTTTTACACCCTCTGCCAGATAGTCTTTCAGACCATCTTCGTAGTACCACTTGTAGTCTTTGTTGTTTACTTTGTCAGTGAAAGTGATCTCGAGTCCCGGACAAAGTACCGCTTTGGCTCTCAGGTTGCCGACCAGACGGGTAACGGAAAAGTTGGCAGAGTCAAAATAACTCGCATCAGGCCAGAAATGGACGCTCGTTCCGCGATTACGGCGACCACATGTCCCAGTCACCGTCAGTTCCTGTACCTTGTTGCCATTTTCAAACGCCATTTCGTAGACCTGACCGTCACGACGTACGGTTACTTCCACGCGTTTGGACAAGGCGTTAACAACGGAAATACCCACACCGTGCAAACCACCAGAAAACTGGTAGTTCTTGTTGGAGAACTTACCACCAGCGTGCAGCTTACAGAAAATCAGTTCGACACCCGAAATTTTTTCTTCCGGGTGAATATCGACGGGCATACCACGACCATCATCGATGACTTCTAATGACTGGTCTGCATGCAGAATGACTTGTACCTTAGAGGCATGTCCGGCTAGCGCTTCATCGACACTGTTATCGATGACTTCTTGGCCCAAGTGGTTCGGGCGCACTGTATCCGTATACATCCCTGGTCGGCGACGTACTGGCTCAAGACCATTGAGGACCTCAATGGCTCCAGCATTATATTGTTCTGTCATAATACGGAAATTTTACTCAAATAATGATTGATACTTAGCAGCAAAAAAACTTGTGGTTCAGACCACTCCCTAGCCAGAAGACGTTGAATCGCCATAATGCGACACGCTTCCGGGGGGTATGCGTAAGTACTGACACATCATAGTCTGGCTCTATGTCAGTGTTGTCAAGTTTCAAGCGGAAGTTGAAAAGAAAATTATGACTGTCTCCTCAAGCAGAGACGAAAAATGCGTCGATTTAAAGTTCCAGGAACTCAATGATTTGCTCAGGAAAACGCTCAAAGCCGACAAAGCTATGATCACCATCTGTCTCCACCGTCTGTCTGCTATGTGCATATTTGGCCACAGCCTGACGATAATCGAGTACCTCATCCCCTTCCTGCTGCAGGAGCCAAAAATCCTGCGGGTTATTTAGCTCTGTCACATCCAGTGATTTTAACTCATCAATGTGTTTGTGTTCTAGCGTATATCGCTCAAAGGTGTATGGATTCTCTTGCTCACCTAAGAAATCCAACAGCAGCTCATAAGGTCGCACAGCAGGATTGACCAGTACAGCTTTGAATCCATATTGAGCATTTAACCAGGTTGACAGGTAGCCCCCTAGCGAACTGCCGACAAGGGCAATACGGTAATCGGCCTTATAACTCTGGATCAACTGCTGTAAAAGCTCTGCGGCCTGCTGCGGGAAGCAAGGCATCTGAGGAATCAATACTTTGATATCAGGACGATGAGACTGACAATAATCGCTCATCACCTGAGCTTTTAGTGACAAAGGTGAGCTGTTAAAACCGTGTATGTACAGCAACAAGGGGGCTTTTTTCGTCATTAGTAGCCTTCCGCGTTAAAGTCCGGTCGGAACGCTCCATTCGCCAAGCGTTTTACTTTAGTCACAACATTACCATCACTGTAAAGTTCCATCTCACGCCAACCCGGAGAACGGGTATCTAACGCAAACTCATCGGAGTTAGGTTTGAACTGCACGCAGGTGGAAGGTGTCGCGAGAACCCGCACATCTCCACGCTTCTGGTCTAGTTCCTGGTGAATATGCCCACACAGTACCGCACGAACATTGGTATGTTTTTCAACTACTTCCCAAAACTCATGGGCGTCTTTGAGAGTATGCTGATCAAGCCAGGCGCTGTTGACTAATATTGGGTGGTGATGCAATAACACCAACGTATGGCGCTCACTGTACTCGGACAGCTTGCGATCCAAAAACTCAAGTTGCGCATCACTTAAGCGACCGTGAGGCACACCCACTACCTGAGAGTCCAACAAAATCACCTGCCAATGCTCTCCGAGCAAAGCATGAGTGACATCCTGAATCAACGGTGAGTCGATAACACTGTTCATGCAGGGTTTATAATCATGGTTGCCAGGCAACCAATAGCAAGGAAGTGCCAAAGGCTCAATGCCTGCAACAAACTTTTCGTAGGAAGCTTCGGTATGATCTTGTGAAATATCACCTGTCGCCAGCAAGGCATCAAACACAGAGCCCTGGCTAATCACTTCGGATACCACGGCATTAAAACTTTCTTGAGTATTTACACTCAGCAAGCAGCCATCTTGCGGCGCAAACAGGTGCGTGTCGGTTAATTGCAGTAACCTGACGCAACTAAACTGAGATTCATCACTGGGCGCTGTCTTCAAAATATAAAAACCTGAACATCAAATTCTTTTGTTAGCTTCGATACATGATCGGAGCTCGACTAATTCCATTTTTTAGGCAAAAAGTCAGCCAGTCACTTAAAAACTGGTTGAACTGAAACTTTTCGTCCTTCTGGAGCATTTTCGCGTTAGGGTAATCGTAACGCGCACTCACTCTTGAGGTCTGTTCACAATTGCAGACCTCTGCAACTCTGGCATCGTGGTAGAGTCTAACCGTCATTTTAGGCAAAGGAAAAACCGGAAGCTCATCATCTTGGCAAATTTCGACCAATGTTGTGTACTTGGTCACTTCCAGGACTTCTAATTGATAAGTCAATGCAGCCGCCTGATAACAACGTACGTCTCCAACGACTGGCGAAGTAGGTATCAAACGATTCAACTTCGCATAGTTCGTTTCATAGATCCGCATTAGCTCTGCAAGATCAACATGATACGTATTATTGTCGACAACACGGGCCATAAAAAATTCCCTACCACTCCGATTGCAGTTTAGCGTGATTCAATTGCAGCCATTGCAAAGCAATGATGGAAGCTCCATTTTCTATCTCTCCGCTTTCCACCATCTGATATGCCTGCTGACGAGAGACCACTCGAACACGAATGTCCTCTCCTTCACAGTCCAGACCATGCACACCATCGGCTAATGATGCATCAACATGGCCGACGAACACGGAGATCCTCTCAGAGCAACCACCCGAAGAAGGATAGTAGCGAGTCACAGGTACCAGTGCTTTCACCTCAACCCCGGCTTCCTCTACCGACTCACGGCGAACCAGTTCTTCAATGCTTTCATCTTTATCAATGATGCCTGCAACGATTTCTAACTGCCAGGGGTGCTCATGCTCCAGAGCACCAACTCGAATCTGCTCGATCAATACCACTTCATCACGAACCGGATCATAGGGCAACATCGCTGCGGCGCCACCCCGAACTAACATTTCTCGGTGTATAGCAGAACTCCAACCGCCTTCAAACAGTCTATGCTTGAAACGATACAGCACCATTTCGAAGAAACCTTTGAACACCGTTTCTTTGGACAAAATTTCGACATCTTTTGACGTAAATGTCTCTGATTGCGGTAAAGTATCTTTCATTGCGACCTCTGGCTAGAGTGAATCTTATAGTTTACTCAAGGTTAGAAGGTTCTACCAACGATAGGGTTCAACTTTTTACGCAATAATTCAAATAAACTTTGATTTTGGTTAATTATTTGTCGTAATTTTAAGTGAGCTTGCGTAAAAAAGTGCAAAGTTTCGAGTGAATTACGGCCATTTTAAGTTAAACTGTGAATCATACCCTTATCAGTATCATCAGGCAGGATTAGGACAAATGAAAAAACTGCTTCCACTCTTTATTACAGCTGCATTAGGAAGCGTCAGTGCAGCGGCGTGGGCTGACTCCCTAACCGAGGTTTACGATCAAGCAAAACAAAACGATCCACAACTACTGCGTGCAGCAGCAGAACGTGATCGTGCATTTGAAGCGATTAACTCTGCTCGTGCGACCTTGTTGCCTCAAATTAACCTTACTGCTGGTTACAATATAAATCGCAGTGATGACGAATTCACAGATAGTGACAAGGTCAGCGCAGGTGTGGGCTTCTCGCAAGAACTCTACAACCGTACCAGCTGGATCACGTTAGACACCGCCGAAAAAACCGCGCGTCAGGCCGACTCTCAATATGCGGCGGCGCAGCAAGACCTGATTCTGCGTACAGCCCAGTCATACTTTGAAGTACTGCGCTCGCAGGACAGTCTGGAGTTCGTCAGAGCCAACAAAGCAGCGGTGGCTCGTCAGTTAGAGCAAACCAAACAACGCTTTGAAGTGGGTCTGTCGGCAATCACCGACGTCCACGATGCTCAGGCACAATACGACCGCGTACTGGCTGATGAAGTCATCGCAGAGAATGACCTGCTGAACAAATACGAAGGTCTGCGCGAAATCACCGGGCAAGAGCATAAGAACATTGACGTACTGGATACCAACCGCTTCTCAGCTAAGCGTCCAAATGAATCGGTGCAAGTCTTCCTCGACGAAGCGCAATCGAAGAACCTGTCATTGCTAGCGGCACGTATCGGTCAGGACATTGCTAAAGATAACATCACTCTGGCAAGCTCTGGTCACCTTCCAAAACTAACCTTTGATGGCGGTTACAACTATGGTAATGAAAGAAATGATACCGTAGTTAGTCGTTCAGGAAGCACCAACAGCTTTAACGCGGGTATTAACCTTTCGGTTCCATTGTATACCGGTGGCAACATTACCTCGCAAACCAAACAGGCCGAGTATGCCTATGTAGCCGCCAGTGAGCAGCTTGAGCAAACTTACCGTTCGGTTGTCAAAAGCGTTCGCGCCAACAGCAACAACATCAACTCGTCCATCGGTGCGATCCGTGCTTATGAGCAGACTGTAGTCTCAGCTGAGTCAGCACTTGAAGCGACAAAAGCAGGATTTGATGTGGGTACACGTACCATCGTCGACGTCTTAGAAGCAACTCAGGCGTTGTATGATGCCGGTCGTAACCTTTCGGATGCGCGCTACGATTACATCGTCAGCATTCTGAACTTACGTCAGTCCGTGGGTACGCTCAGCGAACAAGATATCGTTGATATCAACGCAGGTCTGAAGAAAGCAAAATAATCCATACGGGTAACTTGCTTATGATTTCAGATGAGCAAGCGAATACGATACAAAAAAGGGACGCTTCGGCGTCCCTTTTTTTATCAATTGCGTGTTATCAATAGCGATGCGGTTAGCCGCGACCACCCTTGATCGCTTCGATGATTTCCGTGGTGGAACAGCCATCTTCAAAATTCAGTACCTGAACCTCTCCACCTGCAGCAATCACTTCTTTACCGCCCGCAATCTCTTCTGGCTTGTAGTCACCGCCTTTCACCAACAAGCTCGGCAGGACTTCCGAAATCAATCTGCGTGGGGTTTCTTCAGAGAAAGGCACGACCCAATCCACAGCACCCAGCCCTGCCAATACCGCCATGCGGCGGTCTGTTGGGTTCACGGGACGCCCAGGCCCTTTCAGCATGCGCACCGATTCATCGGTATTAACCGCAACAATCAGACGATCGCCCAGTTCAGCTGCGTGATTGAGGTATGAGACGTGCCCGGCGTGAAGAATATCGAAACAGCCATTGGTCATGACCACTTTTTCGCCTTTCGATCTGGCCTTCGCGACCGCTTCAATCAATGCTTTTTCACTGATCACACCGTAGTCGGTATCCTGACTACCATGCACCGCTTCTGCTAATTCGATAGTCGAGACCGTCGAGGTCCCTAGCTTACCAACGACCACACCCGCTGCGGCGTTGGCCAGAGCACACGCTTCATCCAGAGGTTTGCCTGCCGCCACTGAGGCTGCCAATACCGAGATGACCGTGTCGCCGGCACCTGTCACGTCGTACACTTCTTTTGCCTGAGTTGGCAGATGGAACGGTTGCTGACCTTTACGCAACAACGTCATTCCGTGCTCGCTACGCGTCACCAGCAAGGCTTCAAAATCAAACTTGTCGATCAGTGCATTGCCTTTTTCAATCAGATCCTGCTCGTCCTTTACTTTACCTACAACCAGCTCAAATTCAGCCATATTCGGAGTCAGCAAGGTCGCACCACGGTAACGCTCAAAGTCGGCGCCTTTCGGATCGATAAATACCGGTACGCCTGCGGCTTTGGCCTTCTGGATATAGGTTTGTACATGCTCCAGCGCACCTTTCGCGTAGTCAGACAAAACCACAGAGCGAACATTTGGCAATGCCTGCTCCATTTTGGCCAACACCAACTCAGGGTCGGTATTCTCAAACTTGTCTTCAAAATCCAGGCGGATCAGTTGCTGTCCGCGGCTGAGTACACGCAGTTTGGTAATGGTTGGATAGTTTGGCAGTGAGACAAAGTCACATTTCACTTTCAATGAGGTCAAGGTTTCAGTCAGCACCTTTGCTGGTTCATCCATCCCGACAAGACCAATGGTATGTGCATGACCACCCAGTGACGCAATATTCATCGCAACGTTTGCAGCACCACCCGGACGCTCTTCGTTGTTCTCTACTTTCACTACAGGCACCGGGGCTTCAGGTGAAATGCGTCCTGTCGGACCGTACCAATAACGGTCAAGCATGACATCACCAACGATTAACACACCAGAATCACTATAATTCGGTAGGATGGGTTTCATTTCTGTACTCCACTTTGAGAAGTAGAGGGTGCGATTGCACCCTCTAAATATTATTCATTTTGGCTAAGCCTTTGACTGGATAGTAGCACAACTCTGCAGCGCATTACTAAAACAAGGCGGGATTAATCGTTAACCAAGCCACTCCTGCCACGCTTTGACAACAATGGCTTTTTCAGCGTTGAACTTACTGTCCGCCACATCGGCGTCGAGATTCAATAAATTACGATGGTGGATCTCATCACGCAGTGTCGTGTAAGCATGAGTCAGTGCCATCGCTTGTGATTCTTCCATCACTCCCTGAGCCATCATCGACTCAAAGATCCTCACATTATCGGACCAACGAGTAAGCTTAGGCTTATCATGGCTAAACTGTAATACCAGATACTGAGCTAAGAACTCGATGTCCGTGATGCCACCCGCATCCTGCTTGAGCATAAATCTGCCTGATTTCTTGCCCCCCAGGTGATCGCGCATCTTCTCTCGCATTTCAACCACTTGCTGTTTTAACGTGCCCGCTTCTCTGTGTTTGCACAACACATTATTACGCGTCCCGAGAAAGGCCTGCTGCAATGCGCTATCTCCGTAGATCATTCTCGCTCGCACCAAAGCCTGATGTTCCCAGGTCCAGGCATCATTGTGCTGGTACTCATCAAACGCGTCTGTAGGGCTTACCAACAACCCCGAGGCCCCGGATGGCCGCAATCGAGTGTCGACCTCGTACAAGATACCCGAAGCAGTGCGGGTAGAAAAAATATGAATGATGCGCTGTGCCAAGCGCAGATAGAACTGGCGGCCATCGATCTCTTTCTTGCCGTCGGTGTAAACATTCACCGGGCAATCATGCATAAATACAATATCCAGATCTGAGTTGTAGCCCAGCTCCCAGCCCCCCACTTTACCGTAGCCGATGACTGCAAACCCTTTACTGCCTCTGTCTTTGATATGAGTTGGTTCGCCATACTTAGCCGCCATTTGCTGCCATGCCTGATTGATCCCGGCGTCCACTATCGCTTCCGCCAGATAAGTCAGGTGGTCACTGACTTTCATCACCGGCAACACGCCGGCAATGTCCGCTGCGGCAATCCTTAAAATGCAGGTCTGCTTAAACTGTCTCAGCGCTTCCATTTGTTGTTCCATATCCTCTTCCGGGATACGAGCCAGATAATCGCGCAGTTCGGTCTTATAGGATTCCAGTGGTACAGGGTTATACAAGTGAGTCGGGTCGAGCAGCTCATCAAGGAGGATAGGATAACGCCCTAATTGCTCCGAAATCATCGGGCTCGCGGTACACAGACGAACCAATTGAGTCAGTGCCGCCGGATGCTCGTCCAATAACTCCAGGTACGTTGTTCGGGTCACGATGCGATGCAGTACATGCAGCACTCTGGGCAGACCAAACTCTGCGTCTTTGTGTTCATAGATCGCACTGAAAACCTTTGGCATCAGTCGATTCAGTACCTCTCGCCCTCTTGGACCTAAGGTTTTTTTGGCAAGGTCTGCCTTGAACTGCTGGATAATCGTCTGTTTCTGCTGAGGATTGTCGACCTTCAGATCATGCTCCAGAATATGCTCAACAACTTCTGCTCTGTCCGCCATGTCCCACAGCTCATTGAAGTGCTTGGCAATCGGATTGGTTTCTTCCTCTTCTTCGTCTTCGCCAATCAAGTTTGCAAATACATTGTGCACGTTGAGCATGTGTTGCTCTGTGGCCGTCAACATGTCTTGCCATATTTCAAAACCCATAGCGAAAGCCAGTTTTTGCTGTTCTGCTGGCTTCTCTGGCAGAGTTTGCGTCTGTTTATCCGCCATAGCCTGCAACAGGTTTTCCTGCCTGCGTAAGAAACAGTATGCCTCTCTGAGTTGGTTTACTTCCCCGGCTTCGAGCAGTTTTAGTGACTGAATCGCATCCAGTGTTTCAAGCAGCCCGCGGCCACGCAGGCTTGGCTCGCGCCCGCCACGAATTAGCTGAAACACCTGAGCGATAAACTCCACTTCGCGGATGCCACCCGGTCCCAGTTTAATGTTATTGCCCAACCCACGACGTCGTACTTCACTGCTGATCATCGATTTCATTCGTCTGAGTGACTGAATAGCACTAAAATCGATGTAGCGTCTGAACACAAATGGACGCAGCATTTGTCTCAGCTCTTGATATTCAGGATACATCTCCCGTCCCATAACCCGGGCTTTAACCATCGCATAACGTTCCCAGTCACGACCTTGTTCCTGATAATAATCTTCCAGCGCGGCGTAACTCATCACCAGTGGACCACTTTCACCAAAGGGGCGTAAACGCATATCCACCCGGTAACAAAACCCATCGAAGGTTTGCTGATCGAGCGCCTTAATGATGCGCTGTCCCAGGCGGGTGAAGAACTGTGCATTAGCTATCGAACGTCTGGCTCCCTGAGTTTCACCATTTTCCGGATAGGTGAAAATCAGATCGATGTCGGATGAAAAGTTAAGCTCTCCTCCCCCGAGTTTCCCCATACCGATGATCAGCATCGGCTGCGCTTCCCCTTCGGCATTGCATGGCGTTCCCCACTCAGAACAGCATACTTGATATTGCCATTGGTAGGTTTCAAAAATCATCGCTTCGGCCAAAGCAGACAGATGGCTCAGACTCTCTTCAAGACTCCAGTTTCCGACAAAATCTCGCCATGCAATGTAAACCATCTCCCGATTACGGAACTGACGTAATACTCGATGTCCATCTGCTTCGGTAGAACACGATTGAAGCAGCAAGGAAAGTTCCGAGCGATAGTTCGCTGAGCGGCTAGATAGCGCAAGTCTGTCGGGCAAAGTACGGAACAGTACCTCGTCTTGCAGTAGCGCTTCTTTGACGAAATGGCTCATAGCAGTCACACGGGACAACTGACTTTGCAGCTCTGCGCTCCAGTGGGAAAGATCTGAATAGGCGTGTTGAATTTGCTCGAAAGCGTGCTGAGCTTCTTGTTGTAATTCTGCGGGCAATTGCATTTGTCGTCCTTGTCTCGACTCATAACAAAAGTGGTGGCCCGGGCCACCACTTTCACTCATTAGCTTCTAAGGCCAATTCCCTTAGTCACTAAATGATGGGCTACCCCATAAAGTATCACGATAAAGGCTAAGAGTACGCCAAAAGATGTCACAATCCCTACATCCGACACCCCTAAGAAACCGTAACGAAATGCGTTAACCATGTAGACGATTGGGTTGATTTTAGACACGCCTTGCCAAAAGTCTGGCAACAGACTGATGGAATAAAATACCCCGCCTAAATAGGTCAGCGGTGTCAAAACAAAGGTTGGTATGATGGATATATCATCAAACGTTTTTGCGTAGACAGCATTAATAAGGCCACCCAATGCAAATACCACTGACGTCAGAAAGACGGTTGCGATAATGACTGCCCAGTGCTCAACTTGCAGATCGACGAAAAACAGAGAGACAAACGTCACTATAGTACCAACCAGCAAACCACGCACCACGCCCCCCATGACAAAACCAGCAATGATCACGTAATTTGGCACAGGCGCAACCAACAACTCTTCGATATTGCGCTGGAATTTGGCACTAAAAAAGGAAGAGGCCACATTCGAATAAGAATTGGTGATCACCGACATCATGATCAGCCCGGGTACGATGTACTCCATATAGCTAAAGCCATTCATTTGCCCGATCCGGGAGCCAATTAAACTGCCAAAAATAATAAAATAGAGCGTCATCGTGATCGCAGGTGGAACCAGCGTTTGCACCCAGATACGAGTAAATCGATTGATCTCTTTGGTAAGCAGACTTTTAAAAGCCGTCCAATAGATGCCGTACATGTTCATTATTTTACCTCCGTCGGTTCGCGCACGATCGATACAAAGAGCTCCTCGAGTCGGTTAGCTTTGTTTCTCATCGACAGAACCTTTACGCCCGCATCGGAAAGTTGGGTAAATATGTGATTGAGGCCTTGAGTTTTCTCAATCTCAATTTCAAGCGAGCCATTGACCACTTGCTGTGAGTTGACTCCGCTTAAAGCCGGCACTTCAGACCCTGGCTCAATATCGAAGATAAAGGTTTCTACATGCAGCTTATTCAACAGGGCTTTCATTGAGGTATTCTCGATTAACTCCCCGCGCTGAATGATGCCGATATTGCGACACAGCAATTCCGCTTCTTCAAGGTAGTGAGTGGTCAAAATGATAGTGATGCCCTGACGGTTAATCTCTTTAAGAAAATCCCACATAGAGCGACGCAACTCGATATCGACCCCGGCAGTAGGCTCATCCAGGATCAACAGATTAGGCTCATGCATCAAAGCCCTGGCAATCATCAAACGACGCTTCATGCCACCAGACAGGTTGCGGGCGCGTTCACTGCGCTTTTCCCATAGGTCGAGTTGGGACAGATACTTCTGAGCGCGCTGCTTGGCGACATCTTTGGGTACACCATAATAGCCCGCTTGCTGCAATACTATCTGCTCCACGGTTTCGAACATATTAAAGTTGAACTCTTGAGGTACCAAACCAAGCTGCTGCTTCGCCAGTTCCAGTTCACTATCTATGTCATGTCCAAACACGCTAACCTTGCCCGATGTTTTGTTGACTAATGACGTGATAATACCAATAGTGGTGGACTTCCCCGCACCATTGGGGCCTAACAGGGCATAAAAATCCCCTTGCTCCACTGTCAGACTGATCCCTTTCAGGGCCTCAAACCCACCCGCATACGTTTTTCTGAGCTGCTCTATCTCTAATGCGACCATACCTTGCACCAAACCCTATCTCACTGGGGAAAATTTGATATTTCCAATGATATCGAAAAATAAACTGATGGTACTACACATGATGATAGAATCACCACTTTTCAAGTCCATTAGCAAAAATGAATATGAAAAAGCGAGTGCCTGAAGTGGCACTCGCCGATGAAGATGACTGGCTAACGATCAAGAAGTCGCACTATATGCGGCTTGCAATGCCTGCTCTCGCTCTGAGTAAATGTTGTTATCAGGCACCAGGTCAATCACATGGAACTTATCCAATTGCTGTCGAGTCTGGACATTCGGACACAACAGATATACCTGACAATTGGCGTCTTTAGCATCCTTAATCGCATTCTCCAGTGCCAGACCGACGGTCACATCGATCATTGGGACGTCGGTCAAATCGAGAATCATCGCTTCATAGTCTGAGATACTAGAGTGCTGGCGGGATATCGCTTTTGACACGCTGAAGATCATCGGGCCTGACAAGTAGAAAAACAAGACTTTACCCTGCGCCTGATCCAATAAGCTACGCTCTGTTTCCGTCAAAGGCACATCGTCATCGTCGGCATCGCTGATGGCTTTGACCTGCCTCGCCTGTTCGCGACTCAAACGTTCGATAATTATGATGTTGGAAATAAACACCCCAAGCCCAACCGCCACAATCAGGTCGACAAATACGGTCAGTAACATCACACCATACATAATAGCCATACCCGGCAGGCTGACTTTGTGTGCCCTCTGAATAAAACTCCAATCCAGAATGTTAAAACCAACATAGACCGCGATCCCCGCCAGCACCGCCATTGGGATTGGCTCTGTCAGACCACTGGCAACCAGCACAACCAAAGCCAACACCAGTGCACGAATCACACCAGAGAGTGGTGAACGCGCACCGACCTGAATATTGGTGACCGTCCCCATTGTGGCCCCTGCTCCGGGTAATGCCCCAAACAGACCTGCTAATAAATTGGCCAAGCCCTGACCACGCAACTCTTTATCCGAGTCATGTTCTTTTCGAGTCAGTGAATCTCCAATGACCGCCGTTAATAATGTATCTATACAACCCAAGGTTCCCAGTACCAGAGCGTCAATCAGCATAGTGGTAAAAATTTCCGCATTAATGTGCGGCATCACCAGAGAAGGCAGACCTGCAGGGATCTCTCCTATGCGCCTAATGGTCTCTGAGTCGAAGAACAGAACGGAAAGTAAGGTAACCGCGACCAGTGCCACCAGTTGAGGGGGGATATGTTGACGATAACGTTTAGGAAACAGAAACAAGATGGCAAGCGTGAGTATTCCTAAGAACAGTTCGGCAAAATCTATATTGAACACCAACTCAGGTAATGCCTGAATAGTACCCAGTACGCCACCTGAAGGCGCTGCCTGCCCCAGCAAAGGAGCCAACTGGAGTATCACCAGAATAACACCGATACCGGACATAAACCCAGAGACCACACTGTAAGGCATCAAAGTGACATATTTACCCAGTTTCAATGTGCCCAATAGAATTTGGAATACACCCGCCATCATCACAACGGTAAACGTCATCGCCATACCCGTTTCCGGGTATCTTGCCATCATGCTAGTTAGTACTGCGGTCATGATAACGGTCATCGGGCCTGTAGGCTCCGATATCAGCGTCGAAGAGCCGCCAAACAGAGATGCAAACAGCCCCACCATAATAGCGCCCCAAAGACCGGCTTCGGCCCCTGCACCAGAGGCAACACCAAACGCCAACGCTAACGGCAAGGAGATAATCGCAGTGGTTACCCCACCAAACACATCTCCTCTCAGGTTAATATCTTCAAATCGACGTCCTAACTTCATAACTATCCTTGAAAATAACCAAAAAATTGCCCCACCTTAACAAATGTGACAATAAGTTAATAAGTAATAAGAGTCATTCAATTTTCATAAGATATAAGCATTTTCACACTTAGTCGGTAACTCACTGATTTTCGACTCACGAACACGTCAGATGAGTACATTTTGATACTTTTTTTTCGAGATTGAAATTGTAACATTGTGTATAGTATCTCGAATTATTGAAGGGAATTAACATGCCAGAAATCAAACAACTCTTTGACAACAATTCAAAGTGGTCTGAGCAAATTAAGTCAGAAAGACCAGAATATTTCGCAAAGCTAGAGGAAGGCCAGAATCCGGGATTCCTGTGGATTGGCTGTTCCGATAGCCGAGTCCCTGCAGAGCGACTCACAGGGCTCTACTCAGGAGAGCTTTTCGTTCACCGCAACGTGGCGAACCAGGTCATTCATACCGATCTGAACTGCCTGTCGGTGGTGCAATACGCCGTCGATGTTCTCAAAGTGAAACACATCATCGTTTGCGGGCACTACGGTTGTGGCGGAGTCAATGCCGCCATTGATAACCCGCAGCTTGGCCTGATCAATAACTGGTTGCTACACATTCGCGATTTGTACCTCAAACACCGTAACTGGCTTGGTGAATTACCAAGAGAGATGTGGGGCGATAAGTTGTGTGAAATCAACGTTGCAGAGCAGGTCTATAACCTCGGCAATTCAACCATCATGCAAAATGCCTGGGAACGCGGACAAGATGTAGAAGTGCACGGCGTTGTCTACGGCATTGGTGATGGCAAACTGCAGGACCTTGGGGTTCGTTGCTCTAGTCGAGAAAGTCTGGAAGTGAACTATCAGGCAGCCATGGCTAAGATCCTGAGTAGCAACGTGCTCAAATAAATCACGTGCTCAAATAAATCAGATACTAAAAACGCCCACCTCGCTGAGATGGGCGTTTTTTGTAACCACGTATTTCAGTTCAGCTCACGCTAACCCTGCGCGAGACTGAGACATTATTCCTGTGGAACAACCTTGCCAATGTAAGGCAAGTGACGATATTTCTGTGCGTAGTCGATACCAACACCCACCACAAACTCATCCGGGATCTCAAAACCAATCCACTTTACGTCAACTTCAACTTCACGGCGAGAGGGTTTGTCCAGCAGCGTGCAAATTTGAATAGACTTTGGCTCACGCAGAGACAGGATTTCTTTCACCTTGTTTAGCGTGTTGCCAGTATCGATAATATCTTCCACAAGCAGAACGTCTTTTCCTTTGATGTCATCATCCAGATCTTTCAGGATTCGAACATCGCGAGAACTTTCCATCGTGTTGCCATAGCTAGACGCGGTCATAAAGTCGACGCTGTGTGTCAATTCGATAGCACGCGCCAAGTCTGCCATAAACACAAACGATCCTCGTAGCAAACCGACCATAACCAGGTCTTCACTTCCCTTGTAGTGCTCAGTGATCTCTTTACCTAAAACTTGTACACGCTCATGAACTTCTTGTTCAGAAATCATGACTTCAACAGTATGTTTCATATCTATCTCGATGTTGATTAGTTTACTTGACGTTCTGACATCAGCACTTTGTACAGCTAAGACAACAAAAAAGATGTCATCTCCGACAATGAGCATAATGCCAATCGTTCAAATTTGCGCGGTATGTTACCACTTTATGCTCCAGGATAAAAATCAGGCAAAAATCCGGTGTGAATTCGCTAAACGGTCACAGACCAGAATTAAACTTTGTTAACGTCAGATGTTGAAAGATTGTGATGCTTACAACCCAAAGTGTGATTTGCAGATAAATTAGCACTAATTATGAAATTTATCAGTGTGTAACTATTGACCACAAACATATGCACCATTACACTTATTTAACTAAAGAAAAAATAGAGCCGGATATTTCCAAAATGGAAATTGCTAACCAAAAGCTAACATTTTTATGTCTGCAATTGTGTATAACAATCATTCAATTGGGAAAAATTCCTGACTCTGTATAACAAACAGGGCGCAGTTGGAGGTTCTCATCGAGTCACCAGCCCTAAAAAAACGTTGGCAAGGAAAAATTATGGACTCAATAATAAAAAGACCTAGGACTCGCCTGTCTCCACAGAAGCGCAAGCTGCAATTGATGGAGATAGCCTTAGAAGTATTCGCTAAACGTGGTATTGGTCGTGGTGGACACGCAGATATCGCAGAAATTGCACAAGTTTCAGTAGCCACCGTCTTCAACTACTTCCCTACTCGGGAAGATTTGGTCGACGAAGTGCTGAATCACGTAGTTTGTCAGTACTCAAATTTCCTCTCAAACACCATAGATCTTGATGTTAACATCAAAGAAAACCTCACCAACATTCTGGATGGAGTGGTAGATATGGTTATCGAAGACTGTCATTGGAACAAAGTATGGTTCGAATGGAGTACATCTACGCGTGATGAGGTTTGGCCATTGTTTGTTTCATCGAACAAAACCAGCCAAGCACTGATTGAAAACATGTTCATCAAAGCCATTGAACGTGGCGAAGTCTGTTCTCAACACAACACTAAGCATCTGACTAGCCTATTCCACGGTATTTGCTATTCACTGTTTGTTGAAGCTAATCGCAGTAATGATGGCGAATCCATTAAGTCGTTGACCGACTGCTACATGGATATGGTTTGCATCTACGAGAAAGATAGCCGCCACTAAAAAACAGCCCTTGAGCACAAATGTTTAAGGGCTTAAATTTAAAAAGTATCCATAAAAAAACGGCCAGTATGAAACTGGCCGTTTTTGTATTCACTCAGAAATTATTTCTTTTTCTTCGCTTTTGCATTTGGAAGGTCAGTGATAGTACCTTCAAATACTTCTGCAGCAAGACCTACAGACTCGTGCAGAGTTGGGTGAGCGTGGATAGTCAGTGCAATATCTTCTGCGTCACAACCCATCTCGATCGCCAGACCGATTTCACCAAGCAGTTCACCACCGTTAGTACCAACGATAGCACCACCAATTACGCGGTGAGTGTCTTTATCGAAGATAAGCTTAGTCATACCGTCTGCACAATCAGATGCGATAGCACGACCTGACGCAGCCCATGGGAACGTTGCAGTCTCATAGTTGATACCTTCTGCTTTCGCTTCTTTCTCAGTCTTACCAACCCAAGCCACTTCTGGCTCAGTATAAGCAATGGAAGGAATCACTTTCGGGTCAAAGTAGTGCTTCTTACCAGAGATAACCTCTGCCGCTACGTGACCTTCATGCACACCTTTGTGCGCAAGCATTGGTTGGCCAACGATATCTCCGATTGCATGAATGTGAGGTACGTTAGTGCGCATTTGCTTATCAACATTGATAAAGCCACGCTCGTCTACTTCAATACCTGCTTTCTCTGCATCAAGTAGTTTGCCGTTTGGCACACGACCGATAGCTACAAGCACTGCGTCATAACGCTCAGCTTCAGAAGGTGCTTTCTTACCTTCCATTGAAACGTAGATACCGTCTTCTTTCGCTTCAACTGCCGTTACCTTGGTCTCAAGCATCAAGTTGAACTTGTTCTTAATGCGCTTGGTGTAAACTTTAACCATATCTTTGTCCGCAGCAGGGATAAGTTGGTCAAACATTTCTACAACATCAATCTGAGAGCCTAGAGAGTGGTATACCGTCGCCATTTCCAGACCGATGATACCACCACCCATGATAAGCAGTTTTCCTGGTACTTCTTTCAGCTCCAGCGCATCGGTAGAATCCCAAATACGTGGGTCTTCATGCGGGATGAATGGCAGTTTAATTGGACGAGAACCCGCCGCTACGATGGCATTGTCGAAGTTAACAACGGTTTTACCGTCTTCGCCTTCAACTTCAATTGAGTTAGGACCAGTAAACTTACCAAAACCGTTAACCACGTTAACTTTACGCATCTTAGCCATACCGCCAAGACCACCTGTTAGCTGGTTAATTACTTTTTCTTTCCATAGACGAATTTTGTCAATGTCAGTCTGTGGCTCGCCAAATACGATACCGTGGTCAGCAAGCGCTTTTGCTTCTTCGATAACTTTAGCAACGTGAAGTAGTGCTTTAGATGGGATACAACCCACGTTCAGACACACACCACCAAGCGTGCTATAACGCTCAATAAGAACGGTTTCTAGGCCTAAATCGGCACAACGGAATGCAGCGGAGTAACCAGCAGGACCGGCACCAAGTACTACCACCTGGGCTTTAATTTCTTTGCTCATTTTGACCTCTTGTAGTCATTATCCCTAACAGGCTGAGTGGGTATTGATTTTTATATGCTTAGACTTCGTTTTAAACAGACGTTCTATTCAACAATCAGCTTAAACAATTATGATTTCAGACCGCCAACATTTTACAGAGATGTTAATGGTGTGAAAAGTAAATCAATTTAGCCTGTGAGCTAGACAACAGTTCACGTGGGAAATGTTGTATGAATTTATTTTTACCTCTGCAAGCTTACCAGTAATTGGGTAGCGATTTGTTTGATGTTGCTATCAACAAACAAAGTCTCCCCCTGATTTAAGGGGGAGCTAGAGAGGATTAATTATCTTACAGAACCAGACGACGAATATCGCTTAAGCAGCTGTTTAGATAAGTGATGAAACGTGCACCTTCCGCACCATCGATCACGCGGTGATCGTACGATAGAGAAAGTGGGAGCTGTAGGCGCGGCTCAAACTCTTTGCCGTTCCATACTGGCTTCATTTCAGACTTAGATACACCAAGGATACCGACTTCAGGCGCGTTGACGATTGGCGTAAACGCAGTTCCACCGATGCCACCCAGGCTTGAGATAGTGAAACAGCCACCTTGCATGTCAGCCGCAGTTAACTTACCTGCACGAGCTTTCTTAGAGATAACCATTAGCTCTTCAGATAGCTCGTAGATGCCCTTCTTGTTGACGTCTTTAAACACAGGAACAACAAGACCGTTTGGCGTATCAACAGCGATACCAACGTTCACATACTTCTTAAGAATGATGCTCTCGCCATCTTCAGATAGAGAAGAGTTGAACGCAGGGAAGGCTTCAAGTGCTTTCGCAACAGCTTTCATGATGAACACAAGTGGCGTGATCTTCATGCCTGAATCTTTCTTCGCTTCGATAGCGTTCTGCTCTTTACGGAATGCTTCTAGCGCGGTGATATCAGCGTTATCCCACTGTGTAACGTGCGGGATCATTACCCAGTTACGGTGCAGGTTAGCACCAGAGATCTTCTTGATCTTAGAAAGCTTCTGAACCTCAGTCTCACCAAACTTGCTGAA
Organism: Vibrio hangzhouensis; assembly: GCF_900107935.1. Lineage (GTDB taxonomy): Bacteria > Pseudomonadota > Gammaproteobacteria > Enterobacterales > Vibrionaceae > Vibrio > Vibrio hangzhouensis. The sequence continues at coordinate 24,393 of NZ_FNVG01000007.1, read as the reverse complement.
GTCAACCTTCGGCCAAGGTAGCAGACCAAGCGCACTGCCATCACCTTTGCCAGATGCCGCTGCACCAGCTTCAAGACGCTTAAGTGCATCTTTAACGTAAGCTTGAACGTCTTCTTTCAATACGCGGCTCTTACGACCCGTACCTTTTACTTTCGCTAGGTTAACGCCAAACTCACGAGCTAGACGACGAACCACTGGAGACGCGTGTGCGTACTCGTTGTTCTCTTGGAAATCGTTAGCTTGCGGTGCCGCTTCAGCTTTTGCTACAGGAGCAGGAGCCGCCGCAGGTGCAGGAGCAACTGCCGAAGGAGCCGCTGCTGCAACTGGAGCTGCGCCTTCCACAACAAACGTCATGATTAGCGAGCCAGTCGTTACTTTATCGCCAGCTGCAATCTTGATTTCTTTCACTGTACCTGCAAATGGTGCTGGTACTTCCATTGAAGCTTTATCGCCTTCAACAGTGATAAGAGATTGCTCTTCCTCAACTGTGTCGCCAACCGCTACCATTACTTCAGTAACTTCAACTTCGTCACCGCCGATGTCTGGTACGTTTACTTCTTTTTCAGAAGACGCCGCAGGAGCTGCTACAGGAGCCGCTTCAACTGCAGGAGCAGCTGCTGGTGCACCAGAGCCCGCTGTTTCGAATACCATCACCAGAGAGCCAGTCGTTACTGCATCACCTTCAGCAATCTTGATCTCTTTAACAGTACCTGCAAATGGTGCTGGTACTTCCATAGAAGCTTTGTCGCCTTCTACAGTGAGAAGAGACTGCTCTTCTTCCACTGTATCGCCAACTTTAACCATGATTTCAGTCACTTCTACTTCGTCGCCACCGATATCAGGAACGTGAACTTCTTTAAGCTCACTTGCCGCAGAAGGGGCCGCTGCCGCTGGAGCTGGAGCTGCCGCCGGAGCCGCTTCCGCAGGGGAGCCAGCCTCTTCGAAAATCATGATAAGAGAACCGGTTGTAACAGAATCACCTTCCGCAACTTTGATTTCTTTAACAATACCTGCTTGAGACGCTGGAACTTCCATAGAAGCCTTGTCGCCTTCTACAGTGATCAGAGACTGCTCTTCTTCCACCTTGTCGCCAACGCTTACAAGAATCTCAGTAACTTCAACCTCATCCGCACCGATGTCAGGTACATTAATTTCGATTGCCATTGCTTATTTACCTTCTAATTAAGCGCTGTATTAAGCGTAAAGTGGGTTAGTTTTTTCTGTATCGATGTCGAACTTAGCGATTGCTTCAGTCACAACAGACTTCTCAACATCACCGCGCTTCGCTAGCTCAGTTAGCGCTGCAACGACTACGTAGCCCGCGTTAACTTCGAAGTGACGACGTAGGTTTTCACGACTGTCTGAACGGCCATAGCCATCTGTACCAAGTACTTTATAAGACTCAGAAGGCATAAATGCGCGAACTTGCTCTGCGTAGTTCTTCATGTAGTCAGTCGCTGCGATTGCAGGCTCGTTACCAAGAACAGTTGTGATGTACGGTACTTTCGCCTCTGCTTCTGGGTGAAGCATGTTGTAACGCTCTGCATCTTGACCATCACGAGTTAGCTCGTTGAATGATGTTACAGAGAATACATCAGAAGCTACGCCGTACTCTTCGCTTAGGATGGTCGCTGCTTTACGTACTTCGTTCATGATAGTGCCCGAGCTCATTAGCTGAACTTTACCTTTAGCGCCTTCGTGAGACTCAAGCTTGTAGATACCTTTACGGATGCCTTCTTCAGCGCCTTCTGGCATTGCTGGCATTGCGTAGTTTTCATTCATTACTGTTAGGTAGTAGTAAATGTTCTCTTGCTCAGGACCGTACATACGACGGATACCATCTTGCATGATCACTGCTAGCTCGTAAGCGAATGTTGGATCATAAGAAATACAGTTTGGGATAGTGTTCGCCTGAATGTGCGAGTGACCATCTTCGTGCTGTAGACCTTCACCATTTAGCGTTGTACGACCTGCTGTAGCACCAAGTAGGAAGCCACGAGCTTGTTGGTCACCTGCTAGCCATGCCATGTCACCAATACGTTGGAAACCAAACATTGAGTAGTAGATGTAGAACGGGATCATTGGCAGATCGTTTGTGCTGTAAGAAGTCGCAGCAGCAACCCAAGATGCCATTGAACCTAGTTCGTTGATACCTTCTTGAAGAACTTGGCCTGATGTTGCTTCTTTGTAGTAAGAAACAATACCTTTATCTTCAGGCGTATATTCTTGACCGTGTGGGTTGTAGATACCAACCTGACGGAATAGGCCTTCCATACCAAAGGTACGTGCTTCATCACAGATGATAGGAACGATGTTCTTACCGATGTTCTTGTCTTTAAGCAGGATGTTCAACGTACGTACGTAAGCCATAGTCGTTGAGATTTCACGCTTTTGAGCACCCAATAGAGGAGCAAACTCTTCTAGTTCAGGTACTTTGAATTCTTGTGTGAATTTAGGTAGACGCTGTGGCGTGTAACCTTTCAGTGCTTTACGACGAGCGTGCAGGTATTCGTACTCTGCGCTGCCTTCTTCCAGTTTTAGGTAAGGTAGTTCTGCCACTTTCTCATCAGAAAGCAGGTCTTGCAGACCTAGACGATCACGTAAGTATTGTACGTGAGTCATGTCCATCTTCTTAACACCGTGAGCGATGTTCTTACCTTCAGCCGCTTCACCCATGCCGTAACCTTTAACCGTCTTAGCTAGGATTACAGTAGGCTTGCCGTTGGTTTCTTTTGCATTGTTAAACGCAGCAAACAGCTTAGAAGAATCATGACCGCCACGCTTCAGTTCGAAGATTTGGTCGTCAGTCATGTCTGCTACTAGTGCAGCTGTTTCTGGGTACTTACCAAAGAAGTGCTCACGTACGTATGCACCATCTTTAGATTTGAATGTTTGGTAGTCGCCATCGATCGTTTCGTTCATAAGCTGTAGCAGCTTACCCGTCGTATCTTTAGCCAGTAGTGCGTCCCAGTTGTTACCCCAGATAACCTTCACTACGTTCCAGCCAGCGCCTTTAAATAGACCTTCAAGTTCTTGAATGATCTTACCGTTACCCATTACAGGACCATCTAGACGCTGCAGGTTACAGTTAATAAGGAAACACAGGTTGTCTAGCTTCTCACGCGCAGCGAAAGAAATTGCACCGCGTGATTCTGGCTCATCCATCTCACCATCACCAAGGAACGCATACACACGTTGAGCAGACGTATCTTTAAGGCCACGGCCTTCCAGGTATTTAAGGAAACGCGCTTGATAAATAGCAGAGATAGGACCTAGACCCATAGATACTGTCGGGAACTGCCAGAATTCAGGCATCAGTTTAGGGTGCGGGTATGATGGTACACCTTTACCGTCTACTTCTTGACGGAAGTTGTCCAGCTGCTCTTCAGTCAGACGACCTTCAACGAAAGCACGTGAGTAGATACCAGGAGAGATATGACCTTGGTAGTAAACCAGATCGCCACCGTCTGTCTCGTTTGGAGCACGGAAGAAGTGGTTGAAACAAACTTCGTAGAACGCCGCTGCAGATTGGTAAGAAGCCATGTGACCACCTAGGTCAAGGTCTTTCTTAGAAGCACGCAATACGATCATGATTGCGTTCCAGCGAATAATCGAACGAATACGACGCTCAAGAGTTACATCACCAGGGTAAGCTGGTTCTTGAGCCGCTGGAATGGTGTTGATGTAGTTAGTGTTGATACCGGTTGGCATATCAACACCATCTAAACGTGCTTTCTCTAGAACTGTTTCTAGTAGGAACTGCGCGCGTTCTACACCTTCTTCACGAACAACGGACTCAAGTGCTTCTAGCCAATCTTGAGTTTCCAGTGCATCTACGTCATGCTTCATGTCAGACATGGCGATCTATCCTTCTGTTGGTTGGATCTACTTAATTAAAGTAAGCGTTTCTAGTTTTAAGAATCACTATCTTGTTGAATTCGTCTTAAAGAGCGTTCTCTGCGAGACTCCTCTCTGGTCAAATCCAACAATGTTTCTTCGATATAAGCTAAGTGCGAATGCGACATCTCACGCGCCTTTTCTGGCTGACCTGCGACGATCGCTTCAACGATATTAGCTCGGTGTTTACTGACTTTTTCCACCACTTCGGCGCGGCGGTGTAATAGCTTTAAATTCTGTAGAACATTTTGCTCAAGCAGCGGTGCTAGACTTCGAACAATATGCAGCAACACAACGTTGTGAGCTGCTTCAGTCAGCGCGACAAGAAACGCCATGACGGCAGAGGCTTCCGCCTCAACATCACCAGCCTCTTGTGCGGTACGAATACTTCCCAGGCATGCTTCAATTTGAGCAAAGTCTTCCTCGGTACCACGCAATGCAGCGAAGTAAGCAGAAATGCCTTCCATAGCATGACGAGCCTCCAGCAAATCGAGCTGAGTCTCGTTATGAGAAGATAGGAGTTCTAGCAAGGGATCTGAGAAACTTTTCCAGATGTTCGCACTCACAAACGTCCCCCCACCTTGACGACGGGTAAGAAGCTTCTTGGCTTCAAGACGTTGAATTGCTTCACGAATAGAAGGTCGGGAAACATCAAATTGTTTTGCCAGCTCGCGCTCTGGAGGCAGTTGTTGCCCTGCTGAAAGTGTGCCTTCAACAATTAAACGCTCCAGTTCTTGCTCGATAACATCCGAAAGTTTCGGCTGACGGATCCTTTGATAAGCCATATCTATTGTTCTTTTTTTTGTTCTACTTTCTTGAGCTGTTAATTGGTAATACCAATTTATAAGTTGGGGTAAAAATTAACACATTTAAAACACCAATGTCTAGCGAAAAATTGATTCACATCATAGAACCGGCCTTGTTTTAACCTTTATGAAACATTTATAAATTAAAACAACAACACTTATGGTCAGACCAATTACATACGGTAAACTTATCGGGAGAAAAACGTGCTATAAAAAACCTTATAAATCAAAGGTAAGGGTGATTATCCGGCAGAGGGGAAAAGCAGACCAATTTAGAAAAAGAAAGGAATAACCAGCCACCTGGTTATTTATAATTTGAATAACAAAATTAATCGTGTCAGAAAGAACAAGGACGAAAGTGAACAAAAATACATCAGCTACGTTATGGACAATTTAAAACGTCGCCAATCGAAAACCAGACCGGGATCACTTTTTCTTAATGGGGCAATATATTGATGGCCGGTGATCCGTTCGCATGTGATATAAGGATAGCGGCGCATCAACGCCTGCGTCAGCCTTTGTAGACTGCCATACTGCGCGTCGGTGTAGGCTATGAAGTCGGTTCCTTCCAACTCAATACCAATAGAATAATCATTGCACCGCTCACGACCAGCAAAACTGGACACACCCGCATGCCAGGCTCTGGCACCAAATGGTACAAACTGCACCACTTCTCCATCACGTCTTATCAGGCAATGAGCAGATACTCTGAGGTTCTCGATGACCTTAAAAAAAGGATGCGCAGATACATCCAGCTTGCCGAGAAAGAACTGCTCGATATACGGACCACCAAATTGAGCCGGGGGTAAGCTGATGTTGTGGACGACCAGCAGGGATATGTCTTCTTCGCCAGATCGTGCATCAAAGTGCGGAGAAGGCACATGCCTTGCCAAGCGATACCAGCCAGATGAATCAATATCACTCTCTGAGGGTGTCACTGCTGATTTATTGTGCTTTCGCATATATTTTGAGTCCATCTAAGCATGTATCGCTTTGATTTTATCCAACAACCAAGAAAATGCGAGAATTGATGCTGAAATTCCGCACAAGCAAGAGTATCATGCCCACTTTGTTCCCCCATTAACACACGTGAAGCGATGAAAGAAACACATAACAGCCAAGAACGTCTTGAATTTTTAAAGCAGCAACTCCCGAGCGAAATCACCCGTGCCGTTGCAGATACACTACGTGAAGATCTGGGTGGAACACTGGATGCGAGTGCGGATATTACTGCAAGCCTAATTCCTGCTGATGCTCAAAACGTAGCAACCATCATCACTCGTGAACACGGTGTTTTCTGTGGCCAAATGTGGGCAGATGAAGTATTCAAACAACTTGGCGGCGAAGTCACAGTCGAATGGCACGTTCAGGATGGTGACAAGGTTGAACCTAATCAGGTGCTTTGTACGTTATCTGGCCCGGCACGCATTCTGCTCACCGGTGAGCGTAATGCCATGAACTTTATTCAAACTCTTTCAGGCTGTGCCACGCTAGTCGCAGAATACGTAGAAAAAATTGCGCATACAGAATGCCGATTGCTCGATACCCGTAAAACGATCCCGGGCCTTCGCAGTGCTCTAAAGTATGCCGTAGCATGCGGCGGTGGCTACAATCATCGAATTGGTGTGTTTGATGCGTATCTTATCAAAGAAAACCACATTATCGCTTGTGGCGGAATTAAAAAGGCCATTGAGACTGCTAAGCAGCTCAATCCAGGTAAACCAGTAGAGGTGGAAACAGAGTCTCTGGAAGAGCTGCAGCAAGCTATCGACGCAGGCGCAGACATCATTATGCTCGACAACTTCACCACTGACATGATGCGCCAGGCTGTAGACATCAACGCCGGTCGTGCAGCACTGGAAAACTCTGGCAATGTAACTCTGGAAACCATTGCCGAGTTCGCTGAAACAGGGGTCGACTATATTTCTGTTGGAGCGCTGACCAAGCACCTGAAGGCGATGGATTTGTCGATGAGATTCAAAGACTAAAAATTGGTCTGAATCCTCATTAAAAAGCGAAGCTGATGGGCTTCGCTTTTTTTATGCCTAGTTTCCGTGCTGTGGCTATGCCGTTTACAACTCAATTCCTGCCTTTGAAAGATCGCTCACTAGTCACCGCTCCCGTGACCAAGTACTACACCTCAAACCCTAACTTCCCTCGCGTGCTTATTGCTTCCCTCTGCAATCTGTACATCATTTTATCTACCTTACTCGAGAATAATAAGTCATTAACTTTAATGGAAATGACTCGGATATTAAGGTTGGCTCATACGACGTGTTGTTTAGGAATACACAATGAAAATAACAGCAAAACAGCAGGGCTTTACGCTAATTGAATTGATGATCGTGGTAGCCGTGATTGGGGTATTGGCAGCTGTAGCGATGCCACAATATCAGAAGTACGTAGGGAAAAGTGAAGCGGCTTCAGCCCTTGCGACCCTTTCTGCTCTTAAGACAAATATCGAAACCTATACATTAGAGCAAGGACAGTTTCCTGATGACGGAGACCCTAATGTCAAAGCCTTGTTAGGCTTACCCAGCGCCTTGAGTAACGCGATAGCTGTAACCAGAACTCAAAGTGCTGCCGGGAGCGTGATCGTTAACTTCAACAACATTGCAAACGCCAGTCCTTCGATAAAGACCACTAAAATTGGTCTGTTCAGAGAACAAGACGGAACCTGGTCCTGTGGAAGCTCTGCCTCCACCGACTCCGGATTATTGCCTAAGGGTTGCACGAACAAATCCGGTATGTAAGTGAACCTGACTCTCTCCTCGATTCTACAGCGGGCTAACCTCATCACCTCGAAACAAGGAAAGTACCTTGAGCAGTGGGTCGCATCTTCAGGTTTATCAAACCCTGAGGGCGTGGTTCACTTAGGCTGGCAGAGTGCTCAAACTCTTACAGAAAAGCTCAGCCAGTTATTTGGTTTACCAACGAAATGTCTGCAAGATTACCAGTTTCAAGAGCTATGCCAGACACTGGCGGTGCGGGATCTGATTCTGACTTATCATGCACTGCCTATAGAAAAAAAAGATGACATCCTGTTAATTGCTGTGGCTGACCCTACCCTGCCACAAATCGAAAATGACTTTCGCTTTGCAACAGGACTGCAGATTGAGTTTGTGCTGGGCAACTGTCTGGATATTCGCGCAGCGATCCGACGCATGTATGGGGATAAAACAGCAGACTTTCAGGAGCAGAGTAAAGAGCTGACCTCCGATGAACTGGCGACACTGGTTCAGGTCAGTGATATTGAAGTCGATAATATCGAAGATCTGTCACTGGATGAGTCACCCGTCAGTCGTTTTATCCATCAGGTGCTGCTCGATGCAGTACGTAAAAAGGCCTCAGATATTCATTTTGAACCTTATGAAGACTCATACCGTATCCGGCTGCGCTGTGACGGTATCCTGATAGAGACCCAACAACCCGCCAATCAGCTCAGTCGACGTCTTGCCGCTCGTATTAAGATTCTGGCCAGACTGGACATTGCCGAGCGCCGCTTGCCGCAAGACGGAAGGCTAAAGCTGAGGCTTTCTGAGACGGCATCAATCGATATGCGTGTCTCTACCCTGCCCACTATGTGGGGAGAAAAAATCGTTTTGAGATTGTTAGACGGAGGGGCATCCAGTTTGGCCATCGACCAATTGGGTTACAGTGAATGGCAAAAGTCTCAATACATAGACGCTCTGCGCAAGCCACAAGGGATGATATTGATGACCGGGCCTACTGGCAGTGGCAAAACTGTTTCATTGTATGCGGGGCTGAACATTCTGAATACACCTCAGCGCAACATATCGACCGCAGAAGATCCGATAGAGATTCACCTAGAAGGAGTAAACCAACTCCAGATAAACCCCAAGATTGGACTCGATTTCGCTACCGCACTCAGATCATTCTTACGCCAGGACCCTGATGTCGTCATGCTGGGAGAGATTCGAGATATTGAAACCGCAGAAATTGCTATCAAGGCGGCTCAGACGGGTCACTTGGTGATGTCAACATTGCATACTAACTCGGCCGCAGAAACCATTACTCGGCTAAAGAATATGGGGATAGACGGTGTCAATCTTGGCAGTTCACTTTCGCTAATTATCGCTCAACGTCTGGCTCGCTGTTTGTGTCCGACTTGTAAGCAGGTTGATCGCACTACAAATCAACGGATAACGCCCTTAGTTTCTGATGAGACATCCACCATATTTAAAGCCAACAGCAAAGGGTGCAATGAGTGCAATCAGGGTTATCTTGGCAGGACGGGAATTTATGAAGTTATGCCGTTTACTGATGAACTTACTCAAGCCGTAATGCAGCAAGCCAGCATGGCCGAAATCCATGCGATTGCCAAGTCACAGGGCATGATTACACTCAGGCAATCTGGTTTCGAAAAGCTTCGTCAGGGCATCACCAGCTATGAAGAACTGCAACGCGTACTCTATTTTTAGCCACGGAGTGAATTGCGAATGCAAAAACCCGAACTGACATTGAAATCATACCGCTGGAAAGGTATCAACAGCCTGGGAAAAAGAGTGTCGGGACAGATTCTGGCCATGACAGAATCAGAGGCACGTGAACGCCTCAGACAACAACAGATCCAGGTCAGTAAACTTCGTCGTCATAGCATTTCGTTATTGAGTAAAGTATCCCATCGCATTACCCCAAAAGACATCACCATCTTAACTCGGCAGTTGGCGACTATGCTCAGTACCGGTATTCCGATTATCCATGCCATTAAACTGATCGCTCAAAATCAATCCAAAGCGGAAATGAAATCCGTTCTGGCCGAGCTTTGTAAAGGGCTGGAAGCAGGAACGCCAATCTCCCGAGTAATGCAAGTCGCTAGTCGTCATTTTGATAGCTTCTATGTGGATATGGTGGCCACAGGGGAAACCTCTGGTAACCTCGCAGCTGTCTTTGAACGTCTTGCCAGCTATCGGGAAAAGCAGGAACTGCTGCGGGCTAAAGTCGTCAAGGCACTGATCTACCCCATCATGATATTTCTGGTCTCGCTGGGGGTTACCTACCTGATGCTGACAGAAGTCATACCGGAATTCGAAGCGATGTTTCGCGGCTTTAACGCGTCATTACCCTGGTTTACCACTCAGGTACTCAACCTCTCCATCTGGCTTCAGGCATATGGATCCCTGTTCTTTTTCAGCGCAACCCTGTGTATTCTTGGGCTAAAACTGGCACGCCAAAAAAGTAATGCCGTTCGATTACACACCAGCCGTATGATACTGAAGATACCAGTTCTCGGGTCGGTAATGACCAAAGCGTCAATCGCCAAGTTCAGCCGAACCCTGGCAACCAGCTTCAGTGCTGGCATTCCTGTTTTGTCGAGTATTCAAGCCAGCGCAAAAACGGCCGACAATCTGTACTACCAGCAAGCCATTCTTGCCATACATGCTGATATTGCCGCCGGAGCCCCGATCCATCTCGCCATGCGACAGGTTGGCGCTTTTCCAGAAATGGTATTACAGATGGTCATGATTGGTGAGGAATCAGGAACGCTGGACGATATGCTCAATAGAATCGCTGCAATTTATGAAGCGGATGTCGACAATACGGTAGATAATCTTGGAAAAATTTTCGAGCCCGTGATTATTCTGTTATTGGGCAGTCTTGTTGGCAGTTTAGTCGTGGCAATGTACCTGCCTATCTTTAACTTAATGTCGGTAATAGGCTAACATAGGCATTAACTTATTGATTTAGTGATTGTGTACCCAAAAATGGAAGTCTTTACCTTTTATCCCTGGTTGTTCGCACTGTTTGCCGCGGTTTTTGGCTTAATCGTGGGTAGTTTTTTGAATGTTGTCATCCACCGACTTCCTATTATGATGGAGCGAGGCTGGCGCTCGGAATGCGCCGAGGCATTTCCTGAATATAAAATCACGCCCCCAGAAGGCAGCTTCAATCTCAGTATCCCCAGATCCGCTTGCCCCAAATGTCACACGCCGCTGCGGGTTCTGGACAATATTCCAGTGATCAGTTGGCTGCTGTTGGGTGGAAAATGTCGCCATTGCAGCAACAAAATCAGTATTCGTTACCCTCTGGTAGAAGTGCTTACTGCGGCAATGAGCACCGTCATTGCCTGGCAACTGGGCTACAGTGAATACAGCCTGGCTCTGATTTTCTTCAGTTTTGTCCTTATCAGCGCCACGTTTATCGACCTGGATACGATGTTACTGCCGGATCAACTGACCCTCCCCTTAATGTGGGCAGGCATCACGCTGGCACTGCTTAATGTGTCGCCGGTTTCTCTAACTGATTCTGTCGTTGGTGCAATGGCTGGCTACCTTTCTCTTTGGTCTGTTTTCTGGCTGTTTAAGTTGATCACAGGAAAAGATGGTATGGGTTATGGTGACTTTAAACTTTTGGCTGCACTCGGTGCGTGGTTGGGTTGGCAGCATTTACCTCTTATCATACTGTTGTCGTCGGTTGTAGGCGTTGTGTTTGGCCTTATCCAACTAAGGATGCAGAAAAAAGGCATTGATGTTGCGTTTCCATTCGGTCCGTACCTTGCAATAGCCGGCTGGATCAGCGCCATCTGGGGTGAACAAATCATTCATTCCTATCTTCAGTCTTTCGTTGGGGTCTAATTATGACTTTTGTTATCGGACTCACGGGTGGTATCGCAAGCGGTAAAACCACCGTTGCAAACCTGTTCCATGATCACTTTAGCATTGATTTGGTTGATGCCGATGTCGTTGCCAGAGAAGTTGTCGAAACGGGTTCCAAGGGGCTTGAAGCTCTAACGGAACACTTTGGTGAGACGATTCTGCAGACCGACGGTAATCTGGATCGCGCCGCACTCAGAGCGCGCATCTTTACTAACGAGCAAGAAAAACAGTGGGTCAACAACCTGCTCCATCCTATGATTCGTGAACGCATGCAGCATCAACTGGCCAGTTCCACCAGCCCTTACACTCTACTGGTTGTTCCGTTACTCATTGAAAATCAACTACAAAGCATGGCCGACCGTGTTTTGGTCGTCGATGTCAGTGAGCAAACACAAATTTACCGAACAATGACACGTGATGGGGTGCCTGAGTCTCAGGTGCGTTCTATACTCAAAGCACAAGCAGACCGAAAAACTCGCTTAATGTATGCAGATGATGTGATTGATAATAATACTGATAACGCTCAACTTTTGTCCCAAGTCACAGAATTGCACCAAAAGTACCTAGCATTATGCGGTAAAGATCGGTGAAAATAGCAGGGAAGCGTTTAAAGGCTAGCACATGATCACAAATAGATTCGAACACCCTCTTAACGAAAAAACAAGAATTTACCTAAGAGTTGAATCTCTACTGAGACAGCTTCAACATTCCTCGTCTTTTTCAGATAACTATCAGTATCAAATTTTCTTTAAGTCACTGTTTGATCTGCTAGAAATCTTCGAGCAGATTCAGTTAAAAAGTGAACTTGCTAAAGATCTGGAAAAGCAGCGACAAACTTATCGCGCTTGGTTGAACGTCGATGACGTGGACCAAGAAATGTTAGGGTCGATACTGAGTGACCTCGATGCCGTGCACCGAGAACTCATGATGGCTGAGCGTTTTGGGCAGTCTTTGAAAGAAGATCGTTTTCTAAGTGCGATCAGACAACGATTTGGGCTACCTGGAGGCTCCTGCTGCTTCGATCTCCCATCACTTCATTACTGGCTGCACCTTCCTATTGAAAAGCGCATGCACGACGCAGAGAAATGGTTAAGCTCAGTCAAGCCATTGGTGAACGCATTGCAACTTTGGCTCAAACTCACGCGGGAAACCGGTCGTTTCAAACCACAGGTTGCCAGAGCGGGTTTCTTTCAAAGTGATGCTGAAGAAGCCAACATTCTGCGACTCACCATCCCGATGGAGTATGGCGTTTATCCCATGGTCTCTGGCCATAAGAGCCGTTTTGCCATCAAGTTTATTGCCTTTGAGTCTGGTCAGGCCTACCCTAACGATATCGAATTTGAGTTAGCCGTATGCTGCTGACTCCTCACACTCAGGAACCATTATGAGTAAACCAACCGTTGTTCAGTGTCCACAATGTAAAAAAGATGTGGTGTGGAGCGAAGACAGTCCGTTCAGGCCTTTCTGCTCTAAGCAGTGCCAGATGATTGATTTTGGCGAGTGGGCCGATGAAGAAAATACGATTCCCGGCGCGCCCGATATGTCCGATAGCGATGGCTGGTCGGAAGATAACTACTAAAAGCATTCCATTAAGAGTCTCCATTGGAGACTCTTTTTTTGTCTGTCACTTTCTCCAAGCATAAAAAAGCGGAGCCCTTGGGCTCCGCTTAATACTTGAGAACGCTAGTAAAATAGCATTACTTCTTAGCAAGTTTCTCTTTGATACGAGCAGACTTACCAGAACGCTCACGTAGGTAGTACAACTTGGCACGACGTACTGCACCACGGCGTTTAACTTCGATGCTATCAACCATTGGAGAGTGAGTTTGGAACGTACGCTCAACACCTTCGCCGTTCGAGATCTTACGAACAGTGAAAGCAGAGTGAAGACCACGGTTACGGATAGCGATTACAACGCCTTCGTAAGCCTGTAGACGCTCACGGTCACCTTCTTTTACTTTAACCTGAACTACAACAGTGTCACCTGGTGCAAATTTAGGTAGGCCTGATTTCATTTGCTCTTCTTCAAGAGCCTTGATGATGTTACTCATGTTCTTAAATTCCTAGAATAAACTGATACTAAATTAAATAGGTTACTTGCTATTGTCTCGAGTCTCTTTAATGAACTCGACAAGTAATTGTTCCTGTTCGTCAGTCAGAGCTAGGTTTTCCAGGAGCTCCGGTCTTCTTAGCCAAGTACGGCCTAACGACTGTTTGAGTCGCCAGCGACGAATATCCTTGTGGTTACCAGACTTGAGGACACTTGGTACCTCTAAATCTTCTAACACCTCAGGGCGCGTATAGTGCGGACAATCTAACAAGCCATTAGCAAAAGAGTCTTCTTCTGCTGAAGCAAAATCGCCTAGTACTCCCGGAATAAACCGTGAGACTGAGTCGATTAGCGTCATGGCTGGGATTTCCCCACCTGTCATCACAAAATCTCCGATTGACCATTCTTCGTCAACCTCAGTTTGGATGATGCGCTCATCTACCCCTTCGTAGCGTCCACAAATCAACACGAGGTTGTCGTTTTTCGCCAGTTCTTCTACCCCAGTTTGGTCGAGTTTTCGACCTTGAGGAGAAAGGTAAATGACTTTCGTCTTACCCGGTGATGCTTGCTTGGCAGCGTGAATGGCATCGCGCAAAGGCTGTACCATCATCAACATGCCTGGACCACCACCGTAAGGTCTGTCATCGACAGTTCGATGCTTGTCGTGAGTGAAATCACGAGGATTCCAAGTCTCAATCGACAGTAGACCTTTTTTAACCGCTTGACCTGTTACTCCATAATCAGTAACGCTGCGGAACATGTCTGGAAACAGGCTAATTACGCCAACCCACATCTGTTCTCTCGCTCTATTTAGTTACCAATAATGGATTAGAATCCAGGATCCCAGTCAACTTCGATCCGTTGAGCATCGCGATCAACTTTCTTGATCACTTGCTCTTCAAGGTACGGTATCAACCGTTCCTTTTGCCCAAAAGCATCTTTCAGATTCGCTTTCACAACCAAAACATCGTTCGAACCAGTTTCCAACATATCGGTTACTTCACCTAGGTCGTAACCTTTAGTTGTCACCACTTTCATGCCGAACAATTCGCGCCAGTAGAACTCATCTTCTGACAGCTCTGGAAGCACAGCTGGGTCAATCGCAATCTCAAAGTTAGTTAGCAGGTGAGCTTCTTCACGAACCTCAAGACCTTCTAATTTGCACACCATACCTTTGTTATGGCGTTTCCAACTTTCGACTTTGTACTCTACCCATTCACCCTTTTGGTTTATATACCAAGGGCTGTAATCGAAAATACTTTCAGGATTGTCTGTGTAGGTAAATACCTTAAGCCATCCACGAATGCCGTAAGTAGAACCAAATTTACCTACAACAATTCTTTCGTCTTGATTGCTCATAGTTTCTTTACCTTTCATCGACGACATACTGCTTACTTAACTAGAATTAAGCCGCTTTTTGAGCGTCTTTAACTAGCTTAGCAACGCGGTCAGATACAGATGCGCCTTGACCAACCCAGTGGTTAACGCGATCTAGGTCTAGACGTAGACCTTCTTCTTGACCAGTAGCAGTTGGGTTAAAGAAACCCACTTTCTCGATGAAACGGCCAGTTGCTGCATTGCGGCTGTCCGCTACTACGATTTGATAAAATGGACGCTTCTTAGCGCCGTGACGTGCCAAACGAATGGTAACCATATCGTCCTCTTTGCTTTCTCAATAATAAAAATGACCTCAGAAGTGTTTCTCAAATGAGTAACCTGAGGTCTCGTGCCAAAATAAAGCCTCGGAATTTTACTCTTATTCCGAGGCATTGCAAGGGGTTTAGCTATTTTTTCACCAGTTTTTGGTCCAAGGTGAAGGTGTGAGCTGGCTAACAGTTTGAAATTAAATAGTAGACTCCGTTAACTAGGCCCTAAGGCCTAGCAGCTAACTATCGACCAAACGGATTAAAGCCGCCGCCACCGCCGCCCATGCCACCCATCATGCCTTGCATGTTGCGCATCATGCCGCGCATGCCACCTTTCTGCATTTTCTTCATCATCTTCTGCATTTGAGTGAACTGCTTGAGCAGACGGTTAACATCCTGAACCTGAGTGCCCGAACCAGCTGCAATACGCTTCTTACGAGAACCCTTGATAAGTTCCGGGCGCTGACGCTCTTTCATTGTCATAGAGTTGATGATGGCTTCCATCTGCTTAAACATCTTGTCATCAACTTTGTCTTTAACATTGTCAGGAAGGTTTGCCATGCCAGGGAGTTTGTCCATCATTCCCATCATGCCACCCATGTTCTGCATTTGGCCTAGCTGCTCACGGAAGTCTTCAAGATCAAAGCCTTTTTTCTCTTTGAACTTCTTCGCCATTTTCTCGGCTTTCTCAGTATCCACATTGCGCTGTAGATCTTCGATAAGAGAAAGTACGTCACCCATGCCAAGAATACGCGAAGCAACACGGTCCGGATGGAACGGTTCTAGTGCGTCAGTTTTCTCACCCACACCTAAGAATTTGATTGGCTTACCCGTGATATGACGAACAGATAACGCGGCACCACCACGTGCATCACCGTCAACTTTTGTCAGGATCACACCTGTAAGTGGTAGCGCATCGCCAAACGCTTTTGCCGTATTTGCTGCATCCTGACCCGTCATAGCGTCAACAACGAACAACGTCTCAACCGGATTAATCGCAGAATGTAGCTGTTGGATCTCATCCATCATTTCATGGTCAACAGCAAGACGACCGGCAGTATCGACAATCAATACGTCGTAGAACTTCTTCTTCGCATGATCGATAGCGGCATTCGCAATGTCGATGGGTTTCTGATCCGCCGTAGACGGGAAGAAATCGACACCGATGTCGGTCGCCAAAGTTTCAAGCTGTTTGATCGCCGCAGGACGATAAACGTCAGCAGAAACAACCAGTACTTTCTTTTTCTCGCGCTCACTAAGTAGCTTGGACAGCTTACCGACACTGGTGGTTTTACCTGCACCCTGCAGACCCGCCATCAGAATGACAGCTGGCGGTTGTGCTGCTAGGTCGAGTGCTTCATTCGACTCTCCCATCACAGACTCTAGTTCAGCCTGAACAATCTTGATGAACTCTTGACCAGGAGTGAGAGACTTCGATACCTCAACACCCACAGCGCGTTCTTTAACGCCTTTAATGAATTCACGAACAACAGGCAGCGCGACGTCAGCCTCCAGAAGCGCCATGCGTACTTCGCGCAGCGTTTCCTTAATGTTCTCTTCGGTCAGGCGACCTTTACCGCTGATGTTCTTCAGCGTTTTGGATAGACGATCCGTTAAATTCTCAAACATTTCTTTCTCTTCGCTTAAAACTTGCGATCAATTGCAGTGAGTATACCTTAGCCAGCAGTGAGAGTCATATCTAACAAGATCAAATACCCATCAATAGTTTTCACTTCCGGCATGGCTCATTGACCAGATGCAGGGTATAATTCCTGCTCTAAGCAATCGATTTTTTAGGAAAAATGGACAGTTTAATCGCAATTGCGGCCACAATTCTCTATGTATTGGCCATCGCAACCATCATTCCAGGTCTGGTTCATCAGGTCGGGATCCGTACAAAAACTGTTCTTGTCAGTGCGACACTGGCACTGGCATTTCACGCCTGGCTATTGAGTGATCTCATCTTTAGCGGCAGTGGACAGAACCTCAGTATCCTTAACGTAGCCTCTCTCATCAGCTTTATCATTTCATTAGTGATGAGCGTCGCCATGTTAAAAACCCGAATTTGGTTTTTGCTGCCTGTGGTTTACAGCTTTGCTGCCATTAATCTGTCAGCAGCCGCTTTTGTTCCTACCGCATTCATCACTCATCTGGAACACAACCCCAAATTACTGATCCACATTTCGTTAGCGCTCTTTTCTTATTCTACTCTGTCTATTGGTGCGCTTTATGCCATACAACTGGCATGGCTTGACCATAAACTCAAAAATAAAAAAGCACTCACGATTAATCCCAACCTACCTCCGTTAATGATGGTGGAGAGACAGCTTTTCAAGATCATTCTTATCGGTACTGGACTTTTAACCGCTACTTTGATCACAGGTTTTGTCTTTGTTCAGGATATGTTTGCTCAAGGAAAGGCTCACAAAGGCGTATTGTCCTTTATTGCCTGGATCATTTATTCTGTGCTGCTTTGGGGTCATTACCAAAAAGGGTGGCGCGGCAAAAAAGTAACCTGGTTCGCGGTTGCCGGTGCAACTTTACTTACTCTGGCCTATTTTGGTAGCCGTTTTGTAAGAGAGATAATCCTGAGCTAACACTCTGGCAGTGACGCACTACGACTAATGGCGCGTTGACAACAGAGCACAAATAGTTCATTAATTAACCAGCTATTAACCAAAGGAATTCTTAAGTTTTGGACGACATTTCGACCGGTATTTTATTTGCGATACTCGCAGGTCTGATTGTAATTTCCGGCTACTTCTCCGGCTCAGAGACAGGGATGATGTCTCTCAACCGCTACCGACTTAAACACCTTTCTAAGACTGGCCATAAAGGCGCTAAACGCGTAGAAAAGCTGCTTAACCGACCCGATCGTTTAATCGGCTTAATCCTGATTGGCAACAACCTGGTCAATATTCTCGCCTCAGCCATCGCAACCGTCATCGGTTTACGCCTCTATGGTGACCTGGGTGTCGCTATGGCGACTGGTGCGCTGACGCTGATCATTCTGGTATTCGCCGAAGTGACCCCTAAAACGCTTGCCGCTCTCTACCCGGAACGCGTCTCTTTCATGAGCAGCATTCTGCTCACGATTTTGATGAAACTGCTGTCTCCATTGGTAATATTGGTGAATTTCATCACCAACGGTTTTATCCGTCTGTTAGGCATAAAGGTCGATCACAGCGATGAAGACCACCTGAGCTCCGAAGAATTGAGAACAGTGGTGAATGAGGCCGGCTCACTGATACCACGCCGCCACCAGGACATGTTGATTTCGATTTTGGATCTTGAACATGTCACGGTAAACGACATCATGATCCCTCGTAACGAGATCACGGGTATCAACATCAACGATGACTGGAAATCCATTGTTCGTCAGCTCACCCACTCACCGCACGGACGTGTCGTGTTGTACCGTGATCAGATAGATGAAGTGGTCGGTATGCTGCGCTTGCGTGAGTCGTATCGTTTGATGCTCGAAAAGAACGAGTTTACCAAAGAGACCCTGCTAAGAAGTGCTGACGAAGTCTACTTCATTCCGGAAGGCACTCCTCTGAACGTTCAGATGCTCAAATTCCAGCGTAATAAAGAGCGCATCGGACTGATTGTTGATGAGTATGGTGATATTAACGGTCTGGTGACGTTAGAAGACATACTGGAAGAAATCATTGGCGAGTTTACCACATCAATGGCGCCAACCCTGTCCGACGAAATCACGCCGCAAGGCGATGGCAGCTTCCTCATTGAAGGTAGTGCCAATATCCGCGATATTAACAAAGGCCTGAAATGGAGCCTGCCTACGGATGGACCGCGTACACTTAACGGACTTATGCTCGAATATCTAGAAGATATTCCGGAGAGTCACCTGAGTGTTCAGGTTGCCGAGCATCAGATGGAGATCGTCGAACTGGAAGAGAACCGCATCAAAATGGTCAAAGTGTTTCCGAAAGCGAAGAAATAACCGACAAACAAAAAACGGCACCCACTCGGTGCCGTTTTGCTATCTCGGGTTAGCTTATTAGTTGATGTTAGGACCCAACCATTTCTCGGCTTCGACCTTATCCCAACCTTTTCGATCAGCATAACTATTAACCTGATCCTTTTGGATTTGAGCAATCGCAAAATAGCGAGAGTCCGGATGCGAGAAGTACCAACCGGATACCGAAGCGCCAGGCCACATTGCGTAGCTCGTGGTTAACGACATGCCAATGGTCTCTTCAACATTGAGCATTTCCCAAAGCGAGCCTTTCTCAGTATGCTCTGGACACGCTGGGTAGCCAGGTGCCGGGCGAATACCCTGGTACTTTTCTCGAATAAGATCGTCATTAGATAGCGCCTCATCCGCAGAATAGCCCCAGATTTCTTTACGAACTTTCTCGTGTAGGTACTCAGCAAAGGCTTCTGCCAGTCGGTCTGCAACGGCTTGGATCATGATGGCGTTGTAGTCATCACCTTGTGTTTTGTATTCATCGGCAAGCTCACGCTCACCAATACCACCCGTTACCGCAAAGGCACCAATCCAGTCCGGCTTACCACTCTCTTTCGGCGCAATGTAGTCCGATAGACAGTAGTTGAAGCCTTTTGGCTTCTCAGTCTGCTGACGAAGGTTATGAAGTACGGTGCGAACTTCACTGCGCGTTTCATCGGTATAGACCTCAATGTCGTCACCAACGGAGGCTGCTGGGAACAGTGCACACATACCCGCTGCTTTTAGCAGTCCTTCGCGCTCAACGCGATCAAGTAGGTCGTTCGCATCTTTGTACAAACGCTTCGCCTCGTCACCTACCTCTTCATGCTCAAGGATGGCGGGGAATTTGCCCACCAGCGACCAGGTCATAAAGAATGGCGTCCAGTCAATGTAATTACGCAGTGTCGCCACATCGAAATCTTCGAATACGTGTACGCCTGGTTTAGCTGGTTTTGGTGGCGTATAGTTCTGCCAGTCGATGTCGACCTTGTTCGCGCGGGCTTCTTCCAATGTCACTGGTTTAGTGCGCGGTTTTTTGCGGTTGTGCTGGTCACGAACGCGCTCGTAATCAAGATCGAGTTTCTCAACAAACGCCGGTTTTAATTCATTAGAGAGTAGCGAAGTACAAACACCAACAGCACGTGACGCGTTGTTCACGTAAACCACTGGCTCGCTGTAGTTCTGCTCAATTTTAACTGCAGTATGCGCTTTTGACGTTGTCGCGCCACCAATCAGTAGTGGCAGGTCGAAGCCTTGACGCTCCATCTCTTTTGCCACGTGAACCATTTCATCTAACGATGGCGTGATTAGACCGGACAGACCAATGATATCGACGTTTTCTTCTTTGGCGACTTTAAGGATCTTCTCACAAGGCACCATTACCCCAAGATCGATGATCTCGTAGTTGTTGCACTGCAGAACCACGCCAACGATATTCTTGCCGATATCATGAACGTCGCCTTTAACAGTCGCGAGAAGGATCTTACCGTTACTCGAGCCTGCCTGTTTAGAGGCGTTAATAAATGGTTCAAGATGCGCTACGGCCTGCTTCATAACACGCGCTGATTTCACTACCTGTGGTAAGAACATCTTACCTTCACCAAATAGGTCACCTACCACGTTCATGCCGTCCATAAGTGGCCCTTCGATAACCTCGAGTGGCTTAGAGGCATTCACACGCGCTTCTTCGGTATCTTCAACGATAAACTCGGTGATACCTTTTACCAGAGCATGCTCCAGACGCTTCTCTACCGGCCAGGTACGCCACTCTAGCGCACTGGCATCGTCTTCTTTGCCGACGCCTTTATTGGCGTATTCAGCGGCGATATCAAGTAGTCGCTCTGTACCATCATCACGACGGTTTAGTACCACATCTTCTACCGCTTCGCGCAGTTTATCTGGAACGTTGTCGTAAATCTCAAGCTGGCCGGCGTTAACGATGCCCATATCCATGCCGTTCTTAAAACAGTGGTACAGGAACACCGCATGAATCGCTTCACGCACATAGTTATTACCACGGAACGAGAAAGAAACGTTCGATACACCACCGGAGATCATTGCATGTGGTAGGTCACGTTTGATGTCTGCAACGGCTTCGATAAAGTCGACCGCATAGTTGTTGTGTTCTTCAATACCGGTTGCAACGGCAAAGATATTCGGGTCAAAAATGATGTCTTCTGGTGGGAAGCCCACCTCATCGACAAGAATGCGATAAGCATTGGTACAGATTTCCAGTTTGCGCTCACGCGTTTCTGCCTGACCGACTTCGTCAAACGCCATCACGATAACCGCTGCGCCATAACGTCGAATCAGCTTCGCCTGCTCAACAAACTTCTCTTTGCCTTCTTTAAGTGAGATGGAGTTAACAATGCCTTTACCCTGAATGCATTTCAGGCCTGCCTCAATGACTTCCCACTTGGAGGAGTCGACCATGATAGGTACTTTAGAGATCTCTGGCTCAGAGGCACAAAGGTTAAGGAATCGAACCATACAGGCTTCGGCATCAAGCATGCCTTCATCCATGTTGATATCGATGATCTGAGCACCGTTCTCGACTTGCTGACGAGCCACTTCTAGCGCTTCATCATACAGTTCTTCTTTGATAAGGCGCTTAAAACGCGCAGAGCCTGTAACGTTGGTACGCTCACCAACGTTAATAAATAGCGAATCTTTTTCGATAGTTAGAGGCTCGAGCCCCGACAATCGACAAGCAACCGTAAGCTCTGGAAGTGGACGTGGCGTCACACCTTCAACAGCCAGGGCCATCTGACGGATGTGCTCTGGGGTAGTACCACAGCAGCCACCAACCAGGTTTAAGAAACCGCTTCGCGCCCATTCACCAATATGCTCTGCCATGTCCTTGGGAGAAAGATCGTATTCACCAAAGGCGTTAGGCAAACCCGCATTCGGGTGAGCAGAAACGAAACCTTCCGAGATGCGGGACATATCTTCGACATACTGCCTTAACTCATCAGGGCCAAGTGCACAGTTGAGGCCGAAAGAGAGTGGCTTCACGTGACGTAATGCATTGTAGAAAGCTTCGGTAGTTTGTCCTGAAAGGGTACGACCTGAGGCGTCGGTGATAGTGCCTGAGATCATCACCGGAAGCTCGATACCTAACTCTTCAAATACCGATTCCACTGCAAATGAACATGCTTTCGCATTCAGAGTGTCGAAGATGGTTTCAATAAGGATTAGATCACTACCGCCTCGAATAAGTGCTCGAGTGGATTCCGAGTACGCTTCCACCAGCTCATCAAAGCTAACATTACGATAGCCTGGATCATTGACGTCAGGAGAGATAGAACAAGTGCGGTTGGTTGGCCCTAACACCCCGGCAACATATCTTGGTCGGTCCGGCGTTTTAGCGGTCCATTCATCCGCCGCTTCACGCGCCAGTTTTGCCGCTTCAAAGTTGATCTCTTCACTGAGAGATTCCATCTCATAGTCAGCCATCGCGATCGTGGTAGCGTTGAAAGTATTGGTCTCCAGAATGTCTGCTCCGGCTTCCAGATAAGCACAGTGGATCTCCTTGATCAGCTCAGGCTGAGTCAATACCAAAAGATCGTTGTTGCCTTTCAGATCAGACTGCCAATCTGCAAAGCGCTCACCTCGATAGTCCGCTTCCTCAAGTTTGTATCCCTGAATCATGGTGCCCATACCACCATCGATCAATAGAATACGTTGCTTTAGCTGACTCTCTATCTGCTTTCTTATGTTACTTCCCACGATACTGCCTCATTCCTTGCTAATGCTGTCATCGTATCACAGATTTTTTAGAAATCTAGACGTCTAAAAAATCTTTGCTGACTTGTTATCTCCTCAAATTATCGGACTCACGTGACAGACTCAAGCACTAGATCATAGTTAACGACGACAATTGTATTCATTTCGTCAGATCGCCGCATCAGACACACCTGAAATAAACAAGAGCAATGAATCCCAAAATAGTCATTGATATTCCCGATAGAGAAGCACAGAATCTCATTAACATTTTCTTACAATCTAGGTGACATTATGTCCGTTTATCAGACATTATGCTTTTTGTCTGCAGCTGCAATGTTAATTGCCTTTGTAAACAGCAAGATAGGCAAGATGCAAACCACCATTGCTATCACGGCGGGTGCGATGATGCTGTCTCTGTTGATACTGGTTGCGGGTCAGAACAACTGGTTTCAACTCACCGAGCTCGCCACCGAAACGGTGGCGGGTATCGATTTCGAAGATTTCCTGCTCAAGGGGATCCTCGGTTTCTTGTTGTTTGCGGGCGGTCTTGGGATCAAACTTCCCCATCTGAAAGATCAGAAGTGGGAGATCACTGTACTTGCATTAGGTGCAACCCTGTTTTCCACTTTCTTTATTGGCTTCGTGCTCTACGGTTTCTGCCAGTTTATTGGTATTGAGTTTGATCTTATCTATTGCCTGCTGTTTGGTGCATTGATTTCACCAACCGACCCGATAGCCGTTCTCGCCATTGTAAAAAAACTTCAGGCACCGGCACGTATCTCTACACAAATTGAAGGTGAGTCTCTGTTTAATGATGGCTTTGGTCTGGTTATTTTCGTTACCCTATTCACTATCGCCTTTGGTACAGAAGCACCTACATTAGGTAGCGTGAGCATGTTGTTTCTTCAGGAAGCCATCGGCGGTATTGTTTACGGCTTTGCGCTCGGGTTACTGTTCCATTATCTGATCAGCGCTACCGACGACCACTCTATGGAGCTGCTGCTTACTATTGGCGTCCCAACAGCAGGTTACGCATTTGCAGAATATCTCCATGTTTCCGGCCCACTCTCAATGGTGGTATCGGGCATCATGATAGGGAACTGGACTCGTTATATTGGTTTCTCAAAAGTCTCGGAAGAGCATCTGGATCATTTCTGGGAACTGGTGGATGAGTTCCTTAACGGTGTTTTATTTTTGCTTATCGGTATGTCAATGCTGTTATTTCAATTCCACCAAGAAGACTGGATTCTGATGGCCTTCTCGGTTCCTCTGGTACTGGGCGCACGATATCTGAGCGTTGCACTGGCCTACGTGGGCTTTAAGCGCTATCGCCACTACAACCCATGGTCGACCCGTATTCTCACCTGGGGTGGTCTGCGCGGCGGACTGGCGCTCGCCATGGCGCTGTCCATTCCTTCCGGCATTTGGGTAATTGAAGACAAACTGATCGATGTGAAAGAGATCATTCTGGTGATGACCTACTCTGTTGTGGTGTTCTCAATCCTGATTCAAGGCTCAACCATCACTCCCATGATTGAGAAGGCCAAGCTTGCAGAGAAGGAAATAGCGGCGAAGAAAGCAGCTCAAGAACAAACCAGTACTCATCAAGAATAGTGGTCTCTAATCGTCTACACAGAGCCTCACCTTATCGGTGGGGCTTTTTTATGAAGATAGGATTGAA
>NZ_FNVG01000054.1 GCF_900107935.1 Vibrio hangzhouensis | reverse complement strand
AAACTGGAATGTAAGACCACGTTTGGTATCCGCACCTAACTCAAAAGCCTGAGCTGATGTTGACAAAGCTAAGATACCTGATGTTGCAAGAAGAACGCGTGTAACTAGTGTATTTTTCAATGTTGAAACCTCAATAAGGCCATCCAGTGGTAATAAGTCCTGAGTAAAAGTTGACCGCTCGTTGTTTAAGCGACGCAGTTAAGTTGTGTGTATTTTAACCACCAGCCACTTCAATACTTACCATTTTGCGCCAACGTGATTAAAAACCAATCAGCTGCCGTTCTGCTTGTCTTCGAACGAGGTGAACGTTTACTGTGCCGTTCCCGTCATTTTTCGCTAAAATTAGGCAATTGCTCGTTACGTGATCGACATCATTAACTATAGAAGTTAACTGGGTAAAAACATAAGGAAAAACCAAACATTATGCTTTCAGGCTCGACACTTCCTTCAATAAAAGCCCTCAGAACCTTTGTTTCTGTGGCTCACAACCTCAGCTTCTCCAAAGCTGCACAAGAGCTATGTGTCACTCAAGGAGCGGTCAGCAAGCAAATTGCCGCTTTAGAGCAACAACTTGGACAAGCGCTGTTTGAGCGACATATTGATGGAATTACGCTGACCCAAATGGGCGAACAATATTTACCCAGTATTCTGGAAGCTTTGGAAACGGTGCAATCCGCCACAGCCCGACTAAAACAACTCGAAGACGACGAGGAAGTCGTCAATCTTGACGTTACCCCGTCATTTGCCAGCCTGTGGTTGATCGACGCACTTGCGCGCTACCAACGAGAGCATGAGGGGATACGTTTCAATATCAAAACCGGTGATGGACCAATAAGGGGACTCAACACCAAAAGCGACATCATCATTCGCTGTTTACCCATCTCAGCTCACTATGAAAACTCAACGCTGCTGACCGGAGAGAACCTATTGCTGGTTGGTTCAGCTAACCTGTTATCCGCTCACCCCATAACCACCCTTGATGATCTCACCCTACATCGTTTTATTCCTCACATCACACGCTCCCATTTGTGGGAGCAATTTCGCGAACAGTCTTCTCCAAAAACACCGATGACTTTCTACGAAGTGGGCTTTGAGCATTTTTTCATGTCGTTGGAGGCTGTGAAAAATAATACCGGACTGGCTTTAGTGCCAGATTTTATGGTGGCACCTTTGGTTGCAGCGAAACAATTGATAAATCCGCTTAATCTCAATCTGAGCAGTCAGTACGGATATTATGCCTTCACACCAAATCACCGCCTGAGTACCCGCCGCGTCTATGAGTTCAATCATTGGTTGCAGCAGGAATTTACTGCGTCAACCAAACAATAAAAATAAAACCCAGTGACGAATCACTGGGTTTTCCTTACCAATATTTCGGCGATTACTTCAACAGACCCGCTTCCTTGTAGTACTTTTCTGCACCCGGATGAAGCGGTGCAGAAAGACCATCTTTAATCATTTCTTCTTTCTTAAGATTGGCAAAGGCTGGATGTAGTCGTTTGAAATCATCGAAATTTTCAAATACCGACTTAACAATGGCGTACACCACATCGTCAGGTACATTAGTAGACGTCACGAAAGTGGCGCCCACACCAAACGTCATCACGTCATCGGGATTACCGTTGTACATGCCGCCTGGTACAGATGCTTTACGGTAAAAACTGTTTTCTTCCAACAACTTATCAACGACTGGGCCGTTTACCGAAACAATACGACTGTCACAAGAAGTAGTGGCTTCTTTGATTGCGCCGCTTGGGTGGCCGACGGTGTAAATCATGGCATCGATCTTATTGTCACATAGTGCTTTCGACTGCTCAGATGCTTTCAACTCTGAAACAAGCTTAAAGACCCCTTTGTCCCAGCCATAGCCCTGCATTAACACTTCCATGGTCCCGCGCTGACCAGATCCAGGGTTACCGATGTTAACTCGTTTACCTTTGAGATCTTCAAAGCTTTGAATGCCGGCATCAGCACGGGCAACAACAGTAAACGGTTCAGGGTGAACCGAGAATACGGCCCGGAGATCTTTGAAAGCACCCGCGTCGGCAAACTTACTGGTTCCGTTGTATGCATGGTACTGCCAGTCTGACTGTGCAATGCCAAGATCCAACTCACCCGCACGAATAGTGTTGATGTTATAGATTGAACCACCAGTACTCTCTACCGAACAACGAACATTGAATTCTTTGCGATTTTTATTCACGAGACGACAGATCGCACCACCCGTTGGATAGTAAACCCCAGTCACACCACCAGTACCTATGGTGACAAATCTATCTTCTGCCTGCGCCAGAGTCGCTCCCCCCATCGCAAAGCATGCGGCGGATACGGTTAACATGGTCTTTAATTTGGTCATAGTTATTCCTTTTCCTGTCGTAGGTATCACGTACCGATAAACTCCTGAATTACCGGCCAATGTCAAAACTATTTCGAAACGCTTTTGCACTCATCAGTTCAATATTGAGCATGGCTGACGTTTTCACTAGCTGCCTTACCTGAGCAGCGTTGCTCAACGCAACAGCACCTTGATTGTCATAGTGATTATTCTCAAATCCAACTCTAGCATCAGCCCCCATAAGCATAGCAGTGGTCAAACAATTGTGTTCAAAATGACCAAATGCACAGACTGCCCAACGGTGATCAAGCTCAAATAATCGACAACTTAAGAAAGGAATAAGGTCTTCAGGACGCGCTGTTTGATTTTGCTGATAGCGCCCCAGTACCAAAAGTAGATGATGGTGATAATCGGGCAACACTCCCTGTTTAATCAGACAAAAATAGCGTTCGAGATCCTCCAAACTGTAGAGAATATACTGGGCAATGATTCCATTTTCCGCTATCCAATGAAAGAAACGCGCACCTTCTGCAAGTGAGTTTTGGACCGGTAGTAACTCCCTTAAGGCCAACGACACGGCTTCAGGTTGCACCGCCTTAACCAAATGCATTTGTTGCTCAGGCTGGTACATTCCCACCGCTTCTGTTGTTAACTGAACCAATAGCGTGTCACCCACCGCCTCTTTCACTCTCTGATACAAAGGTAGGTTATCTTTGACTTCCAGAGAATGAACACCTGCGTGGTTTCTGGCATGCAAATGCACCATCGCTGCCCCGGCATCTCGGCAGGCAATGACTTCCTTCACTATTTCATCTGTGGTGATAGGTAATGCCAGATGATCTCTTTGAGTTTTCCGGGCGCCGTTGGGAGCAACAATAATGGCGGCTTGATATTGTGTTTCAGACGACATCAGTAACCTCCCATTTTTCAGACGCTTTGCGCAAGGTGGATTTTAGTCTGGACACCAACTCGATTACTTCCGACTCCGTGATAATAAAAGGTGGCGCGAGTAAGATATGATGCCCTTGCCTACCATCAATAGTGCCACTCATGGGATAACACATCAGGCCATTATCCATAGCAATGCGTTTGATCCACTGATGTGATTTTGACGCTACAGGTAAAGGCGCTTTTGATTCTGGGTCAGAGACCAGTTCGATACCCAGGAACAACCCTCTCCCCCGGATGTCCCCCACAAACGTGAAGTCTGCCAGTTGTTCCCTTAGCGTGTGTTCCAGTAGTGCACCCATATTTCTTACGTTCTGCAGCAGATTGTCTTCAATAATAGTCTCTATCGTCGCCAATGCGGCAGCGCAGGCGACGGGATGCCCCATGAAAGTATGCCCGTGCTGAAAAAAACCCGACCCTTCAGCGATCTGATCGTAGATTTTTTCATGGGCTATGGTCGCACCGATAGACTGATAACCCGCCCCTAACCCTTTGGCGATAGTCACAATATCGGGCGTAATTTGATCTTGCTCGAAAGCGAAAAATGTTCCGGTACGACCCACGCCACACATCACTTCATCCAATATGAGCAACACATCGTAACGATCGCAAATCGCTCGAATTCGGCTTAAGTATCCTTTTGTGGCAGGTACTGCTCCGGCCGTCGCCCCCACCACTGGCTCGGCGATAAACGCCATCACGTTCTCCGGACCCAAGTCCAGGATCTTCGTCTCCAGTTCGTTCGCCACGCGCAGACTGTATTGATCTTCGCTCTCATCAGAGCGCTGGTCACGATAGGCATAGCAAGGCGCAATATGATGG
The DNA here is from genome assembly GCF_900107935.1 of Vibrio hangzhouensis. Classification (GTDB taxonomy): domain Bacteria; phylum Pseudomonadota; class Gammaproteobacteria; order Enterobacterales; family Vibrionaceae; genus Vibrio; species Vibrio hangzhouensis. Next base: position 2,894 of record NZ_FNVG01000054.1, on the reverse strand, counting down.
GCCGCCGACAACAACGGTCGAAATGGCTCTCGCCGCCACTCATTTCCGCCAACCGATAACGCGCCTAGTGTATTGCCATGGTAACTTTGTCGTCTGGCAATAAACTGAGTCTTGCATTGCAAGCCTCGCTCCACGAAGTACTGTCGGGCCATTTTCAGTGCCGCTTCTACGGCCTCTGAACCACCACTGGTGAAGTAGACATATTTCAGAAATTCAGGAGAGAGTGACACCAGTTTTGTCGCCAGACTTTCTCCGACTTCACTGGTAAAAAATCCGGTATGAGCATAGGGAATAGCTTCGAGTTGGCTTTTAATCGCAGCTTTCACCTTGGGATGGTCATGACCAAGGTTCGAAACCGCAGCCCCTCCACATCCATCTAAATAATGCTTTCCCTCGGAGTCGATAAGATACACTCCCTCCCCTCTGCTTACTGTGGGTAATTTTGCAGAGCAGTTACGATGAAAAACGTGACTCACTTTTGACCTCCTATCAACCAACGCTCACTCGTAGATTGCTCAATTTTTGTTCTTAACAAAGGGTCTGGCAAACGAATTAAAATTGGGGGTCATGAGAAAAGTTCATAGGCTGATTTTACTCTGAGTCAGCCTTTTCATGAGAAAGGGATTGAACAGAGCAGTAGTGAGATCATGGCCAATGTAATTAGGATTAAACTAGTCCGTTTCATGCCTTAACGAATGCTCCACACGCCAAAGAAACCGATGCGCTTCGATTTCCGCAATCTTTTCACGTTTTGCTTTCCCACACCGTTCATCGGTCGTTGACTCACCCCTTCGTTCTAGCTCCTGAGCCACTTCTTCGCTATAGCCATAAGCAAGTGACTGACAAAGTTCGTAAGAGTCCTGTCTTTCTATAGGGGTGTGATTACAACCCACCATCAGCCCCGGGAAAATGAATAGGAAAAATTTCGACTTCATAGTGAACTCCTTCAGAGCGCGCACTCCAATTCCAGTGACGCGCTCGGTATCAATAAAGGGTTCTCATCAACTGAATTGCTGACTTCCCAATCACTGTGCTTGACTACTTTTCAAGACACACTTTCTGGAAGTCGTTCCACTCACCAACGCCCGGAGCCACCTCTAGACACCCTTCCTTGGTGTCCATCACTGCAGTCAACGTCGAAATGAAGTCTGAACCATAAGCCGCATGCTGAGCGATAGGTTTGGTATTCAGCACGTACTTAGCTGCTTCTACGTTTCCTTCCGGAGTATTGTCAATGAACTGCTGAGCAAATTCAGCGCGCCACTCGGTATATGCGGTCGCAATAGTACGTTCCTTACTTTTTTCGGCTAACCCGACAGACTCCGCAAATGACTGCATTACACCCGGACGCTCGGAATGGTTAGCATGTCCGATACCTGCCGGACGTTTAATGACATAGTTATCACCCTCTAGCATCTCTACGCCCACGGTGTCGCCATTGCTATCTGCAAAGTTAAAGTGAGAGGCCACTACTGTGCGATACTTATCCAGGATCTTTTCTGCATCATCGACACTTTTCGCATTTCGAACCAGATAGTTTTGCAGAGCTCCAAGCTCGATCGCACTGTCTGACTGAAGGCCAACCCCCTGAGAGTCTGTGCCTTGGAAGTTGATTACGACACCAATGTCTTTACCCAGAGTCTGGCCAGAGCCATAGAATCCGGACGCCATAACCTGAACATAATCATCCGCTTGAAGCACCCAGTAGTTACCTCCAGAGAGAGACGGCGTATCATTCACTTGCCCAACAACACCCGTATCCGCAAAGCTCACAGTTGTACAACCGCTTAATGACGACTGCGCTGCAGAGGCCAATGCAGCATCAAGCTGAGACAGCGTAAACATGGTTTCGACAGAGATACCGCCAACTTTTGCCAGTGCTTCTACAACTTCAAAGTAATCAGGATTAAGCTTTCTTGAGTTCTCAAGTACCTTCATTGAGCGCTTCTCAAATTCGACGACGTCAATACCAGCCAATTTGTAAACGTATTTTGCTTCCTTGATGCCACGTCTTACTTCTTCGCCCACTTCTTTTTCAAACAACTCGGCATACTCGCTGGATTTAACTCCGCGAATGTCGACAATCGGTAGGCTTTCTTGCTGAACGAAAGATTCGGGAGCGTAGTAAGGCTGGTTGACGTTGAGCCCCGGTGCTGGCTCGAGAGAAATGGCATGCGCCACCCCTGATAGTGCAAGTGCAGTCGCAAGAATGGCGCGTTTGGTAGTTAACATGAATTCGTACCTCATTTGAAAGTTAATCGTTGACGGCCAATCACATCTCTGGCGTCTTGGTATAAACTTATCATTTGAAATATCCATAATTCAGATACTATAGGGTTAGTATTTCCAGAAAAACGGACAATTGTTATGGCAGAGATCGAAACAGAAGGATTTGAGTTTTTTGGTGTAGAAGAAACAGTGTTTCGCAAAATGGTGATTGAGAGGCTCGAAGCATTAATGGTGCAAGCGGGCTTGTCTAAGAACTCTCTCGCTCATAAAGCCGGCATTGGACGTTCCGCACTCTACGAAAAGATGGATAGAGAAGCAAAGAGCCATTTTACCATTCTCGACTTCTTCCGAATCGCAAAAGCATTGGACGTCAGTCTGCTTCAGCTGTTCCCCATGACCAGTCTGGAACGGCTTCACGGTGGACAATTGCCATTATCTGCCAGCACACTTAAATTTCTGGATATCATGCTGGCAGCCCCGAAAGAGGATATCGAGTTTCTCTCTGACTTTTATCGCGAGTTAAAAAAGCGTGATGAAGATATACTCAAGTAACATCAAGATGTCTGTTCAGCGAGAACTACTTGGCTTCTAGGCGCAGCAGTGATTTGGAGATCTAGTGGCTCTAAATCGAAAATCGCTAACAAAGCATATAAGCCAAGTAAACT
>NZ_FNVG01000014.1 GCF_900107935.1 Vibrio hangzhouensis | reverse complement strand
TATGGTGGAGGGGGACGGATTCGAACCATCGAAGGCAGTGCCGTCAGATTTACAGTCTGATCCCTTTGGCCACTCGGGAACCCCTCCAGGGTTTTATACTTGTTTGATGTTTTCCCAACGCATCACTCAAGTGCGGAGCGCATCATAACAAACTGCGCATGACTGTAAACCCTTTTTTGAGGATTTTGAATTGAATGGTGCCTTTTTGGACAAAGACGCTTAAAAAGCGTGTTTTTCGTCATTATTTCTTAACCAGCAACGTATTACCACTAATGTACGTGGACAGATGGCGATCGGATTGAAGCGAATTGTAAATTTTGTATTTCACTTAGATTTACACTTCTTGACGTTACGGGTCGTATAACCCGCTAAAATGTCCAGAGTTTTATATGGAAAAACAAATACGATGAAAAACAAAACTATAATCGGTTTGCTGGCACTGTCTATTCTTAGTGTCTCACCAGCAACGTTTGCCAAAAGGAACGCCGGTGCTCAGGCTATATCAGTTGTTACCGAGCCAGTGGCGGTTCATCAGGTTTCACAATCTTTGTCACTGGTGGGTAAGTTGGAAGCGGATCAGTCGGTTGTGATTGCCTCTGAGGTAAATGGCATTGTTGATGAAATCAGAGTCACTGCCAATCAGACGGTTGAAAAGGGCCAGTCGCTGGTTTTGCTGAACGACGATAAGGCGCGAGCTGCCGTTGCGGAAGCCAAGGCCTACGTACGTGACCAAAAACGTATTCTGGCGGAGTTCGAACGTCTGGTGGATCGCAATGCCATCACCAAAACGGAAATTGATGCACAAAAAGCTGCCGTTGAAATTGGTACTGCTCGCTTAGATGCTGCCAACGCCAACCTGAATGACCTCCATATAGAAGCACCTTTCTCAGGCTCGGTTGGTTTGATTGATTTCAGTCGCGGTAAGTTGGTCAATGTCGGCACTGAGCTGTTAACGCTGGATGACCTTTCTGTCATGCAGCTCGACCTACAAGTCCCAGAGCACTATCTTCCTATGCTGGAGAAAGGGATGGCGGTGACTGCACGAACAGCGGCCTGGGGCACACGTGTTTTCTCCGGTAAAGTGGTGGCACTGGATACCCGAGTCAATCGGGAGACCTTGAACCTTCGAGTTCGTATTCATTTTGACAACGAGGATAACCGTCTGAAGCCTGGTATGCTGGCTCAGGCGCGCATGGAGTTTCCACCTATCGAAGCCCCTATTATTCCGGTACAGGCACTGGAGTATTCCGGTACCAAGCGCTACGTCTATGTCGTGGATGACAACAACAAAGCCCATCGCACAGAAGTCTTTCTGGGAGCCAGAGTTGGCAATCAGGTGGTCATCGAGCGAGGCTTAGACATTGGCCAGCGTATAGTGGTCCAGGGCATTGTCAACATGCGCGATGGTGCGTCGGTAAAAGAAGTAGAGTCACAACCGACGGCGGGTCGTACCTCGACAGAGCAGGCACCTGAAATGAAGGAAGCGAGCTAATGTTGTTATCTGATGTTTCTGTTAAACGTCCGGTAGCGGCCATCGTACTCAGCTTATTACTGTGTGTGTTTGGTATTGTCTCCTTTAGCAAGCTCGCGGTGCGCGAGATGCCGGACATTGAAAACCCTGTAGTTTCGATTTCTACACGTTATTCCGGGGCGTCGGCTACCATCATTGAAAGCCAAATCACCTCGGTCATTGAAGATCAGCTGTCGGGCATCAGTGGAATCGATGAAATAGAATCGACCACCCGAAATGGTATGTCACGCATCACGGTGACGTTTGAACTGGGCTATGACCTGAATACAGGCGTCAGTGATGTCCGTGATGCAGTAGCGCGTGCTCAGCGCGCACTACCGGATGAAGCGGATGACCCGTTAGTATTTAAGAACAACGGCAGTGGCCAGGCCTCGCTGTACATTAATCTCAGCTCGTCGGAAATGGATCGCACCCAATTAACTGATTATGTCAATCGTGTGCTGGTCGATCGTTTTAGCCTGATATCTGGCGTGAGTTCGGTAGACATTTCTGGCGGCTTGTATCAGGTTATGTACGTCAAGCTCAAACCTGCCTTTATGGCAGGGCGCGGTGTGACGACGTCGGACATCACAGCGGCGCTGCGCCGTGAAAATATCGAAAGTCCGGGGGGCGAGGTGCGTAACGATGCCACTGTAATGTCTGTTCGTACCGCCCGAGCCTATAACACGCCAATTGATTTTGAATACCTGGTGGTAAAACGCGCCAGCGATAATACACCGATTTACCTGAAAGACGTGGCCGATGTTTACATTGGTGCGGAGAATGAAAACTCGACCTTCAAAAGTGATGGTGTGGTTAACGTCAGCATGGGTATTGTGCCGCAATCGGACGCAAACCCGTTGCAAGTGGCGGACTTAGTTCACAAAGAAGTTGAGCGAATGCAGCAGTTTCTGCCTAAAGGCACTCGACTGGCGATCGATTATGACTCCACGGTGTTTATCGATCGCTCCATCTCAGAGGTATACAACACGCTGTTTATCACCGGGGGACTGGTGATCCTGGTGCTGTACATCTTTATTGGTCAGGCGAGAGCCACGTTGATTCCGGCTGTGACGGTGCCGGTGTCGCTGATTTCATCGTTTATTGCGGCGTACTTCTTCGGGTTCTCTATTAACCTGATTACTCTGATGGCACTGATCTTATCGATCGGCTTAGTGGTGGATGATGCCATTGTGGTGGTGGAAAACATCTTCCACCATATTGAACGTGGTGAGTCACCGCTGCTTGCTGCCTATAAAGGGACGCGAGAAGTTGGCTTTGCGGTAGTGGCGACAACCCTGGTTCTGGTGATGGTTTTCTTACCCATCTCGTTTATGGACGGGATGATTGGCCTGTTGTTTACCGAGTTCTCGGTACTTCTGGCCATGTCGGTGATTTTCTCGTCACTGATTGCTCTGACGCTGACGCCGGTGTTAGGTAGTACGATCCTCAAAGCTAATGTTAAACCAAACCGATTTACTCAGTTTGTTGATCGCGGTTTCAAAAAACTGGAGCGTGGCTATAAGCGGGCACTGGCAAAAGCCCTCAAATGGCGTTGGGTTGCACCCATTGTTATAGTGGCTTGTATTGGTGGAAGCTTCCAACTGATGCAACTGGTACCTGCTCAGCTGACTCCTTCTGAAGACCGGGGGGTGATCTTTGCTTTTGTTCGCGGGGCTGATGCAACTAGCTATAACCGCATGTCAGCCAACATGGATATCGTTGAAGATCGACTGATGCCTTTGTTAGGCAAGGGTTTTCTGAAGTCGTTCAGTATTCAGTCGCCGGCATTTGGTGGACAGGCAGGTGACCAGACTGGTTTTGTCATCATGATCCTTGAAGACTGGAACGAGCGTGATATTACTGCGCAAGAATCCTTGGGCCAGGTGCGTAAAGCGTTGGCTGGTATTGCTGACGTTCGAGTGTTCCCATTTATGCCAGGCTTTCGCGGTGGCTCGAGTGAGCCAGTTCAGTTTGTTATCGGTGGTTCTGACTATCATGAGCTGCAAATTTGGGCTGATAAACTGGAGCAGGCGGCGGAAGAGTCTCCGTATATGGAAGGTGCAAGCACCGACTACTCGGAAAAAACACCAGAGCTGGTAGTCACCATTGACCGTGAGCGCGCCGCAGAGTTGGGTATCAGTGTGGCCGATATCTCCGACACGCTGGAAATCATGCTTGGTGGTAAGAGCGAGACCACCTATGTAGAACGTGGCGAAGAGTACGATGTGTATTTGCGAGGTGACGAAAACAACTTCAATAACGCTAACGATCTGAGTCAGATTTACATGCGTACTCAATCGGGTGAGTTAGTGACACTGGATGCGATCACTTCGATTGAAGAAGTCGCGTCTTCTATTCGTCTGTCGCACTACAACAAGCAGAAGTCGATAACGATTAAAGCCAACCTGTCCGATGGCTACACTCTGGGTGAAGCGCTGAACTTTATGGATCAGCAAGCGATTGAGATGTTGCCGGGCGACATTTCGGTGAGCTATGCGGGCGAGTCGAAAGACTTCAAAGAGAATCAGTCGAGCATTTTTGTAGTGTTTGGTTTGGCGTTGTTGGTGGCTTATCTGGTGCTGGCTGCACAATTCGAAAGCTTTGTTAACCCGTTGGTGGTGATGTTTACGGTACCTATGGGGGTGTTTGGCGGCTTCCTTGGTTTGGTCATCATGCAGCAAGGGCTGAATATCTATAGCCAGATAGGCATGATCATGCTTATTGGTATGGTCACCAAAAACGGTATTTTGATCGTGGAATTTGCCAACCAGTTGCGCGATAAGGGCATTGAGTTTGAAAAAGCGATCATTGATGCCTCAGCCCGACGACTTCGCCCGATTATGATGACGGCCTTTACCACTTTGGCTGGTTCCATTCCTCTGATTTTATCAACGGGCGCCGGTTACGAGAGTCGTGTCGCAGTAGGTACGGTGATTTTCTTCGGAATGGCGTTTGCAACGCTGGTGACCTTATTTGTTATTCCGGCGATGTATCGATTGATTTCTGTAGCTACCAGAGCGCCGGGGCACGTTGAAGCAGAGCTCAATAAGGCACTGAGTCTGGACGTGAAAGCGCGAACCAGTCACGGTGACTTGCCGAACAGCTAATTCATAAGCCCAGTTTCGACTGGGCTTTTTTTGGTTTGTTGGTTAGGATGAGAAGAGATAAAACCAACAAAAAAGGAAAGTAAAGTGGCTGATTTCAAATATAAAGATCTCCCTCAGGAGCAGCAGGACAAATTGGATGCTGCTGTATTCCGCCGCCTTCTTGAGCATCTTGATAATAATAAGGATGTACAGAACATTGATCTGATGATTCTTGCCGGTTTCTGTCGAAACTGTTTCAGCAAGTGGTATAAAGCGGAGGCTGAGACTGCTGGTCTGGATTTAGACATCGATGATGCTCGTGAGCGCGTGTATGGCATGACGTACGATGAGTGGAAAACCAACCATCAACCGAAAGCAACACCAGAGCAGTTGGCGGCGTTTGAAGCCAGACAGAATAAAAAGTAACGCTCTACACTCTCTTTTTATTCTTCTCTGAGGTAATACAGAAAGAGAGGAATAATTTCTTCCATACCCCAATCGGGGTATGGTGATTGGCAGCTATCACAACTTAATCTTCACGGCATTTATATTTAGCATCTCAATGCTAATTTAGACTTAACAACAACTATAACAATAGTGATACCGTGATTTTATGTTTGCATCTAAAAAACAGTTAGCCAATATCAAAAAGCAACTCTCCTCTGAAATTGACCAAAAAAATACATTGATTGGCGAGTTGACGTCGCTGCAGCAACAGAATGATGTCAAAGAGCAGAGAATCCAGCAGCTTGAAGCACAGTTGGAAAGTCAGAAACAGCGCTCTCGACGCTTTCTGAGCAGTGTCACATCTGAGCTGGTTGGAGCGACTGGTAATATTGAGGCGGCAAACAATCAGCTTATTTATCAGAGTGACCAATTGCAGGCCAATTTAGGGGTATTTGAAGCCACCGACCAGCAGTTGCACGCCATGTATCAGTCACTGGACCAAGTCTCCCGTTCGGCCACTGCCAGTAAAGAAACCGTGGAAGCTCTGCAACTGTTGACGGCCGATATCACTCAGTTTATCAGCATCATTCATCAAATCTCAGAGCAAACGAACTTACTGGCGCTGAACGCTGCTATTGAAGCGGCAAGGGCAGGTGAGCATGGCCGTGGTTTCGCGGTGGTGGCAGATGAAGTACGCTCCCTGGCAGGGCGGGCAAATGCAGCCGCCAGTGAAATATCAGGTCTGGTGGAGCGCATTGAAGGCAGCACAAATCGCGCAGGAGAGAACATTGAGCTTGTATCAGCTCAGGTCGCGGATGCCTCCAAAGGGGCCGCCGATATTGTCCGCGATACCCAGTCTATTTTGTCGCTCTCGTCCGATACCGTGGATGTGATCTACACGGCAACGGTGGACATTTACGCATCCAGTGCCATTACACAATATACCAATATGTGGGCTACGGCTCATTCTAAGTTGATTGGTGCAGACTATGACGCAATATTGCTGGAGCTTGGAGAGCGAGATACCATTTTTGGACAGGTGGTCGCCCATCATGGTGAAACTCAAAGTCTGGCTCGTGAAGGCGGCCCGTTGGAGTATTTCCAGGTAAAAGCGAAAGCGCTACACGACGGCCTGAGAACGGTGGCCGGCGGTCAAAGCGACGCGGAGCTGGTGGAGCAATTAGATATGGCCTACCGTGATTTGGTCTCTTATATCGCAGCGGCTCAGGATAAGGTAAAAACGTCTTACGACGCGAAATAATGAAAAGGGGAGTGATAATAGCACTCCCCTTTCAGTTAACCTTCCAGCTCACCTGTCGCTTCAAATATCTCTAGCTTTTCCAGGTAAGGTTGCAGGCTACCGATATTATTGGCAATCCACTCTGTGTTGTAGTAAGTATCCAGATAACGCTCACCACTGTCACAAAGCAGAGTGACGATAGAGCCTTTTTCACCGCGCTTTTTCATTTCACTGGCTAATTGAAGTACGCCGTAAAGGTTGGTGCCAGTAGATGCCCCCACTTTACGTCCCAGCGCTTTTTCCAACCAGTGAATGGTAGCAATACTGGCCGCATCTGGAATAGTGCGCATCTCATCGACCACGCCAGGGATGAAGCTTGGCTCAACACGTGGGCGGCCGATGCCTTCAATTTTGCTGCCACAGTCGCCGGTCAAATTGGCGTTGCCGGTCTTGAAGTAGTCATGGAATACCGAGTTTTCAGGGTCAACCACGCAAAGCTTGGTATCGTGTTTCTGATAACGGATGAAACGACCGATGGTTGCTGATGTTCCGCCTGTTCCAGGACTCATGACCACCCAGGATGGAACTGGGTGATCTTCCAACTCCATTTGGCTGAAGATGGAGTTGGCGATGTTATTGTTGCCGCGCCAGTCTGTCGCGCGCTCTGCGTAGGTAAACTGATCCATATAGTGGCCGTTGAGCTCTTCGGCTAAACGACGAGACTCGGCATAGATTTGGTCAGAACGATCGACCAGATGCGCTTTACCCCCGTAAAACTCAATCTGTTCAATCTTCTTACGAGCGGTGCACTTTGGCATGACCGCAATGAATGGCAGGCCGAGCAAACGGGCAAAGTAAGCCTCAGACACCGCAGTGCTGCCCGATGAAGACTCAATGACGGTGGTTTCCGGTCCGATCCAGCCGTTACAAATTGCGTACAAAAACAGTGAGCGAGCCAAACGGTGCTTCAGTGAGCCCGTTGGGTGGGTACTTTCATCTTTAAGGTAAACGTCAATCCCCTCAATGCTGGGCAGATCAAGCTTAATAAGGTGAGTGTCGGCGCTGCGCTGGAAGTCTGCTTCAATTTTGCGAACAGCGTTGTTTATCCATTGATGATCGGTACACATAGTTTTGTTTCCTACTTTATTATCGGTATGGTGATAATTTACCTACGTAACGAGAGAAAAACTTTGCTATATTGACTGCTAAATCACACCAATGTAGAAAAAATTTCTCTTTGCGAGGTCTTGTGGATATCGATAACACTGATAAGAAACTGCTGGCGCTATTGCAGCAAGACGGAACCCTGTCACTCAACGACCTGGCTGAGGCGGTGAACTTAACCACAACCCCTTGCTGGAAACGCCTTAAGAAATTAGAAGATAACGGGATTATCGACAAACGGGTGGCCTTGCTCGACCCTGAGAAATTGGGGTTATCCTTCACTGCCTTTGTTCAGATAAAAACCACCGATCACTCCCATGAATGGTATAAAGCGTTCGTCGATACCGTTTCTGAGTTTCCGGAGGTAATGGAGTTCTACCGCATGGCGGGGGAGTACGATTACATGATGAAAGTGCTGGTTAAAGACATGAAATGCTTTGATGAATTCTACAAAAAACTGGTGAACAGCATTGATGGTTTGTCCAACGTGACCTCCACTTTTGCAATGGAGCCGTTGAAGTATACGACCGCACTGCCCATCCGTTGAGCTGGGAATAGTTCTCAACTTATCGACAACAAACTTGCCTTGTAAGAGTAATCACTCTATAAAAACAGTTCTGGAATAATTTTGAGTAAGCAAGGGAAGGGGCGTCGTGGTGCTGCATCAAGTAATGGTATCGGTGAAAAGCCGTTCATAAAAATGGTCCACGTTCTCCAGCCAGAATGCGTATCGAAACTGGGGCCGATGCGTTGACCCGTGTACTCCCGTTTATTGGACAGAGAGATAACCCGAGACTGACAACACTGGTCCTCGCTCTGGGCTATAAAGACAGTCGGCAGTTAATTGCCAAAGTGGACTCATTGTTGGCGTCACTTAATATTCCAGCTGAAGTTGCCGAGTGGCAGCAGGCGGATATTCCTCATCTTGCCATGTAAGCGGTTGGGGAGGCATTTGGAGAGTATCCGGTGCCGAGGAGATGAACGTGCAGCAGTGCCAGCAATTACTAACCCAATTACTCGATAGAGGAGAGCAATAATGAGTATGCTTGAACTCAATGAACAACAATTAAGCGCTCAACTTGCAGAGCAGAATGTGACTATGGCAGAGCCAGTCATCGTAGACTGCGAGCAACGAGATGCACTGCTTGCACGACTTGAGGAGCAAAAAGCCGCATTCAAAGAGTCTCCTTTTATCAGTCGTGAGCTAAGACGGGTTAATCTGCTCAAACTGGAAAAAGTATTACGTGAAAACCAGTCTGCGATTTGCGAAGCTATTGCTAAAGATTTTGGCCATCGCTCATCTACGGAAACCGCATTGCTGGAAATCTTCTCTTCTATCGATGGCATTATTGATGCGAGAAAGCAGCTAAAGAAGTGGATGCGTGTCAAACAGCGTCATACATCCGTTTGGTTCTGGCCGGCAAAGAACAAAGTCGTGCCGCAACCCCTTGGCGTAGTGGGGATCATTGTGCCCTGGAATTACCCTCTCTATCTGGCCATCGGACCGATGACCGCTGCCCTGGCTGCCGGAAATCGCGTCATGGTCAAAATGTCGGAAAATTCTGCCCACTTATGCCAGGTGCTTAAGGATGCATTTTCGACGCAATTCACGGAAGATGAACTTTGTTTCGTAGCAGAAGAGGGCAATACAGGACCGATTTTTTCCAGTTTACCCTTCGATCATTTGATTTTCACTGGCTCCGGTGCCACCGGACGTAAGGTAATGGCGTCTGCAGCCAAGAATCTGACACCGGTAACGCTGGAACTGGGTGGCAAGTCACCGACAATCATTGCCCCTGATTATGACGTAAAGAAAGCGATGAAACGAATTCTGGGCGGTAAGGTGTACAACGCTGGGCAGACGTGTGTGGCCCCGGATTACTTGTTTGTGCCTGAAGACAAACTTAAGCAGGTGATAAAGTCCGCCAAATCCATCATCAAGGGGCGCTACAAAACGACCGACCATCCCGATTACACCGCTGTCATCGACGCGACATCCTTCCAGCGATTGTCCGACACTCTGGACGCGGCGAAGGCAGGGCAGGGAGAAGTGATCAACCTGATCCCGTACAGTGAACCTGACCCACAAACGCGACGTTTTCCGCTGCATCTGGTGGTGTCACCGGATGCGGACGAGGTGGTGATGACGCGGGAGATCTTTGGCCCGATTTTGCCGATTTTAACTTATAAAACCTTAGACGATGTCTATCACTTTATCGGCGAGCGTGACCGTCCACTGGCACTGTACCTGTTCTCAAATGATAAAGAACTACAGCAAACAGCAATGGAGAACACCATGTCGGGTGCCTTCACCATCAATGATGTGATGCTGCATGTTGCTCAGCATGACCTGCCATTTGGTGGCGTTGGGCCAAGTGGAATGGGACACTATCACGGTCGGGAAGGTTTCGAAGCCTTCTCCAAAATGCGCCCGGTGATGCATCAGAGTAAACTTTCGGCGATCAGTCTGCTGTACTCTCCTTATTCTGGCTTCGCCCGAAGAGTGGTGAACTACCTCATCAACAGGAAGTGGAGTAAGTATCCCAATTAATGGGGCACAGTCAGGAAAACAAAAGGCGGTATGAGATACCGCCTTTTTTGTCCGTTAGATTGAGCATTACTCAGTAAATCGTAATACCCCTTCCTGTGCGGTGGAGGCGACGAGTTCACCTTTTTGATTATAGATTTCACCGCGCACTAGGCCGCGTGAATTGCTGGCGTTCGGACTGTCGATGGCATACAGCAACCATTCGTTGGTATTCACCGGACGGTGGAACCACATCGAATGGTCGATAGTTGCCATTTGGAAGTTTGGCGCAAATATCGACACTCCGTGAGGGTGCAGAGCGGTGGTGAGGAAACGCCAATCCGACGCGTATCCTAAAACATACTGATGAACCAAGGCATCGTTGGGAACGACGCCGTTGGCACGTATCCACAGATACTGTTTTGGCTCTGCTTTTTCCGGTTTGAGTGGATTGATGACAGTAACCGGACGCACCTCAATGGCTTCTTCACTGCAAAATGCCTCGCGGATTTTTGGTGGCAGGAAGTCCGCAATGCGTGCCGCAAGCTCTGACTCAGAAACAAAGTTCTCCGGGCCTGCGACTTCTGGCATCGAATTCTGATGTTCAAAGCCAGGTGCTTCGCCATGGTAACTGGCCGTCAGGTAAAAAATAGGACGACCATCCTGAATTGCTTTTACCCGGCGAGTGCTGAAGCTTTTACCATCGCGCAAGTTTTCTACGTCGTAGATGATGGGTTTTTCTGCATCCCCCGGGTAGAGAAAGTAACTGTGGAAAGAATGCACGGTGCGACTTTCATCCACCGTATAGCGGGCAGCAGAGAGAGCCTGACCAATCACTTGTCCGCCATAGACCTGTGGAAGGCCCAGATTTTCACTCTGGCCCCGAAATAGCCCCACTTCCAGTTGTTCCAATTTCAGTAGCTCTAATAATTCACTTAATGGCTTACTCATAACACCCGTCTTTATTGTGTACTTTGTTAGCCAAGTGTGGAATTTACCGAGAGATTCGTCAAGCCGGCAATTGTGTAGGAATACAGTGAATTTATTGAAAAATCGTTCGCTTTTGTTAAGCGATGTGTGCCAAATCTGTTATGTTTAGTGCATATTCATCCTGTACACATAACAGGCAAGCACCGTAACTCATTCAGAGAGGCACCATGAACAAGACACTCGTAAGCGCTTTAGCGATCGCATTAGGTTTAGGCTTAGTCGGATGCCAATCCGCGCCTCAAAAGGATTCACCGTCTCAAGTGGAGCAGCAAAAACAAGTGGAAGATAATATGGCGTCCGTAAAAGGAACCATCGCTTATCGAGAGCGTATTGCATTGCCGCCCAATGCTGTTGTGACCATCAAGCTTCAGGATGTGTCGTTGCAAGATGTGGCTGCTGTTGTCATCAGCGAACAAACGTTTACTACCGATGGTGCTCAGGTTCCGTTTGACTTCGAGCTGAGCTATGACCAAACGGATATCAAGGCAAAACACACCTATAGTGTCAGCGCTCGTATTGAAGTCGACGGGAAACTTCGCTTCATCAGTGACACCTCTTATCCGGTGATCACCGATGTGAACCAGACATCAGACGTGAATCTGATGTTGGTAGGCGTGCGCTAAAAAAACCGTTTGGGTGGGGTTAAGGCTGCCACCCAAACTGCCTCAAACTGATCTTTCCTTTTACTGAAAATACCACTCCCTCCTCGGTTAACAGCGACTTTTGCCTTAGGAAGTCGTCACCTTTTAGCGATATTTCTCCCTTACTATTGATGACCCTGAACCATGGGAGTGTGCTCCCCAATGGCAAGTTACCCAGTGCTTTGCCAACATGGCGCGCGTAACCGGGATAGCCCGCCATTTTGGCAATTTGCCCGTAAGTCGCCACTTTTCCATGTGGAATTTGGTGAATTACTGCAAAGATTTGTATCTTAAATTGATCCATACTGAAAGTGTCCTAGTTCAGTTTGCCAGGGATGGGTAATAAGGAGGAGCTATGGTATTTTCCGTGTTTCAATTCATAATCACAAGTCTGCTTGCCGTAGTTTGTGCCAGAGCCATCAGCGTCACTGAAGGGGATATTCCTGTATTGGCGATGATGATTCCAGCGCTCTGGATCTTGCCTCAGGGCGGCGTGGCCGGACTCATGTTACTGGCCTCAATGGTGGTTTATGGGCTAACGTTGCCGATGCAGTCTATCGCCATGTCCGTTGCGGTGTGGATTCTTATCCCTGTCTTTATGGTGGCGTTCTCAAAACGCAGCAATATTTGGGTAGTGAGTATCATTGCCTTGATCGTGTTGACGCTCAATGTCGGTATTATGCTGACTCAGGCAGCGGGCAAGTTAGGCGGTACGCCTATGGTGACGCTGGTGCAGGCGTTCTCGGTCTTTGTTGCCTGGTATGCGGCAAGAAACTGGAAAGGTTCCACTGAGCACAGTTGGTGGTCATTGGCGCTCATTCTGCCTATCTGGGCTGCGGGCCTGCCTTATGCCGCGCTGATTTCACTGTGCATGACCGGGATGTTGGCCTCAATGGAAAGTCTCACCAGACTCAAAACATTCCGATGGAACAAGTTGCTTTGCTGGACCCTGCCTACTGTTGGTTTTGCTGCGCTGGTCGTCGTTCCGTCTATTGACGTACCCAAACCCGTCTTTGTCGTTTGGTTATGCCTACTTGGTACGGCCTGGATGACCGACTACATACTGAGTATTGACGAAGAAAATCAGGAACTCTAAGTCTTATATAGCGCTTGCACCGCCCACAGTGTAGGCGCTTTGTTTAATCTGTAAGCACTTAATCATCATGAGATACATATTTCCGGCGAGGCACTTGCATTCAGCGCTGCGATACCTGATAATCCCCACACGCTTTGCAACAGTGACCCTTCACTAAGCAACAGCACAAAATCTATGGAGGCCCTGGTCCTCCCGCAACAATAGCTCGTGAACTCGGTCAGGTCCGGAAGGAAGCAGCCGCAGCGAGTGACTTGTGTGCCGGGATGTGGCTGGGGCTTCCACCCATCTAGCGTTTGTAAAATCTGTTACTCATAGACCTCACAGTTTTCCAATCACAGTTCAATTCTCTTGATTCCTAAAACTACCTAATACATTGCTTTGATGTTCATGGATTCTTCTGAGAAGACTATTTCTACGTAACTTGGATGCTCCATCAAATAGAGCGACTAGTGTCTGGAAAATGATGTTGGGGTGAATTGTTGCCCCATTGCTCACTTGTTACGACTGGCTACAAGCCTTTACTGTCCTCTGCCATGTCGTGGGTTACTAAACCGTACTGCCCCTTTCTCTTTTTCTAAACCAATAAATAACCCTGTCATTCCCTTGAAAAAGGGAATCTCATGCAACGGGCTATGAACACAATTCATGCGACTTAGTCATTATTTTTCAGTCATCTACGCGCTTTAGGAGATCCTCACTTGCGTGAGGATGACGGCATTCTGGGGGGTGTTGAAACAATGGAGACTAGATTGCTTTTGTCCTGAGACGTGCTGAAGGTGCATGTAACGCAGAAATGCCCCATTTCTTGTTTTTAAACCAAAAAATAACCCCCGTCATCCCCTTGAAAAAGGGGATCTCATTCAGCGCGTCGCGAATCGGACTTACGTGACTTAGTCGAATGTTTTCAGTCACCTACACGCGGTAGGAGATCCTCACTTTTGTGAGGATGACCTCTATGTGAGGTATGCTAAAAGCAAAGGAAAATTGATGGTTTAGTTAGCCCTAACTACTGGACGGTTAAGTTTTGTCTATTAACTAGAAAGTCGAAAGAAAGTTCAGATAAACCTTTGCCATCGAGTTGTGCATTCCATGCGCCGTGACCATATCCCTCTAGCGTCTCAAGTCGGTTGTATATGCCTAAATCATTATATATATCCTGCAATTCAACGGCTTCTGAATAAGGCGTTACGGGATCGTTCTCGGTACCATGTGCCATAAATAATTCAGGGTCGTTACTGTCATATCGATTTAGGCCATACACATTTTCAAATAAGTCCAATTTTATGTTTGAACCCCAATAGTAAACCATGCTTCGTACAGCATAACTCTGGTCTAAATGGGTAGTAGCAAGAGTAGGATCGTCGCTGATAGATATTTCGTCTCTAAAGTCTTCGTTCTCTGAAATTCCTAAAGCAATCGTTGTAATGGAGCCTGCCGAGGCACCGCCTACGGTAATGTAATCGGGGTTTATGTTGTAAGTATCCGCATTAGCAACAATCCAGCGAAGTGCTGCTTTTGCATCTCTTTGTGCGGTGTACATCGCAGTACTGGTTTTTACTTGATCTGGAGATTCCGCTGTTTGCAGGGCATATTCAAGCCACTCTTGTGGAGCAATACCGTTATAGTAAGTTAATAGCTCTTCTGGCGTTTTACCTGTAATTGTTCCCAAGTCTTCAGCGGTACGATAATCGACAGACACAACCACCCAACCTCTCGATGTAAAATAGTGAGCCAAATCGATAATTTCAGGCTTAGTCTTGGTGCCTGATTGAAAACCTCCGCCATGAATGAACATATAAACCGGCCTATTGGCGTGATCATTTGCTGGATAGTAAATATCGAGTGTTTGCGGCGCAGCAAAAGGGGATGAGCTCACATTGTCGTGAACAAGACCATCAGCGTATTCAATATCGCTTTCAACTAATACCAAATAAGTTGACTCGGCACTAACCATTGGTGCACCAGTGCTGAGGTTGGGTTCGCTACTTCCTTGTTGGTTGCAACCAAAGTTCATCGCGGCAAAACATGTAAGTAGCAACGTAGCTAAACGGCTATTCTTCATCGATCGTGTTATTAACTTAGAGACAGCTTCGAGGTTGTTTAAAAATATAACATATATGCGTGGGGATACTTGTTGTAGCCTGCTATTTTAAGATCTTCAACCCAAAACCAGACCAGCTTTATTAAGGCACACCGACGCCACCATGAGCTCAGGGACGACTAATGGTGCTTAACGTGTTGTTGACTAAATATCGCCTGACAGTATTTCTAAGAACGGTGCGCTTAGTTACTGTTTACTGCGCTCAAGTATTTCGCCATAAGGCGGATCTCTTCGTCGGTGTAGCGTTCCATTGCGACCACCATGGTCATGAACAAGCCGTTTTTACGCTTTTTCATCTTGTAATCTTTCATTTGGTTGAAGAGGTAAAGCTCGTTTTGTCCGCCGATTTTCGGGTACATAGGCATCACGGGCTCATTTCCGGTTTCACCATGGCAAGTAGCGCACCCCCCTTTACCAGGAGCGATGTACAGTGCTTTGCCTTTGTCAGTCTCAGTGTTGGCGAAAATGGAGAAGCTGATGGAGGCAATAAGTAAAATAAGCATACTTTTCATGATTACAGTTCCTCTTTTAAGCAAGTTAGCCAGTCTTGAATCACTTCGGGTGAGTGCTTGATATACCCAGAATAACGAAATTTAGCTTCACCATTAATCACTACCAATGTGGCGGGTAGCCCTTGAAAACCGAGCGCTTGAATTGCCCCCATATCCGGCTCAATGGTTTTCGGTAAGTGATGAATACCCAATTTAGAAAAACGCTCTTCGATCGCTGGGAGATTGCCCCCAATGTGTACGGTTTCGATAGAATGCCAGAGGCTGAGGTTACAATCAGGCTAGCGATGTATTTAATCAAAGGCTCTTACACAAATGATGACGTGATATGTGCGATTGATGGAGCACAGGTAAAGGTTGGTTCAACTGTTATCTTTCCAATTATTGAGTTCTTGAATGCGGAAGGTTGGATTGGTCTAGAGCAAGAAGAAAAGTGGCAATGCAAGTACGTTAATAGGAATTTTTCTCAAGGTATCGTTATTCATACGGCTTCAGGAGAGGGTGACCTAGTTTCGAACCTTACAAATGGCTATACACTGAGAGTTGAATCGAAAAAAAGGCCAATGGTAAGTAAACCAGGCTCCAAAGAGTATCCGCTTATCCGTGAAGCAATTGGACAGTTAATGACAGTCGAGTATGCCAACGAAGATGACATTTTGGCAGTCGCAGTTCCCGAATCACCAAAGTTTCTTGATCTTGCCCGACAATGGAGAGATAGACCGTTAATGAAGCATGCTGGTATTCAGATAATAACTGTCAGTCGCAACAACCAAATCACAGGGCTGGAACATATCGGCATGTAACAAGCTTGTCTGAGAAACGTGTAGCTCACCTATGCCCCATTCGGTGTTAGAGTGGTAAATCAATAGCAAATCGTGCCTCAGGAATCCCGTACTTTTCGTCATGGGTCGGATTTTTGGATGTAGCCAAATCCTCCAATTTTCTTAGGCTCGTTAACATTTTTGTCTAAAGGTATGCTCGTATAACATTGCAAGCATACTGAGGCTATACGACAGAAGTGCATTTTCCTGAACCACTATATCTAGGAAGTTACCAACTTAACTTGAATTGTTGGACGTAAAACTAGGGTTTCACGTTTGCTTGTTTGTTTCAGGTCTAGAATACAAGCCGTAAATTGTTGCCAAGTTAGCGATGATAAATGTGCCTTCAACTAAGCTTCCCCCGATTGAGCCTAACCATAAGTTGTGTGTGAACCAGCAGCATGAGTTAAATAGAATCACACTGCGCATCTTAACTCCCTCCAAAGAGAACAGAGCCCAAGTGCCTGCCGCAGAACCAATGATGGTGAGTGCCTCTATCGGAGCGCTTAACTGTGGAACCGTCATCGCAATTAGTAAGCTGATAAAAACCCACATAACCCAGCGAGATTGAGTTTTGATTGAGACAAAGGCGCGAACACCGTTGATGGTTACCCCGATAGCTGCGACCATCGCGTCCATCATGAAGAAATGCACAGCCATGATGAAACAAAACGTCACCATGCCGTAGCGAAATTTGAGGTCGTCTTTTTGTAGAAAGGCGAGTACACCACAAAGAAAAGCAATTCCACCAACGACTTGCGCAGCTATCATTTGCTCACTCCCTTGATAGAAATATTTAGTTTAGATGTTCGGCAAGAAAATCCAAACAGATGTAAGGACTAGTCAAAACACGTATTTGCTGTGAGATTAAAGGTGCAGCATTCATCATAGAAGCTTGAGCTAACATAATGGCTTGGTAATTCCGATCTTGTTGTAATTCTTGGTTTAAGTCTTTGGCTATATGGTGATTGAACTTCTCAAGATTTCCTTCGGCATAGAGATCCCAAGCCCCTTCAATCAGCTTGAAATAGAATTTAGTGTTTGGCGCTTGTGAATTAAGAAGTGCGCCTGTTGGCTCAATAGTGCTTTCAAGGGTAACTGCGACCAACACGTGAGCGAACTTTGCACTCTCGCTTGCCATCGGTTTATCAACCCTAAATACATTATCATTTGGGAAGCTGTCTACGACAGGGCCTAATGTTGAACAGGTGCAGATGATGTAGTCAATGCCGTTACTGATCTGCTTTGTCAGGTAATTATGAATGGCCTGTTTGGTATGCTCATTTTGACCCTTGTTACGAATCTCGGTGAGGAAATGCTCTTGTACATCATGGGAGATGTCATGCTGAGGGAATCGCGAAGCAGCCAGTGGAGCGAAGATCTCGGCGTTGTTATCGAGAGTGTGTAGAAACAAGATTTTCATAGTTGGTTGTCCACTGGAGTTGGCGCAATACAAAAACCTCTCCGCTAGGGAGAGGTTCTAAAGAGAGTGCTGGTTAAGAGTTAACTAACTCCACTGCTTCACGAGTTAGGCGAGCAAGCTCTTCCCACTCACCAGCCTCAACCAGTTTTTTGTCGACCATCCAAGTACCGCCACAAGCAAGTACACGAGGCACTGCTAAGTAGCCTTTGATGTTCTTTTGATTCACACCGCCCGTAGGCATGATATGCACATCACCGTAGGGAGCCAGTAGTGCCTTCACCATGTTTACGCCGCCAGACGCTTCAGCAGGGAAGAATTTTAGAGTCGTTAGACCCATCTCTAGCGCCGCTTCGATTGCGCTAGGGTTGTTAACACCAGGAACAATATCGATTCCGATTTCTTGGCAGGCTTTGACAGTATTTGGGTTGAAACCAGGAGATACGACGAACGTCGCGCCTGCTTCTTTCGCTGCAATCGCTTGCTCTTTGTTTAGAACAGTACCTGCACCAATCAGCATGTCTGGTTGTGCTTCGCGAAGTAGGCGAATAGCCTCTGCTGCTGCATCAGAGCGGAAGGTGATTTCTGCTGCTGGAAGACCGTTTTCAGCTAACACCTTGCCAAGCGGGATGATGTCTTCAGCCTTGTCGATTGCGATAACTGGGATAACTTTTAGTGCTTTTAGCTGTTCGTTAATTGTAGACATGATAAATCCTTGTAAATTAATTCTATTTTTGAGTCACAACATCAGTGGCTGATTTGGGAATGATTGCGCCACGGTGTTGGATTACCACGCCGGCAAGTGCATTGCCGCGTTGGCATGATTGTTCTAGGGAGCCTCCTGCTAAGTAGCAAGAGAGAAAACCGCCGTTAAATGAGTCACCCGCTGACGTGGTATCGATGACATTTTCGACTGGTATTGTCGGCACTGTGTAACTGTTATCATGGGTAGTGTCACCAACAAGACAACCTTTCTCACCCAGTTTGACCACAACCTTAGTGACCCCAAGGTTATGCAGGCGGGTCAATGTATCTTCAGGTGTTTTATCACCCCAGATCAGCTGTTCATCATCAAAAGTGACCAGCGCTAAATCTGTGGTTTGATACATTGCTTTGTAGTGTTCTTTGACCGTTCTCAGCTCATCATTTGGCCATAGAGCCGGGCGGTAATTGCTGTCGAATGATACTTCTACCCCTTGATGGCGAAGATCAGCAAGCAGAGTGAGTAGCTTGCTGCGATCTTCATCAGGCAAAATCGCTAGGCTGATACCACTGACAAACACCATATCCATTTTTGTTAGAGATTGTTTAATCCGGTTGAAGTCTGGATGTTGCAGTAGGTAGTGCGCTGGCGATTGGTTACGCCAGTATAAGAAAGTACGTTCGCCTTGGTCATCTAGCTGAATGAGGTAAAGGCCTGGGGTACGACTTTCGTCATGCAGTACAAGGTCGGTGTTTATGCCTTCTTGCTGCCAACGAGCAATCATACCTTCACTCAACGGATCAGCACCCATTGCAGAAACGTAAGAAACGGTGATAGCTTGTTCTTCAGTATTGAGTTCACAACCGCGGCTCAGGTAAACCGCAGCGTTAAGTGTATCCCCACCAAAGGTTTGGTGCATTGCGCCGAACGGTTTGCCGTTCAGCTCAATCATGCACTCTCCAATTATTGCGATATTCTTCATAACCAGTTCTTACGCGAAGTAGCGTTTAGCATTGTTAAAGCAAATATCTTCAACCATAGGACCAAGCAGTGACATGTCATTGGGTACTTCACCGTTTTCTACCCAGCGGCCGATCATGTCACATAGGATGCGACGGAAGTACTCGTGACGGGTGTACGATAGGAAGCTGCGCGAGTCCGTAAGCATACCAACGAACTGACTTAGTAGACCTAGCTGAAAAAGCTGTTCCATCTGGCGCTGCATGCCATCTTTCTGGTCGTTGAACCACCAACCTGAGCCAAACTGGATTTTGCCGGCGATACCACCACCTTGGAAGTTACCAATCATTGTCGCCATCATTTCATTATCACGAGGGTTTAGGCAGTAAAGGATGGTCTTTGGCAGCTCGTTGGTCTTGTCCATATCATCTAACAGGTGAGCCAGCTCGAATGCGAATGTACGATCGCTGATGGAGTCAAAGCCAGCGTCTGCGCCTAGTAGCTTGAACATACGAGTGTTGTTGTTACGTTGCGCACCGATATGTAGTTGCATTACCCAGCCCAGTTTTGCATAGCGCTTGCCCAGCCATACTTGTACAGCAGTAGAGAATTGCGCACACTCTGTTTCGGTAAGTTCTTCACCGTTTAATCGACGGGTAATCAGGCTATCAAGTGTTTTTTCTGATGGGATTTCGGCATAACGAACCACTTCAATACCGTGGTCAGCTGCACGACAGCCGTGAGCGTCAAAGTGAGCTAGGCGGTTATCGAGAGCATGAAGTAAAGCGTCAAAGCTCGTGATTTCAATATCAGCGGCATGGCCCAGTAGAGTCATGTAGTCAGCAAAACCGTCTAATTCAATCTTGAAGGCTTTATCTGGACGCCAGCTCGGTAGTACTTCAACATCAAAGCTCTCATCTTCGGCAATGGCTGCATGATGTTCTAATGTATCAATAGGGTCATCGGTCGTTCCCGCCATCACTACGTTCATTTGTTTCATGATGCTGCGTGCAGAGAATTCAGATGTTTGTAGAAGCTCGTTGCACTCATGCCAAATGCTATCAGCCGTTTCTGGGTTAAGCAGTTTGTTAGTGATGCCGAATGGACGACGAAGCTCAAGGTGAGTCCAATGGAAGAGTGGGTTGCCTAATGTCATAGGAACCGTTTTGGCCCACGCCTGGAACTTTTCGTACTCGCTTGCATCACCCGTAATTAGGCGCTCTTCAATGCCCGCAGAGCGCATACCACGCCACTTGTAGTGATCGCCTTCGAGCCAAATTTGACTCATGTTTTCAAACTGGCGGTTCTGTGCAACTTCTGCTGGGTTCAGGTGACAATGGTAATCAAAAATTGGCTTGTCAGCTGCGTGCTCATGGTAGAGACGGCGAGCCGTCTCATTACTTAGTAGGAAGTCATCACATAGAAAGTTTTTCATGTTTGTTTCCTTTTAAAGTGCTGCAACGGTAGCTCGTGCACCCTTCTCAATAAGAGATTGGTACGCAGAGCTTACTGCATCGATAACTTGAGGGTTTTGGCCAATCTCTGGAGCGAAAACGGCTTCGATAGACAAGAGTGCCGGAACAACTGAAACATTCTGGCCATGCACATCACATACTGCTTTCAGCTGTTCTGCCATAGGATCACGAACATCTATCTCATTACCTTGTTCATCAACTGCCGAAACATAACGCATCCAACCTGCGATACCCGCCGCAAGCCATTTGAAGTCTGAACCTTGCTCTAGATGGAAGCGTAAGCTGCCACCCATACGCTGAGGGATCTTCTGACTACCATCCATCGCAATTTGCCATGTTTTGTGTTTCAGGCTTGGGTTAGTGAAACGGTCGATAAGTAGTTTCGCGTAGCCTTCCAGATCAGTGCCTTCTGGCATGTTGAGTGATGGCGCTTGTGCTTTCATCATCATGTCGAATGCTGCTTTGCGGTAGCCTTCGTCAGTCATTGTGTCTGAAATGTGCGCGTAGCCACCAAGGTAACCAAGGTAAGCAAGGAAAGAGTGGCTGCCATTTAGCATGCGGAGTTTCATTTCTTCATATGGCACGACGTCTGCGACAAATTCTGCACCAGCGATATTCCAGTCTGGGCGCCCTGCAACGAAGTTGTCTTCGATTACCCACTGACGGAATGGTTCACATGCGATGCTACATGGATCTTGTACGCCTAGCAGATCGGTAATTTCGTTGAGTGTCTCTTCAGTTGCAGCCGGAACTATGCGGTCAACCATAGTGCATGGGAAAGTCACATTGGCTTCAATCCAAGCACCTAGCTCAGCATCAAGTAGTTTTGCAAACTCCAAGATGGCCGATTTTGCCACGTGACCGTTCTCTTGTACGTTGTCGCAAGACATCACTGTAAATGGTGTTAGGCCGCGTTCACGACGTACTTTTAGAGCCTGCACAATGTAACCAAGAGCAGATTTTGGTTGATTTGGGTTAGCTAAATCGGCGATGACTAGGGCATTGTTTTTATCGAGCTTGCCGGTCGCAGGGTCGGCGCAGTAGCCTTTCTCTGTGATGGTCATAGAAACGATTGCCACCTGTGGTTCCGCCATTTTCTCAATAACCGCCTCTTCGCCGTCAAAAGTCGGGTGAAGTGACTCACAAACTGAACCTATGACCTTCACATCATTTTTTTCAGCGCCTTTTTCAGCGACAGTGTACAGATGATCCTGTTCTCTCAGTTGCTCAATCAGTTCTTCGCCACCAAATAGGTTTACCTCACAGTATCCCCAATCACTATCCGTTTTCTGAGCCAGTTCATTAGTAAACAACGCCTGGTGTGCGCGGTGAAATGCGCCGAAGCCAAGGTGGACTATCTTGCTTTTTAGTCGGCTGCGATCATAGCCCGGCTGCATCGTAGAGCTATTTAACGTCGTATTTGCGATATTTTTCATGTAAGAACCCCTTTTCCTGCAAGTTAATGTTTACCTGCAGGAAGTGTTATTTTTCGTTATAAGTTATTTGTCGTTATAAATTAGTAGTCGAGAACTAGCTCCGGTAGGAATAAGCTAAGCTCAGGAATAAAAGTTACTGCCATCAGCGCTGCAATCAACGCTGCGTAAAATGGAAGTAATGGTTTAATAATCTTGTTAATTGGAACGTTAGCTACCGAGCAACCAATAAACAGAGCACTACCAACTGGTGGCGTACAGATACCAATAGCTAGGTTGAACGTCATCATGATACCGAAGTGTACTGGGTCGATTCCCATATCCAATGCAATTGGAAGGAAAATCGGTGTAAAAATCAGAATCGCTGGAGTCATATCCATGAATATGCCAACAATTAGCAAAATCAGGTTGATGATAAGTAGAATCATCAGCGGATCTTCAGAGATTGCTAGCAGTGCATCAGCGATGATATACGGGATATCTGCATTAGCCATCGCCCAGGACATCCCCATCGATGCACCAACCAGAAGCAATACAATAGAGGTAGTCACTGCTGATTCAAGAACAATTTTTGGTAATTGCTTCCAGCTAACTTCGCGATAAATCAAAACTGCGAGGGCAAAGGTATAAACCACTGCAATTGCTGACGCCTCTGTTGCAGTAAAGATGCCGCCGATAATGCCCCCCATAATGACAACAATAAGCATCAAAGAAGGTGCAGCTTTTAAGAACGTATCCCACACAACTTGAAGAGACGGTTTCTCAGCGACAGGGTAGCCTCGTTTTTTAGCGATATAGCCTGCAACGGCCATCAAACTCAGTCCCATAAGGATACCTGGAATATAGCCTGCTAAGAACAAAGCCGCGATAGAAGTACCACCAGAAACCAATGAAAAAACTATCAGAGTGTTACTTGGCGGAATTAATAGTCCCGTTGGGCATGAAGTGATATTAACGGCAGCAGAGAAATGTTCATCGTAGCCATCTTTTTTCTGTAGAGGGGACATTGTTCCACCAACAGCCGCTGCTGACGCTACTGCTGAACCAGAAATTGAACCGAACATCATATTTGCCATAACGTTTACGTGTGCCAATGCTCCCGGTAAGCGACCACCTAACACTTTAGCAAAGTTAATAAGACGCAAAGCAATGCCGCCCTGGTTCATAATGTTCCCTGCTAGGATAAAGAAAGGTATAGCCAGCAGTGCAAAGTTGTCTAACCCTGCAGCCATTCGCTGAGCGACTACAGCAATTGCAGGTTCTAATGGCAAACTCGTTAATATTGTTGTTAGCGATGACAAGCCTATCGCAAACGAAACTGGTACACCTAGGGCGAGCAACACGCCAAATGTACCAAATAAAATTAATAATACTTGCATTTCCATGATGGGTATCCTTGCTTATTCGACTTGCGATTCAGGAGTCGGCGTTTCAATGCCACAAAGTTTTTTCACTAAATCGTACGAAAAAACTACGGAGTAAAAGATCATTAATGCACCACTGAGCGGTAAACAGAAATAGATGTATCCCATTTCAAGTCCCAAAGCTGGCGTAACCTGTCCTAGCGATAGAGTTTTTAAGGCAAGCTTTGAGCCACCATATACAAGTACAATCGCGGCAAATGCTGCAATAGCTAGTTGGATAAAAATCTCGTTAATCACTTTTCTTTTGCCACTTAAATTCATTGTCAATAAGTCAATTGCCAAGTGACGCTTTAAGCCGGTCGTATAGGCAGCTCCGACCAACGCAACCCACATAAATAGGTAACGAGCTAATTCATCGGTAACTGTGCTTGGTTTTCCAATTACATATCTAGACAAAACCTGCCAAATTACGCAAAAAACCAAAAAGGTCGAGAGAGAGACCGTAAAACCGGCAAGCCCTCTATTTATATAGTTGACCAGTTTATTCATTATCTTTTCCTTTTACCTATTAAACGCAATATTGGCATGCCAATATTTTTTGGTTGTTTAATATTGGTATGTAAGTAAGTCATTTGTTCGTTACAAATTATCGGATAAGTTCATAAAAATGTCATGTGAGCAACATCACATAAATATTGGCATGCCAATTTATTGGCAATATACGTGATTTAGTTCAATGTTTGAGCCGTTGTTTTTTGACTCACCCTTGTTTGGTATGCCAATATTATCTCGTAAACAACAAATACCCTACATTTTGGGATGCCAATACATACAAACAAAAGGTTAATACAATGCAAAGGACTCTATTAAGCGCCGCTATCGGTGCAGCAATGATCTTCGGTGCAACTGCTTCTGCATATGCAGCAACAACATTGAAGCTTAGCCATAACCACCCTCGAGACCATGCCGTTCATAAAGCAATGGACTACATGGCAAAAGAAGTTAAAAAACTAACGGATGGAGAAGTTCGCATTCGTATCTATCCAGATGCTCAACTTGGCACACAACGTGAATCTATGGAGCTAATGCAAAATGGCGCTATAGATTTAGTGAAAAGTAACGCAGCAGAACTAGAGGCATTTTCTCCTTCTTACTCCGCGTTTAACCTGCCTTACTTGTTCCGTGACAAAAACCATTATTACAGCGTAACTGGTGGCTCGGTTGGTGAAGAAATTCTGAGCTCATCAAGAGAAAGTGGCTTTGTAGGCGTAACATACTACGATGCAGGCGCCCGTAGCTTTTACACAAGCAAGCCAATCAAAACACCTGAAGATCTAAAAGGCCTGAAGGTTCGCGTTCAGCCTAGCCCTTCAGCAATCGCGATGGTTAAAGCACTAGGTGGTAGTCCAACTCCTCTTGCATATGGTGAACTGTACACAGCTCTTCAGCAAGGCGTTGTTGATGCAGCGGAAAACAACATTCCTTCTTTCAGCCTGAGCCGCCACAGTGAAGTCTCTAAGTACTACAGTATGGACGAACATACTATGGTTCCTGATGTTTTAGTTATCTCAACAAAAACATTCGATGGTCTGACTAAAGATCAGCAAGAATCACTAAGGAAAGCAGCAAAAGCGTCATCTGAGTATATGAAGAAGCTTTGGGCAGAGTCGGAAGCAAAAGAAAGAACTAAGGCAGAAAAGATGGGGGTAACATTTGTTGAACCAAATAAAGATGCTTTTGTTGATGCAGTACAGCCGATGTACAAAAAAATCGCAACCTCTAACCCTGAACTAAGCAAATTGGTTGAAAGGATTAAAGCGGTACAATAACATCACCAAGGATGTTGCTACATTATTAGATTTTTGGTTGACCAATTAATCATAATCTATATGATTAATGAGTGTTGATAAATTGAGCGAACGTATAAATAAAATGCGAGAGAAACCTAAAAAAGCCTACCAAAAGATTGGTTTAATGCTACAAAACGAAATTGTTGACGGACTATACAAAGTCGGAGACAGACTACCGCCAGAGCGTGATATAGCTCAACGCATGAATGTCAGCCGCACAGTTGTCCGTGAGGCAATTATCATGCTGGAAATACAGCAATTTGTAGAGGTTAAAAAAGGGTCTGGTGTGTATGTTCGCAAAATCCCATCGGCATCTCCATCACAAAATGAAAGTCTAGACAATGATGATGCAGGTCCATTCGAAATGCTGCAAGCCCGGCAGTTACTGGAAAGTAATATTGCTGAGTTTGCAGCAACGATGGCCACGCCTAATGATATAGGTAGAATGCGTCAAGCTCTTGCGTTAGAACGAGAGGAACTCGATAGTGGCTCTAATGAAAGTAAGGGCGACGAGCAATTTCATATCTGTATAGCAGAAGCGACTCAAAATAGTGTTCTTGTGTCAATTTTAGAAGACTCCTGGAGACGTCGTTCAAGAAGTTCTATGTGGAAAAAATTGCACTCTCGTATACGCGGACAAGAATATCGTAGAGAGTGGATGGAAGACCATGCAAAAATTCTTGCTGCTATACAACGCAGAGATCCTTTAGCAGCAAAAATTGCTATGTGGCAACACCTTGAGAATGTCAAACAGCGCCTTTTGGAGTTGTCTGATATTGATGACCCTGAATTTGATGGTTATTTGTTTAGCTCAAACCCCGTGGTTTCAGTTGAATTGAATAATTCTTAGCCGAAGACTCGGCCTATCTGGCGGCTATAACATCTTATAGCCAATTTTAAGAAGTCGTTAATGTGATTAGCTCATTTATCTCGTTTATGCGAGAGGGCTGGTTACATCTCTAAAAAGGTAAATTACATGGAACAAACATGGCGTTGGTATGGGCCGAATGACCCAGTCTCTCTTGACGATGTAAGACAAGCTGGTGCAACGGGTGTGGTAAGTGCACTGCATCACATCCCAAATGGCGAAGTCTGGTCAAAAGAAGAAATTATAAAACGTAAAGAGCTAATCGAAAGCAAAGGTCTGACTTGGTCAGTCGTTGAAAGCGTGCCGGTACACGAAGAAATCAAGACTCAAACGGGTAACTACCAGCAGTGGATTGATAACTACAAGCAGACGCTACAAAACCTTGCAGACTGCAACATCAAAACAGTTTGTTATAACTTCATGCCCGTTCTAGACTGGACCCGTACTGACCTTGAATTTGAGATGCCAGACGGTTCTAAAGCGCTCCGCTTTGATCAAATCGCATTTGCTTCATTTGAACTCTTTATCCTAAAACGTCCAGGAGCAAAGAACGATTATTCTGAGCAAGAACAGTCTGAGGCTCGTGAATACTTCGAAGCTATGACTGAGCAAGATATCAACAAGCTAACTAGCAACATCATCGCTGGCCTACCAGGCGCTGAAGAGGGCTACACCCTCCAAGAGTTCCAAGCTCAGCTCGATCGCTATGCAGGCATTGACAAGGACCAGCTGCGTCAGCATATGGCTTACTTCCTATCAGAGCTTATGCCTGTATGTGATGAAACTGGCCTGAAGATGGCAGTTCACCCGGATGATCCACCGCGTCCAATTCTGGGCTTACCGCGTATTGTATCAACCATTGACGATATCGCATGGCTAACTAATGAAGTGCCGAGCAAAGCTAACGGCATCACTATGTGTACTGGCTCTTACGGTGTTCGTGGTGACAACGACCTAGTTAACATGATCAAAGAGTATGGCGACCGTGTTTACTTCACTCACCTTCGCTCGACGCAACGTGAAGATAACCCTATGAGTTTCCATGAAGCGGCTCACTTGGAAGGTGATGTCGACATGTACAACGTAGTCATGGCACTGCTTACCGAGGAGAAGCGTCGTGCTGATAACGGAAAGGAACAACTGATTCCGATGCGTCCAGATCACGGTCATCAAATGCTAGATGACTTAAAGAAAACGACCAACCCTGGTTACTCGGCAATTGGTCGATTGAAAGGTTTGGCTGAAGTTCGTGGTTTAGAGATGGCATTGAAACGTACTTTTTATAAGTAAGTAATATAGCAATCAAAAATATCCCGCCAGATGTATATGCTGGAGAGGATCAAGTCTTAGACTTGAATGTAAGTGATACTATTTCTCTTAGCGGGAATGTTTTTGATAAAGATGGAGACGATTTCGACTTAAAATGGACTGTAATACCTGATGATGTAGATAAATATCCGACTGGTGAAGATAAAAATAATAAAACTACTTACTTTAAGTACGGTGACCCTAAAAATGTTGAGTTCTCATCTCAGAATAAACTGTCAACAGAAGTTACCTTCAACGCTCCTGGAGTTTATAGAATACAGCTAGTAGCAAATGATGGACAAGGAGTTGGTTATCATACAGTTTATGTAGACGTACGATCGTAGTTAAGCTGTTAATCTAATAAAATTCCGTTCTTAAAAACGACAATTACCATCCAACCTCCAACTAAGTTCAGCTTGGTTGGAGGTTTTTTGTCAACTCGCAATTTGGGAAGAATTTACTGGAGTCAGGGAGTTTGGAGGCTTTGTTGTGCTGCTTCTAGTTAGTTGTTTTGTTGAGAGATTTAAGCATGAGACTACGACTATTAAAGGATGTAGCCATTTAGGTCGTAGCTTCTTGATTTAGTTCCATCGATTGGCATCCTGTAAATATGCTTAGCTTACAGTTCATTTGACATACGTAGACTAATCCGCAAACTGCTAAATTAGCAATTGCACTGACTCATTTATGTCCAAAAACAAGTTATGAGGTTACTTGGTAGCTTTGTGATCAGAGATTCTGTCGAAACTCAACTTTGTGCAGTATTAATATTGGGACACGTTATGGTTTTAATGCGTTCTTAATTTATAGATATTTAGTTATATGGCTGGACATCTTTTGGTTGCAAACATCACCATCCAGCATTTGTAAAGGTTCCTACTTAAACAAACGGTCTCACTGATTTCCAATCGCAGAACGACTCTTTTGCATTTTAATGTCTAAGGGACAATCCGCTTCAGTTTCGATGATGGTCCTCGCCACATCCCCCAAAACAGTCAGAACACTTCTGGTCTAACTGCACTGATATAGAAATTTTTGCACCAAAATGGTCATTTTTAATTGTGTATCGACATGTGAATTAAACTAAGATGCTGATAAATAATGAATTTATATTTTTGGCATGGGAATTGGATTATCTTTCGTAAGTTCACAAGAGCGTAAAGTTGGTTGGGTAAATAGCCCCTCTGACCACAATTTGGCAATAGACATCTAGGGTTCCGGCTGTTGAAACAGTGTCTGGGTCGAGAGTTGTCAACCTCGCAAGGGGTCACACGGAGGGATAGAAGCCCGGGAGATTAAACCAAGCCAATTGGTTATGTCTCTTGCGTTTATATCTCGTGACTCATGGAGGAGATTCCAATGAAAGCTCAAATCAAGAAAAGCCTACTCGCATCCGTTGTTGGTACCACACTACTCACTTCAGCTTTTTCCACAATGGCGCTCGCACAAGAGAAAGAAAAGTTTACGCTCGCATGGTCTATCTATGTAGGGTGGATGCCGTGGGATTATGCAGATCACTCTGGCATCTTAGATAAGTGGGCGGATAAGTATGGTATTGAGATCGATGTTGTGCAAGTTAACGACTACATAGAGTCGATCAATCAGTTCACAACCGGCCAATTTGATGCAACTGTCATGACTAATATGGACGCTTTGACAATCCCTGCTGCTAGTGGCGTCGATTCAACGGCGCTTGTGGTTGGTGATTTCTCGGATGGTAATGATGGCATTGTTCTTAAAGGGGAAAAAAAGCTAGAAGATCTTAAAGGGCAGTCTATTAATCTCGTGGAGCTAAGCGTTTCCCACTATCTGATGGCTCGTGCATTAGAAAGCGTGGGGTTGAGTGAACGCGATGTGAAGGTCGTGAATACCTCAGATGCCGATTTAGTAGCTGCATTCAGTACCAATGAAGTTACTTCTGTAGTGACTTGGAATCCGTTGTTGAGCGAGATCACTTCTCAACCAGACACTTCCGTTGTTTTCAACTCTTCTGACATTCCTGGCGAAATTATCGATCTATTGGTGGTGAATACCGAGACCCTGGAAAGTAACCCCGCCTTAGGCAAAGCCTTGACTGGTGCCTGGTACGAAATCATGTCTATCATGCAATCTCCAGCACAGGGTGACGAAGCTAAATCGTATATGGCACAGGCTTCTGGTACTGATCTTGACGGTTACAAGTCTCAGCTAAAAGCGACCAATATGTTCTACTCAGCAGATGAAGCAGTGAGCTTTACACAAAGCCCTAAGCTCGCAACAACCATGCAAAAAGTCAGCGAGTTTTCATTTGAGCATGGCTTACTTGGTGAAGGTGCTCCTGATGCTGGTTTTATTGGTATCGAAACACCGACTGGTGTTTACGGCGACCCAAGCAACATCAAGCTTAGATTTACTTCTGAATATATGGAGATGGCAGCGGATAACAAGCTGTAATCTCGATGTTCGGTCAAAGTAAATGGAGTCGTTATGACCAAAGTAATTAATCGCCACCCGTCTAAGTTTGGGCGCGTTATGCTAGGAGTGATGCCGTTTCTTATTCTGGTTGCCGTCTACGTGACGGCTTCAGATGCCAGGCTGGCAGCAAACTCAGCCGATAAGCTACTTCCGGCTTTTAGCAGTTTTGCTGATGCAATCGACAGAATGGCTTTTACTCCAAGCAGAAGAACGGGTGAATACCTGTTATGGACGGACACCTTTGCCAGTCTTGCACGATTAAGCTGGGGGATTGGTATCAGTGCACTGATTGGGTTATCGCTTGGTATTGCCACGGGCATTATTCCATTGGTACGTTCTTCTTTGTCACCGGTGATCACCGCAGTTTCTCTTATCCCGCCGATGGCGATATTACCGATTTTGTTTATTTCGTTCGGTGTGGGTGAAGTTTCTAAGGTCGTGCTGATTGTTATCGGTGTATGTCCCATCATTATTCGTGATATTCAGCTAAGGGTACAAAGCTTACCTGATGAGCAGCTCATAAAGGCGCAAACTTTAGGGGCCAGCAGCTGGCAAATTATCATTCGAGTTATTTTGCCTCAAATCATGCCAAAGCTAATTGAAGCCGTACGCCTAACGTTAGGCAGTGCATGGCTATTCTTGATTGCTGCAGAGGCGATAGTGGCAACGGAAGGCTTAGGTTATCGCATCTTTTTAGTTCGACGTTACTTGTCAATGGATGTGATTTTACCTTACGTATTGTGGATCACTATCCTGGCCTACAGTATGGATTGGCTATTACGTTTGGTATCACGAAAACTGAGTCCATGGTATCACCAGTCTCAAGGAGAGAATCATGGCTAAGCCGCAATCAATAAAAGAAAACAAACGTCCGATTATTGAAATCAAACAAGTTTGGAAAGAGTACGGAGATAACATTGTTCTTGAACGCCTGAATCTCACTGTTAATGAGGGTGATTTTGTCAGTGTTGTTGGCGCTTCTGGCTGCGGAAAAACGACTTTTCTCAATATGCTTTTAGGTACAGAAATACCTTCGAGAGGCAAGATACTGCTGGATGGTCAGCCCCTGACTCAAGAGCCGGGCGTAGAGCGAGGCATCGTATTTCAAAAGTACTCAGTGTTTCCACATCTGACAGCACTAGAGAATGTGATGCTTGGCTATGAATTCGAGCAGAGCGGTATTGCCAGCACTTTCTTAGGGCGTCTGTTTGGGGCTAAAAAGCAACAAGCAAAAAAACAAGCCCTGGACATGCTCAAACAAGTGGGCTTGTTAGCCGCTCAAGATAAGTATCCACACGAGCTTTCTGGTGGTATGAGACAACGCCTTTCTATCGCTCAAGCGCTAATAAAGAAACCAAGAATATTGTTACTGGATGAGCCGTTTGGTGCACTCGATCCTGGCATTCGTAAAGACATGCATTTACTCGTGAAATCACTGTGGAAAGAGCAAAATCTGACGGTATTTATGATCACTCACGATCTTAGCGAAGGGTTCTATTTAGGCAATCGCCTGTGGGTGTTTGATCACACTCGCCAAGATGAGCAAGCTCCAGAGCGATTTGGTGCCCAGGTGACGTTTGATATCCCGACCGAGCAGCTGAAACATAACCCACCAGAACAACTTCTTCAGAAAATTGCATAAGGAATGAAATATGTTAGCAAGACAGGAAGTGATATTTTCAGACACACTGCCTGGGGCCGCACACTGGTCAATGGTTGTGCCGAAGGGGCGAACAGTTAGGTTCAAAGACCTTGAAGGGGGCGCGAACATGAGTGTGTTGTTCTACAACCCTACCAACCCGTTAGAGCGCTACAACGCACCCGATACATTGAAGTGTCAGCATACCTTCAAGCTGACTACAGGTAATTGTTTGTACTCAGATATGGGACGTATTTTCTGCTCAATTGTACGCGATGATACCGGTTGGATTGACACAGTTTGTGGTGTCGCCAATAAACAGAAAGTGGCCCAGAAGTGGGGAGAGAGAGATTATCAGACCGAGCGCAACCGTTGGAAGCAAAACGGTTATGATGCGTTGTTAGTCGAAGTCGCTAAATACGGTTTAGGTAAGCGTGACTTGGCTGCGAACTTAAACTTGTTTAGTAAAGTGTCGACCGATGAGCTGGGTAACCTTAATTATGACCCACAACACAGTAAAGCCGACGACTGTATTGAGCTGCGTTTTGAGATGGATACCTTGGTCGTAATGACGACTTGTCCACATCCGCTTAACCCATCAGAGATATATCCATACAAGCCTGTAGAGGTCACAGTATTTGAGTCTGAGCCGATGCAGGAAAGCGACACTTGTCTAAACCATCGTGAAGAGAACAAGCGAGGGTTTGAGAACAACCGCCGCTACGCAAGTACGGTCGGGCAAACCGTTGAATCACCCACCATAAATCACTGTTGTTAAAGGAGTAAAACATGATTGTAGAGAGTCAATTAGAACCGAGTGAAGCACTTTGTCGTGATGTTGTTTCTGCCGGTGATTACTACATGAAAGTTGTGAAGAAAGGTCAGACGGTTCGTATTCTCGATATTGAAGGTAACCAAGCGGCCGATACTTTGTTCTACAACGCGAACGATCCGTCAGAGCGCTACAGTGCTATCGATACCATTCGTGAGCAGGGTAATGTTTACCTAACAGCGGGAACTAAGATTCTTTCTGACCAAGGAAATGTGATGCTCGAGATTGTAGCGGATACCTGTGGTCGACATGACACGCTTGGCGGCGCATGTGCTACTGAGAGCAATACGGTGCGTTACTCGATTGATAAAAAATGTATGCATGCCTGTCGTGACAGTTGGCTGTTAGCAGTCGCTGAAAACGAACAGTTTGGTATGTCTAAGCGTGATATTACCCATAACATCAACTTTTTCATGAATGTGCCTGTGACAGCAGAAGGTGGACTTACGTTTGCCGATGGTATAAGTGGTGCAGGTAAATATGTGGAACTGAAAGCGCACATGGATACCATCGTATTAATGTCGAACTGCCCCCAACTGAATAACCCATGTAATGCCTACAACCCTACACCTGTAGAGGTCATTGTATGGCAATAAAATCAGCAAGGTAGCTGCAAAAATTGAGCAAGGGACGACCCTAGTGAATGCTCTTTATTTTTCCGGGACGACCCGGACTTTAGGGACAAAAATATGTTTAGTAAGGTGTTAATTGCTAACCGTGGTGCCATTGCCTGCCGAGTTATCCGTACATTAAAACAACTCAATATCGGAAGCGTCGCTGTATACAGTGAAGCAGATTCTCAAAGTTTACATGTCGTCGATGCTGATGAAGCCTTCTCTCTTGGGCAGGGTGGTGCATCGGAGACGTACCTCGACCAAGACAAGATTATTTCAATGGCTAAACAGTCAGGCGCTGAAGCGATTCACCCTGGCTATGGCTTCCTAAGTGAAAACCCGGATTTTGTCGAACGCTGCGAACAAGAAGGACTGGTCTTTTTGGGGCCAACAGCAGAACAAATGCGAGCGTTCGGTCTAAAACACTCAGCGCGTAGCATCGCGACTCAAGCGAATGTGCCATTGCTACCAGGAACAGATCTATTGAATGACAAGCAGCAAGCACTATTGGAAGCTCAGAAGATCGGCTACCCAGTGA
Organism: Vibrio hangzhouensis; assembly: GCF_900107935.1. Classification (GTDB taxonomy): domain Bacteria; phylum Pseudomonadota; class Gammaproteobacteria; order Enterobacterales; family Vibrionaceae; genus Vibrio; species Vibrio hangzhouensis. The sequence goes on along the minus strand of NZ_FNVG01000014.1, from coordinate 110,195 downwards.
TGCTTAAGAGTACTGCTGGTGGCGGTGGTATCGGCATGCAGTGCTGTTTTACCAGTCAAGAACTGGATGAGGCCTACGACAGCGTTAAGCGATTGAGTGAAAATAATTTCAGTAACAGCGGCGTTTTCATTGAGAAGTTTATTCAACAGGCCCGTCATATTGAAGTACAGATATTTGGTGATGGACAAGGTTGTGTCGTTGCTCTGGGTGAGCGGGATTGTTCTGCTCAGCGCCGTAATCAGAAAGTCATTGAAGAAACACCGGCACCTAACCTCAGTGATGAAACACGGGCTAAGTTGCAAGACACTGCTGTTCGTCTCGCCCGTGAGGTGAACTATCGGAATGCAGGTACGATTGAATTCGTCCTGGATCAGCAGACACAAGAGTTCTACTTTCTGGAGGTCAATACACGTCTGCAGGTTGAGCATGGCGTGACTGAAGAGGTATTTGGTGTTGATCTGGTTGAATGGATGGTTCGCCAAGGTGCAGGGCAGCTTGACCTTTCTATGTTGGGTGCGAACCTAACATCGCAAGGTCATGCGATTCAGGTTCGATTGTACGCAGAAGATGCCAATAAAAACTTTCAGCCATGTGCGGGGCTCTTGAGTCATGTGGAGTGGGCAGAGCAGGAAAACTTGCGAGTCGAACATTGGATTGAAGCCGGGGTTGAAGTCTCGCCATTCTTCGACCCTATGCTCGCCAAAGTGATTGTGCATGCGAAAGACAGAGAAACGGCACTGGCGGAGCTTAAACGAAGCTTAGACAACAGCACGATTTACGGTATCGAACACAATCAAGCGTATTTGCGTCAACTATTAGCCAGTGACCTTGTAAAAAAAGGTGAGGTGCTAACTCAATCTCTTAATACATTTGAATTCAAGCCGAATACGTTTGATGTGATTAGCGGTGGAACGCAAACAACCATTCAAGATTACCCGGCACGCACCGGATACTGGGATATAGGTGTGCCGCCTTCAGGTCCGATGGACTCACTAAGCTTCCGTTTAGCAAATGCACTATTAGCAAATGATGAATCATGTGCTGGTTTGGAAATCATCGTCTCAGGTCCAACGCTTAAGTTTAATCAAGCGACTCGTATCGCTCTGACGGGGGCTAGTATCCAAGCGTCATTGGATGGTGAGTCGGTAGCGATGAATACTGCCATTGAGATTGAATCAGGCCAAACGCTGAAGCTTGGTAAGGTGCTAGATGGTGCTCGTACGTACCTTGCTGTAAATGGTGGTATTGATTGCCCGGAATATCTCGGAAGTCGCTCAACGTTCACTTTAGGACAATTTGGCGGTCACGCTGGCCGCGCATTGATAGCGGGTGACGTGCTGCATATTAATCAAGCTTCGCAGGCGAGCACAACTACGTTCAGTTCTATTGCCCAACCCAAATTTAACGGTGATTGGCAGATCCGCGTAATTTATGGCCCACACGGTGCGCCAGATTTCTTCACTCAAGAAGATATCAACGCCTTCTTTGATGCAGAGTGGAAAGTGCATTTTAACTCAAGTCGTACTGGCGTTCGCCTAATTGGCCCCAAGCCGGATTGGGCACGTACCGATGGCGGCGAGGCGGGGTTACACCCATCAAATATTCACGATAACGCCTATGCTGTTGGCACCATCGACTTTACTGGAGATATGCCAGTTATCTTAGGCCCTGACGGACCAAGCCTCGGTGGTTTCGTCTGTCCAGCCACCATCATCAAAGCTGACCTATGGAAGATGGGGCAGCTTAAAGCGGGCGACAAGATTCGATTCACTCCTGTGTCGCTAGCAGATGCAGAGCTTGCAGAGCGCGCGCAACTCTCGCAGATTGAAACGGGAGTGATTAATGAGTTGGCGCTGCCAAAAGCAGAGTTAGATTCACCAATCATCAAGACGACTCCAGCTAACCAGTACGGTGAACAAGTCGTCTATCGCCCAAGTGGGGAGGACTACTTATTGGTGGAGTATGGTCCGCAGATACTGGATATTCGTCTGCGCTTCCGTGTGCATGCTTTGATGCTCAAGCTTCAACAAAGAAATCTTGCCGGGGTGCAAGAGTTAACCCCGGGTATTCGTTCTCTGCAAATTCATTACGACAATCTGTTATTGCCACGAGAGCAGTTGCTTAGCGAACTGGAACAGATCGAAGCGAGCCTGGATAACATCGATGAGTTGATTGTTCCTGCGCGCGTTGTGCACTTACCGCTTTCTTGGGATGACGAAGCGACTCGACTAGCGATTCGCAAGTATGACGAAGTCGTTCGTAAAGACGCGCCTTGGTGCCCGGACAACATTGAGTTTATCCGTCGTATCAATGGACTTGATTCGGTTGAGGACGTAAAGCGCATTGTCTTTGATGCCAGTTACCTGGTAATGGGGCTAGGGGATGTCTATCTTGGAGCTCCAGTCGCAACACCGATGGACCCACGGCATCGCCTTGTGACCACAAAATACAACCCAGCACGAACCTGGACGCCAGAAAATGCCGTGGGCATTGGTGGTGCTTACATGTGTGTTTATGGCATGGAAGGCCCTGGCGGCTATCAGTTTGTTGGTCGTACGTTGCAAATGTGGAATCGCTATCGTCAGACCGAAGCGTTCTCTAAACCTTGGCTCCTGCGTTTCTTTGACCAAATTAAGTTTTATGAAGTGAGTGCCGAAGAGTTGCTCGATATTCGGGAGAAGCATCCACAAGGTCACTACCCGGTGAAGATTGAAGAAACAGAGTTTTCTCTTGCGGACTACCAATCTCTGCTTGATGAACATGCCGATGAAATCAAAGAAAGCAAAGCTCGCCAGCAAAAGGCATTCGAAGAGGAGCGTCAGCGCTGGGAAGATTCCGGGCAGGCTAATTTTGTTGCTACTGAAATCGAACAATCTAGTGTTCAAACAGAACTAGAAGAAGGACAAGAAGCGATTGAAAGCCACGTTGCAGGCAATATTTGGCAAGTGTTAGTCGAGCCGGGGCAAACCGTTAAAGAGAATGACGTCGTGATGATTCTGGAAGCCATGAAGATGGAGCTAGAAGTGACGGCGAGCGTATCTGGAGTGATTGACACGATTTGTCATGAAGCTGGTGCGCAGGTGCATGCGGGTGAACCTCTCCTCGTGGTAAATACGACGGCGGCTTAATGATTCGAAGGATAGAAAAGATGACAGATTCAATGACAGCAAACAAGGAACGACCCGAGCCACTTACAATTAATGGCTTGCGTGATGCCTACCGAAGCGGAGAGGTTAGCGTAGAAAAGTTTTTACGTACTAAGCTTGAGCAAGTGAGGACAGACGAATCTAATGCTTGGATTTCAGTGATTTCCGACCAGCAATTAGACACCTATCTTGTTGACCTTAAAACTCAAGATATTGACCAGTTGCCACTATATGGAGTGCCGTTTGCCATTAAAGACAATATTGACCTCGCTGGTCTTGATACCACGGCAGGTTGTGATGCTTATCGATACCAACCCGCGGATTCGGCTTATGTGGTTAAGCAACTAATAAAAGCCGGAGCAGTGCCATTGGGTAAGACAAACTTAGACCAATTTGCAACGGGCTTAGTGGGAACTCGTAGCCCCTGGGGTGCGGTGAAAAATAGTTTTGATGAAGCCTATATTTCAGGTGGGTCGAGTTCAGGTAGTGCCGTAGCGGTTGCAACTGATCAAGTATATTTTGCCTTAGGCACTGATACAGCAGGTTCCGGCCGCGTGCCCGCGGCATTTAATAACCTTTTTGGCTTGAAACCAAGTAAGGGGCTTTTGAGTTGCACGGGTGTTGTTCCTGCTTGTCGAACGCTCGATTGTGTAACTTTTTTTGCTAAGACTGCGGAAGATCTAAAGACCCTCTACCAGGTAGGAGCGAGTTACGATGAGACAGACTGTTTTGCTCGTCATGCAATACAACCGGCGTTAGACGGCAATATTCATTTTTCTGGACTTCGGGTAGGTGTGCCGACAGAGGATCAACTAGAGTTCTTTGGAAATGACGAGTATCGCAAGCTCTATGCACAATCAGTTGCCCGCTTGGAGTCGTTGGGAGCAGAAGTTGTCCCATTTGAATTAGAGCCTTTTATCAAGGCTGCGAATCTTTTGTATCAAGGTCCTTGGGTCGCCGAGCGCTATGCCGCTATTGAATCGTTCTTTGACAGCAATCACGAGCAATGCTTGGATGTGATTCAAACCATCATTGGAGGAGCAAAGGACCTTTCGGCTGCTGATGCGTTCAAAGCGATGTATCAACTGCAAGAGTTCAAAGTGCAATGTGATCAATTGATGGATAATGTTGATGTTGTGCTGACACCAACCGCGGGTACCATTTACACCATCGAAGAGGTAAATGCGGACCCAATTTTGCTCAATACAAACCTGGGTCATTACACCAACTTCATGAACCTGCTGGACTACAGTGCGATTGCGATGCCTGCGGGTTTTACTGAAGCAGGCCTGCCATTTGGAGTAACTTTGTTCGCAGGGGCATTTCAAGATGAGGCGCTCATGACCCTGGCTTCTGAGTGGCAACAGGCGATGAACCTGCCTTTAGGTGCAACAAAGATTGAGCCTGAAAATGCGGACAGTGTTGACCTTCTTGTATGCGGTGCTCACATGAAGGACTTAGCTCTCAACCATCAACTGATTGATTTAGGTGCCAACTTTAAGAAACGTACAACTACGTCAGAACACTACGCTCTGTACTGTTTAGCTGGTGGGCCTCCATTGAGACCCGGACTGGTGCGCAGTCAAAACGAGGGCCAAAAGATTGAAGTCGAAATCTGGCGTATTCCCAAAAAACAATTGGGTGCATTGTTAGTCCAAATTCCCCACCCATTAGGTTTAGGGAGTGTAGAGCTTGATTCTGGCGAATGGGTAAAAGGTTTCATTTGTGAAAGTATTGGGATTGAAGGAGCAACCGATATTACAGGAACAGGAGGTTGGAGAAACTTTCTGGTGCAGTCGTAATTGATGCTTCTCATATAAGTAGCAGGCTTAGGTGAGCGTCCTAAGCCTCTAGCAGACGCTGTCTCCAAAGAGGAGAGAAAATTAACATGAACTACTACACATTCCTTATCATCGAATGATAAACGAAGCTACTTTAAACCATAAAGCTAAGCTATAAGGACCTTACACCCATACTTGCTATAGAGTACCTAAAATGGCAGTTAACTCATAATTAGCAGGTAGCAGTCATGACTTTAACTTCAACAAAAAGACAGCTTCAAAGTTTAGTTACAGCACTTAGACAAAATCATATTCTTTTCGACTCCGAACTTCTTAACAACGCATTATCTGGAGAAATGAAACCAATTATCATCATTAAAGCTGAAGCGGAGACATTATTCGGAATTACGAGTCAAATTTTGAATACAACCAACGAGTGCGTTCGGAGGTTCAATGGTATAGATAACAGACTCATAAATACAGCGTGTTTGGCTGTCTTAGAGTCTCTAAAACAGGCAAAGAATCTATCCCTTGATTCTAACCTGTCAGTTGTCCCACCAACCATTGACCCGCAATGCCAATATTATCACTCCAAACAAGATCGATAGGCCATGAGTTTCCTTCAGAACCGAACTCAAAATCTAGGATAATGAGTTTTCTATCTCCGTCATTGTTATTGAGAAGTTCGGCTGGATAAGTGGCAAAGCCGACGCCGCTCAGAAGTAGCTGCCTATATTGGTAAAAGTTAGTGACATTGATAAAGCTTGATGAATACCGCAGTGCCTCTCGATACTCTGGTTTGGTAATAAACCCCTCGGCCATCATCAGTTGCGTGTGATTTTGTAAATCTGCCACCTCAATTCTACCTTTAAGTTTCGCTAATGGATGTTCTTCGGAGCAAACGATCTTCCATTCCAAGCGGTCAACCGATTCGACATTCCTTGCCCTCATTACCTCTAGGCTAGATGGTGCAATTAGCAAGTCAAAGCCCTCATCAAATGTCTCTAAGGTTTCACTATCGACTATGTTTAGCTGAACCTGTGGGTATTTATCGGTAAAGGCTTTGAATAATTCAACATACTTGTTGTAGAAACTATACGGATGTACCGCTATCGTCACAGCACTTTCTACCCCTAGTTTTAACGTTTCTGCGTACTGCTCTATCCCCAATATGCGTGGTAAAACATCGAGACTTTTAAAATACAATGACCTCCCTTCAACAGTCAGTTTAGGCTTTTTGCCACTGCGCCGCTCAAATAGCGTCACTTCCAAGTCTTCTTCTAGATTAATAATCGTTTGGTTGACTGCGCTGACACTGACGCCAAGTTCTCTGGCTGCAGCAGAAAAGCTACCCTGCTCGGCAACACTCACAAAATACCTTAAACGTTCAGTCGTTATGATCATAAACCTTAAACTCTACCTTTAACCTTCTTACAATCGCGATTTTACTATGCAGACTAAAATCGTTCCAACACTTTCAGTAGGTAGACAGTTAACAGATAGAGGGTACTTTATGAAACGATCAATAATAGCACTGGCAATTGTAAGCGTAGTTGCAGGCGCAGCTTATGCCAACTCAAGTGATATAGAACAAGCTCTGGTCGACAATCCTTACGCAACCGCTTCTGAGCTTGGAATTATGGAAGGGTTAGTTGTCCCTAGAGACAAACAGGTAACAAAAGAAAATGCCTTGCAGACGCCACCCTATAATCGTTGGTCATATCAGCATATGCGTATGTTCTATCCAAGTTCAGATATTTCCCCAGCAGATAATCCGGTAATTCTAGAACAAGATCCTAAAGATTTGAGCCACATAAAAGTTAAGAATGCCAACGGTGAGTTGCGTTCGTTTGAACAATATTTGACTGAAACTTGGACCGATAGCCTAGTTGTCATCAAGGGCAACAAAATAGTCTCTGAACATTACCTAAATGGTATGTCTCCAGATACCCCACATCAAATGATGTCTGTTACGAAATCGTTTGGTGGGCTACTGGCGATGATGGCTATCGATGAAGGGAAAGTAAACGAAAGTGATCCTGTGATCATGCATGTCCCAGAGCTTGAAATAGCTTCAGGCTTCAATAAAGCGACCGTTGAACAAGTCCTAAATATGACCAACTCAATGGATTTTACTGAGCATTACGCAGACCCAACATCCGGTATTCGTACTTACGGCGCAGTTTTAGGGTGGACAAAAAAAGTTGAAGGTATTGATTATCCAGAAAATCTCTATAGCTATCTGCAAACACTAGAGATTGACAAAGATTACAAGCACGGAGAAGTTTTCCACTACCAAACACCTAAAACTGATGTCGTCAATTGGATAACTAGTCGTGCCAATGGCCAGACTTTTCAAGAGTCAATGGAAGAGAAGTTGTGGTCGAAGCTAGGCACTGAAGGAGAAACTTATGTTTTGTTGGACAACAATGCCAACTTGGTTGCAGGGGGAGGTCTAAATGCTACTCCTATGAACCTAGCTAAGTTCGCAATGATGATGCTCAATAATGGCGAATTTAATGGTCAACAAGTTGTTAGCAAACGCGTTATTGATCAAATTGCAAAAGGAGGTGATAGAGAGGCCTTTGCAAAAGGCCCAGACGCCAGTGAAAACATGCCGGGTGGTGAGTGGAGCTATCGTTCGCAGTGGTGGGTAAAACATACACCAGGTTCAGAAGCGTTCATGGCCATTGGTATTCATGGTCAATGGATTTATATCGATCGCGAGCGTGAAGTGGCAATTGTTAAGCAGTCTTCAGCAACAGAATCCGTGACCCCGGAGCAAGAGGCTTACGACTTAAATGGTCTTTATGCCATTGTAGAAGCTTTATCCAAATAGTAGCAATTAATCCGAGAGGGCAAAATAGCCCTCTTTTTCTTCTTTACGGAATGTCATGTGGTCATTGCAATGAAAAAAGTCACTTTATTTGCTCTCGTTTCGATATTTATGTATCCCTGTTATGGTTTTGCTGCATCTTTAGGTGCTGCTATTAGTGAAAAGGCATCGCAAGTAAACTTAGCAGGTGCATTTGGTAATCATATATTACTTGGTGGTGTTAATTTTTACGAAAGCGGCAAGACAAGAGCTAGAACTCGTTACTTCAATTTGCAAGAGGGTATGAGTTATACCGCAGATTTTATATTTGATCGAGAGTTTACCGTCGCTACCGCTGGGCTAATGTACAACATAAAGTACGATACTGGTCTAATCGTCTCCCCAATGCTGACGGCAGGCTATAATCCGTATCGAGATCCAAATTCTATTCAAGGCGAGTCTGGGACGACAATAGTCCAACCTGGGGTATTCATTCAATGGACCCAACAGGCTGGTCGGCTTTATGCGAACCCGAAGTCTACCTATTTCAAAAATGATGACACGTGGGTACCTCAGCTAGAATTAGGTGGCGATGTTAATATTGGGAAAAATACTACTACTGGAATCAAAGTTGACTACACGGGCTCGACAAAGCTAACGGGTAGTGGCAGTACAACTTTTTGGCTGCGAGTTAATTATGGCTTTTGACGCGAGATCGCCTTCGTCACGAGCGTATAGTAAATTGTTAACCTAAGATTTATCTTGAAAGGCGAAGAATATAATTGTTTGAAGGTAGGCAAACGACTCGCCTTAACGGTTACGTCTTCGTCTTTGGAGCTCTTTTATTCTTAAGAAAAACAATAAATTTTTAAATACTGAAAGTTATCAAAGGATTCAGGACAGTCTCAATTTACCACATAGTCTTAACACGAAATTGTCCAGAGACGTGTCAGCGGGATCTTCGCAGGCTCAATTATGCCCCTTTTTTTGTTTCTAAACCAAAAAAATAGCCCCGTCATCCCCTTGAAAAAGGGGATCTCATACAGCGTGTTGTGAACGCAATTTACGCGACGTAGTTATTAATTTTTCAATTAGCTACGCGCTTTAGGAGATCCTCACTTGCGTGAGGATGACGGCATTCTGGGGGATGTTAAAAACAATGGAGACTAGATTTCTTCTGTCCAAAAATGAGTTACATTATTGCAATTTATGCCCAGTTAAAGTGTCTCTTTAATAAATAGTATGCTTAGGTGTTTATCATTATATTTAGCAGTTTTTAACTTTGGTTTGCCGCTTGTTGTATTAGCAAGCTGCTGAATGAATCGTTCAGGTTCGTACTCCAACCGTATTCGAAGAAATACTAAAAAAGACGGTGATACAGCATTTGAAGTGTCGAGATAAGTTCATAAAACTAGTTTCATTATTGAACTAATTGCACTGTCTATTTTGTTATTGTTTAGGTGAGATATTAAGGGTTTTTCCTAGGTGTTTTAAATCTACTAAAAAATAGTTTCACGGTAACTTATTGTATTTTAAGTGGTTATTTGTGTTTTTTGAGTTTAGTTTCTCATGGTAAGATATGTTTGTGGGCAGCTTTAAATAATCAAAATTAATATACAGTATGTCTTACTAGTTGTGTTTTAGGTCACATTCGGTGTGAATGTTTTATGTAGAATGACCTTCGATCAAATCAGAGCAGTGAAAAGTTTCATGAAGAATAAGTCGTTGCTTTGAATGCTTGTCTAAACGCCGGAATGTAAACATGCCTAAGAAAGTCACCATATATGATGTCGCTGCAGAAGCAAATGTCTCACCTTCGACCGTATCTCGATACCTCAATCGAACTTCTTATATTGTTAAAGAGAAAGTAGATGCGATTGAAGCCGCGATTTTTACTACCGGTTTCAAGCCACGTAAACGTAAGACTTCTTCTAAGAAAGTCCGAAATATGAAGTTAGGGATACTCGTACCTTCTTATGATGTGCCTTTTACTCATCGTCTCCTTTCTGGTGTTAATTCGGTGCTTTCACAAACCAGTTATGAACTGATTATTGAAACAACCATGTGGGATCGTGACCGCGAATTAAAGGAATTGCAGGCAATGGTAAATAGTGAATTAGATGCCATTATCATGGTTTGCGGCCTTGCAACTGAAGCAAAGATAAAAGAAATCACTGAAGACCTTCCTGTACTATTGGTGCTCCGAGAGCAAGAAGGGATTTTTCCAGTCATCAATATTGATAATGAACTCGGTGGCTATGTTGCAACGACTCACCTTATACAGCGCGGGCATCGCAATATTGTTCATGTTCGAGGTGCTGAGGATAACATCGATGCAAATCAACGCTTTGCTGGTTATAAGCGAGCTTTAGCATCAGCAGGGATTAAGTACGATCCTCGTTTGGTCATTGATGGTGCCTTTGAATCACAACTTGCTATGGAAAGCATGATGAAGTTGTGTAAAGAAAAACGCTTTTTTACAGCGGTTTTTGCGGGTAACGACCTTAGTGCTCTTGGAGCGATGCAAGGTCTCGATCGTAGTGGACTGAAAATACCTAATAACGTTTCTGTTGTTGGTTTTGATGACTTGCCGATCTGTGAATACTATATACCTAGATTAACCACAATTAAATCACCACTCTCAGAGATTGGTGAAATAGCTACTAAGTATGTACTTGACTTGATTAGTAATAATCCTACTGAATATGAAATCCCACCGATTGAAATTATTCACCGCAATAGTGTCGCAATGGCATAAAAATTTAATGTATGTTTAGTTTTATATAACTATTTTGTTTCATGGTGGCTGTAATCGGTCTATCTTAATAAAAACAATACTTTTAAAACAGAGGGTTAGTTGTAGCGCTCTGTTTTTTTGTGTTGTTGTTGTTTTTTTATGTGTTGAATTGAAATTAATGTTCGTTCTTGGACGAATGGTCATGAAACTTTCATGAAACTTTCATGGTTTTTGAAATTATTGTGTTTGAAGGTTTATTACCAGTTATCGCGTCTGTTTAGATAATTTAATTGCGATATATTTCATGGCGGCGACAAGATTAATTAAATCTGACTCGTTATCCTACAAAATGCCAATGAGTATATTATGAAGAAAACTACATTATTATTGTCGACTCTAATTGCTGCTTCTTTTTCAGCATCATCTACAGCGGCAGATACACCTGATATGCCGAACCTGAAGATTCTAGCCGAATCTACTACAGGTTGGGTTCGCAACTTTAACCCATTCATCGGTGGTCGCTCAGACTTCGCTTATGAGCCACTAATGGTCTTCGATATGATCGATTCAACCGTTGAGCATAGCTGGCTAGCAACTGGTTACGAGGTGAGTGATGACCTAAAAGTGATTACAGTCGATCTACGTAAAGGCGTTAAATGGTCTGATGGCGAAGATTTCACTGCAGATGACGTAGTATTCACTTATGAATACCCTCGTAGTCACCCTGCAATCGATGGCGCCGGTCTGTCTAAAAAAGTTGAAAAAGTAGTTAAGATAAACGACCACAAAGTAGAGATTCACGTAGCAGAGCCAAACGCATTCGCAGCTCGTGACCTTATTGGGGAAGGTACTAAGATCATTCCACAGCACATCTGGTCAAAAATAAAGAATCCAGAAAGCGCAATCAACGAAAACCCGGTAGGTACTGGTGCTTTCACTGAAATCACACGTTTTACTCCACAGGTTTACATTCAGTGCAAAAACCCATACTACTGGAACGAGAAGATCGAGATCAACTGTCTTGAGTTCCCACAATACTCAAGCAATGATGCTGCTTTAGAAATGCTTGCAAAAGGTGATATTGACTGGGCAGGTATCTTCATTCCTGATATCGAACGTACATACACTTCTAAGCATCCGAACAATAAGTATTGGTTCCCGGCAAGTGATGCGGTTCGTCTAACGCTTAACTTTAATACCAAGAATGAAGGCGCGAACAAAGCATTCAACGACGTAGAGTTTCGTAAAGCATTCAACCTAGCAATGGACCGTGAAGCGATGATAATGGTTGGTGCATATGGCTACGTTTCAGGTGGCAACCCCGCTACAAACCTTCCACAAAGCATGTGGGCGTATCGTGATACACAGGCAGATAAGACATTTGCTGAGTTCTATCAATACGATGTGGAGAAAGCAAAAACTATCCTCAAGAAGGCTGGCTACAAAGACGTTGACGGTGACGGATATCTAGAGAATCCAGACGGTTCAAAACTCAGCTTTAAGATCCAAGTTCCATCTGGCTGGTCTGACTGGGTAAACAATACGTCTATCGCGGTTGAAGGCCTACGTGCAGCTGGTATCGACGCTGGCGTTATCACTCCAGAAGCGAACGTATATGCACAGAACTGGGAAGCGAACGATATGGATGTAACGTTTGCTGCTGGTACTCTACAGAACTCAGTATGGAAGTTCTACGAGTACACAATGCACTCTCGCTACGCGGGTACTGGTGCATGGTGGTCAACGGGCCTGACTAACTACGCTAACCCACAGGTTGATGCATGGATTGCAGAACTAGGACGAACTAAGGAAAAAAGCGCACAGCAAGAGATCATTTCTAAAATCGAACGCCATTTCGCAGACAACGTAATCCAGGTTCCTCTTTACTACAACGGTGTTTGGTATGTTTATAACGACTCTCGTTTTACTGGTTGGGCATCAGAAGATAACCAAATCACTCACCCAGCTCCTTGGAGCGGTATGAGCCGCATGGTTCATATGCAGCACATCAAACCTAAAAAATAATTAGCTGGCCAGGGTGCTGACTAACCAGTCAGCACCTCACTTTTCCATCATTGAGTAAGTATTATTATGAGATATATTGTTAGTAGACTAGGTTTTTATATCCTAGCGTTTCTCGGTGCGGTGATTATCAACTTCTTCCTGCCACGAATGATGCCAGGTGATCCGATTCAATCTTTCCTTGGTCGATTGGCACAAACCGGTGGTCAAATCACGCCAGAGATGATTGCGTCACTCGAGGCTCTTTACGGCTACTCAGCAAATGCCCCACTTTTCGAACAGTTTACTTCTTACCTTTTCAGTATCCTTGCGGGTGACTGGGGTACGTCCACTCGCTTTTTCCAGCCAGTCATGGACGTGTTAAGTCGCGGTATGCTTTGGACACTTCTACTTGTTGGTTCTTACATTTTGGTTTCTTACACCATTACAACGCTAACAGGTATCTATGTAGCATGGAAGCGCGGAACATGGGTTGACTCAATCATCACTGTTGGATCGGTGATCATCTCGTCAATTCCTGCCGTTGTCATGGCATTATTGATCTACTTCCTATTTGCTTCAGATTTAGGTTGGTTCCCAACAGGTTATGGCTACAACCCGGACTTAGATCCTGAGGCATCATTCAAATTTATTGGCAGCGTGGCATACCACTTGGCTCTGCCCCTTCTTAGCATGGTGCTACTGGGTATGGGGGGTGTGATGGGTATGCGCTCAAACATGATTAACCAGTTAGGTGAAGACTTCATCGTGATGGGTTGGGCAAAAGGCGTTAAAGACAAGAAAGTGATGCTTCAATACGGCGCTCGTAACGCAATCTTACCTATGATCACAACGTTCGCAATGTCAGTGGGTTCTATCTTTGCGGGATCACTCATCATCGAAATTATCTTTAACTACCCAGGGCTTGGCCAGGTAATGTTCCAGGGAATGCTTGCCCGTGACTACCCGCTAATCCAAGGTTACCTACTAATTATGACGATCATGGTTCTTGGCTGTAACTTTGTTGCTGACTGTCTACTGTTCATCTTAGACCCTCGTCTACGTTCGCAACTTGACTAAGAGAATAAACAAAATGAAAAAAGCACTCGCGAATATCAAACAGTTCGTACTCGACAACCCTAAAGCTGCGGTTGGTTTAACGATTGTATTTACTGTAGTAATGATGTGTATCCTAGCTCCACTACTTGCTGACGTTCTTCCGAACGCACGTGTGGCACGCCCACACCAAGCGCCAAATGCAGACAATATTCTGGGGACTACACGTATGGGCCGTGATGTATGGGCACAGGTTCTATACGGAGGCCGTACGTCTCTGATGGTTGGCATAGTCGCTGGCACCTTTGTAATGGTAATGGCAATGGTTGTCGGCATCGCATCAGGTTACTTCGGGGGCATTGTTGATAATGTACTGTCTTTCATCACAAACCTAGTGATGGTTGTTCCAAGCTTGCCTTTAATGCTCGTACTTGCTGCATTCCTTGATCAGGTTTCACCACTGGTTATCGCCATCATCATTGGTGCAACAAGTTGGCCGTGGGGCGCACGTGTACTTCGTGCTCAAACATTGTCGATACGTAACCGTGACTTCGTTCATGCTGCAGAAGTAATGGGGGAGAACAAATTCCGTATGCTGTTTGCCGAAGTAATGCCAAACATGATGTCGATTCTTGCAAGTTCGTTCATTGGCACCGTCATCTACGCAATCATGACGGAAGCAACGCTAGAGTTCATCGGTCTTGGTGATCCACTAGAAGTCACTTGGGGCGTCATGCTTTACAACGCACAGCAGACTTCAGCTATTCGTATCGGTGCATGGTGGGAAATCCTAGCGCCTAGTGTGGCACTGGCTTCTATCGCGATTGGTCTAGCTCTTATCAACTTTTCGATTGATGAAATCTCAAACCCTAAGCTAAAAGCACAGCGCATCATGGCTCGTTTCCGCCGTGAAGAGAAAAAGGCAGAGAAAGCGTTGAAACTACAAGTGGAGAGAGCGTAATGAGCGAGAAACTAGTTCAAGTAAATAATCTGTGCGTTGACTATGTAACATTTGATGGCAAGGTGCGTGCAGTAAATAACGTATCTTTCCATATCAATAAAGGTGAAATACTAGGTCTTGCGGGTGAATCAGGTTGTGGTAAATCAACGATTGCCTACTCGCTAATGCGCTTACACCGCCCGCCAGCACTTATCTCTGAAGGTGAAATTCTATTTGAAGGCGAAGACGTTCTGCAAATGGATGAAGGACGCCTGCGTGATTTTCGTTGGAAAGACACCTCAATGGTGTTCCAGAGTGCAATGAACTGTCTAAACCCCGTAAAAACCATCGAATATCAGTTCTGGGATATCTTTGATGCACACGGCGTGGTTAAGACGCGCGAGGAATCGGTTGAAAAAGCGAAAGAGTTACTGAAGATCGTCGATATTCCGGTTGACCGTCTATTTGATTACCCACACCAATTCTCTGGTGGTATGCGTCAGCGTGTGGTTATTGCACTTGCACTTGCACTCAAGCCAAAGCTTTTGATTATGGATGAGCCAACAACAGCACTCGACGTAGTTGTACAGCGTGAAATCCTACAAAAAGTGTATGAGCTAAAAGAAACATACGGTTTTTCAATTCTGTTCATCACACACGACCTGAGCTTGATGGTAGAACTGTGTGACCGCATAGGCATCATGTATTCGGGGCAACTCGTGGAGCTAGCTCCGTCGAAGATCATTTTGCAACAACCCAAGCATCCTTACTCACACGGCCTAGGTGACTCGTTCCCAACACTAAAAGGTGAACTAGTAGAAATGAAAGGTATTAAAGGTACACCACTGGACCTGAAAAATGTTCCAGCGGGTTGTCGTTTCGCCCCTCGATGTTTTAACGCATCTGAGCAGTGTCATAACACCGCTCCAATCCTAATGAAGGCTGGTGAAGGCCGCTTTGTATCTTGTCATAACCAATTAGCAGTGCAGGAATAATCATGGAAACAGCAGAATACAACAAAAACGTTATTCTTGAAGCTAAGAACGTTACTATTGATTTCAAGACTAAGCGTGATGGTTTGTTTGGAAAACAAAAGTATCTACGTGCCGTAAACGGCCTGAACTTCAAACTGCGTGCAGGCACCTGTGTTGCTGTGGTAGGTGAGTCAGGTTGTGGTAAGTCGACATCTGCAAAAATCGCTACCAAAATCCATAAGGCAACCAGCGGTGGTATTTACTACCACGGTGAAAATATTGATGAAATCAAAGGGTCAGAAGATCTGGGTTTTTATCGTCGTGAAGTACAAATGGTATTCCAAGATCCGTTTAGTTCGCTGAATCCACTACACACAATTCGTTACCACCTTAAGCGGCCAATGGTCATTCATCATAATTTTAAGGAAGGTCCTGAGCTAGAAGCTAAGTTGATTGAAATCCTTGAAGAAGTAGGCCTAACGCCAGCAAAAGAGGTGTTAGATAAATTCCCTCATCAGTTATCGGGTGGTCAGCGTCAGCGTGTATTCCTGGCGAAAACACTGGCCATTGGTGCGAAGGTGATTCTTGCTGACGAGCCAACTTCAATGTTGGATGTGTCGATTCGAATCGGTGTTCTGAATCTAATGAACAAGATGAAGACCGAGATGAACAAAGCGTTTATGTACATCACCCATGATATCGCAACGGCACGTTACATCGCCGAAGAGACGATTGTACTTTACTCTGGGCACATGGTTGAGTGGGGTGACACAGAAGCCATTACCCAAAACCCGCAACACCCATACACTCAGCTTTTATTAGCTGCAGTGCCAGATCCAAGCCGTAGTATCCATGAAAAGCTGCCAACGCACCGTACGATGGAAACGCCAGTATGGACGCCTGAGAGCAAGGGTTGTCCTTATGCGGCTCGTTGTCCTCATGCAAAAGCAGTGTGTTCAGAGTACCTCCCCGAACCGGTGGTGCTGGCAGAGAACCATTTCGCACGTTGTCACTTGTTCACCAAGTAATTGTATTAAGGGTGCTACCTGTTAGGCATAGCACTCTTATTTCACCCAGTAATACCAATCTAATAGCATTCGGCCAATGTGCTGAACAAGAAAAGTTGTATCGTTATGATTAGAAAAGAAGCTGTATTAGCACAAAAGAAAATAGCTCCAATTAGTCGTCAAGCTGCTGCTGAAGGTATCGTTCTATTAAAGAATGAAAACGCAGTACTACCATTTACGGCGGAAGATAATATTGCCCTGTTTGGTCGCTGCCAAATTAATACGTACCGAAGCGGAACAGGGTCGGGTGGTGCGGTCAATGTACCTTACGCAGTCTCAGTGCTAGAGGGTTTATCTGCAAACACAAACATCACGCTAAACCAAGCATTAGCCGATACTTACCGAGAGTGGGTAAGAGAAAACCCAATGGACGATGGTGGTGGTGGCTGGGCAGCAGAACCATGGTTTCAACAAGAAATGCCTTTAACCGATAGCGTCGTTAAAGCTGCGGCACAGCAGTCTAATAAAGCCGTGGTTATCATTGGCCGTACTGCAGGTGAAGATCAGGATAATGCAGAAGAGCAAGGCAGTTACCTGCTTACAGATGCAGAAATGGATATGATCACGCGGGTTAATGGTGCGTTTGAAAAAGTTGTTATCGTATTAAACACAACAAACATTATTGATATGTCGTGGCTAGATACGGTTGAAAACCACCAATCTATCCAAGCTGTAATGTATAACTGGGCGGCAGGTATGGAGGGTGGGCATGCACTGGCAGACGTGCTTTGCGGTGAAGAATCGCCAAGTGGTCGCTTGGTAGACTCTATTGCATATGAATTGTCTGATTACCCATCAGCGGCGAACTTTGGTCGCACAGATTTCAACCTGTATGTAGAAGACATCTATCTGGGTTACAAGTATTTCGAAACGTTTAACAAAAAAGCAGTTCAGTATGAGTTCGGTTTTGGTTTGTCGTACACGAACTTTACTCAAACGCTGGTGGCTTTCACCAAGCAGGGGGAGGGTAAAGATGCTCTACTTCACTTTGAGATTGAAGTGAAGAACACAGGTGAACAGTACACGGGCAAAGAAGTGGTTCAGCTCTATGTTGAGGCACCGCAAGGCGAGCTCGGACAGCCTGCACGCTCACTCGTTGGTTTTACGAAAACTGATAAACTGGCGCCTCAAGCTAGTCAGGTTGTTCGCATTAGTGTGAAAGTGGCTGACCTTGCTTCTTATGATGACAGTGGTTCAACTGGCAATAAGAGTTGCTACGTACTGGAAGCCGGTGACTATAGCTTCTATCTAGGCGAAAGCGTACGAAAAGCCGTAAAGGTAACGTCGTTCAATCAACCAGACCTACTGGTCACTGAGCGTCTAGTAGAAGCGATGGCTCCAATTGCATCATTTGAGCGTATTAAGCCACAACTAACCGAAACTGGCGAACTAAAGCTTGGCTATGAGGTTGTACCAGGACGCACGATTGATCTTGAAAAACGTATCCAGGACAACCTGCCGAAAACACTGGAAATGACCGGTGACCAGGGCATCAAATTGATTGATGTCGCCGATGGTAAAGCGAACATGGAGCAGTTCATTGCACAGCTGTCCGAACAAGATTTAGTGGCAATTGTTCGTGGTGAAGGCATGTGTAGTGCAAAAGTTACCGCTGGTGTAGCTGCAGCGTTTGGTGGTGTCACAAATTCATTGTTTGAATTTGGCATTCCAGTTGTTGCGGCATCAGATGGTCCTTCTGGTATTCGTATGGATAGCGGGCATCAGGCAAGCCAAGTGCCAGTTGGTACGTTATTAGGTTGTACTTGGAACTGTGAACTTAACCAAGCCCTTTACCAATTGGTTGGTGAAGAGATGCAGGCGAATGAAGTAGATACACTGCTTGGCCCGGGTATGAACATTCATCGCCACCCGCTAAATGGCCGTAACTTTGAATATTTTTCGGAAGACCCATTCTTAACAGGCATGATGGCTGCCGCGCAGACACTTGGCCTAAAACAAGCAGGTGTAACGGGTACAATTAAGCACTTTATCGCCAACGATCAAGAAAAAGCACGAACAGAAGTGGACAGTGTTATTTCAGAGCGTGCTATTCGTCAACTTCATATTAAGCCATTTGAAATCGCTGTGAAGCAGGGTGAAGCATCATCCATCATGACAGCATACAACCCAGTTAACGGTCACTGGACGGCGTCTAACTATGACCTAAACACCACAATTTTGCGCAAAGAGTGGGGTTACACAGGTATTGTAATGACCGACTGGTGGGCGAAGATGAACCATCCGTCACGGGCGGGTGAGGCGGGTTGTACATTCACGTCATACATGGTTCGTTCGCAAAATGACCTGTATATGGTAGTGGGTGTTGACGGAGCAGAGCCAAATGCAATGGAAGACGATTCAATCACGGCATTAGAAAGTGGCACGCTTAGCTTAGGTGAGTTGCAACGCAGCGCGATGAATATTTGTCGATTCATTCTAAATACACCAGCAATGAAGCGTCCATTGAAAGCGTATGAGCCAATCAATACCTTTACGGCGAATCAAGAATCTAGCGAAACATTCAGCCTGATTAGCGAGCCATTAAACCTGATGGCAGAAGAGTTCTGCAGTGCAATATTGAAGGTTGAAAGCGCGGGTACTTATCGAGTTGAAGCGTATGTTAGCTACGCTCGTGACGCACTTGCACAGTCATCTTGTTCTCTATCACTTAACGATGTGTACAGCATGTCAATCCCGGTAAATGGCACAGAAGGGGAAGTGGTAAAAGTGGATGGACTACCTGTCATTCTTGCATCGGGTTACTACACAGTTGATGTCAACTTTGTTAAACCAGGTTTGATTCTGCATGAGCTACGATTTATTGCAGAATAAATCCAACTAGTCCTTTGAAAAAAATTGCCAGGCTTATTAGCTTGGCAATTTTTATTCTAAGTTATATGTGCCAATTCAGTTTAGTGATGAATAGCTTAATGAAAGTTACAGACGAATCATCTGATTGTTTCCCGACTTGCTGGAACTTCATGACTGCTTTTTATCTATAGTATACTTATTTGATAAGTCGATATCACACTCTTGTGAAAGTTATCCATAAACTTTCATGTCGCTATTTTTAATTATTTACTGCTTCACTAAAATTAACTTAGCTTTAATTTTTGAATATTAATAAAAATGCCATTTGATAATATTTATTTCGAAATGTAAATGACCGTAAATATTAAATCTCTTAGGTATAAAAATATGAAAATTAATACTATCGCTTTTGCTGTGGCAGGCTCTTTAGCACTGTCATCTTCAATGAGTGCAGTGGCATCGGATGATATCAAATTCTTTGGTTATGCAAACTACGGAATGCAGTACGAGCATGACGGGATGAACCAAATCGCGGTTGATGGTAAGTTCAATGGTAATACACTAGGCGCATTAGGTAACGGTGGTCATGGTGGCGAGTTTGGTCTGGGTAAAGACTTTACTGGCGACAACGGTTCGGTGTGGGACGTAGGCGTAATGGTTGACGAGTGGACTGGTGGAAGTGCCATCAATCTAGCGCAGTTCTGGGCAGGCGGCACAAACCTTTTAGATTCTAATCCTGACGCTTACTTCTGGGCTGGACGTAAATTCAACATGCGTAAGCAGTCTGGCCTAAACGATTACTACTGGTCTATGTATTCAGGCCTAGGTGTAGGTGTTGACAATTACGACCTAGGCGCTGTACGCCTGGATACTTCTATCGTTCAGGCGAATGAAGGTGACCCAAGTACTTACGCTTGGACTGCGCGTGCACACGACATTGAACTGACTAATGACCTGAAGTTTGAAGTATTTGGCTCTATAGGTTTTGGTCGTCAAGAGATCACTGATACGACAAGTGGAGATGGTACTGGTGAATACGAAGCTCGTGACACCAATTATCAACTCGGTACTATCCTAGACTATAAAAATGGTCACCAACTAAGAATGATGTATCAAGACGGTGTGGATGCGGGTAACTGGGCTGCATCAACGTACTTCTATAAAGAAGATGCAACGCGTTTATACGTGCAGCTTGAAGGTGGCTTCCAGATTCAAGATAACACAAATATCGCTTATTCAGTCGTATATGGCAAAGGCGAAAACATGATGTATAACTGGGGTAGCGACAATTACGATGCAGATGAAATCAGTTTAATTGTTCGCCCTAAACACCAGTGGAACAACATGCAATCAACATGGTTCGAACTAGGTTACTCACAAGTTAAATTCGGTGAAAATACTGTTGGCATCGAAGATGGCGATATTAATTCGGGTGTTAAGGCGACACTACAACACAACTGGGCAGTCGGTGGTTTTGAGTGGTCTCGTCCAATGCTAAGTGCATACGCGACATACGGTGACGTTTCAAACGACGCAAAAGATACGAAGCTTGATGCCCTGATCGCTGGTGTCAAATTTGAAGCTTGGTGGTAGTCACCAATTTCACCAAATTCCCTTTTCTTAGCTAATAAAAGGTCTAGCCAACGTGCTAGACCTTTTTTATTTCAGGTGTTTCACATAGGCCATTGAACTAGCCCCAATAAAAAAATGTGAAAGAATCAATACTCACCACTGACTGCAATCCCAATGGGTTCTACATCCATTCCGGCTAGCAGTTATTTCCTAGGCTGGCAGATTATACCTAGATGGCCGAAACCGTTAGTAACTTTACCCTGAGTACTTACGCATTTGCCGTCGTGCTTTTCATCTTTAATCACGACAGAGCATGAATCTGCAACACGTTTAAATTTACACGCGTTTTGAACTTTAAATAGGATGTCTGCATTTGATTCAGCAAAAGAACCTGCGCTAAAACCTATAACGGCGATGGCTAAAGTAATTGCTTTTGTTTTCATGGTGCTCTCCTTTATTGAATCCTCACTCTTAATTTAGAGTATTAATGTGATAGTGCAAGCAGAAAAAAACCACTTCAAGAAACTTATATTGCGTTCATGTTGTTATAAACTAAATATCTAGGGTTTGAGCACTTTTGTTTCTAACTATTCTTTTTTAATATGTTGATATCTTTTGTGAAAAATTCAACGTGACGTTTTTTTAATCATTTTGTTTCTTGTGAAATTAATGCAATATAAATTTTACTCTGAATGAATCACCACCAACTTAGTAGACGCTCGTTTGCCTTTCTCTATATCGCTTCTCCTGTCGGGTTGTTTGAGTCCGGTATAGTAACCACTAGGGTGAATGCAATGGACTTTACATATACGCCGAACAGACCAAACTGGTTAATTAGCTCTAATAAAAGCGTATCTCAGTGTTTTCTTCTGATTTGGCTTGGTGGTGGCAGACGTCTGGTCCATAGCGTTTGAGCTTTCCAATATTAGCTTCAAAAACACAACGTCATCTCCTTTAACAAGGAGAACTTTTAAAGGGGATGAATATAGATGATTTTGTGAGGCTAGCAACGCTTATTTACCCCATTGTGAGTTAAGTATTCATTTCAGCTAGCCTCAGTTCACAGTCTTTCACCCTACAAGAACTAATGTGGTAGTAGAGGCCCTAACTTTCGTTCTTACTATTAACCTCACCTTACATCCTGATTTTATAGGGATTACATTATCGACAGTGTTATCCAACGTCCTCTCATGCTTCTATGGTCGCGCGTTCAATCATAACCGTCTCTGCTGGCACATCATCATGCCCCATACGTGATAGCGTATGTACCTCGGCAATCTTATATACGACATCCATCCCCTTGGTCACTTTGCCAAACACAGCATAACCCCAGCCGTTGTTGGTTTTCGCTGTGTGATCTAGGAAATCATTGTCATCAAGATTGATAAAGAACTGCGCGGTTGCAGAGTGTGGGGCATCCGTTCGTGCCATAGCGATGGTACCGGCAATGTTCTTTAGACCGCGATTTGCCTCATTGGTGATAGGCGCGCGTGTTTCCTTTTCGTCCATCAATTCTGTTAGACCACCACCTTGGATCATAAAGCCATTTATCACGCGGTGGAAGATAGTGCCGTCGTAGAAACCATCTTCACAGTACTTTTTAAAGTTACGTGAAGACACAGGTGCTTTGTCTATGTTGAGTTCGATTTGGATGTCACCAAAGTTGGTGTGAAGCGTAATCATTGTATATTGCAATCTCATTGGAGTGATTGCCGCTATTATAGGTAGTGGTAGCGACAAATAACAAGTTTCTTCCTCATTCCAATCTTGCGCAACAGAATGCTGATAATCTCCACCAGAAAATAGCCCGAGTTTTACTAATGGTAGACCGCGCGGCATAGATGCGCGGAATCTCTCATCTATCGGCAATATAGAGTCTACTTCACAAAATATTCTCTTGCATGATTATGCACTTATAATAAAAACTTAGAGTTAACCTTGTATATCGTTGTCAACTAGCCTTTGGCTAATACCCTAACATTAGCTTGCGACTTTATTACGGCCTTCACCTTTGGCTTTATAGAGTGCTTTGTCTGCTCGTGAGAGTAGATTTTGTATGTCATCACCATGCTCATAAGCCGCTACACCGATACTAGTTGTAAGCGAGATACACTTAGGAAAGACATGGTTTTCGATTGACTCGCGCAGCCTTTCGGCTAGATCCCACAAAATATCATTATCCGCACCCGCGCATACAACCAAAAACTCTTCGCCGCCCCACCGCCCTACGATTTCGGAATCCCGAACATGCTCACGTAGTAGCGTGGAAATTTCCGTTAACACTTGGTCACCGATTTGATGGCCATAGTGGTCATTAACCTGCTTAAAGTAATCGATATCAAGCAGCAGAACACCATATGTATGTTTGTCATTCTTTGCTTTTCTATGGTTTTCTCGTAAGGCTTTATCCAACTTCAGGCGGTTGGGGATTCCTGTAAGCGAATCCGTTTGGGCAAGCTTTGCCAGTAACTCTTTTTCCTTTACCTGTATACGAATATTAATGGTTGATTCGATTAACTCTTCTGTTCGTGATGTTAGCTCTGTAAACAAGCTATGAAAGTTTTGGTTTAGCCTTTGAATTTCATCAACTCGTGACTCAACAAGGTTTTCCATATTCCAGTTTTTGCCTAGTTTGCTGGTCGCTTCTGTCAGAGCTTCTATAGGGGTTGCGATATCCAGAGCAAGCCGTTTGGATCTCCAACTGAGGTATATGAAAAACACCATATAGAAGATAATCATCGCTAAAACAGCAAGGTAACCCAAATTGTCCGAGAGAGACTTAAGCTCTGAGATTGGAGTCAAGAACGATTTTGTGTTTACAAAGGTGATGACCCGCCAGCCTGTTTCTGGGATTAACTTAGAATCGACAATATAATTTATATCGTTTACCCAAATATCCTGTGTAGCATTGGCGATGCTTAGTGAACGGATTCCCTCTTCAGATAGAGAAGGAAGTTGGAACAGATTGAACTGGTCAGGCTTTGTCACCGTATCCGTTATATTACTCTCATACGTATGGTGCTTAAGTTCCTGTAGTCCCAATAAATTCTCTGCTTTTTTCTGCATAGCCAAGATTGTACCTTTTTCGTCAATGACGAGTGCGGCTGAATCCCACGGGAATTGATGGTTTAAGATGCTTTCAACGAATGACTCTACCGTCACATCCAGACCACTAACACCTTCCAGGAAATTGCCACTATATATTGGTACAAGATTTGAGAGCATCCATCCCTGACCAGCGGGGTCCAGATACACCTCTGTCCATACGTTGCCGCGACTAGGATTGTGTCTTTGGTCAGCATCGTAGTAGAAGTTGAAATTTTCCATTTCGAGAACAGGACCGTATTGCGCGGGAGCATCAGGCATAAATGGATAAAGCCTGTTCATATCATCCCAGGTATTAAGGTAGGCCTGAGTAATGGAAGGGTTGGTATCAACAATGGCTTTTAGGAGCGGATCGAGGGATTCGCTACAGATAGCCTTAGCGGATTCTTGCTTGCCAATGTTGGTGGTGTTTGAGTAGTACACGCTTGCCCCGACAGGGTTCACTTTGTAAAAAGCACCGTTTGGGTGAGTGTCAAACTCTGGCTTCCCATTTGGTAAAAAGCACCGCTTTGAATTAAAAAATAACTCATGGTCGAGTTGCATCATCCTTGCAGTGCGAGTGACTTCCTCAAGGTGTTGGTTTACCCGTAGTGCTTCATTAGTAGTGATTTCACTTAAGGATTGCTTAACCTCAGAAACCAGGGTCGTGCGGTTTTTATCAGAGATGTACAGATTGATTCCGAAATACAGTGCCAGCAGCAATACTTCGATAACCAGCAGTGGGATAAGTGAACTACGTAGAAAGTCGCGATATACCAGAGACTGCAATTTAACTGATTGATTGGTGATCATACTTCAACAAAACCTCGGCAATTCCATTTGTCGATTTACAGCAAGATATATTAGTTATTATTGTTATTATTGTTATTACATCAACCATCCAATAGCAATATTATGACATCAATTGAGAAAGGAGATTGATTATGCTTTAGTGTCAAAGAATGGTAATTCAGCAAAAATGCATTAAATCATCAGACTCTCAACAGTTGGTTTGCTAAGAATCGTCCAGCTTCGTGCATCTCGGCCACCACAAAAAGCGGTGGCTGATTGCATTTTGCAGTACTAAAAGTTATTTGATGGGTAGATTTTAGTCGAAGCGCCCAAGTCGTTTCTGTCCAGAGGCGTGCTGATTGGGCATGAAATACGAAAGTGTCCCTAAATCATCTAGAACAAATAATCAACCAGATCTAGGTGTGTGCGTTTTACCCTATCAAAAGAGTTCTGAACTCTACAAATCTGAAAGTTTTTCCACACGAAGCAGTCTAACCCAATATCTTTGTAACTAACCTATTGATTTAAAGTTGAAGCCTAAAATGAGAGACTGCATTATGTGATCATAAAATACGGACACTCGCCGTATAGAAAGCGTTATGTTAATCAGGAGGATTAATGAAGGGTTCTTGTTTATGTGGTGATATTCAGTTTGAAGTTAAAGGTATTAAGCCTAGCTTGTATCAGTGTCACTGCTCGGTTTGTCGTAAATCAACGGGTTCGTCCTCAAATACAGCTGCGATAGTAAATGAGACAGCGTTTAATTGGATAAAAAAGGCGTCAGATATTCGAGAGTTTAGCCTTGATAGTGGATACCGTGTTGATTTTTGCGGTCGTTGTGGGAGTCCAGTACCTAATAAGCTAAGAGGTCGAAAGTTAGTATGGGTTCCAGCTGGGCTACTTGAAGAGAATGGGCTTAAAATAACCCAACATATCTTCGTTGGGTCTAAAGCTCATTGGGATATCATAGGTGGGTCAGCGACATATCACAAAGAAATGCCTAGTTTAGAAGAGTTTGTAGAGCTATTAGACAGTTGAAGCAAATTAACATACAAACAATTTAAGCAAATTCGCAATACTTGGCACTCTGGGCTTGCAGTGTTTTTTGGTGTTTAAGGTGATATGCAGCAACTTAGTTTGTACGTTGCTCACTACTCAAGCAGGCATTACCCATTTTCTCATCGTTCAATGGTCTTTAGTTGCTCAGGCTAAGAAGGCTCTGTCTTGAACCTTCATAGGTGACCACATGCCAGAGCCGATCACTGCAAACACATCTTTGCCCCATTATGTTTCAGCGAGGTTTTGAGCCGATAAATTCTGTCCTTGATTTATCGGCACTGCCCGAGCGAACGGAAGCAAAGATTCGGTGAACGATTTCTCCCATTTCTGTCATATCGGGAGATTGTTTTCAACGCTCACGTTTGCATAGCTATTCAGAGTAGCTTCCGCTTATCCCAAAGTAAAGATAAGCGGATCTTTACCGATCAAATCCAAACGTCGTTTTCAGCTTTTAGGCTACTATCTGTATCACCAGTATTGACTACACCTTTAGGCTCAATAAGCATTACGTGACACTCCTTTTCTGCAACTGGCTTATGCTCAATTCCCTTAGGGACTATGTACATTTCTCCTTCATTTAATTCGACATAACCATCTCGAAGCTCAATACGCATAGAGCCGGAGATAACCAAAAATAGCTCATCGGTATCTTTGTGGTCATGCCAAGTAAACTCACCCTCAAATTTTGCCAGTTTTACTTGATAGTCGTTCATTTCTGAGATAACACGAGGTGACCAAAAATCATTAAATTTTTCAAATTTGTCTTTTAAATTTATTGCGTTAGTCATTATTTTTTCCTGATATTTACTTGGGTTAGTTATGCTTAATAAAGAAGTTTACGTTCAATGTCTGACTAATTGTTGGCAGATAACATTACACCAAAGGTCACAAGCCCCGCTCCGCAAACCTGATTTATTCTGCGACCAAATTGCTGAAAGATACTTAAAACCTTGGTAGATGTAACAAGAAATGCCAAAAAGCAAAACCAAACAACGTGTAGTAACGTGATGTATAAACCACATATCAACACAAAGAGTAAGTTGTTGTCATTTTCCGGTGACACGAGTTGACTAAATACACTGAGAAAGAACAATATTGTTTTAGGGTTCAGTGCGTTACAAAGAAAACCCTGTGCAAAATATTTCTTAGCACTGCTACCTGTCGGATTTTCGTTCTCAATGTCAATTACAAGTTTAGAGCTAAACAATCCTGAGAGGCCAAGATAGATTAGATACGCTGAACCTGCGTACTTAATCATACTGAAGATAGCCGCGTTCTGTGATAATAAGTGACTAATCCCGAGTATTGAGTAGGTAATGTGAATACAAATGCCAAGGCCAATGCCTAGTCCAGTCATTAGTCCTGCCTTCCGTCCACTACTAAGGCTATTTTTGAACACTAATACAAAGTCTGCACCGGGGCTTATCACGATTAACAGACCTAGAATTGCATAACTTATTATTTCCATATCCACTCTCTTTGCACCTTTAACTTGTCGCCATTGTAATGATTACTGAACGAGTTATAATCGAAAAAAATGCATAGTTAATGTGAGAAAAAGTCACAAATGAGACACCTAAAAGCCTTTCATGTTTTCCATATTGCAGCAGAGTCTTCCAGTTACAGTGAAGCAGCAGATAAGCTACACATAACTCACGGAGCAGTGAGTAAACAGATAAAACTGTTAGAAACTCACCTGTCTAAGGCATTGTTTTGTAAGAATGGCCGGGGAATGAGCCTTACTCCGGAAGGGGAATTGCTCAAGCAATACACCAGTGTAGCCTTTGATGCATTAGATACAGGAATCAATAAGCTAAAAGAAACAACGGGTAATTATCTTGAGATCTCCTGTGAACCAACATTAACCATGCGCTGGCTCATGCCAAGACTTTCTAATTTCTATCAAAGCTCTGGGGTTGATATCCGTTTGTCGACAGCAGGCGGCCCGGTGGTTTTGGGTGAAGCCGGGTTATCAATGGCAATTAGGCGGGATGATTTTGATATCCCCTCTGACTATGTGATGCATAAGTTGGTTGAAGAATGGGTTGGCCCAGTGATGTCTCCTGAATACTGGAGTATGATCCAAAGTAATCATGAGGACATAACGTTACTGCATAGTAAGACGCGTCCACATGCTTGGAATAATTGGGTAGCGGCATCAGGCTATGACTTTTACCAGAATAAGTCTAACCAATCATTTGATCATTTTTATTTCTGTATACAGGCCGCGGTTGATGGTCTGGGGGCAGCGATCGGCTCATTTCCATTAGTTGCTGATGATCTGAAAGATGGAAGGCTTATTGCTCCTTTTGGTTTTACCTCGTCAGGACATAATTACGTTCTATTACGGCAATCACAAGAACTGGAAATCAAAGAAGAGCAGTTTCAACAATGGTTGGAAGCGGAACTATCAAGGAGCACACCTGAGAAGCTAGAATTATGCACCTAGTGTGAGTGGTCATGCGTTGATGTTCATATTACTTAAAAATGCTTTTGCTCATTTATGCCCATTTCCTATCACGCCGACCACCGCCGACAACGGTGGTCTTTGACGTTTTAGGATGCTAGAAGTTATCCGAAGGGTAGATTTCTGCCGACAATCCAAACTCAGAAATGTCCAAAAATGAGTTATGAAGAAACGCTGTTGCTTGTAATCACCGAGTGATTCTGTCGCAATTGACTCACTCTCTACTTTTTGATGTGGGAGGCAAAGGAAATCAATCAAATCTTGCTCAACTTAATCTCTAAGGTGAGCAAGACTTAACTTTTTGCCAATGGTTTGTTGTATTGGCCTGTATTTTTTACAGACTCACGTTACAAGCTTATTTTGCTGTTAAGGCGGTACCATCGAAGCGAATGCCTGCCCATCCGTGTTGGATAAAATTGCGGATGTTGGCATGATCGCTACCCTCTGGGTTCTTTAAAACGTCGTCACGATAAAACTGACCAAAGCAGGCCAGAGTTGACGACTCATCTAACCTCTGCATCTGAGCGAAAGCAAAAATCTTACAAGAACCATTATTTTGCCCTGCTTGATTTTCAGTTTCTCCATTCACAAAGCTGACTGGGGTAAATTCAAAATGTTCGTCAATAACTTGCATCGTCTGCTCAAACATGACTTCATTTGGTTTTGTCGCCAGCAACTCTAGAAATTTATCCATATTATATCCTCCCTTGCTAATGTGCCGAATTCGTACTGTACCATCAGATAAATGGAAAGTGACGATACGAGGTGAGAAAAAGTCCTTGCTGACGGTAATTACGATTCTGTCGCATGAATTTTTTACTGTTGGCGGTTTGCCTCTCCCAATTGTCAAAACCGAGTTGTTCATTCGTTGAAATTCACTTGTGCGAGAATGTTTGCGGTAATCCGATAGTCACCTACGCTTTCATATTGATCAGTGCGTGGCTTTTTTATGTGATGATTCGACAAATCATTGACTATTGATGTTGCAAACCTTGACCTTCCCCTAGGGGGAAGGTCTATAATGGCATCGTTTTTATCATTTTCGGTTGACCATGCATCTAAGTCTTGTCAGAAAAACCTGGATATCGCTAATCAGTGTTGTCGCGCTACTTGCATCAACGCTAGCTGTTAGCATGCCCGCAATGGCGTTTTCTTCCGACATGACACCGGCTTCACAGCACAGCACGATGATGGACTGTGGCTCAATGGCAGACGCGTCAGAGAACTCTCATCACACTTCAATGGCAGAATCGAGCAGTGAATGTGCCGATAGTGACTCAATGCACAGTTGTTGCAGCGCCACGTGCGCAAACAGTGTTGGTGTGATCAGTGCCGATCTCATGCATGGTATCCACGTTTCTCTCTATTCCAAGCGTGTAACCGACGTTGTGTCTGTTGCAGTTTCCAGAATTACCGATCTCGAACGGCCCCCTCAAGCTTAATCCAATCTTAATTTTTACTTCTTCTTAGTCCCCTCTAGGAAGCCGTTTAACTATGCTTGTAACAAAGCATATGAGATTGGGAATTATCGTGAATAAATCCATCAATATGGTTACGCTTGCACTAAGCGTAGCGCTTACAACGCCAGCGATGTCTTTTGCGAGTAACTTAAGTGGCAACAGTCATTCGCAATCAGTGGTGCAAACATCAACAACTCTGGAGCAATTGATAGAGTTTGCTATAGCTAATGATGCAAACCGCACTCAGTATTTTGCTCAGTCGGAAGCTATGCGACAGTCTGGCATTGCCAGCGCAACGCTAAAAGACCCTGTGCTTAAAGTCGGTGTCGGTGGATTGCCAACTGACAGTTTTCGACTTGATGAAGATCCAATGACCAATGTGTCTGTTGGTCTGATGCAACAGTTTGGTCGCGGCTCAACTTTGGATCTGCAAAATCAGAAAGCGCAGAAACAGGCCGATGGTATTGAGTACCAGGTAGACGTACGAGAGCTCGAAATCGCTAACAGCATCGCCAAACTATGGCATGAGCTGGGCTTTCAACAGCAATCAGAGCGAGTGCTGACTGAAAATCAGAAACTGATGCAGGAAATGGAGCGGTTCATTCAGACAAACTATGCGATAGGGAATAGCGAGTCTCAGGATCTTATCCAGGCCCAGCTTCAGGTGAGCAGGCTGGATGAAAAAATCCAGGCCAATCGCCAGATGCAAACCCGCATTATATCGCAGTTGTCGGAGTGGCTGGGAAGTCAATGGCTGGCCAGTCAGCCAACCATTCATGCCTCCACCACCTCGGACTGGACCCTGCTCGACAGCAGACTCTCTGCTCAAAGTCACTCAGGCTATTATGCGTTGCTGAACCAACATCCAATGGCTCGCATGGCTGACGTCCAGATCGCAACCAGTGAAACGCAGGTGGCGATTGCGGCAGAAGCCTATAAACCCCAGTTTGGCGTTGAGGCGATGTATGCGCATCGACGTGCCAATAATATGCGTGGCGAGCCGGCACCGGATTTGGTCAGTGCCTACGTCACCATGGACATTCCTCTGTTTACTGGCAATCGTCAGGACAAAAATCATGCGGCTGCCGAATATCAGGTTGTCGCCTCAAAATCCAGTAAAGATGCCTTACTTTCTCAAATGAACGCCAATGTCAGTGCGTTAGTGATGGACAGGCAGAATCTTGCCGAGCGCCTTGGGCGTTATCAGCAAACCTTGCTACCACAAGCGGAAGCCAGAACCAGAGCGGTTGAACGGGGTTATGAGAACAACACCGCGCAATTTAGTGATGTGATTACTGCAGCAAGTGATGAGCTGGCCATTGAAATCGAGGCATTGAGGCTGGAAACCGACTTGAGTCTGGTTAACAGCAACTTGTCCTATTTTTTAGGCGGCTTCAACTATCAAGCTGAAAGACCCACGTTGGCTACTCCGTCAAAACAACAATAATTCTGAGAAGGTACTAAACCATGAAAACGCTAAATGTAGCGCTATTAGCACTGGCCGTTGGTGCAGGCATCGGGTTCGTTGGAACTCAGTATTTAGGTGGTCATGATATGTCGAGCATGTCTGGCAACACAGAGAGTAAGGAAGCCGATGAGCCACTTTATTGGGTGGCACCGATGGATCCCAACTACAAGCGGGACCAGCCCGGTAAATCTCCCATGGGAATGGATCTCATCCCTGTGTATGCCGATGATCTGAGCGGAGCCAACGATAAGCCGGGTACGGTAAAAATCAATCCCGCAGTGGAAAACAATCTCGGAGTGAAAACCGAAGTCGTAAAGCAGGAGAAGCTATCTCCGCGTATCGAGACCGTCGGATATATCGCTTTTGATGAAAGCCGATTGTGGCAGACCAATGTTCGTGTTTCTGGTTGGGTTGAGAAGTTGTATATCAACGCTGTGGGCGAGAGAGTGAATAAGGGCGATGTGTTGTTCAAGCTTTATTCGCCTGAGTTAGTCAAAGCACAGGAAGAGCTTCTCAATGCGCATCGAACCGGCAGAAACAGCCTGATTCGTGGTGCAACGGAACGTTTGACGACACTTGGTGTGGATCAACAGCAGATCCGTCAAATCGTAAGACAGGGTAAGGCCTCTCAAACGATTGATATTAAAGCGTTAGGTAACGGCGTTGTCGCAACGTTGAATATTCGTGAAGGGGGGTATCTATCACCGGCTCAGTCGGTCATTAGTGCAGGGCCCATTGACGAAGTATGGGTAGATGCTGAGGTCTTTGAACGTCAGGCTGAGTGGATCAAAGCTGGCAGTCAGGCAACGATGACGCTGGATGCTTTATCGGGTCGAGAGTGGCAAGGTGAGATCGATTATGTCTATCCGATCCTGGACCCCGCAACAAGAACGCTCAGAGTCAGGTTGAAGTTTGCCAACCCGGATTATCAGCTTAAACCCAATATGTTTGCCAACATCGCACTGCAGCCAATAACCGAGCAGTCGGTACTGACCATCCCTCGCTCTAGTGTGATTCGCTCAGGAGGCATGACCCGCGTAGTACTGTCTGAAGGTGAAGGCAAATATCGTTCGGCTCGCATCGAGATTGGACGTGAAGCACGAGATCGGGTTGAAGTATTGCAAGGGTTAACGCTCGAAGACACTGTGGTGACATCGGCTCAGTTTATGTTGGATTCTGAATCAAGCCAGAGCGCTGACTTGTCCCGCATCAATGGTGTAGAACCACCTGCTGAGACGGTCTGGGCGCAAGGAGAGATCACCAATGTGATGGCGGGTCACAATATGTTGACCATTAATCACCAGCCGGTACCGGAATGGAATTGGCCGGGAATGACGATGGACTTTAATGTTGAAAAAGACGTGGATATTGCCGCACTGGCAACGGGTCAGCATATTGAGTTTGAAATGGCAAAAACCGAATCGGGGCAATACACCGTCACGGACATCAAGGTCAGTGATAAAGCCGTGGTTAGTGAGGTTTGGGTTGATGGCAGTATCACCATGCTGATGGCAGATTTTGGCATGATTACGCTCAGTCATGACGCTGTTTCAGAATGGGGCTGGGAGCCGGGAGAGATGAACTTCACCACTAATGGAGAAGTTGATCTGGCGGGTTTCTCTGAAGGCGAAGTGGTACGGTTCCTGGTGACTAAACAGGGCTCGGACTACGTGCTTATTGATCTTCAGCATGGAGGAAGTCATCCATGATTGGAGCCATTATTCGCTGGTCCATCAGCAATCGATTTCTAGTCTTGGTAGCGACCTGCTTTCTGACGCTGGCAGGGCTCTACAGCGTGAAGAACACGCCTGTTGATGCTATTCCGGATCTGTCCGACGTTCAGGTCATTATTAAGACCAGTTACCCGGGACAGGCACCGCAGGTGGTGGAAGATCAGGTTACATACCCTCTGACCACAGCCATGCTCGCCGTGCCGGGCGCGGAAACAGTTCGAGGTTATTCCTTCTTTGGTGATTCGTACGTCTACATAATATTCGACGATGATACCGACATGTACTGGGCGAGATCGCGGGTGTTGGAGTATTTAAGTCAGGTCGCGCCCAACTTACCAGCACAGGCAAAGCCGACCCTTGGACCCGATGCAACGGGGGTGGGCTGGATCTACAGCTATGTACTGCAAGACAAAACGGGTCAACATGATTTAGCTGAGCTACGCAGTATTC
The DNA here is from genome assembly GCF_900107935.1 of Vibrio hangzhouensis. Lineage (GTDB taxonomy): Bacteria > Pseudomonadota > Gammaproteobacteria > Enterobacterales > Vibrionaceae > Vibrio > Vibrio hangzhouensis. The sequence continues at coordinate 76,782 of NZ_FNVG01000014.1, read as the reverse complement.
AGGACTGGTTCCTGAAATATGAACTTCAGACCGTCGCCGGAGTGTCTGAAGTGGCTACCGTGGGTGGGATGGTCAAGCAATATCAGGTACAGATTGATCCTGCCAAATTGCGTGCTTACGACCTGACGTTGCAACAAGTCAACATGGCGATCAAGAACGGAAACCAGGAGACAGGGGCTTCGGTGATAGAAGTCGGTGAAGCGGAACATATGGTCCGTACCACGGGTTACCTGACTAGTATTGATGATATCAAAGCGCTGCCGTTAAAAGTCACCAGTAAAGGAACGCCGTTGCTATTGGGTGATATTGCCGATATTGATTTAGGCCCGCAAATGCGTCGTGGCATATCGGAATTTAATGGTGAAGGCGAAGCGGTGGGTGGCGTCATCGTGATGCGCTTTGGTGAAAACGCCAGTCAGGTGATTGAAGACGTAAAAGTTAAGCTGGAGGAGCTACAGCGTGGTCTTCCTGAGGGGGTGGAGATTGTTCCCACCTATGATCGTTCCACTCTGATCGATGCCGCCATTGAAAACCTTTGGAAAAAGCTGGCGGAAGAGTTTGTGGTTGTTGCTATCGTCTGTGCGCTTTTCTTATTTCATATTCGTTCATCGATTGTCATCGCTATCAGCTTGCCAGTTGGCATTCTATCGGCCTTTATCGTCATGCACTGGCAAGGAATCAACGCCAATATCATGTCGTTGGGGGGGATCGCCATTGCCATCGGTGCCATGGTGGATGGGGCGATAGTGATGATCGAAAACGTCCATAAGCATATTGAGAAGACGCCGCTGACGGACAAAAATCGTTGGCAGGTGATAGGTCGAGCAGCCGAAGAAGTGGGTGCTCCGCTGTTTTTCTCGTTGTTGATCATCACCCTGAGTTTTGTACCGGTGTTTGCGCTGGAAGGTCAAGAAGGCAAAATGTTTTCTCCGCTTGCCTATACCAAGACCTATGCAATGGCGGCGGCAGCGGGTTTAGCGATCACCCTGGTGCCGGTGTTAATGGGATACTTTATTCGCGGTAAGGTGCTTCCTGAGCATAAGAACCCGGTGAATAAGGCTCTGGTCGCCCTATACCGCCCTATGCTTAACCTCAGCTTGCGCTATCCCAAGTCGATGATTGTGGTGGCCATTGCTTTGATGGGCTCGGCTTACTATCCGACCAGCAAGTTAGGCAGCGAATTCATCCCTCCTTTAGATGAAGGGGATTTGATGTACATGCCGACGACTTATCCGGGTATCTCTATTGGTAAAGCACGCGAATTATTGCAGCAAACCAACAAGCTGATTAAGACGGTGCCAGAAGTCGAAACGGTATGGGGCAAGATTGGTCGTGCCGAAACAGCGACGGATCCGGCGCCACTGACGATGATAGAAACCACCATTCAACTGAAACCAAGATCAGAATGGCGTGAAGGTGTCACCACGGATTCGTTGCGTAAAGAGTTTGATGATCTGGTTCAGTTCCCAGGGCTGACCAACGCTTGGGTGATGCCGATTAAGACCCGTATTGATATGTTGGCGACCGGTATTAAGACACCAATAGGCATCAAAATAGCAGGGCCCGAACTTGCGGTTATCGAAGAGATTGGCGCCAACATTGAACCGATTCTTAATGCGGTTGAAGGGACAGTCTCGGTCTATGCGGAGCGGGTTGCCGGTGGACGTTATGTAACCATTGATATTAAGCGACTTGCCGCCGCACGTTACGGGCTGAATGTTAATGACGTTCAGCAGGTGATCTCAACGGCCGTCGGCGGTATGAATGTTGGGGAAACCGTCGAGGGGTTAGAGCGTTATCCTATCAATGTACGTTATCCCCAAGACTACCGCGACTCTGTTGTGAAACTACAGAATTTGCCACTGGTGACGCCAAATGGTGCCCGTATCGCTCTGGCGGATGTCGCTGACATTCGCTATGAAGACGGCCCGCCGATGATCAAAACCGAAAATGCTCGCCCTAACGGCTGGGTGTTTGTGGACATCGCGAATCGGGATCTCGGTTCTTACGTATCAGAAGCACAGCGAGTGGTTGCCGATCAACTGGTGCTGCCGGCCGGTTATTCGCTGACCTGGTCTGGTCAATATGAATATATGGAACGCGCAAAGGAGCGATTGAGTGTAGTGGTGCCAGTCACCCTGGCCATTATCGTGCTGCTGTTGTATCTCAGCTTCAGACGGTTAGGCGAGGTGCTAGTTATTATGGGTACTCTGCCCCTGGCGATGGTTGGTGGTTTGTGGTTGATGCATTACCTCGGCTACAACTTCTCTATTGCTGTAGGGGTTGGATTTATTGCCCTGGCGGGTGTGGCGGTGGAGATTGGCGTGATTATGTTGGTGTATCTCAATCAGGCCTGGCATGGACGCAAGTTATTAGCCCAGGAGAGCGGGTTACCACTTACCCCAGATATGCTCACCGATGCCATTCGTGAAGGTGCCGGGCTGCGTGTTCGTCCGGTCATGATGACCGTGTTGACTGTCATTATTGGCCTTATTCCAATTATGTATGGTACTGGCACCGGATCCGAAGTGATGCAACGTATTGCGGCGCCTATGATTGGTGGTATGGCGTCAGCGCTTTTGCTTACTTTGCTGGTGTTACCAGCGATTTATAAACTGTGGAAATCGAGAGAGATCCAAAACTAAATCACGCACCAACTCGTATGAAATGAGTTGGTGCACCTGAATTCAAAAGGGAAACAAAGATGAAAAAAACACTGATTACTCTGGCTCTTGTTGTTGCGTCTTCAAACGTCTTGGCTGATAGCTCTGGTCATGCACATATGGATCACTCCAATATGAATCAGGAGACTATGGACCATTCAAAAATGGATCATAGCAATATGATGAATATGGAGGGGATGTCCGCCGTTGGAATGCCTGCCACCGGTGCAAAGCCAGATAAAGTCGTTCATGTGATCTTAAGTGATGATATGAAGGTAACTTTCAAGCGTGATGTGACGATTGAGCCTAATGATGTGGTGCAGTTTGTTGTCATGAATACTGGCAAAATGGACCATGAGTTTTCCATCGGTTCGATTGCAGAACAACTGGAACATCGTGAAATGATGAAATCCATGTCAGGGGCTCATGATCATCACGGCATGGGAAATGTGGTCTACGTCAAACCGGGTAAAGCTGGGCAATTGTTGTGGCATTTCCACGGAGAAAAAGAAGTGGAATTTGCCTGTAACATCCCTGGCCATGCTGAAGCCGGAATGACCAAGACTATCAACCTGAAGTAATCAAAACCCTCTCATTTCTAGTGGTGGCTTTGCGGACAACTTAGCCACCCTGGCTCATTAGCCATCGCATTTCTAAACGTGCCGGAGTAGCGTTGAGTTGAGTCTGGTATATTAATGGGAAAGACAACCATGTGGGTGCTTCTTGTTCCATGACTTTTCATGAAAGAAGTAGGCAATGGTATTGATGCTCGGCTCTAATACGGCCATAACACCCCCCGCTAATACATCGCCAGTCAGCATATACACCACGCCAAAGGCCACCGAAAAATGGACAACCGCGAAAGAGGCGGTTTTGACGGCTTCATTGCGCCCTAGTGTGTTCAGCAGACGATTTTTCTGCCACGCCTTTTCATGAAAGTAGAATGCTACGGTGTTTACCGCTGGCTCCAGCATAGCAATCATACTGGCAACCAACACTTCACCGGTCAGCAGGTAAGCCACAGTGAAGGCGATAGTAAAGTGTATGCTGGCAAAGCGAAGTGTTTTAATCATGGTTGTTCTCACTCAGTTCATCGGTATGACTAGAGTATGGATGACCGGTAATGAGAATTAAAATCAATTAAACCTGTTTTATTGATAGGTATAAGCTATGTCAGTGCGGGCATTTGATTCATTGAACCATGAAACTTTTCGCTGTTTCCTCGATTGCACTGTAAGTGCAATGCGGCGTTGGACGTTTGGTATTATAAATTGCAGCTACAAAACACACGAAAAGCGAGTGCGGGTATCCTGGTATCGGCAGGGACACTAGATATCTTCTGATGTACAAGCAACTAGTGTCCCTCCTGTATCAGGGTGGCCTCTAGGCGGCCACGGAGCGGTTTTCAACAAGCCGGTAGCCAGTTGACGATTTAACGATCTGACCTGTCAGTAGAGCTTGGTTGATATGCCGTCCCACCGTATTGCGTGACATATTCAAAAGTGAAGCCAGTGTACTGATGTTCAGCGGGATAGAGCCATCGCTGGTTGCGACGCTGATAGCCGCCAGAGCCATATCAATTTTCCGCTGGATATTTTTTTCGCCGCGAAGCTGGAACAGGGTAAGGCAGAAACGTTGCTTGCGGGCTAGCGAGAGGTTAAGCATTTTCGAAAATTCGCAGCAGGTACCCATGAGTTGTTCGACAGCAGAAAAGGGCAGTAACAGCACGGTACAATCGGTGACCGCCTGGATGTCTGCCTGACTGCCTCCCCCCAGAATGAATGGCACATCATTAATGATTATCCCAGGGGTAATCAGATTGTAGATCAGAGTGATACCTTCATCGATGGCAGGGTAAAAGCCCAACACGCCGTCGAGTGGAATGGCCACAAAATCCGCCATTTGTTCCTGAAAAAAGAGAAACTTTCCTTTTGGCAGGGAAACGATACGCCCTTGCTGAATCAGTTTTTCTGACAGCGCCTCATTCGTCAGATAGTGTCTTTTCAGTACATGATGGAAGTTCATCAAAGGCCTCTTACTCGTCAGGATGGATTGTGTCAGCCCACAGGGCGTTGAATTAAAATTGTACCGTCCGACCCAACGGTGATGTAGCTGCTCTCAGTTATATGAGTCATAGCCTACGGTTATCATTCAGTCTTAGATTCGGTCAACAGGTTTTAATTTGTAATCTGTGTCACTAATTCATTAATAGAGTTATCAAAACGCCGCTTATGCACTCCCAGTGCAACCGACTTACGTGTCGCTTAATAGCATAGCTCTCTTCCTTTCTGTTCCACTTAAACAATAAACGGATGAGTATTCTATGAAAAAAGCAATCGCACTGGCGACGGTGCTGGTTAGCACTAACTTTGTAGCTATCGCTAGTGAAGACAGTCAGGTTCAGGATATGTCTGATCCACTGGCGGTCTATACCCAGCTTGGCGGAGGTATTACCGACCGGGGATTGAACTTCAAAATGGGCCAGACTTTTGATACCGGCAGTGAAACGACCATGGGCATGAATGTACTGGAAATTAAAGGGGCTCTTGGTGAAACCCTAGGTTTTCGGGACGATGCGAACGACAGTGTAGACAGCATGCGATTCCGCCGTTTTCAAGCGGATATGACTAACGGCCGGGGCATGCAAATCGACGCCAATTATGACTTTAACGCTGAGGCAGGCAGTCTGTCTTATAGTTTTATTCAGGCACTGCCTAAGTTTGGTCCGGTGCAGTTTTATCCGTTGGCAGGCGTAGGGGTTGCGTTCGCCAATAATGCGTTGGGCGATAATGGTGAAGTCATTAGTGGTTATTCTGTGCCAGGGACGTTTGGTCTGGTCGGTACCTATACCAAAATTGAGATAACAGACAAGATCTGGCTGAACTATAACCCAATGTGGATGACTACCTTGTCCGGTTCAACCTTGTATACCGAAGCAGGGTTCAATGGCGAGTCTTCGGTACTGGCCCATGAAGTGGCGGCTTCTTATCAGTTTACGCCACGCTTTAATGTGCGTTACTTTGCCAACTGGACCGAATACAGTCAGTTCAAAGACGGCGAACACCGTATTGAATTCAATTATCAAATCTAACTTTTATGGCGCACCCCGATGCGTGAGGTGTGCCTGAAGTTGACTTGCCTGACATTATCGCCAGCGAATATCAGCAACAGGGAAGGGATGCACTCGCAGTGCAATGGTGAATAATCATTTCATTACAATGGCCTCACTGTAAATAATGAGTTCCTTACCATGAAAAAGACCCCTTTGGCAGCGTTGCTGCTTGCTGCATTTTCCTCTTCTTCTTTTGCTGGTGGCATTGTTCTACATGAAATTGCCACGTTCGACAGTGTGTCTTCTGCAGGGGTGGGTAATGCCTCCAATCGTACAGACGCCAGTGCGGCCATCACCAGTCCGGCAGGCTTGACTGCTATTGATGACAACAGCTTTTCTATTGGTGTTCAATATTTGGATGCTCATACAGAACACAATGGCAAAGGTCCAGGCGATACCAATCTTTCGACCAGTGGTAAAACACGTTCTTTGGTACCAAGCCTGGCCTATGCGCAGCGTGTGAATGATAGTTGGGTGTTGGGTGCGTCGTTACATGGTGATGGTGGTCTTGGGATGGAGTACGACGAAGGATTGGTTGGCGGTGGTATTGTTGATTCTATATCACAGGAAGCACTCAACCTTCAGTTGGCAGCTGCTTATCAAGCAAATGAAAAGTTGTCGTTGGGTGGTGCGGTTGTTGTCCAGCATCTCATGACATCTTTTGAGACCGGTAATGCTACCAATATTGATGCTTCTGGAAGCTCTACTGCGTTAAGTTTTATGCTTTCAGCAATGTATGATCTTTCTGAATCGACCTATCTATCTGCTAACTATAAACATCGTATTAAGCATGACTCTGCTGATATAGATGTCTCCATTAATGGAAATGACATCGTACCGATTGAGCAAGATCTAACTTGGCCATCCCGTTTAGACTTAGGTCTTCAGCATAAAATCTCAGACGAGTTGACCTTCAAAGCGATGACGGGGGTTGAGTTCTGGTCACAATTTGATGATGCCGCAAACAACGTTTATAGCTTGGGTACAGCGCTCGCGTATTCTCAACATGATTGGACCTACCAGGGCGGTATCCGTTACGACTCGAAAATGTATGACACTGACAAAATGACCCCTGCGCTACCTATCGGAGCAAACTGGTCATTAGGTCTTGGTGCAGAAAAAGAGCGTTCAAATGGCCATCGAATCGGTATCGCATATCAATACCGCAATATGGGCACTCAAGATGTCACCTACACTGGCCCTGGAGATACGGTTCCTTATTTTACCGGCAGTGTCGATACCAACCGTATTCATGTCCTAAGTATCAGTTACGCCTACTAACTGAGTAGCTTCACCGAAAGCTGGCCTCTCACAGTTGTGAGGGGCATTTTTGTTTTTTAATTAGAAAGAAAGCGTAATGAAAAAGAATGGTCTGTTTTCATCGGTTGTCAGAGCTTTTGGCTTTGTGACGGTTATGGGGTTGTTGGTGGTAACGGGAGTCTCGGCCAAAGAAAAGCATCATGAAGATCCAACCAAGATCGTCACCAAATTAGGGGCAGGCTATTCAGACTCTGCGTTTGTATCGGGCTCAATCGGCCTTGATGAAGCGAGGATGATCAACGCACGATACAACGAAACCGGAGAATGGCGCTTAGGTGGCTCATGGTTGTTTGATTTAGGGATCGTAAACTTCAACTTTAGCCGTACTGATTATGACAATGACAGCTACCGTAATAACTACAGTATTGGCACCTATGTTCCGCTAAGTTACTTCGATATTTCCCCAGCAGGGTGGATGTTATTTCCCATGGCAGGTTATAGCTATAACGATGGAAAAATGGCGGTGCCTTCAGAAGAGGTCGATAACGAGTACGTACTAATGCGAAGCCAAAGTCACGGCGGTTACTTGGGAATGTTTGGTATTCGACCTATAGAAAACTCGGATTGGAGTGTCCTAGGCTTCGCGGGTGGCTCAGCCGGTTCAGACAACTATCGAGGTTATTGGGGTGGAATGGGAATGAGTTACAAAATCAACGTTCATGCTTCGTTCAACTTTTTCGGTGCGATATCGGAAGACGACTATGGCAATAATAATAGGTTGGGTATGTCTATCAGTTACGAGCTATGACTTTATAACGAAGGTAGACAATCATTTACTCTCTAAGTTGGATAGATATCGTTCAAATTTCTGAGCGTTCATCGGCTTAGAAAAGAAGAAGCCCTGAGCAATATCACATTCAATATCCTTCAGGAAGCTGACTTGTAATTTGTCTTCAACGCCTTCTGCTACAACGGTCATACCCAAATTATGAGCCATTTGTACAATGGACTCCACGATTGTCTTAGCATTTGTTTTGGAACTCACGCCTTCGATAAATGACTTGTCGATTTTTAGGACACTAGCATTAATATCTTTTAAGTAAGCTAAGGAAGAGTATCCGGTGCCAAAGTCGTCAATAGAAATAGTAAATCCACACTTTGCGAGCATCGCCAACATTTCTGATGTCTGTTGTGGATTGGTCATAAGCATTGACTCTGTAACTTCCAACTCAATATGCTTTGGGTAAACGTCAAACCTATCTAAAATAGCTGTAATGATGGGAAGGAAATCTGAGTGATCTAGCTGCTGGATAGATAGATTCACGGCCAAACTTCCCGGTAAGTGAACACCACTTTCTTGCCATTTTTTTAGCTGACAGCATACTTGTTCGATCACCCAAAAACCAATATCGTTCATAAAACCACATCGCTCGGCTATAGGAATAAACTCAGCAGGACTTACTACACCAAGTTCAGGTTCGCGCCAACGCAACAGAGCTTCGGCTCCTATAATTTGTTTCGTTTTTAAGTCGATCTTAGGTTGGTAAACCAAATACAATTCATTTCGATCGATAGCCTTTTCTATGCGAGTAGTAATGTAAAACTGGCGTTGCGACTGTGATCCAGTTGCATCCTTATACGCATAGTAGAAGCGATTAGAAGATTTTGCTTCATACATTGCAATGTCCGCGAATTGCAAAAGTTGTTCAAGGGTGACTCCATCATCAGGATAGCTTGCACTTCCTATACTCACTCCTACGTGATGGTCATTACCATGAATAGATAATGGTTCTAATAGGCTGTCTGACAGTTTCCTTGCTAGTTCACTGGGGCAACTTCCTGAAGTATGGTCGTGAACTAAAATAAATTCATCACCACCTATTCGGGCTAAGATGTCCTCCCCTCCTATGACACTTTTAAATCGGCGGGCAACTTCTCGTAGTGCCATATCTCCGGAGAGGTGGCCACAGGTATCATTAATGGTCTTAAAGCGATTCAGGTCGGCAAAAAGCACTGAGAATCTTACTTCGTAGTTATCATCAATAGTGGCAATTTTTTCATTTAACTTTTCTACGAAATGGGTTCGATTTGGAAGCCCAGTTAGCGTGTCATAGTAAGCCAAGCTATAGATTTCCTTTTGGGCGATTTTAAGTGCAGTAATATCGGTTTTTTCTGCCAAGTAGTACAGTGATTTTCCAGAGTTATCACGTATGATGGTGATAGTAGCTTTCTCAATGTATTCTGTTCCGTCTTTGTGCGTATTAATGAATTCTCCGTGCCAGTCTTTTCCTTGTGAAAGTGACGAGTTCATGTCTTGATAAGTACTTCTTGGTGTTTTTTTAGACTTGAGTACTCTAGGGTTTTGCCAAAGCACTTCCTCTAACTTATAACCACTTATATCTTCAAATTTCTTATTTGCATACAGTATTCTTCTTTTTGTATCTGTAATAACAACAGCATTAGAACTGTGATGAACGATTGCAAATAGGAGATTTTTGTTGTTTTGAACCTCACCTGTTAATGAAAATGAATTGGCCGTGATTAAGCTAAGGCTATCAAGCGTTTCAGATTCGGAAATATCGTCCACACACATTAAGTTGTTTTTATTTGAATGCATTGTCATCCCCACGTATAGGGTTGTTGAAGAAGCGGGTTATATATTGTCGATATTGCTTTGAATTGATTTTGAAGCTATCAACGATTTTCTGTATTCTCTCGGAGTTAATTTGTATTTCTTTTTGAACTGAGTACTGAAGTATGAAAGGCTTTCAAAGCCGCAGTTAATTGACACAAGCGATATAGGTTGAGAATTATAGGTCAGCATTCTTCTCGCCATTTCCAATCTTGTTGAATTTAATACTCGACTAAATTCAACACCTTCATCTTTTAACCTTCGGTGCAATGTTGAACTAGACATATTCATTCTTAAAGCTACGTCGTTAAGTTTCCATTTTGACTTCAAATCCAATGCAAGTAATTCAACCATCTTATCTGTTATGCTTTGTCTAGTGTCTAATACGGGGCAGGTCAGGTTTTCTCTCACTAACTCACATACCAGACTTAAAGTTAGGGACTGTATCATAGTGTTTAAGTTGTCGTCATATCTTAGCCCTAGGTTTACTATAGATTGAAATAATATTTGTATGTTATAAGACTCAATCAAGTTGCACCTATTGTCCGTTGAATTGAGGGTTGACAATGAAGGCGTTACAGGTCTGAAATTTGATAGTAACTTAGTAAATGTGCTTTTATCAATTTCAACCACTTCGAAAGTTATCTGTTTATCTTCAATGGCTTTTAAATTTAGGTTGAAATTTGAGTTGCATGGGATATATATTAAATCGCCATGGGTAAGAGGTTTGTTTGTACTATGCGTCGAGATGTGACCTTCACAATGAAGTAACCGAATAAATTTGTGGCCAATAGATAAAATATCTACCGACATCTTTTTTTTCTTAAAAATGATTTTTTTTGAGCCTACACCAAGGTTACCAGTATCCACAACCAACCTCTTGTTTTTTATCGGTTTTGGTCCTGTCAATAGAATGCCAATCTAGAGGGTATGAAATCAAATAACCTTGAAGACTAATTTCACTATGACGGAGGTATTGATAATGAAGTTCAGTCTCAACTCCGTCAAAAATCACACCATTCTTTGTGTGTGGTTTCAACTTCAATATGTCAGAAGAAATTTTATTAGGATACAGCGCATTGTCAAATAAGTAGCAACGATCTATTTTAATTGAATCCCAGACCAAGTGCCCAAAAGTACTACTGGCTGTAGAGTGTTCGATTGAAAAATCATCCAACCACAATTGGTGCCCGGCCCTTCTTAACTTGGCCAAATTACGGAGCACACAGTCGTTCATAGACTCAAACGTAGTTGAATTTACTTCAAATGCAATCGTTCGCGATGATTGTTCAATTACACTATCGACGAACTCACTATCCAAAAGGCAGTCAAATGTAATATTTAACGATATTAGATGAGATTGCTCTGTAAACATTTTATTAATGAATTGTACTTGTGCGACTACAATTTTCTTTATAAGTTCATTATCCACATCTTCAAAAAAATCAGAATTTTCATAACAATCACCACTTTGAGACAATACTTTTGACAATAATTCATATGCAACTAAATCTTCCGTGGTGGAATGTTGTATTGGTTGAAAAACGAATTCTAATTCAGCGAATCTGGATGTGTCTGATGTAGACTGAACTCTTATGCCAGTACAGATTTTACTGCAATCAATTTGGTACATGACTTACTCCACTAAGCTAGCTCTCTGCCGCTAGAGTTCTCTGCGAACAGCAATGGGATAATCGAGTAACTGACGGTGAAACGCAACGCTTAGCACTATTTTAGTTGAAAAAATGACATAATAATGAAAAAAACGACATTCATTTATAGTTTGTGAAGCTTTTATGTCAAAAATATGACACCGGCTTTCGCTTCTTTGGTTTGAGCAGTTTTCTAATGACAATCTCTGTTCGCGCTGTTTCCTGTGTTTTAGAGCGACAAAATATTGTTGCCTGATTTGCTTTTAAACGTTTGTCTGGAGTAAGTGCTTTATTTAACATTTGTAACGTTTGAATTACATTATAGCTCAGATTCATAAGAGGATTAGATATATCTCATCGGTAAAGAATTACTGGAAGATATATCTGAGTTCAAATATCGACAAGGTACGGCTACAGGAGTAACCGTACCAAAGTGAGTTAATTATCAATAAGCTGATGATCTATTAGACTTTTTTTCTCTTGAGCTTTAAATTGGTTGAACCTAGGTAAGAACTTGTCCCAATCAATCACATGACTATTGATTTCTGGGCCATCGATACAAGCATGTTTACGAATCAGTTTTCCGTCTTCCATTACAGGGACCATACACGCACCGCACATACCGGTAGCATCCACCATGATGGAGTTAAGACTGGCCACGCATTCCACCTTATAATCCAGCGTCAGGTCACTGACGGCACGCATCATTAACGGCGGCCCGATGGTAATCACTTCAGCCATAGGTTCACCTTGGCCTGCTTTGTGTGCATCGAGGCGTCCTTCAAGCGGAGTGGTGACAAAGCCTTTCGTACCAAACGTACCGTCATTACTGGTATAAATGACCTCCAGCAACGTCGGATACTGAGCCTTCAGGGTTTCGATCTTATCCCCAGGCTCAGTCCAGAATGCCTGCGCTGCGCCCCGGAATCCTGAAATGAGCGTGACCTTGTTACCAATTTCGAGGTGTGCGCGCAGTATGGGGTGAACAGCCGGAAGACCCACACCACCTGCGGTGAAGTACACTCGATGATTGTCTTGGTGAATGACCACTTTGCTCGCCTGCCCCAATGGTCCCGCAATGGCCTCAAAGATATCACCTTCCTGCATCTGGTTTATCAGCTTGGAGCTGCTGCCCAGACCCTGAATCACTAGTTCAATCGTGCCTTTTTCGGTATCCCAATCAGCCAGTGTCAGCGGAATCAACTCACCTTTTTCATCGGCAAGAACTCGCACAAACTGACCGGGTTTTGCAGAACGAGCGATAAGGGGAGCATTGATGGTAAATTCGACAATTTCGTCGGTAATTTGCCGACGTTTGACGATTTTAGCCGGCATTTGCCCAAGTTCAGTATAGTGGCTTGCCTGGGCAACTAACCCTTCAACCTCTTTTAGGTTGAAATCAAGTGTGCTCATGATTTCGCGAGCTGCCGCTTGACCGTCCCCCGCAGCCTTAATGGCCGTTGAGCCGCCACGAGTGGCATCACCTCCACTGTAAACACCAGCAAGCGAGGTTTCTTGTGAACCTTTGTTAAGCAGCAAAGTACCCCATTTTGAGGTGTTTAGATCAGGGTTGGCGTCTTTGACGATTGGGTTGGAGCTATTACCCAGCGCCATGATAGCGAAATCAACCTTCATGAGCTCCGTTTCCCCAGTGGACTGCGGTCTGCGACGACCTGAAGCATCGGGCTCACCTAACGCCATGATATCTAAATCGGCAGTCGCCAGTAGGTGGTTTTTATCCCCATTGAACTGACAGGGAGAGCGCAGCTCTTTGAGCATAATGCCTTCTTCCAGCGCATGATGCAGCTCTTCCACACGAGCGGGCATTTCTTGCTGGGTTCGACGGTAGACGATGGTCACGTTGGCACCAAGACGACGAGCGGTTCGTGCGGCGTCCATCGCGGTATTCCCGCCACCGATGATCATCACTTCCTTATTGTCCATTTCTGGCATCGGGGTTTCATAATCGGGGAGGTTGGCGTGCATCAGGTTGACGCGAGTTAAGAACTCATTCGCTGACATGATATTAAGCAGGTGCTCACCCGGAACGTTCATGAAGCGTGGTAATCCCGCGCCAGTTCCGACAAACACTCTCACAAAGCCGGCGCGTTTAAGGTCGGCCAGAGTGGCGGTCTTACCGACGATGTAGTTGGTAACAAAGCGGCCTCCGAGCGCTTTGATTTTTTCTACTACGTCATCCACCAATTGGTTAGGTAGGCGGAACTCCGGGATACCATAGCGCAGAACACCACCGAGTACGTGGAACGCTTCAAAGACGGTCACGGGGTAACCGGCTTTTGCGAGTAGATAGGCATTAATTAACCCAGATGGCCCTGAGCCGACAATGGCAATCGGCGGTTTGCTGGCTGCTACCCAAGGATTACACGCTACAGGTTTCGGTGGTTCACCATTAGACAACTCGCGCTCACGTTGGGGTAGGAACCACTCCAGTTGCCCAATCTCAATCGGTCGCTCATTATGCGTACACACACCCTGACACTGGAGCTCTTGAGGACATACCCGACCGGTGACATTCGGCAGTGGGTTGGCGTCACGAATCAGCTCAAATGCCGCTTTGAAACGGCCTTCGCCCATCAAGTTCAACACTTCTGGAATGTGGATCTTAACCGGACAGCCCCCATCGGCTTCTGCTGCTGGATTGCCGTCGCGGTCGCACATTGGGACACCGACTTCACAAGGTTTGTCCTCACACTGCTTGTCACGCAGGACTTCGAGCCAGACGAACAGCTCAACTTCACGCAATGAGTAACCGAGCCCCATGTAGCCTAGGTAGCCCTGGCTGACTAGATCAAAATCTTTCCTGCGCTCTTCTGCGGGGCGCACATATGGCGGAATATTGTTTTTGCCCGGCCAGCCTTCAGAAAGTCCGTTAAACATCGGATAACGTTCTGAGAGGTGTTGGTCCAGTCCTTTGACAAATGCCCTTTTTTGTTTGAGTGGGATACGCCAGAGATAACGTTGCAAGGCAACGCTAAGGTCATTTTCTGCCAGCAGTAGCTCCCACAGTTTGGCTGTAAATTCCGCAGACAGGTTTCCTTGTTTCAGAGTATTCTGAATCAGTTGCATGCTCTCTTCGATGATCATTTGTTGATAGCGCTGGGGGTCTTGTTCCATACGCTTCAGCATCAAATCCCGTTGAGATTGAGTGAGTGCTGTGACCATATCTATACCTCCACCGAAGAAGGTGCGTGGAAGTGGATGATTTCTGCATCACACTCATCGGCGATTCGCGCTGCACGTTGCACCAGTTCGTCAGTTACTGCGACCTTGTCCAATGCTCCCGGGATCACCTGGCTGATAATTTTCGCTTCTCCATGCTCCACTATGGTGGTTTTCTCAAACAGCTCACCTAACTGCTGATAGCAGGTCTTGCAATCGGTGCATTGTGCTTTATCCGCCTCGTCTATGGCTACCAGCGGCTGAGCAGAGTCATCAAGGGTAGACGGGCTGGATTGCTCCACATCGATCTGTTTCACCGCGATGGTATTCGCTGGTGTGGCAACCATAGCAAGTTCAGCAAGGCCATTAGCAATGGATTCAATGGTGTGTTCGTTGGCTTCCAGAGCTTGCTGATAACGCTGTTTCCAGTCATCCAGTTGAGCTTGATAACCTTGTTCTAACTGAACAATGTGTTGCCCACTGAGGGTTTGCAGCATGTGCCAGTTACGCAGGCGTTCTTCACTCAACGCGACAATAGACGGTGAGACCGCCAGCTGAATTAAGTGCTGTTGGCCATCAGTTGACCAGATAAACGGTACTTTTGTGCCGCGTTCCTGGGTACTCAAGTTTAGATAGTTCGCCAGTTCGACGGTGTCACTGCCTTGTTCGATCCTGGAGAAGTGTTTCTTGAAGCGACCTTCAAACAGAGCGAAGTCTGCGGCAGTAAACGGCACCTGCTTAAGCTGGGTCATACCGTCACTATCGAGATAGCTAATGGTGTGGGTTGCCCAATCCTTGTCCACCTCTGGGTTACCCTCAATAGAGAAACGCTCTTTCAGGGTCGCTCCTTTACGTGGGTCGTGAACAAACACCGGACTCATCCGACTCTCAACCGCAAGACGTGAGTGGCGTGTGCTGGCATCATCAGCAATACCATGCTCGCCCATACAAGGGGTGTAGACGTCGAACAGAGCGGGGGCATCCTGATAATTCAGATACTCCATCAGGTTGGACATAAAGTGTCCCTGAAGTGCGGTAGAGGTCTGTACCACCATGACCTTAGGATGGAAGGTGGCAATGATTCCCAGTTCTTTTCGAGCCTCTTCTTTACCGCTGTGAGCTGCTCCAAAACGGCTGAGATCGGAGTCCTGAGCGGTAAAACTGGCGGTAGACGCCTGTCCACCGGTGTTGGAATAGCTGCCGGTATTGAGTACAAAAACTTTAATAGGCGTACTCGTCGTCAGCAATCTGGACAAGGCACCAAATCCGATATCATAAGTCGCGCCATCGCCACCAATGCTGAACACGGTAGGGAGGAGCGCCAGTTCTTGATCAGAGAGCTGATTCCATTCCAGATAGCGAAGCTGATGATCATGGACGCTTTCATCGTACATGTCTTCAAGCTCAAGTCGTGCGGTACGCAGCGCTTTGAACTGCTCTAGCTGGTTGGCAGCTTCACCTTCAAACAGGCCCTTCGCCAGAGCGGGGGTATCCTGGAACAGGCTGTTGACCCATGGGTCATTGTATGGGTTAGCGGGGAAAGTAGAGGCGTAAACGCTGCTACACCCGGTTGCGTTGGCAATCAGAGCATCTGACGGACCGTGACCAGTCGGGCCATGTTCGAAGTGATACAGACGTTTTTCCAGGGTTTCTATGGTGCGGATCAGGCGCTGAGTTCGAGTTTTATCTGACCCTTCTGTTACTGCGATGTCGAGTTTCGCTTCAAGCTGATCGATGAGCGTTTCAAGAGACTGGATATGTGATTGGTAACGCTGCTGCTGAAGCGCACGGTTTATAGAGGTGACCAGCCTTAACGCGGTGACTTCTCCACAGCCCCGACATGCACCGTGACCGGAACTCATAGCATAATAGTTACTGCGATCCAAAAGCAGACGTTTGGACTCACTGGCGTCCTTAATACCCTGCTCCAGGAAGCGCGTAGGCGTATTAGGCATGCTGGCCAGAGTGGTAAACAGTTCATGCATCTGGCGGTTCATTGCGGAAGTCTGGCGGACTTTTTCCAGTGCGTTCGGGCCACAGACGTCGACACATTCCATGCAGCCACTGCACTTACTTGGGTCGATGGCAACTGAGAACAGGCCGCCGCTGCCCGGAACGGCTTTTTCCATCGCATCAAAGAAAGGTTTGGTGCGACTGACCGGTAGGGATTCCAGTGCCACACAAAGCGCGGCAATCTGTTGAGCCACCGCAGGGCTGTCGAAGTTCATGCCATCCACTACATTGGCGACAACCTGATGAAGTGGCAATGACTCACCTTTAGCTGCATTGCGATAATAATGTCGCACGCCATCCAGTAACGGCGGCATTTGCCGTTTTAAGCTGTCCCTTTGTGATGGTGGAACATTGAGTTTGTCGATGGCCACATAGACGATGTCATGCAGCTCGTGAACCGCATTCGGGATCGCGCCGTCAGGACAGGCGATGGTACATTCCATGCAGCCGGTGCACTTGTTGGCATCGAATTTGGGAACATTGAGCCGGAACAGACCTTTGTCTTTGGTAATAGCACTGGCTGGGGGCATAAACATGCCAGAGCCAGGGATGACCGGAGCCTCCCCAATGGAGCCGTCGGCGTAGCGTTTGCCGGCAATGTTATTGAAGTAAGTCGGGTCAAACAGACCACAGCTGGCCTGAGCAGGCTGTTGTGTTTCCGTCGTCGGTTGCGTATCGGCCTCAATAGCAACGTCTTCAAACGTCTGATAACAAACTTCCATAGTAGCGTGCATACCTTCGCGGATGACCGCCATATTGCTTTCTACAACTTTCTCTCCTTTAGCACCAAACTTCTTGGCGATTTGCTGGGTAATTCTTTCTATCATTAGTGCTTCATCGGCACCCTGAGTGACCTGTTTGGCGTGGCCGCACAATGCCCCAATGAAGGCAATTCCCATCATTCGAATTTCCAGATCGGCCGAAGGGGCCTGCTCTCTGGCAACCTTAAAGGCGTCAACGATGTAGAAATTGATATGGTTGTCTCGAATGTAGTCGCGTGCCGATGCAGGGATCTCTTGCCAGACTTGCTTAGGTTTATGATGGGTCTGCAAGATGAAAGTGCCATTCTTACTCAGTCCCGCGAGTGGATTGGTGTGCATGAAGACCTTGTGGTCCGGGGACAGTACCACTTCTACCTGCTGCAGTTCGGCATTGGTGATTTTGATCGGTTCCGGTGACAGGGTAATAAAGAAGTTCGTTGGGGCCCCGCTTTTTTCCGAGCCATATTTTGGCATCGATTTGGAGTGAAGACCCAGTGCGCCGGCAAGGATGTCGGTCAACAGTTTACCTGTTGCTATGGTGCCGTAACCACCGACGGAGTGGAAGCGAACACGAAGTGCGGACTCTGGAAGCAGACTCGGGTTTTCACCGGTTTCCAGCGCCATCAGTTCGGTATCCGGATAGGCGGCACGCAGTCTGTCCTGTATCTGTTTCAGTTCGCCAGTCGCGCTCTTGTCGAAAAACTGGCTACCCAGATAGAAGAAGGGTTTGATGTTCTCTGCCCGCATGTTGTCGTAGGCGGCGATCAGGTGTTTGGGTTGCAGGTCATGCCCGCCTAACCCGAATACACCGGTATTGATCATCGGAATGTGCGTCAGCGCTTTAATGCCTTTGTGACGAGGATAGTGTGCGTTTTCCTGAGCCTTAAACAGAGCGCGTGAAACTCGCGCCGTCAGACGCGTTTCGTCACATCGTTCAAGAATAGTGACGGCTTTTTTACCCGCGAGTTTTTCAACGATTTGTGCTTCGGGGAACGGGTGTAATTGTTTGATCGAAATAACACCGACGTTTTGTCCCAGTTCTCTAAGGTGCGTGGCGACCGCTTCGGCATCATCGGTGACAGAACCCAGCCCGACAATGACATAGTCAGCGTCATCACAAAGGTAGCTCATCACTGGTTCATAGACCCTTCCCGTTAGCGCCGCGTACTCTTGCATCGCCTGCTCGATAAACCGAGGTACATCGCACTGGAAATGACTGCGATGGTCGACAATACCGGCCTGGTAGTCTGGTTGGTTTTGTACGCCACCGGTTAAGCCGGGGTTATGCGTATCCATCAATGCGGGCACCCGCTGACGGGTGTCTTTTTCGTAGGCATTCAGCCAGGCTCTTTGCCACTTCTTATGTAAGTGATCAGGCAGATAAGCAAGGGTTGATTCTAACCAATCACCACGAGAGTCCTGTTCGATAGCCTGTTGATTGTCGTCGATGTAGCAATGGAGGTCTGTCAGGTTCTCTGGCCAGAATTGATCCTGATATTTGTCGACAAACTGGTTCAGTTGCCAGATGCGCCCTTTCGCGCCGTAAAGCATGCGTTGTGCTTCGGTGGGGGCCAGAATACGGTCGGTTGGATCGCCAAGATACTGCTTAAGGAGTTCTGGCTCGGGAAGTTTCACTTCACTTTGAATATGGCTGGTGGCAAAGCCATCCATAGTGTTGGCAACCGGTATCAGAGAAAGTGAACTGACGCGGTATGAGATGGCCGCGAGATCGGCGGCTTGTTGTGCGTTGCTGGCAAACAGCGTGGTATAGCCGGCAGAGAGCAGGGCATAGACATCATCGTGACCGGCCATCACATTGAGTGAATGGCGAGAAACAGAACGGGCTGCCACATGAAGCACAAAACCGGCGGCTTTTTTACCGACGGTGACGTAGTGAGACTCGAGCCCGTACAAAATGCCCTGACTGGATGAGGCGTTGGAAATGTACTTACCGCCGGTCAGCGCTGCACCTAATGCACCGCTTTGGGCCGAGTGTTCACCTTCCGGTTCAAAAAAGAATGGGTGCTGTCCCCAGACATTGCATCCACCCTGAGCTCGGAAAGCTTCATACAATTCGGAAATTTCGGTAGAAGGGGTGATGGGGTAGCCGATAACCCCACCACATACGTAATCCATGACATGGGCGACAGCACCGTTTCCGTGAATAACGGTATTCAGACCGGGATAGGTTGGAGATGGATGGTGCGCATTGCTCCCTTGGGTCACTGTAGACATAAGAGGTTGCTCCTTGGTTTATGGTTTTATTATTAGGTCGACTTCTTTACTGCGTCGATTCTTTACTCCTCACCAAAATACTTCATGGCTAGCTGCCAGTTTGCACCTTATCATTCAGAGCACTTTGGTGATAAAACACATAAACCTAGTGATCGCTCTCGAGATGACCAACTGATGCTTATGAGATAAATTTTACACCAGATGTGGTTTCAACTTTGCACGTATGTTCACAAAATCATCACTTTTAATGTGGGTAATCAGTGTAAAGATTCACCAACATGACGATTGGGTTAGCCAATAGCAGACCAAGGTGATATGAGGTTAACTGTCTGAATTACATAATTGTTCTGAATTAAGAATGAATACTGTAACTCAATGCAATATGCGCTGTGGTTAATCAATTTATTTTGGAATAAATATGACAGGATGTTTATATCAATTAGTTTCTTTAATTAACTTAAAATAAATATTGTGAAGTCAAGATTATAACTTATTGATAATAAATAAATTGAGAGTGGAAGTGTTTGAAGGTTGTCGATCTCGCTCAAATTATAACGTAAAAAAGGTTAAACCAGATTTCATTACAGAGGGGCTTAGGCTATTATGGGCGCCTAGTCTGGACAGTGATGTCCTTGTGGTAAATTAATAAATCAGATAACTTGTTGTAATAATGGCTAAAAAGTTTTTTTCGCCATTGTGGGTCCTCGCCGCTTTGAGCTTAATAGTTTTTTCCCACAATGTACGCAGCGAAATGGAAATAAAAACCAACGCGATAAAAGAAGTCTATAATAGTGCGAATTTATACGGAATTGTTGAATTTCAATTATTTAGGGATGCTTATCTAGCATACGAGAAAACGACAACTCGTAGTAAGCCTTTGCTGACCATTATTGATTACTCTAAACCCTCGACAGAAAAACGCTTTTACGTCATAGACATAGAAAAGAGATCGTTGGTATTCAATACCTATGTTGCACATGGGGTGAATAGCGGTAAACGAACAGCGACCACATTCTCAAACATCATCAACTCTCGTAAAACTTCGCTAGGGACGTTCCTTACTGACACTACCTATTATGGTTCAAACGGTTATTCACTACGATTGGACGGGTTGAGTAAAGGCATGAATGACAATGCCAGAGAACGCTATATTGTGGTGCATGGTGCCGATTATGCGAATGAGTCGTTTATTAAAAAGAACGGTTATCTTGGACGCAGTTGGGGGTGCCCGGCACTGCCAGAAAAGTTATCCAGAGAGATCATTGATACCATCAAAGGTGGCAGTGTAATCTACGCAAGTTCTTAATTTTATATGATTAATCCTGAATAAATAAAGCCCACATCATGATGTTGGCTTTATTTATAATGCAAGGTTAACCTTGCTGAGTGCTATTATTTCTCGGTTTGCCCGGTCTCGGTTTACGAGGTTTATTCGCATTGCTTTTAGGGGTCGCTTTGCCGCCATGTTCTTTATTAGGGTTACGCTTCATATTGAACTTTCTTGGCTTTTTCGGCTTAGGCCCGTTATCTGACTCGCTTTGTCCCTGTTGAGTAGGCTTTTTGGGCTTCTTTGGCTTTTTAGGTTTAATTGGACGTGTATCCAGCTTTGATTCTGGCACTGCATTGACAGGTTTGAAGCCGTCCAGTTCATGACGGGTGATCAGCTTTCCGATTAGGCGTTCAATTCCGAACAGCTCTTTTGCTTCATCGGCGCACACCAATGAATATGCTTTACCGGTTTCTCCTGCACGACCAGTACGACCAATGCGGTGCACATAGTCTTCCGATACATGAGGTAGCTCAAAGTTCACCACTTGTGGTAATTGCGGGATATCCAACCCACGGGCTGCGATGTCGGTCGCGACCAGAACGCGGATTTGTCCGGTTTTGAAGTGTTCCAGCGCTTTGGTTCTCGCACCCTGACTCTTATTACCGTGAATCGCCAAAGCGCTAATATCTTTGCCTTCCAGGAAACGGGCCAGACGATTGGCACCGTGTTTGGTTTTGCTGAAAACCAAAACCTGTTTCCAGTCACCATCTTGAATCAGTTTCGCGAGCATCGCCGGTTTTTGGCGTTTATCAGCGACATACAGGCTCTGTTCGACTAATTGGGTCGTAGAGTTGGGGGGCGTGACAGAAATTTCCACCGGATCGTTCACCAAGCCTTTAGCCAGTTCTTTGATTTCCGCAGAAAAGGTGGCTGAAAACAGCAAGTTTTGACGTTGGCTTGGGAGTAAATCAAGGATCTTTTTAATGTCGCGGTAAAAGCCCATATCCAACATTCGATCCGCTTCGTCCAGCACCAGCACTTCGAGCTGAGAAAACTTAATGGCATTCTGTTGATATAAATCCAGCAAACGACCCGGTGTGGCGACCATTACGTCGCAGCCTTTGCGCAGTTTCATCATTTGCGGGTTGATCTTTACCCCACCAAATACGCACTGGGACGTCAGGGGAGTGTTCAGGCTGTATTTGAACACACTCTCATGTACCTGGGCGGCCAGTTCGCGGGTTGGAGTCAGGATGAGTGCCCGGATATGATTGCTTTTCACTCTCGTACCCGAGTTCAGTCTTTCAAGTAGCGGCAATGCAAAGCCGGCGGTTTTACCTGTACCGGTTTGTGCGGCAGCCATGACATCCTTACCCTCGATGATGGCTGGGATGGCTTGCTCTTGAATAGGAGATGCCTTTTCGTAACCCAGATCTTGTATAGCACGAAGAATAGGGACCGAAAGACCTAAAGATTCAAAACTCATAGTGGTACTCGTTGGTGGAGTGAGAAAAGTGGCTTTCAACAGACAGACAATCAGCACCTGCCTTAGGTAAAAGCCGTAGACCCAAGAATAGGGCAAAGCGCGCTATTCTGCGTGCTTTTGTGATGAACTTCAATACAATTCTTGTTCATCTGCGCTATTGAATTTTCACGTACAGGTGATTATATTGTCGCCGCCTGTCAGGCACACCCTAAAATGCACGCCGCTATCCCGCCTCCATTGGTGCATTTATATTGGTGTTTAGAACTCTCATGTTATCGACATTTCGTCCTTTTTCTCGTTTTACCCGTGAGTCGGGTGCGTTGATGCGCCTGTCCGTACCTATTATTTTGACGCAACTTGCTACTCAGGCGATGGGGTTTGTGGATACCACCATGGCCGGTCAGGTGAGTGCAGTCGACCTGGCGGCCATTGCTCTGGGAGCCAGTTTGTGGATTCCTGTGTTGCTGCTGTTGCGAGGTGTCATCATGGCATTGACGCCGGTTGTGGCCTTTCATCGCGGTGCCCGCGACTATAGCGCGATCTCGGTAGAACTGTTTCAGATGGTGTGGCTGGCACTGCTGTTCAGTGCGTTGCTTGTCGCTTATCTGGTCAATGCGGAGCCGATATTACGATGGATCGGTGTGGCCGCGGAAATCATTCCTATCGCCAGTGATTACGCGTTTGCTCTGGCATTTGGTGTACCCGGCATCGCTCTGTTTTATACCCTGAATGGCTTTTGTGAAGGGATGAACAACACCAAAGCACCGATGATTATCTCTGTGATTGGTCTGCTGGTGAATATTCCGGTCAACTATATTCTAATCTATGGCAAATTCGGCTTACCAGAAATGGGCGCTGTTGGCTGTGGCTGGGCGACCAGTCTGGTGTACTGGCTGATGTCGATACTGCTTTACTCCTACATCAAAGGGCACCACCACTATAAAACCATTCTTTGTTTCTCTGACGCTAAACCGAGGCCTAAGGAAATGTTTCACCTGTTGCGACTTGGGCTGCCTATTGGTATGAACATCGCGGTCTGCGGCAGTATTTTCGCTGTGATTGCGTTGCTGATTGGCCGTATTGGTGCTGAAAATGTCGCAGCGGCGCAGATAGCGTTGAACATCTCGAGTATGACTTATGTGATTCCAATGAGTATTTCATTTGGCATTACCATTCGCGTCGGTCACGCACTGGGGGCAAAAGAGGAATCAGGCGCTATTGAGCGCAGCAAAATCGGCATTATGGTTGCCGCGCTACTGTCATTGGGCTCGGTATCGATGTTTTTGCTGTTCCCGGACTGGATTATTCGGCTGTATACGACGGACCCTGTCGTTAGTGCAACGGCTGCGACATTGCTGGTATTTACTGCCATGTACCAGTTTAGTGATGCTCTACAGACCGCCGCAAATGGGGCGTTAAGAGGGTATAAAGACACCAAAGTGCCTATGTTGCTGGCGATTGCCTCATACTGGGGACTGGCTTTACCCCTGGGCGTGATTTTAGGTCTGACGGACTATCTGATGCCTGCCATGGGAGAAAAAGGTTTCTGGGTTGGTATTGTCACCGGACTGACGGTAGCTGCCATCCTGATGTTGTGGCGTCTATATTGGGTGGTGAAGAGCAAAAGGCGCATTGCCCAAATCGCAGACTTCCGCCGTCCATTAAAATGTTAAACGCGCCTTGGAGTGACACTGGCGCGTTTTAAAATGGCGTCTAAAGAACCAGAGTGCCATTGAGGTAGGTTAATCCATCCTCAATGTCGCTGCCCAACAAAACCGGTCCGTCTAAGTCGACGATTTCGGCATTGGTGGCTATGGGCAACGCGGCCTTCATGGCCAAAGAGGTTCCCAGCATACAGCCGCACATAATGGCGAGACCTTCTTCTCTGGCTCTGGCTTCCAGCGCGAGAGCCTCAGTGAGTCCCCCGGTTTTGTCCAGTTTGATATTAATCATCTCGTAGCAGTCAATAAGTGTGTCAAGTTCAGCTCGGGTATGGCAACTCTCGTCGGCACACAGCGGAATGGGATGCTCTATCCCTTTTAGAAGGTGGTCTTGCCCGCTTGGTACCGGTTGTTCAATCATCGCGATGTTGAGCGGAGTTAGCTGTTCAAAAATCGATACCAGATCCAGCGTGTGCCACGCTTCATTAGCATCGATGATGATTTTGGTTTCCGGTACCGCCTGGCGAATGGCATGCACTTTATCGATAACGGACTCCGCATCCAGTTTGACCTTGAGTAAGGTCGCGCCCTGATCGACATACTGTTTTGCCTGTTCAGTCATTGTCGCGGTGTCAGCCACGGACACCGTCATTGCTGTTTCGATTACAGGTTGAATTGAGAAATACGGAGACGGAAAGGCGCTCGCATATAATCGGCTTTCCATCGACCACAAAGCACAATCAAGCGCATTTCTGGCGGCACCTGCCGGAAACGATTGAAGGGCAATGCGAGCCTCCAGCGGATCAAGTGTTGCCAATGCTTTACTGAAGTTGTTGATCTGAGCGATCACCGAGTCGACCGACTCGCCGTATCTTGGATATGGCGTACATTCACCCTGAGACAGAAAATCCTGATATTCAATAGTGACGCGCACGACATCACAGTGGGTGCGGGTGCCGCGTGAGATGGTAAAGGGTTTGGTTAATTGTATCGAATGATGATGAGCTTCAATCCTCATAGTACCCTCACAAATTGGTCACATGGTCGGCAATCGCCGCGACTCCAAAGCGCACAGGATCGGAAACAGGCAGGCCAAACTGTTCGCTCCATTGCTGACACAGTTGCTGTGCTTCAGTTTCCTTAAGTATGGACGTATTTAAGCAAATACCGACAAACTGGACTTTGGGGTTGGTCACACGGGCTGCCAAAAGATTGGCTTCAAGCGTTTGCTCGATGGTTGGTAGTGCGGCGTGGGGCAGATGACGAATATGCTCTCTGCCAATCTCGTGACACAAGACCAGAGCGTCCGGTTGGGCACCGTGAAGAAGCCCCAGACTGACACCTGCAAAGGATGGATTGAACAGGGAGCCTTGTCCTTCGATGATGTCCCAATCGTGGTCGTTGAACGCTGGGCTGAGGGTTTCTGCCGCGCCTGAAATGAAATCAGCGACAACCGCATCGACGGAGATGCCTCTGCCATCGATGAGAATCCCGGTTTGTCCGGTGGCTTTGAATTGCGCGTTCATCCCCCGCTCGTTCAG
Organism: Vibrio hangzhouensis; assembly: GCF_900107935.1. Classification (GTDB taxonomy): domain Bacteria; phylum Pseudomonadota; class Gammaproteobacteria; order Enterobacterales; family Vibrionaceae; genus Vibrio; species Vibrio hangzhouensis. Next base: position 51,316 of record NZ_FNVG01000014.1, on the reverse strand, counting down.
TGCCCTTTCAATTGCTAATGCACTGAACATCTTGCCTACTGAGCAGTCGGTACCTACAGTAAGCAGGCGTTTGCCGGCACGCTTTTGCCCGGTGCCTACGGAGAGCTTTTCATCAAAGTGGCGCACATCAAACAGGTTAATGTCAGTTTTTGTGGCGAGTTCGGATAATTCAGGCACATCTGAGAGACGTTGATGCATACCGGAAGCGATATCAAAGCCCTGCTTTCCGGCTTCAATCAAAGTGTCTACCCAGTTTCTGGGAATAAACCCACCAGCGTTGGCCGTGCCAATCACCAGGGTTCGGGCCCCTTGTTGCCAGGCTTGTTCAAGGCTGAGATCGTCCAGACCCAGACAGACGGTATCTGAGGTGAGTCTCAACTGACCCAGGCAGGCATCCGGACGCCATTTAACAATGCCTCGGGCGGTCTTAGCGGCAAGAGGGTCGGTGACATCACCGAGGAAAAGGAGATAAGGCTGAGAAATGTTCATGGCGTCCCTTTAAGTAGAATGAAAAGTGTAGAAGCCAAGATAGAGCGGAACATTGCCGAGGGCGAATACTCTGTTGTTGTTCGCCCATAACGTGAAGTTATGGGCGATAACGGTAGTGTTTACAATTGGTTAAATACTGGCGGTCAATTCAGCGACGAACTGTTTAGCTGCCATAGGTAGGGCATGTTCATCGCTGGTGAGTAAGGATACCGAGCAGTCTATCGTAGGGAACAGGTTAAGCTGATGCAGGTTAGCACCGTCGGCATAATGTCTGGCGGTCCAGGGATCAACGATGGCAATGCCGATACCCAGTTGCGCCAACTCTGCGGCTGAACTGTAATTTCGCATGGACAGCGACGGAACGAAATCAGGAATCAGACATTCTATTGCCTGAGTGAGCTTTTTTCCCAGAGGATCACGTCGATCAAGGCCAACAACGGGTAATTGATCGGTCATCAATTGTTCTAGGGTGGCATCGTCAATGGGGCTGTTGTTGGATTGCAATCTTGAGTAACAGTCGTCTGGAGCCAGTATCTGCATGGATTGGCGAGTCAAAAGGCGGTGGGAGACGCCAGCAGGCGCATCGTCTCCAAAACAGATCGCTATGTCTAATTCATTGCGCAGCAGAGCATCACACAGTTCATTTTGATTTCCGGTGATCAGCTCGATCGAGCATGTATGCTGCCGATAATAACGGGCGATGATGGGAGGGAGCAGCTTTGTGGCCAAAACGGGCGGGGTGCCAACTCGAATATGCTGTTGGCCGTTTTTGATCTTAGTCGTGAGTGTGCGAAATTGCCCCAGTTGCAGATAAATCTTTTCTGCTTCTGGTAAGAGCGTCCTCGCTTCAGGGGTCGGTACTAGTCGTCCTTTTACGCGTTCGAACAGCGCGAACCCCAGTTGTTGCTCGGTGTGAGCTAATACCCGAGTGACATTGGGCTGAGAGACATGCAGGTTTTTGGCTGCGCCAGAGACGGTGCCCGTTTGCATGATGGCATAGAAGACTTCCAGTTGACGTAGATTCACAGCAACCCTGTAGTTAAGAGGTGAATAGCGCCACTTTAAAATAAAAGGATTGATTTGAGAATCTTTTAAGATACGTAAAGACGCCCTGTCTCCCCCGATGGAAGAGAGAGGCAGGGCGTGGTCGGGTTATTGCAGATCCTGATCGAAATCGCCGTGGAAGTGATCGTGATCCGACACGCTGTCAGCAGCCTTGAGTCGTTCACCAATACGCAGTTTTTCCTTTGGTGCACTTAAGCTGCTAAAGGTAGTGACCTCCGCGCTTGCCGGCTCCTGCGCCGGGAACAGAGTCTCGCTCATGGCGTAGTAGGTTGTGACGTAAGCCAATGCTTGAGTGTTGATGTGCAGCGCTTCCTGACTGACATTATTGAGGTCATCACAGGCCTGGTGGTAGCACACGTCATAAGCGACATCGATATCGCCCCCAAATAGTGCTACTTCGTCAGCGGTTTTCGTTTTCTCAGCTCCTGTAAATAGCCCTCCAAAGGCCACGCCCCAGTCTGCAAATCCGGCATAGTCAGAACGTTTGGACAATGCCTGAGGAACCGTTGAAAGCTGCTTCGAGGCAAAAAACTTGTTAAAGTTCAGCTCGATATCAGAGGTGCCATAAGGCGGTTCAAAGTCACCAGTGTATGCATTGTCAGGACTGTCTTTGGTGTCCGATAGGTCGCCATCCATGACGCCTAGGATATAGTTTGGCGAGCCTATCATGTCGAAGTTCAGATAGAGCTTGATATCATTAAGCTCTTTGTAACGTGCTTCGACCAGATCCCATTGTTCGGGTGTCAATGCGGCAGGATCCGTTAACCCCAGCTCTTCGAGAATCTGTTGTTGTGCCTTTGCGTAGATCTCCGAGAACAGGCTGTTGGTGTAGTATTCAGAACCCACAAGACCTGCTTCCTCGGCAGCCCACCAGGCAAAGCGAATTTTATTTTTAACCGGAATTTTCGAATCGGCAAGAGTCACCGCATACGCCAGCAAGCCTGCAGTGCCCGAACCGTTGTCATTAATGCCAGGGCCTTCTGGAACGGAATCCAAATGCGCACCGATCATGACCACCTGTGATGCGTCACCTGTCGGCGTCTCGGCAATCACGTTTTCGGTGACCACGATTTCATCTTGCACACTGACAGTAAGGGTGGCTTCAACAGTTTGTGAGCCCGCCAAATCAAACCAAGCCTTACCTAAGTCGAAGCGCGCACCAAACGCAGGAATCGTTGCACTGCTGTCGCTGCCAAGTGTGCCGTTGACGACACTTTTCCGGCCTTCGGAATTGCCCTGGTTAAAGACGATAACAGCGATGGCACCCGCATTCTGAGCATTGACGACTTTTGAATCGAACGTGCAACCACCACGCTGAATCACGGCGATTTTCCCTGCGACATCTTTGCCTGTGAAGTCGGATGCTTCGCAGCCATCTGTGCTGTCATAATCCGCGGCATCAAAACGAAAATCCGGGGTGATAAAGCTCAGAGTGCCATTGAGTACGCCATTGGAAGAACCGGAATATGACATAGTGGCAAAGTCAGGCTCGACACCCTCCTGAGCCTCTCTGACACCGATTAATGCGACGCTATTGACGCTAAGCTCAGTACCGGCCAGCTCTTCCCATGCCCGGAAATCAAAAGCTTGGGTGGTAACCATATAGCCGTTGTCTTGCATGACAGTGAGGATATATTCGAGGGAGTTTTGATAACCCTGAGATCCCGCAGAGCGTGTTGTCGATTGGCCATCGGTGGTGACGCTGGCCAGTCCTTCTAACTCAACCAGATGGCTGACCACCTCTTCGCGATCGATTTTTTTACTGACGTGTGTTGCTACTTTTTCCGGATTGTCCCACCAGCAGCCACTGAGAAGGGTGGTACTGATTAAGCCAGCGAGTAGCGTTTTATTATAGTGTTGCATCTGTTACTCCATGTTGATTATTCCATGTGGGTTATGCATCGAATCATTCGTTGCATAACGACTCATCATTAATCAAGATGAATGTAAATAAAATGTAACAACTTGAGTCGGTAGTGAATATGGAACCTGCTGTGAGTTTTTATTATGCAATCAGTTTAATTTGCAGTGGGTGCTGGATTGTAGATCGATGTTTCAACACATACAGATAACACTTCTTTTTTAATATTATATGGTTAGAAGTATCAATTACTGTGGGAACAATAGGGAAAGAACGAAAATGAACACGAAAACACCAACGATTAACTTCAACAACTTACCGAGTTGAGTGGTGCCACCATTGGGTGACTGGTTGCAACATCCCATTGCTATGATCTCTAATCAGGAGTGGTCAGATGAAAATAAGGCCTGACCTTAGGAGAAGGTCAAGCCTATAAATGAAGAGGGCTGCGTTAGTAGAAGTGCGTCCAAAGAATACCAGCCCAAACCATGGTGGCCAGGGCAATGGCGAGTAATACCGCGGCCGAACCAAGATCTTTTGCTCGTCCAGAGAGCTCGTGGCGTTCAAGGCCAATTCGGTCAACCACGGCCTCTACCGCCGAGTTCATCAGCTCTACAATCATTACAAACACAACGCTGCCGACAAGGAGCACTTTGTGTAGTAAAGAGACATCGAGAGTCAAAGCGACCACAATCGCGATAATCAGTGCGACGACTTCCTGACGAAAAGCAGCTTCATTTTTCCAGGCGGCCACAAGCCCTAACCAGGAGTATTTTGTGGCCAGGATAATTCGTTTTATACCGGTGTTTTTCTGCATTTCATTCATGTCGTTAGTTCAGTTTCATTGTGAGCGCGTCGTTACGGCTGTTGGCATGCTGATCATCAACCGACTTAGAGATATTCGCTATCATCTGAAAGTCCTGGTGTGTCCAGACGGTTTTTTCTTTTAATGTGCTCGGAAGTATATCAAAAGACGCCACATTGTCAGCTTTCACGAGCTTTAACTGACCAAACTGTTCCAGTGGCTGGAATGATGAAAGCGACAGCATTGTACCCTTTGTGATGCCGTTGGGTGTCAGTTCAAGGCTGAAGTGGTAGTCACGGGTTTTCACTACCCATTTGTCCGGGAGGCGTTTATCACTATCCCACCAAATGCCATCGAGGGTTTCCAGCTTAGCGATGGTGGTGTCTACATCTTGTGACTCAAGTTGTTTCAGGTGTTTGCGAAAATACTGAGGAAACAAGGCCACGAATGCACTCTGAGTGATGTCTGGGTTTACCTGAATGATCTCCATCGCGATCAGTGCGCCCAGCATATTGGAGTATAAGTCTTCCGGTGAGAACGCAGACGGGTACTCTTTAAAGCCACCTACGGACACCAAACCGTACCACTGGGCAATCTCGTGCCATTGAGCAAGTCGAAAGGCGAGCAGTCCGGCCAGTTTAGCTTCTTCATGATTGCCATTATCCAGTTGGTCGAGATTGCGTAGGACGATGCGTCGCTCCATCAGCTCTGGGGTCAGGGCGATCTCAAAGGCATTTTGCTGACGATTATGTATCTTGTCATAAAGGTACAGTGTAAAGTCGGCGGTGTCTCTTACATGAGCGGTGTCGATAAAACCGCCTTTATTGGTGAAAATAAGGCCGTTGACTTCATCGGCGGCCCCGAACAGGCTGCTTACGACACTGGATGATCCATCATTAAAAACGTGCGCATCGACATCCTCCATCGAAAGCACATTTTTGATTGAGTAGAAAGGGACTGGCACGCTTCCTAGCTCTGCTTTAAGGCCTGTTCCGAAGGCGCAGCATGGTCGTATCCCTACAGGTACAGTATTTGCGTCAGCGTAGCTTGGCTGACTAAACGCAAAACCGAGACTAAGTAGTAGAAATAGAGTTCTCATAGGTAACCAAATCAGTAGATAGAACAAAAAACGGGCAATTCTGCAGTGTACACATCTACCGATTGTCAAATAAATGCAATAATTTGTGGTGTGGACAAAATTGGCTTGATTTATCGCCGGCGGGTTGTCAGACGTTTCCTTCAAAGGAGGAAACGTGGTTCCTGCCTTGATGTTTGGCTTGGTAAAGCGCTTTGTCTGCTTGCTCTAGTAGCGTCTGTGAAGTGGTTTGGTGGTCATCAACTTGCTGGTAGGTCATACCGACCGATATTGTGACGATATCATGGGGCTGATTGCTCGAATGTGGGATGTTGAGCTTTTCAACTTCCTGGCGCATCCGTTGGGCCAAAAGCATGCTTTCCTGTTGGGATACATTGACCAGCAACGCACAGAATTCCTCACCCCCAATTCTGGCAACAAGATGACCGCAAGGAGACAGAACCTGACGCAGCGCCTGTGATATATAGCGCAGAGCAAAGTCTCCCTGAACGTGACCGTAGGTGTCGTTATAAGGTTTAAAATGGTCGACATCAATCATCATGATCGTCACCGTGCTTACGTAGAGACTTTCCAGGCTGTGGATCAGTTCTGACATAAACGGACGTCTGTTCGGCAGACCGGTCAGTTCATCGGTCTCAGCGGCGATATGCAGTCTGCGATTGGCTTCGATGAGTTCATTTTGCAGCGCCGTCATTTCCCGATGATTTTTTAATCGGATATGCAGTTCACTTACCGTCGTAGACAGACGGCTAAGGATGGTTTTTTGTGTATCGGGCCATATGCGAGGTGAGCATAACGTTGATGCAGTGAGCAGGCCGAACACGGATTTGCCATCGATCAAAGGGAATACGGCGATTGAGGCCACGTTTTGCGCTTTGAGCATTTGATATTCATTGTTTGCGCTCTCTTTTAATGCCTCGATGTTGTCAATGATAATGGGCTCAAGTGACAAAAGTCGCCGTTGTAGAAATGGCATGTTTTCGGTATTGAAACCACCACTCAGGGGGTTTCTGGTTCCGTCTGAGCGCCAGGCATAACTGAAAGTGGCGGTATTGCCATCAATGGTCAGAATGCTAAGGCGGTCAATGTCCAGTATTCGGCCGATAGGTTCAAACGCACTGTACATCACTTCGGTGACATTATTCTCATCACAGGTCAGAATATTAAGAGACATGTCTGCAAGAATCCGATGCAATTTGCTCTGAATTTTGTAAGCCTCGGTTTGCCTTTCAATGGATTGTTTGAGTTGACTTTGGTGGTGGAGCAGTTTTCTTTCGGTTTTCCTCTGTGCAGCAATGGCCTTTCTCGATGTGTTGTTCATATTTTGCAGCGCCTGCGCCACATAAGAAATTTCATCCTGGCGTCCTTCAAACTCCTTAGGCAGTTCGATCTTGCTGGAAGTCTCTGGATTGATGTTTTTCGATAGGTTGAGTAGCTCGAGTAAAGGTGTGGTCACCATTTTGCTAATGATAGTGACCATGACCAACAAAATGACCAGGACTTCTAACGTATTGAGTAGTAATCCGAAAGCGAGTTTCGACATGACATGTTCACGAATGACCGAATCATCAAGAGCATAGCTTAGGTTGCCTAAATAGCGACCGTTGTATCTGAGTTCAAACATTGCTCCGGCTTGTTCCAAATCCAGGGTCGTATTGGCTTCGATTAAGGTACCATCGATACCCGTTAAACGAATATTGCGGATATATTCGTCTTCACTGATGCTGAATAAAAGTTGCTGTAACTGTTCCAGATCCAGATCCCATAGCGCCTCTGAAATCGGAAAGGTTAAGGAGCGAATGTGGCGTGTAGCGTGCTGTTTTACCTCGATGATATCCTGCTGATAGTCGAAGTACCCTTGTACGGCGAGATTCAAGAAAGTTAACAAGCCAGTGACGACCACCATAATTGCGATGAGCTTGTATCTTAAGGGGTGCGCTTTGAATGGCTTCATCTAAGGGTTACTCTTCCTTTACCTTAAAAGCATCAACGGGATTGTTGGCTATATCAATACGGTCAAAGTCGATTCGCTCCCATTGTTTCGATTTGAGTAAATCAAACAAGGTCGAAGGGTAGCGTATAAGGTGAAACAGGTTGAACTTAGTTCGTTGGGGCCATTGTTCATGAGAGTTATGATAGTGAATTTTGGTGATAAGCAACCCCACTGCGGTAAAATGCCCGCCCCCTAATGAGCTGATTTTGCCCTGTTTCAGATTGTCCAGTACCCGTTCTGAGGTGTTTACTGTGCTAAGAAATACGTCAGTACCCACTTTTAGGCCGGTTTCATTCAGTGCTCTTTGAACGCCAAACGCCATATGGTCATTAGCTGTCCAGATATACCGTGTCTGAGGGTGACGGTTTAGCAGCACCTTCGCCTGACTGTAGGCGGTATCCTCACGCCAATTGCCGTAGACACGCTGGGCAAGGTCGACCTTTTCTGTTTGCATAATAAAAGACAGGGCACCTGCCTCTCTGTCGTTAGAAGCCGGGGTGTTTTTGTCACCTGAAATTAGCAGGTAATTACCTTCATTCTTTTCTGACCCTGTAGACGGAGAGCCTGTTTGTTTTCCCTGTTGGTAGAGATCCCTCGCCGTCAAATAACCAATATTAAAGTTGTTTGGGATCACCCCGGGTAGCAGTCGCCGCTTCCAGTTCGGGTTGGTCAGCAAAGACTGCTTAATTGGGGGAGAGAAGTCGTTCAATGCGAGTGAGACATAGCAATCCGAAGATTCGAGAGTGTTGAGCAGCGCTAACCCACTGTTTTTTTCGTTTACAAGGATCACGTAGTCGGGTGTTGGCTGCTTTGTCATTCTATCGGCCAGTAACTGTTGCACCAGTATGTGGTCGCGATTGCCATGAATGATTTCTAGTGAATAGTCAAAATGTCGTGCAGCAGCCTGTGCATACAGATCAACATCGTGCCAGAAGCTTTCATCAGCGAAACCGGGATTGACAAACAAAATGTTAGTGGGTGCTTTTTTTGTTTCACCCAGAGTTGGTTGGCTAAAAGCAAAAAATAAACAACAAGCTAGCCAAAAAAGTTTCCAATTCATATCAACACTCCCTGTGCTTAGCAGAATTATGGCGGTCGATAGAAATGAAGTCGAACCGAAAACGTTGATTTTTAGCCAGATTGGTGGATTTTCTCATTTGTAAAACGCTGTATTTAATTCGATAAGTGCAACAGGTGGCATTGTTCCCACCATTAAATACTCCTTTAGTGGTGGGAACAGAAAACAGCTTAGATCAGCGGCTTTGATTTCTGAATACGTTTGATCCAGGTACGAGAAGGATGAATGTCAGAAAGGACATCTACGGGCAGTGGCAGCGGATCGGCACACATCTGCGACACCAGCACCTCTGCAAGCAGGGGAGCTGAACTCAAACCACGAGAACCGAGTCCAAGCATGCAATATAAGCCTTCATATTGTGGAAGTTCAAATGTTGCACCATTGGATTGTGTATAACGCTTTTCGAGCAAATCAAACTGGCTGACCTGACCGACAAAAGGTAAGTGATCGCGACTGACTGTGCGAATTCCTTGGCGTGCCTGACCATCGGAAGTATCAACATCGTCGACCCAGGTGACGCCTTGAATACAGTGTTTCAGTTTGTCAGCGTTCTGTGCCTGAGCAACGGGATCAAATTCGGTATCAATGTGCTGTCGATCGTAACTGGCCCCGATGCAGTGTGTTTGAGTCGCGGGGTTTACCGGAGTCATATAGCCGTCATAACACAGTACGCTCTTAATTTTCTGTAATGCTTCACTGGTTTGAATGTGACTGACCTGTCCTTTTACTGCGGTGAGATGCAGCGGTCTGGTTTGATCAAACTGTTGGAATTCGTGACCGTTGGCAACGACAACGGCATCGTAACCTTCTGGTGATGGGGTCTGCACGCCCTGGAGCTTAATGTGCCACTGACCTGAGTCGTCCTGAGTAATCTGCTCCACATGGGAAGAGAAATGAGCGTTCAGTGCTTCGCTATCGATAGTCTCTTGGATTAATCCCTGAGTCAGTTGAGCCGGGCATAACCAGCCTCCCAATGGGTAATGAATGCTACTATGGGGTGAAGGGACACCAATGGTGTTACTGGTTTGTTCCGCATTTAAAGCATGGACCAATTGTTCAGAAAACTCGCCCTTGAGCATTCGTTGCAGCTTTTGAGTTGATTTCTCATCCCACATTAACTGTGTGACACCACACCAGTCATGATCAAAGGAAATGCGTTCTGCGGCTTGCTGAGCAAATTGTCTGGCATAGAGAAAGGCCGGAGCAAACACACGGGAAACCCCTCTATGTTCGCCGTTTAATAAGGGATAAACGGCACCCTGACGGTTACCGGAAGCGCCTTGCGCAGCTTGCTCATCTTTGCAGAACAAATCACACTGAATGCCTCTTTTGGCTAACGCCTGAATAATGCAGGCACTGGCAATACCACCACCGATGACAGCGACGCGTTTAGGCTCTGTCTCAGCTGGGCGAGAAAACAATGGATGGTAGTTACTGTAAGGAGTTTTGTGTTCAACATGACCAACGATCATGTCACGTTTGGTACCAAACCCTTTGGCCTTACGCATGTTAAAACCAGCCTCAATGAGTCCACGACGAACAAAACCGGCGGCCGTAAAGGTAGCACAGGTACAGTCTTGTTTTGCTAGTTTTACCATGCCATTGAACAGGTCCTGATTCCACATTTCGGGATTTTTGCTTGGGGCAAAACCGTCCAGGAACCAGCAGTCGACGATGCCTTGTTCTGGGGTCGGTACCAAAGGCATACAGTCTTTAATATCACCAAACCAAAGATCTAAGGTGATAGCACCCTCAGCCAGAACAATTCGATGGCACTCTGGCACAGCGATAGGGTAGTGCTGCTGCAGTTGCTTGGCATAGGGCTCTAACTCGGGCCAGGCGAGGTGAGCTTTTTGTAGATCTTGTTTTGAGAGTGGGTATTTTTCGAAGCTGATAAAATGCAACTGCTTCAGCTCAGCCTGTGGATTCTCGGCTCTGAATTGTTCGAACCATTGCCATAGCGCCAAAAAGTTGAGCCCGGTACCAAATCCGGTCTCAGCGACGACAAAACGACGCTGGGAAAACTCGTGCCAGCGCTCAGGAAGGCGATTTTGTTTCAGAAAAACGTAACGTGTTTCCTCTAACCCATTGACATTGGAGAAGTAAACGTCGTCAAATTGGTCTGAAACCGGGGTTCCCGACTCATTCCAGTCGAGTTGAGCATGAGTGATAGAAGTCATAATATTGACACTTAACTTGTGTTATACCCGTTTGTAGAAAGTTATCACAACTACAGTTATTGGGGCACTGATAGCATTTATTGGTGCCGATTGTACGAATTTATGGGAAAGCTGACCACTTCAATCCTGTATCTTCGTTATCATTTAGCCGTTTAAGAATTTATAGGAATGTCACATGAAACGAGTCGTAATTACCGGTATGGGTATTGTTTCGAGCATCGGTAACAACGTAGAAGAAGTTTTAGCGTCTCTAAAAGCAGGCCGTTCTGGTATTAACGCCTCAGAGCAATTCAAGGAGATGGGTCTTCGTTCTCAAGTGTGGGGTGACCTGAAAATCAACCCAGCTGAGCACATTGATCGTAAGAAAATGCGCTTTATGGGTGATGCTGCAGCCTACGCATATTTGTCTATGGAGCAAGCGATCGAAGATGCTGGCCTGACAGAAGACCAAGTTTCAAATGACCGCACTGGTATTGTTGCAGGCTCTGGCGGTGCATCAGCACTGAATCAGACACTTGCTGTGGACACACTTCGTGAAAAAGGCGTTAAGCGTGTTGGCCCTTACATGGTTCCACGTACGATGTCTTCCACCGTTTCTGCATGTCTGGCAACGCCATTTAAGATCCGTGGTGTGAACTACACAATGAGCTCTGCCTGTGCGACATCGGCACACTGTATCGGTCACGCAATGGAGCTGATTCAACTTGGCAAGCAAGACATTGTTTTTGCTGGTGGTGGTGAAGAGCTGGACTGGTCGCAAACAATGATGTTTGACGCGATGGGCGCGCTGTCAACGAAATACAATGACACGCCAGAAAAAGCGTCTCGTACTTACGATGCGAACCGTGACGGTTTCGTTATCTCTGGTGGTGGCGGTATGGTTGTCGTTGAAGAGCTGGAGCATGCTCTGGCACGTGGTGCTAAGATCTACGGTGAAATCGTAGGTTATGGTGCAACGTCGGATGGCTACGATATGGTAGCACCATCTGGTGAAGGTGCAGTTCGCTGTATGAAGATGGCGATGCAAGACGTAGACGTTATCGACTATGTGAACACACATGGTACATCGACACCAGTGGGTGACGTGAAAGAGCTTGGCGCGATTCAAGAAGTGTTCGGTGACAACAGCCCGGCGATTTCTGCTACGAAGGCGATGACTGGCCATGCTCTGGGCGCGGCGGGTGTGCACGAAGCGATTTACTCTGCACTGATGCTTCACCACAGCTTTATTGCTCCTAGCATCAACGTTGAAGAGCTGGACGAAGCGGCAGCAGGTCTTGATATCGTAACAGAAACTCGCGAGCAAGAGCTTAACACTGTCATGTCAAACAGCTTTGGTTTCGGTGGTACTAACGCGACGTTAGTGCTGAAGAAATATCAAGGCTAAACCTGGACAATCAGTTCCTGTGATTTCCAGAGCTGACCGGTGAAAACGGGTCGCAGACGCAAGTTTTAGCCCCTGGAGAGCGGGTTAGAATCCTTTTGTTCTGGATATTGCCCAGCCAACTTGGCTGGGCATTTTTCTTTCTGTCGTTGTGAAGATGACGCGTCGTCAAGAGTTCGCTCGACACTCTGCCTGAGATCTTGCACAATTCACCTTATTGTAAGGACAACTCCTTTTGGACAACTCAATGAAGATTATTGTTGATGAAGCAATGCCTTATGCTGTCGAGCTTTTTGAACAGCTGGGTGAGGTGATCGCAAAGCCCGGCCGTGAACTTACCGCTGATGACCTGATTGATGTGGATGCGTTGATGATCCGTTCGATCACCAAAGTAAATGAAGCGCTGCTGGAGAAAGCCAATGCGTTGAAGTTTGTCGGAACCGCTACGGCTGGTATGGACCACGTTGATCAAAACGTGCTTAAACAGCGAGGTATCTTTTTTACAGCCGCACCAGGATGTAACAAGGTTGGCGTTGCAGAATATGTCATCAGCAGTTTAATGGTGATAGCGCAGCAACAAGGTTTTTCGATTTTTGATAAAACCGTTGGTATTGTGGGCTGTGGTCAGGTAGGCAGTTACCTTCAGAAGTGTTTGCAGGGTTTGGGCATTAAGGTTTTACTTAATGATCCTCTTAAACAGCAACAAGGTGATAGCCGTACTTTTACCGAACTAGACCTGTTGCTGGAACAGTCTGATGTCATCACACTGCATACGCCGATTACCCGCGACGGGGAATTCCCTACTCATCATTTAATGAGTGAGGCTCGTCTGAATCAGTTGCGCCCGGACCAGATCTTAATTAATGCAGCACGAGGCCCTGTTGTCAACAATGAAGCGCTTAAGCAGCGTTTGCGAAAAGGTGATGGCTTTACAGCGGTACTGGATGTGTTTGAATTTGAACCAGTGGTTGATTTTGACCTACTACCTCTGTTAACGTTCGCGACCCCGCATATTGCAGGTTATGGTTTAGAAGGTAAAGCTCGCGGTACGACCATGATCTTTAACAGCTATTGCGAGTTCTTAGGATTATCTGAGCGAGCAAATCCGGATGACTTGTTGCCCGTTGCTCCGATTCCTCAGGTCACGCTTGACAGAGAGTGGAACGAGACAACGCTGCACAGTCTGACGCAGATAATCTATGATGTACGCAAGGACGACGCCATTTTTCGCCGTGAAATCCACAGTGAAAACGGTTTTGACAAAATGCGCAAGAATTATTGGGATAGACGTGAATACGGTGCTGTCCTTGTTAAAGGCGATGCAACATGCAACCTGGAGCCTTTAGCAAAACTTGGATTTCAAATCGAGGTAACCAATGAGCCAACAATTTAATATCGCTGTATTCGGAGCAACCGGTGCTGTAGGTGAAACTATGGTGGAAGTGCTCCAGGAACGTGAATTCCCAATGGGTGACATCTACCTGCTGGCTAGTGAACGCAGTGAAGGTAAGACCTATCGAATTAACGGCAAGACGGTGAAGGTTGAAAATGTAGAACATTTCGACTGGTCTCAGGTTCACATCGCACTATTCTCTGCCGGTGGCGAACAGTCTGCGAAGTGGGCCCCTATTGCAGCGGACGAAGGCGTGGTTGTGATCGATAATTCCTCAAACTTCCGTTATGACTACGATGTACCGCTCGTAGTACCCGAGGTGAATCCGGAAGCGATTGCTGAGTTTCGTAACCGTAATATCATCGCCAACCCTAACTGTTCAACGATTCAGATGCTGGTCGCATTGAAACCGATTCATGATGCCGTTGGTATTGAACGTATCAACGTGACAACGTATCAGTCAGTTTCTGGTGCGGGTAAATCGGGTATTGATGAACTGGCTGGTCAAACGGCCATGCTGCTTAATGGTAAGCCAGTGGAACCCAAGGCCTTCAGCCAGCAGATTGCCTTTAACTGTATTCCACAAATTGATCAGTTTATGGACAATGGCTACACCAAAGAAGAAATGAAAATGGTGTGGGAAACTCAGAAAATTTTCAATGACTCTGGCATCATGGTCAACCCAACCTGTGTGCGAGTACCTGTTTTCTATGGTCACGCTGAAGCGGTACACCTTGAAACTCGAGCGCCAATTTCTGCGGAAGAAGTTGTTCAGCTACTTGAGCAAGCCGAAGGAGTAGAAGTGTTCCACGGTGACGATATGCCGACACAGGTTCGTGATGCAGGTGGCAAAGACCATGTAATGGTGGGCCGAATTCGCAATGACATTAGCCACCATAGTGGCGTTAACATGTGGGTTGTTGCCGATAACGTACGCAAGGGCGCAGCTACCAATGCGGTACAGATTGCTGAAGTACTGATTCGAGATTACTTCTAGACTGATTTTCACAAATACAATTCATTATCCAAAGGCCTCTTATAGAGGCCTTTGTTCTGTATAGTATGACAAAAATGGTACGAATATCATGCTTGAATCAAGTTTTTTCAAGGCTGAACTATAGTTTTCAAGCTATTATCCGATATAGTACAGGATTAGATTTCTATTTATTTATCGCAGACAGCTGAGCCTTCCATGCATCATTTTTTTAAGCCTTTGCTGGTGACACTTGCACTAGCAGGAGCGACGACTTCTTATACTATCAGCGCTGATACCATTCGATTAACGGGGCCCAACGGCGAAACTCTCGACGCTCCACAATTCTCGCAGCCTATGCGTGTACTCAGTGAGCCTGAACCATCGACGCCCGCTCGCTATTATGGTCCAACCCGAAAAAATGAAACCTTATGGTCAATAGCGACCAAATTCCGACCTACGGATGCGTCGGTGCAGCAGACCATCTACGCCTTTTATCAGTTGAATCCCGGTCTATTTGAACAATCCAATATTCACAAGCTGATACCCGGCAGTGAGCTGCGTATTCCATCCGCTGCTCAAATCAATCGAGTTGATTTGCAGGAGGCGCTGGCGATCTTGTCCGCACATCAGGACAAGTTAACGCGAACGGCGGTGAAACCGTCGCAATCGTCAGCCAAACCAGCACCTAAAGTTGAAAAAGTTGAAAAAGTTCAAGCTCCGCGCGAAGCTCAGCCTAAAACACCAGAACTCGCGACCAAACCGTCTGATGAAACTGGCTCCAGCCAGGTCGACCGTATTGAGCCAGCGCCAGTAAAAGCGCAAAAGGAACAGCCCCAGAGTGCCGTTACTCAGTCTGAGGTAGCCGAGGACGATGCACTGACCAAACAGTTACGTGATGAACTTACCCGTTCAGAATCCGAGCTGTTGTCACTGGAAGAGCGCAACCATCAACTCAGAGTGATGTTGACGGAAGTACAGAATGAAGTAGAAGTTCTGAAAACGGAAGTGAGTAACGAAGAGCGCATCCGGACCGAAGTTGAACGGCAATTGAGCGAAGAAAAACGCAAGCAGGCAGAGTTGGCGAGGCTGGCACCAAGTCAATTGGACACCTTGTTAGCCAAGCCCTGGTTTGTTGCTTTGTTAGCATTTGTACCCGCGCTGCTGATTGGCTTACTGGTCATGATGGTGATGCGCTCACGTAAGCGCAACAGCGATGCGATTGTGGCTCAAAAAGTCACAGACAATCAAAGTCACGCCCCTGAGGTGTTAGGCGCAGGAACGGCAGCTGCCGCAACAGTTGCGATGGCCTCAGACGTATTGGAGGATGACGACGACCTGTTCTCTGAAGACTTACTTGCAAGCATTGATGACCACGACAGAGCACAACGTGATGAAGCAGAAGCATCCCCGGAAGAAGATATTTTTGCCGATCTGAATGAAAGTGATTTTGACTTCAATCTCGATGATGACGAGGAAGATCCGTTTGCAAGTATCGGTGATGACGGTGATTTGGATATTGGTTTTGTCGATTTGGACGCCAGTAACAATGGCATCAGTGTTAAAGATGGCGAGAAAGCTCTTGGTCTGGAGGAAATGGAACGCGCGTTGAACGATGTTGCGGTCCCCAATGATGACGATGAGGACCTGGATCTCAACTTATCAGATAATGAGATTGATGCAGAGCCTGTCTCACAGCAAGAGCTGGATGATTTGTTTGCAGACTTTAATCAGTCAATGGAGCCGAAGGTATCAGAAACGAAGTCTCCTGAGCCGCAACCGGCACTTAATCAGGCTCAAATGGACGAGTTGCTGGCCGGTGACGATTTCGATCTGGAGTCAGACGACTTTAGTTTTGATGAGATCAAACTTGATGAGCCCGCTCAACATGCAGAGCAGACAGTGCCATTTGAGGATACTACCGTTGATAGCAATGATATTGACGATTTGTTTGCTCAGTTCTCCCAGATAGGTTCTGATCTTAGCGAAGAGAGTGATGATGCTCAGGCAGCCGGTGACGATAAAGACATCGCATTGTTGGATGAGATGCTTGATGAAGATTTTGAACTGTCTTCGCTGGATAACTCGGATCTGATGCTGGACGAAATGGTTGCTGATGACGATGACAAGGATGAATACTTTGACGTTGCCTCCGAGCAAACAGACAGTGACGACATTCAGTTGCTGGCAGATGATGATTTTGAGATCGACGAAAATAGCACTGAATTGCTTGATGAGTTGTTGTTTGAAGACGCTCTGGCAGTAGCGAAACCGCGCGACGAACAGGATTCGTTGGCATTGGATCCGTTCTCTTCCGATGAGCTTCTGGCGGCAGATATTGGAGAAGAGGCTTCGTCTGAGGCCTTAGCCGCTATACCGCCTCAAGATGAACAAGATAGTAATAATGAGTTGGGTACAGCCGTTGAGACTACGCCTGAGCAACCACAATCCGAGAATGAAGTCTCTGAACCAGAGATTCAAGCTCTCATGGATAACGATCTTACCGCATTGCAAGACTCAGACAGTGAGTCTGCGGTAGACGACGCTGTTACCAGCACTGAATCACCAAATGCAATGGATGATTCAGTCGATGTCGTTGAGGCTGCACCTTTCGTTGATGACGTGGACACGCTTATTCAAGAGGCTTCAGTGCAGTCGGTTCAAAAAGATCTCGATAGCGTTGTGTCAGAGCCGATGGGTGAGAAGGTCGGTGCTGATACAGAAGTAACAGATAGTGAACTGGCGGCAACACCACCCGAGCTGAATGTTAGCTCGGCTCCTTATGGCGAAGAGCATTTGGCTCCGTTGGCTACTGCAGAACAAGCATTCGATTTCAACCCGGAAATTGACAGCTCTGGTGAACTGGGCCCTCAAGACAGTGACAGTGAACTACAGCAACAAGAGCTCAATGCGTTAGTCGCGAATGAGTTTGGTTTGCCATCCGATGATGACTGGTTGGTGAACGACGCGGAAGAGGCGGCTAGCAAGGAGTCTGAAGAGCGGGCTGAGCCTGTCTCTGAAGTGTTAGTGGAAGAGGAAACGGATGACGACTTCTTGGCGAATGCTCTTCAGAGTGAGTACAGCGAAGCGCACGCGTTTGCCGATGCAGAAGGGGACATAGAGGCTGATGATGTCCCTGAGCAAGTTCACGACAGTGCTTTTGAGCTTACAGACAACGAACTGCCGGAGTACAGCGAGGATGACGCTTTAGCTGATGCTATCTCTGATGGTGTTGAGCCACAGGCGGAGCAGGTCGAAGAATCTCAGAGCGCGGAAGTGGCGAGCTCGTCGCTGGATGATATAACTTTGCCAGATCTTGAGGTATCTGCGTCTGGGGATACTGAAAACCCTGCTAACGATACCGAGATAACGGCTGAGCGTGAACCCATAGAAGACATCGAGTTCCCAGAATATACCGAGGAAGATGCACTGGCTGATAGCGAAGATTTGGCACACGAATCTGCGCTATCTATAGAGGAGGTAGCTGTTGATGAATCATCCCTTGACGAGGCAATCTCACTAGAAGACCTGCCAGTATATGATGAATCTCAAGCCGCAGCAGAGCTTGACGATGCTGTGGCACTGGTCGACACCAAGCCGATGGTGTTTGGTGAGCAGGAAATGGTTGGTGAGACACTGAATCATTCTGAAATCGATGCGTTAGCCGATGCGTTCTCTATGGTCGATATGTCGGCGATTGAGCAGGAAGGACAACTTGACGAACTGCTTAAAGAGGGTGAGCAGGCATTCTCCAACATTAGCCCCGTAGACCAAACAACAGCGGACAGTGCTGGGTTGGATCTTGATACCATGCTTCAGGAGTCCTCGACTCAAGAAGGCGGTGAAGACTGGAATGGATTTACTCTGACGGAGGAGCAAAAAGCATCCATCGACAGTGACATTCCTGATGAAGAGCAAGTAATTTGGAGTGAAGGGAGTGCAGGCGCACTAGCGGATGCCAGTGATGAGGACTGGGGTTCTCAGGATCCGGACACTGACTTTGAAAGCAAAGAGCATCAGTTCATGACGATCGATGAACTGATGGCCCAAGTGGACGATGACAGCGCTTCTGATAAAGAGGAAGAAGAGCTGAAATTAGACGTTGGTCTGGATGAGTTTCCTGACGTCATTGGTCCAATCTCCGATGTGGATGTTGATAGCGACTCAGAGGCGGCGGGCAATCTGGATCTGGCGAAAATCTACATTGAAATGAACGACCTTGACGGTGCCGTCAAATTACTTGAAAGAGCGATGCTGGAAGGCTCCGGAAAAATTGAGAGCGAAGCCAAAACCCTGCTCAGTAAGTTGTCTGAGTATCAATAGCAAATAAAGCGGTGGTCATAAAGGCCACCGTTTTTGCTTTTACCGGGTAATGACCTTTGATGGGTTTATACCTGCATCACTTGGGTATATACTTTGCCCCCTTTTTGAAATTGGCAGATGTACAGAGATAAGTATGAAAGTTGCATTAGGTATCGAATATAACGGTGCAAACTACTTTGGTTGGCAAAGACAGCGAGAAGTGTCCAGCGTTCAGGAAGAGCTGGAGAAAGCTTTGTCGGTTGTCGCAAATCAACCGATAGAGGTGCAGTGTGCCGGAAGAACTGATGCAGGCGTTCATGGTACTGGTCAGGTTGTCCACTTTGACTCACCGGTAATTCGTAAACCTGTTGCCTGGACCATGGGGGTGAACGCGAATCTGCCGAAAGACATCGCTGTAAGGTGGGCAAAGGAAGTCCCTGAGGAATTTCATGCTCGCTTCTCTGCAACAGCAAGACGCTATCGTTATGTGATCTTCAACCATGGTTTGCGTCCGGGAATTTTATCTTCGGGCATCAGCCATTATCATGGTGAGCTTGATGTAGAGAAAATGCATCAGGCAGGACAGTATTTGCTGGGGGAGAACGATTTTACTTCGTTCCGGGCGGTACAATGTCAGTCACGTAGCCCGTGGCGTAACATTATGCATCTAGATGTGACACGTCATGGTCCTTATGTTGTGATTGATATTAAAGCCAATGCTTTTGTTCATCATATGGTTCGCAACATTACCGGCAGCTTGATAGTGGTCGGGCGCGGCGAGCAGCCACCAGAGTGGATCGAATGGTTGCTACAGCAGAAAGACCGCAAACTGGCTGGGCCTACCGCGAAGGCGGAAGGCTTGTATCTGGTGGATGTTGATTACCCAGATGAGTACCAGCTCCCAGAAGTGCCAATTGGGCCACTGTTTTTGCCTAACGATTTGAACTCTGGCTGGTAATTGTAATCCAATCGATTTAGATACCGGCGAAGTTACAAAGATTTAAGGCAATGTCACAAGGATAGGTACAACCAGTTTTTTATCTACAGTTGCGTTGTAATATGGTTTAATCCTTCGGCATTAATTAGAATTTCAATCTCTCGCCATCTTGGCGGGGGTCACAAGAGAAAAGGTCTTCCATGAGTTGGCTTGAAAAGATTTTAGAAAAAAGCAACATTGTTAGCTCGCGCAAAGCGTCAATTCCAGAAGGTATCTGGACCAAGTGTACGTCATGTGAGCAAGTACTTTATCACGCGGAACTAGAGCGTAACCTTGAGGTGTGTCCTAAGTGTGACCATCACATGCGTATGAAAGCACGTCGTCGTTTGGAAACATTCCTCGACGAAGGTAATCGTGTGGAGCTAGGCACTGAGCTAGAGCCTCAGGACAAACTGAAGTTTAAGGACTCTAAGCGTTATAAAGAGCGTATCTCTGCAGCGCAGAAAAACAGTGGCGAGAAAGATGCATTGGTTGTGATGCAGGGTGAGCTACTGGGTCTTCCTGTCGTCGCATGTGCGTTTGAATTCTCATTCATGGGCGGTTCAATGGGCTCAGTCGTGGGTGCGCGTTTCGTCCGTGCTGTAGAAGCGGCTATGGAAAACAACTGTGGCCTGGTTTGCTTCTCCGCCAGTGGTGGTGCCCGTATGCAAGAAGCATTGATGTCGCTGATGCAAATGGCGAAAACCAGTGCTGCATTGGAGCGTCTGTCTCAGAAAGGTCTGCCGTTCGTATCTGTTATGACTGACCCGACAATGGGTGGCGTATCGGCAAGTTTGGCGATGCTGGGTGATATCAACATCGGTGAACCGAAAGCACTTATCGGATTTGCTGGTCGTCGTGTTATCGAGCAAACCGTACGTGAAGATCTTCCAGAAGGCTTCCAGCGTAGCGAATTCCTGCTTGAGCATGGTGCGATCGATATGATTGTTGATCGTCGTGAAATGCGTCAGCGAGTTGGTAGCCTATTGGCTAAAATGACCAACCAATCGTCACCTTTAGTGGTCTCTGTAGAAGATTCTCCAGCAGAAGCTCCATATCAAGTACCAGAAGCGGACGAAAAAGGGTAAAGTACTCACTAAGTTATCAAACGTTAAGATATTGACGGCTAAATGAGTTCACAATCCAAACCACAAGCCACATCATCATTGCCGATGTGGCTTGATTATTTAAACAGTATTCATACCAGTGCTATCGATCTGGGTCTGGAGCGCGTTTCGGTTGTTGCCGAGCGAGGTCACCTGACGAAGCCTGCCCCCAAAGTCATTACCGTTGCCGGCACTAACGGCAAGGGATCGACTTGTGCGTTGATGGAAGCCATCCTGCTTGATGCCGGCTATTCGGTCGGTGTATACAGTTCTCCTCATCTTATTCGCTACAACGAGCGTGTCCGCATCAACGGTAGTGAGTTACCTGACGAATATCACACACAAGCATTCGACTATATCGACACGCTGAGAGGCGATATCAGTCTGAGCTTTTTTGAATACGCGACATTGGCTGCCCTTAAGTTGTTTCAGCAGCAGAAAGTCGATGTTGTGCTGCTTGAGGTGGGTCTTGGCGGCCGCTTGGACGCGACCAATGTGGTGGATCATGATGTATCGGTGATCACCAGTCTGGCCGTTGACCATGTGGATTGGTTGGGTGATGACATAAATGTTATCGGTTTCGAGAAAGCCGGGATATTTCGTACAGGTCGCCCGGCGATTTGTGGCCAGCCTAAGCCTCCGGCGACGGTTCCGGCTCATGCCGACGACATTGGGGCGAAGTTTTATCAAACCGGCATCCAATTTGACTATCAGCTAACATCAGAGACTACCTGGAGCTGGCAACATGGGACGTTTAAGCTAGATGAGCTGCCTGTACCGGCGCTTCCGTTGATGAATGCTAATACCGCTCTTATGGCGTTAGGTGCTGCCGAATTAGACATTACCGATGTCAATATCGTTAACGGTTTGCGTCAAGCCCGTTTGGCGGGACGAATGCAGATGGTTGAAGGCACGCCTACGACAGTTCTTGATGTGGCACACAACCCACACTCGGCAGAGTATCTGGTCAATCAGTTAGCAACTCACTATCCAAATAAACGTTTTAAAGTGGTTATCGGCATGCTCCATGATAAGGACATCGAAGAAACCATTCGCGTTTTGGCACCGCTCACTCAGGACTGGTATCCAGCTTCACTTTCTGGGCCGAGAGCGGCTCAGGCTGCAGAGTTGATTCAATATCTGCCGAATTCAGGCGCTCTGACCGCCTACGCGTCGCCTGTAGCGGCCTATCAGGCTGCGATTGGCAGTGCAGCTGAAGATGATATGGTGTTGGTGGTAGGCTCTTTCCATACGGTCGGCGAAGTTCTGGAGTATGTTGAAAGTACACAACAGCCTGGCATAGGTCAGTAATTAAGGAGTAGTAATGGCGAGTAAATTTCAAAGCCGATTGGTTGGTACTATTGTGCTGGTGGCGGTGGGCGTCATCATTCTGCCAGACTTACTTGATGGAAAGAAACTCCATTACAAAGAGGAGTTTGCCAGTATTCCACTTAAACCAGAGATCAGTGCCGAAGTAGATAGCTTTGAAGTGCTGGAGCCTGAAGAAGACACTTCTGTGTTGCCAGATTCGCCAGTACAGGCAACGGTAGGGGATGAGACAGTTGCGACACAAGAGGATACGCGTGATGTGGTCGATGTGGCGGTTAAACCGGTACCAGAACGCAACGAGTATGCTGATTCAGCTTGGATCATTCAGTTGATGGCGTTGAAAAACGCAGACAATGCACGTGCCTTGGTTGCCGATCTGCAAAAACGTGGTTATCAGGCACATGTCAAACAGGAATCCACTTTTACTCGCGTGATCATCGGTCCTGATGTTTCAAAAAGTAAACTTGAGAAGCAATTAGTTGAATTGGAGAAAATTACCGGTTCAAAAGGTCAATTGCTCAAATTTAAACCACTAAATCCATAAGAAAACGTTTGCGTCACGCATTTTTCTGTTAAAATGCGCGCCAACTTGAGATGAAGAATTCATGAATTGGTTAGATTTTGTCATTTTGGGTGTGATTGGGCTATCAGCTTTAATCAGTTTAGTTCGCGGATTTGCCAAAGAGGCAATGTCATTGGTGATTTGGTTTGGCGCGTTTTTTATTGCCAGCCAGTACTACGCAAAACTTGCGGTTTACTTCACCAATATTGAAGATGACATGTTTCGTAATGGCGCCGCAATTGCTGCCCTGTTCGTTGCAACGTTAATTGTTGGAGCGTTAATCAACTATGTGATCGGGCAGCTTGTGCAGAAAACCGGACTTTCGGGTACCGACAGAGTGCTAGGCATTGTGTTTGGTGCATTGAGAGGCGTGTTAATAGTTTCAGCAGTGCTTTTCTTTGTTGATACCTTTACCACGTTGAACAGTAGTGAATGGTGGGAGAGCTCGCAGCTGGTACCGCATTTTAAACTGGTCATCCAACCGTTTTTTGAACACATCGAAGCAACTTCTAGTTTCCTGTCTGGTGCCTAATGGCGCCAGCTAATGTCGCAAATCGAGGATTAGGACATGTGTGGTATTGTTGGAATCGTTGGCTCTACGCCTGTGAATCAGTCTATCTATGACGCTTTGACCGTTTTACAGCATCGTGGCCAAGATGCCGCTGGTATTGTTACCATAGAAAGCAATCGTTTTCGTCTGCGTAAGGCGAATGGTCTAGTAAAAGACGTTTTTGAAGCGAAGCATATGCAGCGCCTCCAAGGTAACGTAGGTATTGGACATGTTCGTTACCCGACAGCAGGCAGTTCTAGCGCCTCTGAAGCTCAGCCGTTCTACGTAAACTCTCCGTTTGGTATTACCCTGGCACACAACGGTAACCTAACAAATGCTCACGAAGTTCGTGAAAAGCTGTTTGAGAAAGATCGTCGTCATGTAAACACGACCTCTGACTCTGAGGTTCTTCTTAACGTACTTGCACACGAAATTGATACTGTTAAAGGCAATGTGACCTCTGAGGATGTGTTCCGTGCCGTAACGAATGTGCACCGCACTATCAAAGGTGCTTATGCGGTCGCTGCGATGATCATCGGTCACGGCATGATTGCGTTTCGTGATCCAAATGGTATTCGCCCGCTCTGTTTGGGTAAACGTGAAGTAGAAGGAAAAACCGAATATATGGTGGCATCTGAGTCTGTGGCTCTTGATGCGGTGGGTTTTGATTTCGTTCGTGACGTAGCTCCGGGCGAAGCGATTTATGCGACGTTTGAAGGTGAGCTATTTACTCGTCAGTGTGCAGATAACCCAAGTCTAAATCCATGTATTTTCGAATTTGTTTACTTTGCTCGTCCTGACTCATTCATCGACAAGATTTCTGTGTACAGCGCGCGTGTTGAGATGGGTAAGAAATTGGGTGAGCGTATTAAAGAAGAGTACGCAGAGCTGGATATTGACGTGGTGATCCCAATTCCTGAAACGTCATGCGACATCGCACTTCAAATAGCTCAGGCGATTGATAAGCCATATCGTCAGGGTTTTGTGAAGAATCGTTATGTAGGTCGCACCTTCATCATGCCAGGACAGCAACAACGTAAGAAATCGGTTCGCCGTAAGCTTAATGCCATTCGCTCAGAGTTTAAGGGTAAGAACGTGCTGTTGGTGGATGACTCTATTGTACGCGGTACGACATCCGAGCAAATCATTGAAATGGCTCGTGACTCAGGCGCTAATAAGGTGTTTATGGTATCGGCTGCCCCAGAAGTGCGTTTCCCTAACGTGTATGGTATTGATATGCCGAGTGCAAACGAATTGATTGCACACGGTCGTGACAATGATGCGATTTGTAACCAAATTGGTGCAGACGCGCTTATTTATCAAACCATTCCAGATTTGATTGAAGCGGTTGGTCTTGGTAACCCGGATGTGAAACTGTTTGAAGCATCAGTCTTCAACGGTGAGTATGTTACAGGGGATATCGATCAGGCGTATCTGGATTATCTTGATTCACTGCGTAATGATGACGCAAAAGTACAGCGTGACATTCAGCAGGATTTGGCGAACTTAGAACTTCATAACGAAGGCATCTAAGCCGTTAATCTAAGAGAAGCATAGAAGTATGCAAAAAAACCAGAGCCGGGGCTCTGGTTTTTTCTTATCTAGCGATTTAGTGAAGTGAGTAATCGATGACGAAATCGATGAACAAACGCACTTTTTCTGGTAAGTGATCTTTGTGGTTGTACAGCATGTAAATATCGCGGGGGTTAGCACTCCAGTCTGGTAATACGCGGACCAAATCGCCGTTATCAATATACTCGCGCAACATCACATCTGGCATCAGTGTAATGCCAAGGCCAGCAGAACACGCGCGTCGTACTACATTCAGGCTGTTTGCCTCGAAGCGACCTTTGGTGCTGTTGATGATGGTTTCACCACTGGTGTTTTTTAGTTGCCACTTGATTAAAGGTGCGCCTTTCAATAAACGGTGCTGACAAAGCTCCTCTGCGTGTTTGGGTTCGCCATTTTTCGCCAAATAATCGGGATGTGCAATCAGGATATCTTTTACCGTACTGATTTTTCGCGCAATTAAGCTGGAATCGCGCTGAGGGCCGACACGGAAAATAACATCCCACTCTGTGGGGTCGAGTTGGTCTGCATGGTTGCTCATTGTCAGTTCTAAGCTGATGTCCGGGTACTTTGCCATAAAGTCATTAAACATCGGCATCATCATGCGCTTAGTTAAATTAGAAGGCGACGAGATCTTCAGCTTACCAGAGGCTCCTTTACACTCATCCGCAATATCTTCCGTTGCTGCCGTCAGCTTTTGCAGTAGAGGAGAGCACTCGTTATAGAAGCGCTCACCGGCTTCTGTCAGCGAGAGCTTACGGGCGTGACGATTTAGAAGACGAAGATTCAGTGAGTCTTCGAGCGCTTGTATGCGTCGAGTAATTGTTGCAACCGGAATCATAGTTTTGCGCGAAGTTGCTGTATAACTCCCATTTTCAACAACAAGTCGGAACAGGTTTAGATCGTCGAGTTTCATATATTCAACTACTTGTATTAATTGGTATTTAGTATAGCTTACACCCTGTAAAGCTGGTTTGATTATTGTCGGCAGGCTATAGCGAAAAAAAGTGTCTCTATCACTCAAAGTAATGCGATATCAAAGGGTTGTTTCAACACTCTAACGGCTAGTATTGTATTAAAAAAAAGCGCCGAGGGGTATATTTGTATAAAAACGAATTTCTGCCTAAAGTTAAAAGGATCAGGAGGAGTTCGGTCTGCTCACTGCATATACAATAAAGTGCATCATTGTAACGTTTCCTACGGCACGTCGTTTGATGTAAACCAAAAAAATAACAACAAAAACCTCAAAGAAATTTTTGTGAGGCGTAATTTTATGTCTAAAACCGACAGTCAGGCAGCGGTCGCTATGCCGCAAAAACAACACTGTGGCAAGATTATGCTCGTGGACGATGATCCTGTGTTTCGCACCATAACCCGTAATTACCTCGAGGCTATTGGCCATGAAGTCGTAGAGGCGAGTGATGGGCTGGAAGCTTTGAAAATGCTGAGTGACGCAGAGCCCGATCTCGTGCTCTGCGATCTTGCTATGCCATTATTAACAGGTATGGAATTCACTGAGGAAATCCGGGTTGAATATCCTTCGCTTCCGGTGATTGTCATATCAGCGACCGGAGAAATGGCTGAAGTGGCCAAAGCCCTAAGAATGGGGGTGAAAGATTTTTTGACCAAACCGCTTTCAGATTACCGTCATTTGGGAGAGGCGATTGAAGAAGTACTGGAAGACAATTCCAGCAGCTGTGAGCAATCCGATTTTGTCAGCCGTTGGTTTCGACTAGATGACTCTGAGTTGGACGAAACTCAGGAAGAGCAAGAGTTACACTGGCACTTACAACACCTGCAGCAAAACCCTAATGCAGCGCGAGAATTATTAACCGCTCTGTTACCAGAGAAGGACTCGGCAATTGGAGCCTGGCGTAGCAGTTATCGTTTACTGCAGTCAGCGAGCAGCTTACCCCTGGTGTTTGACTACACCTGGCTGATGAGTGGTCAGATCGCATTTTATCTTGTTGATGCTTCTTCAAGTGAAAAGGGCGGTGTCGCCAGCACGTTATTGGTCAGAGCGATGTTCGACGACTATATCAGACGCTTACATCATAACAGCGTGGATTTAAAAGACCTGGCGCGGAATGTGGAAAAAGGGATGCATTGTGCGAAGGGAGCATTTCCCGTTGAGGCGGTCTTCGGCGGGATCGACCTTTCGGAAGGGACGCTATCGATCTTGCCGGCGGGTCTTGATTGCCGTTGGGAGAATGCCGAAGCGCACTACAATGTCGCTGGCGCAAATAAGCTTGGAGAAAACTGCCTGAGCAATTTTATGACCAAAGACCTGCCATTGCTTAATAGCGGGAAGCTCACGCTGAATCGTTTGGGAGCGAGCAGTTTCAGTTGGGAAATACGGCTAGTCTCAACGTAGAGATGAAAAAATAACCAAAATAACCACACTTTCCCTCTGTTTTTGATTAAATGTAATTGGGATATAGTTGAAGTGTTAACAAAAATGGGAGGCGAAAGCTTCCCATTTTGATGTCTAAAACACTTATACCCAAGAGCAAAGTCATGTCAGATACAGAATTTAAAGAACCATACAATATTTTTTACTTTTTAGGTTTCATTGTTGCATTGCTAATCCCGACGCTTCCCGCTACTCTGACTTGGATCAGAGTTTTGAACGGATACGCGGGTTTTTGACCAAGAGCATTACCAGCCCTGTAAAGAATGTTTTATGGAATATTCTGGGCACCCTTTCAGTTATTTTAGGTGTAGTGGGAATAGTCCTTCCTTTATTGCCCACTACACCTTTTCTTCTCCTCGCCAGCGCGTGTTTTTTTCGAGGCAGTCCTAAGTTTCATGCCTGGTTATTGGCACACCCTAAGTTGGGACCGGTTATCGCAGACTGGGACAACCATCGAAGTATCGCCCCAGGCGTGCGCGTCAAAGGTGGCTTGTTTATTATTCTAAGTTTTGCACTCTCGATTATTCTGGTGAGTTCTTACTGGTTAAAACTTGCTCTGTTCCTACTGTTTGTTGCTATTTTTACCTTCTTTTTGCGGATTCCTGTGAAACAGTCGGTTGCTGATAACAGCGAAAATCACTAACATTAGAAGGTTGTGTGCCCACCCTTAAAGTGGGCGTTTTATTTATACCTACAGAATGAAAGTACTCACTGTTTTTTAGTGAGACAGCACTCTGAGCGTCAGGCATACGAAGACCTTTCCAGAGACAGAGACTATGACAATCGACAAAATTTCACAGATCAAAGCCAGTATTAAAAGCATTCCAGACTACCCGAAGCCAGGCATCCTATTCAGAGATGTCACAAGCCTGATGGAAGACGCGGCCGCTTATAAAGCCACCATTGAATTATTGGTAGAAAAATACCAAGACCAGGGATTTACCAAAGTAGTGGGTACAGAAGCTCGTGGCTTTCTGTTTGGTGCGCCTTTAGCACTTGAACTTGGTCTGGGCTTTGTTCCAGTACGTAAGCCAGGCAAACTGCCACGTGAAACGGTTGGTCAGACTTATGAGCTTGAATATGGCATGGACACCCTTGAAATTCACACTGACGCAATTGTGGAAGGTGATAAAGTGCTGATGGTTGATGACCTATTGGCAACTGGTGGTACTATTGAGGCGACAACAAAACTTATCCGTCAACTGGGCGGTGAAGTGGCGCATGCGGCGTTTGTTATCAATCTGCCTGAAATCGGTGGAGATAAGCGTTTAGAAGCGCTGGGTATCGAAGTTTACAGTCTTTGTGAATTTGAAGGTCACTAATTAGGACACCTCATGAGTTATCTCGCTTTAGCTAGGAAATGGCGACCTAAAAAGTTTTCAGAAGTGGTTGGGCAAAGTCATGTACTGACCGCTCTTGAGAACGCCCTGGACCAAAATAGGCTGCATCACGCCTATTTGCTTAGTGGTACACGTGGCGTTGGTAAAACGACCATTGGACGCCTGTTTGCCAAAGGGCTGAATTGTGAAACGGGCATCACTTCTACACCTTGTGGCCAATGTTCTACCTGCATAGAAATTGATGAGGGTCGCAGTGTCGACTTACTTGAGATTGACGCAGCGTCACGCACTAAAGTCGAAGATACACGAGAGTTATTGGATAACGTCCAGTACAAGCCGGCAAGAAATCGATTCAAAGTCTACTTGATCGACGAAGTGCACATGCTTTCGCGACACAGTTTTAATGCATTGCTTAAAACGCTGGAAGAACCGCCTGAGTATGTGAAATTCTTATTGGCGACGACCGATCCACAAAAGCTGCCAATGACCATTCTGTCTCGTTGTCTGCAGTTCCACCTAAAACCTATTACGGTAGAGAACATACAGCAGCAACTCGACGACGTGCTAGGCAAAGAGCAGGTCGAATCTGAAAATCGTGCGTTGGCGCTACTGGCGCACGCGGCTGATGGCAGTATGCGTGATGCGCTGAGTTTAACCGATCAGGCGATTGCTCTGGGTAACGGGCAAGTCACCACCGACGTCGTTAGCCAGATGTTGGGGACGTTAGATACAGCCCAGGCGATTCAAATGTTGGAGTCTGTAGCATCGGGAGATGCACAGCAGGTGATGGCTCGTCTGGAACGGCTAGCGCTAAATGGCGTTGCCTGGGACACATTGTTGTCTGAGTTGGCATCACAGCTACACCGCATTGCAATGGCACAAGCTCTGCCATCTAGCGTAGATCCAGCGTTGGCTGATAATGAGAAAATTCTTCATCTTGCCCGCACCTTTCAGGCAACGGATATCCAGCTTTACTATCAAATTGCAGTGAAAGGTCGACAAGATCTGCCGTATGCCCCGTCGCAGCGCATTGCGGTGGAAATGACTCTGTTACGTATGTTGGCCTTCAGACCCGCAACTGAATTGACGGCGAATGAAATTACTTTGGCCACTCAGAGCCCTGCGGTAAAACCGGCTATACCATCATCGCAAAGCATGGCAACGCAGCCGGTGACCAGCGAAGCCGTTCCGGCATACGCAGGGTCCATCCCGCAGTACGACAATGCACCTGAGCCGTATATTGATACCTCAAACATACCACCAGCGTCATCTGTGCCGCCAATGGGCATGCCATCAACAGCCCCACAAAATGAGGCACCGGCACCCCGTGAGGTGGCCCCTGCGCAACGTGTGCAGCCCGATTCGGCACCTGCAAGACCCGCTGGAGGATTGCGTCATCAATTGCGTTCTAAAAGACAGTCAGCCAATCAGTCGCAACAAAACGGCGGGACATCTTCTGTAAAAAAGTCTAAAGCGTCATCTGAACCAAGCTCTGTACTTGAGCGAGTGGCTCAGAGAACCCAAGGTCAGGCGGTGACGTCAAACCGAGTTTCAGATGCCGCAACGACTCAGGCTGAGCAGGCTAAGGCCAACGAGCCTTATCAGTGGCGAGCGTCTGCCAACGCAGAAGCGACGAAAACCAAACCGACAGTAAAACCGTCAACGCTTAAAAAAGCATTGGAGCACGTCAAGACGCCAGAGATGGCAGAAAGATTGGCGAAAGAGGCGGCACAGCAAGATGGCTGGGCTGATCTGGTTGAGCGTCTGAACACAGGCAAGTTGGTACAGCAGTTGGCCCTGAATTCGGTATACAAGAAAGATGGCGCCTCCATACAACTAGGACTGCGGGCATCGCACGCCCATTTAAATTCTGACAGAAACCAATCAGAACTGCTGGCGAGTTTAAATGTCCTACTAGAAGAAGAGTGTCACCTTTCGGTCGAACTATCAGAGCAGGGAACGACACCCCTCGAACTGAGAGAACAGTTGTATCAGGGCAAGTTGTCCGATGCAGCGCAAAGCTTGCAGGCGGATCCTAATATTCAGTTTATTATTACCCGGTTTTCTGCAGAACTGGATGAAGAGAGTATTAGGCCTTTATAAGTTACCTTTCTCTCCCAACAAGATAAATCCTTGGCAGGGAGAGAGGACGGGGTTGCAATCTATGAATGCGTCCCCATGTTATTAATTGAAGTATGAATTAATCGAGAGAACCCTATGTTTGGTAAAGGTGGTATGGGCAACCTGATGAAGCAAGCCCAGCAAATGCAAGAGCGTATGCAAAAGCTTCAAGAAGAAATCGCTAACATGGAAGTAACAGGTGAGTCTGGTGCTGGCCTTGTTAAAGTTACCATCACAGGTAGCCACAGCACTCGTCGTGTTGAAATTGATGAAAGCCTAATGGAAGACGACAAAGAGATGCTGGAAGATCTGATCGCAGCAGCGTTCAACGATGCCGCTCGCCGCGTAGAGGAAACTCAGAAAGAAAAAATGGCGTCAGTAACTGGTGGAATGCAATTGCCACCAGGTATGAAAATGCCATTCTAATTACTCAATCAGAGAGTAGTAAATGCGTACTAGCCATATGCTGGAGCATTTGATGGAGGCCTTGCGATGTCTGCCTGGGGTTGGCCCCAAGTCAGCACAACGCATGGCCTTTCATTTGTTACAGCGCGACAGAAAAGGTGGTCTTCAGCTTGCTGATGCACTATCCAGCGCGATGACCGAAATTGGTCACTGCCAGGAGTGTCGCACCTTCACCGAAGAAGATATCTGTCATATCTGTACCAATCCCAAGCGTAAAGAAAACGGACAGTTGTGTGTGGTTGAAAGCCCGGCCGATATCGCAGCGGTTGAGGCAACAGGGCAGTTCTCTGGGCGCTATTTCGTCCTTATGGGCCACCTGTCACCTCTAGATGGCATCGGACCTAGTGACATTGGTCTCGATGTTCTGGATTATCGCTTGCGACAAGGTGATATCGGTGAAGTGATTCTTGCGACCAATCCAACGGTGGAAGGGGAAGCAACGGCACACTACATCGCAGAGCTGTGTCATGAGCATCAAGTAGCTGCCAGCCGCATTGCTCACGGTGTTCCAGTTGGTGGTGAACTGGAATTAGTCGACGGGACGACCTTGTCTCACTCCCTGTTGGGCAGACAAAAAATCTAGCACTCAAGCTATAGATCCAAGGCGCTACTCAGCGCCTTTTTTATTCGCTGTCGCTGCTAATGAGCGTTTTGTACACCCAGGCTCCGATGATGGCACCGACTATCGGGGCAAGCCAAAACAGCCAGAGCTGGCTAAGGGCCCAGTCACCGACGTACAGGGCCACTCCGGTACTTCGGGCAGGGTTGACGGATGTGTTGGTCACAGGAATGCTAATTAGGTGGATCAGCGTCAGGCAAAGGCCAATAGCGATCGGTGCGAATCCTTTCGGAGCCCGGTCGTCGGTCGCGCCCATAATAACAATCAGGAACATTGCGGTCATGACGACTTCGGTGACAAGAGCTGCGGTGAGCGAGTACTGCCCGGGTGAATGTTCACCGTAACCATTAGAAGCAAATCCTGAAGACACAGGGTCGAACCCGTTTTGACCACTTGCAATGATATACAGTACGCCGCCAGCAAGTATCCCGCCGATAACCTGAGCGATGATGTATGGCAATATCTCTTTAGCCTCGAATCGCCCACCAATCCATAATCCGACAGTGACGGCTGGATTCAGATGACAACCTGAGATATGACCAATGGCAAACGCCATGGTTAATACGGTTAGCCCGAAAGCCAATGAAACTCCGAGCAGCCCTATGCCAACGTCAGGAAAGGCAGCAGCAAGCACTGCTGAACCACAACCTCCTAGCACCAACCAAAAAGTACCAAACACTTCAGCCAGATATCTGTTCATACAAAACACCGTTCTCAATAATTGTGCTACTAGACAACATAGTTCATAAACGGCAGAGTGCCAGTGTAAGAGGTGAGATTAAGTCAATCGTTCAAGCTCAAGGATATTGGATAGGGCTTTGGCATTAGTGTCTGAGCAGATATCTGGGCAAGGTTTAAAGTCAAAACAGACTTTAGGACGCTCAGGTTTGCCGAACAGTTTACACAGATTGCGATCATCTAGCTGAATACAGCGCACGCCACTTGGTTTGCCATCTGGCATTCCAGGAATTGGGGAGGAGATACTTGGGGCGATACAACAAGCGCCACAGCCTAGTCGACAATCCATCTTATAAAACCTTTTAGTGTAAGGGCGCAGAGTGTAGCAAATATCGCTACGTTGTACACAATGGAATCCTCACAGTGCTCTCTTCTTATGCTCCTGACTAAGGAGAGTGAAGATAAGCTGAATTGCACCAACAGCACTTGAAGTTTACAGTGACTAGCGGTATAAAACGCGTCCATAGACAGAGAAGGTAGATAAACATGAGCAATCCATTCTGGGAAACCACACCACTGGAAGAGATGACCGAGCAGCAGTGGGAATCGCTTTGTGATGGTTGCGGTAAATGCTGCCTTCATAAACTCATGGATGAAGACTCCGATGAGGTCTACTACACCAACGTAGCCTGTAGTTGGTTAAACAGCAAAACCTGCTCCTGTAAAGACTATCCCAATCGCTTTCAGTCTGGCGAAGAGTGCCTGAAACTGACGCGAGACAAGATTCATGAGTTTAACTGGTTACCTGAAACCTGCTCTTACCGAGTGCTGGCTGAAGGCAAACCGCTTCCGGCCTGGCACCCGCTCATCACGGGTTCAAAGTCTGCAATGCATGCCGCTGGTGAAAGCGTGCGTAATAAAGTAGTGTATGAAATTGAAGTCGTGGATTGGGAAGATCACATAATCAATCACCCCAATCGCAGCTAAGCTGTAAAGAGTTTTACGGGATTACCTTTGCTGGTAACCCGTGACGCTTCACATCTCGTTTAGAATTCGTTTCTATCCCAAATGATTAGAGGGTATCTGACTAAAGGGCGTTAGCTATTGGTAACGCTGCATACGCTGGCATTTGAGTTGATGAGACCAGGTGATCGCGGATTCCCACAGCTCTTTGTCTACCGTTAGATCCACCAACTCCTTATGGTAAAAAGCCTGCTGATATTTGTCGTCCTCAGACATCCTACCCAGAATATTGAAATGTCGAAAATGATTGAGCAAATGATGGACTCTATCCACCCGCTCGTCATTCTCCAGACAACGATTGACGATAAACGACAATGAAATGTTGCGTCTGGTGAGCAAGTTGGAATCTATGATGGTTTTGATAAACGGCAAACTGGCATGCAAGTCAACAGGAGAGGGCGCCATTGGAATGATAATCCCATCGACATAGTAGGCGTATCGAGTCATGTCATCGAGCGTGAAGTTAGAAGGAGAATCGATGATGACAAAGTCACTGTCACTATGAACGGAGAGCTTTGAAGCCAACATCGACAGGCTATTGAATGAAGGATTATAAGCCGTAACCCGATCTTTCAGGATCGGGGAAGCCCAGTCATGACTCGACTTTTGTGCATCAAAATCGATAAGTGACACTTTATAACCCTGGGTAAGCAGGTGGCTCGTGATCCCGGCAACAACTGTCGACTTACCCACACCGCCCTTCTGATTCATGATAAGGAGCTTCTTGGCAGAGGTGTGAGCGAGGCTGGTCGTGTTCTGTTTCAGATGTAGAAGGCTCAAAGAATTGTTCCATAGATAACGCTTTTGACGTTTATCATGCTCAAATTCAGTAGCGCGATAAAGGCTATTCCCCGAGAATTGTGATTCCTAGTCCATTATAGAGTAGGCACCGCAAGGTAGAGGCCCTCCAACATTCAAGCGTGAATGATGAAGGGCAGTGGCATGTGTTCATGCGTAGACGATGACTCGTCATGCAGTCTAATTTGCTGTACAAACCTCAGTGAACTTAACTCGTGCATCCTGAGCAGCCTGAGAGGACTGTTCTTTGTCCTCCTGAGCCGTGGTGAGGGCCTGCAGGCTCTGCGCCAGTTCTTGCTCTAGTTCGTTCGGTATGGCTTTGCTGGTATCGTCCGCATGCTCTAAAGCGTAAGCGCGAATCTTTTTCTTCACTTTGAATAACGCATGCATGGCTGCACGCTCATTTTCTGCTGCGGTCTGAGCTAAATCTCTGCACTTTTCAAAATGGGCCAAAGCTACGCCTTCGTTCGACCAGGGATCAAATTCAGGCAGATCTTCGATGTTGATAGTAGGTTCGACGTAGTCTTCCTGATGGCGTATATCCAGCGTAGTCGCCTTGACCGCAGATATCATCAACATGACTGCAATGCCGAGTAAAGGCAGTCCGCCGACGATTGCCGCTGTCTGTAAGGTACTGAGCCCTCCCAGAAACATAAGAACTGCGGGCATAAAGCTCAGCGTGAAAGCCCAGAACAAACGGTTCCAGCGCATCGGCTCCTGTGTGGCGTCTTTTTGCACCACGGAAGCCAGAATGTATGAAATGGAATCAAACGTGGTGGCTGTGAAGATGATACAGAGCAGGGTAAACAGCAAAATGATCATCCAGGCAAAAGGAAGCTCGGACAACATGGAAAAAATTGCTTTTGTTGCGCCGTGGGTGTTGAGAATAGTCACAACGTCAAGTTGTCCGGAAAGTTGCAGGGATAATCCATAGTTTCCAAGAATAATGAAGAATAGGAAGCAGCCGCACGAGCCAAAAAACAGTGAGCCAGCGACCATCTGTTTGATGGTACGTCCTCGAGAGATTCTTGCGACGAACAAACCCATGCTCGGTGCGAAGACCAGCCACCATGCCCAATAGAAAATGGTCCAGTCCTGAGGGAAGTGCGTATTGTCAAACGAGCCGTAACCGCCAAACGGCTCTGCCCATGTTGCCATCACAAAGAAATTCGACATCATGCGGCCAATGGAATCCAGACCGGTTTCGAGGATGAAAATGGTCGGGCCAAGCAGCAGCACCATTGCCAGCAACAACATGGCACCCCAGAAGTTGATGTTACTGAGGATTTTTATGCCTTTTTCCATACCCGCGAAAGAAGAGTAGGCGAAGATGGCTGTGCAAATGGCAAGGACACCAATCTGTGAGTAAGTAGTTTGTGGCAGCCCAACTAAGACATTGAGCCCTTCGCTGATCAATGGTGCGGCAAGTCCAAGTGTTGTTGCCGCTCCTCCAAGCAGACCGAAGATGAACAAAACATCGATGAGCTTACCTAGTGCACCGTGAGTATGTTTCTCACCTATAACGGGAATAAGGGCACTGGATACTTTAAGGGCTGGCTGTTTACGGACATAAAAGAAATATGCAATGGGCAGTGCCGGTATTAGATAGATAGCCCATGCAATGGGACCCCAGTGGAAAATGCCATAAGTCGCTGCCCAGCGAATGGCCTCTTCACTGCCTGGTTCTAGCTGAAATGGAGGAGACTGGTAATAGTAAGCCCACTCGATGCATCCCCAATACAAGATGCTGGCACCAATGCCTCCGCAAAACAGCATCGCTGCCCAGGAAGCGGTTTTAAATTCAGGCGTTTCATCAGGCTCACCCAGTTTTATCTGGCCGATGTCGCTAAAAATAATGAAAATCATGAAAAAGAGGGCAGCGAGGCCAAGAGCAAGGTATAGGAAACCAAACTTGTCGGTCATGATGAGTTTGGCTTGGGCGATAAAATCAGCCCCTTGCTTTGGGAATAGGATCAGAGGGGTGATCACGGTAAATAAAAGAGAAATAGCCCCAAAAAATGTTGGCTTATCAATGAGCTTAAAATATCGTTCCATGTTTGACGATCGTGTAGTGAACAGTACACGGATTATCACGTCAGTAGCAATATTAGCTCAAACAGGATTGTCTATCGTCAGGATAAACAGCGCTTAGACTAGAGCCAGGATAAGCGCACCAATTGTCACTGCAGCCGATGCATATTGACCTGCTGAATAAGAACTGTCTTCTTGTTTCTCCAGATCATCAGGATGGTCCATGCCCAAGGCTCCGTGTGCAAAAGACGTCACTGATTTACTCAACTTGTCTTCACCTTTGTTTGAAGCCTTCTTCTCAGGTAACGTTTCATCACTTTCGAGCAGCGCTTTGGCTTGCGGTGAGATGGTGACACTGTCAGTGCTGCCCGCTGGCAAGGTGTTGCCGCCTGAATTGGGCAGCACTGCGGTCACTGGTTTCTCTACCGCTGAAGTGTACGTACTGTTGCTATTTGTCGGGTTTGCATTGACGCCTTGCATAAGTCTCTCCATTAGCGCGTTCCCTTACTACATCGTCTGATGTAACAAAAACTTTATAAAAGCGGAAATTAATGAGAACTGGATCGATATCGATAACATAGAGTTAGCAAGTTGCAAGCCAATTATTACGGAGTTTGATGACTATTTACAAACCAGTGTGTCGTTTCTGCTATGGAGGCTTTGATATGCTTTCATCTGATTGTCTTTTTTTACGTAGCGTACAGGTGGGGCCAGCACTTCCAACTGATAATCCTGAGTTTTGTCACTGATGCGTTCCACTGGAGTAATAACGATGACAGAAAGCTTGGGATTTAAGGTTTGGATTTGTGCCGCAGTACCCAGCCCGTTTTCTGTATGGAATTTGCCAGCGATATGCATCACTTGATGGCCGGGGTGTTGTTCGAGGTAATGGACGATACTCTCAGCCATTGTGGCATCCCAGGTGAGTTGGGCGGCATACTGTTTTCGAGTCAGCTCCTCATCACCATGATGCATCGACGCCATAAATTTCTCTTTGTAGGGGGAAGAGGATATATCGATGTTGCTGGCTACAAACTGGCGCTCGGACATCTCCAGTTTGTCCAGATAGCTTAGTCCCTGACGACCAATACAGCGCACAATGGATTTAGGAGCATTACTGGCGATGACGTCAATACCTGATACCTTGGCAAACTCTACCAAAGGTCGGTAGTCGCTCTCGTAATTAGGCCATGCGTTGGCCTCATTGATCAGGGTTTGCTCGCCAATTGTGGACTGCAAATACTCATCGACAATAGATTGCTTGTCTCGTGTGAACTGCTCCATAGACAAGGCGAGGTTCGCGTTCTGTGCGTTAAGTTTCTTTAACAGGTCGGTTTGAAAGCGGTGGATCCCAGTATGAGTATGCCATTCACCGACCAGTATTACGTCTGCCTCAGTGAAGTCGTCAGGTAATTCGGACAATGAGACCTTTTGGCCATTGGGGGTAAACAGTTGGTAATCAACAAAGGTAACGACTTTATCTGCATCGTGTGATGATTGGATTGACCTGGTCGCGTCTGGTGCCGAACACCCTGCCAAAAGGGCGATAGAAATGAAAAGTGGTAGTGCTTTCATGATCTGTTCTCTCTATAAAAATAGCCTCTTTGGAAGGCTATTCGGGAACCATTATGGTAATAGAGTTCATTTACAGACTCAAACTAATTGCAAATAAATCTCATTACATTTTTCGGTAGGCGCGAATCATAAAGTCTGCACGACAATCAAATTGACTTTGTTGTTTTAGTTCTGCTCGAAGTGACTCGCTGGCTTTCCAGGCAAAAGGCGTCATCTGCAGCAGATCGTCAGCTTGTTGGCCCGTTAGCTTCATTATGTAGTCTAGTTTGGATTCTGACATCAGTTCAAATCCTTCGATTTGTTCCGGGATTTCATCATGTAAACGTACATCCTGGTATATCAGTTCACGGAGTTGATAGAGGTGGTGACTACCCGGAGTGACAGTTAACATTACACCACCTTGTTCGATACAACGATTCAGTTCTTCATGTTTGCATGGAGCATAAATTCGGATGATGGCAGCCAGGCTGCTGTCGGCAAACGGCAACTTATGGCTAGAGGCTACGCAGAAGTTAACGTCAGGGTAGCGTTTTGCACCATAGCGAACCGCAACTTTAGATATGTCGAGACCGAATAACTGATAGTTGTTACCGTCTTGTGCCAGATACTGTTGAAAATAGTGGGTGTAGTAACCTTCGCCGCAACCAATGTCGAGGATTTGGCCCTCATCATTATTTAATGCTGTCTTTAGCGCTGTGGCGACATGCTCTCGCATCGGTGCATAGAAGTCGTGCGCCAGAAAAGTGCGTCTGGCCTGCATCATTTCTTTGTTATCGCCCGGGTCTTTGGAACGTTTTTGTTGTACCGGCATTAGATTGACATAGCCCTCTTTCGCCATATCAAATTGGTGGTTGTTTTCACAGCGGTAGCTGCGTTGTTCAAGCGATAAAGGAAGTTGACAGAGGGGACACTGATAGGACATAGGTTAGACTCGACGGAAATTTTCGTAAGTCTAACCATATCAACGTTGGGAAGCAATTCGGTCGTATGAATTACTTAACGTAATCGCTCGCTACCTGACGGCAATGTGGGTGATCAGCTGGTGGCTTTCGCCAGGCGCCAACTCTTTGCCTTCGTTTAGTGAGTTAGCATGCAGACTAGACTCAATACAGAACATAGATAGGTAACCATCATTGTTCATGTCACCCATTGACTCTGCTCCTTCTTTCCACGGGTTCCAAAGGACAGCAGAGTTGTCGCCGCTATTTTGAATCGACAGTTTGCGATTCCACGCGTTGTCATGAAGGACAATTTCATTCTCTGGTGCGGTGTAAACGCGATCGATTGTGTCAGTCAGCGTTAGCACATCTCCACCTTCACATGCTTGATTATTGAGCAGGCTATCCACATAGGTGGCACCCATTCCCGTTACCGTCATTTGGTGAATATCACCAAGATTTAAATAGGTATGCAGAGCGCCAGAGAACTGCCACGCGGTGCTATCTGTGTTGGTTACATCCAGCGTCACTTTTAATGCATCACTGATTTCTACATTAAGAACCAGCTTGAATTGGTGAGGCCAGATTGCACGGGTGTGCTCATTGTCCGTTAGACCAAGGCTAACGATGACACCGTTGTCACTTTCACGATGCTCTAGTAATGCCCAGGCACTGTTACGTGCAAATCCGTGTGCTGGTGCTGCGATGCGACCAAACCAAGGCCAACAAATAGGAATACCGCCGCGAAGAGCCGCTTTGTTATCAAAGATGGCGTCTTTGCTCATCCAAATCAGATCTTCTTGGCCTTCTGGCTTAAAGGAGATAACGTGACCACCGTGCAGTGAGATAGCGGCAGAGGCTTTTGGATGAACCACGCGAACAATTTTGTTATCGCCAAGCTGAGCAATGGTGACGTAGTCAGAGAGAACGGTTAGGGTAGGTAATACAGACAAATCCATAGATTGCAGTTCCTAGGTTAGTGTTTCAGGTTCCTAGGGGAGGGGAATCGTGAGTATTCCCAGGTAATTGGAACCCAGAAACAGATACAAAAAAGGCGACCCTATGAGTCGCCTTAATAACAAATTCAGCTAACAGCTTACATTACTTAGAGATGTGAGCGATTAGGTCTAGAACTTTGTTTGAGTAACCGATTTCGTTGTCGTACCAAGATACAACTTTAACGAAGTTGTCAGTTAGAGCGATACCAGCTTTAGCATCGAATACTGAAGTTTGAACTTCGCCGATGAAGTCTTGAGAAACAACTTGGTCTTCAGTGTAACCTAGAACACCTTTTAGAGCGCCTTCAGATGCTGCTTTCATAGCTGCACAGATAGCTTCGTAAGATGCACCGTTCTTAAGGTTAACAGTTAGGTCAACTACAGAAACGTTAGCAGTTGGTACGCGGAAAGCCATACCAGTTAGTTTGCCGTTTAGTTCTGGAAGAACAACGCCTACAGCTTTAGCAGCACCAGTTGAAGATGGGATGATGTTCTGAGAAGCACCACGACCACCGCGCCAGTCTTTAGCAGAAGGACCGTCTACAGTTTTTTGAGTAGCTGTAGTTGCGTGAACTGTAGTCATAAGACCAGATTCGATACCGAACTCGTCGTTAAGAACTTTAGCGATAGGCGCTAGACAGTTAGTAGTACAAGAAGCGTTAGAAACGATGTCTTGACCAGCGTAAGTGTCTTGGTTAACACCCATTACGAACATTGGAGTAGCGTCTTTTGAAGGACCAGTTAGAACAACTTTCTTCGCGCCAGCAGTGATGTGCTTACGAGCAGTCTCGTCAGTTAGGAAAAGACCAGTTGCTTCTGCAACTACGTCAACATCGATAGCATCCCATTTTAGGTCTTCTGGGTTGCGCTCTGCAGTTACACGTACAGTTTTGCCGTTAACGATTAGGTTACCGCCTTCAACTTCAACAGTACCGTTGAAACGGCCGTGAGTTGAGTCATACTTAAGCATGTATGCCATGTATTCTACGTCGATTAGGTCGTTAATACCTACTACTTCGATGTCGTTGCGCTCTTGCGCTGCACGAAATACGAAACGACCGATACGGCCAAAACCGTTAATACCTACTTTGATAGTCATTATAGTTGCTCCACAACTTAATTTCTGTTTAAAGATAACTGGTAGTAAAATTACAGAATCCAGTCACTAACTTCAATAGATAATCGGAATTAATTTGTCTAAAGTCAAAAAAAAGTGTCGCTTTTCTTAACAAACGGTATTAAATGACGTTTTTTTGAACTTTGGACGCGATTCTGTAATAGTCAGGGTGATGAATTTAACCTTATATATAAGGTAAATTAACATATCTGATACAGCTTGGTTGGAAAATGACAACAATGTGCCACAGCCAAGTTTGCTACATGTGTTTAATGTAAGCTGTTTTAAAATGTAGACAACAAAAAAGGGAGTGTAAAGGGCGTGAGTGGTGAAAATAAAAATGCAATGAAGCCTGATGCTTACTGGCGTGAAACGTTGACTGACGAACAGTATCGAGTCTGTCGTCAGCAGGGCACTGAAGCCCCGTTTAGTGGGACTTTGCTCCACAATCGAGATACGGGGCTCTATCACTGTACATGTTGTAACGCGCCGCTTTTTGACTCTCAGAGCAAATATGACTCCGGTTGCGGCTGGCCTAGCTTTGATGCGCCGGTGAATGGGGAGGCAATACGGTATCTAGATGATCTCAGTCACGGAATGGTGCGTATTGAGATACGCTGTAATGCGTGTGACAGCCACTTAGGTCATGTTTTTGACGACGGCCCTAAAACCACAGGACAACGCTACTGTGTTAACTCTGTGTCGTTAATTTTCAACAAAAGTGCGACCAGCGACAAAACTGATTGATTAGCTGTACGAATCTTTCAATTTTAGAAAATAAAAAAACGGGCTGCGTTGCAAGCCCGTTTTAATATCTCGCCATAATTATTGGGTGAGTTGTCGTGAATACTCACCGTTACTGATTGCTTTTGAAACATTTTTTGCTTGTTCTGCCAGTTCGGTGTAATCCGAATCTTTCAGTCCAAACAACAGTCTTAGTTCGTTCTCGGGTGCGATAGGAATATCAAACTGTTCGCCTACCATTGCCCAGAGGTAAGACTCTCTTGGCCGATCAAGGCTCTGCGTGACGCTGGCTAGAGACTGTATGACCTCTTTGTTCACTGGTTCAGATTCTTGATGTAGCTCAAGAGAGCGATTTAGCAGCTCGTATGTCTTCTGTTTATCGCGGGAAATATAATAGGTTGCCAAAGCGTATTGCATGAATGAGGTTTCAAGAGCGTTGCTTCCTTCCATGGACAGAAACTGGCGTCTGGCGGCATGGCTACCGGTTTCAGTCCAAAGAAAATACAAGCTACTTGGTGAGGTCGATTGACTGAGTTCCATCGTGATGCGTTGCTGCTCTTCGATGGCATACATCAGAGCTTTAAATCGCCTTGCCTTGAGGTCTGCCTGCTCAATCGGTTGGATCTGGGACGCTAGCTCTAAACATTTTCGGTATTCTTTAAGCAGATAATAGTCCTCGACGATCATCGCTTCATCGTCTGACTTCAACATGTCGTAGCGATGCCAAATAAGGTCTGTACGTGGGATCCGGCACTGGCCGTCTGACGTATTAAAAACGGTACAATTTAACTCTGGAGTCTGTTCGCACAGTTGGTCGGTGTTTTTTCTGCTTTCAAAGCAACCGGAAAGGAGCGACGAAGTTAATAGAATAAGGACTGCTGAAGGTAATTTCATTTTACTACTTGTGATCGAATACACTGATTTGTCGAGCCTAACTTGACTCAGTGTATCATCAGGTTATGGTTCGAGTAATGAATTAACCTCTCAGAACCGAAAATTCCCGGTACTGTTAGTCAATGACAAGAAGGTTCAGTATGGATGTAGAACAATTATTAGAAGCTATGACACCAGACGTATACGAGAGACTGCTGTATGCGACCGAAACAGGCCGTTGGCCTGAAGGTAGCCAATTGTCGCAGCAACAACGTGATTCGTGCATGCAGGCCGTCATGTTATATCAGTCTAAGCATAACGTTGACCCGCAGCATATGTCCGTCGCCGCTGGTGGTGAGATTAGCTTTAAAAGCAAGTCTGAGCTTAAAAAGCAGTTCTCCACAAACCAGCAGGATATTATGAGAGTAAAAGCCGAAGGCTAACTTCTGGCTCTTCTCCGTCTATCAGACTGCCTGCGCTTGAGCTCGCGTCGTTTCGTTGAATTACGCTTGCTCCCTGGCTGTCAGAGTACTGGTTGTCAGAGAAACGCATCTGAGCGTCTTTAAAGTCATCCTGAAACCCGCGCAGAGCATTCAGGCTGTCGGCGCTTTTCCTTTGATCCACGATGAGTTCCAAATGGCACATTGGGCAGGTAATTTTGCCTTGAGCCAGCAGTCGAATAATATCGACCACAATTCGCGTGCCGCATTCAGGGCAGGCCAGTCCCTGAGGGCGCATGTTTGCTAACACCATTTTATTCTCCATTGCCCTCGTCATGAATGCCGAGCTCTGAAAGGTTGAGCGGTTTCTCCACACCTAATGGGAAATCGGTTTGCACAATGCTGAATTTAACCGACATGTTGGCTTCTCGATGGTCAGAACGGGTATTGCCTGAAGACTTTTGGCATCGACTAACATTTTTGGTATCGACTAACATTTTGACACGACAGTTTCCAAACCGTCCGGAGCTTGTTGGGCTTTGATCAGCTCGTTGGTTGTATTGATAAGTAATAGGTTGAGTTGACTGTTGAGTGTTCGGGGCGCAACCGGGCGTCCGCTGGAAGTATTAGCAAGATGTGGAGCGAGCAGTTCTTTCGCTGCGGTTAGAGAGGTATTCCTGTCTATTTCCAGTTTGTTTGAGTCAATGTTCCGGCTGAACACTTTGGTGATGTTTCTCTCTAAAGCAGCTTTACTGGTGATGATGCCGGTGACTCAAACCGATATATAGCAGACTAGTTCAATAAAATACTCAATAGGTGTGCAGGCAAAAACTGAATTGGCAGAATGACTAAAGACGGGTTAGATGAATTGGGGGATGAACAGGGACAAAAAAGGCCAGAATTTCTGGCCTTTTTGGGTGCTTGGGAATGTTACCGAATCGCAGTGTCAGTGATGCAGTTCTGTGCCATTAACCAGCAAGTACGTCTGTTGCCACTTTGTAGCTAGGATCTTCTTTCACATTGATTTCGACCAGGCTTCCTGCTTTTTGTAGCAAAGCGCGGCAGTCTGGGCTCAAGTGGCGCAAGTGAAGTGTTTTACCCGCAGCAGAGTAGCGTTCGGCGAGAGTCTCGATGGCTTCAATGGCTGAGTGATCGGTAACT
This sequence comes from Vibrio hangzhouensis, assembly GCF_900107935.1. GTDB lineage: Bacteria > Pseudomonadota > Gammaproteobacteria > Enterobacterales > Vibrionaceae > Vibrio > Vibrio hangzhouensis. The sequence goes on along the minus strand of NZ_FNVG01000014.1, from coordinate 7,271 downwards.
CGAGAGTTAGCAAAATCGACGATCACGTCCTGAGGATCATTGGGTGCGTCGAACAGTTCCAGAAAGTTAGCCGCAGAGCCAAAGAAAATCGGCCCATTGATACGGTATTCTTTTGAACCTTCACTGTTGATCGTGCTGCTTGCGTAGATGTGTTTAGCGTGTTCCCAGGCAAACATTAACGCAGAGGCGACAACACCGACAGCAACGGCTACTGCGAGGTCTGTCAGAACCGTTACCACGGTAACCAGAACGATAACAAAGAAGTCCTGTTTCGGTACTCGACGAGCCAGCTTGAACGTTGCCCATTCAAACGTACCGATAACGACCATGAACATCACGCCAACAAGCGCAGCCAATGGAATCATTTCAATCAGCGCCGCAGCAAACAGAATAAACGTTAGCAGGGCAACGGCTGCAACGATACCAGACAGGCGACCACGACCTCCTGAGTTCACGTTGATCATTGACTGGCCGATCATCGCACAACCACCCATGGCACCGAATACCGAACACGTGACGTTAGCCAGACCCTGACCCACACATTCACGGTTAGATTGACCGCGTGTATTGGTCATTTCGTCCAGAACGGTCAGAGTAAGCAACGATTCAATTAAGCCGATGGCCGCCAGGATAATTGCGTATGGCAAAATAATCTGCAGCGTTTCTAGCGTCATTGGTACCGTTGGAATAGAGAAGGTTGGCAGTGAACCCGCTAATGTCGCCGCGGTGTCACCGGACATTGAGCGTAAGAAGTCGACAACAGTACGTGTATCCAGCCCTAAACCTTGTACCAATAGCGTGACCGTAACGATAGCCACAAGAGATGAAGGCACAGCCGTTGTGAACTTAGGCAGGAAGTGAATGATGGCCATAGTCAAAGCGACTAAACCTAGCATTAGCATCATTTGACCCTGAGGTAACCAGGTGAGTGCTCCTGACAGATCTGGGGCTTTAAATTGACCAAGCTGTGCAAGGAAAATAACAATAGCCAGACCATTAACAAAACCGATCATTACCGGGTGCGGTACCATACGAATGAACTTACCCAGTTTGAAAAGACCAGCGCAGATCTGTAATAGGCCAGCTAACATAATAGCTGCGAACAGATATTGTACGCCGTGAGTGGCGACCAGACTCACCATGACAACCGCCATCGCACCGGTTGCACCTGAGATCATGCCTGGGCGTCCACCAAAAATAGAGGTGACTAAACCAACGATAAAGGCGGCATAAAGACCAACCATAGGGTCAACGCCAGCAACAAAAGCAAAAGCAACCGCTTCTGGTACAAGAGCTAATGCAACGGTAAGGCCTGACAGCACATCGTTTTTTACCGAATGCTTTGAAAATTGTGGAAATTCGAACATGTAAATTAGCTTACTTATGTGGGTGGAATATCATCCATTTCATCCCGCGAAAATTCGGACCTTCAAACTGTTGAACTGCTCTATACAAGCAAAGATGGTACTGATTTGTCGTCATTATCCATCTACCACATGACGTAGAGATGGCGCATTGTTAATGAAATAGTCAAAGTCGGGCATGCTACAGAATTGTGAGCAGAAGTTCAATATTGAAAAAAAGTATGAATGGAGAATCTGGCTGTTAACACCAGTATATAAAAGACAAATGACATAAAAAAAAGGGCTGCATTTAGCAGCCCTTAAACTTTTTACTCACGCCTTAAAAGTTAGGCTTAGTCATACCAGCAGACGCTGAATTAGTCGCTACTTGACTGCCAGCACCTTTTGGTTGGTAACGCTCGGCTTTGATAGGCGCAGCGTTGATGACGATTTCACCAACTTCTTGCTTACCTTCGGCTTTGGTCATTGGCGAACTCGCGTGACCTTTAAAGTTCACTGCAGGTTTGGTCTCTGCTTTAACCTCAGCCTGCTCTGCTTTTGCTTCAGGTACGACAGTGTCAGCGATAGTTTCTGGAGCAGTGTCACTGTCCGTTACCACGGGTTCGGCGACAACCGCTGGCTGTTCGACAACGGGCTCTGTTTTGACCGCTTCTACTTTCACTGCAGGTTCTGCAACTGGCGTAGTTGGTGTCGCTTCTTTCGTTACAGCTACGTCCACTACGTTTGTAGGTTCGACTGGAGCTTCCTGAATTGGTTGTGCCTTCACCACTTCTGGTTGGCGCATCACAATCACTTTACCCATTGCCATTTCTGGCATAGAGACTCCTGACAGGTTAGCTACAGTTGTGTCTGCTGCTTCAGGCTTCGCTTTTGGTTTTGGCTTGATAATGCCATAGCTTGGCATTACTTTACCCATTGCCATCTCTGGAGAGGCAACACCACCTTTACGCAGTCTGAACGGGTTAGGACGACGATCGCGGCCACGGCGGCGACGCTGACCACTTGCACGAAGATGACGTGGTGAACGACGGTTACGGCGTTGTTTGCCTTCTTCTTTAGTGGCTTCGTTCTTCTCCGCTGTCTGAGGTTTCTCAGCTGGCATTGGAGTCGCTTCGGCTACAACTGGCTCGGCAACTTGCTCTTCCTGTTGTGCTTTCTTATCTTTAACACGAACTTGCTTGGTTAACTTACGGCGTTGACGACGTTCCTTAACTTTTGCAGCTTTTTCTTCGGAGCGAGGTGCTTTCTTCTCCGCTTGTACGTCAGCGGCTAGTTGTTTACCTTGCTCTTCTACTTTTGACTTGGCAGCATCATCGCGCTTCTTATTGCGGCGATCTTGTTGCTTGTTGCGACGGTTCTGCGGCTTGCGTTGCTCTTGCGCATTATCCGTTGACTCTTTTTCATCTTCGCGCGCAGGCTTGTTGCGACGGTTCTTATTACGGTCACCATCGCGAGAATCTTTGTTGCCACGACGACGTTGGTCGCCACTACGATTACGGCGCGAGCGATTACCGCGGTTCTTCGGCGCTTCTTCTTTTTTCTCTGGCTCTGCTTTAGGCTCTTCTGAAGAAGAGAACAGTGAACCAAGAGCGGACAGAATGCGAGAGAACAGACCTGGTTTCTCTTCTTTCTTCTCTTCTGCTTTCGGCTTAGCCTGAGGTTTTGCTTTCGGCTTAGGCGCTGGTGTTGGTGCGTTCTGAGTTGGCGTTGCAAAGCCTTGCAGTGCTGGCTGCTCCACTTTACGCGGTTTCATCTCAGTTTCACTGGCTTCTTTCGCTTCTGCTTCTCTCAACGCTTCCAGTTTCTTCGGAAGTAGGTAAGACAGCAGATCCTGCTCTTCACCTTCGCGAACACGGATAACCTCGAAGTGAGGGGTTTCCATGTCAGAATCTGGAACAATAGTGATCTTCACTTCCTGAACGCGCTCAATGTGATTGATTGAACGGCGTTTCTCATTCAACAGGTAAGAGGCGATTGGTACTGGCACGATAGCCAACGCTTGCGATGTATTGTCCTTCAGTGCTTCTTCTTCGATAAGACGAAGAACTGACAGCGCCAAAGATTCGTTATCACGAACCACACCGGTACCTGTACAACGTGGACAGATATGGTGGCTGGCTTCTGCCAGTGATGGGCTCAGGCGTTGACGAGACATCTCAAGCAAACCAAAGCGAGAGATACGGCCGATTTGAACGCGTGCGCGGTCGATACGGACGGCTTCACGTAGACGGTTTTCAACCTCACGTTGGTGACGCACTGGCGTCATATCGATAAAGTCGATGACAACCAGACCACCTAGATCACGAAGGCGTAGCTGACGAGCAATTTCATCTGCAGCTTCCAGGTTGGTGTTTAGTGCCGTCTCTTCGATATCACTGCCTTTCGTTGCACGAGCCGAGTTGATATCGATAGATGTCAGAGCTTCCGTTGGGTCGATAACAATCGAACCACCAGAAGGCAGTCGCACTTCACGCTGGAATGCAGACTCAATCTGGCTCTCAATCTGGTAGTGACTGAACAGCGGCACTTCACCTTCATACTTCTTAACACGGTTTACGAAGTCCGGGCGAACCAGTTGGATGTGCTGACGTGCACGTTCGTAAATCGTGTTGCTATCGATCAAAATCTCACCGATATCACGGCGCAAGTAGTCACGAAGCGCACGAACAATAACGTTACTTTCTTGGTGGATTAGGAACGGAGCAGGGTTTTGATCTGCTGCACCCTTAATGTTTTCCCAGTTGTTCAGAAGGAAACGCAGGTCCCACTCAAGCTCTTCGGCACTTTTACCTACACCCGCAGTACGAACAATAAGACCCATACCTTGAGGAAGTTCAAGAGTACTGAGTGCTGCTTTGAGTTCAGTGCGCTCTTCACCTTCGATACGGCGAGAAATGCCGCCAGCTCTTGGGTTATTTGGCATCAGAACCAAGTAGCTACCTGCTAGAGAAATAAACGTTGTTAATGCAGCGCCTTTGCTACCACGTTCTTCTTTTTCGACCTGCACGATGACTTCCTGGCCTTCGCTCAAGACATCTTTGATGCTAGGGCGGCCTTGGTAGGTATAACCTTCAGGGAAGTATTCGCGTGCAATTTCTTTAAGAGGGAGGAAACCGTGGCGTTCGGCACCGTAGTCAACGAATGCAGCCTCTAGGCTAGGCTCAACTCGAGTGATACGTCCTTTGTAGATATTCGCTTTTTTCGATTCGTGACCTGGACTTTCGATATCGAGATCGAAAAGTCGCTGGCCATCGACCAAAGCGACACGCAACTCTTCTTTTTGAGTTGCGTTAATTAACATTCTTTTCATTACAGAAATTCTCGTTGTATTTTCTATGTTTTCATCATTGCTCTTGTCACAGTTATCGTAAATCGCGGTGCCGGATCCCATGGCTATATTTATTGCAGCCTCCCGGCTGGAAGGGATGCTCGTGGGCACTACAGTCATCACACAGCTCTACTGCTGTGTGCTCCGCGTCTGTGGCGGTAATACTCAACACGATTACGTGAGTAGGTGACAAGGAAGTCCAAGCTATCAACGTCTTATGCCGTTTGCTGCGTCTCAATACCTGGCGTTCTACTCATGGTTAAAATTGCTCTTAGATAATAGCGATAAATAGAAAATCGGATCTAATTACCCATTGCAGCTGTGAACTATAGCAGCGCAACGAAATATCAGCAATCAGCTTTAGTATAAACCACAGAAAAAATTCGGGATTGACCTCTTATGTGGATAGTTAATGTTCTGATTTTAGGGCGGAAAGTTTCCAAAGAGAGCAAAAGTGACTGCAACTGGTCAATTTCTATCCACAGCTTGTCCAGTCGGCCCGTCTTAGCGTGTTTTTGTCGGGTTTCGGTTGAGCAGTTTCGGAGTTATCGCAATAGAAACCGTTATTTTCTTGCAGGTTTGAATGTTATAATAACGAAATGAGTGAAATTAGAACTAAAGTCCAATTTGTCGACATTGACGACGATATGGCTGGTCAACGCATTGATAACTTTTTGCGTAACCAACTTAAAAATATTCCCAAAAGCGTTGTGTACCGAATCGTTCGCAAGGGTGAAGTGCGGGTAAATAAAAAGCGGGTTAAAGCGGAGTATAAGCTCCAACCGGGCGACATCGTCCGTATTCCGCCGGTGACTGTCGAAGAAAAGCAAGAAGAAGCACCGCTCAGTACGAAACTAAACCGGGTGGCAGAACTGGAATCGAAAATTATTTATGAAGACGATCATCTGCTGATTCTTAACAAGCCTTCAGGCATTGCTGTTCACGGAGGTAGTGGGCTGAAGTTTGGTGCCATCGAAGCGCTACGCGCGCTTAGGCCTCAAGCCCGTTTTCTGGAGCTGGTTCACCGCATTGACCGCGATACTTCTGGCATTTTGTTGGTTGCTAAAAAACGTTCGGCCTTGCGTCACCTTCAAGCGCAGTTTCGTGAAAAGACCGTGCAGAAATATTACTTTGCCTTGGTCATGGGACAATGGAAACCAAGTTGCCGTAAGGTCAATGCGCCGCTGTTAAAAAATGAAGTAAACAGCATCGTGCGTGTGAACCCAAACGGTAAAGCCTCCGAAACTCGCTTTAAAGTGCTGGAGTCCTTTGCTCATGCAACGCTGGTTCAGGCGAGTCCTATTACAGGCCGAACTCATCAAATCCGCGTGCATACACAATATACTGGTCACCCGATAGCGTGGGATGACCGTTACGGTGACCGACGATTTGATGCGTATACGGCTAAAGCCGGACTCGACCGTCTGTTTCTCCACGCCGCGAACATTATCTTTGTTCATCCTGCAAGTGGTGAAACGATGGAGATCAATGCGGAGATGGAACCAAAGTTACAGCGTGTATTGAGCTATCTAAAATCGGATAACGCATCTTAGGCACTATCCAATCAAGCGAGGCTTTGACGGTGACCGTCAAGGCCTCGTTTTTTGTTTCTGTCAATACTAGCAACGACGGTTTAATGTAACGGAGAGAGGCCGTGTTTACCTAGCAGGGTGACCAAATCAATCAGTGGTAAACCGACCAGAGTATTGGGATCTTTTCCTTCTAACTTACTAAATAGCGTGATACCAAGCCCTTCACTTTTGAAACTGCCGGCGCAGTAAAAAGGTTGTTCAAGATCCACATACCGCTCAATTTGTGCCTTTGTAAGGTCACGAAACGTGACGTCAAAGGTATCGACGACGATATCGGATTGCCCAGTGGCGGTATTGTAAACGGCCAGGCCAGTGTAGAAGCGAATGGTTTTGCCACTCTGATTCAACAACTGCTCTATAGCGTTAACGCGGTTTAGTGGTTTGCCAATGATCTGACCATCGATGACGCAGACCTGATCACTGCCGATGATTAGTGCGTTGTTTTGGTCGCTGAGTGCTTTGGCTTTTTCAAGCGCCAATCGAGAGACTAACAGTGTCGCGCTCTCATTTTCTTCGGCCGATTCGTCGACATTAGGAGCTAATGCCTCAAATTCGAGGCCAAGTTTGGCCAGCAGTTCGGCGCGGTAAGGAGAAGTGGAGGCTAAAATAAGGCGAATTGATTTCATTTTTGGCTTCTGTTTTCTTATACTCAAGTAACCTCAAGATGCTTGTTCAGCGAGAATTACTTGGCTTCTAGGCGCGGCAGTGATTTGAAGATCTAGTGGCTCTAAATCGAAAATCGCTAACAAAGCATATAAGCCAAGTAAACTCGCCCTTTGGGAGCTCATCAAGGTGCTCATTTCTGCGTCAAATAGCTTCGAAAGGGAATAGCCATTCCTTCAACTATTTTCCTTGAACTGAACACCTTGATGAAGCTCTGAGTCCTTCATCTTGAGGTCACTTGAGTATATCATAATTGCAGTTTCTAGACTTATTGTTAGATTCTTAATCTGTAGGCAAAAAAAGTACAACTTTTTCGCCTTTTTC
>NZ_FNVG01000049.1 GCF_900107935.1 Vibrio hangzhouensis | reverse complement strand
TAATTCCCCCTTAGTTCAGTTGGTAGAACGGCGGACTGTTAATCCGTATGTCGCAGGTTCGAGTCCCGCAGGGGGAGCCACTTTTAAAAGTAAGCGATAAGCTTGCTTTAAGTGCCGACTTAGCTCAGTAGGTAGAGCAACTGACTTGTAATCAGTAGGTCACCAGTTCGATTCCGGTAGTCGGCACCACTTTATTACTGAAAAGTAATTCCCCCTTAGTTCAGTTGGTAGAACGGCGGACTGTTAATCCGTATGTCGCAGGTTCGAGTCCCGCAGGGGGAGCCACTTAAAAGAAAGCCGCATCGAAAGATGCGGCTTTTTTGCATTTTATACTCCCAAGCTTTGTAAGCTTGATGTCACAGTACACGTCGCCCAAATCCGGTCGATCGCGTTCTAGTCCTGCAGAGGGAACACGGCCACGGGTTCCTTATCGTGCTCCCGCCCCCTAAAGATAGATTGTTAACTCATATCAATCTTGATATGGCTGAGTCTTGAGTTTTGACCGTCTTCACCGCCTTTTAGCTTGAGCATCAGTCGCAAATCATTCTGTGAGTCGGCACTATGTAGCGCATCTTCCTGATTGATTTTGTCTGCTACGACTAACTCGTAAAGGGCTTGATCAAACGTCTGCATTCCCATCTCTTTGCTTTTTGCCATCGCGCCTTTGATTTCATGCAACTCGCCTCTGCGAATAAGCTCACTCACCCTTGGGCTATTAAGCAGTACTTCAAAGACGCCGTGTCGTCCCCGGCCTTGCTTATCTCGAATTAATTGCTGCCCGACAATTCCTTTCAAATTGGACGATAAGTCGAACAGAAATTGCTCTTTGCGGTCTTTAGGGGCCAGGTGAAGAATACGCTCTAATGCCTGACTGGCATTATTGGCATGAAGCGTCGCAATACAAAGATGGCCGGTTTCTGCAAATGCCATTGCGTACTCCATGGTTTCTGTGGTGCGTATCTCGCCAATAAGAATCATATCCGGAGCCTGGCGCAATGAGTTTTTAAGCGCGATTTCGTAGCTTTCGGTATCGAGACCGACTTCGCGCTGAGTGACGATGCATTTGTCGTGTTCATGAACGAACTCGATCGGATCTTCTACTGTCAGGATATGCCCACTACGGTGCTGATTTCTATATCCAGTCATCGCTGCCATGGTTGTTGACTTACCTGATCCTGTAGCCCCGACAATCAACACCAGACCACGTTTGGCAATGGCGAGGTTTTGGAGAACATCCGGTAAAGACAGGTCCTCGAAACTCGGAATTTGAGTTTCAATGCGACGAATTACTGCACCTGGCATTTCTCTTTGGTAGAAAGCACTGACGCGAAAGCGCCCGTACGGTTTGACAATAGCGAAGTTCGCTTCTTTAGTTGTCACAAACTCAGAGTATTTTGACTCATCCATTACGGTTGTCAGCAGGGTCGTGATGTCATCTTCTGCCAATGGATTATCTTTGGCCTTGAGATCGCCGTCCACCCGAAAAAGAAGGGGCGCGCCCACGGTCAAGTAAAGATCGGAAGCTTTAACGCTGAGCATATGATTTAAAATCGCGTCGATGTCATTCATAACGGACCTCTACTGAAACAACAAGTTGGTTTGCTCAATCTTCTTAGTGACTTCGTCAAGTTCCACCAAACCTTGGGAGAGCAGGCGTTTAGAGTGTTGTTCCATAGTTTGCATACCACTGGCGGCACCTGTCTGAATAATGGAATACATTTGCGCGACTTTGTCTTCTCGAATCAGATTGCGGATTGCCGGTGTAGCAATCATGATTTCATGGCAGGCAATACGTCCTCCTCCTACTCGCTTGAGTAGCGTCTGCGCGATCACACCTCGCAGCGATTCAGAGAGCATGGAGCGAACCATTTCCTTATCCTGACCCGGAAAGACATCAATGATACGGTCTATGGTTTTAGCCGCTGAGCTGGTATGTAAAGTGCCAAACACCAGATGACCTGTTTCCGCTGCGGTCAGGGCAAGGGAGATCGTTTCCTGATCTCTAAGCTCGCCAACCAGGATTACATCAGGATCCTCGCGAAGGGCAGAGCGAAGTGCGGCTTGAAAACTGTGCGTGTCTCTGTGAACTTCGCGTTGGTTTATCAGACATTTTTTATTCTGGTGGACAAATTCAATAGGATCTTCAATCGTTAAAATGTGTTTATTCTGATGCTGGTTGATATAGTCGACCATCGCGGCAAGAGTGGTTGATTTACCCGAACCCGTTGGTCCCGTGACTAAGATAAGCCCTCGCTCCAGATTGGCCAGCTCTGCAAACTTTTCCGGCGCATCAATTTGCTCCAGCGTAGGAATGCGGGTTGGGATAGTACGGAAAACTGCCGAGCAACCTCGGGACTGATTGAAGGCATTGACACGAAATCGCCCTAGATCTGGCACCTCAAAGGAAAAATCAATTTCCAGATGTTCCTCGAACTCACTTCTTTGCTTGTCACTCATGATGTCAAAGATTAGTTTTATGACTTCAGAGTGCTCCAGAGCTGGTATACCAAGCTTTCTTACTTCTCCGTCGATTCGGACCATAGGAGGAACGCCGGCGGAAAGGTGTAGATCTGAAGCGTTATGCTTTACACTAAAGTCTAGTAACTCGGTGATATCCATTCATTTTCCTTATAATTTGAAAGCCATGACTAGTATTCAACAAAATTTAGAACTAATCACGTCCCAAATTGCTCAAGCCGAGCAAAAGTGCGGGAGAGCGCAAGGTGACGTGCAATTACTTGCGGTAAGCAAAACCAAGCCTATTGAGGCTATTTTGGAAGCCTGTGATGCCGGGCAGCGTTTGTTTGGAGAAAACTATGTTCAGGAAGGTGTCTCGAAAGTCGATCATTTCAATGAGCAGCATGCCGATCTTGATATAGAATGGCACTTTATTGGCCCTATTCAGTCCAACAAGACTCGCCCGGTTGCCGAGCGTTTTGATTGGGTTCATACCGTGGACAGGGCGAAAATTGCGCAGCGTCTTAATGACCAGCGTCCAGAAACTATGCCACCCCTTCAGGTGCTAATTCAGATAAATACCAGTGGTGAATTATCCAAGTCTGGCATTGATAGTGAGCAAGTTTTCGAATTGGCGCAATTGATTTCTTCATTGCCAAACCTCACGTTAAGGGGAGTAATGTCGATTCCCGAGAACGTGAGCAACTACGAATCACAACTGAGAGCATTTCAGGAACTTGCGCAGGTAAAAGCTCAGCTGGCAGCTCGTTACCCTACAGTGGATACCTTGTCTATGGGAATGAGTGGGGACATGACTGCGGCGATTGAAGCAGGTAGTACGATCGTGCGTATCGGTACGGCAATTTTTGGCGCCAGGGATTACAGCAACAGAGCGTAATAACTATTGTTGTATTGCTCGCGATTTCTTACTTAGGAAAGGTTAATGGAACAAAGAAAAATCGCCTTTATTGGGGCGGGTAACATGACTCGCTCTATTGTCGCTGGCCTGGTGGGCAGTGGCTATGATCCAAAATGCATCATTGCAGCAAACCCGAGTACGGGTAAGCTCGATGATTTGCAACAGGCATACGGGATAGACACCACGACCGATAACCTAAAGGCAGCCAGCCAGGCTGATGTGGTTGTGCTAGCGGTCAAACCGCAAATGATGGAACAGGTGGCAAAACCACTTCAGGACGTGGACTACTCGGGTAAGTTGGTCATTTCTATTGCAGCAGGGATTTCTGTCGCGCGCTTACAGCAGATGTTCAATTGTGCGTTAAATCTGATTCGAGTAATGCCCAATACTCCCTCGCTGGTTGGTGAAGGGATGAGTGGTCTGTTCGCATCTGAAAATACGCCGCAAGTCGATAAGGTGTTTGCGGGCTCACTGATGCAAGCAGTGGGTAAGGTGTGTTGGGTTGAGCAGGAATCTGGAATCAATGATGTTATTGCTGCGGCTGGTAGTGCACCCGCATATTTCTTCCTGTTTATGGAGGCAATTCAGCAGCAGGCAATAGAGAGTGGCTTTGATAGCGAAACTGCGAGATTACTGGTTCAGCAGACGGCATTAGGAGCGGCTAAAATGGTCGCAGAAAATCCGCAAACCGATTTAGCCACGTTGCGCCAGCAGGTGACTTCGAAAGGAGGGACGACAGCCGAAGCGGTTCGTACCTTTGAAGAGAGCGATATTCGTGGCATTGTAGCCAAAGCGATGCAAGCGGCAGTGACGCGCGCAGAAGAGATGGAAAAACTGTTTTAACCCAATAATGATAACTCGTAAGGGCTAGTTATGAATTCAATGAGTTTTTTGATATCGACCTTGTTCGATCTTTATATCATGGTCGTTATTTTGCGCATCTGGCTGCAAGCCGCACGTGCAGATTTCTATAATCCGTTTTCACAGTTTATTGTGAAGGCGACACAACCAGTCGTGGCGCCTTTAAGACGAATGATACCGTCGCTCGGAAGTATCGATATGGCAACCTTGCTGTTCGCTTATGTACTGTGTGTCGCTAAGTATGTGGTGTTGGTTCTGATTGCCTCAGGTGGCAACTTTAGTTTCGGCGTAGATTTCCTTTTCCTTGGGCTGCTGTCATTGATTAAAGCGGCTGGCGGTTTGTTGTTCTGGGTGCTATTGATTCGCGCTATTCTCAGTTGGGTTAGTCAAGGTCGTAGCCCGATAGAATACGTATTCCATCAACTGACTGAACCTATGCTGTCACCGATCCGTCGAATCATTCCGGCTATGGGTGGTTTTGATCTGAGCGTGCTGGTGTTATTTATTGCCCTGCAGTTCGCCAACTTCCTGATGGGTGACCTTGTTGGTCCAATCTGGTATCGACTCTGATGGCAGCCATCAAACTGGATGGGGGTGACCTTATCTTGCGAGTCTACGTACAACCTAAGGCGAGTCGTGACAAGCTGGTGGGCGAACATGGAGATGAGTTTAAGGTTGCGATAACCGCGCCTCCGGTTGATGGAAAAGCGAACGCTCATTTGAGTAAGTACCTTGCCAAGCAATTTAAAGTTGCGAAAGGACAGGTACTGATTGAAAAAGGGGAGCTGGGGAGACATAAGCAAATACGTATCGTGTGTCCCTGTGTGGTCCCAAAGGAATTTCAGGCCCTCTTATGAGGGCTTTTTTGAAGGAGAGGAACAATGAAAAAGTGGTTACTGTTGGTCTCAGCCTTACTGTTAACGGGGGTTGTTCAGGCCGGTCAATTTAAGACCATCAAAGATGCAGAAATTCATTATGTGGTGTTTAATTCAACGTTTATGACACCGCAAGTTGCGCGCAGTTATGGATTAAAGCGTAACGAGTTCATCGCCACTGTGAATGTCAGTGTGCTCGATCGTGCCAGTGCTGGCAAACCAGCTTTGCAGGTAGGGATTAAGGGTGAAGCCAAAAACCTAATTGGACAGACGAAAACACTCGAGTTTAGAGAAATCAAAGAAGGAGATGCGATATACTATCTGGCTCAATTTCCTATCGTGAATGAAGAACTGTATAAATTTACGATAGATGTTGATGCAGGAAATAAAGGTCGCGGTCCAATTTCCTTCAGTCAAAAGCTGTATGTCGAACAATAAGTCTGAGAGAGAGTCATGAACAAAAAAATCGTCCTGGCAACAGGAAACCAAGGTAAAGTAGGAGAGATGGCCGATCTGCTGTCGGAGTTTGGTTTCGACGTGCATGCACAAAGTGAGTTTGCTGTCTCAGAGGTGGCTGAAACGGGGACGACGTTCATTGAGAATGCCATCATTAAAGCCAGACACGCTGCGAAAGAAACGGGCTTTGCGGCGATTGCTGATGACTCTGGTTTAGAGGTCGATTACCTGAAAGGTGCTCCTGGCATCTACTCAGCGAGATACTACGGTGAAGGTGCGACTGACAAACTTAACTTAGAAAAAGTACTCACAGAAATGCAAGACGTGCCAGAAGAGTTAAGAACGGCGCGTTTTCACTGCGTCTTAGTGTTGATGCGTCATGAGAACGACCCAACGCCATTAGTTTGTCATGGTAAGTGGGAAGGGCGAATTTTGCCTGAAGCAGCTGGTGACAACGGCTTTGGTTACGACCCTATTTTCTTTGTTCCTGAAGAAGGTTGTGCTTCTGCAGAGCTGGACCCTGTGCGTAAGAAACAGCTTTCTCACCGAGGTAAGGCGTTGAAGGAACTTTTCGCTACTATCAAGGCTCAAGGTCTTTAAGCGATGTCCACTCTATCTGCAATAACACCGCCACCACTTAGCCTGTACATTCATATTCCATGGTGTGTACAAAAGTGCCCTTACTGTGATTTTAACTCTCATGCGCAAAAAGGAGAGATACCACAGCAGGCATACATTACTGCGCTTCTTGAGGATCTAGACGCTGATATCGCTCGCTATCAACTTGTGGATGATGAGCGTCCGCTGCACTCGATCTTCATTGGCGGCGGTACGCCAAGCTTGATTGCTCCCGAATTGATTCAGGAGTTGTTGGATGGAGTCAGACAGCGCATCCCATTTCGTGATGATATCGAAATCACCATGGAAGCCAACCCTGGGACAATTGAGGCTGAGAGATTCAAACGCTATCAAACAGGCGGCGTGACTCGTATCTCTATAGGGGTTCAGAGCTTCCAACAACAAAAGCTCGAGCGCTTAGGTCGTATTCATGGGAAAAGTGAAGCGATCAATGCTGCAAAGTTGGCTCATACCATCGGTTTAAACAGCTTTAATCTAGATTTGATGCACGGCCTTCCGGAGCAATCAGTGACGGATGCACTCAGTGACTTGCAGCAAGCCATTGACCTTGCCCCGCCGCACCTTTCTTGGTATCAGCTAACCATTGAGCCGAACACCTTGTTCTACTCGAAACCACCGACGTTGCCAGACGATGACGACCTTTGGGATATTTATGAGCAAGGCCATAAGATGCTTGAAGAAGCAGGCTATCAGCAATATGAGATTTCAGGCTACAGCAAGCCAGGTTATCAATGTCAGCATAATCTGAATTACTGGCGATTTGGAGACTACCTCGGGATTGGATGTGGCGCGCACGGCAAACTGAGTTTTGCCGATGGTCGTATTGTGCGAACGACTAAAGTTAAGCACCCGAGAGGTTATCTCAATATGCTTAAGCCTTATTTAGACTCGGAGACCGAAGTAGAGGCGCAAGATAGACCGTTTGAGTTCTTTATGAATCGCTTTCGGTTACTTGAAGCGTGTCCTCGAATCGAGTTTGCGCAAAGAACGGGCCTGTCTGAGGCGGCGATTAGCGATAAACTCAATTGGGCCAAAGAAAAAGGCTACATTCATGAGTCAGATGTGGAATGGCAACTGACGGATAAAGGGCGTCTGTTCCTCAACGATCTACTGGAAGGCTTTATGTAACGAGGGAGGCACTAGCCTCCCTTTTCGTTAAAAGATCGAGCGACCAATCCGTTCCGATAACATCTCTAACGCTCTGGTACCTGCTAGCGAGTTTCCTGACTTATCCAGTTCTGGAGACCATACCGCAATGGTCATTTCTCCCGGGACGATAGCAACGATACCACCACCCACACCGGATTTGCCCGGCATCCCTACCCGGTAGGCAAACTCGCCTGCCCCATCATAAAGCCCACAAGTTGCCAGTAAAGCATTAAGCTGTTTGGTTTGTGTTGGCGTGATAATTTGCTTTTTGGTGTGTACCGACTGGCCTTTGTTCGCGAGGTAGCTGAAAGTTTTCGCCAAATCGACACAACTCATTTTCAAAGCACAGGCATGGAAATAGTTATTGAGTACTGGAATTACCTCATTATTGAAATTGCCAAACGAGCGCATGAGGTAGGCGATCGCTGCATTGCGGTCACTGTGCATCATTTCAGACGCTGCCACCACTTTATCGTAGACAATATGACTGTCACCAGAAAGGCCGCGCACGAATTCCAATAAACGCTGTCTTGGCGCCGATAAGCGGCTTTGCAGCAAATCTGCGACGACTATCGCTCCGGCGTTGATAAACGGATTTCGCGGTATCCCGTGCTCCATTTCAAGCTGAATCAGGGAGTTAAACGCCTGGCCAGAGGGCTCCTTGCCGACTCGTTGCCAGATCTCTTCCGGTTTATAGAGCATCATCGCCAGGGTCAGGCTGAGCGCTTTTGATATTGACTGAATGGAGAACGCTTCATCTGCGTCACCGGCCGTAATCACCTCGCCGTCATTAGTATAAACCGCAATGCCCAGTTTGCTGTTGGCAACGTTTGCCAAGGCAGGAATGTAGTCTGCAACCTTACCCTGACCAATCAGAGGTTTAACTTCACTAATAATCGTAGAAAGAATTTGTTTTGTTGGTTTCATGGTTATAGTTCTCCCAACGTGAGCGCTAAAAAAAGCCAACGAGAGGTTGGCTTTTCATGTTCAGTCGTTCCGGTAGTCACTGCATCTATGCAGTGCGGCGGAACTTGATATCCCAAACGCCATGGCCCAGTCTGTGGCCACGTGCTTCAAACTTGGTAAGGGGGCGCTCTTCCGGACGAGGAACAAAGTCGCCTTCTGTCGCAATGTTCTCAAACCCTGGTGCCTGGTTCATGATTTCAATCATGTGTTCAGCGTAGTTTTCCCAGTCTGTGGCCATGTGGAAAATGCCTGAGTCAGGGATCAACTTAGTTCTGACCATCTCGGCAAAATCCAGTTGTACGATACGACGCTTGTGGTGGCGTTTTTTATGCCACGGGTCCGGGAAGAACAGTTGCAGTGTGCTCAGGCTGCTTTCGGGAATCATGTTAGCAAACACTTCCACCGCATCGTGGCACATAACACGCAGGTTAGTGACACCTGCATCACGTGCTGAAGAAAGACAAGCACCGACACCCGGGCTGTGTACTTCGATACCGATAAAGTTTTTTTCTGGTGCATTCTTGGCCATTTCTACCAATGACGCTCCCATACCGAAACCGATCTCAAGCACAACAGGGTTGCTGTTACCAAACACCTGTTCCCAGTCGAGTAGTGACTCTTGATAATCAATACCCATCGTTGGCCAGCACTCTTCCATCGCCGCTTCTTGGCCTTTTGTCAGACGTCCTTCACGACGAACAAAACTGCGAACTTTGCGAATCAGTTTGCCATCTTCTGTGTATTCGTTAGTAGTCACTTCACTCATTGGTTTAGCCTGTTCATTCAATAATCAGAGCGGGAATTATCCAAAGAATTTGCTCGCAAGCAAGCATTATTGGATCAGAATGTCTTCAAGTTTTACTTCTGTTACTAAGTGTGGTGCAATTTCCGGCAAATTATAAGACAGATGAGAGACATTGTGACGCCTTTTGCACGCTCAATATTGGACTGGTACGACAAATACGGACGTAAGCAGTTACCCTGGCAGCAGGATAAGACCGCCTACAAAGTTTGGTTATCGGAAATCATGCTTCAGCAAACCCAGGTCGCTACGGTGATACCGTACTTTGAGCGATTTCTGGACCATTTCCCCACAGTAGAGTCACTTGCCAGTGCGCCTCAGGATGAAGTCTTACATTTATGGACTGGACTGGGGTACTACGCCAGAGCCCGCAACCTGCATAAGGCGGCGAAGGTTGTCGTAGAGCAATATGGCGGTGAGTTTCCATTGTCTCTTGAGGAAATGAATGCATTACCGGGAGTGGGGCGTTCCACAGCCGCCGCCGTGTTGTCATCGGTCCATAAACTGCCCCATGCGATACTTGATGGCAATGTAAAGCGCACACTTGCTCGCAGCTTTGCTGTTGAAGGTTGGCCGGGGCAAAAAAAAGTCGAAAACCAACTGTGGCAAATTGCCGAGCAACACACACCATCGGAAGATCCAGATAAGTACAATCAAGCGATGATGGATATGGGGGCGATGGTTTGCACCAGGAGTCGACCTAAATGCATACTGTGCCCAGTAGAAAGCTTGTGTGTCGCTAATAAGCAAGGCAATACACTTGATTACCCGGGAAAGAAACCCAAGAAAACCAAACCTGAAAAAGAAACTTGGTTTGTGATTTTAAAACATAAAGATGAACTCTGGCTGGCTCAAAGGCCGCAAACGGGAATTTGGGGAGGGCTTTTTTGCTTCCCCGAAAGCGCAACGGCGGATATTACGCAAACTCTGGAGGCTCAGGGGGTTCTGGAGTCCATGATTGTGTCACGACAAACAGACATCGCTTTTCGCCACACCTTTAGCCACTATCACCTTGATATTACGCCAATCGTTGTGACGCTGAATACGCTTCCTACGATGGTTATGGAAGACTCGAAGGGTCTTTGGTATAACATATCTAATCCAGAAAAGGTGGGATTGGCTGCACCAGTAAAACAGTTGATCGACACCTTACAACGACACTAATTGAGGATAACATTATGAGCCGTATAGTTTTTTGTGCTCGTCTACAAAAAGAAGCGGAAGGGTTGGACTTCCAACTGTACCCGGGTGAGTTGGGTAAGCGCATCTTCGACAACATCTCTAAAGAGGCATGGGCACTTTGGCAAGCAAAGCAAACGATGCTTATTAATGAGAAGAAGCTGAACATGATGGATCCTGAGCATCGTAAACTGATTGAGACCGAGATGGTCAATTTCCTGTTTGAAGGGAAAGACGTTGTCATTGACGGCTACACGCCACCGTCTGAGTAATCTACAAGGAAAAAATCAAGCACCACCTCTGGGTGGTGTTTTTTAATGTTGTCTATGAAAAAGCTAATCTACTTTCTGGTGCCGCTGTTGCTGGTGGGTTGCAGTCGAGAATTTATCGAAAAAATCTATGACGTCAACTACGAGCCGACGAACCGATTTGCTAAAAATCTGGCGGAGCTGCCGGGTCAGTACATTAAAGATACCAAAGCCCTGGACGCGCTTATCAGTAGCTTTAATGGAAATATCGAGAAGCGTTGGGGCAGTCGTGAAATTAAGGTTGCAGGTAAGAGCAACTATGTCAAATACATAGACAATTACTTGAGCCGTGCTGAGGTTAACTTCAGCACCGGTATGATTACCATCGAAACCGTGTCCCCGACTGAGCCTGAGAAGCATCTTAAAACCGCGATTATGACCACCTTACTGACACCGGATGACCCCTCCAGTGTCGACCTGTTTTCTTCTAAAGGGATTACCCTTGAAGGACAGCCGTTTCTGTACAATCAGGTCGTAGATCAGGATAAAAAACCGATTCAGTGGTCATGGCGTGCTAATCGCTTTGCTGATTACCTGATTGCTAATAAGCTCAAAACCAAGAATGTGGATTACAAAAAGGCCTATTATGTTGAAATCCCCATGGTGGCAGATCACTTTGAGCAACGTAGTTATCAGTATGCCGATATTGTTCGTCGAGCGTCACAGCGTTATGACATCCCCGAAGATTTGATTTACGCCATTATCAAAACGGAGAGTAGCTTTAACCCTTATGCGGTGAGTTGGGCTAATGCTTACGGTCTGATGCAGGTGGTACCTAAAACGGCAGGACGAGACGTGTTTAAGCTAGTCAAGAACAAGCCGGGAGAACCTACACCAGAGTATCTGTTTAATCCGGAGCAAAACATCGATACCGGAACGGCGTATTTCTATATCCTGAAAAACCGTTATCTCAAGAGTGTGAGACACCCCTTGTCGCTGGAGTACAGTATG
Source organism: Vibrio hangzhouensis (assembly GCF_900107935.1). Taxonomy (GTDB): domain Bacteria; phylum Pseudomonadota; class Gammaproteobacteria; order Enterobacterales; family Vibrionaceae; genus Vibrio; species Vibrio hangzhouensis. The sequence goes on along the minus strand of NZ_FNVG01000049.1, from coordinate 393 downwards.
ATCTCGGCGTATAACGGTGGAACCGGGGGCGTGCTCAATACTTTCCATAAAGACAGAAAGCGGGCTATGAATGACCTTAATTCATTGCAGCCTAATCAGGTTTACTGGGCCTTGACCAAGAAACACCCCAATGCTGAGGCGCGCCGTTATCTGGAGAAAGTCACTAAATTCAAAAAAGATTTTAACGCCGGAAGAGGTTAATCGGCTGCAAATTGGATGAATTGAATACGATTCGTTGAAAAATGCAGCGCTTGAGCGCTTTTTTGAAGTTTTTTTCAAAAAAGCGTTGACGGGAGGGCCGAAAATCCGTTTAATAGCGCTCCGTTGCCCGGATAGCTCAGTCGGTAGAGCAGAGGATTGAAAATCCTCGTGTCGGTGGTTCGATTCCGCCTC
>NZ_FNVG01000010.1 GCF_900107935.1 Vibrio hangzhouensis | reverse complement strand
TTCAAATCAACCATTGCGGACGAAATCTAAAACGAAAAAACCCCAGCATTTCTGCTAGGGTTTTAGTGTTTGGAGCGACACACGAGGTTCGAACTCGTGACCTCAACCTTGGCAAGGTTGCGCTCTACCAACTGAGCTAGTGTCGCATTTGTCTTTTCAGACTTAATTTTGAGATGGTGCCCCGGGCCGGACTTGAACCGGCACAACGCGAACGTCGAGGGATTTTAAATCCCTTGTGTCTACCAATTCCACCACCAGGGCACGCAAAATCCTTTGCGATGGAGACACCATCTTGATACCGCCATCAAGGCCATATCACTATAATTTGGAGCGACACACGAGGTTCGAACTCGTGACCTCAACCTTGGCAAGGTTGCGCTCTACCAACTGAGCTAGTGTCGCACATTCTCAAAGAGAGAATGGAGGCGCCTCCCGGAGTCGAACCGAGGTCCACGGATTTGCAATCCGCTGCATAGCCACTCTGCCAAGGCGCCTTAATTGTTACTCTGAAACCTGTTAACAAAACCTGTTGTTCACTTTGTTTTGTTCAGTTCCTCTTGAGTACGGGAGGCATTTTACGCAATCAGGAAAATGAGTCAACACGTTTTTTAATATTTTAAATCGTTTGACTAAGAAACATCCAAAAAGCGCCAATTTGCTCAATTTTCTAGCAAAAACATACACATTTTTGCCTAGAAAACTTGTAATCCAGCTTATCTTCAGTCCAGTTTGGTCCACGAAGGTTAGTATTTGAAAGAGGGTTAAAAAGGCGAACTGCACTGATAACTCATTCATAAGTGTCAAAAAAGGCGAGCATATCGCTCGCCTCTTCCTAACCACTATTCATTATCTGCGTTCAACAAATCATCCTTGGCCGCGGCCAGGTATTGGAACATTGACCAGTAGGTAAGGACCGTTGCAACATACAACGCAACAAAGCCAACCCAGACCATCCAATCATCATATCGCCAGATCAGTACCCAAAGCGCAAACATCTGAGTCACTGTCTTTACTTTGCCGACCCAAGAAACCGCAACGCTCGCACGCTTACCAATTTCCGCCATCCACTCACGCAGAGCCGAAATAATGATTTCTCGCGCAATCATCGTTACCGCAGGAATAGTCACCCAAATACTATGGAAATGTTCTGTAATCAGAATTAGCGCCGTGGCTACAAGTACTTTATCAGCGACAGGGTCAATAAACGCCCCAAATCGCGAGGTTTGGCCAAGTTTTCTTGCCAACATCCCATCTAGCCAGTCGGTGAATCCCGCCACCCAGAAAACCATAGCGGAGGCGAATGGCGCCCAGCTGTATGGGAGGTAAAACACGACAATGAATACCGGGATGAGAAATAATCTCAACAAAGACAGAATGTTAGGAATGTTTAAACGCATATTGTTATCGGCTCTTTTCTACTGCGTCTTTATGTTGCGGGATTTTCTTTAGTGTTTCAATGCTTGATAGATGTTTTCTGCCAAAGAATTGCTAATTCCTGGTACTTTGGCGATTTCTTCTACACTCGCTCGCTTAAGTTCTTGCAATCCCCCCATGTATTTGAGGAGTGCCTGCCGTCGTTTCGGTCCAACACCTTCAATTCCCTCGAGTGGACTGGTTCGTCTTGCTTTGGCACGCTTTGCTCTATGGCCGGCAATAGCATGATTATGGCTTTCATCCCGAATATGCTGAATAAGATGCAGAGCTGGCGCATCAGCTGGCATGTTGAACTCTCGTCCTTGAGGAGTGATCAATGTCTCCAAACCGTGCTTACGCGTAACGCCTTTTGCGATACCTATCATAAGTGGACGCTTAGGCCAGTCTCCCCAGTAGTTGGAGACTATCTCAACCGCCCTGTTTAACTGCCCTTTGCCCCCATCAATAAAAATAATGTCAGGGATCTTATCTACATCGATTTGTTTTGAATAACGACGTTCCAGCACCTGTCCCATCGCCGCGTAATCGTCGCCTCCGGTGATGCCTGAAATGTTGTATCGACGATACTCCTGCTTCACTGGGCCTTCCTGGTTGAACACAACACACGATGCAATGGTATTCTCGCCCATTGTGTGACTGATATCGAAACATTCCATTCGGGTAATACTGTCGATATCAAGCGCATCCTGCAGTGCCCTGAAGCGCTGATTGATGGTCATCTTATGATTAATTTTGGTCGTAATAGCAGTCAATGCGTTGGTATTAGACAATTTTAGATAACGGCCACGTGCACCGGTCGGGCTAACGTGGAACATGACTTTACGACCGGCAATTTCAGTCAATGCCTGGCCAATATCGGAGACATCTTCTATCAGGTTGTCATTTAAAATAATGCGAGTCGGGATAGTTCTTGATTCTGTTTGATTCAAGTAATACTGGCTCAGGAAGCTGTAAAACACTTCCGACTGTTCAGTATTATTGGGGATCTTCGGGAAATGGCTGCGACTTCCCAGAATCTTACCCTGTCGAATCATCAGGATATGAACACACGCCACTCCGTTCTCCTGAGCAAAGCCAAGAACATCCATATCATCGTCACTGTCTTCTGACACAAACTGCTGTTCCTGAACCCGTCTGATGGCCTGAATCTGATCGCGAAATTCCGCGGCGTCTTCAAACTTAAGAGTGCGACTCGCCTCGTCCATTTTATCCACCAGCATTTGCAGCACAGTGTTGTCCTTTCCCTGCAAAAACAGGCGCAGCAAACCAACCAGGTCCTGGTATTCTTCATCACTGATTATCGCGCTTACGCAAGGCCCGGCACAGCGCCCGATCTGATACATTAAACATGGACGACTGCGATTGGCATAAACCGAGTCTTCACACTGTCTGACCGGAAAAATTTTTTGCAGAAGATGAAGAGTCTGTCGCACCGCCCCGGAGTCGGGGTACGGCCCGAAGTACTCACCTTTTTTGCGTCTTGCTCCGCGATGGATAGACAGTCTGGGGTGCTTGTGCCCTGAGAGAAAAATATAGGGATAAGACTTATCATCTCTGAGCAGCACATTGTACTTTGGCAGATACTGCTTAATGTAGTTGTGCTCGAGAATCAACGCTTCTGTCTCAGTGTGAGTCACCGTGACATCTATTTTGACAATATTACTAACGAGCGCTCGGGTTTTTTCGCTGTCAACACGCTTGCGAAAGTAACTAGAAAGGCGTTTTTTGAGATCTTTGGCTTTGCCAACATAGATGACCACCGACTCGGCGTCATACATACGGTAGACGCCGGGTTGGTTCGTTACAGTCTTGAGAAAGGATGTTGAATCAAAATTGTGTTCCGACACGATACTGTCTCAGCTATAGGGTCTCAGTATCTAACATTCCGTGTCGAATAGCTAAATGAGTCAGTTCAACATCACCATTGATATCTAACTTGCTAAACAGTCGATAACGATAACTATTGACCGTTTTAGGGCTCAGACTCAACTGCTCGGAGATATCCGTCACCTTCTGCCCTTTGGTAATCATCATCATGATTTGAAGTTCACGTTCAGAGAGATCTTTGAACGGATTTTCAGAAGCTGATGAAAATTGGCTGAGCGCCATTTGCTGGGCAATCTCTGGAGAGATATAACGCTGACCGCTATTAACCAAACGAATCGCGTTTACCATTTCATCAGGAGCCGCGCCTTTTGTCAGGTAACCTGACGCACCGGCCTGCATAACTTTGGTCGGAAATGGGTTTTCCGTATGCACTGTCAATACGATGATCTTAACGTCTGGATTGTGGCGTAGAATTTTCTTCGTTGCTTCCAAACCGCCAATACCAGGCATATTCATGTCCATTAAAATGACGTCAACATGGTTGCTGCGACACCATTTTACGGCTTCTTCACCACTGTCAGCTTCCCCTGCCACATTCATTCCACGGACGTCTTCGATAATACGTCGTATCCCTGTGCGAACCAGTTCGTGATCATCTACAAGGAAAACATTAATCAAACTTGTATCTCCACACTTATCTATTGGCTCTGCGACCACTTGAGGTTAGTGGATAGCAGCATGGCTAACTATCATACCTCATTTAAAATCTAATTGCTCACACACAAACGCGCATGGGCACACACTCTGGCAAACACATTACGATGAAGAAGCAGAGTCGTCAATCATAAAAACTTTAAAATCATCAGGTTACATTTTAGACAAACCTCATACACTATGACCGTAACCCCTCGATTTATCAAGATAAAGTGTGCCCTTGCCACTATGAAACTCAAATCACATCATATGCTATTAAGGTACAAAAACTCGATATAAATCACTATTATAAAATCTCCACTTTACCTATACAGTTTAGTTGATATTTATCGAATTTCGCTCTTTGTTGGTGTTTGTTACACTATTCCCCCTTACAGTGTCATTCATGGCTGATATTTTGAGTAACACTTTGTTAAGCGACTCGCGCTAGTAGGAAAAAACCTAGTTGAACATCTATAAGGGGTTTCTGTTAACCCGACAAGCCAGAGATACCCGTCTGGGGCCTCAGATTGAATTGTGGCTCTCCACTCAGTACGGACCCACCCAAGTTCTGATTGAAGGTCAGAGGCCGGTGTTTTTTGTGCCGCAACAGGCAGTTCAGACGGTGAGAGATCTGGCGAAAGTCGCAGGTATCGCTGCTGAACTCAAGCCCGTTACACTTAAAAGTTTCGAAGGTCAAAGCCTTGCAGCTGTCTATTGTCCGACTATCGCTTCTGCCCGTCAGTTGAACGACATTCTTCTGAGTAATGACATTTTAGTCTTGGAAGCCGATATTAAGCTTGCGGACCGTTTTCTGATGGAACGTTTTATTCAGGGAAGCCTGGCGGTGGTTGGCCACAGCGAAGTCGTCAACGCCAATACACCTAATTCGTTTATTCGTATTACCCAGGCAAAATGCAAGGCGGATGATTACTCTCCTACGCTGCATACTGTCTCACTGGACATTGAATGCTCAGAAAAAGGAGAGCTCTACTCGATAGGTCTTGATAGCGAACGAGACAGTCGGGTCATTATGATTGGAGAGCCCCAACCCACTGACACTCCAACTCAATGGGTTATAGACGAAAAAGCGCTACTATTGGCACTCAATGACTGGTTTAGGGCCTTCGACCCCGATGTTGTTGTGGGTTGGAGCGTTATTGACTTCGACTTCAAACTGCTCCACAAAAGAGCGGAAATCAATAAAGTCACTCTGTCACTTGGGCGTAACGAACAGCGCACTTACTTCAGAACTCTCCCCTCAAGTCAGCAGAGCTTTATTACTATTCCCGGACGCGTTGTGCTGGATGGCATCGATACCTTAAAGACGGCAACCTACAATTTCCGCTCCTGGTCACTGGAGTCTGTATCGCAAGAGCTGCTCGGTGAAGGGAAAGCAATTCACAATGTTCACGATCGGATGAGTGAGATCAACAGTATGTTCCGTAGCGACAAACCATCACTGGCCAGGTATAACCTGCAGGACTGTGTGTTAGTGAACCGCATATTTGAACACACTCACCTGCTTCAGTTCGCTATTGAGCGGACAAAACTGACTGGCGTCGAACTTGATAGAGTGGGCGGTTCTGTCGCCGCATTTACCAACCTTTATTTGCCGCGCCTGCATCGCTCACACTATGCTGCCCCTAGCCTGCACCCCGAAAACTGGATCGCGAGTCCTGGCGGGTACGTTATGGATTCGATTCCTGGTCTATATGATTCGGTTCTGGTGTTGGACTTCAAGAGCCTGTATCCATCGATCATTCGTTCATTTTTGATCGATCCGATGGGACTTATCGAAGGTTTAAAACTGGAACTGGGCAAAGAATCCCACCAGGCTGTAGCAGGTTTTCGAGGAGGTCAATTCCACAGAACGCAGCATTTTCTACCGAACTTAATCGAAGACCTGTGGAAAGCACGCGATGTCGCAAAAACTAATAACGAAAAAGCATTTTCACAAGCGATCAAAATCATCATGAATTCATTTTACGGTGTGCTTGGCTCGTCGGGTTGCCGCTTCTTTGATACTCGACTCGCCTCTTCTATCACCATGCGTGGTCATGAAATCATGAAGACCACCAGGAGACTTATCGAAGAGCAAGGATATCAGGTGATATACGGCGATACGGACTCTACCTTTGTTTCTCTTAACGGTAAGTTCACGCCGGAAGATGCCGACAAAATTGGAAACCAGTTAGTCAGTTCCATTAATCTATGGTGGTCTACGTATCTAAAGGACGAATACAACCTTAATTCGATTCTTGAACTTGAGTACGAGACGCACTACCACAAATTTTTGATGCCAACGATCAGAGGTTCAGAAACCGGATCGAAAAAGCGTTATGCGGGATTAATTGGTGAGGGCGAAAATGAGCGACTCATTTTTAAAGGACTAGAAAGTGCCAGAACCGACTGGACCGCGCTGGCACAAGAATTTCAGCAGCATCTGTATAGAATGGTATTTCATAACCAAGACCCTTCTGAATACGTTCGCTCATTCGTTGAAAGTACAGCTCGCGGTGAATTCGACCATCAATTGGTGTATCAAAAGCGATTACGAAGAAAGCTGCACGAGTATCAGAAAAACATTCCTCCGCAGGTCAGGGCCGCACGGATGGCTGACGAAATCAATCAACAATTGGGCAGGCCTCTTCAATATCAGAATCGTGGCCGGATTGAATACGTCATCACGATTAATGGTCCGGAGCCAAAAGAGTACCAGCGCTCTCCCATTGATTATCAGCATTACATTGATAAACAGCTACGCCCGGTCGCTGAGGCTATTCTTCCTTTCATCGGGCAAAACTTCGACGATCTCAGTGCCCCGCAAATGGGCTTGTTTTGATCCCTTAAAATCACAATTCGTGGCCAGAGAGCTAACCAATCTTAAATTCCAGTTTTTGGTACTCTTTGGCTAACCAAGGGCCAAACTCATCCACCAGAGCGACGACCGAACGTTTAGGGATCGCCCGTGTACCCAACAATATTTCCAATCGCTCTATGGTCTGAGCACGTTCTGGATAGACAGTCAGAAATTGCTGACCACAGGCCACGGGATCATCTAGCCAGCGTCTGGTTTTATGCATTACCAGACCATAAGAAGCACGAAGAAGCTTTTTAGCCATCTGCCGCTGGCTAACCAACATCTCTTGTTGACTGTTAGCCAACGCTACTTGTTGTCGATGCTCCAGAGCCGTTTGACCGATGTCCATATTCCACTGTTTGGCAATTTCCCAGCTGGGTACATACTCCCCAAAGCACTCAGCGAGATCATCGCCCATAACGTTTACGCAGCATTGTTTTAGCAGAAAGCCCCAGGTAAACAGAGCTTCTAACGAGGCAACTTCCGCGACTAGTGCCGTTCGAATCGATAGTCCACGAACAAAAGCGAACTCACGCTGAAAACGCCAATTGATAGTATTAAACAGGGAGCTTTGACTGTCTTTGCATGGCTCGCGGGTCACCACCACGACATCCAGATTTGATACATTCGGTATGGCTCGCCCTTGTGCGACTGAACCATAAACATAAACACTGTGTAGATTTGTCCTGAAACCTGTTGTCAAACAAGCAATCAGGTCTTCAATGACTGGGATGTATTCCGGTTGAGGAATCAGCGTTGATAGTGGGGTTGACGTTGACACGATTTCATTTTGATCGACTGAGAATAGGCATATTTTACGGTTGAGGTCTGGCAGTTTCAATCAACAATTGATTGAGTTGAGCCATCACTTGCATCTTGAGCAAAGGCTAATTTCGGACGTATAATTGATTGTCTAAACAAAAACGAAGGAAACATTCCATGCCTAAGGCAAGTGAGCTAAAAAAAGGTTTTGCGATTGAATCAAATGGCAAGACGTTGCTAATCAAAGATATCGAAGTAACGACTCCTGGCGGTCGTGGTGGTGCAAAGATTTACAAATTACGTTGCACTGATTTAGCAACAGGCTCAAGAGTTGATGAGCGTTTCAAGTCTGACGACACACTTGAAACCGTTGAGATGAACAAGCGTAACGTTACCTTCTCTTATGTTGATGGTGACGAGTACATCTTCATGGACAACGAAGATTACAGTCAATTCACTTTCAAACAAAATGAGATTGAAGACGATTTGCTATTCATTAACGAAGACACTCAAGGTGTTCAAGTTATCTTGGTAAACGGTAGTGCGGTAGGTCTGGAACTACCTTCTTCCGTTGAACTAGTTATCGAAGAAACCGACCCTTCGATCAAAGGCGCTTCTGCCTCTGCTCGCACGAAACCAGCTCGCCTGTCTACAGGCCTGACGGTTCAGGTGCCTGAGTATATTGCAACAGGTGACCGTGTTGTGATTAACACAGCTGAACGTAAATACATGAACCGAGCGTAACTTATGTCTGAACTGATTTCATACGATGACGTCATCGAAGCGGCTTACGATATCTTTCTGGAAATGGCACCGGACAATCTGGAAGCTGCCGATGTGATCCTGTTCACCGCACAATTTGATGACCGCGGTGCTGCAGAGGTGGTCGAGACAGGTTCAGATTGGGTTCAACATGTGGGTTTTGACGTGGATGAGAGTTACGCGGAAGTCCGCATCGGTCTTGTCAACGAAGACGATGACGTTTTGGATGACGTTTTCGCTCGCCTACTTGTGAGCCGTGACCCTGACAATAAGTTCTGTCATATCCTTTGGAAGCGCGACTAACGTCGAACCAAATGACACGCTGATCAAGTCGTCATTACTTTTATCAAGGATGACGACTTGTTGAGCTTGGTATTACCAGTTATAGGTAACCGAAACCCCCGCCCCTTTCGAACTCGCCCAAGGCAAAAGCTGAACATTGTCATCCAGTGTGTCGGTAAACAACCAACCGGTAAACACGCCAATGGCAGCTCCCGCAGCGACATCACGCCAGTAATGCTTCTCAGCCTGAACTCGACCAACGCCGACCAGAGCGGCGACACCATAAGCAGGCAGACCAACCTGCCAACCATGCCGAATATGGAGCGTCGTTGCAGAGGCAAACGCGTTCGCAGTATGATTGGAAGGAAAACTTTTATTGTCACTGCCGTCAGGACGTGGTGCATCAATAGTATACTTGCCCACCAGACCGATCGCAGATGCCGAGCCAATGCTCAAGCCCGCTTGCCACACGCCTTCCCAGTCGCCCTGATAGGCAGGCAATCCTGCTGCAAGTCCAACCAGACCATAAGCACCAATGTCGCTGAAGGTATCCCAAGCCTCTTTATTTGAAGCATGAGTGAAAGAGGTGAAAACGAAAGTAGAGAGAAGTAAAAAAAGTCGCGACATAACAAACAGTAAGCAGAGAAAGAGAGACGATGAGTCTACCCTATGTTTGATTTTCTGCCTACCGTGAGAAATATCTGATTACGGTTTATTGACGCCAGTTATCAACGAGATTTACTAGCCTGCTTTTTAAGCTCAAAATCAAACTCATCCGGGAACAGCACTACGCCTTCCTCGTTTTGATTTGGGAACACAACAACCGCAAGCTCATCGTCTTCTAGACCATATGTCCAGCGGCTGTGCCATTTGTTGAGTGAAATCGCTTCGGCTTTGCAGTTATCCCATTCGCCTGTAGCCCATTGCTCCGCAAGCTCTTGATGCGGCCATACCGGGACACAATCTTCATCTTCTGTGTTGAGCATTACGCAGCCGTGCTCGTCCGTCAGGATCCAGATTTGACGTTCCTGCACCATAGTTTTCACACTGTACTTCAGTCTCTTCTCTTCATCGTAACGAGAGATCTCATCAATTTGATGTTGTTCTAATGCCATTGCAGCGCGCCTTTTTGCTTATTTATAACTCTAGAGATTAGGTTTAACTCTAGAATAGCGGAATTAAAAAGCCCCAGCACCTATGACGCTTGGTCATGGTTACCAGGGCTCTGTCAGACTCGGTGAAAAATTACACGAGCTCGTTTTGTAGCCAAGGCCAGCCTTGCTTCTTACGGCTTAGTGTATTTTCCATCATAAGCATGCCGTCTTTCTCATGCTTAACCAGCTTCTCAGCCCACTCACCTTTGTAGATTAGACGAGTTTGAGCTGTTGTGATATCAGTTAGCATCACTGCAGCGAAAGCCAGACCTTCTTCTTCGCAGCGGCGAGTTAGATCAGCTTCTAGCGCTTCGATCATGCCGTCAACTTGCTCAAGTGTCGCAAGCTCAACCTGACCAACTACAACGTCACGACCGTTGAATGGGTATGCCTTCAGATCTTTTTCAACAAGCTCTGCTGCAGACAGACCTTCGATGTTTGTTTTCGCAATCAGAAGATCTTTGATAAATGCATCTAAGTCTTCAACAGCAGCGATCTTCGCCAGCTCCTCAACTGCATCTTTGTCTTTTTGAGTGCAGGTTGGAGATGCAAAACCGACCGTGTCAGAAAGAATTGCCGACATCATCAGAACTGCCAGTGGACGCGTGATTTCAGCTTGTTCCATTTTGAAAAGGTTAAATAGGATAGTACAAGTACAACCTACCGGCCAAATCCAAGCTTCAAGCGGGTTAACCGTCATCACGTCACCCAGACGGTGGTGGTCAACAATACCCAGAATTTCGGCTTCATTAATATCATCTGGTGCTTGTGCAAGGTCTGTGTAATCCACCAACCATACTTTTTCACCTGCTACGCTAGTGCGAAGTTCTGGTTGATCTACACCTGCCGTTGCAAGGATGTGCTGAGTTTCACGGTTGATTTCGCCTTGACGAACAGGCTTCGCTTCAAGACCACGAGCTTTTAGAAGTTCTGCAGCAACGAGTGCACCACAAATACTATCACTATCTGGGTTCTTATGACCGACAACTAAAATCATTTTGCTTCCTAACTAATTCTGATCACTCAGGCGTATTCGCCTGTTTACATCTCACGAGGGACGATACTTTACCTGAATTTCTGAATTTGTCATCGATTGATATGCGATTTGGTCAATTTCTTGAGAGACGCACCGTTAAAAAGGTTATTGATAATCATTATCACTGCAACTATAGTTGATAATAATTCTCATTTGATATCATTTTCACTTATGCAATTCGTTAAAAAATTTCCTTTGCTCAATGGGTTGAAACTGGAGCCTTTCACACCAAGACATAAGCGCATGCTTTTGCCCGTAGTCATGTTGACGTTACTGGTCGCAAACGACACAAGAGAAACTGCGGTACACGCCCTTTCCGACGCATTCTGGGCTGTCTCTTGCTACGTAGCGTTCACATTAATCCTTTACCATCTGATTGCCCGGCTATTTTCCAGCCCAAATCGGTTGGTCGAGTTATACCATCACTCTCCTCATCACCAAGTGGTTTTCTCATCCCTGCTGGGTGCCTTACCTGGTTGTGGTGGCGCCATCATCGTCACCACTCAATTTGTCACAGGTCGGGTAGGCTTTGGCTCTGTGGTTGCCGTGCTGACTGCGACGATGGGCGACGCGGCCTTTGTTATTCTTGCCAGCAAACCCAATGTTGGAATTGGCCTAGTCTTGCTGGGAGTCGTTGTCGGTATTCTGACGGGATTTCTGGTCAATCATCTTCACTGTGCTGACTTTCTTCGTCCAACATCAGGCATACAGAAAGATCTGCCTCACCGCTCCCTTAATGCTTGCCCGTGTGATAGTTCTCAGACACCTTCTACAAACCAACAGGTCGCCATGAACTTACAGGGTCAGTTTTGGAAGTGGTTGATAGCTCCTGCACTATTTGTCTCAATTACTCTATCTCTGCAAATTGACGTCAATGAACAGCTCAGACTGCCTGAGCACGGTATTGAGTGGTTAGGTGCAATACTATCAGTAGTAATGATGTGCCTATGGGCTTGCACCAATGAGATCAAAGGCCATCAAAAAACGGTCGCAGAAGGCCACAAAGTCTCGTACTCACACCCAATCCAGAAAGCGGCTCAGGATACCCACTTTGTCAGTGCATGGGTCATTAGCGCCTTTCTGGCTTTTGAGCTCTTGTTCCTTTTCGCAGACATCGACCTAGCCAGAGCCTTATCGGGATACGGCCCTTACATGCCCCTGATTGGAATGGTCGTCGGCCTATTACCCGGCTGCGGCCCACAAATCCTGATAACCGGACTTTACCTTACTGGGTCTGTACCCATGTCCGGTCAGATCGCCAATGCTATCTCCAATGATGGTGATGCTCTGTTTCCAGCCATTGCACTAGCGCCTAAGGCCGCCATTGCGGCGACCTTTTATTCGGCCGTCCCCGCGCTTGTTGTTGGCTACGGGTACTATTGGTTGTTCGAACTGTGATTGGAGCTAGTTCGGAATGTGAATGACTGACACAATGGCCCGGCTATCAAGGCCTGGATTAACCGGAACCAGCAGGATCTGTATTGGATCCTGGTTCAGCTTCTCACCACTCCAGTAATCAAACCAATCGCAGGGGTATTCCGTCGTCAGGGTGTATTCACTGACATCGTCGTTGTAGTGGAACAAACAGTGCAATCGACGCTCCTCAGACAACTTTAACGTTGCGTGATTCATCGAGAGCGAAGTAAAGATCGACGCACGCGTGGTATGACGTTGACGGGATACTAATCTGGCCAGCGTTTCTTCTGCGAAGGGCGTCAACTCGGGTAGCGGATCTCCCGATAGCAGTAACCCGCCGCTTGCCAACAAGGCATTCCGATGAAACTCATAACTTGCTCTATCAGTTCCCTGATTCGGCAATGAAGTAAACGTCGCACAGTCAGGGTCTATCAGCCAGATTCGCTGATGTTGCCAACTGCGATAGAAAGTTTCTTTTGCTATCTGTTCAAAGCGATCGGACTGGCGTTCTACGTCATCTGAAACCCGCATCGCATCCACTAAACCCAGCGATGGCCACATAGGTGCATTGCAACCCAGAATGAGGGCTCCCCCTGCCCCTTCATTAATCGCCGCCATTCCCAAGCGATAAGCCTCTACTCCCGTGACACCTTGCTGATAGCGTTTACCTTTCAGCGTTCCCCAGTAATTCGCATCAAGCTTGAATAATTCTACCCCCCATTCCTCACGCATGGTTCTGACAACATCGCATAGGTGCGCCTGAACTTCTGGGTGAGACGCGTCGAGAATGTACCATGGCGTACAACGCCAACCGCCGTAGGTGACATCCTCGGCTTTAAGCAACTCTCCGGACTCATGACGCAGGAACCAGTCGGGATGGTTTCGAAATACCTCCGATTCAGCTTGAGCAATAAATGGTGCCATCCAGATGGCCGGTTTTTTCCCTTTCGCCCTGATATCGGCAATCAACGACTTGACGCCTCCTTCAAACTTATCGGATGGCGTTAACCAATCGCCCATAAATGCCTGATAACCATCATCGAGCAATACCCATTCTAAATCGAACAGTTTCTCCTCCATCACTTTGACGTTTTCCATCACGTTTTGTCTAGTAACGTCTGCGTAATAAGCATACCAGGAACACCAACCGATTGGTGTATCTCCAGACACTCCGATTCGGTTTGGATGATGGTTGGAGATCAGGTTGGCGTACTCATTGTAGACCGATTCAAGGCTGTCGCCGTGTAAGACGGTTAGCGACTCCAATTGACTGGTTTCCCAGTGCTGCGGTTCACTGGACTCACCATCGATAAACGCAACAATATCAACACCATTGCTGCGGTGCTGTAATTCGAAGTAGCCGGCAAAGCGGTGACAAGATGTAAAACCATAAAGATGAAATCCGGTCGACTGCTCGACAACCAGGTAGTTATAGAATCGACGAGGGGCATCCTCTGGGTAGATCCGGTAACTGCTGTTATTGTCCGGGCAACGACCCACATCAATGAAGCTACCCAATTTACCAGCCGTTTGACACAACATCTGGAAACCGTCACCTAAAACATAAGCACCCGACTCTACTTGATTTTCAAACTGAACCAGTGCGGTGCGCGAGGGTAGCGGCTCAAAATGAAGGCTCACATATTCAAAACTGAGCTCTTTGCCTTGTAGAGAGACTTTGATATCAGAGTTGATGGCCAGTGCGTCTAACTCTGAAGAAATCGGAATATATTCGGTCATAATTCCTCGACCATTTTTGGGGAAGTTACCTAATGAGTATATTGTTAGGTAAAAAAAAACCCATCCTTATGGATGGGTTTTGTGTACTAGTTAAAACTATGAGTAAGTACTTGGAAATTATACCACTTCGATTGGGCCACCGAATGAGGTCACAGGTGGTACTTTGCCGGTAAATTTCTCAAAGTTCACCAAACATGTATTCGCAGACGTAGCCTGTGCCAACTCAGACGATGGAATATCTTGAGTCAATGTGTTTGGATCGCCATAGGTGTCAAGTGCACCAATTTTCTCGTTAAGAGGTCCATACCAGGCACCTTCTTCGATGCGAACCACACCAGGCGCGTAACTGTCTGTCACTACCGCGCCCGCAAGCAATTGCCCACGATCGTTGAAGACACGCACTAGATCACCATCATTGATACCTTTTGCTTTAGCATCCTGAGGGTTGATGTACACAGGCTCACGGCCTTGTACTGCGTACGTCGCCCGGAACTCTTCTGATTCACACATCTGAGAGTGCAGACGCTTATCAGGGTGGCAAGATTGCAACCAGTACGGGTGTTTATCAGACCCTGGTCCACCATGTGAACGCTCAGACTTTTCAAACCACATTGGGTGTTCTTGACAATGTTCGTAGCCCATGTTGCCAATCGTACGACTGGTGATTTCAATGAAGCCGGACGGTGTACCCAGCGCATTGATCTCTGGGTCTTCACGGAATGCGGCGTGTCTTACCCATGGTTTACCGGTACCAAAGTCAAGGAAACCTTTCTCCCAGAACTCTTCAAACTCAGGAAGTTCAAAGTTACCTTTATTGGCATCTTTACAGTTATTGTACAGCGATTTCACCCACTCCATTTCCGTCATACCACGGGTATAATCATCTGAACGACCCCAACGAGCAGTTAGTCCGGTCATGATGTCAAAGTCCGTTTTAGACTGGAACAGAGGATCAACCAGTTTGTGCATCGCAATCAAGCCACGACCTGAATACGCACCGTAACCATCGATATCGTTTCGCTCCCACTGTGTACAGGCAGGCAGTACAATGTCTGAGAAACGACATGTCGCCGTCCAGGCAAAATCAATCGATACCACGGTATGCAGATTTTGGAACGCCTTCTTCATTCGGTTGCGATCCTGATGGTGGTGCCAGGGGTTGTTACCACTGAATACCATCATCTTGAGGTCTGGCAGGGTTACCACTGAACCGTTAGAGTTAATCTTCTTGCCTGGTTCTAACAGACTGTCTACCCAACGCGCCACTGGAATAACGCGACTATAGCCATTGAAATCCTGGTTCGTGTGCTTTGGCGTTTGACCCTGATCGATGTTCAGCGGGAACGAACCTGGCGCTGCAAAACCTGTTGAAGGTACACCGATACCAGAGTAGTGGTGGCCATAGGACACCCCTCCACCAGGCAAACCAATTTGACCTATCATGGCAGCGATAACCGCCCCCATCCAGTATGGTTGTTCGCCGTGCTCCTGACGCTGTACACACCAGCCGAACAGTAACTGTGTGCGTCCTTTGACCAACATTCGAGCAAACTCACGGATCTGATCCGCTGATACACCACAGATTTCTGCCGCCCACTCTGGGGTTTTTTCTACTTTATCTTTTGTCTCACCCTGAACGTACTTGATGAAGTCTTCAAAGCCCAGACAGTACGTGTCAATGAACTTCTTATCGTAAAGATCTTCGTTGTACATGGTGTGAGCCAGACCCAGCATGAATGCCACGTCAGTTTGAGGATTCACATACAGGTGATCATTCTCAAGATAGCGCTGAGTTTTGTTCTTCACTGGATCAACAGAAATAACGTTGATTTCTTTCTTCGCTACTTTCTCTTTTAATTGCTCCAGATACGCAAATGACTCGTGAGTTTCACACGTCCAGCCAACCTGCAGGTTTTTCACTGGATCATTTGCCCAAAGAATGATGTTGTCACTGTTTTCCAGGATCAGTTCCCAAGAGGTGCCCTGCGCGTAAACTTCCGTAGAACCAAGAACATAAGGAAGAATGGTTTGGCCAGCACCTGTTGAATAGTCACCAACTTTCTTCACCGAATAACCATGAAGACCCATGGCACGCATCATGTGGTTAGTACAACTGTGGAACTGCCCTGTTTGGCGCCAACCTGTTTGCCCCGTGTGCAAAGCCCATGGACCATAATCTTTCTGAACACGTTCCAACTCACGATAGAACAAATCCAGAGCTTCATCCCAGGTCACGCGAACAAAACGGTTGTTACCACGGGTTTCCGGTGCATACTTGTGCTTTTTCAGCCAGTCCAGACGAACCATTGGGTAACGTACACGAGACGGGCTGTAGATAATCCCTTTGATGCCATTGAGCATATCCGTTGGGTATTTGTCTACGTCAAGAGGTTTGATTTCCTGAACTTTCCCCCCCCAAACACGGGCGCGAAATGCGCCCCAGTGAGAGCCAGATGTTTTCCAGGTACCGTCCGTCTCCGCTGCACTCGCAGACGCTGAAGCGAGCAAACTCGGACCAATCAGTGTTGCTGCACTTGAGCCCGCAACGCCTTTAAGGAAGCTTCTTCTTGTAATTGCCATTTTATTACTCCAATTGACGTCTATTAATGGTGACCTTCAGCGTAATCTGAAGAGTGCTTCTGAAGATACTTAAGTACAAGAGCTTCTGTATCTGTGTCGAAGTTCACGAATGCGATCATACCGTCTAGCATGCCTACCCAACCGTTAGCACTGAAGTGTGCAACGTCTGGCTGAGTGTGACAGGTCGAACAATTGGTTTGATACGCTTCACCCGCTGCGTTCCAAATTGGAGTAAAGTCTGACACCATAGATTCTTGTTTCATCCATAGATCTACAGCCACTTCTTCCCAAGGCAAGCCCGTTAGCTCATCTTCTTTCTTCGCACCCACATGTACATCACTGCTTTGCGACACTTCACGAGTCAGGATTGCCGTTGAGATATTTTTACCAAAGTCTTCCTGGATTACGCGGCCAAAGCCTTTTGCTTTGCGCCAGCCATCAATTTCAACTTTGATCATATCGCCCTTCACATCCAGAATCTTAACTTTACTTGCCGGACTTAGCAGACCTGCTTCTGTGGCAGCCGATTCATCGGTATACAGAGGTAGATGACGAATAGACACAACCGTCGAGTCTTTTGAGTAAGAAGTACTGTTAGCGACTTGCTCAAGGTCACCCACAATACCGCTGGCTCTTTCCATATCTTTAGGAAGATTGTGTGCGATACCTTTGTGACAGTCGACACAGCTCTGGTCGCGTTCAGCAGCAGACTTCATTTGAATACGAGCGGTCGGAGACATCTGCTCAAAGTCCATCGACTCATAGTTGTGGCAGTTTTTACATTCTAGTGATTTGTTCGCAGAAAAGCGGTCCCACTCGTGGCGAGCCAGTTCAAAGCGACGAGCTTCAAATTTTTCTGGTGTATCCAGATCACCAAAGACCTGCGCGAACACCTCTTTGGAAGCCTGCATCTTACGAGCGATTTTGTCGGTCCAGTTATGAGGAACGTGGCAATCCGGGCATGTTGCACGAACACCCGAATGGTTTTTCCAGTGAACAGTTTCTTGCAGTTCGACGTAGACGTTATCACGCATGGTGTGACAACTGATGCAGAACTCTTCGGTGTTAGTGGCTTCTAGTGCCGTGTTAAAACCACCCCAGAAAATAACACCAGCGATAAAACCACCCGCAGTCAGTACGCCCAGGCTGATATGAACGGCTGGACGGCTGATGGTGCGCCAAAGTTTGATAAAAAAGGATTTCATGACTAACTCTCTTGAATATCGTGATTGATAAATAGGCTATGCAATTAGCCGTGAACACCAGGAGGACCAAATACAAAGATTTGAAGCATCCAAACGATAAATCCGTAACCACCAACGATGGCTACACTCAAAAGAGGGAAGAAAACGGCACAGATGAAGAAAAAGGACTTCCACTCCATGCCATGCTTTTCAGCACTCTCAACTTTGTTAACATCACTCATACATTTGCCTATTTTGTATCGTGTACAGTTTGCGAGTTACGATGTTTTGCAACTCAATTATTTAAAGTATCTATTGAAAAATGCTAAACCATACTAACCGTGTGGTTCAATCAATTCCGGTCACTCAACCCTTACTAATCAACAGTTTTTTGAGTTCATCCCGAGTTGTATTTAATTAAAAATCTATGTGAAATTTTATGAACAGATATGAAAAATTAATACAGTTATAAGTATGTGAACGACGCAACAAATTTGCAACTTTAGCCCTTTCGAGTAAGGTCAAAAAACACCAATATGACAGTGTTTCCGATCTCAATCCTCCTCTGAATGTTAATTTCTTGTATCTTTTTTCATGGCAAAAGAGAGTGATAACCAACTGGGAATTCAGTACTATTTAACGACCTATCGTTCTCAACAATGGCCAGGTTCATGCAGCAAGCCGTAGATATCAGTTGGTGGCAAATACTGTTGTTCGCATCCACACTTTGTATCCCATTCGCCATTAACGCCCGTTACAAACTTGCTCTGGGGCGTGATGCCGTAGTTGGTCTGATACGAATGACCCTACAGTTAGCGCTTGTGGGTTTGTATCTGGAATATTTGTTTTATCTGAATAGCTTAGTTGTCAACCTACTGTGGTTGATGGTCATGATTCTGGTCGGGGCAAATGCGATTGTTGGCAAAGCAAAGTTACCGAAAAGACCACTCATGGGGTATGTAGGGTTAGGTTTAGCGATTGGGCTGTTTCCAGTCATAGCATTACTCTGCCTGGCTATCATTCAACCTAATCCGTTCTACAGCGCGCAATACGTAATTCCTCTGTCGGGGATGCTCTTAGGTAACAGTCTGAGCGGCAACATCGTGGCACTGCAAAACTTCTTTGGTTCACTAGAAAGCCGTTGGAGCGAATATGAAGCCTCTATTTCCCTTGGAGCCCCTATCCCATTCGCTACGCTACCGTTTGTCCGGGTGGCATTGCAGAAGTCGCTTGCTCCCATTCTCGCGACCATGGCGACCACGGGTCTGGTTTCGCTGCCAGGTATGATGACAGGTCAGATTCTGGGGGGAACCAATCCAATTATCGCCATTAAGTATCAGCTCATAATCATGATAGCCATTTTTGTGATGATGACTATTTCCATCACCCTCACACTGAACCTTGTGGTTCACCGGTGTTTTAACCACGCTGGCAGACCAGAAATCCACTTTATTGATTCTCAATAAATCAGGCGCGTTTATGTTACACACCCAATTTAAACCAGGTTATCCACAGGATATGTGGATAACCAACTTATTGAGTTTATGGAAATTTTGTAATGCGGCCACTAGATATAGTGTAAATGTGTGCAGACGTCATCTAGCGTTAACAGTGGCGTCATGAATGCTGGTTATTTTATGTGCAGGCTTTGCGTAAAAGCCTGAAGATATGTCAGTTCAAAGAATCAGATAAATCGTCAGGAGGACGAACGATGGCATCACTGATGGTACTCAATTCCCAGCTGTTAACCGAGGATGACGCCAAAAACTGGCTCATCTGTACACCGGAAGCGCTGTCTGCTAACGACCTTGATAGCACCAAGGATAGAGAGATGTCCGACACTTTGTCTACTGGGGAGCTGTTGGGATAGCCCCCAAACAAAAAGCGCGTTTGACTCTAAAGGGTCAAAACGCGCTTTTAGCTCAATACCGTGTACCAGTTTGCCTAATTGAATCGGATCGCAGATTAATCTCTTAGGTAAATGAGCCAATAAAGCATGCCCACAAAGACACCACCACCAATAATGTTGCCTAATGTCACCGGAACTAAGTTGTTGACCACAAAGGTCATCACGTTCAAATCAGCAAATTCAGCTGGTGACGCCCCAATCATTTGCCAAAACTCGGGAGAGGCTAAATTCTTAATTCCGATAGCCATTGGAACCTGAAACATGTTGGCGATACAGTGTTCAAAACCCGCCGATACGAACATGGCAACCGGCAAAACCATAACAATGATTTTGTCTGTCAGCGTACGACCACTGAACGTCATCCATACAGCGATACACACCAGAACATTACACATAATACCCAGTGCAACGGCCTGCCAAAAGCCATGGTGAAGTTTATGTTGAGCTATATGCATCGTATTGAGTCCAACTTGTCCGCCATCAAACATGTACTGTTTTGCGGTCAGCATGATCCCCACAAGAAACAGAGCGCCAAGCATATTGCCCAGATAAACCACAACCCAGTTTTTGAATAGCGAACGCCAGGTGATTTTGCCACTTGCACGCGCCACCAGCGTCAACACAGAACTGGTAAACAGCTCCCCACCAGTAATAATAACTAGCACCAAACCTAAACTGAATGCCAGTCCTCCCATAAAACGAGTCAGTCCCCAGGGAAGATCACCTGCGCCAGTTGTAATCGTGGTATAAAAAATAAACGCGATACCTATGTGCAATCCAGCCGTAATAGCCAGTAAAAAAGACTTCATTGGGTCTTTTGTTGCTTTACCTACACCAGCTTCAGCAGCACGTTCTGCCATTTGAGGAGGCAGCAAGGCATCAAATTGATTCATTTCCATTTCGCTCTTATACATATTTGGTTACATATCGAATTGGCGCGGATAATCACCCCAATCGATAAATAAAGCAAGTCCTATTTATCATTTTTATACCAAGGTTCTTGACAGGTGAAAAATCGAGTGAGCGAAATGGTTTGCGGGTAAGGAATCTTTGCCCTCTTTCAATAATAAAGGCTTATTTCTCATAAATGAAAAGGATAAATGGGACTCTCAAAACCCCAGAGTTGTAAGTAAAAAAAACGCCGCTTGAAGCGGCGTCTAAAGGTGTCCAAATCGAAACTCTAAGAGTTATCGGCTTGTTGCTGTAAAGCAGAGACCAGCTTTTTGAGAGCTTCTATTTCTGCTTTATTTTGCGCAGCTTTGTCTAATACTTGCTGAGTGTCTGGCGTAAACTGTTCAGTGGCGAGAACGTGAGCTTCGTTTTGCTTCTCAAGTAATGCGACTTTTTTCTTTAAGAACTCGTTCTCTTTTTGCAGCGACTTGGATCGATCTGCACGCTTTAATGCTTCAACGTCATGAGCAATACGTTCAGACTGTGCTAACAACGGTTGGTCACGATAATCGTTGCCTTTGGCCACCGATGATATTTTGTGCAATCGAGATTCAGCCTCTAGCACAACTGGTTCGAATTGAGACTTCTCAATACTGACCAGCTTCGTCACTTCTTTAACCACTGATTCCAGACGCCTGAACTGGAAGTTAATTCGATCGACTTGTTGTTGAATGTCATCAAAGTGTCGTGGCGAATGCGAAACATAGTTACCTAGCTCTTTAATGCCCTGTTCAACATAGCCAAAGCTCACCGGTGCCAGAACGTTATGTCTGGCTTTAGATAGATCGAGCAATCTCTGTTCCAGAGGCTTAACATAAATCGCCTCTATGACTCTCACCTCTAGTGTTTTGGCATTATCCAGAAAGATATCCTGATAGCTCTCCGCATGTTCCACCTCTGAGACCACCAGATATTCAAACAATCTTTGATAACTGCGATTGAGGTTATTCATCGCATGCTTGAAATAACGTCCAGCCTCAATCTCGATGAGATAAGCCATCTGAGTCATTGCCGGTTCCAGCAGAACATCTGCCTGTGTCTTCAAGCCTTGTATAGCACTGTAGTTGTACTCTACCGAATTGATCCTATCACGAAATGCCACTGCATAGGTTTCGCTGGAGAACACTGAGTGCTTACTATCGACTTGGTTCGGATCTTTTCTCATCTCGATAAACAAATCGTGTGCGCTTTTCCAGGACGACATCATGTCACGGTAGTTCTCTGGCGCGTAGATTCGAAGTGATTCCGACCCCTCCAGTTTCTTTGACCAAGTGGTGTACGTGTCCGAAATTTCACTGAACACCTTACTTCTGGTTAGCCGAACTTCTTCAGGACTAAGGTTCGCCTGAGAATCATTCGTTGTTGGTGTGCTCGCACACGAGGTAATCCCCAAAACACACATCAATACTACTGCTAATTTGCCCGTAGACATCTACTCTCCTAAAAACCCAGGACATATCTAAGCCCTAGGTAAACTTCATGCCAACTTGGCCAATAGTGAGCTTAGAACTATATTCAAATTTATAGACAAAATACATTGTAAGGGTGTTCAACCGGTTACGTTTCATCCACTTCATTCAAAAATTCGTCGATTCACATTAATAAGGCGGCGCAAGCTAACACTTTATTAACTCTGCGATTGTCAACGAAAGCGATCCCCACTATGTTGAGAGAAGAATCTCAACCAAGAGGCAATTCAATGAAATTCAATCAAGAGCATCTTTCTGAAATGAATCTGCTGCTACAGTTTGACCTTAGTAGTGCGGCAACCGGTATCAAAGTTCATCATGATGCGAGTGAAGAGATGCAAAAAGCAGTCCAAAGACTGTTTGATAAAGGACTGTGTACCCTTCCAGATGGTGGTTACCTGACGGATGAGGGAATTGAGGTTGCTGAACATGCGGATCGCGTACTGCGCGTTCTTAGTTCTTAGTTCTTAGTTAAAAACCATTCAAACACACAGCGGCATATCCATGCCGCTGTGGTCAGTTCTCCCTATTGCAAGGGCTGAATGTCACCGCGTCTTCCAATCCGAACAAGTAAGCGCTGGTAAGGTTGCCATCTGTCATACATCCAGTTAAAGCCTGTTGTATAGAAGAAGAAAAACACCAAGAATCCGGCTTCAATCAGCAACGCAGTCAGCAACGAAACCTGTAAAAACCATGCGATAGCAGGGATGGTAAACAGAATCAATCCTGCTTCAAAACCCAAAGCGTGAGCTACTCTTGTCCGCACTGTTCGCTCACTGCGATCTCCGGGGACATATTTATCAAACCAGTGGTTGTAGATGTAATTCCAGACAACAGTAAAAGCACTCATCCCTACTCCGACAATCATCAGTTGCACTGAACCACTACCCGTTGCAAGAGATGCAATAGGTATAATGATAGCAAGGGCCAACGCTTCAAATAATACGGCATGGAATATTCTTTCTTTATTGTTCATATAGATAACCCAATACGTTCAAACTCTGTGTACCAATACGCCAATTATCCGTTATGCTGTAAGTATCAGAAAACGAGATAACATCAGGAAAACTGATATGTTGAGTATTGAGCAGATTGAAGCCTTTATTACCACAGTCGAAGCGGGTTCCTTCTCCGCTGCCGCAAGAAAACTCGGGAAGGTGCAGTCCGCCATCAGCCAGAATATTATGAATCTGGAAATAGATTGCGGTGTCGAGGTGTTCGACCGCAGTGGCCGCTATCCGGTACTGACAGATGCTGGGCATAAGCTTCTTCCCTATGCCAAAGCCGCTATGATTCAGCACAACCGTTTGTCAGAGTTAGTCAGCAGCCTGACGGTCACAGACATTCAACCAATCGTACTGGCGGTTGATGAAGGTATTCCGCTTGAGCGAATCACTCCAATACTCAAACATCTCGCCAGTGAGTTTCCCACTTTACAGCTAGAATGCTTACTCGCTTGCAGCGTGGACATCATTGAAATGGTTCAGTCCGGACGTGCGACATCCGGTCTGGTTTACGGTGAGCATGTCATCCCCTTCTCTCTCGATTTTGAGGTGGTAGGAGCCTTTGAGTTTGACATCTTTGTGGCGGCTGACCACCCTCTTGCGCATACCATTTCCCCTCACATTGAAATACTTAGCTTGCACCGGCAACTAGTAATCAGCTCGCGTAGCTCACAAAAGAGCAGCTTCCATCAAATCTTAAGTCCCGACGTATGGTATTCCGACAGTTACGCTATGATTATGGAGTGGTGTATTGAGGGATTTGGCTGGACGTATGCACCATCTTATATGGCAAAAGAAGCGCTAGCTCAAGGCAAGTTAGTGAGGGTTCCTATAGAATTTGAGAAAATATCAGCAATCAGCAACATTGACCTGATTCAACACTCGAGTAAAAGTAGAGATCCCGGACATAAGCGGTTGAGAGAGCTACTAAGGCATCGTTTCGAGGACGTATAACATGAACGGAAATCAAATTCTCATTGTAGGGGCGGGATGGTTGGGTTTACCTTTGGCCAAATCACTGTCAAACAGAGGTTATTCTGTCATTCCTACTCGCACCAGCGAACAAGGCGTAGAAGAGTTATCGGACGCCGGACTCGATGGTTTTTGCCTCGACCTCAATGAGGTTAAAGAGGAAGAAGATATCTTGTCCCTCGCTGATAAACTGGTGGCGAAGGATGTTAAGACACTTATTGGCTGTTTCCCTCCCGGCTTCAGACAAGGAGGTGGTGCCTTATATGCATCACAATGGAATCTACTTTGCCAATTAGCCAAAATGATTGGTGTAGAGAAAATCATCATGGTGAGCTCAACCTCTGTCTATCCTGACAGAGCGGAAATCATGACCGAAGACATGGCGAGACTCCCCATTGCCAAAGGTCGGGATGACTTCAGTGCAAAATCCATCATTATGTTGACGGCGGAAGAGCACGTTAGAAACTCTACCCTGGATTATGTCATCATACGTTGTAGTGGCTTATTCGGCCCCAATCGCCACCCTTCCCGTTTTGCATCCAAGTTAAAATCGATCAGCGATCAGGCAGCGGCTAACATGTTGCATCTTGATGACGCTATCGGCTCCATCATTTTCAGTCTTGAAAACCTCAACGCAACGGTCGTTAACGCATCAACACCGAATACGTGTGACAAGGTCACTTTCTACAGAGCTGCGTTACGTTCAGCCGGACTGGACACTTCATTGAACTTAGTCAGTTCAGAACCCGATAAAACCATATCCAGTGAAAAACTGCAGAGACTAGGTTATAGCTTTAAATATGATCACACGCTGGACGCACTCTAGATATTCAGAAAGCCATTAAAAAAGGAAGCATTCGCTTCCTTTTTTGTTCTTCAGTTGATTGGCGTTATTTGCCCAGCGCTTCTTTATAATGCTGGCGACATACGGAAACATATCTGTCATTGCCACCTATCGCCACCTGATCACCTTCAGCGATCGCATTGCCATGTTCATCGGTTCTAATCACCATATTGGCCTTACGACCACAGTGGCAGATGGTTTTCAGTTCAATCAGTTTGTCAGCCCAGGCAAGAAGATGTCTACTGCCTTCAAAAAGCTCACCCAAAAAGTCCGTTCTCAGACCATAACATAGCACTGGAATATTCAGCTTATCGACCACTTCCGTCAATTGGTATACTTGCTCTTTAGACAGGAACTGACATTCATCCACTAAAATACAATGACGCTTCTCAGCCGCATTCAATGTGGCAATATCATCGAACAAATTAGTCGTCGGCTGAAATAACTGCGCTTCTGATTGCAAACCAATACGTGAACTGACCAATCCCACGCCGTAGCGATCATCCAACGCTGCAGTATAGATTAAAGGATTCATACCACGTTCTTGATAGTTAAAAGAAGACTGAAGAAGAGTCGTTGACTTACCTGCATTCATTGCAGAGTAATAGAAATACATCTGAGCCAAAACGTTACACCAAATCTGAAATTTAAAAAGAAGCCCTTGGCATGCCAAGGGCTACGAAAATTTACTTACGACGCCAAGTCGTGCCTTCTGGACCATCTTCCAGAACAATGCCCATTTCGGTCAACTTGTCACGAGCCATATCGGCATTGGCCCAGTCTTTTGACGCACGAGAATCATTACGCAGTTTGATAAGCGCTTCAATTTCAGCCACTTCATCATCATCACCTGCGTCACCCTTAAGAAACGCTTCCGGATCCTGATAAAGAATGCCTATCACATCAGCCAGTTCGCGCATTAGAGCGCCTAGTTGGCTCGCTTGCTCCATATCCACGGTTTTCAGACGGTTGATCTCACGAGCCAGGTCAAACAGCACCGAATAAGCTTCTGGCGTATTGAAATCATCGTTCATCGCAGTGGTAAAACGAGTCACGTACTCCTCACCGCCGGTCGGTTCGGCATTGATGTCCAAACCACGAAGAGAAGTATACAGACGCTCAAGTGCCGCACGAGCCTGATTGAGATTGTCTTCACTGTAGTTAAGTTGGCTACGATAGTGGCCAGACATCAGGAAGTAACGTACCGTTTCTGGGTCATAGTGCTCCAGCACGTCACGGATGGTAAAGAAGTTGCCAAGTGATTTAGACATTTTCTCTTTGTCTACCATCACCATTCCGCTATGCATCCATGTATTAACATATTGAGTGCCATGAGCACAGCAAGACTGAGCAATTTCGTTTTCATGATGCGGGAACTGAAGGTCAGAGCCACCGCCGTGAATGTCAAAGTGATTGCCTAAAATCGAAGAGTTCATTGCGGAACATTCAATATGCCATCCCGGGCGACCAGCACCCCATGGTGATTCCCACGTTGGTTCGCCAGGTTTAGACATTTTCCAAAGTACGAAATCAAGCGGGCTACGTTTCGCACTCTCTACATCGACACGAGCACCTGCCTGAAGTTGATCCAGATCCTGCTTGGACAACTTGCCGTACTCATCAAACTTAGCAACTTCGAACATAACGTCGCCATTGTCCGCAACATAAGCGAAACCACGTTCAATCAGCTTTTCTACCAATTCAATGATTTCGGCAATAAACTCGGTTGCACGAGGCTCAACATCCGGGCGTTTCATGTTCAGAGCATCGAAATCTGCGTGCATTTCACCGATCAGACGCTCCGTTAACGATTCACACGACTCACCGTTTTCATTCGCTCGTTTGATGATCTTGTCATCGATGTCAGTAATATTGCGAACAAAATTCAAGTCATAACCGACATAACGCAGGTAACGAGATACAACATCGAACGATACAAATGTACGACCATGACCAATATGACAGAGATCGTAAATAGTGACCCCACAGACATACATGCCGACTTTGCCCGCATGAATAGGTTTGAATTCCTCTTTTTGTCTCGTCAGTGTGTTGTATATTTTTAGCATGATCTCTATCTGGATTATTACGTTTACAAAGTAACGGCGATTATAACCATAATCCTTGTCAGAATGGAGGTATTAAGCGAAGAAATGTTGTAATTTGCTCGAAGAATAAACGATTTTAACCTCTGTTCAGGTAAAAAACGCCCGTTAAGTTTCTGTTCACTGGCTTTCTTCGTTTGCTTGTGCACTCAGTTAGGCTAGAATCGGAGTTTCTAATATAAAAAAACACGTAATAGGTACTCATCATGATCACCCTTCACACTAATTTCGGCGACATCAAGATTCAACTAAACGAAGAAAAAGCACCAGAAACAAGTGCTAACTTCGCGCAGTACTGCCGCGATGGTTTCTACGACAACACGCTATTCCACCGTGTTATCGATGGTTTCATGATCCAAGGTGGCGGCATGACTTCTGGTCTTAAAGAGAAAGCAACGCGCGCTCCAATTAAAAACGAAGCAAACAACGGCCTGAGCAATAAAGTGGGTACACTTGCTATGGCTCGCACTATGGAACCACATTCGGCAAGCTCTCAATTCTTCATCAACGTAAATGACAACACATTCCTGGACTTCCGTTCAGAGAGCCTGGATGGTTGGGGTTACTGTGTATTCGGTGAAGTGGTCGAAGGCATGGACATCGTTAATAAGATCAAAGGTGTTAGCACAGGTTCAATGGGCATGCACCAAGACGTACCACTTGAAGAAGTGATCATCACTGGTACAACAATTCACGAGTAATCGTGTCAGGGAGGGGAAACCCTCCCTTTGATCTCACTATGACAACACTATTTATATCTGATCTGCACCTCTCACCTCTCCAGCCTCAAACGACGGATTGTTTTGTAAATTTCATGCGAGAAGAAGCCATTCATGCTGACGCTCTGTATGTACTCGGCGATCTGTTTGAATTTTGGATTGGCGATGATGATCCCTCTGAATTTGCTGCCCAAATCAAAAGTGAATTCCTTTCTCTGACGCAGCGAGGCACACCTTGTTATTTTATTCAGGGAAATCGGGACTTTTTACTCAATAAACGATTCTGTCAGGAGACCGGTGTCACTCTATTGCCGGAACATACAGTCATTGACCTTTACGGACGAAAAACCGTCATTCTGCACGGTGATACGCTCTGCACACAAGACACCAAATATCAGTCTTTCCGAGCAAAAGTTCACATGCCCTGGCTTCAATGGCTATTCAATCGACTCCCCTTCTTCACAAGGCGCTGTATCGTAAGTAAAATTCAGGGAGATATTCGAGAAGTTAAAGCAACCAAATCCCTCGACATCATGGATGTCACGCAGTCAGAAGTCGAAGCACTTATGACAAGCGAAGGTGTGGATCTGATGATTCACGGTCATACGCATCGACCCAATGTGCATCATTTTTCGGTTGATGACAAAAAGTATACACGTATCGTCCTAGGCGATTGGTATCACCAAGGCTCTGTTTTGGTTTGTTCACCTGATTCAAACTCGTTAGAAGTACGCCGTTTTGCTCAAAGCATGACGCAAGCCGCAGAAAATCGGCCATATGATTAGTCAACGACTGTAATAAAACGTTAAAATAGAACGACGTTTTTGAGATCACGATGCAAAATTTGAAATACTCCTACATTGCCCGGCAACCGATTTTAGACAGTGAACAAAAAACGGTTGGCTATGAATTGCTGTTTCGGGACGGTCCCAACAATACGTTTCCGGACATCGATCCGGAACTGGCGACCAACAGATTGTTATCTGAGCACTTTCTTGCTACCCATTACAGTACGATTGGCGATAAACTGGGGTTTGTGAACTTTCCCTACCAGAGCCTTGTGAATCAAGTACCTACTCTGTTTCCCAAAGATAACTTGGTTATTGAAATCCTGGAAAGCTGTGAGCCCACGACCGAACTGCTGGCTGCGGTGAAAAAGATGTCAAAAGCTGGTTACACTTTTGCTCTGGATGATTTTGTCCCGCGCAAAGAGTGGCTTCCATTTCTTCCGTATACCTCAATCATTAAGATAGACATTCGCCAGTATTCTCTGTCTAAGGCACAAAAGCTTATTGATCGTCTCAAAAACCAGGACATTATTTTTCTGGCCGAGAAAGTCGAAACCTATGAAGAATTTGAAATTGCTAAGCAAGTAGGTTTCACCCAGTTCCAAGGGTACTTTTTTAGTCGTCCACAACTGATCAGACGTAAACAAATCAAACCGTCTTTTCTGACGGTAGTTCAACTGTGTAAAGAGATTGCCAATCCAAACATCAATTACGATGAGCTTGAGCGCCTGATTTCGCAAGATGTAACGCTGTCATACAAACTGCTTACCTTTGTCAATGCTTCTTACCTGATTCGAGCCGAGATCAAGTCTTTTAAACAAGCGCTGGTTTACCTGGGTGAAGAACGACTGCGCAAGTTTATTTCTCTTGTCGCCATTACATCGACTCAGGACGATAAACCCGACACCCTGTACAGTTTGTCGATTCAACGGGCACGCTTCTGTGAATTACTGCTGGCGGACCTCAATACCAACCTCGACGAAGGACTTGGTTTTTTGACTGGCATGTTCTCTTTACTGGATTCATTATTTGACCAACCACTAGAAGAATTGGTGCAGAAAATGCCGATCGACAACCTGGTTAAAGTGGCACTGGTGACCAAACAGGGTACATTGGGCAACATCCTTACCTTAGTAAAAGCGTATGAAGCCGCCGAGTGGGTAACGGTCATTTCCTGTCGCGATAAATTGGATCTTAGTGACGAGAAGCTTGCGAAATATTATGATGACGCGATTAAGTGGACCGAAGATCTTTTGGCGATCGAAACGGAATACCACACCCACGCCTAATTTGGACTAGTTATGACACTTTGCTTTTGCGGCAGTAAGCAGCCTTACGATACTTGTTGCCAACCGATACACCACAACCCAAAGCTTGCTACCCGCCCCGAGCAACTGATGCGAGCACGCTTTAGTGCCCATATCACCAAAAACGTTGAATTTGTAGTAGCCACTTATCATCCTAGCTGTCATGCCGCTCAGGAAAAAGACTCTATTGCAGAATCTGTCAATAGCCACTGGACCAGACTAGAGGTTCTGAGCACTGAAGAGGGTTCTACAGACAATGAAGGGTTTGTCTCATTTCAGGCCTACCTTGAAGATGAAGGCCTTGAATACTGTCTGTCAGAGAGATCGCGCTTTCTGTTTGAAAACGAGCAATGGTTTTACGTTGATGGTGAACTGGACGACTCCACTCCCCCCCGCCCTATCACTATAGAAAGCACCAAAGTGGGAAGAAATGACCCTTGCCCATGTGGAAGTGGTAAGAAATACAAGAAGTGTTGCGGATAACAACGGCCAGATGCGGTGGAGACCATGCCTATCGTGATCTCCATTAGCTCTTTTAAAGTCAATGACTAACGCTGGTATGCCTTAAACTGATTGGTAAGAGGATCGTACTGATAACCCAACACATCTAACTTGCCAACCACACCTTCGACATCCATTTCGTACATGCTTGCAAGCTCTTCAAAAGAATCGCATTCCAGGCGCAATTTTTCATTAACGATTCCCAGTAAGATAATACTGTCAAAACTACTAACGTTACTCAGGTCCATAATCGTACTCCATAAAAAAAGCCAGCCTTTTAAGACTAGCTTCATTTATCAAAATAGAAAGTGACCTCAGTGGCAATTTATACTAACCAATAGAGTTGCAGTAACCCGATATTTGTCACCATTAAGCTCAGAAACGCGACCACCAATTGTCCCTTGGCCGGCGGCGTATGACGTATGATGTGCCAACTCCAGATAAGGATCCCAACAAGTAAAAAGAGTAATGAAGTCACTGCTGCCGATGTGAACTGAGTTACAATAGCGGGCTCCCACTGGTAAGCATTAAGAGCGAAGCTCACAGCCAGCAACATTGCAAAAATAACACCACTAACCGGCAAGATGCGATGGAATGCCTGAAGACGAGTTCTTGCGATCGTCAGAAGTAAGTGCGCAAACACCGTGCCCAAAAGTAATCCAGAACAAGCCAATGAGAGAGACTGGGCAAGATTTGGCTGTTGCCCAATGATAACACCCGCGAAAGCCACACCGAATCCATTCGCCAGATGTATCACCCAGAAGGGCCCTTTTTCCCGGGTTTTACCCGTTTTTACCTGCGAATAAAAATAGAATATCGCGAAGACAACCAGAAACGCTTCGACTTTTAGCGATGCTATCGCCAACCAAAGTAAACCTATGGCCGGAAAAAGCTTGTGAATTCGTCCGCGTTGACCAGGGCAGATATCTCCCTTAGACAGTATGAGAGTCAGAATAAGCAGAGCTACGGTCAGGGCCGGGGCCAACAAGGTTAAAACGGCGGTTATCATAGTTTACAAGTTATCAGGGTAATCAATGGCGGTGATAATATATCAGCTGCGCGGTGAAAGCCATTTACATTGAAAAACCACACTTTGTTTGGGCTTTGAAGTCCTAGACATTGAAGTATATAATGCCCGCCTCCCAACTTAGAGGTCAAAATATGTACAACAACGTTACCCCCATCCATGAGTACAAAAAATACTGGGCTGAATGCTTCGGTGTTGCTCCGTTTCTGCCCACCAGCAGAAAAGAGATGGATGCCCTGGGATGGGACAGTTGTGATATCGTCATTGTCACTGGTGACGCCTATGTTGATCATCCAAGTTTTGGTATGGCGATTATTGGTCGACTGCTTGAAGCTCAGGGCTTTCGAGTCGGTATCATTGCCCAACCCGACTGGAGCAATAAACAAGACTTTATGGCTCTGGGGCAACCGAATCTGTTTTTCGGTATTACTGCGGGCAACATGGACTCAATGATTAATCGCTATACCGCCGACCGGAAACTTCGTCATGATGATGCGTATACGCCTGATAATGAAGGGGGTAAGCGCCCTGATCGCGCTACATTAGTGTATTCACAACGTTGCCGCGAAGCCTACAAAGAGACACCTATTGTATTAGGTGGCATTGAGGCCAGTTTACGTCGCATTGCTCACTATGATTACTGGTCAGACAAAGTCCGCCGCTCTGTACTCTTTGATGCAAAAGCGGACATTTTGCTCTTCGGCAACGCAGAGCGTGCTCTGGTCGAAGTGGCACATCGTTTAGCCGATGGCCAAAACATCGCTGAGATGGCCGACATCCGCGGTACCGCGGTTAACCTGTCTCAGGCACCTGAGCGCTACACCATTATTGACTCTTCACGCATAGAAAAGCCTGGCAAAGCCTTTGTGCCGCAGAATCCATACCAAGTGGAATCAAACTGTGACACACAAAAGCAAGAGCCAGACGCCAAACCGATTTCGGTTAGACCGAGTCGTCATGATGCCGCTAACACTGCAGTGAGACTGCCGCCTTACGAAAAGCTGAATAACGACCGAATTCTTTATGCACATGCCAGTCGCGTAATGCACTTAGAGACCAACCCTTATTCTGGTCGAGCTCTGATTCAGCGACACGGCGATAGGGAACTGTGGGTGAATCAGGCACCGATCCCACTCAGCACCGAAGAAATGGATTATGTGTTTGGGTTACCCTATGCACGTGTGCCTCATCCAATGTACGGCAAGGCAAAGATTCCTGCTTACGATATGATTAAGACATCGGTCAACATCATGCGTGGTTGTTTTGGGGGCTGTTCATTCTGCTCCATTACCGAACATGAAGGGCGTATCATCCAGAACCGTTCTCAAAAGTCGATTCTGAGCGAACTGGAAGACATTCGCGACAAAGTACCTGGATTTACCGGTACAATTTCTGATTTGGGTGGTCCAACAGCAAACATGTATCGCCTGGGCTGCTCTGATCCCAAAGCTGAAGCTAATTGCCGTCGTCCATCTTGCGTATTCCCGGGGATCTGTAACAAGCTCAACACTGACCACAAGCACACTATCGACCTCTATCGTGCAGCTCGTAAGGTCAAAGGCGTCAAGAAAGTAATGATCGCTTCCGGTGTTCGTTACGATCTGGCAATTGAATCACCAGAATATGTGCGTGAACTGGTCACACACCACGTTGGTGGCTATTTAAAGATCGCTCCGGAGCATACTGAGAAGGGACCTCTCAACCTGATGATGAAACCGGGCATGGGTACCTATGACCGCTTCAAAGAAATGTTTGAGAAATACAGCGCAGAAGCAGGCAAGAAGCAGTATTTGATTCCTTATTTTATTTCCGCTCACCCCGGCACTGAAGACGAAGATATGCTAAATCTGGCCCTGTGGTTGAAAAAGAATAACTTTGAATGTGATCAGGTACAGAACTTCTATCCGTCTCCAATGTGTAATGCCACTTCTATGTATTACTCGGAGACCAACCCACTAAAACGCGTAAAGTACAAAAAACGTGAAGATGTCCCTGTCGCAAAAGGTGAGCGCCAACGACGTTTACATAAAGCATTGCTGCGTTATCACGATCCGGCTAACTGGCCGTTAATACGTGAAGCGCTGACCAACATGGGTAAGCAGTATCTGATTGGTGACAAACCAGGCTGTCTGGTTCCTGCTGAAGATCTGAGTGCGAAAACACCAGCACAGCGCAGAAAGTCCGGACGTCACGGCGCTAACCGCTTTGCAACGAAACACACTAAGGGACAACCGGACATTCGCACCGATGGCCAGAAAAAATCGAAAGGACGGCCGTCGCCAAAAGGTCGCCCAACTAGCAACCCAAAAGGTGGGAAACCTGCAAAAGGGCCAAAACGCCAAAGTCGATAGACTATCCATATCCATAACAACTGAAAAGCGCTTCTCAATTTGAGAAGCGCTTTTTTTATTTTAGGATTTGACCACTCCGCTCATCATAACCTATTGAAATAATTAGTTTAATTCAGTTGGCATAAACTATGCTGCTACTAATATGTTCAAACACCTCTGAAAAGGAAAACAAGATGGAACTACTGAGAGCGGAAGCAAACAATCATACCCTAAAAGTGGAACTGTTCGGTGATTTTGATGCACGAGGCAGTCGTGACGCTCAGTCGCAAATTGATGACATTATTCACAACGATTGGCATCAAGAAATTGAAATCGACCTCCGTCAGGTACGCTTTATGGATTCTTCAGGCATCGGTGCTATTGTTTATCTATATAAGCGTCTGGTTGAACGTGAACGCAGGATGCGCCTCGAGAATGTAACTGGTCAGCCCCTTCAAATCATACAGTTACTTAGAATTAGTCAGGCGATTCCGGTCAACACACATGCGAGCAATGAGTATTTATAACCGATAAAAACACAGATTCGTTGGCAATATAGGTGGTATTTACATGGATGTACATGCGGGTGTTAAACTTTGCCTTACCTGTATTCTGGCTTCACTTCTTCTGGCGTGTACAAGCTATCCAGACGAAGGGACTGGCGGAATTGCGGAGAACTATGCAGGCTCCGAATTCTCGCCAGTCATGCCCGAAGAACCACTTGGCCCTGAGCATGGATTAAGGTTTGATTGGAAACTCGCCAAACTTCACCTCGATTCTCTGGTTCAAGAAGGCGCACAATGGTGCTTTCCTGCTGCAGTTCTTCAGGCCCAGGAGAAACAAAATCGTATTGCACGTGAACTGGAAGGTGGGTTGTGGATCGACGCAGCTAACGATATCGTCATTCAAAGAAAGAAACTCAACGATTTGGAACTTCGTCTGGACTACGTGCTGTCTCAAGCGACCTGTGCTCCTCCGCAAAAAGGACAGGAATTTGACAACATGATGCAAGTGGTCGAGCAAGTGTATCATCTGCTAAATGTAGACAACCAGTTTGCCTACGACTCTGTCGAAGTAAACCCCAAATACATGGGCCATCTCGCTGAAGCGGCTAACATCCTCAAACCTCACCCCAGTATCCGCCTCTCGGTAACAGGACACGCAGATGCGACGGGTAGCAGCGAATACAATGAGCGGATTGCCAAAGGCCGCGCCCAACAGGTGAAACGCTATTTAACGATTTTTGGACTTGAGCCTGCTCGTATTGATACCCACTCTCTCGGTGAGGATCTTCCATTGTACGAAGGTGATAGCCCGGGCGTACGTCTGACAAACCGTCGTGTCAGCATCGATGTCATTGCTGACCAAACCAGCACTCCACAGCAAGGAGTCTCAAGATGAAATTGCTCAGGTCGTTGTCCGTTCTCGCATGTGCGCTACTGTTGCTAACCATTTCAACCGTCTTAAAGGCTGATGACAAACAAGTTCAGGTTGGAGATTTGGTTCAGGTCGATTTACCCGGTGAATCAAGCCTGAATAGAGGGTTTCAAGTCGATAAGCGAGGGCGAATTACGCTTCCTGAGGTAGGCCCCGTTTTCGTAGCTGGCTATGACGAACAACAACTGACCCTTGCAGTAAAAAGCGCTTTGGATAAAGTCTTTCGTGATACATCCAACATACAAGTTTATATCGCTGAGCGGCAAATCCTCATTTCGGTACAGGGCTATGTCATGTCTCCGGGAGAGTACACTCTCCCCTTCAATTCCAATGTTCAAATGGCGCTGCATGCCGCCGGAGGCCTTCGCTCAGGAGCCCAGTTGAACAAAATGCTGCTAAAACGCGGCGCTGATCGTCAAGAATTTGATTACAAGAGATTTCTTGATACGGGCGACGACAAGAATCTGCCCTCATTACAATCTCTGGACACCCTTTTTGTTCCAGCCTCTCCCCTCGTAGGCAATATTGAGCAGGAATTCGATCCGGCTAAACTGGCTGACTCCGGTGACAGCGCGGACTCACGCCAGGCTATCAAAGTTTTCGGCGAGGTCAATGCACCGGGTTCTTTCTCCTATAAACCGAATACCGATCTGGTCGACGTATTGATGCGTGCAGGTGGCGTGACACGCTACGCCAGCGTTGAGCAAATTCGGGTTATCAGCAATAACAGTCCGATACTCTTCAACCTTAAACGCTATCTCGACAGTGGTGACACTTCAATGTTGCCGCAGCTTCAGCCTGGGGCCACCATTTTCGTACCGAAACAAGAAGAGGAAATAAAATCGGGATCCAATACTGTTTATGTGATGGGAGAAGTGGCTCATCCTGGTGCCTACGAAGGTAAGAAGGGGGCGACTTTCATGGATATCCTCGCTAACGCCGGAGGACCAACGCGTTTTGCTGAATCAAGGCAGATTCGAGTCATCAAGGCCGACGGTCGCGTGGTGCCTTTTGATATGACGGCTTATACCGAGGGTTTGGCAAGAGGAAAAGCGCCTGATATCGACCCCGGTGACGCTATCTTCGTTCCGGAAAAAACCGACATTAATGAGAAGTCCTGGCTGAAGGTTTCTCCAGACAGAGCCGTCAATGTGATTGGTGAGGTGGTTCGCCCGGGACGCATTGAATGGTCTGACGAAATGGACTTAATGGATCTGCTTGCCCATGTCGGTGGCCCTAAGGGTCGCGCAGACACATCAAAAATAGAGGTCGCCAACGGCAATAAAATGGTGGTGTTTGACCTGGATGAGTTTGTAAGAAAAGGCGCACCACAATCCGAACTGCCGCATATTTCCGCTGGCGCGGTGGTTAGGGTTCATGATCTACCTCAGGATCCATCGGACAATAAGGCGCAATGGGTTCGTCAAAGCTCAGACGCGTCCATCTACGTTTTTGGTCAGGTCAACGCCCCTGGACGCTATCGATTCACCGATGAAATGCACTTTCTCGACATTCTCTCCGCAGCCGACGGGCCAACGAAAGACGCGGATATTCACAACATTCGCGTGACTCACAGAGACCAACCTTACTCGCGTGTCAGCAAGCTCAATTTATCACTTTATTTTGAGACTGGCGATGAATCGATTCTGCCTGATGTAAAACGAGGGGATACCATTTTCATCCCTGAGAAAAACCGAAACTGGCTGGATACCCCGAAAGAGAAAACCGTCAGGATACTTGGAGCAGTGAAAAGCCCGGGTCGATATGTGTACAACGACAACATGACCATTCTGGATGTCCTTGCAGAAGCAGGTGGCCCGATTGACAGAGCTTATGTCGAGAAGATCACCGTCGTCAATATGTCCTGCTGTCAGGGACAGGCGCGAACCTTCGATCTGGTGGAATTCAGTAAAACTGCTGACATCAGAATGTTACCTGTACTAAGAGCGGGCGATACCATATATATCCCAGATCGCCGCAATAGCTTTGCGGAACAGGCACGACTGGGACTGACCGATATTTTCAGGATCGTGTCGACGATTGCGATAATAGGAGCTTTGTAATGACTATTCCAGCTACCCACGCGGAAATCGAAGAGCTGTATCTCAATGCAGAACTTAAACAGTGTCGCTCTATTAGTGTGACGGCCTGTAATAGCTTTGAGGGTACGTCCACTATTGCACAAGCTCTGACTGAACGTTATTTGCTGGCCGGCCACAGAACGCTTCTGGTCGACCTGAACTTATATCATCCCAGTCTAACGCCATTAGATATCACCCCCGCACAATCAGGAATTACTGAATTGTCCGAACTGAAAGATAATTGGGTGCAAGATCGACAGTCACCAAAGGTGTTTCTCGGTGTCATCGCGCCTAGCGAGCCGAGAACCAGATTGTTGTTTAAAGATCCTAGCAATCTACGGCAACAGGTATCAGTCTGGCTAGAACAATACGATCGCGTGGTCATCGACACCTCACCTATACTCAATGTGAACAAAAACAATATTCCGGCGCAATGCGTAGCTAACGCCTGTGATGGCACCTATCTGGTCGCATTGAGTGGCGTGACTCTTAGCAGCCAGATAGAAGACGCTGTACAAAGCCTGACTGAAGGGACCCACACTCAATTACTTGGAGCGATACTGAATTATCGGGACCAACCCACTCTCGCGAATGAGATTTGTCGTGAAATTGACCGACTCCGCTGGTTACCGTCTAAGGTGACTCAGTGGATGAAGCGCAAAATTCGGCAAAATCGTTTTCTGGCGCTACCCATTTAGCATTTAGCGAAGCAACTTCTTACTATTCAGCGCGTTACGGAAGAATTTATCGGAAATCGCTAAGATTTGTACTATTCTTGTAGATACAGCAGTGCCATAACTCACAAGGATAGCGGACATGACACCAAAAGTGCTCCTCGTAGAGGACTCTTCCTCTCTCGCCGTACTCTATAAACAGTTTTTGAAAGACGAGCCTTATGATTTGCTTCATGCGGCAACAGGCGCTGAAGCTAAACGACTACTAGAGCGCACATTGCCGTCACTCATTATTCTCGACCTGCAACTTCCCGATATGACCGGGGAAGATATATTGGAGTGGATGAGCAGTAAAAATCTACATGTCCCGGTGATCGTCGCAACCGCCCATGGCAGCGTAGATACCGCGGTAACACTGATACAAAAAGGTGCTAAAGACTTTCTCGAAAAACCCATCCGGGCAGACAGACTCAAGACATCCGTCGGTATCCATTTAAAGCAAGCGCATCTTGAGAACATGCTTGACGACATACAGCAGCAAATGGACAGACAACGTTTCCATGATTTTATCGGTGGCAGTATTCCCATGCAGGGGGTCTACAAGATCATTGATGCGGTCGCGGATACCAACGCCAGTGTGTTCATTATTGGCGAAAGTGGAACGGGTAAGGAGGTCTGTGCCAACGCAATCCACCAGGAAAGTGAGCGAAGAGATAAACCGTTCATCGCAATCAACTGTGGGGCCATCCCCAAAGATTTGATGGAGAGTGAGGTCTTTGGCCATGTAAGGGGCGCTTTTACTGGCGCGACAACCGACAGGCAGGGGGCAGCATCACTTGCCAATGGCGGTACCCTGTTTTTAGATGAACTCTGTGAAATGGATTTGGAAATGCAGAAAAAACTGCTGCGTTTTCTGCAAACGAGCACGTTCACGCCGTTAGGTGCCACCAAGGAGCACAGTGTCGATGTTCGAATTATCTGTGCGACAAATCGCGATCCCCTCAAGGAAGTCAAAGAAGGTCGCTTTCGTGAAGATCTCTATTATCGTGTTCATGTTGTCCCGATTCAAATGCCCCCTTTAAGGGAGCGGGGACAGGACATTATCACCTTGGCCGACCACTTTCTTCGCATCTACGCCAAACAGGACAAACGCCGTTTTGAGACCATTTCCAAAGACGCTCAGCGTTATCTTAAACGCTATGACTGGCCAGGAAACGTCCGTCAACTTCAAAATGTGATACGCAACATCGTCGTTCTCAATGACGATAAGTCCCTTGGCGTCAATCACTTACCTCCGGAAATTGTTCAGGTGACATCCAGCAGTATTAAGGCAATTCGTCAATCTTCTCTAACTGATTTGGCTACAGCAAAGACTCAGCAACTCGAGCCCGAGCCACCGTCCTCCATCGTTTCTGAACTGCCAACGTCACAACCTGGCTCTGTGACTGATAATACATCCGTAGAGATCAGGCCAATGTGGCAGGTAGAACGAGAGACGATTCAGCAAGCCATTGATTACTGTGACGGAAATGTTCTCAATGCTGCAGTGTTGCTGGAACTGAGTCCATCCACTGTGTATCGAAAAAAACAAGCGTGGGAGGCCGAAGACAGTGCTTCTTAACGGGCCAATCTGGATCTTGCTGGACAGCAGCGCATTTGGCGGAATCGAATCTCACGTACTAGAACTGGCGAAGGGACTGACATCCCATGACCAACTCGTTACCGTCATGTTTCTTTCCAGCTATAAGCCTGAACCGCCATTAATGGCTCAGCTGCGCGATGCCAATATCAAAATAGAAGTTCTGGACCAGACTTACACCAATTCCTCATTCTGGCTTCGGCTTAAGCAAGCCATCACGGAGGCAAAGGTCCGGCCTGTCGTGATTCATGCACATGGTTACAAAGCCAACATATTACTACGTATCACCCGACTATTAGCGGTCACAGACAAAATTAAGCTAGTGTGCAGCTTTCATGCAGGCGAAACACCCACTGGGCGTGTTCGATGGTACGATGCTTTGGACCGCTTCAGTGCTTTTCTGACCGAGCAGAGGATCTGCGTCAGCCGGAAAATTCAGTCTAAATTGCCCTGTTCGAGCCAACTTATCAATAATTTTGTCCCCGAGGCCTCCCTTGTGGAATCAACAGGTAACAACATCGCCTTTGTCGGCAGGTTAAGCGAGGAAAAAGGCCCGGACGTGTTTGTTTCGATAGCCAATCAGATGCCGGAAACCCCTTTCCACATATTCGGTTCAGGAAAAATGGAGCCAGAACTTACCAAAATAAAATCCAATAATGTGACATTTCATGGACATCAAACTGACATGGCATCAATCTGGCCGGATATTGACATTTTGCTGATCACGTCTCGTTACGAAGGGCTGCCTATGGCGGCGCTCGAGGCGATGTCCCGGGGTATCCCCATTATTAGCTTTGCATTGGGCGAACTGCCGTCATTGATTGATTCCGGTCGAAACGGTTGGATCGTCGACTCCAGACAACAAATGATTGAGTGCCTTCGTCACTGGCGTGCGTTAACCCACTCCGAGAAAATGCACATCAAAATACAGGCCCAACAAACCATCGAGCAGAACTACTCTACTCAGGTCGTGATCCCACAAATGCTCGCGATGTATCAACGTTAGAGTCAAGCCTTACATCACCGCATTCTGATGCCTCTCAATCTGATTCCCATAATGATAAGTCCGTAATCTAAATAAGCCTCCAACTGACCCACCTTGTTTATCTCATTGTATTTTAATAATTTTTATAATGGCACTTTACTTGCTGAGTTGTGTTGGCACCCTAACGCTTTTCATTTACTGAGCGCTCAATGACAAGGATACCGATATGTTCCAGACTCACACTTCATCGCAAGCACCAAAACATGCGTTGCTGAGTGTGTCACTCTGTCTGCTGGTTGGGGGGCTTTGGATCCTCATTCCTCATCCGGTCATCGGTCTCATTATCAGTCTGGCTCCGATTGCCATCTTGGTGGTACTCAGTCAGACCTTCTGGCTTGTGACCCTGTTCATTGTGTTCTCATTTTTCAGAATTCATGAAGTATTCCCGGTACTTTACCCATTGAAAATCCCGTTGATGCTTTCAGCTGGTGCTTTGGGGGCACTACTTTGGCACACACTGATCAGTCAAAAAATGAAACTCTATTGGCACCCATGTTTTGTCTGGCTGTTTATCTTTTGGGGAGTTGTGGTTGTCGGCGTGCTGTTTGCCGCTAACAGAGGCATCGCAATGGCAATGTTCACCGGAACCTACATCAAAATTATGATAATGACGGTTGCTGTCGCCTGGCTCATTACCTCTCCCAGAGAACTGTCCCGGTTTTCTTTTCTTGTTGTGGCCGCAGGTCTCATTGTTGGTTGCGTAGCACTGTATAACTCTGCGAACGGCATCGGGTTGGTAGAAGGCTCACGAGTGACTATTGGACGTAGCTTTGGCTCAATGCTTGGTGACCCTAACGACCTCGCTCTGGTGCTTTTATTTCCTCTGGCGTTCACTGTGGCAACGTCAACGACAAAAGGCATCAATATCCCGTTCCGGCTACTGTCTCTCGCCACATCTGTCGTTCTGTTTATGGCGATACTCGCAACCCAGAGTCGAGGTGGCTTATTAGGCTCTCTGGCCGTTTTTGGGGTTTACGCATGGAGAATCATTCGCTCCAAGACGGTGTTTTTTTCACTTGGTGGCATCGGAGCCATTGCCCTCTACGCCCTCGCGGGGATTTCGCAGCGCGCATCAGGAGGTACTGCCGAGGCCGGGATTGATGAATCAGCAATGGGGCGACTTTATGCCTGGGAGGCCGCCTTTAAGATGGCACTTGATAACCCGTTGCTTGGCGTAGGACTGGACAACTTCTACTACAACTACTTCTTTTATAGCCCTCACTGGGATGGGTTAAATCACGCAGTACACAGTACCTGGTTTGGAGTGCTCGCGGAGACAGGCTTTACCGGACTCGTTCTGTTTATCGTTTTCGTCTATAAACTCATCAAGTGTGCTAGACACACATTAACAGTCATTGACAACTGTGACCGTATTCCCCCCTACCTGACCTCGGTGTCCCTGGCCGTCTACAGTGGTCTCATCGGAACTCTGGTTTCGGGCACATTCTTAACTCAGGGCTTTATCTGGCCCATTTATATCCTTGCAGCGCTCACCATTGCGGTATCACAAATTGCTTCTCAATTTGAGAGACCTCAGAACCAGCACAACCAACAACCTCTAAGCGACTGATTTATAATAGATATAATTCTTGGCTTAGTTCTTGAAAATACTCTGGTACCTCAGCTAAGTACAAGGACTTTGACCATGAGCGCAACCACCTCGTTTGATTTCAAAAACTGGCTACGAAGCCATCCGAACCCCAAGATGAGAAGTTTGTTTGTGACTCTTAAACGAGTCAGAGCCGCAGGGCTTCCCACACCTGGTATCTATAACAAAGGGATGTACTGGTTGGTCACCCTGACTCGCAACATGATCGAAACCCTGTCACGACTCTTTATCTATACCCCAGCCTTTAAAGGACGTCTTGCCAAATGTGGGCACTCGCTTTACCTGTACAGCGGCCTGCCACTCATTACTGGCCCAATGAGAATTGAGTTAGGCAATGATTGTCGAGTCTCGGGACATACGACATTTAGCGCCCGAACCACACCCCATCCGGATCCTTGTGTCACACCGACGCTTAGTGTCGGGAGTAATGTGGATATTGGCTGGCAGGTAACGATTGCCGTATCTGAGCGCGTTGAGATTCATGACAATGTACGAATCGCCGGGCGCTGTCAGTTATTCGGCTACTCCGGACATCCTTTAAATGCTAAGCAGCGGGCTGCGGGCGACCCCGATGAACCCCACCGTTTGGGCAGCATCGTGCTTGAAAAAGACGTTTGGCTTGCAACAGGCGTCACTGTCCAGACTGGTGTGACCATAGGACAAGGCACCATCGTCGCAGCCGGAAGCGTCGTGACTCATGACTTACCGGCCAATGTCATTGCTGCGGGCAGTCCTGCCAAAGTCGTCAGACACATAGACCAAACTCAATAGCACTATTTATGGCCTTATAGGGAAATAACGATGAGAGATTTGATTGTATTTGGCGAAGACTACGGCGCTCTTCCGTCCAGCACCCAACATTTGGTCAAGCGCTTATCGCGTCACCGAAAAGTGCTGTGGGTGAACTCGATAGGCCTGCGTCAGCCACGCTTCAATCAACACGATATGATCAGAGCTGCGAACAAATTGCTTCTCCGAGGCAAAGCCGCACAGCTCAATATGTCGAAAGAACCCATTCCTGACTCCATATGTGTGGTGAATCTCTACACTATCCCTGCGCCAAAAAGTCAGTGGGCTCGAAAGGTCGCTGCGGCACTCATGAGATATCAACTCAAGCCAATGATTCGCAAACTGGCACTGAATAATCCTATTGTCTGGGCGTCTTTACCCACCGCTGCTGACGTGTGCAGCAGTTTGGGCCACCACCCCATTGTTTACTACTGTGGCGACGACTTCGGGGCACTGGCAGGTGTCGATCACAAGACTGTCCTTGAGCATGAAAAACGTCTTGTCGAACAGGCCAATTTAGTGATCACCGCCAGCCACAGCCTGCTTTCCAAATTTCCTGAGGCGAAAACCAACTTGCTAAGCCACGGCGTCGATTGCAACCAATTCGCCACTCCCACAGTAAGAGCAGCTGATCTTCCTGACCGGGGAAGGCCTGTCGCCGGATTTTATGGCAGCCTCTCTAACTGGCTGGACTATGAACTACTGAATGAAACCATTTTGGCCATGCCGCATTGGGACTTCGTTTTTATCGGTCAGTTGGAACTCGAGCGCTTCCCAATTGTTAACGCTGAAAATGTTACCTATCTGGGCCCTCGAGCACACTCGGAACTGGCTAGCTATAGCCAGCACTGGACCGTCAGCCTGCTGCCCTTTGTGCTTAACGAACAAATCAGAGCGTGTAACCCTTTAAAGCTAAAAGAATATCTGGCAGCGAGGAGTCATGTAGTCACTACTGACTTTCCAGCTTTGGCTCCGTACCGTCGTCATGTACATATTGTGCGTGACAAGCATTCCATGGTGACAACGCTTGAGCGCCTTGCACAGAACACCCATAAACTGCCTGAAGGTCTGGTTGATGACGAAAGCTGGGACAAGAGAGCGGACATTCTTGAGCAATATCTGGAGGCGTTATGAGTGAACTCAAGTTACGCTTACTGGTGATATTAACGGCGGCATGGCGTCGTCGCTACGCCATTGTCATACCGATTCTCATAATGCCATTTATCGCTTACGCGATCGGTGCGCTGGCGCCGCTTAAATACAAATCACATACCAGTATGCTGATTCAAGAAACCGCTAAGATGAACCCATTTTTGGAAGA
Organism: Vibrio hangzhouensis; assembly: GCF_900107935.1. Lineage (GTDB taxonomy): Bacteria > Pseudomonadota > Gammaproteobacteria > Enterobacterales > Vibrionaceae > Vibrio > Vibrio hangzhouensis. The sequence goes on along the minus strand of NZ_FNVG01000010.1, from coordinate 126,965 downwards.
TATTGCGGTGTCAACCATGCTGAAAGATCGCCTCGCAGCATTAAAAACCCTGCTCAACAGTCGACACGTATTGCTTTCTGTTGCCAGTGATCTTGATCTAATCAATGAAACCATGACGCCTTCAGAAAAAGACCAGGTCATTGGGCAACTGTCATCTAGCCTCAGCGTCAGCCAGCTTGGAAAAGACTTTATCAAAATAGAGCTCTCCGCTTCCTCACCCAGTGGAATGAAAGAGTTGCTAGAGTCCGTCAGTATTCATTTTGTCGAGGAGTTACTTGCTCCCGAACGCTCCTCTATTCGCGATTCCAGCGAGTTCCTGACTATCCACATCAATAAGCGTAAAAGCGAACTGGAAGTGGCAGAGCAGGCACTCGCGGACTATTACAATCAATACTCCGCTGCCACGCCCGAAATGCAGAACCAAAATCTAAGCCGGCTTGCATCGCTGCGACAAACACTGGCAGAAAAACAAGCGGAACTGTCGGGGGTGGAAAAAAGCCTCGGGTCACTTGACCAACAACTGTCGAAAACCAACCCCATCGTGGGGAAACTGGAAGAGCAGATCATCGAGATAAAAAGCGCCTTGACACTTCTAAAGGCCAAATACACCGATACTCACAGTTCGGTGCAGGCCAAACTGCGTGAACTCAAAAGGCTTGAGCAAGAGCGTACTCTATTACTTCAATCCGAGCAGCCTGAACTTGACAGCGATCAGCTATGGGACATCGCCAGCAACGCCACGGTAAGCAATACCAGTGACTTTCAGCCACTTCTCATCACCCAGCTTCACAGTCTGCAGCTGGTACGGGGACGTTATGAGTCTCTTAAACAAGAAACGGCGAGTTTGAAAGTCATGATTGAAGAACTCGATGCGACCGCCCGCAACTACGGCAGCAATTCGAAACAACTTCTCAAATTGCAACGTGATGTCACTTTAAAACGGCAGTTATACGATGAGCTGGTAGAACGGTATGAAATGGCTCAACTCACAGGCTCATTGGGCATTTTCGAACAAAATAAACGGGTAAAAGTCATCGACTTACCTTATACGCCAAGTTCTCCCACCAACATTCCCCCCACTGTGTTTGCCGTGCTGGGGTTGTTAGCTGGTATTGCGTTGGGGATAGGAACAGCCATTGTATTGGAGCTTTTTGATACAACTATCAGAAGACGCGAGCAACTGGCGCTAACGGCTGGTGTGCCTGTGATCACAGCCATTCCCAAAATTGAACTAGGCTGACAATCAAAATGCGACTGAATTCGACAACCGTGACGACAATTTACATATTTATATGATTTAGAAAGAAAATTGATCATGGCACGCAGAATGCAATCTGACTATCAATCTGGTCGAGTGGACAGTTTCTAAGCCAAGGAGGACATCATGAACCACCCAGCTCACAAACAAGCTTCAACTATCAACAAATGTCAGCGCATTGTGCATGTGGTTCAGCACCTTGCGCCAGGCGGCCTGGAAACTATGGTGCTTGAGTTGTTGAAACAAGCAACCCGAGAAGAGCAGGTCTTCGTTGTCAGTCTGGAGGGTGAATTAGAACACGCGCTCAAACACTGGCCGCAACTCCAGCGTTTTGATTCGCAACTCTTGTTCCTTAACAAAAAACAAGGAGCGCAACTCTCGCTCATTCGACAGGTCTGCGATGTTTTCAGGCAATTACAGCCTCAGGTGGTCCATACTCACCACATAGGACCGCTACTTTATGGTGGCCTTGCTGCCCGACTGTGTCGGGTTCCGGTTCGAATTCATACTGAACACGACATGTGGCACCTCAACGATAACAAACGGCAGAAAGTAGAAGACTTGGCGCTTCGCATCGTAAATCCGATCCTGGTAGCCGATGCCAACAAAGTACAACAACAACTTGCCGAGCTCTATCCCTATACCGCTCCAACGGTAATTAAAAACGGAGTTGACTGCAATCGGTTTGTACCTGGCAGTCAGGCGGCCGCCCGCCGTATTCTTGGGTTACCCCGTGACGTCAAACTTATTGGCACCGCTGGACGCCTAGAGCCCGTGAAAGCGCAAGCGTTTCTGATTAAAGCCATGGCTCGCCTGTCCAAAGATACACACCTTGCCATTGCCGGCATCGGTCAGTTGGAAGCGGAGCTCAAAAAGCTGAGTAAGGCATTAAACATAGATGACCGAGTGCACTTTCTGGGGCTGGTGGCAGATATGCCGTCTTTTTATCAATCCCTTGATGTGTTCTGTTTACCTTCCATTTGTGAAGGGTTTCCTCTCTCGCCTCTAGAAGCGCAGGCTTGCAACATTCCCGTTGTTGTCACTGACGTGGGGGCCGTCAAAGAAACACTATGCCCTCTTTCCGGCATCACTACCAAATCAAATCGCGTTTTTTCGCTGATTTCTGCATTGGAAACAGCACTGAAAACCAAGCACCTATTTTCCCCGAGAGATTTTGTGGTTGAGAACAATGACGTGCGACTTATGAGCAGAGCTTACCGAAATCTTGTTACTCAGGGCTGATGACCGTATGACTCCGTTACCAGAAGGATTAACCATGGAATTTGCATTGATAACCATATTTCTTCTCTGTGCATTTTTAATCGTTTACCATCATGTCGGCTATCCTATTCTGCTAAGATGGTGGGCTGCGAGACACCCCGTGCCTTCCAGTGCCTGCAGAGTACGCAGCTATCAGCCACAGAGATCTGACCGCATTTTGCCCTCTGTCACCATTATTGTCCCTGCCTTCAATGAGGCACGTTGGATCGCCGATAAGATTCTGAACTGTGCTTCTCTGGATTACCCTAGAAGCAAAATGAAAGTCCTCATTGTCAGTGATGGCAGCACTGATACAACTGTGCAAATAGCTGAGGCTGCCATTCAACAAGCAGCCTGTAGCGATACGCATTTCGACATTATTAATAACATCGACAATAAAGGTAAGGTCGCCATACTCAACCAGTATTTGCCTACAATCTCTACCGACATCATCTGCATCTCTGATGTGTCGTCACTGATCTCTGTAGATGCGCTGCTTGTCGCTGCTGAACGATTTGCAGACCCCAAGGTTGGCGTTGTAAACGGTACCTATCAATTGCTCGGGAAGGAAAACAGTGGCGAGCACGCCTATTGGAAGTATCAGAATCAAATTAAACTTCAGGAGTCGACAATAGGCTCTACCATTGGATCTCATGGCGCTCTCTATTTCGTGCGTTCAGGATTGTTTGAACCGCTCCCCGCCAATGTAATTAACGACGACTTTATGATACCAATGCGCATTGTCCGCAAAGGATACGTTGCAGTCTATGCCCCCAACATGAATGCGGTAGAGCTCGAAGCAACGGCACCTAAACAAGATTTTCAGCGAAGACTTCGTATCTCAGCGGGCAATATGCAGCAGACACTGGCGCTCGCTGGCTTATTTTCTCCCCAATACGGAGGCACTGCATTTACCTTTTTCTCTGGAAAAGGGCTCAGAGTGTTGACGCCATATCTCATGCTCAATTGCCTGATTACTTCCGCTCTTCTGGTGAATACCAGTGCATGGTTTGGTTTGGCACTGGGTGCTCAACTGTTTGTCTACGGCATTGCCATACTGGGTGTCATCGTTCCTGGCACGCAAACTTTTAAGATAAATAGACTCATTACTTATCTGGTCGTCGGTCACACGGCGAATCTAATTGGCGGACTGCGCTATCTCTTCGGGTTGGAGCGCGGAAGGTGGGTAAGAATTTCCTATCAGGAGAAACATCATGAAAAAAGTTAGCTATGAAAAGCGCTCGATCCATATCTCGAAACGTATCTTCGATCTGGTGGGCGCTTGTGTCGGCATGCTCATTTTGGGGATCTCATTTATTCCTGTCGCGTTAGCGATCAAACTAACCTCAAAGGGCCCAATCTTTTATAAACAGTTGAGAGTGGGTCGATGGACCCCTGACAAGATGGATTTCATCCACGTGCTCAAGTACCGTACTATGTACATCGATGCCGAAGCGAGAACAGGAGCAACATGGGCCACAGAAAATGACCCGAGAATTACACCAGTAGGCCGATTCTTGCGTAAAACCCGCCTTGATGAGCTACCTCAATTTATCAATGTGTTGAGAGGTGACATGTCATTGATCGGGCCTCGCCCGGAACGCCCTGATTTTTACAGCAAGCTTGAACGTGACATTCCATTTTTCGTAGAACGCACTTACGATGTGCTACCGGGAATCACAGGTCTGGCACAAGTCAATCAGGGTTATGATACCTGCATTGAAGATGTGAGAAGTAAAGTCGGCTACGACCACAGTTATGCCCTATCTCTATCTTCCTACAGGACCTGGTTACTGACTGATCTGCATATTGTTTTCAAGACATTGAAAATAATGGTGGACGGCAGGGGCAGATAAAGCCAACAAAAAATCCAGCCTAAACGCTGGATTTTTTCGCTGTGAAGATCAGCGTCAAACCTAAAAGGATAAAACCAATACCGGAAAACTTAGCCCAGCTAAATGTCTCATCCAGCCAAGGTAACGTGACTGCCAGTACGTACACCAAAACATAGCTAAGGCTTAGCAGTGGGTATGCGACACCTAACGGCAAATGCTTTAACGCCATGACCCAGCAAGCCATCGAAAGCGCATAGCACCCTAGTCCGACACCCACGCAAACCAGCGCTGGCCATGTTAACGACATCGCCGTAATAAACTGGTGTTCGATAAGTAACGATTGCAGCTCCGTCCAGTGGAAGGAAAGCTGCCCCATCCCCCACTTCATGGTCAATTGTGCCGTGGATATCAGCGCCACACTTATCAGAGCAACAGGTAAGCCCGCTTTGAGATCCTTAAGTACCATTAGCTGGCTCCTCCAATAATGCCGACGCCGAGCATGATAAACATGACTCCCAGCCACTGCTTCGGCACAATGACTTCACCAAACGCAAACTTAGAAACCAGCAACATAATCACGAAATTGATGCTAAGCAGAGGATACGCCACCGAAACATCCCACTGACTCAGCACACCAAGCCAGGTGATCGCACTGGTACCCAAAAATACGATCCCCAGTATCATCGGAAAGCTCAGCAGCTTTCCAATTGCCGATAGCTGAGGATTTTCTTCAAAATACATAGCCGCTCGCTTTTGCCAATACTGGCTAAGCGAGCTTGCAACGACTGAAAGTATGAACAGCAGTACTGTCATTACTGGGCGTCTTGTTGATTAAAGATCAGCGCGTGGTAACGACCGCGATCAACGTGATCATCTGGCTTCGGGAAGTCATCTGGCAGAGTTGGCAAGTTCCTGAAATGAAGCAACACAGGTGCGTGCTCTTGCTGTTGCTTGATGAAGTCACCAAGCTGCTTAAAAGGCACGTAGCGATGCTTAGAGTCTTCATATCCCAAGCCATAATCCACTTCACCCATACCTTTAGTGATGTAGACATCTGTGCGCTTCAGGTACCAGTTTATTGCCGACATGGTATCGGGATAGTCGGCAATCAATACCATATTATCGCTGACTTTAGGTGCCAGTTCTTCCATAAAGCGCGCTGGCATTTTAGAGTCAATGGTCGAGTTTGGTACGACAGTCGAGAACAAAGCGAACAACGCAAGAGGCGACAGCATATAAGCGGCAAACTTACTCTCAAATGCTTTCGCTTTTGCAGCGAAGAAAGCACATGCCGCCCAGAAACCCAGAATAAACAGTGCGATCCAAGGACGGTACGATTCCGTTTCATCCAATGGCAATTTGCCCATAAAGAACATCACCATCAGCGTAATGGCTACTGTCGCAAAAAATAAACCATTAATAATCGATCCAATGGTCAGCCCTTTGGCTTTGTTGTTGTAGGCTTTAATGATGCCATGAGTCAGCAGAATCGCGATAGGCGCCATGCACGGTAGAATGTAAGTCGCTAGCTTACCACTTGCATAAGAGAACAATAGGAACGGCATCAGCGCCCACAAAACCGAATAACGGATCAGTGGCTTGCTGAGCTCGCCTTTAAGCTGGATAGTGGCAGATGGCGCCCAAAATATCCAAGGAAGCGTACCTAAAAACAGGAATGGCACATAATACCAAATCGGCGCTGCGTGCTGAGCATCTTCAGCAGAGAAACGATGGATATGCTCTTCCCAGAAGAAGTAATTCCAGTAATCAGGTTCCGCCGCATGAATGGCCAATGACCAGGGTAAGCATGTAACAAACGCGACCAACATTACCCACCAGCCCCAACGAAGGATTTCCAGGAACTGCTTTTGCACAATCATATACGGAACGACCACAATCACAGGTAGGGCAAGCGCCAAAAATCCCTTGGTTAATACCGCACAGCCACAAGAGAAGCCTGCTAGTCCGTAATAAATCCAACGCTGCTTAGTCGTGGTAGCTTCGGTGGCAAAAAAGAATGCCGCGTAACAAGCAGTGAGCCAAAATGCCAGCATGCCGTCCAGAACACTGTAGGTACCAATGGCCGCAACCATGAACATGCTCAGGAATACACCCGCCGTTAACCAGCCTTGACGGCGATCAGCCATACGGCCAACTACAGAGACCAGGATAAGTGCACCACCGAATGTTGCCAGCGCTGAAGCAATTCTTACCGCAAAGTTGGTATCACCGAAAAGGACTTGCGCAATCGCATTGAACCAGTAGCCCATAATCGGCTTTTCAAAATAGCGGAGGTCGTTAAAAGTCGGGACAATCCAGTTGCCCGAAGCGACCATCTCACGAGAAATTTCACCATAGCGAAGTTCGTCAGGTGACCACAATGGACGCAAATCCAGTGGCAAAATGTATAACGCAATAAAGAAAAGCGGTACCCACACCGCCCAGTTAATTCGAGATTGTTGCATTCTTCATCCAATTGAATAAAAGCCCATGAGTTCATGGGCTTATGTGTTTCGAACCGACGATAGGTTTGGCTAAAGCCCCATCTTCTCAACAAATGATGCTTGGTGAGTCAGCCAGCCTTCACGCCCTTCCATCTCGATATTGTTAATCGAATCTTTAGGAAGTGGTGTTTCTGCATCCGGGAGCAGATCAACCATAGGCACGAATTCTATATTCTGTTGCTTAGCTCTGACAATCAAATCTTCAAACATTTCAGCACAAACGATTCCCTCAACTTCTGCGTGAATGGTGTAGACGTTCAAACCATCACGTTTAATTAGATTAAGTATCGCATCGTTATAGTTACTGTTGTCGACGCCATCTTGACCAACCAGCTCATCGTAAGTCGGCAAAGTGACCGGAATTTGCGGAGCCATACCTTCACCAGGAGAGAAAATCGAATCTCCACGACAGTCGCTGTTGTACTTAAATGGAAACGCATCTTTTTCCACCAGTGTCTGCTCGGTACAACGCCAACCTGCAACCGCACTGCACGGTAGGTCGCGGCCCGTAATATCCTTAAGCAGGTTATAGCCTTTGGTGATCTCGCTACGCAGCTCTTCAGCTGACATAGAGTCAGTTTTCATCTGCCATTTATGGTGATCCCAGGCATGAAGACCGATTTCATGACCAGCGGTATCTGTTGCTTCAATGATATGACGCAGCTTTTTACCAATCACAGGTCCTGGCCATATGGTGCCACGAATAAGAATATCGTAGCCATACAAGCTCGCGGCTTTAGAGCGTAGCATCTTCTTCAAAAATGCAGGACGCAAAAGGCGCCATATATGGCGCCCCATGTTATCAGGTCCAACAGTAAAGAAGAATGAAGCCATCACTCCGTGCTTCTCGAAGATCTCGAGTAGCTTAGGTACACCTAATTTGGTACCTCGAAAAGTGTCTACATCGATACGAAGACCGACTTTAGTGACTTCATTCTTATTCATTACTTCTCTTCTACTGCACCTTTAAGGAAGAAATCGAGCGTTTCTTCGATTGTGTCGTTCATGTGAACTTTTGGTTCCCAATCAAGCAGTTTCTTCGCGTTTGCGATGCTTGGTTTACGGTGTTGTACGTCTTGGTAGCCGTCGCCGTAGAACGCTTTACTTTCAACCAGGTTGTAGCCAGCGAATGGAGGGAACTGATCACGAAGTGGGTGGTTGTCAAACTTCTCAACCAGTGTCTCAGCAAGCTCTTTGATGCTCGCTTCGTTTTCTGGTGCACCGATATTGATGATTTGACCGTCACACAGACCTTCTTTGTTTTCAATGATGCGGAATAACGCTTCAATCGCTTCAGAAATGTCAGTGAAACAACGCTTCTGTTCACCACCGTCGATAAGCTTAATCGGCGTACCTTCAACAAGGTTCAGGATCAACTGAGTGATTGCACGGCTAGAACCGATACGTGCTGAGTTCAGGCTATCCAGACGTGGACCCATCCAGTTAAACGGACGGAACAGTGTGAACTTAAGGCCATCTTTTTTACCATAAGCCCAGATAACGCGGTCAAGTAGCTGCTTAGATACTGAGTAGATCCAACGCTGACGGTTGATAGGACCAACGATCAGTGGCGATGTATCTTCGTTGAACTCAGGATCAGTCGACATACCGTACACTTCAGACGTCGATGGGAAGATGATGCGCTTGTTGTATTTCACACAGGCACGAACGATCTTCAGGTTCTCTTCGAAATCTAGCTCGAATACTCGCAGCGGGTTACGCGTGTACTCGATAGGCGTTGCGATAGCCACTAGTGGCAGAATGATGTCACACTTCTTAACGTGGTATTCGATCCACTCATTGTGGATAGTGATATCACCTTCAACGAAGTGGAAATCTGGGTGGCTTAGATGCTCTTCAATTTGGTTCGAGTTCATGTCCATTGCATAAACTTCGTAACCACCATCGTCTAGAAGACGCTTAGTCAGGTGAGTACCGATGAAGCCGTTAGCACCAAGGATAAGAACTTTCTGACGCTTCTTAGCGTTGATAAGTGCACTTGCTTGAGGACCAAAACGCATACCTTCAACAAGGTGAAGCTCAGCCGCTAGCTGCTCGCCACCCAGGTATAGGCCATTTTCTGCTTCGCCAGACTTAACAATCAGTGAACCTTGTGCACACGCAATGGTTAGTGGCTTAGTCGCCACGATAGTACCTGGGGTTACATCGAACGTTTTTTCACTTGCTTCTGCATTCCAGATCGTCAGTTTACGTTCACCTAGGAAAGTGAATGCACCCGGGAACGGTTCTGTAACGGCACGTACTAGGTTGAATACTGTGCGAGAATCGTTTGACCACTTGATCTCACCGTCAGCTGGAGTGCGACGGCCAAAGTAAGTTGCCTTACTCTCGTCTTGTGCTGTCGCTTTAAAAGAACCATCAACGATAGTTGGTAGGACTTTGCTTAGCAAATCGCTTGACGCTACGTTCATGCGCTTATGAAGCGTTTCTGCCGTGTCAGCGTCAGTGATTGCGATCTTCTCTTGACCTACGATGTCACCCGCATCAGCTTTTTGAACCATTTTGTGTAGCGTTACGCCTGTCTCTGTTTCACCGTTAACCAGCGCCCAGTTGATTGGCGCGCGACCACGGTAAGTAGGAAGCAGAGAGCCGTGTAGGTTGAAACCGCCTTTTGGCGCAATATCCAGCACCTCTTGGCTGATCATGTTGCGATAGTAGAATGAGAACAGTGCGTCCGGCTTCATCGCACGGATCTTTTCAACCCATAGAGGGTGGTTCACGTCTTCTGGTGCGTAAACTGGAATACCGTTTTTCGCCGCAAGTTTCGCTACAGACTCGAAAAACACATTCTCGTTGCTGTCATCAACATGGGTGAATACCGCTTCGATTTCTACACCTGCATCAAGCAGGCTACGAATGCCAGTACAACCGATATTGTGGTAGGCAAACACTACTACTTTCATGAAATTTTCCTCTAAATATAAATCTTATTCTTGATTCTTTAATTCGTCGTTTTGACGTGCTTCTCGGGTGGCTGCGCCAACCAGAACATCTTGCACATAGAAACGAGGACGCGCTCTCACATCTGAATAGATGCGGCCAATATACTCACCAAGTAAGCCAAGACCAACAAATTGCGCACCAACAAATACAAATAGAATAGCAAACAATGTGAACAGGCCGTCACCTGCCCACTCTGAACCAAACATAATGCGCATGAGCATCAAGATTGCGCCAAAAGCAATACCTGCGGCTGCAATACCACCACCAACAATACTCAACATGCGCAGTGGCGCTGTGGTCATACTGGTGATTAAGTCAAACATTAGACTAATAAGTTTCATAAAGCTGTATTTTGACTCACCGTCTGCGCGTTCATCGTGATGAACGTCAATCTCAGTGGTGTGACGAGAGAAACCGTTAGCCAGTACCGGAATAAAGGTACTACGTTCATGGCACTCCAGCATGGCGTCGACAACATGGCGACGATAGGCACGAAGCATACAGCCGTAGTCGTTCATTTCAACACCCGTAGAGCGCTTCACCAACTTGTTGATCAGCTTGGATGGATAACGACGCAATGCACTGTCCTGACGGTTCTTACGCACCGTACCTACCGAGTCAAAACCTTCTTCCGCTTTAGCAACTAGGTTAGGGATCTCTTCTGGCGGGTTCTGAAGATCCGCATCCAATGTAATGATCAAATCACCGCGAACCTGATCAAAGCCCGCCATGATAGCGTTATGTTGACCGTAGTTACGATTAAGAATAACTCCAACAACATGGCTACCCTCTTTTGCAGCCGCTTCTTCGATGATCTCTGCACTGCGGTCACGACTGCCATCGTCGACAAGAATGAGCTCATAATCTTTACCAAGGCTATCGCTCGCCTTGGTCGTGCGGTCAATAAGCTCTTGTAAACAGTTTTCTTCGTTATAGACAGGAATAACGATAGAGACAAAGTTGATTGCTTGTTTGTGTTTCATGGCTTACCCAATTATTTCTGAAACGGCGCTGACTACGCGTTCTACATCTTCCTGAGTCATATCAGGGAACAACGGTAGTGAGCAGATTTGGTTACTGTTACGTTCTGTATTACTTAAGTCAGGGTTCATTGTCCCAAACAGTTTGGTGTAATTTTCACGATAGTATTTTTGAGTGTGGCAGGCTTTAAAGTGAATACCTGCACCAATACCTTTTTCTTTTAGCGCTGCGATAAGGTCATCACGATTCAGGCCTGCAACCGCTGGATCGACACGAATGATCAACAAGTGCCAGCAGTGCTTGTGATCGTGCGAAGCTAAACCTAGCGGAGTGATGCCTTTAATCGACTCTAGTTTAGCGCGATAAGAAAGTGCCAGCTCGGTTCGCTTGGCGGTAATCTCATCAATGCGATCCATTTGTCCAAGTGCAAGCACCGCGCAAATATCTGGCATGTTGTACTTAAAGCCCGGCTCTACTACTTCGGCTTGTGGAGCGCGACCTTGTGTTTCGCGGTCAAACGCGTCAACACCCAAACCGTGGAATTTGAGGCGGCGTACTTTACCCGCCAGTTCAGCATCATGAGTAGTAAAAATGCCACCTTCTGCAGTCGTCACGTTCTTAATTGCATGAGTCGAGAACAAGCAAGAACCACGGTGACCAATTGGCTTGCCCTTATATTCGGTGCCGAGCGCGTGCGCAGCATCTTCCACAACCGCTATGCCATATTTTTCACCCAATGCATAAATCGGGTCGAGGTCCAGTGATGCACCCGCATAATGAACCGGTACAATCAGTTTGGTCTTTTCATTGATGAGCGGTTCAATCTTGTCCGCGTCTGCCATCAGGGTATCAGCATCAACATCGACAAAGACAGGCTTGGCGCCTACTAAGGTAATCATGTTAACGGTAGAAACCCAGGTCAGTGAAGGCGTTATAACCTCATCACCCGGACCAATACCCAAAGCCAGCAGTACCAGATGCATCCCGGCAGTCGCACTACTTAACGCTACGGCGTGAGATGCCCCCGTATGCTGTGTAATCTTAGCTTCTAATTCAGCATTCTTAGGACCGGTAGTAATCCAACCTGAACGAAGTACATCGACGACCGCTTGAATATCTTGTTCATCGACGGCAGGTCTGCATAAAGGGAGAAAAGACTGGCTCATTTTTTAAACTCACAGTTGAATCGTGTACACACACGAAAAAGGACACCAAAGTTTACTAGGGCGTTCAAAGAATTAAAAGCGTTGACACGACTTTAGCGCACAAAACATTGACTCTTCGAACATATTTGAAACAAATATAGCTCACATCCATTTATATAACGCCATTTCAACAAAAACCTTTACTTAAAAAGCACGTTTCACCAACCTAACCGGCGATTATCGGCGAAACGAAAACGTTATTCTTATCTACGGCTGTTTTTTTGAAGCAACGTCATTTTTATGTCAATTTGTGCGTCATTTCGCACGACCTCTCCCTGAGGGTCGCCATTTTGCCATACGGGACACTTTGCCAATGTAATCATTTGTATGCTCTGTGTTTGTAACTATCATTTCTTCGGGATAAAATCCCGGCCTACTTCAAATTAGGGCATTGGCCGTGAATCTTAAAAACAGTCCTGTAACTCAGCACCAATTTCAGGGACATCTCTTTTCCCTCAAGAGAGATGATCTGCTTCACGGACACTTTAACGGAAATAAAGCAAGAAAGTTTGCCTCGGTATTAGATGAACCTTTGCCTGGGGTAACCAGGCTTATTGGATGGGGTTCTGCTCAAGCAAATTCTCTGACCTCACTAGCCGCCCTTGCCCGCATCAAAGGACTCAAACTCACTTACTATGTCGCCCACAAACCCCATTGGCTCGATGACCGCCCTATGGGTAACTACCGCACTGCTCTCGAACTGGGCGCAGAAGTGCTCTCAATAGCGGATATAGTGGGGAGCGATGCTCCTCACCCTGAACAGTACATCCAAACAGTTCATGGTTCGGACCCAGCATGCTATATCATTCCCGAGGGAGGTCGCTTTCAGGCAGCACGTGTTGGTATTGAGCAATTGGCAAAAGAGATCCTGTCGTGGTCACGATTTGAAAAAGGAAATAACATCAAGGTCGCACTGCCATCTGGGACGGGAACAACGGCCCTGTACTTATCTCAGGAGCTGAAACCAAAAGGGATAGAGGTTCTGACATGCCCCTGCGTTGGAGGGAAGGATTACCTCCTAAGTCAGTTTCAGGAGTTAGGTGAATATGAAAACTATCCAACCATTCTGGAGTTAGAGGACAAACACCATTTTGGCAAACTCTACCGCGAAGATTACCTGATATGGCTCTCGCTACTGCAACACACCGATATCGAATTTGATCTGTTGTATGACCCCATGATGTGGCGCTGTTTGACGCCATGGCTAGCCACAAACCCAGATACGACGTTGATGTATGTCCATCAGGGTGGGTTATTGGGTAACGAAACCATGCTCTCTCGCTATCACAGAAAATTTGGCGATTAAAAAAGGGAAGCCATGCTTCCCTTTCATTCCAATTTTATGACGTCACTTGTGAGAAGAGTACGCGGCCAGATACTCACTCGCTTTGCTCTTGGCTTCTGCAAGCTGTTCTGGTGCTAGTTTCATGGCCAGTTCATCACGTAGATTTTCAGCGGTTGCGTAACCGTTAGTGGATGCGACAGAAGCCCAGGCATATGCCTCAACATTGCTCTGTTCTATGCCTTCACCCAAAGAATACTTATAAGCAAGGTTACGCTGACCGTAGGCATAACCATTCTTTGCCGCTTTTTTATACCACTTAACCGCCTCGGCATCATTTTTCTCTACACCCAGACCTTTGGCATACATAACACCAAGACTGTTCTGGGCTACATCATAATTGCGCTCTGCAGCCTGACGATAGTACTCCACCGCCTTCGCATTGCTCTTAGCGACGCCACGTCCCCATTTGTACATGCCTGCCAAATAGTACTGAGCTTCTACGCTGCCTTTTTTAGACGCTTTCTCAAACCAGGATGCCGCTTCTTTTGGGTTATAGTCAACACCATGACCGTTATCATACATCATGCCGATTTTATACATGGCCGTTTCGCTACCTTGTTTAGCAGCTTTGTGGTACCACTCAACCGCTTTGGCATCATCTTCTTTAATGCCATTTCCAATTGCGTAACGATCACCAAGCTCTATCTGAGCAAACAGGTCCCCTTGATTCGCTCCCTGTTCGACTTGGCGAACGCTTTGGGTCGACCAATCTTTTACAAACGCAAAGCTTCCTGCACTAAAACACAGACTACATAGAGAAACCGCTAACAGTGTTTTTCGCATTGTATATTCCCATCCTTAAAGATTTGCTCAGATTCTGCCACAGTATTATGACACTTCTCACTAAATTTAAGCAGAATTGGCGATACTCTGACAAAGAATTTCGTGTTAGTCACAAAAATATCGGGCTGCTGTCTAGATTCCATTCACCGATATATCATTTGAGCTAAAAACCTTGATCCAACTGCGCTACAACTGGGCTGAGCTTTGTAATCGTTTGCAAAATTACTCGTTTTGTTACAGCAAGTTTTGTACACTCTAGCCAATACATTGGCAGTTATCTTTAACATGAGAAAATGGAGTGATTATGGTCTCTAAATGGGCGAAGCGATTCATTCAAATGGCAGAACTGGTTGGGTCATGGAGCAAAGATCCTTCTACTCAGGTCGGCGCCGTCATTACCAAAAAAAATCGTATCGTTTCAGTGGGTTTTAATGGCTACCCGCACGGGATTTCCGATAGCGCAGAAATAGATGAGCGCGAGACGAAATATCTAAAAACACTCCATGCCGAAGAAAATGCCATTCTTTTTGCCAAGCGAGATTTGGATGGCTGTGAAATATGGGTGACTCACTTCCCATGCCCCAACTGTGCAGCCAAAATTATTCAGACAGGTATTTCAGTGGTCCATTGCCCCGAGCAAGACGAAGACTTTATGTCGCGCTGGGGTGAAAAGGTGATGGTGAGCCAGGATATGTTTGAACAGGCGGGAGTGAGCGTTGACTGGCTTCCACTCAACGAGTTAACGCTCAACTGACAATAAGACACCAGTTTCTTAACCGATAGTTTGTTTTGAGTTTTTTTTGAACTAACTAGATTTTCACACCGTAAGCCTTTTTGCGATTAATGAAAAGCAAAGAGGCTTGCTATGAAAACTATTAAAATATCTTTAGTCGCTGCTGCAGCAATCACCCTGTTTGGCTGTGGCAGTGATTCGAATGACTCAACCCCTTCATCTCAACTCCGAGTCACGCACGCCAGTGCAGATGCCCCCAAAGTGTCTATATTGATGGATGGTGCTATCGTCTCTGGTCTGGACAAAGTGGATTACTCTCAAGGTAGTGGACTTCTTACCGTTGACTCCGGTGACCACGATCTTATTGTGCGAGGATTGCTCGCCGGTGATGCGACGGCTGACGTTATTACCGCAAACGCGGTTAATCTGGCGCCCGATATGCAGTACGACGTCTTTGCCGTCAATAATGTGACTGCGATTGAACCAGTCATCCTCTCTCGCTCAAGTATGGGTCCAGATGCATCTTCGATTCGTCTCGACGTTTTGCACGCTCACCCTGCAGTAGGCGGCGTTGACATTCACGTGACCACCGATGCCAGTATCAGCTCCGGGACTGTTGCTATCTCCGACCTGACGTTCAAAGAAGACGACGCTAATTTACCCGTCACTCTTCCTGCTGGAACCTACAGAATTCGAATTACGCTGGCTGGGCAAAGTACAGACGCAGACGTAGTATTTGACAGTGGTGAACTGGCGCTCGACGGCGGTAGTGATTTGATGGTCACAGCAGTACCAAACGTTAGCGGTGGCATTGTTTCTCCGGTGAACTTGCTGGTCGCCGATGGCACGTCAGTGAGTGTCGTGCGAAGCAGTGGAGAGAAAGCCACGGTACGTGTGGGCCACGCTGTTAATGGCGCTCCAAATGTAGACGTGCTAGTCGGTGGAACTGTCGTGCCCGGCCTTGGCAACATTGCTTATGAGACTATCGCAAGCACGGATGTCGCGGCTGCTACATATAATCTAGATGTTGTCGCAACAAGCACCACAGGGCCAGCTGTTCTTAGCGCTCCAAATACTGAGTTCACCCCAGGTTCAGAAACCACCATTTTTGCAGTAGGTACAGCAGGCTCGATTGAAGCATTGCCAATCGTCGAAGATCTTCGCAGTGTGGCAACGTACGCCAAATTGAGAGTGGTCCACGCCAATCCTGTAGCCGGCTTGGTAGATATCCATGCGACGCCTGCGGGAGCTGGGTTCTCAGCAGATACTGTGGTACTGGCTGGTGTCGACTTTAAAGACAGCGCAGTGCTTAATGTCGATGCGGGCACTTATGATTTTGCCGTCGCTGCAGCGGGAACAACAAACGTTCTCCTTTCCGCTTCCAACGTGACATTAGCAGGCGGTAATGTTGCAACAGCGTTTGCTACAGAGAACTCTATCGCATTGAACGTCGATAAATAATAGTTCGCACCTTTGACGATAAAAATCCGCCGGCCTTGAGCTTGCGGATTTTTGTTATTCTCTGACAATAAATTCTCTTTTCAACCATATACACCTCAACTACAATCCGCCCTCCTATAATTGAGGTATATCATTCCCCTTAACATGGCGCATTCAATGAAAGCAATTATTCGACAATTGATCCGAACTTTAGTCCTTCTCCCCCTGCTCAGCGCAAACATCGCCCATTCGCTCGAGCTTCCCTTATTTAAAAAAGAAGCCGAAGAGCGTGGTTACACTCTCCCTGAAGCTTTTGGATTGAGTCTTGGGTATATGAGTGTCTCTCAGGGCATTAATGTCGATTCCATCTCATTGTCTGGTCTGGGTGCCCTCGATAATATTGGTATCAAGACAGAAGGGGGATATCAGGAAAGCGACGTACTGACGCTCAAGGCCGATGTTTGGGTACTGCCGTTTCTTAACTTTTACGCGATTGGCGGCAAACTCAACGGCTATTCCGAAACGACGATCACTAACGTTAAGCTGTTTCCGGGCCTTCCGGGAGACGGTATCGAAGTTAACGAGCCATTTAAACTGGATTTAGACGGCTATATGTATGGAGCGGGTACCGTAATTGCCGGTGGCTATAAAAGTCTGTTTGCCTTGGTTGATGCCAGTTATACCAAAACCAGCCTCACAGTTATTGAAGGAGAGATTGATTCCATCGTGATTTCTCCTCGTATCGGCTATGACTTTTCCCGTAACAGTGATTGGCCCCTACGTGCATGGGTGGGTGCTCAGTACCAGAATATTGAGCAAACCCTCTCCGGAAGCATCAAGGATCTTCCTCTCGGTGGGATACCGGTACCAGACAACGCTAAGTTCACCGTGAAGCAAAGCCTGGCAAATCAGTGGAATACACTCGTCGGTGCACAATACGAGTTCACCCCTAACTGGGTACTGATCAGTGAACTTGGCTTTGGTCAACGAAAGAGCTTTTTCGTCACCCTAGACGCTCGCTTCTAACCTTCAAAACTCATCAAGCCCATTATTCAATGGGCTTTTTCTTCGTGACTTCAAGCAGTAACGGCAATAGCGTCAAACTGAATACCAAAATACAGCTCAATGCGATAGTGAGTACGAGTCCAATGGAATGCATGCCTTGGTGATCGGCAACGATCAAGGCACCAAATGTCGCCAACGTCGTTAAGCAACTCACCAAAGAGGCTTTGGGCGTCGACGTTTTAAAGAACGCAGCCAAGGTTCTCACCGCACGAAAACGCTTCACGATATGGATACCGTTATCTACGCCCAAACCAAAGATCAACGGGATCACGATAATGTTCGCCATGTTCATCGATAACCCGAGCCAGTGCATTAGCCCTAACGTCGACACTGACGCCAAAGCAAGTGGGATAAAAATCAGTAACACGTCTCGCTTTTTCTCAACAGTCCAAATAAGAATCAGCGCAATACCAAACACCGACATCATGATCGCCGCTTGAAACGCGCGAACAATAATACTACCCACTTCTTGTTCAGCGACTGCTCTGCCCGTGGCTTGAGGTGCAATTTGCTTAACCTCGGTAATAAACTGCTCCAGAGCATCGACATTAGTCATGTCTTCGCTCGGAGAGATAACCACCAGCCATTTACCCTGTTGACTGATGTAGCGCTCACTCAAAGCTTTTGGCAGTGATTCAATAGCAACGGGTTCAAATTGAGTCAGTGTGTTCAAACTATCTGCTAGACCCGAGAATAAATGCTCAGCGACCGTTGCACTATCTATCGCATCAGGTAAGAGCTCGCTATCCTGCCAATGCTCAGTTTTAGCCCTATCCACGAACTCTGAATAACTCATCGGTGCCTCTATATCAGAGTCGGCAAACAATGCTTGCAGCTGTAGCGTTCTCTGCTCGAGATGTTTAGGCATGAAGTCACTAACCACTCTGACTGAGGCCACCGAAGCCTGCTTGATCAGACGTTTTTGCCACTGCTCGGCTTGCTGTTGATTTTTGGCAATGGCAAACAGCTGATAGCTTGAACCCAGCCCTTCTTGCTGCAGTTGATTCAATGCCAGCACAGATTCTGACTGAGGGTTTTTGAGCACTAACGTTGAGAAATCAAACTTAAACTGAGTTGCGCCATATCCCATCACGACCGTTAAAACTATCGCTAAGCTAAACACAGCGCCCTTAAAACGCATCAGCTGCGCTCCAAACCAGGTAAAACGATGGGTATCACGTTGATGGCGCACTCTCGGATAGCCAAACAAAGTAAAGAACAGCGGAATAATGATAAAGGTTGCAACGAGGCCAAGCACCATACCCAACGCAGACACGACACCTAGCTCACCTAGTCCAGTGTAAGCCGTTGGGTAGAAGCTTAGAAAACCAAGTGCAGAAGAAAGCGCACACAGTGACAAAGGTCGAAGCGAATGGGCAATTGCATCGCGCATCGCTATCAAGTCACTCTCCCCTTTAAGTCTAATCTCTTGAATGTGGAGACATAAGTGAATAGAAAAATCGACAGCAAGGCCAATGAACATCACCATAAACACGATGGATATCGTGTTGTAATGACCAATAACAGCCAGGCCAGCCGCAAATGTCCAGGCCAGACCTACTAATACGGTTAAGTAACAGGCGACAATCACCCGCAATGAGCGAATGCCAATTGCCAGGATTAAAATAAGTCCAACTAATGAGGCACTACCAGCAACGGCAATGCTGTTATTCGCATCAGCAATTTCATCATAATCCAGCGCTGCCTGACCGGTAATTTTAACGTCAACGTCTGATGGTAAATCTGCAGCTATGATGCTCTGATTAATGGCCTCAATGATGGCACGATTTGGCTCAGTGGCCGAAGCGTCTGGTTCTGCAACCAGCGTAATGGCATAGGCGGTGGGTTTTGTCAGATTTTTCTGAGCCAGTTTTGCCCAATCAACAGACTGGTTGTTTATCGCCTCTAACAGCGGCGTTAAGTTCGGCTGTTCGCTTTGGGCAAGTTCAGCCAAATAAAGCTCAAGGCTAACCGCTTGTGCAGCGAGCGCGGCTGGCTTAATCGTGTCGCGCGTGAAGGCTTCAATACGGTCAAACTCATTTTGACTCACAAACCCCAACGGATGCTCTTCAAACCAAGTCAGCAGCTGGGGCGCAAAAACCTCACTAAAGATAGCTTGCCCGCGCAGTTGTTCCGCTATCGCGGCGACATGAACTTTAACATCCGAACCATTAGTACTGGTAACCAGCACAGTAACATTGCCCGACTCAGGGAAAGTCCCATTGAGATAATCAAGATCCTCAACCCAAGCGCCATTTTGCTCGACCAATGAAGATAAGTCGGCATTCATCCGAAAGTGCTGTTGCCCATACCAGATAGCAACACCAGTAATGAAGGTGACGATAATAAGAACAAGCTTAGGAAAGCGCTGAATAAGTGAAAATAGACGGTTCACGGGCCTGACGTTAGCAACAGAATAATGGCGTTATCATAACCCAGTTCTGGACAGACTATGGTTAGATTCCTGTTAGCCAGACACAAAAAAGGGGCATATTGCCCCTCAATAGAAAAGTGAAATAGAGAGCGTCAATTACTCTTGATCGATCATCCATTTGCGGAATTCTTTACGCTCCTCTTTAGAAGCTTTTAGATACCAGGCTTTTAGCTGCTCAATGTTATTGGCATTGCTTGCCGCTGGCATAGTCTTCTTGTCTGTTTGTGCATTTTGCTTGGCTTCAACTGACTTGCCGTTAGCAGAGGCAACCGCCGCCGTTGCCACAGCTGGTGCTGCCACTTCTGCCGCGACCATTTCGCCACTGCCAAAGGTAATACCGCGTTCTTCATTATGTTTGGCAACCAGTTCAACCATACCCATGTATGGCAACATACCTTCACGGCCTTGCAATTTCTCTTGGGAGTAAGTCAGCGATTTGCCATCCTGAGATACTCGCCACTCTGGGTTGCCAGTTCTAAACACCGCTTCCGCCTCTTGCTTACTGCGCGCGACCGGATGGTTGATTTTAATTTCATCGCCGGTAACGTCAAACGTCAGTACATAAGGGGCAGACGTGTACACGGCTTGAGAGCTGCCTCGGCCCACCTTTTTATCCATTTGAAGTACCACCTGAGTTTTGCCCGGTTTTACTTCATTAGGTTTAATCTTTGACTCCGCTTCCTGCCCATTAATGTACAGTAACGATATACCCTTCATCGGAATGAGGGTCGCCGAATTTGTGGAAAAAACAACGCCTGCAGTTAACACTGCTGCAATAAAAGACCTCTTCACTGGAGTCACTCCTTAATTACTCTGTGGTTTACTCAGTCAGACTCAGTACCGTCATCATGCCATATTCAACCAAAGACAAAAGTATTTTTTAGTAATTTTTAGCATAAACCGAGCGCTCTAACACACTGTTCATTAAACAGAAAAAGCCACCCGAAGGTGGCTTTTAAGCAAGATAATCAACAAGCGTGATTAGAATTCAGCTTTTAGACCGATTGCGTAACCTAGCTCGTTATCTGTTGCATCGTCACCACCAACTTCAACATAAGCTGTTGTAGAAGGAGCTAGAGAATAACCAGCGTTTAGGTACCAAGAGTTTAGGTCTTCAGAGTTAGCAACGTCGTTTGAAGAGTTGCTGTAACCTGCAGCAAATTTGATAGCGTTAAATGTGTAGTCTGCAGAGATACCGAATGTGTCTGAAGCAACGTCTGCACCTGCAGTATCACCGTCAACACGGTACCAACCAGCTGCTAGGTTTAGGTTTTCAACACCACCCCAACGTGCTTCTAGAGCGTATAGAGTTTCTTCTTGACCGTCAAACGCTGCACCTTCTTCTTTGAAAGATGCTTTACCAACGAAACCAGTGAAGTCGAAGTCTGCTACACGGAAGCCAGCTTTTGCATCGAAGAACGTGCCGTCGTTACCAAGACCGTTGTTACCGTTTCTGTCTTGTAGGAATGCTGCTGAAACGTAGAAAGTGCCTTTGTCTAGGTCATAACGAATTGCTTCGTCACCAGAGAAAGGAGTACCGTTTTGGAAGAATGAAGAAATACCGAACTGGTAGTCAGAACCGATACCTGCATCATCAAGTGCTGTAGCTGTTTTACCAAACTTGATAGAACCTAGAGACTGAGAGTAGAACGCCATGTAAACGTCACCAGTGTCTGCTACGCCGCCGTCACCAGAGAACTCCCAGAACGCACCGATTTGAAGGTCATCGTTCACTTGGTAACGAGTATCAAAACCGAAATCTGCGTCTTGAATTTCTTGAGTTAGTTCAGCATCTTTAACTCGATCTTTAAGGTATACAACTTC
This sequence comes from Vibrio hangzhouensis, assembly GCF_900107935.1. Taxonomy (GTDB): domain Bacteria; phylum Pseudomonadota; class Gammaproteobacteria; order Enterobacterales; family Vibrionaceae; genus Vibrio; species Vibrio hangzhouensis. The sequence continues at coordinate 105,334 of NZ_FNVG01000010.1, read as the reverse complement.
AACGTCACCAGTCATGTTAACTGTAACTTTGTCTTGGTTATAAAGTTCGATTGCTTGCGCAGAACCAGCTGATGCTAGAACTGCTAGAGCTACTAGAGTTTTTTTCATGATAATCCACTGCCTTTTCTTAGATGGGAATTCCTTTTCGGTTCCCTTTTTTAATATATGTGACGTCTAAATCTTCCTTCAGAACGACAACCTTTTGTCCTTTGGTTGACTTAGCGCCTTTAAATCTCGAAACCAAGAATGCAAAAGTTATCAGGCAATGTCAAACACTCTAAACCAGATAAATAAATATATATAAAACAAATAAAAACAACAACTTACAAAAACCAGCGTGACCAACTGCAAATTTTTTGAACACCTTTCAATTGCAACAGCGATGTTGTTTTTATGACACTTGGCAGTATTTTATTTCATTAAACAAGAAACAAAGCCCACCCAAACGGGACTTTATTTGTTACAAGTGGGTTTTTTGGCGTTTTATATTTTTTCCCATCCAAAAAATATCCCCCCTAATGAAAGTTCACTTATTTTTTGTGACTTCGATCTAAATCCAGCCACTTACCCCGGCGAATTTTGGCCATATTTTTTGAAACCCAAAGTGTGCTACACTCCGACGTCGTTAATTTGGGTCACCTTATGCTTACCAGTAAAATCCAACAATCCATTCGCCAGAGTTATCAGAACCTGCAAAGTCAGCTGGAAAACTTTGTTCCGAGACGGGCACAGAACTATCTTGTTTCAGAAATTGCTAAAACACTATGTGGTCAATATCACAAGTCGACGCGCATGATGGTGGCCGAAGCCGGAACCGGAATTGGTAAAAGTCTCTCTTATTTAATGGCGACCATTCCGGTGGCGGTACAAAATAACCGCAAGATTGTTATTTCCACCGCTACCGTCGCACTGCAGGAACAGCTTATCGATAAAGATCTGCCGCTGTTTCGACGCATTACCGATCAGAACTTCTCTTTTATTATTGCTAAAGGCAGACAACGATACTGTTGCGCAGAAAAGCTCGCCGTAGCATGTGGTGCTGATGGTGGCCAACTCGCCATGTTTGAAACTAAGCCTAAAGCGTCTGATATAAAGCAACTGCAGCTTATGTACGAAAAACTGGCACAGGGTAAATGGGATGGTGACCGCGACTCCTGGCCCAAACCCATTGGCGATGCTGTCTGGCAGACCATCGTCAGTGAAAAGCACAGTTGCAATAACAGCTTGCCTGCGCACCGAGGCTGTCCGTTTGCCAAGGCACGTTCAGAGCTGGACAAAAATGATGTCATCATCGCCAACCACAGTTTAGTGATGGCAGATGCGGACTTAGGAGGCGGTGTGATTCTCCCGGAGCCGGAGAACACCATTTTTATCTTTGACGAGGCCCACCATTTGCCTCACGTTGCTCGAGACCACGCCTCTGCAGCGGCAACACTAAAAGGCGCGGCCAGTTGGCTGGAGCGCCTGAACCAGTCTGCCGCTAAGTTTTCTGGTCTGGCTGATGAAAAACGTGTCAGTCGCTTTCGCAACGAGCTTCAGGACTCGATACAACAGCTCATCCCAATGCTTGGTGAGGTCAATACGTTCTGCTCAGGATTATCCTTTGAAGAAAACAGTTGTCGGTTTGAAAATGGCGAACTACCTGATTGGCTAGAGGAACAAGCCAAAGTACTCAAACAGTATTCGCAAAAAGGTGCCCAAGCCGCGGCCAAAATCGCCGACCTTATCTCCGAGCGACTCAAGGACGGCGAAGTCGCTGCCAGAATTGCCGAACCCGCTCTGGCAGAGCTGGGATTTTATATCCAGCGCTTTGATAACCTCGCCGCAGTCTGGCGCCTTATGGCTGAACCACAAAAAGAGAAAGGCGCCCCATTAGCACGCTGGGTTGAGAAAAGCAGTGAACGAGAAGGTGACCATGTTGTCAGTGTTGCGCCATTGGAAGTCGGTTGGCAGCTTGACCAACAGCTTTGGTCACGATGCGTTGGTGCCGTTCTGGTTTCCGCCACTATGCGTGCTTTGAATTCATTTTCGTTTTTTTGCAATCAGGCGGGGATCAGCCAAAAAGCCGAGGACGGCGTTCAGTTTCTGGCATTAGCCTCTCCGTTTAACTATGCTGACCAGGCAGAACTCATTGTGCCCAAAATGCGTTACGAACCTCAGGTGCCGCAGTTTACCGACGAACTCATCGACTCGCTGTTTAACTACATTCAGGAAGGAAAGAGTAATCTGGTACTGTTCTCTTCTTATTGGCAGATGAATAAAGTCGCCGACGAAGTCAAAGCCAAGTTCGCACTTAAGGGCTGGCAATTACAGGTTCAGGGCGAAAAATCACGCACAGAAATTCTAAATAAACATAAAACGTTGACTCAATGTGGCAAGACCAGCGTGCTATTTGGTACCGGCAGTTTTTCAGAAGGATTGGATCTTCCGGGCGAACTATTGGAAAACCTGATCATCACCAAAATCCCGTTCGCAGTACCCACCTCGCCCATTGAGCAGGCCCATGCAGAATATATAGAGAGCAAAGGTGGCAACGCATTTCTCCAGATTACGGTTCCTGAGGCAAGTAAAAAGCTGATACAATCTGCTGGCCGTTTGCTGCGAAAAGAAAGAGACTGCGGAACGCTCTATATTCTCGACAGGCGAATCGTCACAAAAAGGTATGGCAAGTCACTGCTCGATTCCCTGCCCCCGTTTAAAAGAACTATTGAATATTAAAGGTCACAAGTCTCGATGGAATTTATCGAACCAAGCATGTTGGTGATTTTGGCGCTGGTTGCATTTGCAGCGGGCTTTATTGACGCCGTTGCTGGTGGCGGCGGCATGTTAACGGTTCCCGCCCTACTTTCACTGGGATTACCCCCCCATATTGCGCTGGGAACCAATAAGCTGGCAGCCACCTTTGCTTCCTCTACTGCGGCTTTTACTTACTACCGCAAACGGTTGTTTAACCCCGAATGCTGGTTCCGGGCTTTTGTCGCTACCTTATTCGGCGCGACCTTAGGTACGTTAGTGGTCGACATGATCAGCACAGAGTGGCTGGAAAAAGTACTGCCACTGATTATCCTGGCAGCAGCCCTGTACACCGTTTTCCATCGCGCGCCTCAAGGTGAGCATAATAAGGTTGATATCGGCTGCCCTACGTTCAATAGAAAGCAATATTTACAAGGACTGTCCCTCGGCTTTTACGACGGCGTCGCGGGTCCGGGAACTGGTGCCTTCTGGACAGTAAGTTCCATGGCGTTGTACCGTCTGAATATTCTGTTCGCCTCCGGCTTGGCAAAAGCGATGAATTTCACCAGTAACTTTACCTCGCTGGTGACATTTGCGGTTTTAGGTCATATCAATTGGGTGCTAGGCTTAACGATGGGCGTTTGTCTAATGGCTGGCGCTTACATCGGAGCTCATTCAGCGATTCGCTTTGGTGCTAAATTTATCCGACCGATATTTGTCTCTGTCGTCAGTGTCCTGGCGATCAAACTCGCGTACGAGGCGTGGTTCTAGCCGAAATATCGGCTGACTTGGTGACTCATATGAATATTGCCCAGCTAAAGTCCAGACTAGGGGAACTCAAAACCCAAGCACTTTTATTCGATAAACAACACATAAGTCAGGGACATCGTTATTTCGATCAACACCTTTTTGATACGTCCGGGTACAAATTGACCCCCTGTGTAGAAGAGGCGGAACGTAACCTTGTTCATGCTCTGACAAACATCAACAATTGCCAGAGTGATGTGTCTTCCGTTGAATTCCTACTCGAGCGTTTTAGTTCTCAACTTGAAGCTCTGGAAAGAGTATTGGCAGACTTTCCGTTAAGCTCCGGACAGACACTGAACAACAAGCCTCTGACTGAATTGCGAGCAGACCTCAAGCAACATAAGGCTTGGGAACAGCGATTGTGTCAACTGGTCAGGGAAAAAGAGCTGAAACTGGACGCTTCAGGACAAAGCAAACAAGATCTCATTGCCACCGAGCAAAGATTACAACGTTGCCGGAGTGCGATAAATGCCATTAAGTATGCCATTAGCCAAAGGATGAAATTTATATAATGTCGAATGAATCTGGATTAGAACATGCGCCGGAAGAAATAAAACTGGCCGTTGACCTTATCTTTCTACTGGAAAGTAATGAGGTAGACCCCAAAATCGCCTTGCAGGCACTTGAGATAGTGAAAGGCGATTTACTGAAAAAAATTGAGGGCTAGGCTTCGTTTCCGCCCCGGCTTGTGGCGTATGGTATCGTTAACAGGAACATCCTCGAAGAAATAGACTGCTCTGAATTGTCAGAGCCTACAGAGCCCATCCCTGCTCACAATGGTAGTGACATACCTACTTTACAGATATCGCAAATAAAGATCAGTGTAACGTCGTACTTGCGCTTCCATCGTATAGTTTAATGCATTCTCATAGCCAGTTTTTACTGTCTCTGTATAGTCATCCTGACCGTCTATCAAGCGCGTCAATAACTCCGCTAGCTGTTTGCTGTTTTCATTGTCAAACAGCAAAGGCCATTCTTCAGGAAGTGAGTTTAATAACCCAGGAGAGCGAGCGGCAATAACTGGCGTTTTTTCTAATTGTGCTTCGAGTGATACAAGTCCGAAGCCTTCATATCGAGACGGCACCACAAGGTAGTCAAAGACCTTTATATATTGCCTGGCAAAAGGGACTGCACCATAGAATATGATTTCTTGCTGTATAGACTCCGCCATTTTCATCAGCTTTTGTTTATCTTCACCATCACCAATCACATGCAACACAACGGTATGAGCTGGCAATTGCTCTAGAGCTTGAAACAAAATATCAGGACCTTTCTGAGATGAAAGACGTCCAATATAGCCCAAGTTAACGAATCCCTCATGGTACTGCACCGGAGCTTCAGCACTATTGGTTTCGCAATGGCGGTTAATCGCATTGGGAATCACCTCAATAGTGGTGGGTGGTTTCAGACCAAACTCAGCTCTGCGCCGATTCAACGAGGCGATATTGTCGTGGTCAAAGTGGACAGTGACAGCATCGGTAATTCTTCTCTCTGTAAAGCGACCTCGATAGGTGCTTGTGGGCCAGAACACGGTATTTCTTATGGTACGCACTACCAGGCATTTTACCCAGGGTTTAATAATCGAAAATAAGTATTCGGGATGGTCGGTATGCAAGTGTACGATATCAGGCTCAAAGCTTTGAATGATAGACTTTAACCTAAATGCGGCAACGAACAAACGTGGCGGTAAATTGGAGAAATTGAGTTCATGATAACCCACTCCGTCTTGTTCTAGTAATTTGATAAGTGCGCCTGCGATGTCTTGATTGGTCTTCAGAGGGGGCTTGATCCCTACGACGCGAACATGATGAAAATGTGCCTGGCCACGTGCCAGATTAATGGTACCCGACTCTGAACCACCGTTGCCTACCCTGTTGACGATGTGAAGGATTTTCAATTGCCGGTCCACTAACTTTCTCCTATGGCACAATTCTACTTAGAAAACTCACCACCTCGTAAGCGCAATAAGTAAATTATCGAAGGTAAAGTAACCTTTTTACTATAGCTAGATTCTTTGATCTTTATCCATTGTAGTAACGAAAAGGGATACGGTCGCTAAGAGTTGGGTACATTGCAGGGTCCAATGTCATGACTTAGTGACCGACAGCTAATCAGGTGGTTCCAAAGGTCGCATTGCAAGCGCTAGAGTTCATAAAGAACGACCTACAAAAAAATCAATAGCTAAAGAAGTCTTAAACCCCTATAGTTATCAATGTGCAGTGCCTTAACCCTTTGATACTTTCTTTGAAGCGGAGTGCAGATATGAGTAACGCTGTGATGCTATTTTTGGAGCGAAACCCCATTCGATCGTTTGAAACTGAAGAAATTTATTTGAATCGGATTGCCGAAATTGCTGTAAATGAGAGATTGGATCTTGACGACTTTTTTCTTGTGCTAGGAGACAAGTATCCTCAACGTTGGAAACAAATAGCCGACCTCAATAGCAAACTATCTGGAAGTGACTCTTAAGTCCCGACACTGTCCTATCATGCTGGATACCGATGTCGCAGTCATCTAGCAAAGGCACGGCCCAGTATAGATATGACAAGAATGCCTCCATTGTCATGTGGAGGCATTTTTGTCAACGAACCAACTCTAAGCCGTTACCTGCTCGACAAGCTTCTCGGCATCTTCCAGTCGCTTATTCTCACCAAAGCCACGAAGTCCCACCACATGTACATGTTCGTGATCTTTGAACACTTTACGAACCAGCTTATAGGTAGTCCCTTTTTCTGGACTGATGTTTTCAGGCGCTGCGATTAGAAGCTGCATTCCCTGACGGTCACAAAGCTCAAACAGAGTCGCAATCGACTTCGCATCGAGACGGGCGGCTTCATCGAGGAACAACAGTCGGCATGGCAGAATATCTTTGCTGCGCAAGCGACGGGATTCTTCTTCCCAGCTCTGCACCACCATAAGAAGAATCGACTGACCGGTACCAATCGCTTCACCGGTCGACAGGGCACCCGATTCAGCTTGTAACCAACCATCAGAACCACGATTCACTTCTACACTCAGTTCCAGGTAGTTACGATAATCTAATAGCTCTTCACCCAGCACCTGTGGGGAACGCTGTCCCATGTCAATATGAGGATTCACTCGCTGGAATAGCTTCGCCATTGCTTCCGAGAAGGTATAGCGAGAGCTTTCAAACAGATCCTTGTGATCACCTGTCAGTGCCACCAGAAGCTGTTCATGACTCTCACGGATCTTCACATTCAAACGCACGCCTTTCACCTGACCGAAATGAATGTTCGACAGGCCCTGATTGAGCATGCGAATACGGTTCTGTTCTCGCTGGATCGTCTTATTGATGATGCTCGATACAGATTCAGAGCTTATCGCAAGACGGTTCTCGCGCTGCGTCAGTTCCTCTGTCAGACGAGCCAGTTCCACTTCCATCTCTTCGATCGCTTCCACAGGATCATCCGTGCGAATAATATCCTGACGAATGCGTTCTCGCAGATGCTGATAGACCGCAATATAAAACAGAACCTTACGCTCTGGCTTAGAGGTATCTTCGGACTGACGTAATGAATCACGAAGATCTTCATTGTCAGCAACAGCCAGACGCAATGCGCCCAACGATTTATCTGACATCGAGCGTAGCTCACCCGCACTCAAATAAGCCAACTCACGCTTATGCAAGCGACGTTCAACATCGTTCGCTTTGGCAAGGCGCAATACACTGCACCACCCCGCTTTAGCCGCAACCACATAAGCACGTAGTTCGATGTACTCCTTCTGGACTTTCTTCAGGCGCTTTGCCAGCCCCTTCATTTCCAGTTCTGTCGAGGTCATGGTTTTCTCATATTCCGACTTGCGACTACGAGAAGTTTGCAACGCAATCTGTAGTTCATCACGACGCTTTTCCGCGCGTTCAAGCGCCGACTCATCAGGGACGATGCCGTATTCCTGAAGTTCCGCTTTGAACTCCTGAACCGTTTCCTGTTTCGCCTGATGTGAACTCTTAAGCGACGCCAACACCTGATTGTACTGGTTGCTCTGTTCCTGAACCTGCTTCAGTTCATCTCGCAAACGGGTACGACTCGCTTCTGCCTGAACCAATTTGGTTTTAAGCTGTTCACTCAGTTCACTGCTCTGACTCAGCATATCCACTGAGTCTGCATACGCAAAGTAAGGACGTCGCTCTGCCAGATCGGCAACCGCAAAGATCTGAGCTTTTAATGCCTGCAGTGCTTTGTCCGCTTGTTGGTACTCTTGGCTTAATGCATCAAACTGCTCTGGGTCACTATCTAGCGCGTTGACCACAGCTGATAACTTATCGAGTGTTTTCTCGTGCTGATGCATGAAAGCCTTCGCCGAGTTCAATGCTTCAATCTGTTCATTGAGCGCCTGAAAACGTTCCGTCAATGTCTCATCAAACAGTACATTTGATGATATGGCCAATCGGTCCAGTAAGGTGACAGTGTGCTTCGCTTTCGCCAGCTGCGAGCTGACTTGCTGTTCACGTTGTTTATTCTCATTCAGTTCGCGAGAAACTTGGCTACGCTGCTCACGTAAACGGGCTAACTCTGCTTCAGGGTCCGCTTCAAAGGCTAGTTGCATGTGTTGTGCTGCAAAGGCATTAAATGCCTGATACAAACGCTGCAGTTTTTGCGCATCAAAAGCAGCTTTAGCATGCTTTTCAACCGTTTCTTCGCGTTGTTCGCGCAGCAGTTCCAGTCTTTGTTCACGTGCTGCTCGTCCAAATAGCGGAATTTTCGGAAAACGAGAATAACGTAGCTGCCTTTCATTCAATTGAACACAAACCGCTCCGTCTAGTTCATCTGCATCGAATGAACTGTCATCAAACGCATCGATATCACCTTCAATGATGTACAGGTCTTCCGGGCAGTCATCCAGTTCGACCAGTTTCTCCTTAATACCTTCAAGGTTAGAAACCACGATAGCATGACGTGCCGGACCGTACATAGCACTGAAATATGGCGCATCATTAATGGTGATATCGTCATAGATCTCCGATAACAAAACGCCACCTAATGTATCAGCCAAACCTTTCAGGCGCGGGTCATTTGAGCCTCCAGGAGAAGCCAGACGCTCGATTTCCTGCTCCAGTTCTTCCCTTCTTTTGGCTAATACATCACGATCGAACGCCGTTTGACGCTCTTTATCATTGATCTCTTGCATCGAACTGATGACATCAGCGCGATCTGTTAACTCCAGTCCGCTTTGCTCACGAAGATCTTCCAGAGCATTGAACGAGCGAATCCAATTAGGAGCATAACTTTCCAGTTTGCTCATCGCAGAGGTGAACTCTTGTTCACGCTGCTTCAGTTCTCCGGCGCAGTCTCTCAACGTATCAAGCTGCTGTTCAACTTCGAGCACACGTTCACGCTGACTTTCTGCTTCCAGTTCAAGATCAACATCAGTGGCAACACGTACCCCAGTTTGCTCGAGTTCACTGGCAAGTTGTTTGGCCTGCTCTTGTCGCTCAATGTTTTTCTCTACTTCGCGGTACTGAGCTCGCAACTGAGTCTCATTTTTCAATAGCTGTTGCTGTTCATCACTTTGTTTCAACATCGATCGGGCAATGCTGCCTGCTTCGGTACGAACAACGTCACCGGCGACCTGTTTAACCAGAGATAGTGCCAACTCAAATTGTTGGGCCGCAGCCGAAGACATGTCCAGGCGATGTTTAAGCTCTAGTACCTGTGCAGTACTTTTAGTTTCATCGGCTTTCAGTTGCTGGAGTGTTTCAACGGCTTTGTCCTGATTTAACGAGTCATCTGCAAGCAGGTCACGAGCTTTATCGAGTGCCTGAACCGCTTGTTGATATTGCAGTGCACGAGTTTGTTGAACGTCCAGAGCCTGTTGATAGTCGGCAAGTTGAGTCTTGAGGCTGTCCACCTCTTCTTCTGCAAATGTGGCCTGCTCTTCTGCTGCCAGCTTGCGCTCTGTCGCCTCTTCTACCACCATCATCTGTTCTTCAAGTCGCTCATTGAGCTCCTCAAGATCTTCCTGATAGCGTTCGATTTTTTCTTGTTGACGCAAGGCGTTCTGAACCAGCAATAAATGGTCCTGAGCCCCCTGGTAATCCTGTTCCAATCCGGATTCACTCTCGAGCAACATAGACAGCTCTTGCTGTACTTTGTTGAGCAACTCATTTTGTGCAATCAGGGTCTGTCTGGAACCGAACAGCTCACTGCGCATCGACAATGTGGTTTCCAGCTTGTTGCGACGCTCATTAGCATGACGCATATAGTCAGCCGCAACATAATTAGTCGACTCTGTAATCAAGTGTTTGAAAAGATCACGGTCAGCCTGAGTGGTCTTAATCGCTTCCAGAGTCAGGCGGTTTTCTCGCAGTGCGGATTCCATATCCTGAAACGCTTTCTTCACCCCACCGTTTTGTGGTAACAGGTAATCACGTAAAGAACGGGTTATGGCGCTCGAGATACCACCATATAGTGAGGCTTCAATCAAACGGTAGAATTTTGAACGGTCACTGTTGTTACGCAGTTTCTTCGGCAAAACGCCAAACTCAAACATTTGCGCGTGATAGTCCACAATCGAGTTGAAGGCTTTAAAGTGCACGCCTTCCATTGAGCTTACAGCGTCTTTAACTTCATTGATTTGACGTACGCGAGCATGGTTATCCGATACCGCTTCAATCAAGATATCCGTTGGCTTCACACTGCTCGGCAAGCCCTGAATGATAAATGGCTTGATATCGACTTTTTTGTCCCGACCCGCGACCTGTTGAAGTTTCACCGCAAATAAGATGCGCTGATTGCGAGAGTTGACCACATCCAATGCCGAATAACAGGTGCCCGGCTGCAGCTTACCGTACAGGCCCTTATCTCTGGATGCTTGAGAGCTACCCGCTTCCGTTGTGTTACGAAAATGCAGTAAGCTCTGGTCCGGGATAAGTGCAGTAATAAAAGACGCCATGGTGGTGGATTTACCCGCACCATTACCACCGGATAGTGTGGTCACCAAACTGTCGATGTCAAAAGTACGTGCAAAGAAGCCGTTCCAGTTGACCATCGTCATCGATTGATACTTACCTCTTTCAATCATACGTCAGCCTCCTGTTGAATTTGCTGGGTATCTTCACGTTCAATGCCTTCGGAAGCATTCGCTTGTTCACCTGGAATCAAGCTTCCCTGAGACGGAGCCTGAGTGTGAACAACCGCTTCGCCATCACGAATCAGTCTTAGCTGCGCTTCGCGCATGTCATCGCCGATTCGCACATCTGCTCCAAAACGGAACACGGCTTCACTGATGCGAAACTTATCGGTATCACCGATTGAAATGGTCATTCCCAGGCGGCGAAGTCGACGCAACGAAGTACGCACTTTTTCAAACAGTTTTTCTTTGTCCAGATCAGAGCCCGTTGCTCGGTTGGTCACCAATCGCATCAGCTTTTTCTCATCAGCCAGTGCCAGTAACTCTTCGTACAGTTCCTGATTGGTAAAAATACCTTCGTGGGCCAGACGTTCGGGGCTCAGATAAAGGAAACACAATACTTTACCCACCAGCATATCTAGTTCCGAAAGGACACTACGCCCAATCAATGTAGTGGAACGTGGTCGTAAATAGAAAAAGCCCTCTGGAGCCTTAACCAGCTCAGTGTTATAGCGTTGGTAAAAACTGGCTAACTCCATTTCAAAGTCAGATAACAACGCATGGTTGTCCATATCTTCGCTGGAGATATGTTTTCCCGCGCGAAGTGCACTATCGAGTGCTGGAAACAGCGGGTTTGTGATCGCTTTTGCCAGTTTTTCTGGCATGTATTCGTCAATATTTGTCGATGACATTTGCTTGTACCTTTGCGCCAAAATCGTTGATCGCCTGCCAGTCGGGCTGAATAGCGGAGTAATCAGACTGCGAGTAACCAAGTCTGACCGCCTGGTCGACAACAATTCGTGCGAGATCGAAATGATGGGTATGCGGATGCGAGGCTAAGTAATCTCTTAGCACTATGCCTAAGTCGATTGGCGTGCCTTGTTGTTTGTGGACTTTCAGCATCTCTCCAATGCGCTCTGCAAGCTCATCATTTACTTGTTCAAATTCTTCGTATTCCACTTCCAGTGGCACTGCACCTGTAACTTCGTCATTACGAAGGACAAGGGCTTCATCCCTGAGATCTCTCAGCTTCTCGGCATCGGCATAAGTCAGATACCAAGGCGCATCAAAATAGTCGGTAACGGATTGACGTAACCTTTGACTGAATGCCCGGTTCTGATCCATATCTATTGCGGTACGGATAAACTTATGAACGTGACGGTCATAACCTATCCATAAGTCGATAGCTTGCTGACCCCAGCTAATAATTCGGTCGAGCTTCATTTGCAAACCAAACAATGCCTCGCCAACGAACTCCAACTCGTCATCACCGTACACCAGTTCCTGAATATCCAGGATCTGCGTTTGTAATTCGTCACCCGCTGCCTGCAGCGTATCTTGCAACTCTCGTAACGTCGCGGACGTCTCGGACAGAAGTGTTTCACAGTTATTGATAGCTTCACGCCAATCTTTGTTCAATAGCTCTGCAATCTGGACTTTCACCGACTGCTGCTGCTCATCCATTACGCGCTGGTTGAGATCGATTTGGTCAAAAATCTCCCCCACCGAGTACTTCAGCACAGCAAACACATTCTTACGCCAGTGATCTACCGTGCCTCCCTCCTGTGCGGCCTGGATAGCTTTCGCCATCTCACCGGCAATCATGGAGAGCTGAATAGAAAGTCGGAGTTTAGAGAATTCTCGATGTCTGACGTAATAGTCGGTTATACCAATAGCCAAAGGGCTAAGTCTGTATATACTCGCGCCATCATTGACTTCGCTGGTAAATCGACTCAGCAGTCGCTGCTTCACCAACTCATTAATGGCATTGTTGGCACGAAACGCGGTGGCTTCGCCCGTTTGCTCAAATTGCTGGGTCACGATTTTGAACGCATCATGCAATTCACCTTCACCCAGCTCTTCATCAAATCTTTCATTACTCAGCACCGCGATGGAGATGAGAAATGCCAACCGTTCAGTGGAAAGATTCAATGCAAAATCATGCTGTTTGACCCAACCGACGAGTTCATCTATCGGGCGGTCATCCGCAATCAGAGTGTTATCACTCATGGTCTTTCCTGTTATTGTTTTTTCCTGGCCCATACATGAATGTATCGGCCCATGGAGAGATACGGTTCTTGACGACACAGTTGTTGCTCAATTTTAAGCACATCCTCTGCGGTGTACTCTCCCATGTACTGCATATTGCCGATGTAATCACTGAACGAACGAATACCGGATTTACCACATATTTCAAATCCGGCGTCTTCAATCCACTGATACACTTCCTCTGGCTTCAGACCCTTTTGAGGCTGAAGCTTAAATCTTTTTCTATGCGGCATACCCTCTAACACGTGGGGGATATTGCCACATATAACATTTTTGAACACTAAGCCATGATGGTTGTAAAACATGACAGAAGCGATACCACCGGGTTTCACTTGAGCTAATACCGCTTCAAGCGCTGGTCTGGGATCCGCTAACCATTCCATTACGGCATGAAACAACATCAGATTCACAGGCTGCTGCATGTGCTCTGCAATACGCTGTACCGGACTATGAATCCAGCGATATTGCGAGAGTAGGCCATTTTTTTCAACATCTGCTTTTGCTAGTTTGAGCATTTCAGAAGAGAGGTCACACAATGTAATACTGTGCCCTCGCTCGGCAATTCGTTGAGAAACTTGCCCTAAACCCCCTCCTGCATCTAAAACTTGCAACGTTTTTCTAGTATCATCCAACTCGGCAAGAGCTTGGGTTAAGTCTTCCCAAACAATGGTTTGGCGAATTTCTCCCTTTTCAGAGCCGTAAATATTTTTTGCAAATTTGTGGGCGATATCGTCGAAATTTCGGTCTTGCATCACGGTTTATTAAGTTAAGATAACCAGTCGTACAGCTATTCTGTCATATAAGTGACAGGAATAAAGGGTCAACTCCCTTTTTTAGCGTTAAGTGGTGTTTTTTCGGACTATTATTCTATGTTTGAGCTGAAAAAGGTCGTGTCTTCCTTACTAATGCCTTTGCCTGCCATGTTAATCCTTGGCTTCTTGGGCTTGATTCTCATTATGTTTACGGCGCGCCGTAAGCTAGGAAGCCTGATTATTCTTGTCTCTCTGTGTGGGACATTTCTTATTTCTTTCCAACCTTTGTCAAGTCGCTTGCTTATGCCACTTGAGCGCCAGTACAGTGCGTTTCTCCCCATTAATGAGACCATCGACTATGTCATGGTTTTAGGCGGTGGTCATGTCGTGGATGACCAAGTCCCTCCCACCTCAGAACTGAGTCGCGCTTCACTAATGAGATTGTCAGAAGGAATACGCATATTACGCATGTATCCTGGCGCTAAGCTCATTTTGTCAGGCTATGCTGGTGGAACCGATGTAAGCCACGCCCGTGTGATGGCAAAAGTGGCACTGGCATTAGGCGTTTCAAAACCTGATATCATTCTACTTGAGACTGCCAAAGACACCTGGGAAGAAGCGAGGCAAGCTGCCGCTTTCGTGCAGAGTAAAAAACTTGTTCTGGTTACATCAGCAAGTCATATGAAGCGAGCGATGAATGAGTTCGAGTCTGCCGGGCTGTCTCCGTACCCTGCACCAACCAACTTCCTGGCGCAGAAGGAAATTGATCAAGCCTGGCAAAAGTATACTCCTCAATCACGTTACCTTGAGCAGACCGAACGCTATTGGCACGAAACCATGGGGCAAATTTGGCAGGGTCTACGAGACTGGGTCGCAAATGAGGGCAATCAGGAATTCCTACCTGTCGTATCCGAACTGGAACAACCACAGGTATCCGATAAGGTGACTGTCGAAGATCTGGAAGCCGAACTCGCTCCGGAAGAGCCTGTCCCCTCTCAATAGTTCTTCTGCTTGCGACGCCACTCATTACCTGAATAACGTCTGTGGTAAATAAACCATTAAAAAAGCCAGCCCGTCAAAAGATGGTCTGGCTTTTATTCGACAACTAAAACAATCAGTCGCCTGCGAACATGTACCCTTCGCCGTGAACCGTAATAAAGATTTGTGGGTTTTTAGGGTCCGATTCCATTTTAGCGCGCATTCGACGAATCAATACATCAATGGTTCGATCATTAGGCGCATCGACCCGATGGCTAATCATGTTTAGGATACGCTCACGGCTAAGCACTTGATTTGGGTAGGCCGACAACGCAACCAACAGTTCGTATTCTGCTTTTGTTAATTTGACTGGTTCACCATTATTGCTCAGTGAACGACGCTGCTTATCAAACACCCAGTCACTAAAGAAGATAAGATTTTCATTCTGCACATCCTGTTCTACTACGGGCTGTTTTCTCGCAAGGGAAATGCGCCAAAGCAGGTTCTTAACACGAACCAGCAGCTCTCGTAGCTCAAACGGCTTAGTCACATAGTCATCCGCACCCATTTCGAGCCCGACAATACGATCAATACTATCCGTACGTCCGGTGACAAGAATAATGCCGATGTCTGACTGGCTTCTCAGCTCACGTGTTAGCATCAAGCCATCTTCGCCAGGAAGGTTGATATCCAGCATGACGAGATCAATGCTCGATTCCTGAAGGATCTGGCGCATTTGCTCACCGCTCTCTGCTTCACTCACTAAATAACCTTCGCTTTCAAAATAGCCGACAAGCTTACTGCGAGTAACGACATCATCTTCCACTACCAATACGTGATATTTCATGTCTTTATTCTCAATCTCTAATGACCATGCCATTCTATTCATAATTAGTCACAATTCTAGCGCACATTGCGTCGTTTTGAAGAAAATGTGTGTTTTCTTGATTCAAAACAAATCCAACTTCAGCTCCGGATATGCAACTAAATCTCACGATAAATTACCCCCCCAACCCCTTCTTTTTATTCATTTTCTTTCACAACTGGATATGTTTTTTCATATCTATAATTACTGTTGTTCATCTTTATTGGCTAAAATAGTGATATCACTTTTGGAGATAACAAAAATGCAAGAAATCAAAGCATTTAATGAACAACGCGCAGAAATATATTGGTGGCTATCAAGCCTGTTTGCTAAAGAACTGACAACCGAAGAACTGGACAAATACCACAGTCCGGAAATTCGTGCGTTCTTAACCGGACTCGGGGAAAACGCCACACTGACACAGGCTATCGAAAGTCTCGTCGATGCGTTAAATAGACTTCAGGTTCGGGAAGATGCTCAACTGGAACTTTCAGCGGATTTCTGTGACTTGTTCCTGAAAACCGACAAACATGGTGCACTACCCTACGCTTCCATGTACATCGGTGAGTCTGGCCTGCTCAATGATAAGCCTGCTCAAGAGATGGCTGAGTTGCTCAGTAAACACAGCATTGCGGTTGATGAGAATTTAAATGAACCCGCAGACCACCTCGCTATCGAACTGGATTTTTTAGGCAACCTGATTATCCGTTCCAACGAACTCGAAGCAGAAGCTCATATGAACAGAGCATTCGAGGAGCAAGCTCGCTTCATCGAAGGTTTTTTACTTTCATGGGTGCCCCAATTTGTCACTAAATGCCAACAGCATGATGAATTTGGCTTTTATGCAGCGGCAGCAAGATTATTAGAAGCATTTATCCGCTTGGATCTGACCTACCTAAAAGGTGATCAAGCCTAAATAGTTCAGGCGTATGCTCTGGCTCTCTTACATCAGATGAGCAAAAATGCGCCTTATCTATAATTTTGTTGTATAAGTGATTGCTTGTGCCTTGTGGTGCGTCTACAATCCGCCGTTTAAATGTAAAATCCGTTTTCGCGTTCGCTATTTATAATAAAGACATTATTAAGCCAGGCCTTCGCAAAAGCGGTTTTTATCATTCGGAATGCACAATACAGTCGATCTCGCTTTGTCTGGCTTCTTGCGAAGCAAACGTTTGAGGTCACTCAATTCGAAGCGGTATACTCTACATATAAGCAAGCCGCGACTAATAGGATATAGCTATGGCAACAATTAAAGATGTCGCCCGCCTAGCCGGCGTTTCTACGACCACTGTTTCTCACGTTATCAACAAAACTCGTTTTGTAGCAGAAGCCACGCAAGAGAAAGTCATGGCAGCTGTCGACGAACTGAATTATGCACCTAGTGCCGTTGCCCGTAGTCTGAAGTGCAACTCTACCAAGACCATCGGTATGCTGGTTACTCAATCAACCAACCTGTTTTTTTCAGAAGTGATTGATGGTGTAGAAAGCTATTGCTACCGTCAGGGTTACACTTTGATCCTGTGTAACACTGGTGGTGTTTACGAGAAACAAAGAGACTATATTCGCATGCTTGCCGAAAAGCGCGTCGACGGCATTCTGGTCATGTGTTCGGATCTCACTGAGGAGCTGCTGGAAATGTTGGACCGCCAGTCTGATATTCCTAAAGTTATTATGGACTGGGGCCCAGAAAGCTCTCAAGCGGACAAGATCATCGACAACTCTGAAGAAGGTGGCTATCTGGCAACGAAATTCCTTATCGAGAATGGCCATACTGATATTGCCTGCCTGAGTGGCCATCTGGAAAAAGCCGTTTGTCAGGAGCGTATCGTTGGTTATAAACGTGCTCTGGCAGAAGCCGGAATCGAGATGAAAGAGGACCGCATCCTCGAAGGTAATTTCGAGTGTGACACTGCAGTGATCGCCGCCAACAGAATCGCAGCGATGGAAGATCGTCCAACTGCGATTTTCTGCTTCAACGATACAATGGCATTGGGATTGATGAGTCGCCTTCAACAACTCGGTGTAAATGTACCTGAAGACATCTCGGTCATTGGTTACGACAATATTGAACTGGCAGAATATTTCTCACCACCATTGACAACCATTCACCAGCCAAAACGCCGTGTCGGTAAGAATGCTTTTGAGATTCTTCTAGAAAGAATCAAAGATAAAGGTCACGAAAAACGCATTTTCGAAATGCACCCCGAAGTTGTAGAACGTGATTCTGTCAAAAAAATCACCTAGTTTTAAAAAAAGTGCCGTATACGGCACTTTTTTTTGATCCCCATCCAATAAAACTCATCGCTTATTGTTTGATTCGACATACGCTCAAGCACAAATCCCGAGCGATTATTTGAAGCAATGTCACACTTTTACGATTGAACCGTCATAGATTTGTACGTTTTTCATTTATTCTATTGATGTCACGCACAGGGCAAACCACTTGAAAGGGTGGGACGCAAAGCCACCGGCCTAAACCAAATTTTTTTTGATAGGTAGCGGGGTTACCGATGGCAAAGGTATTAGCGCTCTTTTAGGGTAATCTTAACAGAGAGCTGACACCCGTTTGCTAAACTCTCGGACCTGATTCTGGTGACACAATCAATAACACCGAGAAAAAAATAAGCATGGACAATCCTATACTAAAAAACTCGATGCAATTGTTCGCTCAGCTTGGAAGAGTTAAATCTCGTTCTATGTTTGGTGGATTTGGTATCTTCGTCGACGATACCATGTTTGCATTAGCAGTGAATAACAAATTACATATCAGAACTAACCGTCAGACGATCGCTAAATTTAAACAACTTGGTTATAAACCATACGTTTATAAGAAGCGTGGCTTTCCTGTTGTTACCAAATACTTCGCACTCCCTGAAGAATGCTGGGAAGATCAAGATCAAATCTTGAACTATGCCAAAGCCGCTTTAGAGTTTGCAAAAACAGAAAAGGTGCAACAGTCGGAGACTAAACCCAATCGACTCAAAGACTTACCTAACTTGAGACTGGCCACTGAGCGTATGCTCAAAAAAGCCGGCATCGAGTCAGTGTATGACCTTCAGGAGCAGGGCGCCGTTGAAGCTTTCAAAGCGATTCAACGCACTCACTCAAACACGGTCGGACTTGAGTTGCTCTGGGCACTAGAGGGCGCCATTAATGGTACTCACTGGTCAGTCATTCCGCAGACAAAAAGAGAGGAACTGGCAAGTTTAATTAACTAGTCAACCCGTCTCTCTATGAAAAATCAGCCGCTTGGCTGATTTTTTTTGGTTATGATGAAAGTAATTAGCGCTTTGACCTTTCTACTAGACTATAGAAAGTCACCTTTAAGGATTAACTCATGAGCAAGAAATTATTACTAGGATTGCTGCTGGTCGTCATCATTGTGTTTCTAGCATTGAACTTCGGCCAGTATCTGACACTGGAAAACGCAAAGGCCCAGCAAGCAGCTCTTAGCGAATACATAGACCAGAATTTTGTTGCCGCAGCCCTCACATATTTCTTTGCTTACATTGCCATTACTGCGTTTTCGGTTCCCGGCGCAGCGGTCGTGACCCTGCTGGGTGCCGCCTTATTTGGATTCTGGACCAGCCTGCTGTTAGTTTCTTTTGCTAGTACCATAGGAGCTACCTTAGCCTTCTTAAGCAGCAGATTTTTATTACGTGACTGGGTACAGAGTAAGTTTGGTGGAAAACTAGACACCATCAACAAAGGCGTTGAAAAAGACGGTGCATTCTATCTGTTTTCACTCAGGCTGATCCCGGTATTTCCTTTCTTTCTCATTAACCTGTTGATGGGACTGACGCCAATTCATGTTGCCAGATATTACTTAGTGAGCCAATTAGGTATGCTGCCGGGGACCGCCGTCTATCTCAACGCCGGTACTCAACTCGCGAACATTGACAGCCTCTCAGGCATTGTATCCCCAACAGTTCTCGCTTCGTTTGCCCTACTCGGCCTATTCCCGTTAATTGCAAAATGGATCATGGCCAAGTTTTCTCGTGCACCGCAGGTTCAAGAATAGATGAAAGTCTTTATTGGTAGCAATTCACCCGAAACGCATATCGTTCAGCAACTGTTGAGCGCTGAAGGCGTTCGGTGTGAAGTTCGCGGTGAGGGAGTCTTCGGTTTGAGGGGAGAAGTGCCATTCGATGAAGACACGCTTCCATACGTCTGGTTGCTGGATGTGGAACAGAAAGTCCTCGCCAAAGCCATTGTCCTGGAGTGGCAACAACAATCCAATCACCGTGGTTTGCATCCAGAATGGATCTGTCAGGTATGCAATGAGTTAAATGAAGCTCAATTTGGCGCGTGCTGGAACTGCCAAACCCCCGCTCCACCTAAGGAGTCACTGACTTAATAAACTCGATGGAGTGCTTATTAAACTCCTCCGGACGTTCCACATTGCAGACATGGCCACAATCCTTGATTTCCAGTAAACGGCTCGATTTATGTTCTGCCACCATTTCCTTTACTGGTTTAATAAACATGTAATCTTTGTCGCCCATCAAGTATAGCGTCGGAATAGGCAACTCTCTGTCTTTAAAATAACGATTAAGCGGATTCACTTCGGTTGTAAGTCGATACCAGCGCTTAAACTCGTTCTGACACAGTTTCTTTGCTTCGCGCACAAATAAGTGTCTGGACTCGCGCTGACCACGCTGAGGCATCACGATATAGGCGAATAGGCTATAGAGCCACATGTAAGGAATGATGTGTTTACTGAGATTACCAATTTTCACCAGTATTTGAGAGCGGACATTAAAGCGCGTTACCGCTCCGCCCAGCACCATCGAACGTACACGAGAATGCGCCAGCTCTGCAATATTCCGCACAATGATCGTACCAAGGGACATACCGACAAAGTGAGCTGATTGAATCTTGAGATGATCCAATACTCGAACAATGTCCATAGTGACATCTTTAAACGTGTACTTATTTGCCATGATGTCTTTAAGGAGCTGATTGGACTTCCCGTGGCCACGCAAGTCAATAAACAGCAGGTTAAAGTGCTCTCTGTAAGCTCTTATCTGTTTAAACCATATGTTTGAACTGCCACCTGCACCATGAACAAATACTACCCACTCCTTGCTGGTTGGGTGCGTGTAGGTTTTATGGAATAGAAGACTCTCAGACATGGCTCTCAAATGGACTAACTGATAACGGACATTACGTTACCACAATTCTAGACGTGTCTGGCAAAAACCAGACGAATTTTCTCAAAAAAAGATTACCAAATATTTCGGCAAATGGAGTGAGTTGCATAAAATAAGGCGGCTCAAAGCCGCCTTATTCCGTTCATTATTAACAATGGCCCTGCTCTAGAGCAAGGTCGTACATCTTCACATACTCTTTGGCCGACTCGGTCCAACTGAAGTCTCTTCTCATCGCCCGGAGTTGCATCTCTCGCATCTCATCAGGGTGCTGAAGATAAAACAATAGTGCACGTTGCAGCACGATAAGCAGAGCATCGTGACAAGGCTCGTCAAAACCAAAGCCCGTTGCCTGTTGCGGGTCATCGTCAAAATCGATGACAGTATCTTTCAAGCCACCCACTTTACGCACAATAGGTAAGGTGCCATAAGCCATACTGTAGATCTGATTCAGTCCGCAGGCTTCAAACTCAGAAGGCATCAGGAAGAAATCGGATCCTGCCTCAACCAAATGAGCAAAGCGGTTACTATAGGCCTCAACAAACGCCAGCTTATCCGTGAATTCAGCGGCAATATCTTTCAAGTGAGACGCTATTTGTGGCTCACCCGTACCGATAATCACAACCTGAACATCATTTTTGAGGAACTTGTCCAGAATGGGCAGAATATAGTGAAAACCTTTTTGATGCGTTAAACGGCACACCATGCCCACCATAGGCACGTCCTTCTCAGGCAACCCTAGCTCCTGCTGCAAGACCTGCTTGGAAGCAAGTTTACCAGCAAGCATACTATCGAGTTCGTCTTCAAAGTTGGTAGGCAGGAAATGATCATGGCGCGGGTTCCACTCAGAATAATCACAACCATTCACTATACCGTGTAGGTCTCTTGAGCGATGGACAAAGTCATCGACCAAGCCATGCGAACCAAGTGGTGTCACTAATTCTGCGGCGTAGTTTGGACTCACTGCATTGATTTTGTCAGCAAACGCTATACCTGCTCTGAGTGTGCTCACCCAGCCTTCGCCATATTGCAAAAACTCCATGCCCGACAGATGCAACTCTGGAATGATTTCAAGCTGGCTGTAGGAGAAAATACCTTTGAAAATTGCGTTGTGTACCGTCAGTACAGATTTCACCCCAGTAAAACGCTCGTCTTCAGCATAGCGAGTTTTCAACAGAAACGGAATTAACCCTGTGTGCCAGTCATTGGCGTGAACCACCGACGGCTTGATTCCCAACTTAGGTAGTACATCCAGGCTTGCCGCTGCGAAAAAACCGAAGCGTTCACCATTATCGGCATAGGCCCTATTGTGTTCTGCGTATAGCTCTGGTCTGTCAAAGTATTGATCACATTCGATCACAAAGACTTCAACACCGTCTAGATGGGTTTTCTTTACTTGATATGGTGTATGTGGCCAGTGTTCAAGCTCAGTGGCCAGTACGAACTCGTAGTCTTGCTTATTTGGTAATTTCTGATAACCGGGTAGGGTTATCGCTACCTGCTTGCCGAGTTCCTGCAGAGCTTTTGGCAGAGCCTTGGCGACATCCGCCAAGCCTCCGCTCTTGATGAGCCCCTGAACCTCTGAAACTGGAAACCATACATCTATGTTTCTCATTTTAGAATCCAACTTTTGTCCCTTTCTTGATGACAACGATGCCACCTGGAGACACATGGAAACGCTTCGCGTCCAGTTCGAGATCCTCACCAATCACTGTTCCAGGGGCAATTTCTACGTCCTTGTCGATAATGGCGCGCTTGATTGTACAACCAGCACCAATTTTGACATCACCTAGAATAACAGATTCACTTACTGTTGAACCAGCAGCAATGTTACTTCTAAAGCCTAATACTGACTTGTAAATAGAAGATCCACGTACGTAACTGCCGCCCGCAATCAAGCTATCTGTTACCCTTATTTTCTCTTGTTCCGCATCCACAAAGGTTGCTGGTGGTAGTGGTGGATAGTAAGTATGCAGTGGCCACTTACGGTTATACAGTGAGAACTCTGGATCTTCATGCAGTAGATCCATGTGCGCCGCCCAGTACGAATCGATAGTACCTACATCACGCCAGTAGGTGGTGTCTTTTTCGCCACTGATTTTGTTAGTAGAGAAATCATAGACGAATACGTCACCTTCAGGGAACATTTTAGGAATGATGTCTTTACCAAAGTCATGGCTAGAGGCCTCATTTTCGGCATCCAAACGCAGCTCTTTACAAAGACTTTCTGCTTCAAAAATATAGTTGCCCATTGAAACCAACGCCATATCGGGATGACCCGGAATGGATTTCGGGTTGGCTGGCTTTTCTTCAAAACCAATCATTCTACCGTCTTCATCCACTTCGATAACCCCAAACTCCGAGGCCTCTGCCAATGGCATACGAAGCGCGGAAACTGTCAGCTTCGCTTCTTTACGCTTGTGGAAGTCCAGCATCTGTCGGATGTCCATCTTATAGATGTGGTCCGAGCCGAAAATACAAACGTGCTCAGGATTAGCAAGTTCGATAAATCGTACGTTTTGATAAATTGCATCCGCCGTCCCTTCATACCAACGCTTGCCGTCGCGCATTTGAGCAGGAATAGGATCGATAAACCTGTCAGTAATACCTGTCAGATTCCAGCCTTTCCTCATATGTTGATAGAGGGATTGTGATTTGAATTGAGTAAGAACGTAAATGCGCATCAAATCTGCGTTAATAAAGTTGTTGAGAGCAAAATCGATAAGACGATAACTCCCTCCGAACGGTACCGCAGGTTTACTACGCGATTCAGTTAAAGGACGCAGGCGAGAACCCTCTCCACCAGCAAGAATCATTCCTAATACACCAGCCATTGATTTCTCCGTCTTTTTACAGCTTTTCCATTTATAGTCAGATACATACTTATAAATTAGGGGGGTATCTAACTTCGTTTTTTAACGGATGACGAACCTGATTATTCGTTCAGGCATTCAAACGTTGATTCTTGTATATCAATCATTAGCCAGAGCAGTATTTTCGTCTATTTTTTAATATGACTGTCTATTATTTAGCCTCCTCGCAACCATAGTCCGCATATGGCTTTTCTCTAAATTATCGCTTTCCATAAAGAATACAATGAGCAAACACTCATTCCGGCACATTGAGCTTAGTTGCATTAAAACTTCTGCCTTACCTCACAGAATGCCATACCGATAAAACATACTCAACACATGAGGTTAACATTAACTTCACGAAACCTATGGTTATTTATAAAAATATAATTAAATCAAATAACTGTATCTTATACGACCAGTGACCACGAAGTCAGCAAGAGACGCCTATTAGTCAATATATAAACTGTATTGGTAATAATCGTTTTAGTACATATAAAAAAACAGCACCCTTATGGATGCTGTTTTCTTCGTACCGTTTATTCCGGTTATTTTTTAGGCTTTTTACGTTTGTCGGTAATTTCCCATTTGCCGTCAACATATAGCCCTGTCCATCCAGATGGTTTTCCATCAATTTCAGAACGTATGTAATTCTCTTTCGTTTTACGGCTAAAGCGAACCACAGTCGGACGACCATCTGGGTCTTCCGTTGGCGCATCGGCAAGATAGATAAACTTCGGTGACAATCGTTCTTTAAATCTCGCCAGCTCGCTGACAAGAGGCGCTCTCGTTTCGCGAGATTTAGGGAAGTTACTCGCTGCCATAAATAGCCCCGAGGCACCATCGCGTAAGACAAAGTATGCGTCTGAGTTTTCACACGGTAGCTCTGGGAAGTGTACCGGGTCTTCTTTTGGCGGAGCGATCTCGCCATTTTTCAGGATCTTACGAGTATTCTTACAGTCTTCACTTGTGCAATCCATGTACTTACCAAAACGGCCGTTCTTGAGAACCATTTCGGAGCCACACTTGTCGCACTCAACAGTAGGACCATCGTATCCTTTAACTTTGTACTCACCATGTTCGACGACATAACCATCACAGTTAGGGTTATTACCACAAACGTGAAGCTTACGCTTATCATCGATTAGGTACGCGTCCATAGCAGTTTCACAAATTGGGCAACGTTTCTTCGCTCTTAGCGCAGCCGTTTCGACGTCCTCTTCAAGAACGTTAATGATACCTTCTTCATCCCCAAGGTTAATGGTCGTCTTACAACGTTCCTTAGGTGGTAGTGCGTAACCGGAACAGCCAAGGAATACACCGGTCGATGCCGTTCGAATCCCCATTGGACGTGAACACGTAGGACACTCAATATCCGTCATCACAATGTGGTTCGGCTTCATACCGCCGTGCTCTTCATCTTGTTCAGCTTTACCAAGGTCAGTCGTAAACTCTTCGAAGAATTCGTTCAGTACGCCCTTCCAGTTTGCATCACCTTCAGCGATTTGGTCGAGCTTCTGCTCCATTCGGGCTGTGAAATCATAGTTCATCAGATCGGTGAAACTGTCATCAAGACGATCTGTCACGATCTCACCCATCTTCTCAGCATAAAAACGACGCTGTTCAACTTTGACATAACCACGATCCTGGATGGTAGAAATGATCGAAGCATAAGTTGATGGACGGCCAATGCCACGCTTCTCAAGTTCTTTAACCAAAGCGGCTTCGGTATATCTCGCGGGCGGCTTGGTGAAGTGCTGCTTAGGATCCAAAGCAACAAGATCCAGCTTGTCACCCAATTGCACTGCTGGCAAGATTGCGTCTTCATTCTTACCCATCGGACGCTGGACTCGAGTCCAGCCATCAAATTTCAAAATACGCCCCTTGGCTTTAAGGGTGTATTCATCCGCTTTTACACTGATGGTCGTAGAATCGTATTTTGCAGGTGTCATTTGACACGCAACAAACTGGTTCCAGATTAAAGCGTACAGCTTGTGAGCATCCGCTTCCATACCGTTAAGGTCATCAACTTTTACGTTCACATCAGAAGGTCGAATGGCTTCGTGCGCCTCTTGAGCACCTTCTTTGCTGCCGTAGAAATTTGGTTTGGCTGGCAGATAGGCGTCACCGAACTCAGTACCAATATAGCCTCGTACAGCGTCTACTGCTTCGGCACTCAAGTTGGTCGAGTCAGTACGCATATATGTAATATAACCCGCTTCATAGAGTCTCTGAGCGAGCATCATTGTTTTTTTCACACCATAGCCAAGACGTGTACTTGCCGCTTGCTGCAGCGTTGATGTGATATATGGCGCGGAAGGCTTACTTTGTGTCGGACGATCTTCACGCTTGCACACTTCATAAGTGGCTTTATCCAAAACCGCGACGGCGGATTTAGCTTCGGCCTCATTAACAGGTTTGAATGCTTTACCCTGCTTTTGAGCCACCAACAAACGAAAGTCCGTTTTATCACCAGTTTTAGTGTCAGCGTGAATATCCCAGAACTCTTCAGGAATAAACGCGTTGATTTCTCGTTCACGCTCAACCAACAGTTTTACTGCTACAGACTGCACACGACCTGCGGACAAGCCTCTGGCCACTTTTTTCCAAAGTAGCGGCGAAACCATAAAACCAACAACGCGATCGAGGAAACGACGTGCTTGCTGGGCATTAACCCCATCCATATTCAACTCACCAGGATCCTGGAAAGCCTGTTGGATAGCGTTTTTAGTGATTTCGTTAAAGACTACTCGCTTATATCGCTCTTCATCGCCACCGATGATCTCACGAAGGTGCCAAGCGATGGCTTCTCCTTCGCGGTCCAAATCGGTTGCGAGATAAACGTGGTCAGCATCTTTGGCCAGTTTCTGCAACTCAGCAACCACTTTCTCCTTTCCAGGCAGAACTTGGTAGTTCGCTGCCCAATCATCGTATGGGTTAATGCCCATCTTTTTGATTAGCGCCTTGCGGTCTTTCTCTTTTTTAATGCGTGCTTTTTCTTCCGCACTTAAGCCTTTAGTAGACACAGCTGCGGCTTTTTTACCTGTACTTTGACCGGCAGTCGGCAAGTCACGCACGTGACCCACACTCGACTTGACGACAAAGTCTTTACCCAGGTATTTGTTAATAGTTTTAGCCTTTGCAGGTGACTCCACTATAACCAGTGACTTTCCCATAATGACACTAACGTCCTATATCACATTGCGACATTTAATCGCACGATGTTCGAAATTTATGCTTCTTTTTACTATTGAGCGAGAACAAAAGAAGATCAACCAGTTTTTTTGCAATTAGATTCTAATTGCTCGACAAATGTCCGATCAGAATGCGTTCTCTACTTGAAAAATGGCGCAATAGTAAACGTCAAAGACCACGGTTGACTAGCAACAATAATCAAAATTTGTGTCACATCACAAATTGCTGCTAACTATAGCTAAGAAATTTGTTGATGCAAGATACGCTTGAGTGTACTGCCAAATATCCAGACTATGACCTGATATATATTCACTCAACTACGATTATTAGCAACACATATAACAAGCAACCTTCATATCACGTTAACTTAGGTATACACTACGGCCATTGTCGTTATTTAGAAATGGGCATCAATATGTCACAAAAAAATGCTATTACACAGTTCGATCTACTTTTAATTGCCAACCAAATCATCCAGGAACACGATGATTATATAGAAGGAATGCGCGCAGATAGCGTCGAGGAAAAAGACGGCGTGCTGGTATTCAAGGGCAACTACTTCCTAGACAGTAACGGTCTGCCAACAGAAAAAACCACGGCAGTTTTCAATATGTTTAAGTACCTGGCCCACCACTTATCTAAAGAGTTTACACTCAAGTAAAATTCGTTTTGCCGACAAAAAACGCCCCTTTGATTAAGGGGCGTTTCGCGTTTATTGGCTCAAACCGGACAGTTTATCAAAGTAATCCGGGAATGTTTTTGAGGTACATTTGGGGTCATTAATGGTCACCGGAGTATCACTCAACGCCACCAGAGAGAAACACATCGCCATACGGTGATCATCGTAAGTATCGATAGCAGCATGCTTTAGCTCTGCAGCAGGTTCAACGATAATGTAATCCTCGCCTTCCTCCACTGTCGCTCCTACCTTTCTCAGTTCTGTGGCCATGGCAGCCAAACGATCTGTTTCTTTAACGCGCCAGTTGTAAACATTACGAATCGCTGTCGTACCCTTCGCAAAGAGTGCCGTGGTCGCAATGGTCATCGCTGCATCAGGAATGTGGTTGTAATCCATATCTATGCCGTTCAGTTCGCCCTTTCGACAAAGAATGTAATCCTCACCCCATTCAATCTGAGCACCCATTTTTTCAAGCGCATCGGCAAAGTGGATATCCCCTTGAATGCTGTTTTTACCAATACCGGTGACTTTAATTTCACCACCTTTAATAGCTGCAGCGGCCAAAAAGTATGACGCAGATGAGGCATCGCCTTCTACCAGGAATTGACCCGGTGAACGGTATTGCTGACCACTTCGAATCACAAACTGCTGATAATTATCGTGCTCTACTTCCACCCCAAACTGCTTCATAATGTGCAGGGTAATGTCGATGTATGGCTTAGACACCAACTCACCAACAATTTCAATCGTTACATCCGCGTCCGCTAGAGGAGCCGACATCAGGAAAGCGGTAAGAAACTGACTGGAGATCGACCCGTCAATTTTCACATGTCCGCCCTTTAAGCCTGTACCGACAATTTTCAACGGTGGATAGTGCTCATTTTCCAGATAGGTAATGTCCGCTCCCGCTTCTACCAGAGCATCAACCAAGTGACCAATTGGACGCTCTTTCATACGTGGCTCGCCAGTTAGCACATACTCACCCTGCCCAAGGCAGAGAGCGGCAGCCAAAGGACGCATTGCGGTCCCAGCATTACCCAGGAACAGCTCTGTAGGCTCAGTAACAGAAAAAGGCTTACCCAAACCTCTGACAACGCATTGTGTTTTGTCTGCAGATAATTGATACTCAACGCCTAATTGGGTCAAAGCATTAAGCATATGTCTGATGTCATCGCTATCAAGCAGGTTGGTTAACGTGGTGGTGCCTTCTGCAAGCGCTGCAAGCAACAGTGCACGGTTGGAAACGCTTTTTGAACCAGGAAGATTTACGGTTCCAGATACTTTTTTAATAGGTTGGAGTGTTAAGCTTTCCATTGATGGTGTCTAATCCTTTGTCGATGCTTCATTCCTGTATTTGAAGCATCCTCAATAATTCTTCGTAATTGCAGCCTAACGAAAATAACCCGTAAACACCAGCCCTAAAACCCATTGAGCGCTCAATTAGCAACCAATCAATACTAGTTGACTAGTACAGTTGAAAATTGCGTATACTTTTAGCTAAAGGAAAAGACACTAATCCGTTTATGACCATCTACCTTACTGAGCTCAGTGACACCGACTATAGTTTCCCTTCTCCGTTTGAAGCTTTGGAGGAACCTAATGGCCTACTCGCATTTGGGGGCGATCTCAGTCCGTCCCGGCTGCTGAGCGCTTATCAGCAAGGAGTCTTCCCCTGGTTTGGTCCCAATGAGCCTCTATTGTGGTGGAGTCCGGCTCCCCGAGCGATATTTGATCCGCAAACCTATACCCCATCGCGCAGCCTCAAGAAATTTCAACGTAAGACCCGTTACCGAGTCACGCTTAATATGAGTACGCCGGAAGTCATCCACTACTGTGCCAGTACCCGTCCAGTCGAAGAAACCTGGCTCAATGAAGATATGCAAAATGCCTACATCGAACTGGCACAACAAGGTCACTGTCACTCAATCGAAGTATGGGATGAGCATCGCTTAATTGGAGGCCTGTACGGACTGTCGATTGGGCAAGTATTTTGTGGTGAGTCAATGTTCTCGCTGGCAACCAACGCTTCGAAAATCGCACTGTGGTACTTCTGTCGACATTTTTGCGCTAACGGTGGTCGGATGATTGACTGTCAGGTCATGAATCCACACCTTGAGTCCTTAGGTGCCAAGGAAATCAGTCGTGAGTCATTCATCGAAAAACTTCATTCCTATCGACAGAAACCGGTGCATACTTCCTGTTTTGTGCCGCAAGAGCTATCATTTGCTACTGAGATGGAGAGAAGTAAATGAATATGGCTGTACAGCAAATCAGGATAGGATTAAGTCGTAAGCAAGATTGCAGTTACCTGCCGGGACGTGAAGAGCGAGTCGCGATCGTACTCGAAAAAGAACTTCACTGTGACAGTAACTACGAAATGCTATTAGCAAACGGTTTTCGTCGCAGCGGTGATGCGATATACAAACCGCAGTGCGATCACTGTCTGGCCTGCGATGCTCTCAGAGTCAAAGTTGCTGAATTTCATCCTTCAAAGAGTCAGAAACGGCTACGCTCAAAAGCCAGGCATCTGCGCTGGGAAATCTCGACCGAGCTGCATTCCGATTGGTTCGAACTCTACTCTCGTTATATCGAGCACCGACATTCCTCTGGCAGCATGTATCCACCTCGCGAGCGGGAATTTTTCGATTTTGCCCAGTGCTCATGGCTATCGATGCATTATCTTAATGTGTTTGATGGGGATACACTCATCGGTGTTGCGATTACCGATGTTCTCGAAGACAGCGCAAGTGCCTTCTATACTTTCTACGATCCAGACTATCCGCTATCCCTTGGTACATATGCTGTTCTGTGCCAATTAGACTTCTGTCAACAATACAATAAACAGTGGCTGTATTTAGGCTATCAGATCGATGACTGTGCAGCGATGAACTACAAAACCCGCTTTAGGCCTCATCAAAGGCTAGTAAATCAGCGTTGGCAAGGGTAGAATACAGCGCAACTTTACATATAAAGATTTTATCGGCACAATGCCTGCCGATAAAAACGCCACATTTCGAAAGAGGATTAAATGGCTAAAGAAGACGTAATTGAGATGCAAGGCACTGTCCTTGATACTCTACCAAACACAATGTTCCGTGTTGAACTAGAAAACGGTCACGTAGTTACTGCACACATCTCTGGTAAGATGCGTAAAAACTATATCCGTATCCTTACTGGTGACAAAGTAACTGTAGAGATGACTCCATATGACCTATCAAAAGGTCGCATCGTCTTCCGTGCTCGTTAATCTTTAAGTTTAACCGAACACAAAAAAACGGAGCCTAGGCTCCGTTTTTTGTTTACTGCGCTTATCAATGATGAGCTTCGGCCTCTTCCTTCGAGCCCATATACTCGAAGACCAGATCATCGTTATCCAACGTGACTTTCACTGTCCCGCCATCAACTAGGGATCCAAATAGCAACTCGTTTGCCAGCGGTTTCTTCAGTTTGTCCTGAATCACACGCCCCATTGGTCTTGCACCCATGGTTTTGTCATAGCCTTTAACGGCAAGCCAGTCACGAGCTTCATCAGAGACTTCCAGTGAAACGCCTCTTGAATCCAGCTGAGCCTGAAGTTCGACGATAAACTTGTCGACCACCTGATGAATCACACGATCATCCAAGCTGTTAAACCAAATGATGCCATCCAGACGGTTACGGAACTCAGGGGTAAACACGCGTTTAATGGCCCCCATAGCATCCGGCTTGTGATCCTGCTGGATAAGACCAATGGATTTCTTCTCCGTTTCAGCCACACCCGCATTACTGGTCATCACTAAGATAACATTACGGAAATCGGCTTTACGACCGTTATTGTCTGTCAGCGTACCGTTATCCATCACCTGCAACAGCAAGTTGAAGATATCTGGGTGAGCTTTTTCGATTTCGTCCAGAAGCACGACTGAGTGGGGATGTTTAATTACCGCGTCAGTCAGTAAGCCGCCCTGATCGTAACCCACATAGCCCGGAGGTGCACCGATCAATCGGCTTACCGAATGTCGCTCTCCGTACTCTGACATGTCAAAGCGAAGCAATTCAATACCAAGCAGCTTGGACAGCTGTACCGTCACTTCCGTTTTACCCACACCAGTCGGGCCTGCAAACAGGAATGAACCCACTGGTTTGTCTTCATTACCTAATCCGGCACGGGTCATCTTGATCGCTTCACACAGCACATCGATTGCATCGTCCTGACCAAATACCAACATCTTCATCTTGTCATCAAGATTTTGCAGAATGTCTTTATCAGACGATGACACCGACTTCTCCGGAATACGTGCCATTTTCGCCACCATGGCTTCGATGTCCGCCACACCGACAGTCTTTTTGCGTCGACTAGCAGGGACCAGGCGGCTTCTCGCACCGGCTTCGTCGATAACATCAATCGCTTTGTCAGGTAAGTGGCGCTCATTAATATATTTGGCAGAAAGTTCTACCGCAGCACGTAACGCCTTATTGGTGTACCGTACCTCATGGTGCTCTTCATATTTTGGTTTGAGCCCCATCAGGATCTTAGTTGTATCATCAAGAGACGGCTCGACAACGTCGATTTTCTGGAATCGACGAGACAATGCACGCTCTTTATCAAAGATGTTGCTGTACTCCTGATAAGTCGTTGAGCCAATACAACGCAGTTTTCCACTACTTAACAGTGGTTTAATCAGGTTCGCCGCGTCCACTTGTCCGCCCGACGCCGCCCCGGCACCGATAATGGTGTGGATTTCGTCGATGAACAAAATGGCATCGTCTTCTTTTTCAAGCTGCTTCAGAATCGCCTTGAAGCGCTTCTCAAAGTCACCACGATATTTCGTCCCCGCCAACAGGGAGCCGATATCCAGTGAGTAAATCACACTGTCTTTGATAACCTCAGGCACCTGACCTTCAACAATTCTCCAAGCCAGACCTTCAGCAATAGCAGTTTTGCCTACGCCAGCCTCACCCACTAACAATGGGTTGTTCTTACGGCGACGACATAACACCTGAATCGTGCGCTCCAGCTCTTTATCTCGGCCAATTAACGGATCGATATTGCCAGCTTTCGCTACCAGGTTCAGGTTAGTAGCAAAACTTTCCAAACGGTCTTCACCATTGGCTTCCTCAATGTTCTCACTACTGCCACCTAATGAGCCACTCGATGGTTCATCTCCAGAAGGGCCGGCGTTTTTAGTAATGCCATGGGAAATAAAGTTAACGATATCGAGGCGACTAATATCATTTTTCTTCAACAAGTAAGCTGCATGAGACTCTTGTTCGCTGAAAATTGCCACTAAAACATTGGCACCCGTGACTTCACTGCGCCCAGAAGACTGAACATGAAAGACAGCGCGTTGAAGGACACGCTGGAAGCTCAAGGTAGGCTGAGTTTCTCTGGTGTCGTCACTTTCGGGAATAAGGGGCGTGGTTTGATCGATAAACGTGTCCAACTCGTTGCGCAAATTCTCGAGGTTTGCGTTACAAGCGGTTAAGGCCTCTTTAGCCGAGTCATTTTCCAACAAAGCTAAAAGGAGATGCTCTACGGTCATGAATTCATGTCTTTTATCACGGGCACGAGCAAATGCACCATTCAGACTCGATTCTAATTCTTTGTTAAGCATAAGTACCTCCTAAGGAATGACAAACGTCATCCATGCGAAAATTAGGCTTTTTCCATGGTACACAATAGTGGGTGTTCATGTTCCCTTGAATACATGGTCACTTGAGCAACTTTCGTTTCCGCGACTTCAGATGTGTAGGTACCACAGATGGCTTTCCCCTCATAGTGTACCGCTAACATCACTTGAGTCGCTTTATCTTCGTTGAGTGAAAAAAAGCGTTCCAAGATTTCTACTACAAAGTCCATCGGCGTATAGTCATCGTTATTGAGGATAACGTTGTACATTGCCGGCGGCTCAACCTTAGTTTTTTCTTTCTCCAGTAAGTCTGAGTCTGGAGTCACCCATTCAAAATTTTTACTCATGGCCAAATGTTTGAGAGTTTTCTTTACATTTCAAAACACTGTGTAAGTTATGTTGCCAATCTTGCAGCCCAGATTAACCCCATATCAACACTCGAAAAACATCTCTAATAAAAGAGACTAATGCACCAATTGTATCGCTGCAAACAAAACAATGCTATTAGTGTGTATCACATATGAGCCACGTTTGAAAAACTTTCGCCTCCCTACTAGTTAGAATACATGAAGCCGGTGCAAACAGAAGTATCATTTTACACTTTTGTTAAAACCAAAGCGCATATGTATAGAATATGTAGTTATTTATACGACTTTCCTATTGACTACGCCCAATGTTTGACTACAGTGGTTAATTAGTGACTAAAATTTAACAACTTTTGCATCGGTATTCCTCGCTTAGTAAGAATAACCTGACGCAATTTACCCCAACTCAATACGGATTCCGTACTGGGGACAACATGCGTTGTCATTGGAGAATTTAGTCACCGTGAAGAAGAATTTGCAGCAACAGGTCAGTGTCTTCGAAACGACTTCAGTAACAAAATGCATGAGGGATGTATAGCATGGCTACAGGTACAGTAAAATGGTTTAACAACGCCAAAGGATTTGGTTTTATTTGCCCGGAAGGCGAAGATGGTGACATTTTTGCCCACTACTCCACAATCAAGATGGATGGGTACCGTACACTGAAAGCAGGACAACAAGTAAACTACGAAGTAGAAGAAGGGCCAAAGGGCTTTCACGCGAGCGAAGTTACCCCTGTTGAAGGTGACTTAGCGAAGTAGTTCTACCGTCAACGACTCACACAGAAGACACGACCACAAAAAAAAACCACCTTTCGGTGGTTTTTTTAATGCTTGATGAGTGACGTGCTGTTAGCCAATAATGCTATTCAGTGTCGCACTAGGGCGCATCAGCGGTGAGGCTTTTGCGTTGTCCGGTTGATAATAACCCCCCAGATCACCTGCTACACCTTGCGCATTATTCAGCTCAGACACAATCACACTTTCATTGGATGCCAATTGCTCAGCGATCGGCGCAAACTGGCTCGCCAGTTCGTTGTCTTCCGTTTGCAGTGCCAGTGCCTGTGCCCAGTAAAGAGCCAGATAGTAGTGAGAGCCACGGTTATCCAGCTCACCCACTTTGCGTGATGGTGACTTGTTGTTATCCAGGAACTTACCTGTAGCCTCATCCAAAGCTTTCGCCAGAACATTGGCCTGCGCCTTACCAGAAACAACTGCCAGGTGCTCCAGAGAAGCCGCCAATGCCAGGAATTCTCCCAATGAGTCCCAACGCAAGTGGTTTTCTTTTTGAACCTGCTGTACGTGCTTAGGTGCCGAACCGCCCGCGCCTGTCTCAAACAGACCACCACCGTTCATTAGCGGAACAATAGACAGCATCTTAGCCGATGTACCCAGTTCTAATATCGGGAACAGATCGGTTAGGTAGTCACGCAGTACGTTGCCCGTGACCGAAATCGTATCCTGGCCTTGCTTAATGCGCGCTAGCGAGAACAGAGTCGCATCCAGAGGCGACTTGATGTGAATCTCAAGTCCTGATGTGTCGTGTTCAGGCAGATACTGTTTCACTTTCTTGATAAGTTCAGCATCATGAGCTCGATTTTCATCTAGCCAGAATACCGCTGGTGTCTCAGAGGCACGAGCACGCGTTACCGCCAGTTTCACCCAGTCCTGGATTGGTGCGTCTTTAACCTGACACATGCGGAAGATATCCCCTTCCTCTACAGGTTGTTCAATCAAAACATTACCTGCCGCGTCAACGACTTCAACTTTACCAGTCTGCTCAAGAATAAATGTCTTGTCGTGTGAGCCGTACTCTTCTGCTTTCTGAGCCATCAAGCCAACGTTAGGCACGCTACCCATTGTCGTTGGATCGAATGCACCATTCTCTTTACAGAAATCGATAACTGCCTGATAGATACTTGCGTAGCTGCGATCAGGTATCATTGCTTTCGTGTCTTTCTGCTTACCATCCGGACCCCACATTTGGCCAGAGGAACGCAGCATCGCTGGCATAGATGCATCGACGATGATATCACTAGGTACGTGCAGGTTGGTGATACCGCGGTCGGAATCTACCATCGCCAGTGGAGGCTGAGTCTCATAAACAGCAGCTAAGTCTGCTTCAATTTCTGCTTTCTTCTCAGCCGGTAGCGTCGCGATCTTCGCGTACACGTCACCAATACCATTGTTAACGTCAACGCCAATTTCTTCGAACAATGCGCCGTGCTTAGCAAACACATCTTTATAGTAAACTTTAACCGCATGGCCAAAGATCACCGGATCCGATACCTTCATCATGGTTGCTTTCATGTGCAGAGACAGCAATACATCTTGCTTCTTAGCCTCGGCAACTTGCTCTTCAAAGAAAGCAACCAATGCATTTTTGTTCATCACAGAAGCGTCTATGATTTCACCACTTTGTAATGCTACTTTCTCTTTCAGAACCTTGACATCACCCTGTGCTGAAGTGAACTGGATCTTAACGTCCGTCGCCTCAGCAACGGTTACAGACTTTTCACTGCCAAAGAAGTCGTTACCTGACATGCTTGATACATGTGATTTCGAATCTTTAGACCATGCACCCATTGAGTGTGGATTTTTCTTAGCATAGTTTTTCACAGACAGTGGTGCGCGACGGTCTGAGTTACCTTCACGTAGAACCGGGTTGACCGCACTGCCCTTAATCTTGTCGTATGTCGCTTTGATCGCTTCCTGCTCAGCTGAGTTCGGCTCTTCTGGATAGTCAGGCAGGTCGTAGCCGTTGGCTTGCAATTCTTTAATGGCCGCTTGTAGCTGTGGAATCGATGCTGAGATATTTGGCAGCTTAATGATGTTTGCTTCTGGCGTTTTCGCTAGCTCACCTAGCTCTGCAAGTGCATCGCCAATACGTTGCTCTTCTTTCAGGTATTCAGGGAAGTTAGCAATGATACGCCCTGCAAGTGAGATGTCTCGTGTTTCAACATTAATACCAGATGAAGCGGTGAAAGACTGAATAATTGGCAGTAGCGAGTATGTCGCAAGCGCTGGCGCTTCATCAGTAATGGTATAGATGATTGTCGGCTTTTCTGTAGGCATGAAATTTCCCTATCGTTCTAATCGGGTAAGGCTACCCTTATCAATTAACGCAGCTTTAAACTGAGCTGCGTAAACGTTATGACTGGACACAATCTGTGGTCAATCCAAGTTAGATGCAGATAAAAACCCACTAGATTGCGCGTTATCTGTTCAGTCAAACGAAATCCTAAGCACTTATAATTAAACAAATTTGGCCAATTAGTCTATTATCTTGTGCGTTATTCCTGTTTTTGAGCGCGCTTATGATAGCTCAAAACGTCAGTAGACAAAACTCCAGCACACAGTTTGTTTACATTTTTGCAAGGTAGTTAACATGACGATTAAAACAGCGGCGGGAAAACCAAAGGGCCGCAAACGCGCGCCGGGAGCTCGTTTCAAACAAGAGTCGAACCAAGGGGGCCGGATTAAAAAGCGCCCCAACAAACGCCATTCAGCTACCGGTTCTAAACCCGATAAGAAACGACTATCTGTTTCTGAGCGCAAAGTAATATTATTCAATAAACCTTACGATACACTTAGCCAGTTTACCGATGGCGAAGGCCGCAACACCCTGGCGGACTTCATTTCCGTGAAGGATGTGTATGCCGCTGGCAGACTGGATAGGGACAGTGAAGGGTTGATGGTTCTGACTAATGACGGCATCTTGCAGGCTCGGTTAACGCAACCGAAATCAAAATCTGAAAAGACCTATTGGGTTCAGGTAGACGGAGTCCCGACGGAAGAGGATTTAAACAAACTGCGTCACGGTGTCACGCTCAAAGACGGCCCAACGCTACCTGCGCGCGTAGAGCGTATAGAACAACCCGATGTTTGGGAAAGAACGCCTCCGGTGCGCTTTCGAGCTAATATCCCCACTACCTGGATAAGCATTACGATTATTGAAGGACGAAACAGACAAGTACGGCGCATGACCGCGAATATTGGTTTTCCAACATTAAGGCTAATACGTGTATCGATGGGACAGTTTGAGCTCAACGGACTTCAGCCAGGTGAATGGGTTGAGTTACCATCCAATCACCCGGCCTTGAGCAAATAATGATGAGGTCGTTTCTATTGAGAGGCGACCAATCTGCGTACATGTTCAAGATCCTCAGGTGTATCGACACCCGCAGGCGGAGCTTCCTGAGCCACCGCTACATGGATCTTCTCGCCATACCAAAGTACACGCAACTGCTCCAGACATTCGATCTTTTCCAGAGCGCTGGGAGCCCATTCAACATAGGTCTTTATAAAGCCTGCACGATAGGCATAAATTCCGATATGGCGTAGCAATGGGCTTGAAGACTTCTTCTTTGGTTCGAGCGCGTATGCGTCCCTGTCCCATGGGATTGTGGCACGACTAAAATACAAGGCATACCCTTGTTCATCGGTCACAACCTTCACCGCATTGGGATTAAAGGTCTCTGCTTCGTTTTCGATCTGCACACCCAACGTCGCCATGGGTGCTGTGCTGTCTTCGAGATTACCCGCTACCTGAGCAATAATGCTGGTTGGAATAAGCGGTTCATCTCCCTGCACGTTTACCACTATGTGTTGAGGGTCGATGTTCATTTGCTCAACCACTTCGGCCAGACGCTCAGTACCTGACTCATGCTGAGCAGAAGTCATACACACTTCACCACCAAAGGCCTGAACAGCCCGCTCGACTCTAGAATCATCAGTCGCGACGATAACGCGTTCTGCTCCAGACTGCAGTGAACGCTCATACACATGCTGAATCATTGGCATACCGCCAATATCAGCCAATGGTTTCCCGGGTAGTCGAGACGACTCATACCTGGCCGGAATGATCACTGTAAACGACATTAGCGCCCCTCTTCCATGCTCATCTGTCTCGCTTCTGGCTCAAGCAACACAGGTATCCCTTCTTTGATCGGGTAAGCAAGCCTGTCCAGCTTACAAATAAGTTCCTGCTTGTCTTTGTCAAACGTCAGTTTTCCTTTGCATACCGGGCATGCCACGATTTCAAGAAGTCTGTGATCCATAACTTTCTATTACCTTGTTTATTTTTTCGAGTATTTGCCCGCTGTCCTGTTGAGTAAATTGAGCTGAAACAGGCAAATACCACCAATTATCTTTAGCAAAAGTTCGGCATTTTACCGCATCTTTTTCGGTCATTAGGACATTATCGACGCCCTGACCCAAAGCGAACAATTGCGAGGGTTCAAAATCTTTATGATCGGCGAAACCTTGCTCGACAGCAAGGTCAGCACCTAGTTTGCGTAACGTGTTAAAAAACCGTGGCGGGTGACCAATACCTGCGAACGCAGCCAGCTTCCCTAATTCAGTAACGGGCATTTGCTCACCGGTTTGCAAATTGACAGCATTATCTGGTTGTAGCTCGAACTTTTTCTCATCAGAGCTGACCGTTTCCCCGCCATTCACGACGATTAAATCAACGTCCTTCAGGCGTGACACGGGTTCTCGTAACGGGCCCAGCGGGATAGAATGCCCATTGCCAAATCTCCGTGTACCATCAACAACAACAATTTCAAATGCACGCGATAACTTATAATGCTGTAATCCATCGTCAGTGATGATTACATCCACATTCATTGACTCCAGCTTTTTAACTGCATTTGATCGAACAGGATCAACGCACACCGGTACTCGAGTGCGCTCGAAGATGAGCTTAGGCTCATCACCACAGCACTTAGTTGAGGTTTCGGCGGTAACCAGCAGCGGATATTGCTCTGCCTTGCCACCGTAGCCCCGGGAAACCACACCAGGCTTTAGCCCCTGCTGTTTCAATCGCTCCACCAGCCAAATCACCATGGGCGTTTTTCCGTTTCCACCTGCCGTTATGTTTCCCACGACAATAACTGGAACATTAGCCTGATAGCTTGGTTTTGCCCCCGAGCAATAGGCCGCTCTGCGATTTTTCGCAATGGTTCGATAGACGAGGCTCAGTGGCCACAAAAGTGGCCACAGAAAGTAGTAAAGAGGATGGCGGTTGAACCAGAGTTTGTCGATCACTAGTGATCACCAAACTGGATTTTATGAAGCTGAGCATACGCTCCTTTGTGCTCCAGCAAGGATTGATGATCGCCTCGTTCAATGATCTCACCATCGTCGACCACCAGGATCTCATCAGCTTGTTCAATGGTTGAAAGACGATGCGCGATCACCAGCACTGTTTTGTCTTTCTGAAGTTCATCAAGAGCCGATTGAATCGCTCTTTCCGATTCAGTATCCAAAGCAGACGTTGCCTCATCCAGAATCAAAACCGGTGCATCGCGTAACAGCGCCCGGGCGATTGCAACACGCTGTCGCTGTCCACCTGACAAACTTGCACCATTTTCTCCGATGACGGTATCAAGCCCCTCTTCCATACCTTCAATGAACTCCATTGCATGTGCCAGTTTCGCCGCGTGCTCTATTTGCTCACGGCTATATTCACCTTCGGCAGCATAGGCAATGTTATTTGCAATAGTGTCGTTAAACAGGTGCACGTTCTGAGAAACGAGAGCAAAATGTTTACGCAAATTCTTTAGTTTAATGTCGTCAATCTTGTGACCATCCAGTTCGATACTACCGCTGTCCAGGTCATAGAAACGGGTAAACAAATTCGCGATGGTACTTTTACCGGAACCAGAGCGCCCTACAAGGGCCAGAGTCTTACCTGCGGGCAGGTCAAAACTCACATGGCGAAGAGCCGGTTTTTCTGTTCCCTCATAGGTAAATGTGACGTCGTTAACCCTGATATCACCCTTTACCTTGCTCAGTTCAACCGCACCGGTATCTCGCTCAGTGTCCAAGTCCATCAAGCTAAACAGGGTCTGGCTTGCTGCCATACCACGTTGGAACTCAGCAGTCACCCCGGTAAGAGCTTTAAGCGGACGCATCAATGAAAACATAGCCGAGAAGATAACCGTAAAGGTACCGGCTGTCAGTTGATTGCGGATCTCATCAAAACTGGCCAGATACAACACTGCAACCAACGCTAGTGAGGCGATCATCTGAATAACCGGGTTCGCTATAGCTGAGGCCGCTACCATTTTCATGGTTTGTTGTCGCATCTGATTGCTCATCTGGTCAAAGCGCTCACCTTCTACCTGCTGACCACCATAGCTAAGAACTACCTTGTGACCTTTCAGCATCTGCTCCGCTGATGTAGTCATATGCCCCATGGATGTCTGCATGTTTCGCGAGATTTTTCGAAATCGCTTCGAAACCACGCTAATCGCCCAAGCAACGAGTGGTGCGATAACAAGTAACACCAGTGACAACTGCCAACTGCTCCAGAACATTAGAATCAACAGGCCAATGATGCTGGCACCTTCACGTACAATACTGACCAGTGAGCGGCTAGTCGCCCCGGCTACTTGCTCGGAATCATAGGTAATACGAGACAATAGTCCACCCGTCGACTCTTTATCAAAAAAAGCCACAGGCATGTGCATAAAGTGACGAAACAGCTTTCGTCTCAACTCCATGACCACCTTGCCAGAAACCCAACTCAAACAGTAAGTTGAAACAAACCCACTGGTGCCCCGAATGAACATCATCCCAAGAATAATAAGAGGAAGGATCTTTAGAAAATTAGACTCCACATCGCCGAAACCTTCATCCAGAAGTGGCTTAAGCAGTGACAGCATGTAAGTATCGGCGGCAGCATTGATGACCAATGCAATAACGGCTACGACCAGTCCTTTTTTATACTCGCGAATATAAGTCCATAGGCGCTTAAAGGTCTGCAGCGTCGTTTCATCTTGATTTAGCGACATAATTATTGTTCAGTTTCTTTTATCTATTGCGTCATTCTACTCTGCTTCGTAACATCTGCCTATACCATGGGTCGAGGTTCTGGGCTCTAAGTGTGGAAACGGTCATTTCTCCATCAATGAAGCGCAAACTTACCGCACCATCCCTCCCGGTCTCATACCAATTAATACCCTGTTGCTGGTAACTCTCTTTCACTTTGGGGTTGGGTAGTTTCCATCTTGAGTGGTACTGGGTAGAGGCTACCGCGTTCTCAGCAATCAGTACTTGCCGTAAATACTTAGAAGAAGAAGTGGAACTGCCATGATGGGGGACGCTCATTACCGAAAGCGTATAAGGCTTGAGTTGACGACTGATGAGTATTTCACTCATCTTTTCTATATCGCCAGTTAACAGCACCCTTTCCTCACCACCTTTCCAGTGAAAAGTGGCCAACACGACACAAGAATGGGGATTATAGGCACGTGAAACCGGCTTTGGCGGCCAGAGCGCTTCAAATGTGACGCTCCGCCAACGCCACTTTTGACCTCTTATACAAGGTTCACTACCTAAAGTCTTATCTGGTTTACGCACCCAATTTGGCCGCCAATCCTCGACCATTACCTGCTCACCACCAGAGTGATCGTTATCGGCATGACTGATGATAAGCCCCTCTAAATGCGCTATACCAAACCCATATAGGTTGGGTGTCACCACTGCACTGGCCATCGAGAAGTGCTCGCGGGCCCGGCCGGTATCGTACACTACCGCTTCCCGCCCTTGTTGTATCACCACTGATAGCCCATGACCAACATCGAGAAAGTGAACAGAGAACGGACGGCTGACTGACCTGAACTGAACGCCAAAGACGGTGACTATAAGAAAGATGAAACACCACTGTTTTGCGACAACTTGTCCGAGAGCCAGCGCGATGAGCAAAGGAATAGCGTAAATGGCATTATCGACCGGCAGTGCAACCCAGAATGCGTCCGCTAAACTAATAGCATTTTCAAAGGGCACCATGACTGTATCCAACAGCCGCCAGAGAGATCCACAAGGTAAACCTAACGCAGTAAAAACCATTGCGGCCATCAACAACGGAACAACCAGAAAACTAAACCAGGGAACAAACACCAAGTTATAAATTGGTGTCAGTGATGCTATCCCCTGAAACAGGTAGAGAACAATCGGCACAAATAACAGAGTCAAAGCCAGATGGGTAAGGAGCATAGCCCTGATGCCAAAATAAGACTGGGTTAACGTAGCAGATATCATCAAAGAGACTACCGCCAGAAACGAGAGCCAGAATCCGCTACTGGCCGCCGAAAAAGGTACAACGGTCACCACCACACAAGCTGTAATTAACACTATCAGCATTGACGGTAAACGCCTCTGGGAGACAGACAGCCCGTAAACCACCATCAACATCACCAGAGCTCTCACTGTCGACACCGCAAAATTGCCTAATGCAGCATAGGTCAACGCCAAAGCTAGCCCTGCAAGAGCACTCAACCAATGACGTTGTAATGTTAATAAATGGCGCCAGCGCCTTGGTAGCAACCATCCGACCCATTGCGCTATTGCACGCACTAACACAAAGCCGACAACAAACACCATCCCGATATGTAAACCCGAGATGGCGATCAAGTGGGACAGACCACTCTGTTTAAGCATTTGCCAGTCATTGGGCTTTAACTGGCTTCTGTCGCCAAAAATGAGCGCCAGATAGTAACCCCGATAATGACTGCCTGAGGTATGCCTGGTCACCGCATTGTGGAGTCGAGCACGCCAATGGCTGTGACTCTCTACTATGAAGTGGCTTTTGGGACTTATGGCAATCTCCCCAACTAACCCTTTGGAAAGGTAAAATTTCTCCTTATCGAAACCGACATAATTTAGTACACCAAATACCGGAGACAATTTAACCTCGGCGCTGACGACAGCCCCGATATCTAACGCCACTGGCAACCTTAGTTTGACTTTTGGACGAGCAAAATAGTCCAGTTCAAGTTCATCGATTGAGAAAATGGTCACCTCGACCTCATACCCGTGACTTATTTTTTTAAAATAGCTGTCAACCTGTGCTTTTATGTTAATATCGGTTCCAAATCGGTAAAGCACTTCTGATTGGTGCTTCAATAGGTTCCCTTGTATTAAAGCCACGGACATTGCAGTAAACGCCAACCCTATCACCAACTGGCGCTTTATTATTAAGGCTAAACTCATCAAGGATGTAGGAATCAACCAGTAGTAATGAGGCATTATTGGCCACCACACCGCACTGACTATAATGAGTGTGTAGAGAAGTGGTGCAAGAATGCCTGATAAGAGAGTCATGTTTCCCTATGCCAAGAAAGTTCATTAAACGTTTCATGCCCGATCACGAGATGATCAAAAAACAAAAGGCATTGAAAGTGTTCGGCAATGTCCTCTACAACCCCAATCTGTGGTGTTTAAACCGCCGCTCAGCAGCCGGTGCCTTCGCAGTCGGTCTTTTTATGGCTTTTGTGCCTCTGCCTAGCCAAATGATTATGGCAGCAGGGTTAGCCATAGTATTTGGTGTAAACCTTCCTTTATCCGTTGCTCTGGTCTGGGTCAGCAACCCGGTCACTATGCCCGTGCTGTTTTATTTCGCTTACAAAGTAGGGGCATTTTTCATGAGTACCCCTCCGCAGCCGTTCCACTTTGAGCTGTCCTGGCAATATCTGTCAGAACAAATGACCACCATCGGTCCCCCTTTCCTGCTTGGTTGTGCCATCTGTGGTGTGGTCGCCGGATTAGCTGGCTATTTTGGGATTCGCGGACTTTGGCGCTATTCCGTAGTACGCAGTTGGCAGCAGCGGGCAACACGATAACTTGAGTGCAGATACGGGTACATTTCATCAACGTCATGTTTCGAGCAACATAGCCATTTGATGCAATTGATTCGTCGATAATTAATGAAAAGCCCATTCTCCTGTCGGTGAATGGGCTTTTTAATACGTAGTGAGTAATGCTTAGTAAGAAGTAGATTATTTGGCGCTCAACACCGCCGCTGGATTCAATTGGCTGGCCTTGGTGGCTGGGTACCAGGTGGCAATAAGGCTCAGCATCGTCGCTGTCCCCGCCACCAGTACCACGTCATTCCAAAGGAGCTGGGATGGCAAGAAATCGACAAAGTATATATCTCCCGAAAGAAATTTATGCCCAATCATGGACTCCAGTGCGGATACGATAGGGGTCAGGTTCATCGAAACCAAACTTCCCAACACGCCGCCAACCAGACTGCCCACTACACCTGAGAACACGCCTTGCCAGATAAAGACGCGTTTGATCAGGCCATCTGTCGCTCCCATTGTCCGTAATATGGCAATTTCCGAAGCCCTGTCTTTGACTGCCATCATCAAGGTCGAAACGATATTGAAGCAGGCAACACCAATTACAAGTACCATCACCAGGTACATAATGGTGCGCACCAACTGAATATCACGATACAGGAACCCATACTTCTGCTTCCAACTGCGTAGATAGACATATTCCGTCAACGTGTTGCCCACTTCACGAACCACTAACGGGGCATTAAAGACATCATTAACCTTGATTGAGACGCCCGTAACCTGCTCCCCCAGTCGTGCGTATTGTTGCGCATCCTGTAACGGGACAATCGCCAGGCTATGATCAATCTGGCCGTTGAGCTCAAGCAGCCCTGTGACTTTAACCCGAACTCTTCTTGGTGACTGAACTTTCGTGGAATCATTACTGGTCGGGATCATTAATGTCACGAAATCACCGACATCCGCACCGACCTGATCCGCAACACCTTTACCCAGAATGACCTGCTGTTCCCCGGCTTGAAAACTTTGCCAGGTATTTCCGCTGACATAACTGGGTAAACGTGAGACCTGAGTTTCCAGTTCAGGTGCCACTCCCCGAACCTCAACCGCTTTCAGTTGGGTTCCTTTTTCAACCAAAGCAGTCAGTCGTACATAGGGTGCCGCAGCTTCAACCTCTTTGTGTTGTAATGAAGAGTCTATGATGCTCTGCCAGTTTTTAATAGGTGCATTCACCCCCTCAAATTCACCATGGGCAA
Source organism: Vibrio hangzhouensis (assembly GCF_900107935.1). GTDB lineage: Bacteria > Pseudomonadota > Gammaproteobacteria > Enterobacterales > Vibrionaceae > Vibrio > Vibrio hangzhouensis. The sequence goes on along the minus strand of NZ_FNVG01000010.1, from coordinate 60,364 downwards.
TCACCGATAGCACCCGGTTTTTAAGTTCACGCTCAAAACCATTCATGGCTGACAGGCCAATGACTATCACTGCTACGCCGACTGCGATACCTACGATGGAGGAAATAGAAATAAACGAAACCATGGAGTTCCGCTGCTTGGCTTTACTGAATCGCTTACCAATAAAAAATGAAAGTGACAAATGAATTCCCCCGTTTATGCCGACTTAGCATCGACAAGTAATCCATCCTGCATATGCAGTTGACGATCCATTTTTGCCGCTAATTCATTATCATGGGTAACGACCAAAAAAGCGGTACCGTATTCACGATTAAGGGTTCGCATCAAATCATAAATCGCCAATGCCGTTGAATGATCCAGATTTCCAGTCGGTTCATCTGCAAGTACCAGGGACGGTTTATTGACCAGAGCCCTTGCAATCGCTACACGCTGACGCTCACCTCCAGACAGTTCTGAAGGCCGATGCTGCAATCGATGTTTGAGCCCAACCCTTTCTAACAGTGATGCCGCCTCACTGCTCGCTTGTTTGGCACTTTTTCCCGCAATCAAAAGCGGCATAGCGACATTTTCCACCGCTGTGAAATCACTTAGCAAGTGATGGAACTGGTAGACAAACCCTAAATGTTGATTACGCAATTTTGCCTGCTGGTTACCACTCAGGCTAAGTAGCGGCATGTCCAAAAATGTCACCTCACCTTGAGTGGCATCATCAAGCGCCCCCAATACGTGCAGCAACGTCGACTTTCCAGATCCTGAAGAGCCGATAATCGACACCAGTTCACCCTGCTTTATGTCAAAACTCACCCCTTTCAGTACCTCGGTATCCACGGCACCATCATGGTAGGTTTTACAAATATTATTGCATGAGATTAATGGACTACTCATATCTTAACGCCTCTGCAGGTTTAACGGATGATGCTCTATAAGAAGGGAAAAGTGTTGCCGCGAGACTCAGTACTACGGCAGAAACGACAACGATCACGATTTGGCCAGGGTTTACCTCAATAGGTAACTGACCACCAAAACTAAACAGTGCAACCCCCATGGCATCTAACAGTGTGTTGAGATTATTGGCTAGTAGTACGCCCAATGCACCGCCAACAATGGCACCGACAGCCCCACTACTCGCTCCCTGAACCATGAATATGGCAAGTATCTGTCTGTCCGTCATACCCTGAGTCTTCAAAATAGCTACTTCTGACTGTTTCTCCATCACCACCATGATCAAAGCAGAAATAATATTAAAGGCAGCGACGCCGATAATAAGCCCGAGCATCAGCCCCATCATGTTCTTTTCCATTTTTACCGCCTGAAACAGTTCACCCCGTTGGTCACGCCAGTCACTCCATAACCAACCTTCAGGTAATGCTCGCTCGCTAAGTGAAGAGACCACAAAAGGATCTTGAAAGAACAGTCGCCAACCACTGGCCTCATCCGCTTTAAAACGCATTAACCTCGCCGCATCTTTTATGTGAGTGACCACTAGCTGAGCGTCTACATCTGACCCCGTGCTATAAAGACCGGCAACGGTAAACATTCGCTGGCTGGGTATACGCCCTAAAGGCGTGTACTGACTGGCACTGGTGACCATAAGGCGAACTTTGTCGCCGACTCTCACATCCAGTTCTCGTGCCAGAGCATGCCCTAATAAAATCTGGTATTTGCCTGGGACCAGGCTATCCATATCACCGCTAACCAAGCGATAACGGATAGGATCATTAGAATTGGGCTCAATCCCAATCAGCATTGCCGCAGACAATCCCTGATGGCTTTGCACAACCGACTCGCTACGTACAATAGGTACAGCGGGTTGAGCAGTCGCAAAGTCCTTCAACAAAGCTTCGGGCTTTTCATTGACATTGATTCTACCGGAGTCATGGGAAATTACTGCCTGAGGCAAAACGCCCAATATCCGCCCCTTCAGCTGGGACTCGAAGCCATTCATCACTGATAGCACGGTCACGAGAGACAGGACGCCGATGGTGATTCCTGCAGTAGAAATGTAGGAAACGAATCGACTGAACCGATCACCTGATCGACCTCGAAGGTAGCGCAGTCCAATAAAAACGGGCAAAGGGTGAAACATAATGTTGGCCATAGGATGAAATCTATTAGTTAATGTACCCAGAAATCTACTGTGGTTGTAGCCCTCGGGCGTAATTTTCCTTTTAAATTACGTACTTTTGACTATTTCATCGGTCATTTTCTTGCTAACTCTGACATACCCAGAGATAATTAATCCAAGTTGATTAGGAAATAACGTATGCAGCACAACGATTTCTTTACGGTAAATGGACCACTGAAGGCAAATATTGAACCGGTCCCGCAAGGGTCCGCTCTCCCCGAGTTAGAACAGTACATTGCCGAGATCCCCGCACCTTTTGTCGCTTCCAGCGAATTTGCCCTGCTGGACCAACAAAACGATGCCGCAAAACATGAACTCAATCAACACAACCTCAAACACGTTGCCGAACTGATAGAACAGCAGAACCGGAAACTTAACCTGCTACTCAACTACCTGATTTCTCAGCAGGACACCCCTGAATTCCGATATATGACCACCAGTTTTGGAGCCGGACAGCTTACTTACCTTAGCAGACAATCACTCGAACTTGGGCAATATGCCAGAGTGAAGCTGTTCCTTGACCATCCACCTGCAGGCATATTCTGTTATGCACAAGTCTCTGAGATTACGCCCGCAGAGCAAGGATTTGAGGTCACTTTAACCTTCGTTCGGATTCTGGAAGAACATCAGGACCTGTTGATCAAAGCCTCTTTGTATCAACAACAAAAACTGCTAAGGCAACGTTCGTTAGACAGAGATAAGCAATAAAATACTATGAGTCACTCTCACCTACTTCCCCTGAATGCTCCAAGTGGCGCAGGAGACAAAAAACATCTCGGCAACCTGATTGGCGGCGCACTGGCTCTGTCGATCAGTGAGCATGCTAGTGCTCATGGCAACCACACGTTATTAGTCGTGCCAGACCCTCAATTAGCGCTAAAGCTGCAAGGAGAACTGGAACAGTTCTACTCCGGCGAAGTTGCACTCTTCCCCGACTGGGAGACGTTGCCATACGACAATTTTTCACCCCATCAGGATATCATTTCTGATCGCATCGCCAGACTGTACGCCCTGCCTCAGCAACGTGACGGCATCACTATTGTCCCAGTCAGCACCCTGCTGCAACGACAAAGTCCTCGTGACTACCTGTTACAGCATACTTTAATGGTCAAAACGGGTGACTTGTTCTCGCTGGATAAGCTGCGCCTTCAATTAGAAAACTCCGGCTATCGCCACGTCGACCAGGTATTTGGCCCCGGAGAGTACGCCAGCCGGGGATCGATCCTCGACCTATTTCCCATGGGGAGCGCCGCACCCTATCGTATTGATTTCTTTGACGACGAAATTGATACCATCCGTACCTTCGATCCGGAGAATCAACGTTCGATTGAAGATATGAGTGAAATACGCTTACTGCCTGCTCACGAGTTTCCCACCACGAAGGAGGCCATTGAAGACTTTCGAGTCCGTTGGCGTCAGCAGTTTGATGCGCGTCGAGAGCCTGAATCCATCTACATGCAAGTGACTAAAGGTACCTGGCCAGCAGGTATCGAGTACTGGCAACCTCTGTTCTTTGATCATACCGAATCCTTGTTTGATTATATCAGTGAAGACTCACAGATCATCGCGGTTGGTGACATTGAGGCGGCAATCGATCACTTTTTAGCGGATGTAGAAACGCGTTACGACCAACGAAAAGTCGATCCACTACGACCTTTACTGGAACCTAAAACACTCTGGTTAGAAAAAGACGAGTTTTTCTCAGCGTTAAAGCACTACCCTCAATTACAGTGCTCAGTCGAACCTGTGGATGACAAAGCGGGTCGGGTCAATGCGCCAGTCACTTCGTTGCCGGACATCAGCGTTCAGCATCAGCTAAAAGAACCCATGGCACAAATTCGACAGTTCACGGAGCAGTTTGCCGGCAAAGTGATCTTCTCGGTTGAATCAGAAGGCCGCCGGGAGGCTTTGCTTGAACTGTTGCATCGTATCAAGTTGCGCCCTCAGGAAAGAGAATCGCTTGCCAGTGCACTTACCAGCGCAGACAAGTTCAGTCTGGTAATCGGTCAATGTGAGCATGGCTTTAGCCATGATGCAGAATTTGCCCTTATTTGCGAAAGTGACATGCTGGGTGACCGGGTTATCCAGCGACGCAAAAAAGAAAAACGCTCCATTAACAGTGATACCGTCATTCGTAATCTGGCGGAACTGAAACCGGGACAACCTGTGGTACACATTGATCACGGGATTGGCCGTTACGTTGGTTTGCAGACACTCGAAGCGGGTGGCATGACCACGGAATATGTGACTCTTGAGTATCAGAACGATGCCAAACTCTATGTTCCCGTCGCGTCACTCAATCTCATCGGACGCTATTCCGGTGGTGCAGAAGACAGTGCACCTTTACATAAACTGGGCGGCGAAGCCTGGGTTAAAGCGCGCCGCAAAGCCGCAGAAAAAGTCCGTGACGTTGCCGCAGAGCTGCTTGATGTTTACGCCAAACGAGAACTGAAGCCAGGCTATAAATTTGCCCTCGACAGAGATCAGTATGCGACCTTTAAAGCAGGCTTCCCTTTCGAAGAAACCGACGATCAGGCTCAGGCTATCAATGCCGTTATGTCCGACATGTGCCAACCAAAAGCCATGGATCGACTGGTTTGTGGTGATGTGGGCTTTGGTAAAACAGAAGTGGCAATGCGCGCTGCTTTTGTGTCCACAGATAATGGCAAGCAAGTTGCTGTATTGGTTCCAACCACTTTGTTGGCCCAACAGCATTTTGAAAATTTCCGTGATCGCTTCGCTAACTTGCCAATTCGGGTTGAAGTACTTTCGCGTTTCAAATCCGCTAAAGAACAGAAAACGATTCTACAGGATGTCGCTGACGGCAAGGTAGATATTGTAGTCGGCACCCATAAACTGCTCTCCAGTGACATCCGATTCAAAGACCTTGGATTGCTGATCGTTGATGAAGAACACCGCTTTGGCGTGCGACAAAAAGAGAAAGTAAAAGCCATGCGAGCTGATGTGGATATACTTACTTTAACTGCTACGCCTATCCCGAGAACACTGAACATGGCCATGAGCGGCATGCGTGATCTGTCTATCATTGCCACACCTCCGGCGCGACGTCTTGCTATTAAGACCTTCGTACGTCAAAGCGAAGACAGCGTCGTTCGCGAAGCGGTTCTTCGTGAAATTATGCGTGGTGGTCAGGTTTACTTTTTACATAACCAGGTCGAGACCATAGAAAAAGTCGCTGCGGATCTGGAGAAACTGGTTCCAGAAGCACGGGTGACTATCGCACACGGTCAAATGCGCGAACGTGAGTTGGAACGAGTGATGAACGACTTCTACCACCAGCGCTTTAATTTGTTAGTCTGTACCACTATTATCGAAACGGGTATCGATGTGCCAACGGCAAACACCATTATTATGGATCGCGCCGATAATCTGGGTCTGGCACAACTTCATCAGCTACGTGGTCGTGTTGGACGCTCGCACCATCAAGCCTATGCCTATTTGCTGACCCCACATCCAAAAGCGATCACCAAAGACGCCATCAAGCGACTGGATGCCATCGCGTCACTAGAGGATTTGGGCGCGGGTTTCACTCTGGCAACCCACGACTTAGAAATCCGCGGGGCAGGTGAACTTCTTGGTGACGAGCAAAGTGGTCAGATCCAATCCGTGGGTTTCTCACTGTATATGGAAATGCTTGAGCAAGCTGTGGAAGCGCTCAAAGAAGGCAAAGAGCCTTCTCTGGACGACCTGCTGCGTGAGCAAACAGAGGTGGAGCTGCGTATTCCAGCTCTTCTGCCTGATGATTATATCCCTGACATCAATACGCGACTCTCAATGTATAAGCGTATTGCAAGCGTCGCTAACAACGACGAGTTAGACGAGCTCAAAGTCGAACTGATTGACCGCTTTGGCCTGTTACCAGATGCCGCCAAAAATTTGTTGTCTGTCTCTCAGTTGAAACTGCGTGGCGGCGCACTTAAAGTGAAGAAAATCGAGTCGCACGATAAAGGGGGCTACATCGAATTTTATCCGGATGCTGACATTAACCCGGCCTTCTTGGTTAAACTACTTCAGGCGCAGCCAAATAAGTTTGCAATGGAAGGTCCAACCAAATTTAAGTTTATGGAATCTCTGACCGATCGCCGTAAACGTATGAACTACCTGAATCACATTATGGATGAGTTCGAAGCGAACCGCATTCAGGCCTGATCAGCGACAGTATGCTGTTTAACGTTTTGTCTTAGAAATGTTTCGGCAACGCCCTGTATTAATTGATATAATGGGATTGCACACAATGATAGTGGCAATCAATGGAGAAACAATGAAAAAACTGATCCCACTGCTACTCCTATTAGTCTCTATGCCAAGCTTGGCTCAGCGACAATTTGATATAGAAGTGATCGTTTTCAAACGCGCGGTCAACCCTGAAAAAGTGAATGAGTCCTGGCCAAATGAAATGCCGGCCATTGACTTCAGCCGTGCTGGTTCAATGAGTGATGCGAGCTATCGAGATTCGAAAGGCGTGACCATGCTGCCTTTATCTTCATATCAATTAAATGAAGAAGTGAATAAGCTTAAAGATCATGCCGGATATACTGTTCTGATGCATAAAGCCTGGCGACAGGGCGATGGCGGCAAGGCTTCCGCACCGGTTTTTCACATCCGCGCCGGTAAAGACTACTCCGCCAGTTTTAATGCAGACGGCAGTGAAAAAGGCGGTGCTATCATCAATACTTCCCCTGTCGATGGTGTGACAGAAGTGGCCATTGATGGACCTTTATATGAATTGGATGGCAAATTGCAGGTGTACGTTCAACATTACCTGTATGCCGAAGCGCAACTTGACCTTAAGTCACCGAGTACAAAAGAAGTCATCATTGAGACCGAATCTGCAGCCCCGGAGCAAGTACAATTAACAGAGACTGCAGAAAGTACACTCGACGATAACGTAATTGTCGGTAACCTGGAGTCCATCGAACCGCAACGCCAAACACTGACTTTTCTTAAAGACTACCGTATGGACCAGAAACGTCGTATGAGAAGCAGCGAAACTCACTTTCTCGATCACCCGCTGATGGGCATGATTATACAAGTTAGACGCGTTCAGGAATAATGAAGAGGCCCGCTAGTCGGGCCTTTTTCATAATCTATCAAACGGATAGGACTCGATGAATACCCAATATGTTATTTACACTCGGCGATTGTGTCTGCGATTGTTGGCGCTGGAGGATGCTGAGCAGCTCATACAGGCCATTAAGACATCACCTTCACTTCACCAATGGATTGACTGGTGCCATCGTAACTTCACACGACAGGAAGCCGATGAGTTTATTGGTGCCACTCGGGTGAATTGGGTTAAGGCGAACGCCCTTGGTTTTGCATTGTTCGACCGCGAGAACGATGAATTTTTGGGTATGGTTGCGCTGAATGAGTTTTACCACACTTTCAATATGGGCAGTCTGGGCTACTGGGTAAAAGACAGTGCACAACATCGGGGATTTGCTACTGAAGCCTTAGAAGCACTGATTGAATTCAGCTTCACTCGTCTATTGCTCACTCGACTGGAAATCGTTTGTGATCCCAATAACACTGCCAGTCATAAATTAGCGGAACGAGTCGGGGCTCAATTTGAGTGCCTTGCGAAAAATCGTTTTGTGTTTAATAAAGTACCCAAAGTCGGCAAAGTTTACTCGCTCATCCCCCCAAAGCCGTAATCGGTGAAATAAAAAAAGAGGCGTAAACGCCTCTTTATCATTTGAAATCAATGCAGTTTAAGGTTCGGGCGCAGGACGCGGTTGATCCGACCGACCAACATCATCAATCCGGTTTTGAACATACCGTGCAGCGCCATCTGATGCATACGATACAACGAAATGTACACGACGCGAGCGATTCGCCCCTCAACCATCATCGAGCCTTTAGTCAAGTTACCCATCAGACTACCTACAGTTGAGAATCGGCTTAGCGAGACCAGCGAACCGTGATCGTTATAGACGTACGGCTTTAACTCACGATCAGTAAGCTTAGCGACAATATTGCTAAACGCGCGGCTGGCCATTTGGTGAGCCGCTTGCGCTCTTGGCGGCACGAACTTACCGTCAGCCTGAGTACACTGAGCTAAGTCACCAATAACGAAGATGTCATCATCACGTGTCGTTTGCAGTGTGTCTTTCACTACCAACTGATTGATACGGTTTGTCTCAAGCCCCGCGATCTCCTTCATGAAATCAGGTGCCTTAATGCCCGCAGCCCAAACCATGATCTGAGCAGGGATCTTTTCACCGTCTTTGGTTGTCAGGCCATCTTTGTCCGCTTGTGTCACCATCGTTGCGGTGCGAACCGTCACACCCAATTTGGTCAACTCAGAGTGAGCCGCACCTGAAATTCGAGGTGGCAGTGCCGGAAGAATGCGCTCACCTGCCTCGACGAGGTTCACGTTGAGTTTACTTGAATCCAGGTCACCAAAACCGTAGGTACGAAGTTCTTTCACGGCATTGTGCAGTTCAGCGGAAAGCTCTACACCAGTAGCACCTGCACCAACAATGGCAATATCAACAGTACCTTGACCGTTCTTCGCATGCAGTTTCAGGAACTCATTGTTCATCTCTGTACGGAAGCGGTGTGCCTGCTCCGGGCTGTCCAGGAAAATGCAGTTGTCACGAACCCCAGGCGTATTGAAATCATTTGAGGTTGAACCAATAGCCAGTACCAGAATATCGTAGTCGATGTTACGGCTTGGCATCAGCAGCTCGCCTTGCTCGTCTTTCAGTTCACTGAGCGAAATACGTTTGTTTTCACGATCAATATCCTGAAGGCTGCCCATCTGGAAATCAAAATGATGATTCTTTGCATGAGCACGATAACTCAAAGCATCCACACCCTCATCCAGTGAACCCGTCGCTACTTCATGCAGCAGTGGCTTCCAAAGGTGGCTGGCTTTACGATCCACAAGGGTAATATTGGCGCGCCCTTTACGTCCTAATGTACGGCCTAATTTGGTCGCAAGCTCTAGTCCGCCTGCGCCTCCACCAACAACGACAATATTAGTCACAATGGCTCTCCTAAAAAGTGAAATTTGAAAGTTTTAAAGCTGTTAAACGCCCTGAATCTCATCAAAGCGCCGAAAATTTGGTCATTATGCGCAATTTGGGGGCTGAGTAGAGTGACCCTCGCGCGGTACATTCGCCGTTTCACTTCACAATTTTGTTCAAAATCGTCTTTGTTTGAACATCTTAGGGCAAGTTCGCTTCTTGCTCTCAACTTTTTTTGATATTTATCAAATAATGTAGAATGGTTTTATTATATAGGGCAAATCAATGTCCGCAACCATTGAGTGGAATTATTTTTGTAATGTGAATTAAATGGCCATTTGTTAATCGACAGGCCTATCAATAAAAACGGCTCCCTAAGGAGCCGTTTTGTTACGACGCAGCATCTCATCAAAAAAACTAGGGCGTCACCGTAACCGAAGCGTCACCGGTGACATTTTCAAATGATGCAGTGATGGTAGCGGTCCCTGCCGAGATACCACTGACATACTGTTTGGATGGGTAAGCAATATTCATGTCAGAACTGCTCCAAGAGACATATTTAGCGTAGTTCTCAACACGCCCATCAGAGAAAGTGACGTTTACGGTCACCTCAACAAAATCGCCAGCAGCAACCGTGATATTCTGTGGCACGATTTCTACCTTTGTCGTTGTGGCAGGATAGGTTTGCGTTTCAACAAAATCTGTCATGCCTTGGTATGACATGGTAATTGTGGCACGTCCCCCTTCATAGACACCTTGAGCCAAACCCGCCTTGGTATTTCCGGTTTCAATCGTCGCCGCAGTTGTATCGCTACTCGACCATTCAGCATCCAAGGTAACACCTTTGCTCGCCCCACCTTGATAATAAGCGATAGCATGATATTGGAATGGCGTACCAGAATAGAGGATGTCCTGCCTTGGTTCTATTGCGACTTGTGCTAGAACCAGAGGAGAAACCGTGGTGGTGACTTCATCCTCAACCCCATCAAACTCAGCTTTAATCTGCGCAGTGCCTGCGGATAAGGCTTCACCACTACCTCCAGACTCCCCTGTAGTGACCACTTGAACCACAGTAGGGTTATTAGAAGACCACGTCGCTTTTGAAGTCACATCCTCATCAGGTAAACCTTGATGATATTTGGCAACTGCCTTATATCGACCCACTGTTCCTTCTGGTACTGTCTCATTGTCTGGTGTAACGACTAACTGACTGACATATGTATCAACAACACTAACCTGTCCTGCTCCTTCAATATTTTGATAGATCGCGTAAACTTCACTGCTACCCGCTGACTTACCTTCGATCAACCCCGTCGTATTCACGGCAAGTGTATCTCTATGTTGCACTCGCCAATCGCTTAACGTTGTGACATCTTTAAAAGAAATCTTATTCGTATTGACGTCTTTGTATACCGCATAGGCGGTAAGTTGCTTTGTGTCCCCTACTTTGACCATGGAATCGGCAGGCTCAACGTCTACGCCCAGATAGGCCAGACTACCAACTACCACTTCCGCGTTTGCCGTTTTACCATAATAGCTCGCCACAACTGACGTTTGCCCAGAACTTAAACCCGTGACTAACCCCTCTCTAAAGCGAGCATTATCTACATGGGCAATCACATCATCGGCTATCGTCCAAGTCGCGCCTGTCGTCACATCCGTCACCGTTTTATCCGAGAAGACAGCCGTTGCTTTATATTGCTGCAAATCTTGAATGTTGATGATGGATGTTGCAGGCGTTACCTGCAGCTCCGTTAACATAGGTTCGGTGACCGTCAACGAAGTCGAAGCGGTTATCGACTCGAAAGTCGCACTGATTTGGGTCCCCCCGGTATAGACACTAGCAGCCAAACCGTCGGAATTAATTGTTGCCACCGTCGTCAAACTGCTTTGCCAATTCGACTCTAGAGTTACTGTCTTGCTCGTTCCATCTGAATAGCGAGCATGAGCCTCATATTGAACTTCCAGACCTAGCGGTACTGTCTTGTTTTGAGGACTAATAGTAAGTTCAAGCAAGGTGGGTGCAACAACAGTGACACTTGAAGTATCACTCATGCCAGAATAGTTGGCGGTTACCACTGCACTACCGACTGTTAACGCAGTGCCCACACCCGCGTGAGCTGAGCTGTTATCAACATTGACCACACTTGAATCGGAGCTGCTCCAATTAGAGCTGGATGTGACATCAACACTGCTTCCGTCACTATAGATTGCGGTTGCCTCAAATTGCCCATTTGTGCCTTTTGGTACTGTGACTGCATTTGGCGTCACTTCTAGATGGTCAAGCACCGCGGCTGTAACTGTTAAGCTTGCTTCGCCATCCAAGCCCAAGTACTGCGCTGTAATCGTCGTTTGGCCTGCAACAAACGTTCTCGCATTAGCCGAAGCATCAATTGAGGCAACATCGCCATCAGAGCTTTGCCATACAGACAATAAGGTTACCTCTTGTAGGGTTCCATCTGTGTACAGCGCATCCGCGTGATACGGTAAGCTTAATCCAGCCGGAACTTTAGTGATGGCAGGAGACACAATCAGCTTAACCGCAGTCGCCACTGTCACATTTAACGTTGCCTGACTCTGCAGACCCGCGTAACGAGCCACAATAGTGACACTGCCCGGATCAACACCCGTCGCTTGGCCTCCTGTTGTTCCTGTAGAAGAGACTGCAGCAATACCGGTATCCGAAGAGGTCCAGGTCGCTAGTTGCGTCACCCCTTTACTCGTCCCATCCGAGTAAAACGCGGTCGCTTGATAGTACTGACTTTGGCCATCGGCAATAGTGGCCGTAGCAGGCGTCACCTGCAGCCCTGTTACGACCGCTTGTGTGATGACAAGATTCGCTGTAGCACACTGTCCCAAATAACACCCGCCTATTTGGCTGGTTCCCTGCTGCTCTCCACGTGCCACTCCAATGGCGTTGATAGTGGCGATATCAGTATTGTTAGATTGCCAACTACTCAAGGTGCTGACATCTTGTTTGCTTCCATCTGAATACTGAGCAGTAAGCACATAGCTTTGTGTCGTTCCTGTTGGAATCGTCGCATTAGCAGGTGATATAGATACCGAAGTTAACGTAGCGCTGCTTACCGTGATCACACTGCTCTGTTCCATACCGCCAAATTTTGCCGTGACATCGGCTTGGCCCTGAACTAAACCATGTACCGTTCCGGCGCTTATATTGCCGGTTTCCACTTGTACTAGGTTCTGCTCCGCTGATGTCCAAACCGATTGCAGAGTCACATCATTCGAAGACCCATCACTATACACGGCAAGAGCCTGAAGCCTAGTTTGATGCCCCGCGGGGATAGTGACCTTGTTTGGAGATACCACCAGCTCAGTTAGCTGAGCTTGAGTCACATTCAATGAAGCATCCGCCTGTTGGCTGGCATAAGTAGCCGTCACTACAACATCACCACTGCGGTAACTATCCGCCAGTCCTTTTTGATTGATAGATGCCACACTGTTGTTGGAAGATTGCCAGCTTGCTAGCTCTGTTACCTCCCGACTTGTACCATCACTAAATAAAGCAAACGCCTGATACTGTTGAACATTACCCGCGGCTACACTGGCTTTTGCTGGTGTCACCACCAAATCGGTCACGGTGATCTGAGTAACAGTCGCTGCTGTACTATCGGATATGGTATTACTCATTTTTGAGAATGATGCGATACCCTGGTAGCTTGCGGTTATCTGAGTTGTGCCAATCTCGTTTGCCGTCGCCAAGCCGCCATCAGTGCCATTTGCTACTATTGAAACCGCTCTTGCATTTGACGAGCTCCAAGTCGCTAATTGCGTCACGTCCTCACTGTGACCATCTGAATAATATGCGGTCGCAGTGTATTTACCTTTAGTGCCAACAGGCTTTGCTAGATTTTTAGGGGTGACTTGCAGACTCGAGATAACCGCATTAGTTACGTTCAAATCCGTTTGCGCCGACTTACCTTGATAGTTAAAACTAATCTGAGTGGTACCCTGAGATAACGTGGACGCAGCGCCGGTTTGCGGACCTATCGTGGCAACATTAGCAGTACCACTTTGCCAGTTACCGAATTTAGTCACGTCTTGTTGGCTTGCATCAGAGAAGACCGCCATCGCTTGATACTGAACAGCAATACCTGCTGGAACTGTCTTGTTAACAGGAGAGATAGATAACGAATCCAAAACCGCGGAGGTAACGGTTAGTTCCGATGAAGCCTGATAGGTTTGATACTGAGCGTTGACTGTCGTGGTTCCAACTTGCTTCGCATCAACAACTCCGCCTTGTGTACCGTCAGAGACGATCGTCGCAATAGATGAGTCAACAATACTCCATTGTGACAGCGTTGAAATATCCTGAACGCTTCCATCGGAATAGTTTGCGATCGCTTGAAACTGAAACTGTGTCCCGTCAGCAATCGCCTTGACTGGAGGCACAACTGCGATACTGGTGATATAAGGCGCACAAGGATTATCCGGCCCCCCGCATTCACTGGTTGGGAACCCGCTATTGTCTCCATTACACGCTGCCAGTAAGAATGTCATCCATAACACACATAAGCGATAAAATGTTTTTGTCATCTGCATGAGTCACTCTTTAGTTTTGATTAGTACTAGACGGGATAGCCATTTCTTCCATATGAACAGTCACTCTGCGATTCATATGACGGTGCTCTGTCGTGTCATTGGGGACAATAGGAGAGTCTTCTCCATAACCAGCAACCCTTAGCTGCTCAGTACTCACACCCGCATGTTTTAGATACTCATAAACCGCATTTGCCCGACGTTCAGACAAGCTTTGGTTGTACTCGTTAGGTCCAGTAGAATCAGTATAACCGTACACGGTTGCGCGAGTTTCAGGATAGCGAGTCAATCGATAGACAATAGGGTTGAGCGCCTCAACATTCTCGATTTTTTCAGAGTCGAACGCGAAGAGAACCGAAGAATGCAGCTCTGGCAAACGAGTTGTCACTATCGGAGTAACCGGTTTTGGTTCGGTTGTTGGCTCTGAATTAGGGTCTTCTACCGAGCTAAATCGATACACAATACCTAAGGTTGCCAGATGTCCGTTACTGCCTCCAAGTTTGTCACTGCCGAGCGCATTAATGTACTGGTACTCCACTCTGCCTGACCAATGCGTTGAAAAGTGATATTCCACACCTACGCCGGCTGCTGGAGCCCAGCCATCATCCGTCAGAGTTCTGGTTGGTCCGCTATTCTTACCCTGCCAGTAGAGCGTGCCCGCTTTTGCAAACGCATCCAAATTATCTGTCACCGGGATGCGGCCTACCACTGACAATTCTATGCCGGACATAGAGCCTGTATATTGGTTGACTTTGCCACTCTCTGGATACATAGCTTTTGCTTCACCAAAGTCGAGATAGCCTAACTCTAGCCCCCAGTGCTGCCAAATCTGATAACCGACAAAACCGCCAAAGGCAACATCAGTTCCGTCACAATCTACCGCCCAATCCTCACAGGCGTTTTGGTATTTCGTTGCACCTAGTTTTCCTCCTAGGTACCAATGTGATGAAAAAGGCGATGAAAAAGAGTTGCTATCAGCAGGGATATCATCGGCGTTGACAGAAAAACTGAGCGATAAAGCGATCGCAAGACTGAGAGCTTTGAGAGTAGAAACCACGGCTTCCTCCGTTTTCGTATATTACGAACGTGAGGCAGGCTACTAACTGGTGTGAAAACGACCTTACTACAGTAACCAACCTAATAAAGTAAGGTGTACCATATAAAATCTTTATCATATGTGATAGCTGTTACAGCTTTACATTAAAAAAAGCAGCATTTATCGCTGCTTTTTTTAGAAATGTTACCGAACAATAAGATGATTCTTACATCAAGAATCTTTGAATGCTTTCATCGTTTGCAGATGCTGAGATATCTTCTTGAACTTATGGGTTTGCGTTTCATCCCAGATAATATCGTAATAATCCTTGAGCTCATCCGCAGTCTTGTTGTTGTCGTGGATCTCATCTTCTCTGGACAAGACCACCAAACAGCGGCCGGCATTCTTGGTACGGAATTTCTCTACACACTTGGTAGCGATGTCTTCATACTCTTCTGGTCGGTCGATACGCCCCTGCATATTGATTTCTGGGTGCAGATTCGGATTGAAAATCACCTGCTTGATACCGCACAAAAAACCCACTCGTTCTGACCAGTAGCCACCTAAGCCAACACCACAAATGATCGGTGCCTCATCTTTAGATTCCTGAACCAGTTTGTTCACTTCTTTCAGGAGATGCTGCATATCATGCTTAGGATGCAGTGTGCTGTAGTTTACGAAACGAACGTCTTCATCAATAAATTGTAACTGAAGCACTTTCTCGTGGTTGCCCGGGCTGGTTGAGTCAAAGCCGTGAAGATAGATAATCATAGTACCTCTCAATTTTTCCTTATTGGTACGCTTTCTTTAAATCTACCATGAAAGCCTTAGTTTCATAGGGGGTAAAATGAATTTTCGGAAAACATAACGCCAAACAGTGATCATCTCAACAGAATCGCTGATAAATCGCGTTAGCTTCGTTTAAAAAATCGTCGTTATTCCAGACCTGTGCCGCTAAAAGATACCAAAGCGATGCCATGACTTGTGCATGACGTTGCCAGATTGCCATATCCTCCTGCCAAGCCACAAAATCGATATGAGGCTGATAGCGCTGATAAATCTCGAGCCCTGTCTGAATGTCAACATCAAGCATATCTAACGTCATAACCAGATCCAGGGTCGGCGCAGCAACCGCCGCGTACTCCCAGTCTATCACCGCTAGTCCTCTATCCGTTTGCAGCAAATTGTGCACACCAAAATCAAAATGACACAATACTCGCTCCTGACAATGCAGTCGGGGTAATGTCCGATACTGCTGATACATATCTGTGTAATGACTTTTGATGTCTGCGCTTTTCAGTTGCTGCCAATAGTGGTCCACTTTTCTCTGGTAATCAAACTGACGTATCCCGGTTACAGGCACGGTTCGATGAATTTTCGCCAGCGCTTCTAGAATGGGCTCAAGTTGATTGGCTGCTGCTAAAGGTTCACCTTCCAGCCAACTCAATACCAAGCCTTGAGAAGAGTGAGCGATGACTTGATTGGTATCAATCAGATTGTGGGCATTTTCAATAACCGCGGACTCATTGCTACGGCAAACATCAAACACCACACAGTGAGGTGAGTTGGCGCGCCATATAACCCAACCATGTGACTGGGTACAAACTCGCCACGC
Organism: Vibrio hangzhouensis; assembly: GCF_900107935.1. Lineage (GTDB taxonomy): Bacteria > Pseudomonadota > Gammaproteobacteria > Enterobacterales > Vibrionaceae > Vibrio > Vibrio hangzhouensis. Next base: position 44,036 of record NZ_FNVG01000010.1, on the reverse strand, counting down.
TCGGTTGGTCAGACCGCCAGAAAGTGGAAGTGCCCCCAGGGGCACTTCGTTTAGAACTTGCGGTAATAGCGCCAAATCTGCAGACTGGCGCACTGCTTCGTTCCAGTTCAGCATGGCTGCAATTAAAGACCTAGCACAGAACGAGATTCTTGCTTACGAATCTCAGTTTCATCGGCCCATTCAATAAGCCCTGTCTCTAGATCCATTAGTCGCATCGTCATTTTGTAGTAAACGTCTTTGTCGCTACCTGCTTCTTTCACAATACTGCTCAGATTTCCGTAAAGCATATATTGTGCTCCAACCATCTTACCAAACTGAATCGCCGTGCTTTGATTCACCAACTCATCATTATTCTGGAAGTTCAGCTGCTCACGCACCGACTCAACTCGATCCATATCAACAAAACGGAACTTGCCGGAGTTCAACATTTTCGTGCTGATGGTGTCAGTAATAGACTCAGTATCAATATGCTCTGTGGTTTTGTTTTTGATGCGCTCGACAAATACAATTGGTCGACCGTCTCGAGTAATAGCGGCAACTGATCCAGACATCAGCATACTGTCAACCATGTCACCAGCAATTTTCTGCAGGTCCGTCGAGCCAAAATCGATCGTTGTCGTTTCAGTAGCCTGCGCGTCGCCGTAACTTACTTGATTTGAACAGCCGCCAAGAATGACTGCCATACCCAACAAAGCAATAATACTTTTCTTCATTTTGTTTCCTTAGTCTTACTTACTTTCCAACCAGTGGAAATTACTCATCCGCTCCGCGCAACTGCACACGGAATTCTTTACCATTCGGGTTTACTGACACCTCAGACAGGGTAATGGTTTCATCACCACGTAAGATTGCTCGCTTCCAGGGTGCCTGCTTGGTGTTGACTTCGAGCCCTTGCTCGTCGTACCAATAAAAGCGATATTGGATAATCTGGTCAATCGACGTTGTGTTAGAGAGTTTTACCACGGCTCTGGCATGGCCATTCGTGTCGATGGTTGAGATGTCATCAATTGAGAACTTATTACCCATCTGCTCGTCACCGTACAACACGGTTTGAGTCTGTCCTTCAATCTTGATACCTGTCGTTTTCTTTGATGCGCAACCAAATAGAGTCAAAAGGATCCCGAAGCTTACTAACCACTTTTTCATTACATTCTTCCTAATTGCTTATGCCATATACTGGCGCTTCCCCCTTGACGTGAAATCCACACCAAGGTGGTCTGTCTGTCTCTCACATCAAAAGTATAGTCCTGACCTGCCGCGGAAATCTGATGGGTACCCACCTTGACTGTCTCACTGGCGACATTTACTACGCCGGGCAGGGTTTGCCAACTGCGTGTATCGGGCTGTTCGGTTAACGTATTCCAAACATTAAAAATTAAGTTTCCGACATCGTCATCTTTGGCGGTGCTCTTACGTATCTGATCTTTCGCATACACCCTGAGAGCCTGACGGAGTAGTATTGTTGGCATGTTTTCCGAGAGTTGTTGCTGAGCCATCAGAGTCACATCCACCAGTTCATCTGAGGCAATTTTTTCACCATCAATCTCCAGCGCCGGATACTTTACACTCACACCTGGAACATAATAAGGTAAGGCGACCGTATAGAGCGCCGTGTTACCCCGACTGTCGTAAACTGGCAATGTGAGATTCCAGGATTGCATGGCGTTCACAATTCCCTGCTCCTCAAGTACGATGATTCGTCCTTCTCCCTGATTTAGGTTCGGACGATCGCCATATTGCTTTTTGAGTATAGCCAGGTCCTGATTGCGTCCAGAACGCTTGGCGACACGGATCACCGCATCAATAACCGCGTCGTTTTCTGGCGCAACAGCTAAAGCTCGTGTGTAATCAATGTACGCGCCATTGAGATCGTTAGAAGCCTCATACAGCAGTCCGGACAAGTACAAAAGATAACCATTTTGAACCGCTTTCAGTTTATCGCCGGCATCTGGGTAACGTGACAACACTGAGCCAATATTAGGATCAAGGCCTTTTTGCCTCATTGCCGATTCAGCCGAACGAAGAGCATTTTCCCGGGCTTTTCGCGCCCGTTCCTGGACCTGGTTTGCTCGCCTCACTTCGACCAGAGCCCCTTCAAGATCGTTGCGCTGTATATAGTTCAGACCGAGATAAAGATGAAGAAAGCCCAGTTCGTAGTCTGGCGGAACATATTCCGTGATATTGTCATTGATCGCCAATGCCCCAACACTAGTTGCCGTATCTGAAATAGAGATCAGGGCTTTGTCCTGTTGAACTCTAACAGCGCGGTCGCTCGCTTCAAGCGCTGATTTACTCTCTTTATATGACTCCGCCAAAAACGACACTCTGCCGCGCTCAAAATTATCAAGAATATCCCCAGCCACCACTTCTTTTGGTAGCGCAGATTGCGCTTTTTGGTACTGGCCGGTCTTTATCGCCTGATACACAATGACGTTTTGCTGAGTGTAGTGACTGAACAAATTACCTGCTGTCAGCCCGGCACATGCAGTCAATGTAGAGGCAACGGCAACGATGAATCCGTGTCTAATAAGACGTCTTAACATAAAGAATTTAAATAGTGACGTGAAATAACAAGGCATTGGCAACACGCAGAATAAAGATTACGCGTTGCCCAAACCTTTCGAAAGCTAGCTCATTAGCAGCGGGCCCAGCGGGCGACCACCAACAAGGTGCATGTGGATATGGTAAACCTCTTGTCCACCGTAAGAGTTACAGTTGACGATAAGGCGGTAGCCGTCTTCTGCGATGCCTTCTTCCTGGGCAATCTTTCTGGCGACAGTAAACATACGTCCCATCATCGCTTCGTCTTCTGCTTCAACGTCATTGACTGTAGGGATAAGTTTATTAGGAATGATCAACACATGGCTGGGTGCTCGAGGGTTAATGTCACGAAATGCAGTAACCAGATCGTCTTGATACAACACATCTGCTGGAATTTCTTTGCGAATAATCTTGCTAAAAATGGTTTCTTCAGCCATGAAGCTCTCCAATTGCCAAATGAAATGTATAGAGTCAGTCCTATTGGACTGTGATTATGAAAGTATGCACTAAGGCTAAGCCAATCACAATTTAAAGCGCCTTTAGATAGCTTACTGTTTTTCCTATTGTTCACTTCTCATACAGCACTCGTTTTTTAGTACACCACACCGGTAACAGTTCTCGACAAAACTCGCAGATTTATTACATTTTTGCCGGGTGCGTCATAAAACGTAACACTGCAACTCATATATATTTCAGATTTTGTTAATTCTAACGATATCAATCTATAAAAGAGACAAACGCGTAAGACCACCAGAAAGGCTCTCCCCCAAGCCGCCTGATAGTGCTCGGTTCTGCGCAAAGCGTCCAGTTAAATTTTGTATGACTTTTGTATTGCTGCAACACCGTTAGGGAGAGATATATGCAGGGTTCCGTTATCAGGCGAATGTACGCGGGCTTCACACTCATTGTCGTTTTATTTGTCATCACCATAGTGTTGATGCTAAGTGGAATGAACCAGATCCATCAATACTTTGGCTCTGTTTCAAAGTCCTCGTTACCTTTGGTTTCATTATCAAACCAAACCAGCGTGCAGTTGTTATCCGCTGATAAATCGTTTAAAGACTTTCTGACTACTCAGAATAAAGAAAGGATGAAGGTCCGCCGCGAAGAGTTTTCCAACTCAATGGGCAAATTCGACAGCGCATTGTCACAACTCGCTGAAGCCAGTTCAGGGTTTCCAGAGCTAGAAAGCCGTATTAGTGAACTGCGTGATGTACAAGCACGCTATAGCAGTGAAGCACAAGAGGCCATGGACAACTATCAATCCATGTTCGCAGCTCAGGAGCAAGTGCAACTTTCTACCCGTCGCTTTCAAAAACTTCACTCTGATCTTTCTGTGGGCATGAAAGAATACGTCGATGATGCATCAAGCATTTCGGTCAAAGTAATGGCGAAAAGCTACTTTATCAAATTGAAGGATGCAGAGCTCATCACCTCTGATGCTTTGGCGAGTAGCGATACTGCCTTTGTTCAAGAAGCAGTGAACAAGAACCGCAAGGCCGTGACTCACCTTAACTACGCCTACCGAGGTCTGGTGACTCAAATGCCAGAACTTAAAGACGTTTTTGAGGAATCCGTGGTCCAGTTCACTAAGGACATTGGTCAAAAAGGCGGTGTACTAGATCAGCACAACAACTATTTGATGGCTCGTGCTGCTTTGTATCAAAACATTGAAAACCTTGCTTTAGAAGTGGATGGGGCGATGGCAACGCTCAACGTGTTCAACGACACGGCGACGGCTAATCTAAATCAATCTCTTGTCGAAGCAGGCACAGTATATGACGAAGGTGTCATCAAAGCGATTGCCATAGGGTTGGTAGTGACTCTGGTCGCCGTAGGTATCGGTTACCATATTGCTCAAAGTGTGCGTCAGCCGCTGAATAGTACCCTGAAGACGCTAGAGAGCCTCACCGAAGGCGATATGACCCAGCGCATTGAAGTGAAGTACAACAATGAGTTCCGCCGCTTAGGTAACCACATTAATACGCTGGCTGACAGCCTTCACAACGTGTTGGTCAAGCTGAATGACGCCTCTGATAATCTGACTGAAACCGCAGGTAATAATCAAAACACCTCCGCCAGTGCACAAAGCCAACTGAGTGCCCAGCGAGAGCAAACAGCGAATGTTGCCACGGCAATGACGGAAATGTCTCACTCAGTACAGGAAGTGGCCAACAGCGCGCAGAGTTCACTGGAAAAAGTCCATCAAGTGGAGTCGGCTTCTGAGTCTGGACGTCAGATAATGAGCACCAATATCAGTACCATCAATCAACTTGAGGCCAGACTTAATGAATCGGTTGAAGCGGTGAGCGAACTACAGAAAATGAGCAGCCATATCGGTAGCATTCTGGATGTGATTCGCAATATCGCCGAGCAAACCAACTTACTTGCACTGAATGCGGCCATCGAAGCAGCCCGAGCGGGTGAACAAGGCCGAGGCTTCGCGGTTGTTGCCGACGAAGTTCGGGTTCTGGCTCAGAAAACCACTGAGTCGACCACTGAGATTGAGACTATGATCAGTAACCTGCAATCGAGCTCTAAGAGCGCAGGACAAGTGATTGAGAGCTGTATGCGTGATATGGAGCTGTCCGTCGAACAGGCTTCTAGCGCTAACGGTGCCATGGAAGAGATCCAGGCCCTCATTATCGAAATCAGTCAAATGAGTACTCACATTTCTCAGGCAGCAGCAGAACAAAGTGAGACCACTGTAGAGATCGCGAAAAACATTGAAGAGATCAACCACATTGCAGATGAGAGCTACCAGGCAATGTCGCAAATCGCTTCAACCAGCGAAAGTCTCACTAGTTTGGCAAACCAACAAGGAGAACTGGTACATCGATTCAAACTGTAGAATTGATGTAATAAGCAGGTAAATTCTTTTATAAAGAGCAAGTTTCCTGGAAACTTGCTCTTGTTTTTTTGCAGTGCTGGCATTATATCTTGGGTATGGCTTGCTTCACTTTTAAAATGACCCTGCGTCATACTCTCTTTTTCTTCAGCAAGCCAAAACGTTGAAGGAAACTTTATGGCCGTTCATGTAGGCATTATTGACCAAGATCCTATTCGCTTGGTGACTCCATTACTTGATGACCGCACTATCAGTCGTCATATCATCTTCATTGGTGATGAATCCCAATTTGAGATGTATGAGCGCCTCAACTCAGTGTTAGCCGAAAGAGACATCACCTCCGAATTCTTTGAAATTCCCAACATCGTCAATACCTCTGTTATTAAACACTCCATCCAGAACCTGGCAAAACAACTCAAAGAGAAAAACCTCGAAGTCAAACTGAATGCCAGCTGCGGCTTAAGACATCGATTACTCTCTGTTTATGAGGTGTTTCGTACTTACCACTGGCCTATCTTCGTTGTAGAGCCCAACAGCGACAAGATGTGCTGGCTGTATCCTGAAGGAGCAGAAGACGCTCAGGTTCAGGATCACATCACCATCGGTGATTATCTGACCATATTTGGTGCTCGCGGCGAATTCACCGACTATGATCTCCCTCCGCAGCTGGATAAAAAGCTTTATGAGTTGGGTGAGAAATGGGCAGGTAATGCTCTGGAATTAGGTCCGGGTCTCGCCACGCTTAACTACCTCGCAACCACTTGTCGTAAAGAACAGAAACTGGATGTCGAATTATCGGAAAAACAGCAGGGCTACCGTGAGCTCAATATGCTCATTAGTGACCTGGTAGAATCCGAAATTGCCAGTTATAACGATGGCGTACTGACCTTTATCAGCGAAGATGCACGTCGTTTTTCCAATGGCGAATGGCTTGAGAACCTGGTTCATAGTACCGTCAAGCAAATTCAGGATGATCTACCAACTATCCAGGATCGTTCCCTCAACGTACAGGTCTACCGTCAGCTTGGAGAGCGAGAAGTACGAAACGAGCTCGATGTGGCTTCAGTGGTGAACAATAAGCTGCATATCATTGAATGTAAGACCAAAGGTATGCGTGATGACGGCGATGATACCTTATATAAATTGGAATCACTACGTGACTTACTGGGTGGACTGCAGGCCCGAGCTATGCTCGTTAGTTTCCGACCATTACGACACAATGACATTACCCGTGCAGAAGACTTGGGGCTCGCACTTATCGGTCCTGATGAACTGAAAGATCTAAGATTACACCTCACTCTATGGTTTCAGGGCGCCGGGGGAATTGATGAGCTTTCTCAGCTCTCCTAACCAGGGACGAGACAAACAACCATAAAAAAGCTTGGCATTGGCCAAGCTTTTTTATTTACGTCGATTGAAATTAAACCGCAGCCTCTTGCTGCTTATGCTTTACCGACGCTTTGTGTTTTGCTCCCACAATCAGGATGCACACGTAAGAAGCCGCTGTTAGAACAAGAATTGAGAACGGCAGAGCAGCCCATCCAAATCCATCCACTGCGACACCACTGATAACACTGCCCAATCCGAAGCCAAGAGAGATAAAGAACATCATCAATCCTTGGGTCAAACCACCACCGACAAACGTCAAACGTGCTGCAATTGCCGGTGAGATCATGTCAGTTACTGTGATACCTTGCAGGTAAACCAGTACTAGCGCCAAAGGTAACACGTAGTGTAGAGACACGCCCATTTCTGCAATTAGGTACAATACAACGATCACGGCGATAGACGCGACAGCGGAAAGCTTGAACAAGCTTAAGTTACCGAAGCGAGTCACGAACTTTTCAGCACCAACCAGTACGACAAGTCCCAGAACAGAAGCCACTGAAAGGTTTGCAGCAGACAGTGACTGTGCCACACCGTAGGCATTTTCCAGTAAGTTCGGGTACTGAGCCTGAAACGCGCCCTGCCCTGCACACAAAAGACCTACAGCCAATAAGAACAAACCAAAGTTAGAGAAAACAACTTTCACAAAACCGACTTTTGGTGCGTCTTCTTCTGCTGCAGCTGCTGCAACCGCTTCTGCATTGTCCAGAATACGCTGTGCCGCTTTTTTATTGGTGAGCATGGTGATCACCATCAGTACAGCCACAATTGCCATCATTGCAGTAAAGCGAGCTTCGTAAGACCAGCCCATGTTAGTCACTGACGCAAGAGCAACACCAGACAACAAAGAACCAATAATCAATACTTGCGCCATTCGGCCCAGTTTCATCGCTTCAGTCTTAGCGTCATAACCAGCGAAGGTGATGAATACGGGGTTCAACATCAGTAGAATCGCAGAACCAGTACCAAAGAAGATAGATCCGATCGCCATAAGCGCAAAGTTTTCACCAGCTACCAGGAAGCTCGCACCAGCAATTAGATAAGCAACCATTCCAAACAATTGTGCAAGGCGGTGAGCTTTAAACTTGTCCGCGAGCATACCAATCAGCGGAGCAAAAAGGCCCGCCAAACCGAATAAACCCATTGCCAGACCAGCTTGTGTAGCACTACCCGTACGAGCAAGAATAAAGGAGGGTACCATCATTGGAATAAACACTATCTGCACAATACCGTATGCAAAGTGAGCTGAGAACCAGCCTTCCAAACCAAGTTTTTTCAACATCTTACAGACCTCTTGAGGTGATTACCCAACGCGCTACGGGTAAACAAATTAAACCACAGTAAAAAGATCCGTTTTCTACCGAGAATATGGCCACATTCTATTTATTAAGAAACCGATTTTATGGCATTGGGTCCTGATGACTCCCTGTTGTAATCCATAAAATCCGTGGGCCTATTAGTTCTGATAATGATATCAGTCTCCCTATAAAGGCGTAATAGCACCAACTTTCGAGTGTTAAGGATTACCTTCTCTCAGTGTCAGTTTTGTTATACTCTACGATGATGATAAGAAGAATAGTTGTAATTTACCCAAGCTAGTTGGGTATATACTTTGCCGCTAAATATTAAGGTAGGAGTTTGCCTTATGAACCTTACAAAACTTAGAGTTTTTGCCCTAACTGCGGAGCATGGTTCGTTAACCAAAGTCGCCAGTATTATGGGGAAGACACGTACCTCTCTCAGTATGGCGCTATCCAGTCTTGAGGATGAGCTGGGCGTAGAGTTATTTGAGCGTACCCGAAACCGCTTAGTGCTCAACGAAGCGGGGGCAGCATTGCTTCCTGACTGCAAGAACATACTTAAAATGGCGGAAAGTTTATATTCCAAAGCAGAACAATTCCGTCAGGGTGACAGCGACAAAATTCGAATAGCTTATGATGATACCTTACCCTCTAACTTCTGGCGTAAACAGTTAGTCGCGTTGTCGGATGCCTTTCCCCATGTTTCACTGACAGCCATTAAGGCGTCCAGTGCGGATATCCCAACATTAGTCAAAGAGAATCACGTCGATCTTGGCTACGGTCTGGTATTTAGTTCAGGTGACGATCCTCAGATAAAAGTACGTGCGCTGCACCGTATTCGTATGATGGCTGTATGCTCCCCTAAACATGAGCTTGCCAGACTCAACAGCGTTACCAGCACCGATATCAGTGCCCACCGACAGATCGTGCTTTCACATCTGTTTGAAGAAATTCATGAGGACTTTCGCCCGATATCAAGCAGTACGATCAGTTTCTCCAATTATCAGGAGGTGCTTGAAGCAGTGGTCGATAACCTAGGTTGGGCAATTATCCCAGAAACTCTGGTAAGGCAAGAGCTAAGACAAGAACACCTTGTCGTGGTCAGACATCCTAATGGCATGTATTTTGAGAGTTTTGGCGAAATGTCTCGTCCTAACGATCAAACGGTCGAAACACGTCAGTCGCTGATTGATGGAATCGAAGAAGGTATTTACGATTTGTTTTAAGAAATGGTTCTATGGTTCTATGGTTCTTGTACATTTATTTTTTTGTGGGCTCGAAGTCAAGTCACTCTCCCCCAAAGGGCCACAGGACCCAGGTCCGCTCTTTTTAATGCAAAAAGCCGAAGCAAATGCTTCGGCTTTTTTTCGTTATATCGATTGGGGTAAATCGATTAAACGATGCGCAGACCGCCTTGAGCGATTGCGAAACGACGTGCACGAGTGAACGAGTACGCGTTTGTGATACCTTCACCAGTAGGACCTGCGATTGTGAACGTTGAAGTACCTTCAGCGTTGTAACCTACACCAGATAGTGTTGGACCGTTGTGAGCAAAGATAGTTGTGTTGATAGCACGACCGAACTTAGTTACGTTCTCGATGTTACCAGAGTAGATACATGCAGAGTGCTTGTTACCACGCTCAGCAGCAACTGCGCGCTCGATAGCTTCGTCGATGTTCGCACAACGAACAACTGGAAGTACTGGCATCATTTGCTCTACGTGTACTAGTGGGTGATCGTTCTCAACAACCATAACCGCTAGACGAGTCTCAGACTCAACGCCGATAGACTTAAGGATTTCACCTGCGTCTTGACCAACGTGTTGCTTAACTGGGTGCCATACGCGAGCAATTTCTTGCGCAGTACATGGCTTAGCACCGTCGATTTCGTCCATAGTTAGGATTTGTGCAGTTAGCTTCTCAGCTTCTTCTGCAGAAAGAACGTAAGCGCCAGTTGCTTCTAGCTTAGCCAGGAACTCGTCCGCTACTGAATCTTCAACGAATACTTCTTTCTCACCGATACATAGTAGGTTGTTATCGAAAGATGCACCGCCGTAAACGCCAGCCGCAGCTAGGTCTAGGTTAGCAGAAGCATCAACGATTACAGGAGGGTTACCAGCGCCAGCGCCTACACCTTTCTTACCAGATTGTAGGATTGCTTTAACCAGACCAGGGCCACCAGTACCAACTAGCATGTTAACTAGTGGAGATTTAGCGATTTCGTTAAGAGTTTCTAGAGTTGGCTCCTTAACCATAGTGACTAGGTTAGCTGGGCCGCCTGCTTCAACGATAGTCTTGTTTAGAAGATCGATCATTACCGCAGAAACTACTTTAGAAGATGGGTGAACGTTGAACGTTACCGCGTTACCAGACGCTAGCATAGAGATCGCGTTGTTAACGATAGTTTCAGTTGGGTTAGTTACAGGAGTAACAGCACCGATAACACCGTATGGTGCACGCTCTTCCAGAGAGATACCGTTGTCGCCAGACCATACTTTAGTTTCTAGAACTTCAGTACCTGGTGTCTTAGCAGCTGTAAGCTGGTGTTTAGCGATCTTGTCTTCAACACGACCTAGTTTAGTTTCTTCACGAACCATCTTCGCGAAGTCTTCAGCTTTAGCTAGAACTGCACCACGGATAGCAGTAAGGATAGCTTCACGGCCTTCTTTAGTAGAGTTAGCGTAGAACTCAACTTGAGCTTTGTGAGTTGCTTCGATTGCAGCTTCTACAGTTTCGAAAACGCCTTGTGCGTTGTTGATATCGAATGACATTATAATTACCTTCTGTAAAGTATTCAGTGGCAAGCCACTTTTAAAGAGCAAGCTTAAAGCCTGCTCCTAATCTTTATTCAATTAAGCGACGCTATTAATTAAGCGTAAGTTTGAGCAGCTTCTTCGCCGTTCACTACACGTAGCGTACCTAGTACTAGTGCTTCTAGCTCAACTTCACCTGGGAACTTAGTTACAGGAGCGATGAACTCAACGCGCTTAGTGATTTCAGCTGTGATGTATTTGCTGTATGCGATACCGCCAGTTAGCAGGATACCGTCAACTTTTTCACCGCCGAATACCGCGCCCATAGCAGCGATCTGCTTAGAAACCTGGTAAGCCATAGCGTCTGTTACTAGTTTGAACTCAGCGTCGCCAGCTTCAGCTTTCTCTTCGATTTCACGCATGTCGATGCTACCTGTGTAGCTGAATGCGCCGCCTTTACCTTGGATGAATGCTTTCATCTCAGCGTGTGTGTACTCACCGCTGAAGCAGATATCGATTAGCTCGCGAGTTGGTAGGTCACCAGAACGCTCTGGAGTGAATGGACCTTCAGAAACTGCGTCGTTTACGTCAACAGTTTGGCCACCCATGTGAGCACCTACAGTGATACCGCCGCCCATGTGACAAACGATAACGTTCACGTCTTCGTACTTCTTGCCTTGCTCTTCAGCGAATTTACGCGCGATAGCTTTTTGGTTAAGAGCGTGGAAACGACCCTTACGCTTGATAGCTTTGTGGCCAGAGAAAGACGCTAGCTCAGATAGCTCGTAAGTTACTGGTGCATCAGTGAAGAATGCTTCGATGCCGTTCTCATCAGCGATTTCTTTACCGATGATGCCCGCAAGGCTAGCTGGGTGTTGGATTTGCGCTTCTAGAAGGTCTGCGATTACTGCATCGTCAACCTTGTAAGTACCGCCAGCGATTGGCTTAAGAACACCACCGCGACAAGCAACAGCGTTTAGCTCAGAAGCTTTAACACCTGCTTCTTCTAGAGCCGCTAGAATGGCTTCTTTACGGAATTCTTTTTGGTTTGCAACAACTGCACCGAATGGCGCTAGCTCTTCAGCGCTGTGACGTAGCGTTTTCTCGAACAGTTCAGTTGTACCTTCGAAAAGACCGATTTTTGTAGACGTAGAGCCTGGGTTGATAGCTAGAATTTTCATCACTTATAAACCTAAATTAAGTTATTGCTATTTGTAATTAAGCAGTTGCTTCTGCTGTTTCTTTCTGTTGGCTTAGAGCAGCAACAGAACACGCAAGCGCGATAGATACTGTCTTCTCTGCTTCACCGTCTGCACGAGAAACAAGAACAACAGGAATACGGGCACCAAGTAGAACACCAGCCATGCTGAAACCAGCCATGTACTGAAGTGCTTTAGCAAACACGTTGCCTACTTCGATGTTAGGAACCATTAAGATATCTGCGTTACCTGCAACTGGAGACTCGTAGCCTTTCAGGTTTGCAGCGTATTGGGATACCGCGATATCCAGAGAGATAGGACCAGAAACGATACAACCTTCGATTTCACCGTTTTGGTTCATTTTTTGAAGCTCAGCCGCGTCCATAGTCGCTGGCATCTTGTCGTATGGCTTCTCTTTTGCACATAGGTTAGCCACTTTAGGCTCTTCGATGCCAACAGAGTGCGCCAGGCTCACTGCGTTTTTGATGATGCCTGCTTTTTGCTCAAGCGTTGGCATGATGTTCATCGCTGCGTCAGTGAACACATGGAAGCTGTCACCGCCTTCTTTAAATAGAACACCTGCGTGGCTAAGAACGTTACCAGTGCGCAGGCCGTGTTCTTTCTTAAGTACTTCTTTTAGTAGAACTGAAGTGTCGATCAGACCCTTCATTAGTAGGTCGCCTTTACCTTCAGCAATAGCCGTAACAGACGCTGTTGCAATTGCTTCCAGGCCGTCTGCTTCGATGATTTCGAAGTTAGCAAGATCAACATTTGCTTTTTCAGCAGCTTCGTTGATTAGCGCACGTTCACCAACAAGAATAACGTCAGCCATACCTTCTTGGAATGCATTGTTTGCTGCATCTAACGTTGCATCGTCGTGTGCTGCCGCAACAACCATACGCTGTTTTTTGCCGAACTTTTTAGCTTGCTGAATAAAGAAGTCTTTATTGTACATAGAGGCGATACCTTTTAATTAAGAAGAAGGCCTAACACCTTCTTTCTACTTTTCGATAAACACTTATCAGAGGGAATAATCAGTCATTGTGGAGCAATTAAGTCGATTATTTCGCAACCCTTTCAAAGGATGGAATTAATTTATCTTAGGTATCGTCTAAATAAATTTCACTCAGAGTCAGTTTTTTTGACCGCTTTACGGTAACAACTATTTGACCGTGAATGCATGAGCTTGTTACGTATAATTCCGAGCAATATTTGGCGATCTGGTTCACAAAAAAACACGATTAGCGATGAGTTCATTCAAAAAAAAGTCATCAAGTAATTGAGGTAACACTGTACATTATTGGGGTATGTTACTTAAAAAGATCAGGTAACAGTTAAAGTAAATCATGGTATCAACCATCATTATAAGTAGAAGGGATTAAATAAATTTTCTTCAAGAATAGTGAGCGGACCCAACACAATATTCACACCATGAATAACTCAATTGACAGGAGCAAGATAAATTACCGATTTAGAGTAAGATTTTTTGACGCTGAGTGATGTGCTTGTTTTTGGGCTCTCTGGATATACTTGTCGCCAGTTAATCAATACCGTATTTGCAGTAAGCCCCTGATACAGGCGCAATATTGGGAATACCAAATTATAACAATCATTGACTAAACAGTAAGGGTCGAAGATGACAATTCAAAATCGCTTAGAAGAAAGTGTAAACAACCTTAGCGTAGTGCTTGAAGAACAAAAGCAACTACTTGCTGAACATAAAGCAAACCAGAACTATGCTGAGCGTCTGCAAAACCTTCTAACTCCAACCGATGAGCTAACCACTGAAGGTGATGATCTTTTCATCGGTGGCTGTAAAGCAACTGACCTGATCGAACAGTATGGCAGCCCACTTTTCGTTCTAAGCGAAGACACGCTGCGTGGCAACCTACGCCGCGTTAAGAACGCATTTGGCAACTACTGGCCAAAACCAGTGAACGTGATGTTCGCTATCAAATCGAACACTAACTTCGCAGTTCGTGCTATTTGTAACGAAGAAGGCGTTGGCGGTGACTGTTTTGGTCCTGGCGAAGTAGAAGCAACTCGCATCGGTGGCGCAGATCCAAAGACTATTGCACTTAACGGTACAGTTAAGCCTGAACTTGCTATTCGCAAAGCAATCGAATATGGCTATGCAATCCATCTGGATTCTTTCGAAGAAATTGAAATCGTAGAGCGTATCGCTCGCGAAGTGAAGCCATCTGAGAAAGTACGTATCGCAGTTCGTCTAAAAGTGCTTCCAGAAGATTTCTTCAATGACTTCGAACCTGATGCATATCCATTCCCTAACTTCATTGGTGCAATGAAGTGGATTAAATTTGGTCTTCTACGTGAAGAAGCGAAGAAAATCGTTAACCGTGTTAAAGAAATCGACATCTTTGAATTCTACGGTTTCCACACTCACCTGGGTCGTTTCTCTAAACAGCCTGAAGGTTGGGATGCGCTGTACCGTCAATACGCTCGTGACGTAATCGAAATTTCTCGTGACTGTGGTGTTCAACCGTTCCAGGTTGACCTAGGTGGTGGTTGGCCACGCGAGCGTGAGCCTGAGTGCCGTAGCAAAGAACACATGATGAACCCTCACACTATTGAAGATTACGCGAAAGTTGTTTGTGAAGGTATGTTGGATGAGTTCAACAAGGCAAACTTCGACCTGCCACAACTTTGGTTAGAGCCAGGTCGCTACATCGCAGGTAACATCGGTACACTTCTGACTTCTGTATACGTCGTTAAAGATGATCAAGAGATGGATTACACGTACACCATGGTTGATGCGTCAACTTACCTTGCTGTACTTGTTGAATCTCAAGAGTCTAAGAACCCTGTTCTGCCAGCAAACAAGATGACTCAGCCTCTAGTGAACAAGACGACTGAAATCGCAGGTCCAATCTGTATCCCATCAATCTGGGAAAGCGGCGCACGCATGCCTAAGCTAGAGCCAAAAGACGTTCTGGCTATCATGGATGTAGGTCACTATGCAGAATCTCAAGCTAGTCAGTTCAACTCACTGCCTCGTCCAGCAACTGTGCTAGTTAAAGACGGTCAGGCTGAGCTTATCAAGCGCGCAGAAACCGTTGAAGACGTATTTGCCACACAGATCCTTCCAGAGCGTCTAAAAGCTAAAGCGACAGCAAAAAAAACTGCTAAGGCGTAAGCTTTAACCCATTGGGAACAGGCACCTCTTGCGAATGCAAGGAGTGGTACTAATTTGAGGTCTGGCGTTTATGCCAGACCTTTTTCATTTCTGCTAATTAAAATTACCAGCGTCAGTACAACAATTTTCTAGCCCAATCTTCTATCAAGTTTCCACTACTCTCATTAATAAAATAAATTCACTATCGTTTTTGGCAATCAACCATAAGACAATTTAATACATCAGGCCACATTCTAAATGGCAGGCGAATAGAAGCACAATCTATCATTTCCACTATTATTTTACATATAAATAACATATTAATTTACTATTAATATGCGTTCTAATAAGTCAATGACAACATCGAAATCGTCATAGATTGTTTTTAATAATATTGAGACATGGAGCGTGTTCTAGCTATTCCTTGTACCTATTTAAGGTATATCCAACTTTTATTAGTATAGCTAAGTTAATAGTCAATTAGCCAAGTGAAGTCACCTGTCCTGATTTGACCAAAAATGTTATTAACATATGTGTCGGCTAGGATTATTCACTAAGGAGCATTGAATCTCACGGCTAAATACATAACAAAAGTAACTTGGCCAAATCGGCTAAATAATGACCCAGAAGGATGCATGTTGAAATTTTGTTTTGGTCTGATGAATATTCAATAGACCAGCGAAAGGGAAACGCAGAATTGCTATGCTAAAAAATCTATTCAATAAACTAGGAATCGAACTTTGGTTCTCGGCACACCTTGCTTACGGTTTTGTGCAACTTGTTTTTATACCTATCGTCATGCCTGCCTTTGTTGCAGAGCGAACAGGGAGTTTTGCGAACGCTGGCTTAGCCATGGGCTTCTTTGGTGTGGCTGGTCTTGCTGCGCCACTGATCGGCTTACTGGCTGACAAATATAAGGCCCACCGTTTAGCCCAGTTCCTCGGTATGGTTGCTTATGTGATCGCTGGCTTCTGTTACATCGCCTCAGGCACAGACTTCACCATGATGTCAGTGGGCTCTGTGTTCTTTGGTCTGGGTTCCGCGACGCTACTGATGCTTAACCCTGTTTTCATCGCCTTTGCTGGTTATGACAACAAGACCGAAGCACTCAAACTAGGACGTATGGCTCAGGCGGCCATCATAGGCACCCTTGTGGGTGGTGGTGTTCTGGCGGCTTTGACTGACGGTGGTTTTGGCTATGAAACCAGTTTTTACACTATGATGGGAACCGTGGTAGTTCTTGCTGTGATTACTTTCCTGACCAACAAAGAAGCAGGTCAGCGAGTACTGGATACTGCCGAAGCTCGTGATAAAGCAGCGGCAAAAGAGTCACAAGAAAAAGTAAATCTACTGCGTGTTATTTTCTCTAAGTTCGGTCTGTTTCTATTCGCCGTAGCAGCATTGTGCGCCGGCCAAGGTGCCTTCCAGGCGCAGTTTCCGAACTTGATGAAAAATGCATTTACCGTATCCGAAGCGGTATCTGCAACCAGCCTGTCAATCTCTGCTGTATTGGGTCTGCTTGTGGTACTCGGTGCCGAGAAGTTCTCCGCCAAGTTTGGTCCAGTCGCCCTGTTCAGACTGTGTACTGTCGCCTCAATTGCAGTCGTCGGCGCCTTGTACTTTATTGCTGAGTTCCAAATCATTCCAAGCATCGTACTGCCAGTCGCACTAGTTATTATTTACCTACAGGGTATTACCGTTACCGACATGTGCTCACCTGCGGTTGCCTCTCGCCTAACGCGTGTTGGTGCGGGTTATACTCAGGGGCTAATGATGTTCTTCATCTCGATTGGTTTTGCTACAGGTAGTGCAATCAGCGGCTTCACTGTTGAATCTTTTAGCTGGAGCGCGCTACCAGTGGCAATTGGTGTACTGACTGTTGTCGCATTCCTATGTATTTGGGCGGTGACACGTAGCGATAAACAAGCCGACCACGCAACTACGACTAAGCATGCTTAATCGCAACGAATAATGCGTATCAAAAAAAACCTCCCGGGAAGGAGGTTTTTTTATGGTCATTGTGGCTAAATGAGCTTGCGAGCAGCTTCAACTACCACCTTAATTGAGCGAGTTTCCGCTTGCTTCAATGTGTCATGATCCGGTGTTTCTTTTTGAGTTCGGTTAATGATGACACCCGCTACGCAACCGGCTTTCAAACCAGAGCTTGCACACATGGTCAACAGAGTTGCCGATTCCATCTCAAAATTCAGCACGCCCATCTCCTGCCATTCTTTCATAGAACCCTGGAATCGACGAACGACGCGGCCGGAGAAAGTATCATAACGCTCCTGGCCTGGATAGAAAGTATCACTTGAAGCAGTAACACCTGTATGTACGGTTGAGCCGGCTTCGATTGCGGCTTGTTTCATCGCTGTCGCTACATCGAAATCAGCAACTGCAGGGAACTCCATTGGCGCAAAATGCAAACTCGCACCGTCCAGTCGTACCGAACCTGTTGTTACAATCATATCGCCGACATTCACATCAGGCTGGATCGCACCAGTGGTACCCACACGAAGGAACGTACGCACACCTAACTGAGCTAATTCTTCAACCGCAATCGATGTTGATGGGCCGCCAATACCTGTAGAACAAACAACAACGGGTTTACCGTCTAGTTTCGCTCGATAAACTGTGTACTCACGTTGACTTGCCAAAAATTCTGGCTCGTCCATTAGCTCTGCGATCTTTTGAACTCGAGCTGGGTCACCAGGAATAATCGCTAACGTAGCGCCTTGTAGATCTTCTTTATTTACACCTAGGTGGAAAACAGCTTGGGACATGGGGGACTCCTTTTGTCTCTTGGATATGGCTTAAAGCTTATAAGATACCGTCACATTTAAACGTACACAGATCACACTTTAATTATGTAACAAGAGTATCATTTCAAATAAAAACGGTTTGCATCACACTTTTATTGGTTATTCGCTGACTATTTGCACGTGGAACCCTAAATCGTTCACAAAAAAACCGCTCCAAAGAGCGGCTTTTGCCATCTAGTATCAATCCAATCGGGACTTGTGTCTCAGCAACCGTAGAGCGTTGAGTGTCACGATGGCGGTGGCACCACTATCCGCAAGCACTGCAACCCAAAGCCCGGTGATCCCCAACAAGCTCGTCACCAGAAATACCCCTTTTAACCCCAAGGCAAGCGCTACGTTTTGTTTTATATTGGTGAGTGTTGCTCTAGACAGTTCAATCATTGCCGGAAGTTCACTTAAACGATTGTGGGTCAAGGCCGCGTCCGCCGTTTCCAGAGCCACATCGGTTCCCCCTCCCATTGCAATACCAATATTGGCCGCTTTCATCGCGGGCGCATCATTAATTCCGTCTCCCACCATGGCGACTCGGCGGCCTTGTGCCAGTTGGTTAACAAAAGCCACTTTGTCCGCGGGCAGTAAGCTGGCTTGATATTTCATACCCAGTGGCGTTGCTATTGCGTGCGCACTGCGAGCGTTGTCGCCGGTGAGCATAATGCTATTCACCCCGAGTGCCGTTAACTTAGACACAGCTTCTGATGCATCCCGACGAACTTCATCCTGCCAGGCAATAACAGCTTTAACTGTTTGTTCCGATACAAGTACCACCACCGTTTTGCCACCAGCCTCAAGATCGGCAACCGTCTGGCTCTCCTGTTGGGAAAGAGTAAAGTTTAGTTTGCTAGGGGCACAAAGTGTCCATTTGCACCCTGCCACGACCCCTTCAATACCGACTCCAACCAACGCGGTTTTTTCGCGGGCCTCTGGGATCGGGATATTGAGCTGTTCAACATGCTTAATCAAAGAGGTGGCTAGCGGATGGTTAGAGCCTTGTTCTACCGAGGCTGCAATGGCCAGCACTTGATGCACGTCAAGATCATCCATTGCCATCACGTCGGTAACCTGAGGTTTGCCCAATGTTAAAGTGCCAGTCTTATCAAAAGCGATGGTTTCTACATTGCCCAGCTGTTCTAGTGCAGCGCCACCTTTAATTAATGCGCCACGTTTGGATGCTGCAGCAAGACCCGAGGTAATCGCAGCGGGCGTCGAAATCACCAGCGCACAAGGACATGCAATTAACAGTAAAGCTAATCCACGATAGACCCATGTTTCCCAAGGCTGTGCAAACAAGAGTGGTGGTGTGATGATAACCAACAGCGATACCAGCATCATGAGCGGGGTATACCAACGACTGAATTTATCGAGAAAGCGCTCTATCGGCGCCTTACGTGATTCTGCCTCTTCGATAAGATGCAAAATTCTGTCTATGGCGTTTTCGCCTTGTTTCGATGTGACTTTGAGTCGAACCACTTTGTCCGCCAGGACAGCCCCCGCCATTACCGTTTCACCCAGCTGGCGCTCCACCGGAACCGATTCTCCGGTCAGTGCGCTTTCATCAAAACTGGCATTTGAGCTGAGTAAGGCGCCATCGGCAGGCATGCGATCACCTGGAGCCACCTCGATGATATCACCCGGCATAAGGGCAGAGGCACTTTTGGTCCGGCGCTGCTCGTCAATTATGACCGTCGCCTCTTCCGGTACCAGAGACATTAATGCCTGTACCCCGCTGCGAGCTCTGGATGCAGCAAACGCTTCGAGACGTTCGCCGATTAAAAACAGCAGGAGCACCATCGCGGCTTCCACCGTCTCACCTAAATACAGTGCACCAACCGCTGCCACGCTCATTAAGGTTTCAATCGCGAATGGAGTACCGGATTTTGCCAACTTAAATGCTTTGGAAGCAATCGGTATAAGCCCCAAAATGCAAGTGAGGGTAAACAGCCATTCACTGAGTTGCGGATAGCGGCTTTGGGCAAGCGCTGCGATAATCATACCAGCTGAAATAGATAGGATATGAACATTATCTTTCAGTGTTTTGTTCCAGCCAGTGAGCGGCTTTTGCTGCGTCATTTGTTGTCCTGGACTGCCATCGAGTGAGCTGAGCGTAAACCCCGCATCAACGACTGCCGATTCCACTTGATGAAACATGTCGACATGGTTAACTCTGACCACCAATTTCTCAGTGGCGAATAACACCTTGGTACTCACCACACCAGCAAGCTTGTTAGTGGCTGTCTCGACCTTTCTGGCGCACGACGGACAGTCCATACCATTCACTCGCCAGGTCTTGAGTAACCCCGCGTGTTCCGTATCGTCCGAATTGTCTGATTGAGGACCGGAGGCCGCCGGCTCCTCTGGTTCCGGATCACAGCAATCACTGGTCGCGCTACAACAGCCGGATGAAGTGTCACTATTGATTGCAGTTGTCGTAAGCGTCGGTGCTGCGCAACTATCACCAGCGGGACGAATAGCACTGATGGTTTGTGAGCTGCACGCTTTATGTTTGGTACACATGAGATTCTCCTTAACATATCCTACATCTCAAGTGTAAACCTTGGAGTTAGCTCCAAGGTCAAGAAAAACTTATCTAGATATGGTCGACGATTCCAGCTCTTCTTCCATCTGGCTCACCTCTCCCATCAGGACGGGATCCTGGGTCGTAAAGGGCTGGGAGTTGACGCAAACAAGACTCGGGTCTTCGCCTTTTGCGCATTCGCCTGTCTCACGAAGCTCGGATATATGAAACTTCAGCACAATATAGCCAAGGACACCGAATACGATATTGCCAAAAGCCTGACCATACAGCACACCCAGTGCCCCAAACCATAAAGAACCCAAATAAACAAAAGGAAGCGTTCCAAGGGTGGCTTTGCCAAGATTTAGTGCCGTCGAATAAAGCGGCTTGCCCAAATTATTGAAGGAAGTATTGGCGACAAACAGCACACCGTTAAAAACAAAAGTAATGGCGACATAGGTGGCGAATGCTGACACGATCAGCGCCGCGTCACCTGTCAACGAAAAAGCACCGATGAGAGGTTGTTGGATTAAATACAGTATCACGCACACCAACACCGTATAGAGAGTCGTGACGATTAATGAGTTTCGTAATGTCTCCTCAACCCGGTCGATTTTCACCGCGCCGTAATTCTGACCAATGATCGGGCCGACGGCTCCAGACAGAGCGAAAATAAACGCAAAGCAAACGGGAGTAATTCGTCCGATCACCGCATAGCCGGCGACAAACGCTTCCCCGTACTGCGCTATGGCAGTGGTCACTATGGCATTCCCAATCGGTGTCGCGGTATTGGTGACAATAGCAGGTAACGCAATGGCCAGCATAACTCTCGCGTCCATTGATAACTGCGACCACTTAGGCCTGGCAAGCAGACGATGAATGCGCAGCAGTGGCATAAAGGAAAAGTAGAACACCGCGAAGCGTGCAACCACCGATGCGGCGGCGGCGCCTTCCACGTTCCAATCGAATCCAAAGATAAAAATCGGGTCAAGGATTGCGTTGACAATACCGCCAGACAGAGTTGCCCACATAGAGCGTTTGGCATCACCCGCTGCTCGCAGGCCCGCACCACTGGCCATTCCCAAAGCAATAAGCGGTGTACTGGGTAACAATATCCACAAATAGGCCGTTGCCCTTTCGTGAGCGCGTCCTTCAGCGCCAATCGCCGTCAACATTTCGGGAATATAGAGACACATTACCCCTGTGACAATGGCACTGATAAAAAACGCTATCACCAGTACACTTCCGCCTATTCGTCTGGCGTAATCGAAATGCTTTGCTCCGATCGCCTTCGACATCAGGGCTCCCATAGCAATAGAAGTACCGATACAAACCGACGTAGCAAAAAACGTCAACGTCCCAGCAAAACCCACTGCGGCAGCCAGTTCTGCCTGACCCAACATACTGATAAACAGCATGTCCAGCAGGTCAACCAAAAAT
This sequence comes from Vibrio hangzhouensis, assembly GCF_900107935.1. GTDB lineage: Bacteria > Pseudomonadota > Gammaproteobacteria > Enterobacterales > Vibrionaceae > Vibrio > Vibrio hangzhouensis. The sequence continues at coordinate 22,102 of NZ_FNVG01000010.1, read as the reverse complement.
ATGGCCATAATACCAACGGTAGAGGTACCCGACATCACGAGAATATGCCGCATTGTTGAGCCTTCAACAAATTTCGCCGACTGTTCAGTCATGTGAATCCTTTCGCTTTATAACAACAAAAGGGCGCCGCAGCGCCCAGAGAAGATCAGAAATAAATCATACGGGGTGTTTGAAACACTCTTCGAGGTTCTTTCCAATCGCTCGCAACACATCTCGTCGGGTGATCATACCAACTAAACGCCCGTTATCGATAACAGGATAGACCTTAGGTTTGCCTACCTTCATCATATCTGCAAGCTCAATAATCGACGTTTCCGGAGTCACTGACAGTACTTCCTTATACATACAATCACCCACAGTGTGGGTATCCTGACAGTGATAACTGACTTTGATCAGCTTATCTAGCAAGTCTTGTTCAGAAATAAAGCCGATGACTCGCTCATGCTCATCGATAACCGGTCCACCCATATGGCTAGACTGCATCACCTTGTCTAATGCCGCACTTAACGGCATGTCTTCAGTAAAGGTCACCGTTCTATGCGTCATATAGTCTTTTACTTTTAGCGATTCCATGGCGATCTCCTTCAGCCTCAACAACTTAGTCTTGATAAGTTTATTGTTGTCGAATTTTGCAAAATTGCTTAATGGGATTTTACGATTCTATCGATAGACTCTTTCTATAATGTGACTATCGCAATAACCGCTCCTCTATCCCAGTTAATGTAAGCGTAAGACGATTTTTCACCTTTTGCCTATCTTATTACTAAGATTTTTGTAACAATCGGTCGGCATATTTTCAGTTAACTCAATACACTTAGCCAACACCATGTTGAAACGAATCCTCTCTGTAATTTCCGACGCCATCGAATTTCGCTCGCGAATTTGGGTCGTCCACATATCAGAATCCCTATTGAAGGACCAATCTTTTGTCGTTAATGAAGACCAGTTTTCATCGCCCCTTTCCTGGATGAAACATAAAGGGTATGACGAAGCTATGCTCGCAAAAGTCGAAAAAATGCGACCGTCTCAAATTTTGGTGTTTCAGGTAGGTAGCACCTCTCACCAGTTAATGCGGGTAAAATAACCTTACATGGTAAGGTTATCAGTTAGCTAATTAGCGCTATTAACTCCACGATAGCGACTAAAACGAAAAACATCGTTGCCCCTTTCCAAAAAAGGACCGGGTTTTTTTCTATCAGCGGACTAGAAACATGCTCTTTTAATAGTGATTGATTGGGTTTGCTTATATCCGCAACAAACTCACTGAGTACACGGTATCTGTATTTCGGGTTTGGGTGGCACCCTTTTTTGAGGGCAAGATCCAGCCAGGTGGGGATATCTTCTCTCTTTAGTTTGAGTGGTTGATAGCACCACTTCTGGTGTCGCGCCTTATCAAGGGTTGTCGCCGTGAATTCTGTATAAGGGAGTTCCCCTGACAACATTTCGTAAGTCATCACAGCCACAGAAAATAAGTCAGAACTGGTCGTGGCTAGTTCTCCATTAAGGTATTCTGGTGCAATGTAATTGACAGCGCCTTTCGGCATACCCGCATCACGAAAAGATGACATTTCATCGAGTGCTTTGACGGATACAGCGCCTAAGTCTATTAATTTGACGCTACCTTCCGCTGAAATCATCACGTTTTCAGGTTTCAGATCGCGGTGAACCATGTCCAGGCGCTGAAGTACCCGAACCGCTTTCACTAACTCTTCAACAATACGTCTAACGCGGTCAAAATCTGGATTTGGATTATCATACATCCACTGACGCAATGTGACCCCTTCCACTCGCTCACAAAGCAGATAGAGATAAGGGGATGGCTGCGGACGGGGGAAAATTCGCATGATACGCTTGTTATTGACATGAGTGCCTACCCAATACTCATTACTCATGTCCAGTAACATTTCCTTATCCTCAGAATGAGATAAAGAAGGCGCTTTGAGAATCAGCTCTCGATTGGAATCATCCTCTACTACTTGATACACATGGCTTCGAGTCCCTGCATGAAGAACTTTTGTCACTGTATATTGGTCTATACGATTGTTGACTTTGAGAGGTGGCGGAATGATTTGATTGAGCATTTGCTGTTGAAATTCATGAAGAGAAAGTTCAGGTACTGACTTAACCCCTACGATGAGACTGGTCACGTTGTCTTTACTACCATTAAGCACCGCGAGTTGCGTGATCGCTTCGGTGCACGCTTCAAAACTGGTCTCTGTCAATAACAACTGCTGCAATTGTGGCAAGGAAACAAAATCATGTACGCCATCAGTAGTAAGTAGAAACTTGTCTCCAGTCTGAATTGTTAAGGTCTGAAAATCCACCTCCAATTTACTGTCCATGCCCAGTGCTCGCGTCAGGTACGCGGCTTTACCGGCATTAGTTCTCTGGTGATCACGAGTCAGCTGACGTAATTTACCGTCACGCAGCAAATAAACTCGACTGTCTCCGACATGGAATACAAACGCCGTGTTGGATTTGAAGACAATGGTACTGAATGTAGTCACTAAGCCATTATGCTTCAATGTTTGCTGAAGTCCCTGCTCATAGAGCCAGGTGTTTAGAGCCGTGATTACTTTGACGGCTGAGCGCTGCACACTCCAACTCTCCGGCGTTGCATAGTAATCTGCGATAAATTGCATCACACTGGTGTGGCTGGCCTTTTGCCCATGCTCGCTGCAGCTAACCCCGTCTGCAATGCATGCGACACTGCCTTTCATCTCTCGCTCTGAATTCAGAGTGGGCTCTCGAACCACAAATGCATCTTGGTTTTCATCTCGTAGTCCAGTGTCAGAATAGCCACCGAAACTCAGTTCCAATTGCTGTGGATTCACTAACGGCAATCCCATAATCTGCTCTCACTTACTTTGAAGAGGAAAGAACAAAAGCCCTGTGCAAGCAGAGCCTTTGAACGAGTGAGTACCAACAGCACTCACTCTCCCGATATTGATTAATGTGAAACGTTGATCAGTGTGACGCTACCATCGTCATTCACTTCTGCAATTTGGCCATTCGGCTCTTCCATAAACAGCAATGTTGCAAAGCCGAGCACCGCAGTTGCTGCAATTACGTAGAAGAATGTCTGATAGTCTACGAACGACAACACTGTCAAATAAACAACGGCTCCGACGTTACCATAAGCACCGGTCATACCCGCAATCTGACCTGTCATACGACGTTTGATCAATGGAACAGTCGCAAACACAGCACCTTCCCCAGCCTGAACAAAGAACGAGCAGGCCATCGCCGCACACACTGCCAGCCATAGTGGCCATTCGCTGTCTACCTGACCCATCATAAAGTAGCCCAGAGCCAAACCTGCCGTCAGGATAAGCAGCGTAGATTTACGACCAAATTTGTCGGAGATCCAGCCGCCACCCGGACGTGACATCAAGTTCATAAATGCGTAGGCTGAAGCAACCATACCCGCAACCACTGGAGACAATTCGAACGTATCTGAGAAAAACAGCGGCAGCATTGACACAACAGCCAGTTCGGAGCCAAACGTAGCAAAGTAAAGCACATTCAAAACCGCTACCTGCTTGAACTTGTATTGGTGCATTTCCGGTACCGGTTCCTTAAATACCGTTTTGTTTACTTTCCAGACTTGCGACACTTCATAGAGATAAAGCGCAGCCAGAGCAACGTAGATTCCCGTAACCAGGGTATCACTGAGCATACCAATTCCTGCCGGTGACAACTTCCAGGCAAGAAGCGCAAGCGCACCGTACATAGGCAGTTTCATTAGCAACAGGAAGAAGAAATCCCCTTTTGATGTCACTTCCATCGCGGACAAGTGCTTTGGCTTAAAGTATGTAGACCCTTTAGGGGTATCTTTCACATTGCGATAGAAAATCACAGAGAAAAGCAGACTCATCAAGCCAGTGATGCCCACCGCATAACGCCAACCGTCTTCACCACCAAACATCAACGCCAGTGTAGGCAAAGTAAATGCAGCCGCTGCGGAACCGAAGTTACCCCAACCACCGTAGATACCCTCTGCCGTGCCCAGCTCATCATGGGGGAACCACTCCGAGACCAAACGGATACCAATCACAAACCCGGCTCCAATAAAGCCCAGCAAGAATCGAGCTATCGCGGCCTGAATAAACGAATCAGAGAGCGCAAAGATGAAACAGGGGATTGAACAAACAGCGAGTAGCGCGGAATAGACCAGCCTTGGTCCATACTTGTCTGTCAGCATGCCTATCAACACACGGGCAGGAATGGTAAGCGCCACGTTCAAAATGAGCAGCGTCTTGATTTCCTGAGTGGTTAATCCTAGTGATGTCTTTACCATTTGCAGCAGTGGCGCGAAGTTGAACCAAACTACAAAGGTGATAAAGAAAGCCATCCAACTGAGATGCAGTGTTTTCATTTTCCCAGAAAAGGAAAACAGATTAAATTTTGTATTTTCCATGTCAAAATTCCTTTTAAGACTGGCCTGTCAATCATACAGACCACTTAAGTTAATATTGTTAGGCCGCCATTGGGCGTTTGAGCTGAACTTCATTGCCACTCACTCGTACATCAAATCGCGTCAACTTAAACTGGGGATCCTCAATGCACTCCCCGGTCAGTAAATTGAAGTGTTGCTTATAGAGTGGTGAGGCCACACAAGGTTGTCCCTCCAGTGACCCCATAATGCCTCGCGACATTACGTACGCCTGCCCTATCGGATCGTAATTACAAAGCGCATACAGCTCATCGCTGCGTTGACAATAGAAAATCGCGACTTGTTTATCCTCTACCTTGGCACATACGCCCGTATGAGGAACTAAGTCGTCGGTTGAGCAAACCGTTAACCATTCGTTCATTACTCTCTCCTTTAAATTGGTATCTTATAATTCTGGCGATAATACAGCGTCGTTATACTTCCACGACATCAATTCTCTGTTCGAGCACTAACGCTTGCTTTTTATTTTGGGTTGGAAAGCGCTGTTCACGAATATCGACAAACTGAAGGTTGTCATCCATGTCGTCACTATTGATAAAGTGTTGGAATCGTTTCAGCTTCTCGGGACTTTCTAACGTGGTTTTCCATTCACACTGATATTTTCCGACGTTGTGGTTCATCTCATTTTCTAACTCGTCCACCAGCGATAACTTGTCCTCAATAATGACTTGTTTGAGGTAGTCAATCCCACCTTCCAGATTTTCAAGCCAGACCGATGTCCGTTGTAAGCGGTCGGCGGTACGAATGTAAAACATCAGAATGCGGTCGATATATTTGAGTAGAGTGGTTTCATCAAGATCGGTCGCGAACAGGTCCGCGTGCCTTGGTCGCATGCCACCATTGCCACATACGTACAAGTTCCAACCTTTATCTGTTGCAATAACACCAATGTCCTTGGACTGTGCTTCAGCGCACTCTCGTGTGCATCCAGACACAGCAAACTTGAGTTTGTGAGGTGCGCGAAGTCCCTTGTAGCGGTTTTCAATATCAATCGCCAAGCCAACACTGTCACCCACACCATAACGGCACCAGGTGCTGCCAACACAGGACTTAACCGTACGAACAGATTTTCCGTAGGCGTGACCCGTTTCAAACCCGGCTTCAACCAACCTACGCCAGATGAGAGGCAACTCGTTGAGCTGCGCGCCGAACAAATCGACACGTTGTCCACCCGTGATCTTGGTGTATAAATTGAAGTCTTTAGCGACCTGCCCTAATTCAATCAACTTGTCAGGTGTGATCTCACCACCAGCGATCCTTGGCACAACAGAATAGGTACCATCCTTTTGCATATTCCCCAGGTAGATATCGTTGGTGTCTTGCAACTCCATATGCGCCTCTTCCAGAATGTAGTCATTCCAGTACGATGCGAGAATAGAACCCACGGTGGGTTTACAGATCTCACAACCCAGCCCCTGACCATGAGTTTCGAGGAGATCATCGAAGGTTTTGATTTGATTGACACGAATAATGTCGCTCAGTTCCTGGCGTGAATAGGCAAAGTGCTCACAGATATCGTTGTTCACTTCAACGCCCAAGTTCAACAATTCACTATCAAGAACCTGTTTGGCCAGCGCTGAACAACCACCGCAACCTGTAGAGGCATTGGTCGACTCTTTTAGCGCTGCCATAGTAGTACAACCACTAGCTACTGCCTGCTTGATATCACTCTTAGTAACATCAAAGCAGGAGCAAATTACCGCTGTGTCCGGCAAGGCATCAACACCGAGTGCGGAGCTGGAATCATCGGCGACATTTGGCAGAATCAATACAGATGGATTTTCTGGCAGCGCCATGTCATTCTGTTTAAGCTGTAGCAAAGTACCGTAGGCGTCAGCGTCTCCGACTAAAACAGCTCCAACAATTTTTGAACCATCCTCAGACACGATCAGTCGCTTGTAGACCTGTTCTATTTCATCATTGTAAGTGTAAGATTGTGCTCCCGGCGTCTGTCCATGAACTTCACCGATGCTCGCAACATCGACGCCAAGCAGTTTCAGCTTAGTGCTCATATCGGCACCCGTGAAGGCCAGCGGAGTTTCACCCTCCAGCATCTGACTCGCGGCAACTTTAGCCATTTGATATCCAGGCGCAACCAGACCAAAGATTTGGTTACTCCACAGTGCGCATTCACCAATGGCATACACATCTTCGACACTTGTCTGACATTGATTGTCGATGACAATGCCCCCTCTTGGGCCAATCTCAATATTGGCCTGCTTAGCAAGTTCATCTTGAGGTCGAATACCTGCAGAGAAAACAATCAGATCGGTTTCAAGATAACTGCCGTCGGAGAAATTCATTCGATAGCGGGCAGTCTCGCCTGCAACAATCTCTGTCGTTGCTTTTTCGGTGTGAACTGATACGCCAAGATCTTCAATCTTGCGACGAAGCAATGCACCACCCCCATCATCAAGTTGTACTGCCATCAATCTTGGCGCAAACTCAACGACATGAGTGTCCAGTCCGAGGTTCTTTATTGCATTTGCAGCCTCTAGACCCAATAATCCTCCACCAACAACCACGCCCGTTTTGCTCTGTTTGCTACCCGCTTCAATCGCTTCCAGATCTTCGATAGTACGGTAAACGTAACAGTGCTCTTGGTCGTTACCTGGAATAGGTGGGACAAACGGGAAGGAGCCCGTGGCCAACACCAGTTTATCGTAGGCTTCCTCTCGACCACTGGCAGTCACGACAAGTTTATTCTCAGTATCGACGGTTACGACCTTATCGTTAAGCACATACTTAATACCATGGCTTTGGTAGTAAGCTTCATCCGTTAATGCCAGATCTTCAGCCCCTTTATCTGCGTCAAAATAACTGGTGAGCTGCACTCTGTCGTATGCCAGTCTTGACTCCTCTGAAAAAGTAATGATGTCTGTTGATGCATCCTCGGCAGCGATGATTGTATCGATAAATTTGTGACCAACCATGCCGTTGCCAACCACAACAATCCTTTGTTTACTCATAATTGTTCCTTCCATTTTCTAAGCTGACATTTTTAAATTTTGTTGCGTTTCACTGATTGTTCTGCCGTCACCCAGTGCTTTCTCGTTCAACTGTTCTAACCACTCAACCTGCTCTGCGACCTTTACCACCTGTCCAATGACGATGAGTGCTGGAGATTGTATTTTGTGTTGCAGACGCAGCGCTTCTAGTTCAGACAATGTTCCGATTACGGTCCTTTGCTCGGGACAGCAACCTTTTTCGATATAGGCTGCCGGTGTATCCGGAGACATCCCTGCACCAATAAGAGAAGAGGAAATCAGCGAGGCTTTGCTTAGCCCCATATAGATAACTAGTGTTTGATTCAGTTGAGCTAGCGCACCCCACTCAACATTAAGATTTTTCTCAGCGTGTGCTGTTATGAACGTACAGCCCTGTGCAAGACCACGATGGGTAAGCGGTATGTTGGAGTAGGTTGTACAACCCGAAGCCGCTGTGATTCCCGGCACGACATCCACACTGTATCCCCGTTTGCGTAGCAGCAGCATTTCTTCACCGCCCCGGCCAAAAACAAAAGAATCGCCTCCTTTTACGCGACAAATTCGCTTTCCCTGTGCGGCATGCTCCAGAAGCAGTTGGTTGATCTCTTGCTGAGTATAGCTATGACACCCTTTGGCCTTGCCGACATAAACCTGAACACAGTTTTCAGGAAACAGAGCCCTAATCCCGTCACTAACAAGATTATCGAAAATAATGACCTCTGCTGATTGAATAGCACGCAGTGCCTTTATAGTGAGTAAATCGGGATCTCCCGGCCCTGCTCCAACCAATGAAATGCTAGCCTGTTTGTTATCGATTCCATCCATACTTCACTCCCGCACTTTTCAGTGAAAATATCAAAATTGCATACAACCGAGACAGCAAAGAGAATGCCAATCTATAGAAAACCAGCAAAAATAATTTTTTATTTCAATAAAAATCAATACTTTAAATTCAACCATCAATATGTCAGCCTCCTAGTTACCCCGACTTATTCATTGCCAGTTATGCAATTTTTGAGCACTTTTAGTGCGATGCACGCCAAAACAGTGCAACAGACAGATAAACGCCCCAAAAACACCACAAAAAACCCATCTACCACTTTAGTGGTAGATGGGCTAAGCTGTTGTTTTTAAATCATTAAAAAGTGAATACTTGTTTTTATTGGCACTTCACATCAATGGCGCACTTCTTGCTGACCTTACAAACAATTAGAACTTATAGCAGTAAGGAGTCAGCTATGAACAATGACGGCTGGGTGAAAACAACGTGTGCGTATTGCGGAGTGGGTTGTGGTGTAGAAGCTAAACCGAAGTCCAATGGGCTACTCGATATTAGGGGAGATAAAGCACACCCTTCTAACTACGGTAAATTGTGTACAAAGGGGATTGCATTAGGAGACACCGTTATCACCGATGGTAGACAACTTACCCCTGTTCTTCGCAGAAAAGTCGCCACTCAATCCACAGACCAGCCTCTCTCTTGGGATGAGGCAACTAACCTGGTTGCGGATAAGTTTCGAGACACGATTGAACAATACGGACCTGACTCCGTGGCCTTCTACGTATCAGGACAACTACTCACAGAAGATTACTACGTCGCCAACAAGCTGATGAAAGGATTTATCGGCAGTGGCAATATCGATAGTAACTCCCGCCTTTGCATGGCCTCTAGCGTGGTGGGACACAAACGAGCGTTTGGCAGCGACACGGTACCCATTGTCTATGAAGATCTCGAACTGGCCGAATTGGTGGTTATTACTGGTTCTAATCTAGCCTGGTGCCATCCGGTACTATTTCAACGCTTGAAAGTAGCAAAACAGAACAATCCCTCTTTAACTATCGTTGTCATCGATCCACGACGCACCGCCACATGCGAACTGGCCGATCTCCATCTACCGATTCAGCCAGGAAGCGACGTATCGCTCTTCAATGGTTTACTTCACTACCTTAGCGAATCTGGCAAGCTCGACCAGCACTACATTGACCATTTTACTGAAGGATTCGATTCCGCGCTTTCATTAGCAGCTGAGCAAAAAGATACCCTTTCAGAGACTGGCTTATCTCAGCAACAACTCGACGACTTTTACGCCTTATTTGCCAATAACGATAAAACCATTACCATCTATTCTCAGGGAGTCAATCAGTCAAGCAGTGGTTCAGATAAAGTTAACAGTATCCTTAACTGTCACCTGGCGACGGCTCGAATCGGCAAGCCGGGAATGGGACCATTTTCGGTCACTGGGCAACCCAATGCGATGGGGGGCCGTGAAGTCGGTGCACTTGCGAATACGCTAGCCGCACACATGGAATTCGGGAACAAGCGCCAGCATACACTGATCGAGGAGTTTTGGGGTACAGACAATTTGGCGACCAAACCGGGTCTGAAAGCGATTGACCTGTTTGATGCTATGGAAGAAGGAAAGATCAAAGCGATCTGGGTTATGGCAACTAACCCTATGGTAAGCTTACCAAACTCAGACAAAATCCGTTCTGCATTAGAAAAATGTCCTTTTGTGGTGGTATCCGATTGCATCAAAAACACCGAAACAGCCAAGCTAGCCGATGTGGTGCTGCCGGCCCAAGGCTGGAGTGAAAAATCCGGTACCGTGACAAATTCGGAACGCCGAATCTCACGACAAAGACGTATTCTCCCCAGTCCGGGCATGGCGAAACCAGATTGGTGGATCGTATCACAAGTCGCACAAAAAATGGGTTATGAAGAGGCATTCCAATACCTCCACGAAGGTCAGATCTTTAATGAATACGCCCGTATGACCACCTTAGATAATGAAGACGGTAAGCAAAGAGACTTGTGTCTGATTGGAATGACAAAGCTCGACGATAAAGGTTACAGCGCCCTCACCCCTCAGCAGTGGCCAGTGGATACCTTACAAAGCGATCTCAGCCATCGTCGTCTGTTTTCTGACGGTCGCTTTTATACTGACAGTACAAAAGCCCAGTTCATTGCCACTAAGTACCAACCACCTTTACTTACCCCTTGTGAACAAACACCGATTTTACTGAATAGCGGACGAACTCGAGACCAATGGCACACCATGAGTCGAACCGGTCTTTCGCCACAGTTGGGCACCCACACCCCTGAACCTTATGTTAGCGTGCATCCCGCTACGGCAGAGCAAGTCGGACTAGAACAGGGAGCCATTGCACAGATCAGCAGGAATACGACGTCCATTCAGATGCGCGTTCACATCGACAGCGGCATCGAACCAGGTCAGGCCTTTGTTCCTATTCACTGGAATGGAGCGACCGCAAGTAATGCCAAGGCCTGTAGCCTGATTTCCGCCTACACTGACCCACTCTCGGGTCAACCGGAATTTAAACAAACCCCCGTCAGTATTAGCCCTTGGTCAAAACGCAGTGAAGCACTGGTTATCAGCCATCATCCGATCAACTTTGACGGTATCGACTATTGGGTGCAACAAAAACTGGAAGCCGGATATCTGTATCGACTGGCTTCGAAGAGTGGTGCCATGAAGCTCATTATTCAGCTAACAGAAAAACTGGCTTCAGAAGGTAACAAGACGCTGACTTACAGTGCGGACGAAAACGGTAGTTTGCATCGCAAAGCTTTCATGACTAGCGCAGGCATACAAAGTGCGTTCGTTGTGAAAGATTGTATAGACGATGACGATTTGGACTGGTTAGCTCAGCTCTATCAAGCACGTCTGGATGAGACTATAGAACTGCAGTTTATGAGTGCGGATGCGTGATATTTGTCGTTAACCCCCTGGCCACATCTCCAGGGGGAATTTTCTATCTCAAATAAATAACGCCATGAACGACTAACAAACTGTGTCGTTCCCGTCACAATAGGCTTGCCAGTAATGTTCTGCTTTTTGATTCGCTTGAGCCCAGTCACCACAAACCGCAAACAATGCAGCGGTCATTGTCATCACTACTGTATTGGCCATGAGCTGCTGTTCTTCCTTTGGTGTCTCAAGTGGACAGTGCACGGGGAGGCTTCGTTCTGCCATGGACTCTTCAATATACTGCGACTGAACAGCATCTGACTCGATCCACCAGACCGTTTGGCTAACCTTAGGATTATACTCGGTTTCGCCCCCCTGACCTTTGAAAGACAACATTCGCTGATAGTCATGTTTTTCATTGGCATGTCGTGCCAATAGATGTTCAACCTGAGCGTGCAATTCCTGAAAACCAGGATGGAAACTTCCGCGCATACCAAAAGGGGCATCAGCTGGATTCAGCGCTCGAATAACGGTATTGATTGGGGTTCTCAGCCCGTAACGATGCTTCCAATCCAACATTTTTTTCGCGATAGGACAGTAGTTCTCCAAAGACAAATAGACAATATTGTCCCTTTCAATCACCTGCTGAGCGTGGGTAAGATCCGTCGCCGCCTCGACATTAAGCGAACTAAGGCAATCCCGGGCATGGATTCTATTGCTTTCCTTATCCAAGTCGCCATGCAATGCGATCTTGAGGCCATTTTCTGCCAAAATTTTTGCTGCGATGAGATGCCAGGGTTTGCCCGATGATGCCCCCGTTCGCTTACCAGCGTACAAAGGCCAGTCAAAGTCAGCGGTAAAGGCGGTGTTTTTGGGCTTCAGTCCTTCGACAAAACCCGCGATTTCCTCCGCGGTTTCATCGCGTACCCGAATTAACATCATCAACATTGCCATCTGGTCATCATCTATCTGGCCACTGACAAACTCTTCCATGACTTGCTTTGCCTGCTCCTGAGTCAAAGGACCACGACCACGAGAGCCCCGCCCAACAGTGCGAATACATTCTTTTATTATCGACAAACTCTTTCCCTTTATATTCCTGACTTACTTGAATCATTGTAATCAAAGTTCAATTCAGGGTAACCAAATATCTGCACCTTGCAGCAACGTAAAAAAAAGGTGCGCTCCCAATGTTAGGAAAGCGCACCGTCGCCAACTGGTTGTTAATCGATATCTTCGTTCTTCGGCCATATAAGCCCTGACCATGTTGACTGTGCATAACCAATGCCAAGATTTAATAGCAATATAATCAATAAGTTAAACAACCCCAGCATCACTAACTTGTGAAATCTGTTCGAACAATGGTGCACTTGCACCAAATTGGGGGTGTCGCTCATGTTACGCTTTGGCAAAGTGGGTTGTTATAAACGCAACAGTAAAATACTGCTGCCTGGCTACAATTCACGTATACTTCGTGGCTGCATTTTCTAACTCACTCAATGGTGACATGTGAATAACCCAATTAAGTTTGTGGCGACTGATATGGACGGTACGTTGCTCGACGAAAACGGACAACTCAGCCCTGACTTTTTCTCAATTTTCGAACGCTTAAAGAGTCAGAATATCCTGTTCGCGCCAGCATCTGGCCGACAGTACTACAGCCTCAAAGAGATGTTTTCTTCCATTCAGGATGACCTTTACTTCATTGCCGACAATGGCACCATGGTGTTTCATAAAGGCGAGGAGCTATACAGCTGTACCATTGATACACCTTCGGCAAGGCAAATTGTTGAGAGTGCCCGCTCTGTTGAAGGTACTTACATTGTATTGTGCGGAAAGCAATCTGCGTATATAGAAACCCAAGTGCCAGAAGCACTCGAAGAAATCCAAAAGTACTACCACCGTTGTCAGTACGTTGAGGATCTACTCAGCGTTGAAGATGAGTTTATTAAAATTGCAGTCTGCCACTTTGGGGGCACAGAAAAGCGGGTCTTTCCAACCATAGATCAAGCGTTTGGCCTAGGGTTTCAGGTGGTAGTCAGCGCGAAAATCTGGCTTGATGTAATGCACAGAGATGCATCAAAAGGTGCGGCGATTCGCCACCTTCAGCAAAGCCTCGGCTTTAGCTATGAAGAAACCATGAGCTTTGGTGACTACTTCAACGACGTAGAGATGCTAAAAGAAAGTTATTACTCATATGCGATGGACAATGCGCACCCAGAGATTAAAAAACTGGCTCGCTTTATCGCCCCAAGCAATCGAGAAGCTGGAGTTCTTAAGGTGCTAGAGCGACACCTCACAACCAGCACCGACTAGTGGAAGAACAAAGAAAAAGGCATGCCACCGACATGCCTTTTTTCTTATTGCTGTTGCCAGCGAGCGGCGGCTTCAGCGTCAGACTCTCTAGACTCAACCCATCGAGTCGAGTCCGTTGTCCTCTCTTTCTTCCAGAACGGTGCTTGAGTTTTCAGATAATCCATAATGAACTCACACGCTTCAAACGCAGAGCCACGATGAGCACTCGAAACACCGACAAACACGATCTGATCACCGGCATCTAAATCACCGACCCTGTGGATCACGCGGATACCGTTGAGCAGCCAACGCTCCTCAGCTTCGTCACAGATCTTCTCAAGAGAGCGCTCAGTCATCCCCGGATAATGTTCTAAAGACAAGCCAGTCACGTTGTCACCTAAATTCATATCACGTACTTTTCCGGTAAACGTGACAATAGCCCCAGAAGCCGTCCCTTCGGCAAGAGCGTCATACTCTACACCAACAGAGAAGTCTTCTCGTTGAACGGATACACGCAGTGTCATGATTATCCCCCTGTCACTGGCGGGAAGAAGGCCACTTCATCGCCATCTTGAACTTTCTGATCCAGTGCGACGATATCCTGGTTGAGTGCAGCAAGCAACTTGCCGCTCTCCAAAGCCAGTTCCCATTTGCCTTGCTGTGCCGCCAAGTGGGCACGAATGTCTTCAATCGTGTCGAAATCGGCATTCAGCTCGACGCTATCCTGACCGATCAATTCACGAGTCTGAGCGAAAAAAAGAACTGTAATCATGCGTCCGCCTTAAAGTGTCCCGATTTGCCGCCTGTTTTTTCTAACAAACGAACCTGTTCAATGACCATATCCTTTTGAACGGCCTTACACATATCATAGATGGTCAGTGCCGCAACTGAAGCCGCAGTTAATGCCTCCATTTCGACACCGGTTTTACCCGCCAATTTGCACACCGACTCAATACGTACTTTGTTCTCAGCTTCTATCGCTTCGAGCTGAACTTCCACTTTTGAAAGCAGTAACGGGTGGCACAGCGGGATCAGGTCCCAAGTTTTCTTTGCTGCCTGAATGCCCGCGATACGGGCGGTAGCAAAGACATCACCTTTGTGATGGTTCCCAGAGGTAATCATGTTCAACGTTTCTGGTGCCATATGCACATACGCTTCCGCTCTCGCTTCACGCACGGTATCGGCTTTGGCTGAAACGTCAACCATGTTTGCCTCGCCAGAGGCGTTGATATGTGTGAATTCAGACATTGCTTTCCCTTGCTAGTTACTTACTCAAATGAGGCATAAAGTTACAAGGACGATGGCTAGCATCTAACTGTTGTTTGATGATCTTAGTCCAACCGGTACGGCATGCGCCTGTCGAACCAGGCATAGCAAATATCACCGTATGGTTTGCAAAACCGGCAATGGCACGTGACTGGATGGTAGAAGTACCAATTTCTTCGTATGATACGGCACGGAAAAGCTCACCAAAACCTTCTACTTGCTTGTCAAACAGCGGCACCAGTGCTTCCGGAGTGCTGTCGCGTGAGGTGAAACCTGTACCACCAGTGATCATAACAGCTTGCACATTGTCATCAGCGATCCATTGAGAAACTACCGCGCGAATTTGATAAATGTCATCGATGACAATTTTTTTGTCTGCCAGTTTGTGACCCGCTTCTTGTAAGTTTTCAGCTAAAAAGCGACCTGAAGTGTCATTTTCTTCAGTACGTGTATCAGACACGGTTAGTACTGCAATGTTTGCAGGCACAAATTTACTCTCTGCGTGACCCATGATTATTCACCCTATAAATTTTTTGAAATAACGTTTGCGCGGTCTGTTAGCCGCCAATTGATGCCAAATGCGGAGTCATGCCGGAGTTACCGTCATGCAAAAAGTGACTCACTGATTTGGTCTGTAGTTGTGCTTGGATTCGCTCTATCAAAGCAGCTTCCTGTGCGTCTGCTTGCAACAAGTCCCTGAGGTCAATACCATGCTCGCCAAACAAACAAAGGTGCAGTTTGCCCATGGCAGAAACGCGCAGACGGTTGCAGCTTTCACAGAAGTTTTTCTCATAAGGCATGATAAGGCCTATCTCACCCTGATAATCTGCGTGGACAAATACTTGTGCCGGGCCATCATTGTTAGCGCGCGCTTTCAAAATCCAACCGTTCGAGATCAATTGGTTGCGTATCTCGACGCCGGAGACATGATGCTTGTTAAACAGGTCATCCATCTCACCGGTTTGCATTAACTCAATAAAACGCAATTGAATTGGACGGTCTTTGATCCAGTTAAGAAATGCGGGAAGCTCTTTGGCATTGAGATCCTTCATAAGGACCACATTCACTTTGACTTGCTCGTAACCCACTTCAAATGCACGATCGATACCCGCCATGACCTCTGTGAACTTGTTCTCACCGGTAATTTGGTGGAACATTCGAGGGTCGAGACTGTCCACACTGACGTTGATATGAGTCAAACCTGCCTGACGCCAGGTATCGACCTGTTTTGCCATACGATAGCCGTTTGTCGTCGTAGCCACTTTAGTGATCCCTGACGTGCTGGCAATCGTTTCAATGATCTGAGGAAAGTCTTTACGAAGGCTTGGTTCACCGCCGGTAATACGCACTTTTGAAGTACCACAATCGGCAAACGCAGTGACCACGCGCTTGATTTCTGGAAGCGTCAAAAACGCTGGTCGTTTCTGACCAGGCGGTTTGTAGCCATCAGGAAGGCAATATGTACATTTGAAGTTACAAACGTCTGTAACTGAGAGTCGCAAGTAATAAAACTTGCGATTAAATTTATCTTCGAATTGTTGCGCCACGGAACACCTTTCCAAACACGGGAGGCATAATCATTTCCAATTAAGCCCTTGTGACAAATCGCCACTGGCTCTACTTGCTTATCTGCATCGACTTAGCGCATAGAGCTCGGAGTTATGGCAGTTACCGCATAATTAGACGATAACAGCGTGTGAGTAAAATACTCAATAACGGTATGGTTTTCCAGCTTTGTTGTCAAAAAACCTTACACATTCGTCATTTTTATTATAGTTGAGTATCTCAAATGAACAATTTACCCTATGTTACGGATATTACGTAACTAATAAGAAGTATAAGATGAGCATTTATTCATCAAAAAAAGTCGTGGCGATTGGTGGCGGTCACGGCTTAGGGCGTATGTTGGCTGCACTTAAAGAGTTTGGAAACAATGCAACTGGCATCGTGGCCACTACCGACAATGGCGGTTCTACTGGTCGCATCCGTGAGTGTCAGGGAGGCATCGCTTGGGGAGATACGCGCAACTGTATCAACCAATTGATCACCGACCCTTCTATCGGCTCGATGATGTTCGAGTATCGGTTTAAAGGTGCCGGTGAACTGAACGGCCACAATTTGGGCAACCTGATGCTCACCGCACTGGACAACTTGTCAGTTCGCCCTCTCGATGCCATTGAACTGGTCCGCAACTTGCTGAATGTTGACGTTAATATCATACCGATGTCAGAACATCCGGCCGATCTCACTGCGCTTTCTGTGGATGGCAAATGGGTCACTGGAGAAACGTCGGTCGATGAAATGGAGGAAGATCTACAACGCCTCGATCTGGAACCTATTGTTCCCGCTACCAAGGAGGCAGTAGACGCGGTTGCTCAGGCTGACTGTATTGTGCTAGGGCCCGGTAGCTTCCTAACCAGCATTATGCCACCACTCCTACTGGCAGACCTGAGTCAGGCAATTCGTAATAATGAACATGCTAAAGTGGTCTTTGTCGAAAACCTGTCTCCAGAATATGGCCCTGCGGGCCGAATGACTCTGGAGCAAAAGTTGCTATGGTGTGAGCGTGCACTGCAGGGGCGAAAACTTGATGTGATTTTGGGTGAAGTCGCCCACCCGGATATTTGTCAACGCTGGAACTGTGTCACCGTACCGCTGGCATCGCCAAACAGAGACTGGCGCCATGACCGTGTTAAATTAAAACACGCGATAGAATCATTGCTTTAACATCCGCCAATATGTTGATTAGAAAAAGGGTCTGCATAAATTTGCAAACCCTTTTTCTTGTCCAAAACTCACGTTAACAAACACTATTCTTCGAAAGATTGTAGAAATGCCAGATAGCAACGGTGAGTCTGGGATAAATTGTGCAGCATGTGATCAACCTGAGTCTGGTCTTCGGCTAGCTGACCATTTTTCACTTGTGCATCGATATCGACCGCAAACTGGCATAGACTCTCAGCACCAAAACTTGCCGCACTGCTTTTTAGCGCGTGACAAATCTCTTTCATGGATGCCATCTTGTCACTTAAACTACCAGTGCTGAGCTGCTCTTGGTAAGACACCAATTCACCCGTAAAAATACCCAGTAAGATGGGAATGTTGTCCTGGCCGATTTCCTTAGATAACTGCTCGACCTTATCTCGGTTCATAAAGTTCATGCTTTCTTCTCGCTGGCATTCCATGCTTGTATCTTGCGATAGATGGTTGATGGGCTTACGTCCAGATGTTTGGCGGCTTGAGGGATATTACCATCACACGCTTCAATCGCTTGTTCGATCGTTATTCGTTCTGTTTTCCATAGTGGCAGAATATCCTGAGGTCCAAAAGCCACCGATACCACATTATTGACAACCAGAGGTTTTTTCACCGGCTCATTCAGAGGCGGTGGCAACATTTCCAGTTGTATCTCCTTGCCCTGGTTCAACACAACAACATTCCGCAGTACATTCTGCAACTGACGAACATTTCCCGGCCACTCATACTGAATGAAGCGGTCAATCACATCCTGAGAAAAACGTACGAAGCTTTTGCCTTCTTCGTGGGACATAAAGCCCAGCAGTGAATAAGCTATCTCGATCACATCTTCCTCACGCTCTCTTAACGGCGGTAAGTGCAATGGGATGACATAAAGACGGTAGTATAGATCTTCCCTAAATCGGCCTTCCTGAACTTCCTTCCAGGGATCACGGTTAGTCGCACAAACAAAGCGTACATCGACCTTCTTCATACGCGATGAACCTACCTTTTGAAATGTGCCAGTCTGAATAAACCTCAGTAGCTTGGTTTGCAGATCCAGATCCATTTCACAAAGCTCATCCAGGAACAAGGTACCACCATCGGCAAGCTCTGCGGCCCCCTGTCGGTCTGCAGCCGCGCCGGTGAACGCCCCTTTCACATGACCAAACAGTTCACTCTCAATCAGATCTTTTGGAATGGCAGCACAGTTGATAGCAATAAAAGGTTTATCGCCTCTCTTGCTCGCAGCATGAATGGCTTCAGCACAGACTTCTTTACCGGTACCACTCTCACCGGTGATAAAAATGCTGGCTTTACTCGAAGCAGCCGAATCGATAGTGCGATACACCGCCTGCATAGGCTGACTACTGCCAATAAAACCCTGATAGTTCTGGCTACTGGCGTCGTGAATTTCATTTCTGAGTTTTGAGGCCTTGCGAAGGGCATTCGTCACCGTCACGCGGAGTCTGTCCGCCTCACAAGGTTTGATGAGAAAGTCCTGCGCACCGTGCTGCATCGCATCGACGGCGATATCAATGGAACCATGGGCGGTCATAAAAATGACAGGAACGTCAGGATTGAGCGACTTAACGGCGTCCAGAACATCCATCCCTGTCATATCAGGAAGTCTTAGGTCGAGTAGAATGAGATCAGGCGTTCGGTGCGCTAAACTTTGAATGGCATCTCTACCGTTTCCAACGATATTAATATCTATCCCCAACGGGGAAAGATATGAGCGATACAAGGCAGCGACGGAAGCGGTATCTTCTACCATGAGTAGATAGCGAGATTTTGGCTCGTCAATAAGTGGTTGCATAGATCCTAGCTAACTGTCGTAATTTTATATGGTCGTATTTCACCAGAGCCATTAACAGACTCTGGTGTATTAGCATATTCGCATTTTGCAATTTTTGCTTAATAAAGACCATTTATATTTTAGTGTCTATTTAGCAATCAGCCTATCAGACTCTCTACTTTATGTTAACTATTGGCAATAAAGTGCTGTCTAAGTTTCTCTATTTCATCACGTTTTTCAGCAGCTTGCTCAAATTCAAGGTTCTGTGCATGTTGATACATCTCTCCCTCAAGCTTGAGGATCTGTTTCTCAAGATCTTGCGATGACAATGCGACATAAGCCTGGGAAGGCTCTGCCACTTTGGAAAGAGGGACTTGCTTGCCTTTTTTAGGTTTGGCCCCTTTGGCTACGCTGCCAATTTCCATGATGTCTTTGATGTTGCGTTTTAACGCTGTCGGCACCTTACCGTTCTTCTCGTTATAAGCTCGCTGCTTCTCCCGACGACGACTGGTTTCATCGATCGCCTTCTTCATCGACTTAGTAATACTGTCACCGTAAAGGATCGCCTTGCCTTTGATGTTACGAGCCGCACGACCGATAGTCTGTATTAGAGAACGCTCTGAGCGCAAGAAGCCCTCTTTATCAGCATCCAGAATCGCCACTAATGACACTTCTGGCATATCCAGTCCTTCTCGAAGTAAGTTAATACCTACTAACACATCAAACTCACCCAGTCTGAGATCTCGAATGATTTCAACACGCTCCACCGTATCGATGTCCGAGTGCAGATAGCGGACTCTGACGCCATGTTCACTTAGATACTCAGTCAGATCTTCTGCCATCCGTTTGGTTAACGTGGTGACCAGAACCCGTTCATCGATAGCTGCTCTGGCGCGAACTTCTGACAACAAATCATCCACCTGAGTGGCCACCGGGCGTACCTCAATTTCCGGATCGAGTAATCCGGTAGGACGTACCACCTGATCGGCGACATCACCGTCTGACTTCTCAAGTTCGTAGGTGCTAGGGGTGGCAGACACAAAAATCGTCTGAGGAGCCAACATCTCAAACTCATCAAATTTCAGTGGACGGTTATCTAACGCAGACGGCAGTCGAAAACCGTACTCAACCAAGGTTTCCTTGCGTGAGCGATCGCCTTTATACATGGCGCCAATCTGGGGGACAGTAACGTGCGATTCATCGATGATAAGCAAACCGTCTGCAGGCAGGTAATCGAACAGCGTCGGGGGCGGCTCACCCTCCTTACGGCCACTGAGATAACGGGAATAGTTTTCGATGCCGGAACAAAACCCAAGCTCATTCATCATTTCGATATCAAACTGGGTCCGCTGCGATATCCTTTGCTCTTCAAGTAGCTTATTGTTGTCTTTGAGGTAAGTTTGCCTTGCCCTGAGTTCTTCCTTTATGTCTTCAATCGCTTCAAGAATACGTTCTCTGGGAGTCACATAGTGCGTCTTCGGATAAATCGTATAACGCGCAATATCTCGATGGGTGATAACACCTGTCAAAGGATCAAACAGACTAATGCAGTCAATCTCATCATCAAACATTTCCAGACGAACGGCTTCTTGATCCGATTCTGCCGGGAAGATATCGATCACCTCCCCCCTTACCCGAAACTGACCACGTTCAAAAGCCACGTCATTTCGTGAGTATTGTAATTCTGCCAGACGCAACAGAATATCACGCTGGTCAATAACGTCACCGCGAGTAACGTGCAGCATCATTTTCAGATAAGAATCAGGATCACCCAAACCATAAATAGCCGATACGGAAGCGACAATAATGGCATCTTTACGTTCCAGTAGAGCTTTAGTGGCAGACAGACGCATTTGCTCGATGTGTGCGTTGACAGAGGCGTCTTTCTCTATAAAGGTATCTGTCGTTGGCACATACGCTTCAGGTTGATAGTAGTCATAGTATGAAACAAAGTACTCGACCGCATTGTTGGGAAAGAAAGCTTTCATCTCTCCGTATAACTGTGCTGCAAGCGTTTTGTTTGGCGCCAACAGAATGGCCGGACGCTGTGCCTTAGCAATCACATTCGCTAAGGTGAACGTTTTGCCCGAACCAGTAACACCTAATAACGTTTGATGCGCCAGACCACTATCCAGTCCATCCACAAGCTGCGCTATAGCGGTAGGTTGATCGCCAGAAGGCTGGTAGTCCGATACTAATTCGAAATGTTTTGCCATGATGTGCTTCCCTAAAGATCGTCCCATCTATTTCAACGCTAGCCGCATGAATTTGCAACCTAAAGCTCGCTATTACTTTGATATTTTGATATCGTATTTGCCCTGCTCGATTTTCGCCCTTTGCGGCGTAACAGAATTCATCCACGACTTTTCCCCAATCAAAAACAAAAAGTGTCTGTTTCACAGCATTCTCATTTTTGACACTAAGTTTACAATCATCAATATTTCATTGAATTTCAATAAGATAGAAACAAGCCAGACCACTTATACACATGCCACCCTGAGGCTCACTATCAGCAAACTCAATTGATACCGAGTCATCAACACGTTTATCCACAATTTTGGTGGATAAGTAAAATGGCCGCTTGCGCGCCAAGGTGTTCAGAAAAGTAAAGTTTTTTCTGCGATTTTTTTTCTAACATTTTCCGCAAAAAAATATTGACTCAAAGTTAAGCTGTAGCTAAGATTCGCTCCGCTTTAAGCAATTCCCCCTTAGTTCAGTTGGTAGAACGGCGGACTGTTAATCCGTATGTCGCAGGTTCGAGTCCCGCAGGGGGAGCCAAATTCAGAGAAAGCCGTGTCGCAAGACGCGGCTTTTTCGTAACTAAGCGACAGAAATCCATGCTGGATTTTATGTC
>NZ_FNVG01000006.1 GCF_900107935.1 Vibrio hangzhouensis | reverse complement strand
CGGAACTTCTTGCTGGTGATACTAAACAAAGCCGACTATTTCTGATAGTCGGCTTTGTTATTATTTGATTATACTCAAGTGACTTCAAGATGCAGGACTCAGAGCTTAATCAAGGTGTTCAGTTCAAGGAAAATAGTTGAATGAATGGCTATTCCCTTTCGAAACTATTTGACGCAGGAATGGGCACCTTGATGAGCTTCCAAAGGGCGAGTTTACTTGGCTTCTATGCTTTGTTAGCGATTTTCGATTTAGAGCCACTAGATCTTCAAATCACTGCCGCGCCTAGAAGCCAAGTAATTCTCGCTGAACAAGCATCTTGAGGTTACTTGAGTATAACAACAATGTGCATAAGTGGCTTGGGATAATTATTATCGATATTGACGCTAAATAATTAAAATAAATGCAGTAAAAATACTGTATTAATGTTTTATAAAATGTAATTCAACTTTGATAATAAAAGTCTCCAAGTTTGTGTGACTAAATAATTGTGAGCTAGAACACTTAGATATAAATTTTTTCAGTAATATTACCGTATTTATGCCACGTCGATTAATTCAATATTATCCCCAACGAAAGGGCATATATGCCCGGTCATTGAAGTACACAACATTACTATTGGGATACAAGAAATGAAAAAACTAGCAATTGCTATCGCGATGATTTTGTCAGCGCCAGCGCTAGCTGAATCGGATGCAGCAACAGTTTCGGCAGAACAGTCTTCAGCAGCAAACATCTCTGAACTGTCTTCTACAGCAGACAAGCCAAACAACCTGTATGACTTCATTGAAAACGACAAGCTTTCTGGTGTGGCATACGCAGGTGCTGAGCTAGGCGGTAATGTTCTGTTTGATGACAAAAACAATAGCTTTGAACATAGCTACATGTTCAAAGTGGGTGCAGACCTTAGCTATGCAGTGACAGACAGCTTCTCACTTCTAATGGGCGGTGAAGCGCGTTACCAGTGGGTAGGTTACGACTCAAAAGTTGAGCCAATTAACTATGTTGACCGTTTCGTATTCGGTGCTAAATCAGCAGCAGGTGTGACGACATTTGGTAAGCAATGTGGTATCGCGGATGTTTACTTAGGTTTCGGTGATATCTCAAAAGAGCATGGTCTGGGTGCAGAAGCTGACGAAGCAGCGTGTACTGATGAGCAGCTAAACCATCACTATTTTGGTGAAAACTTTGACATCGGTGCTACATGGGAACACTCAAATGACGCATGGGCTGTGGGCGGTTCTGCGACAGTAGGTCCTGTAGTTATCGGTGGTACTTACGTTGACATCGCAAAAGGTGAAAACTCAACAGATGCACAAAACCTAAGTGAAAAAGTGTACACGATTGGTGCAGTTGCTGTATTCGACAAGTTTAACTTTGCTGCGAAATACGACTTTGCAGATGTTGAAACAACAGGAACAAATAACGAAGAAACTACAGGTTACGCTCTTGGTATCGCATATCAGGCGACAACGAACCTGTCTATCTCTTCTACTTACAACTCAGAAGAGTACAACTTTACAGAAGCTGGCCGCTCTTACATGGAAGACGACTGGTTCACTATCGGCGCGTCATACCGCCTGAACGAGCACTTAGAACTTGTTACTGACTACAAATTCTCTTCTGAAGACGATGACAAGCTCTTCCTACGTGCAAACGTAAACCTTTAATTCAGTCTTTGACACACTGTTATTAAACCCTTTGCCAGTAGCACTTGCTACTGGCCTTTTTGTATCTGCCCAACGGCTCTCATGTGTTGACACTTTAGACATCTATGAGCTAGTTTTTATTAAAAATCTATAATAATTAGTCTGTTGTAAGGCGACATTTAGAATGAATAGTACATTTGAAGATCTGCTGATGAGTCAGTCAGAACAACTTACTGCTTCAAAACCGAATGAGTTCTTAGAGAACTTTGTAAAGTTAGCTGAAGAAGCGCTGGAGTGGTTCAAACTGGACAGGCTCACCGTATTTCCCAACTCTATGATTCTCCTCAATGATGGCAAAACCATCTCTGTATCAAGAGAAGGTATTCCTGCACTGGAAAAGCAACGTTTTCTTAAGGGCAATTACAAAGAGTATTTGCGTATTCTTCGCTCTAAGCAAACCTGGCAGATCTTTGATAGTGAAGCATTAGCTCAACATCCTCTCGATCCCGTGAAAGAGCTATATCGTGAGGGGGCAAGGTGGCATGGTATCATTCGTCTTGAGTTGTTTGGCCAAACCTGGGGCGCACTTGCTTTCTCAAGGTTTAGTCTGGATGAGCCGCCACTTACTGAAGAAAACATTAAGCGCCTTAAGTTATTGTGCGATATTTGGTTGTGCTTCTGGCAGCATGCCACCATGACCCGGAACTTGAGTCTGGATGATAGTACCGTTGTGGATGAGAGTGAAAAGCTGCTGCTGCTGAGTAAAAAACAGTGCACCGTGCTGACGTTATTGGCCCAGGGATATACCGCGAAGCAATGTGCCGAGAAATTGTTTCTCAGCCCGAGAACTATCGAGTCGCATAAATACAGAATGCTCGATATCCTCGAGCTCGACAATCACACTGAGCTGGTTCAGTTCGCCTTGAGAAATGGATTAGGCATTGAATCGGTTGATCGCTAGTATCCACCGACATTAACCACAAAGTATTATCTATGCAGTAGTTATTACTGCATATTCCCTTACACCCTGCATTTATACTGCCCTCAGTTAAAGATCATTCAATCAAATATCGATTGAAACCACATTTTAAACTGAGGGTAAGACAGTCATGAAAAGCGTGATGAACAAAACCGTACTGGTGACGGGCGGCGCGAGTGGTATGGGCAAGGCCTATGTAGAAAGAGCGGTTCGAGACGGAGCCAAGCGCGTCATCATCTGGGATCTGAATCAAGCGGCAATGGAGCAAGTGAAGCAGGAATTCAGTTCTAGCAAAACAGAGATCCATACTTTTGAAGTGGACGTGACGAATACAGAACTGGTTTATCAAACTGCAGAGAAAATTATCGCTGAGATAGGGGCGGTAGAACTGCTGATCAACAACGCTGGTATCGTTATATCGGAGCGTTTCATTGACCATGACCCTAAAAAAATCGACTTGTCGATGCAAATCAACAGTACCGCGCCTATGCACATTGCACGCGCTTTTCTGCCTGCTATGGCTGATGTGGCTGATGCTCACATCGTCAACATCTCTTCAGGTGCGGGCTTTATGTATTGTCCAAGAATCATTGTTTACTGTGCAAGTAAATGGGCGATGCTAGGCTGGTCGCAAGGTCTTCGTGTTGAGTTGGCTGAGACTCTGCCACACATTAAGGTGACCACCGTGACACCGGGTCATATTGATACAGGTATGTTTGCTGGCGCACACTCAAAGCTGATGCCGATGATTTCTACCGATGAGATGGTGGATGCAGTATGGCAGGGCATTAAGCGAAACAAAATCCTGGTCGCGCGTCCAAAAGCAGTCGGACTTATTCCATTTATTCGAGGTATTTTGGGTTTTCGTGGTTGGGACTGGCTGTCTAAAGTCACAGGAACCAATGATTTTATGGCGGGCCACAACGACACCCGCAAATAGCCAATGTTACTTCTTCTTGTTGGAATTATTGCCGTACTCTCGCCATAGAGTACGGCTTTATTTTTCCTATCAATTACCTTGCTCACAAAATATCATTTCGCCTACCCGTTGCAGTAATTTTACCGATCATTTCAGGTTACGGCTTTCTTAAAATTCTACCCAGTAAATCACGACAAACCAAAGTATTCTAGGAGAATTTTTTGGGCGTCACTCTATTCATTCTTACTGAGCGACAAAACATGAAAAAATCGATCATAGCTTTATTGCTACTGGCTCCGACGGTCAATGCCAGCGGGTTGTTATTACAGGAGGCTGTTACGGCGAATGCGGGTACCGCAGGTGCGGGTGATGGTGTCTATACCGAGTCTGCAGCCGCGAGTTGGGCTAACCCGGCTACCATGTCATTTATGGGAGAACAATTAACCACAGTCAACGCAATGTTGCTGAATCTGGATATGGATTACATTGACAACAGCCCGGCCCAAAGTAATGGACAAGCGACCACCACAATGCCGTCTGTGGGCATGTTTCATGTTCGCCAAATCAGCGACAACCTTCACTTGGGTCTGAACTTCGGTGTCGTCGGTGGCTCGTCCATTGAGTATGGTAGCGATTGGGCTGGCGCTCCTTATTTGGATAAGGCGTTTATGACGGCAGTACAGCTGAATCCAAACCTTAGCTACCGCGTGAATGACAATCTGTCGGTAGCGGTTGGCGCTCAGTTAAACTATGGTTTGTTGGAAGCGTCTACCTCTACGTTGCAAACCGACCTGGGTTCTGACTGGGCTTATGGTTTTACCTTGGGAGCGATGTATAGCCGTGACGACTGGTCCCTGGGCCTCAGCTATCATTCAAAGCTCATCCATGAGTTCTCGGTCAAGGCGAGCTCTGATGCGATAAATGAACCTATTCCTGTAAACACCGAGCTGGCGATTCCAGCGATCGTCGACCTGAGTGGTCGATACGCGGTCAATGACAAGTTGTCGTTACTGAGCTCTGTTCAATTTCATCAATGGAGCGAATTCAAAGAAACGGCTCTTTATAACGATAACGTATCGCAGAGCATTGACAGACAATGGCAGGACGTTTGGAAGTTTGCTGCGGGTGGCGAGTACCAGTTAAACCAAAAGTGGGCGCTCAAAGCGGGCTTCTCTTATGAGACTTCACCGCAGGACGACCCTTCACTGCAATGGGTGGATCTGCCAGTTGGAGAGCAGTTCCGTTACTCAGTGGGTGCTCGTACACAGTGGGATGGTAAGACAGTCGACTTCTTTTATGAGTTCGCCGACTTTGGTTCGATGCCCATTCAGCGTCAGGTCGGACCGAATCCAGGAAATCTTGATGGACTTCCTGACTTAGATGGGACATTTGAAGGTCATATCCATTTTGTAGGTCTTAACGTTAGCTTCTAATCTCTCTCTGTTAAGTAGCGCTTCCCCAGCGCTACTTTTCTTGCGTCTCGTCAATCATTCTTAATAAACCGTAATTCTTACTGAATACCCCCCATCGGCCTTTCGATACACTCGATATCAGAATTCTCTTATCCGTGAATAGTTTTCTCTTCAAATTTTATTTTAACTTAAGTGGTGCACTATGTTTTTTAATCGCTATCTAAAACCGTTTCTTGTTATCGGCGGTCTGGTCACAATGTTTGCGGGCATCTATGCCATCAACCCCGAATCTGCGTTACGTGAAATGAACGACCTGCCGTATGACTCAAATTATGTGTTTCTCTTCAGGCATTGGGGCATGATGGTCGGGTTGATGGGCTTCTTCATTACTGCTTCTGCATTCAGGCCACAGTGGAGAGAGTCTATCATCCTGTATTCATTCCTGGAGAAGTTGTTTATGGTGTATTTGTATGTGTCGAACTTCTTCAATCCGGAAACGGCCCATCTCAATGCGGATTTCATTCCGTTTGTCATCACTGATATCACTATCTGCACATACACGCTGGGATACTGGCTTGAGAACAGAAAAAAGTGAAGTAACGTTCATTACTCACCAGGCAAAAAAAATCCTCGGACATTCCGAGGATTTTTTTATTTTCGTTACTTCATCGGCCAAACGTACTTGAGCCATGACATCATACGTAGCAGGACGCGTCGAACGATAGAGGTATGGAGAATGTCACCTTCGTGATTCAGTACCACAGCCTGACCCTGAACGCCCATTGGTAGAGCGTAGTCATCCAGATCTTCGTCTAATTCGATGATACCTACAGCGAATCCATGACGGGCCAGTGTGCTTGCCGAGACGAGTGTGCCATTGGCTTGTACTTCACCTTCACGCATTGCTGGCAGTACGCTGACTAGCTTACCCGTGAAGACCTTGCCTGGTTGTGAGTCGAGGACCATTTCAGCTTCCAGCCCCGGCTTTAGTCTGCGCAATGAGTTTTGCCAGAACATACCGGCGATCTGACGTTTGCCCGTATTCGGGATGAACACCATGGAAGGACGCAGAGGAATAGAGGCCGCCCGGAAGCCAGGAGCTAGTGCAATTTGGGTTGGAATACCATCAGCAGGAGCACGAACAAAGGTATATTCCAGGTCCAGTTCTGCCTGTTTTACCGCTTCCTGTAATTGAGCGACACGGGTGTTTTCGCCATAGATATTGGAATCTGCGTCCAGACGGATGCGCTCTTGCTCCGATTTAGCGGCATCAAGTGTTGAGCGAGCAATATTTACTCCAGCCTTTGCAGCGTTGTAGAGCTCCTTCTGGCGTTCAATCTGGCCTTCAGTAAATGGTGAGTTTTCGCCACCTTTGGTATGAGCTTCCGTATAGCGACGATATGTAGACTCAGTGCGCTTAAGGTTCGCTTCCGCTTTTTCTACAGCGGCTTGTGCCTTTTCAGTGTTGGCTATAGCTGACACTAACCCCTGGTTCTTCTGATAGGCGACGTTTTTTGCTTCTTCCAGAGCCGCTTTCGCTTTGCGAAGGGCAATCTGTTGTTTGTCGTTTTCAAGCGTAAACAGTAGTTCGCCTTTTTTTACCGGGACGTTCGCCTTGGCATGGACCTCTTTAACCGTGCCGGTCACTTGCGGAATGATTGGAACGGAGACGAACACTTCTTTAGAGAATTTGGCATAAGGGTGGTTGTAGTTCATCGCAATCATGATGGTACTAAGAATACCAATACCGCCTAATACAGCGGTAGGAACAGACCACTTGTTTAGAGGGATTTTAAATAACTTAAAGATACCAATACATAAAGCGGTATAGGTAAGAATAATTAACATATCCATGATTATTAGCCCTCGACCTTATTAATTTGCTTCTTAAGTTCGACGATTTCGAGCCTCATTTGCTCTAGTTCCGAATCAAATTGCAGTTTCTGTTGTTGTGAGAAACCCCAGCCCGTACCGGGCTTGTAGAGCGTTGCCCATATCCACAGGAACGGCCAGATAGCGTGCAGAGTAAACAAGCTGACCCAGCCAGCGACATGAATGGCATCCTGATGTGGATGGTTACGTTTGTGGGCGATTTCGTAAGGGATATCATGGATAACAATGATTCCGTAAAATATTGTTATGAAAACGAAAAAGACCAGAAAGAGTGCAAAATAATCTAGCATATAGACACCTGAAATATTTAACGGTAAGTAGAAATGGTCAAAATTAATTAACTTAAATTGTATAAGTGAGGCGATTCTAGATAGGGAATAGGAGGTGAAATACAGTAAATGTACTGAACCGAAGCGACATTTGATGTTCGACAATAAAAAACAGGAAAAATCATGATGGCGGTCAAGTTTACTAGTCAACATGAATAGTTTTGTTGAGTAAGGATTTGATGCGCTATTAATTGATCGAATGTTATATCCATCAAATAATTCCAACACGGGTTTTATAAGCAGTAAATATACTGATTACCAACCAAGAGGGTTTTTAAATAATAGTTTCGACTTAATTCTAATCCAAGGTCTGAACTATGTTTCAAAAGAAAACCTTTTTACAGCTTGCAGTAGGTGCAGCACTTGCGGCTACCTCGATGACAAGCTTTGCAACAACTGATACTTCTCGTCCGAATATCCTTGCTATTTGGGGTGATGATATTGGTATGGATAACCTGAGTGCGTACACCAAAGGTCAGGCAGGCCACTGGACGCCTAACATTGATCGTATTGCCAACGAAGGTGTTCTGTTCACTGATTTTTACGGTGAGAACTCTTGTACGGCGGGTCGTGCAGCCTTTATCACGGGCCAGCACCCGATGCGTACTGGTTTGACAAAAGTAGGCATGCCAGGAGCGAAGCAAGGTTCGAAGCCGGAGGACCCGACCATTGCGACGGTTCTTAAAGAAAAAGGCTACATGACTGGTCAATTTGGTAAGAACCACTTAGGCGATTTGGATGAGCACTTGCCAACCAACCACGGTTTCGACGAATTTTTTGGCAACCTTTATCACTTGAACGCGGAAGAAGAGCCAGAGCATCCGGATTATCCGAAAATGCCATGGTTTAAGAAGAAGTTTGGACCACGTGGTGTCATTCACTCTTATGCGGATGGCAAGATCGAAGACACTGGGCCGCTGACCAAAAAACGTATGGAAACAGTGGACGAGGAATTCCTGACGGCAGCACTTGATTTTATCGACCGTGCTCACAAAGAAAACAAGCCATTCTTTGTTTGGTTTAACGCAACGCGTATGCACGTTTGGACACACCTCAAGGAAGAGTCAAAAGGTTTGTCTAAGCGCGGCGGTATCTATGGTGACGGTCTGGTAGAGCACGACAACATGGTTGGTGAGCTGCTGGACAAACTGGATGAGCTGAAGATTGCTGATAACACCATCGTTAGCTACACCACAGATAATGGGGTGGAGAAGCTTTCATGGCCAGATGGTGGTACCGCACGTTTCCGTGGAGAGAAGAACTCATCGTGGGAAGGTGGACACCGTGTACCAGCAATGATGCGTTGGCCTGGTAAGATCCCTGCGGGTTCAGTGGTTAATGAAATTGCGGCTCACAACGACTGGATGCCAACCTTCCTTGCTGCAACAGGTGATACAACAATCGTTGAAGACCTAAAGAAAGGCAAGAAAATCAATGGTAAAGAGTACAAAGTACATCTAGACGGTTACAACCTGCTTCCTGCTCTGGAAACGGGTAAAGCAACGACACAGCACAACCTGGCAAGCTGGCCTCGTCAGTACTACATCTACGCAACGGATGGCGGTGATATTTCTGCGGTTCGTGTGGGTGACTACAAAGTCATGTTTAGCGTGAACAATTGCCACGGTCTGGAAACGTGGAACTGCTCATTTGAAGAGCTTCGTGCGCCTAAGATGTACAACCTTCGTCAAGACCCGTATGAGATCGCTGACCATGAAGGCATGTACACACAGTGGTACATTGAGCATCTTCCATACCTGTACCTGGGTGCGGCTACAACGGGTCAGTTCCTGCAAACCTTCCAGGAGTTCCCTCCGCGTCAGGTTCCAGGCTCTTTCTCAATCGACCAAATCGTAGAGAAAATGAACATCTGGCAACGTGCTCAATACAAGTAATGCGATAAGATAACGCGTTCAAGCCCGGTTCTTCAACCGGGCTTTTTTGTGCGCGGAGAACAGAACATTCCGCGTCGCTAAGCAGTAAATTTACCGATTACGGTACAAAAAAGTAGCGAGATAATAGCGACTCAATGAACACAAGGAAGCGCCAGTCACACGGTTCGTGACCCCAACGCGAGGCTTCAACATGTCCCAAAAAACACAGCACTTCGGCCAGACTCTTCCCCTTAATGAGCCAGCTAAACGCATGAGTATCATGACCAAACCGATTGGTTCTGCATGCAATATTGATTGCTCGTATTGCTATTACCTGAGTAAGGAAGAGCTGTTGGGACATGAGAAAGGCTGCAGCAGTCAAATGTCTCCAGATATGCTTGAACACTACATCAAGTCTTACATAGAACAACAAAACTACCCGGAGATCGTGTTTCACTGGCAGGGCGGAGAACCAACGCTGCTTGGCGTGAATTTCTTTCGTGACGTTGTTCGTCTGCAGAAAAAATATCGCCCGAAAGGGGTGAAAATAGAAAACAACCTACAGACCAATGGCACATTGCTCAATGATGAGTGGGGCAAATTTCTCAGCAAAAACAACTTCATGGTCGGACTGAGCCTGGATGGCCCGGAAATGATCCACAACACCTATCGCACTAACCGTTCAGGTAGAGGCACGTTTAAACAGACGATGAGGGGCGTTGAGGTACTACACAAGTATCAGGTGAATTTTGCCACGCTCACTTGCGTCAACAATATTTCAGGTGCTAATCCGCTGGAAGTGTACCGTTTTTTACGAGACGTGGTGCGTTCACCACAAATGCAGTTTATTCCCATCGTTGAACCTAAATCATTCAGAGATACCGCTCCTCAGCACTGGCCTGAGTCGGAAGTGCTGTTTCAGGGTATGCCAGAAACTGAACCAAGCCACCCGAATTCAATCGTTGAACCCTGGTGTGTGTCGGCAAGTCAGTGGGGTACGTTCCTCTGTACCATTTTTGATGAGTGGCTGGAGAATGACATTGGTCAGGTTAACGTGCCTTATTTTGAAGCGTGTGTTGAGTCGTGGATGGGACGAGTTAACCCTCTGTGTGTATTCGCTCCGATGTGTGGTAAGGGACTGGCAATTGAACACAATGGTGATGTTTTTGCTTGCGATCACTATGTGTATCCCGAGTACAAGCTTGGCAACATCAATGACGTAGCGCTGGAAGATCTCCAGTTTTCAAAAGGTCAACAAGAGTTTGGGAACGCCAAGGAAGGCACTCTTCCCAAGCAGTGCCGGGAATGTAAATACCAGTTTGCCTGTTTTGGTGAGTGCCCTAAGAATCGGTTTATCAAAACGCTGGAAGGGGAAAGTGGCCTTAACTATCTGTGCGGTGGTTGGAAGCAGTTCTTTACTCACATCGACCCCTATATTTCGATGATCGTTGCCACCATGGGATACCCGGTTCACAAAGGCATCAATGCTGATGCGATGAAGATCCGTTTTAAATAGGAGCCTGAAACATGAACCAAGTTCGTAGAATGATGATCTCAAGTTTGTTGGCAGTGTTGGGTTCTCAAGTGCAGGCTCAGGATGTAGAGGCATTGTTTCCTCCCAAGCAGGTCGAAAAGATGATTGACGTAGCATTCGAGAATATGAGTATCCGCTACACCTCTTTCGCTACACAGTTTAATTTTTGCCAACAGCAACCTAAACATGCTGAGTGTGGTGAACCTTATCAGCAAAAACGCACTCAGTATCAAATTGCCAAGGGGAATCATGATGTCCTGGAGCAGGTCTATAGTCAGCAGATGAG
This sequence comes from Vibrio hangzhouensis, assembly GCF_900107935.1. GTDB lineage: Bacteria > Pseudomonadota > Gammaproteobacteria > Enterobacterales > Vibrionaceae > Vibrio > Vibrio hangzhouensis. Next base: position 238,071 of record NZ_FNVG01000006.1, on the reverse strand, counting down.
AACCCTGGTGATGCCCGAAATGGCCTATACCGACTTGGTCGACTCGTTGCGCGATCTCGCTTATCTGCCACAAGGCCCTGACGCAGACACCCGTTATGTGGACACCTTGCACGCAGTCAACGAATGGCTGAGTCTTCATGACATGCCAAACACTGAGCAGGTTATGTTCCTTCATGCTCTGATGATAAAAGCGGAAGCGATTAATCAGCAGATACGTGATGAGGACGTGTCATCATGACGTTGACCAGTTGGCTACGTCATAGCGGGATGATGTTATTGATGTTGATGAGTGGCATGGCTCATGCTGCTTCCGATTCAATAGAAAATCCTGCAGGAATGCGAGAAGCTCAGCTTTCTGAAATGTCTCAAGATCACTCTTTGCCTTTGAATCAGCGTGTTGCCGCAACGATAATGCTGGGAAATTATTCAGGAGCCAATGCACTGATTGCGGTTGGCAGAGCCTCGCGTTCGCAACACATTGAGCTTAGGATTGCCAGTATCAATGCCGCGCAGCGTTGGCAAGGCAGAGCAAAGTGGGATGTGGTTTCACCGCTACTTGATGATACCGAACCCAGAGTCCAGAGCCGTGCGGTCAGAGCGTTAGCCCCTCTCTGGTCAAAGCTTCCTGACAGTTATCGCAGGGCGCTCGCCCCGGCCATTGACAGGCAGATAGCCGCCTCAGCAGATACATCTGAAGGACGACTCGAAAAAGCCTGGCTGTATCGAATGCGCCAGCAATATGAAGAGTCAGAGCAACTGCTGTTGTCAGAGTGGCAATCCTTTGAGCAGCCAAGAGTAGCGGTCGCCTTGGCTGAACTCTATAGGGATACCAACCGCGAGGCCTTGGCATTGGATGTTCTTGAGCAGGGAGTGGTCGCTCATTCAGGAAGTGCCTTACTGCATCACAGCTTAGCATTGAGCTACTGGCGAACTCAGCAGACTCGTCAGTCAATTGATCACATGCGCCAAGCTTACAAGATTGAACCTCAAAACGCGCACTATGCGTATTTGCTGGGACTGATGCTCCTTGAAGCAGAGCCAAAACAAGCATTGACACTGTTTGAAACTGCGTATGTTCAGCAAGGGACACCTCAATATTTGTACTCCCTTTGTGAGGCGAAGCTCGCGGTCGGTGAGACGGCAAAGACCTGTTTGTCTCAATTAAGCAAGTTTTATCCAGAAACGGCCATCATTTCACTGACGAATAAATATTCCAACATCCAGAACATCAATTAAAACAATGACTATAAATAACGTTTCGCACTTGCCTTTTGTTGAACTCATCGATCAGATCAACAGCAACATTGTCGGTCAACAGCATGTAACCAAATCGATGATTATCGCTCTTTTGACCGGGGGCCATATTCTACTGGAAGGGCTACCGGGGACGGCTAAGACGCGTGCGGTGAAGACATTGGCGGATGCCCTGAATCTGGCATTCAGCCGGGTTCAGTTTACCCCGGACTTGCTACCTTCGGACATTACAGGAACACAAATCTATCAGCATGAGGAACGAAAGCTTTCTTTTCAGCCTGGCCCGATTTTTAGCTCAATCGTACTGGCTGATGAGATCAACCGTTCCCCTGCGAAAGTACAGGCGGCTCTGCTAGAAGCAATGGCGGAAGGTACAGTGACCGTTGCGGGGGAGTCGAAATCACTGCCTCAGCCTTTTATGGTGCTAGCCACGCAAAACCCCATTGAACAAGAGGGGACTTATCCGTTGCCAGAAGCGCAGATGGATCGATTCATTATGAAAGTATCCGTAGATTACCCGAGTGCTGAGGCGGAAATGGATATTATTCGTCTTGTCCGAGAAGAAGATAAGGCTGGTGAAGAGCAAACGCTGCCACAAGACCGTGACCAAAAGTTCCCTCAGTGGCACGAACGTTATTCCATTGATACTTTGCTTGAAGCAAGGGAAGCGGTCAAAAATGTGTATGTCTCAGATGTTATCGATCGCTACTTGGTTGATATTGTCATCGCAACACGGTGCCCGGAACGATACAAACATAGTGAACTGGCCAATTGGATTGAGGTGGGTGTCAGTCCTCGGGCATCCATCGCACTGGATCGATGCAGCCGAGCACATGCGTATATATCTGGGCGTGACTTTGTTTCTCCGGATGATGTCAGAGCGATAGCGCCTTTCATCTTGGGGCATCGTCTGACTTTAAGCTTTGATGCTATTGCCGATGGTGTCAGTCCGGACAAAGTCGTAGATGAGCTTTTACTCCAGGTTCCGTTGGGTTAACTACTGGTGGCAAATCGTATTGACCCCAGAATCGCTGTCACCGTCAGCGATCTGATGCTGACAAAGCAAAGTTCAGGGGAGTTTACCCTGCCTTCTTCGCATCATATTGTGAGCCGCCTTTCTGGCGGGCACTTATCTGGCTATCGAGGCAGGGGACTGGACTTTGAAGAGTTTCGGCAATATCAGTCTGGTGACGATGTTCGCAACATAGACTGGTTGGTGACGATGAAAACCAATCAGCCCCACTTACGGATATTCCAGGAAGAGAAAGATCGTTCAGTACTGTTCTGTGTTGATCATAGTCGTCATATGTTTTTCTCGACATTGGAAACAATGAAATCGGTGGTTGTCGCTCACGTAATGGCGGCATGCAGCTGGCAAGTCTTGAGGCAGGGGGACCGTGTTGGCGCTATGGTTTTTGGTGATAATTCATCGGATTGGTTTCCACCACGGCGCTCTCAAGGTGAACTACTTAATGTATTTCGAGCTTTGGCAGAGCGAGGCCTCGATCTCGCAAAGAAGGATGACAGCAGAAAAACGAGTGAGCCTGAGTATAACTTAGATCATGCGTTGTACCGTCTGTCACTAAAGAAACCCAAAGGTGCGCTCATCGTGCTGATTAGTGACTTCTCTGACTTTGACTCTCAGAGCATCCGGCGGTTGACTCAGTTAAAGCGGCATAACGACCTGATGTGTATTGCGGTTCAAGATCCAATGGAACAGTCGCTACTGGTTGATGAAACCCTCTGTTTCAGTGATGGAGAGTACCAGATAGCGATAGAACCAGGGTTTGCGGCCAAGATTGCCAACTACAACTCAAGTTGGCAACGGCGTCAACGCGACGTCAAAGTAAGTTTGCAGTCGATGGGCATTCCCTACGTTGAACTTGATACCTCTGGCGAGCATTTATTTCAGCTGACAGCGCAGCTAAATGGAGGAAAAAATGTCAAAAAATAATATTCTGCTTAACGATCTTATCGACCCTGTCACACCTGAGGCTATTAGATTTTTTCCTGAGACTATCGGTTGGAAAATGGTCGCCGTTGTATTGTTGGTGACGAGCGCTATGCTGCTGTTTAGAACAATACACAGGTACCGCTCAAATAGGTACAGAAGGATTGCACTTAAGGCGATTGGCGCGTTATCAAAGAGTCATGCAGGTAACTATTTGATTGCCCTGAACAGCGTACTAAAACAAGTCGCCTGTCATCGCTATCCTTTTTCCTCGGTGGCATCGTTGCATGGGGAGCAGTGGCTGGTTTTCTTGAGCAATAAAATCCCTGAACCGGGTTTTGCGAGTACGATCGCTCATCAGTGGCAGCAGAATCTCTATACCGCCAATAGTGATATCAACTGGACACCAACCGAACTACGGCAACTTGAGTCACTGGTGTGTGACTGGATTAGAAATCATCGCTAGGAGGCAAGATGTTCGAACTGGAAAACCCAGGGTTGTTATTGTTGCTTCCTCTGCCTTACCTTATTTATCGCTGTATCCCGGACTATCAAACAAAGAGTGAGGCACTTTCTGTACCATTTTTCGGTCGTTTGGTCTCGGCTTTGAACCTACGAGCAACTCATGGTGCTGTCAGCCTCACACCGAGTCGATGGCAGAGAATATCACTATTGGTGACTTGGTTGATGTTGGTGTTCGCGGCCGCCAACCCTATGTGGTTAGCTGCGCCACAAACCCATCAATTGAGTGGACGCGACCTGATGCTGGTGGTGGATCTGTCGGGCTCGATGTCGGAAACAGACTTTATTGACCGTTCAGGAGAGTCTCAATCAAGACTGGCGGCGGCGAAATCGGTACTTACTCGTTTTAGTGAGCAACGCGACGGTGACCGACTCGGGCTGATTTTGTTTGGTGATGCTGCCTATCTCCAGTCTCCTTTTACTGCGGACCACCAAGCCTGGCTGACTCTGCTGAAACAAGTTGAGGTGGGAATGGCCGGAGAGAGTACCCACTTAGGTGATGCGGTGGGGTTGGCGATCAAAACCTATCAAGACAACACGCGCCAGAGTTCGACAGACAAGGTGGTGATTGTTTTGACTGACGGTAATGATACCAACAGCCTTGTGCCTCCTATTGATGCGGCAAAGGTCGCGAAAGCGTATGGGATTCGACTGTATATGGTGGCGATGGGCAGCCCGAATACATCAGGGGATCAGGCAATTGATTTTGAAACCATGGTTCAGATGGCCAAACTCACCGGAGGGAAGGCGTTTCTGGCGATGTCGCCTGATGACCTTAACCAAATCTACCAGACCATTTCTGAGCTAGAGCCCAAACTATACCAAAGCTTTACCTATCAGCCGAAAACCAGTCTGCATTATCTGCCGGTGCTAATGGCGCTGCTTAATCACTTGTTATTTATGTTTTATCGATTTTTGAAAAGCGAATACTGGTCCCGAGTCAGAGTGAACCATGCAAGGAGTGAAGGGTGATAAACAGCGATTTATTCATCGAGCAGTTTCATTTTTTAAGGCCGCATTGGTTACTGTTATTGTTACCGCTGTCTGCATTGATTTACTGGCGCTGGCGAAGAGAGGAGCAGGCTACAGCGTGGAAGAGGCGTTTGCCACAGCACCTTAGGCAGGCACTCTTGGTGAATGAAGCAACATGGCGCAGCAACCTGCCCTTAAAGGGACTGGCGCTGGTTAGCGTGATAGCAACGGTCATCGCTGCGGGCCCAAGTTGGCATCGACAAGCTTCGCCTTTTGCTGAAGATGCGGCACCGCTGGTGGTGGTGTTGGATGTATCAAGCTCCATGCTACAAACCGATGTTGCTCCAAGTCGTCTGTTTATCGCCAAACAAAAGATCTTGCAACTGCTTGAGTTGCGAAACCGAGGAAAAGTATCGCTGGTGGTGTTTGCGGGAAGTGCTCATCTGGCCATGCCGCCAACTATGGATCTTGCGGTGTTTGAACCGCTTCTCAATGCAATAAAACCCGGGGTAATGCCAAGGGAAGGTAAGTTTGCTGAATATACACTATCGCTAGTCCAGTCTTTACTGGAGACTGGAGGTGCTCCGGGTTCTGTGTTGTTGGTGACAGATGGCTTGAGTGATAGCGCAGTAGCAGAGTTTGAGCGCTATTTCTCGGGGAAAGAGCATCAATTGCTGATTTGGGGTGCAGGGCAAACGCAGTCAGATGTCAGGTTTCCGTTAGAAGAGCAAAGACTGTCGTCGCTGGCTCGTAACGCGTCGGGTGAATGGGTTGTCTTTACCGTCGATCACAGTGATGTTGAAGTGCTTGCCTCATCAATTGCGCAGCATGCCAAATTTACCGGGGGAGAGAATGAACCTTGGTTTGATTCGGGATATGTTTTGCTGGCACCGCTGATATTGCTGTACTTGCTTTGGTTCCGTCGAGGATGGTTAGTGCAGTGGAGCATAGTTTTAGTGATGGTCAGTGGCTTGAGTTACAGTCCGGGCACCTACGCAGAATCTATCGGTTGGGCAGATATTTGGTTTACTAAAGACCAGCAGGGTCAGCAACTGTTCAATCAGCAGCAATATGATAAGGCCGCAAAAGTGTTTCAAGAGCCTTACTGGAAAGCGACGGCATTTTATTTCGCCGGGGACTATCAAAGTGCACAGCAGTATTACCTTAGGGTGGATACTGTGGAAGCTCAGTTAGGTGCTGCGGCATCTCTGGCGCATCAACGTGAGTATGTCGCTGCGCGTCAGTTGTATCGGGAGGTCCTGGAAAGTAACCCAGGTAATAGGACAGCTTTGCACAACCTTCAGTTGATGGAAGCGATTATTAAGCATATCAATGAGTTCTCCGAGGGCCAGTTAAGCAGTGGCGAAATGGAGAGTAGTCAGGAGCTGGGTAACAATCCCCAAACCGCGGATGGCGTGACTCAAGAGTTGGATCCATCCCTAGTGAAAGAAGAGAAACTTTCGGCTGAAGAATTGCTCACAAGCTCGGCGGCTCATGATAAGTGGATGAAGCGTGTCGACAGCGAGCTGGGTGTGTTTCTGGCCTATAAGTTTCATCGACAGCTGGAACTGGGGTTAGCCACTCAGAAGCTCATTGCACAAGTCGAGGAGGCGAAGTAGATGAATCGTGTCCGTCTCGTGCTTTTCCTTATTCTTTTGGTTATCAAACCGCAGGTATCATTGGCCAATGACATGGCGTCATTACAGCAACAGGGGCGGGTCTCGGTGGAAGCTTTTGTTTCCAAAGAGAAGACAGTGTCACTCCACCAACAGGTGACATTAACCATCGAAGTGGCTACCGACACCTGGTTTACTAAGGGTACCAAAATACACCATTTTGATGTGTACAATGCATTAATAGCGAACCGGAGTGCTTTTGCGGTCAATTCTGCGCAGCGTCGACATGGAAAAACCTACGCGGTACAGCAGTGGGAGATGACGCTCTATCCGCTGGCGACCGGTGAGATTATTGTTCCCAGTATTACGGTTCAAATGCAGGTGAAAGGTGATAACGCTAACATTGAGGGCTACCTCGTCACGCACCCCGTCACAATTAAGGTGAATAAGCCGTCGGCGCAGATGAATCCAGATAACTTATGGTTGGTCAGTCCCTCTGTCAATCTGACACAACACTGGTCACAGGTGTCATCGAATTCGGATGAAATGAATGTAGGAGATGCGCTGCAGCGTTCGGTGAGTCTGGACGTGCAGGACAACACCATCATGCTGATACCGGAGTTACTGGCTAAATCAGTTAGTGACCAGGGATATCAAAGGTATGTAGAAACGACAGAGAAGCGTGATAGTGCTAATAGAGGTGATCATTTCGCATCACTAAAACAGCAGGTTACCTATGTGTTTGAGCAACCGGGTCAGTTTGTCATCCCCGGTATTGAGATCTATCAATGGAATCCAGAGACGCAGACCATGGAGCGGCATACGCTGAGTGACAAAACAGTGTCGATTAAGCACACGTTTGGCAGTTATCTGCGTACTTACTGGTTGCGCCTGAGCTTTGGATTCGGCGCTTTGTGTTTTGTTACTCTGATGCTTTACCGCTTAGGGCAGCGATATCAAAAGGCCAAACAAGAACAGAAGTTGCCGTTAGTCTGGCTATTTCTGGCTGCGCTGTGGGAATTGGATCAAATCAGTCTGGAAAATCTGCTGTTACGCAAACTGCTCAGACGCCACTGTTACCAGTTGTCTGAGGGGAGTTGTCATCCTCGCTACCAAGAGTGGGTGAGACGCATAACCACGCAACGGTACTCGCACAATGCGACAGGCGTGAACACATCGTCACGATTGGCGTGGCTGAAGATATGGATACTGGCTGGCGGTGAGAAAGGTTATGGAGGGTAACCCAACAGGGATGGGGGAGTAGTGTGTTCTCTTCTCCCCAATGCAAGGTTACTCAATATGAGAGTTGGAGCGAATCTTGCCATTCAGGGTGCCTGAATCACAGGTAATGGTAAAGTCAGCTGCTAGCTTATGGTATTCGTTCGGGGCGCCCGTTTCAGAGTTTACTCCTTCTACAACCACGTCATCTTCCAGTACGTCCAGATAAACACTGGACTTCATGCAGTTGTAGTTGAGGGTGTTGCCATCAACAGAAAAATAAAAGTCACTATCCGAGTTTGAGCCGTTGTAGCCTTTATACACGTACCCGTGTGTCATATTGGTCAGCTGTAATGTAAACGTCTCTCGCAGGTTGTAACCGCTGTCAGCCAGATTGGAAATATAGGCGTCAGAACTGGTAATGTATCCGTTCGACTCTATCACTTTCATGTAATGCTGATTAGGATCTCTCCAGTTTTGGTCGGTGTCGTAGGAAACAAATGAACGTCCTTTGACCGGATCCTCAACCATGAGAGAGACGACGTGCGTTGATACTCTGTTGTAAGGGTCGGTGATTTGTGCCTGAAACTTGTAAATCTTTCCGGTTTGCATCATTGAGGGGTCAATAGTGGCCTCGGTCGGATTTATCTGATTTACCTCGATCGAGTGGTCTTTGACGATCTGAGACCATGCGACGCTGTAACTGCTGCTGTCTCCAGTAACATCTACAGGCTTGAGAGTGAACGGTGACAAGTCTTCTATGATCTGATCTTCTGTTACAGAGACTTCGAAGGTTTGATGCGTGTTGAATTCAAGCCACGTAAATACCCCTCCTGTCAGATTCGGAAACTCAAGCGTATAGTCCGCATCAACCGGAAGATCTTCCAGCATCTTGACGGTTACCCAAGGCCCGTCTGCGGTGACAACATAGTTATCAGGCGACACAGTAGAGTAGTCGTAACGATTGTAAAAATGCGAGTCCGCTAACTGTTCTGGTTGCGGTGCAGGAATGATCAATACAGTTTGTTCTGGCTGGAGCGGGTGTTGAGCCGATTGGTCTAGGTTCGGAGACTGATTTACGAATAGTCTCTGTTCGTCGGGTCGGTAATCAGAGCCAAATTCTCCCGGGAAGACCGCTCGTCGGGAAGGGAAGGCAATAATTGCTCCTGATGTCATATCTGACCAACTGACATCAATAGATTCTCCGCTCCCACTGGCCTCAATTTTTGCCCAATAACGGGTGCTGCCGGGACTCACGGAAGCATAGCTGCCATTAGCACCATAGATTGTGTATTTGCCCGCCGTCGGGTATTGCAAAATCGTACCTTGTAGTGGCGAGGACGTGCGGAGAGATAACGTACCATCGAAAATTTGAGGCGCAGAGATATTGGCGTAAGCGGAGGCAGAGTAGCTGCCTGTCAGGTAATCTAACTCCCTTACAACTTCGCTCTGGTGAAAAAAGATAGGAGTACCATCGACCGTGATTGCCTCGTCATTGTTTAAATGGGCGGTAAGCTTGATGTTGTGATCAGTCATTAACGCCTGAGTTATGGACGCGTCGTATTTCACGGTAAATCGCTGCCCATTATGGTCATATTCGAGCACATCAGTGGCTATGTTCGCTGCGAACTCAAGGTACTGGCCGTGTTTGCTTAAGTGCTCAAAAATCACGGTCGTTGCGCCAGTAATTTGTTCTTTTCCGGTAATGTCACAATTGTCGAGAGCAAGAGAGAGCGTTGAACCTGTTAGCCGGGCAGAGAATGTGCCGGCCTCTGAAGCGTTGGTCTGGCAGTCGCCGCTGATCGCGCCGTCTGTAACAGAAAGTTGATGTAATACACTGATGATGAAGTTCGTCATGGCTACTGGCTGTTCCAGTGTCTCTAGACTGTTGGCCGCAACAGCAGCGCTTTGTGCATCTAGCGCCGCAGAGCCCCCGGAACTGCCGCTGGCGTCTGCCCCTCCGCCACCTCCGCCGCAGCCACTTATTAATCCAGCCAAAACCGACGTTGCGAGTAATCTAAATTTCATGATGAATAGCCTTATTTCATATTATTTTTGCCAACATGTAATTCAGCGCTGGTTTACTGACTAGCAAAAGACGAGCACATCGTAAGCCATTACATTGTTGATATTGTTGATTTTATGGTTGGAAAATATACCGCATAGATGGCGGTACAAAGTGTGATGGAGTATTAACTCTAGATTGAACAAAATGTGATGAAGTGTTCAGTTTGAACTGATTGACCACTTGTCCCCTTAAAAATTATTAGAGGCTTGTTCCAAATTTAATGGTGAAAAAAGGAGAGAAATAGTAGAAGGAGCAGAGAAGGTCAGTATACAACTCACCTTCTCTTTACTACGGCGTTTATTGTTCTACATGGTAAAACACCGGGCAATAGGTTTCACATTCCAGCTCAACCGTTTCTTTAACGATATTGTCGATACAAAACGAGATGCTCTGCTCTGTACCACCAAAATGGATTATAGGGATTGAAATCGTGATTGCTTTAACAATTGAACCCCAAAGCAAAGAGCCTTGATATATAATTTGGGGTTTAAATTGTTCGCTCGGTTTGTCGAATGATTTGTATATGTGAATTCGCCAAAATTTGGCACGACGACGCTTTGGGGAACACGATCCCTTTCTCTAGACAGGCAAGTTACTTGCTATGAGAACCGGTATCAAATGTTGGGTCGTCAGAATGTTGCGATTTCAACAGCTCGTCTTCAAGCTTTTGCTTTTCGTGCATAGCTTCAATGAGTTGACGATCCAACGCTGCGAAGTACATGTCCTCTTCAGCTTTGCCTCGTAAGCGAAGTTTTTCTGTGAAGTCCATTTGTAGCCACCTCTGATGTTATGACTAACTACTGTAAGTATAGATAACGCAGAGGAGAGAGGTGTGCGTTACAGCAAGATATTAATAGATCCCTTATTCACTTGATGCGTGGGCAGCAAGTCAGGTTGACCAAGGTTTTATGAGCATGGGCATCGATCTGCAGCGTCCGGTGTGGGAAGGGAAGTGCACTGTATATCTATGAAATGTTAAGCAAAGTGACTGATTACAAAAAGTGCCTACAAGGTCGTAGGCACTTCATTTTTATTGGGTCGTAAGCCAAACGGTTAAGCGTCGTCGTTATCTATGCTTTTTAAACGCCAGTCTCCACCGAGTGACTTGTAGAGTCCGACGGTCACTTGCGCGGTTTGCAGTCTTGCGGCAATTTTCCGATCCTCCATTATGCGTTGCTGACGTTGAGCGTCGAGCAGTGCAAGGTGGTTAATCAATCCCGCTTTGTAGAGTGACTCTGCCTTGCCAACGGCGTTGGTGGAGGCGTCGAGCGCTTGTTGCATTCGTTGTTCATTTTGTTGACTGCGTCCATAGGCAAACAGCAGGGAATCAACCTCTTTGATTGCTGTATTTACCGAATGTTCGTAGGCGAGGGCGGCGCTGTTAAAACGAGCCTCGTTTAACTCGACCATTGCTTCACCACGACCGCCGTCAAAGATATTCCAACTTACACCAACAGCCGCGGCCCATCCTACAGAGTCGCCATTAAATAGGTCATCGAAACTACTGGCGGTGACACCTGGCGCTCCTGTTAAGAAGAATTTCGGGTACTGATTGGCGATACTTGCTGCAACTTCTTCGTTTACGGCGGCCATCTCTCTCTCGGCGATGCGTATATCTGGGCGACGTTGAAGAAGATCAGAGGGCAACCCTACTGGTATAATACCCTCGATGCTTGGGAGTGTGTCTCGGGATGCGAGCCGAGCGTCCACCTGTGAAAGAGGTTCGTCAAGCAGCATCGCCATTCTTTGTTTGTGCACTTGTTGCGCGATTTCCAATTGAGGAATCACGGATTGTGTTGCCGCTAACATCGTTTGAGCCTGAGCCAGATCGAGCTCCGAACCATAGCCACTTTTAACCAGCTTTTCGACTAGCTTCAGAGTCATTTCCTGATCAGCGAGGTTAGCCTTAATCAGCGTAATACGCTCTTGTGCGCCCCGGTATTGTAGATAGTTATGAATAAGATCTGCGGTGATCAGGGTGTTGAGCCCAGACCGGTAAATCTCAGCTTGTTCCACACGTATGCTGGCAGCATTGGCCTGTCTGTCGATGCGTCCGAATAAATCCATTTCCCAACCAATACTGGCGCCGGCAAAGACACCATCATGTTGATTATCGAGTAAGGTCACCGAATCCAAGGGGGTCCCTGTCGGCGTGGTACTGCCAATCGGGTTCAGAGCGGGACCCAGCAGGGAATCGTTCTTACTTAACTGATAATTAAAATAACCAGCTCCGATATTGACGGTAGGAACCTTGAAGGAATTAACAACCGACTGATAACTGCTTGCCATCTTGATGCGTTGGGAAGCGATCTTGATCGGAATGTTCTGCTGCTGAAGATCTGAAACCATTTGGTTCAGAGATTCGTCGTTAAACTGAGTCCACCAGTAATCATTCTCGGCAACTAGCTCGTGATGGTCATACATATAGGTCGCAGCTATTGTCGTCTTTGGCTCGGTATAATCGGGCCCAATGGCACAGCCAGTTAACGTTATTACCAAGGCTAGAGGTGTCAATTTAAGAGCCTTTGCAAGGCGCTTTTTGTGTACTTTCATCTTTTATGCCTCTTGCTCGTGTGAAAGGAGTTTGGTTGTTTGTTGCTCCGTTTCCGATCTTGACTCTTTATACGCTAATCGATAAAGAGCAGGCATGACAAAAAGCGAGAGGACGGTCGCAGCGGCAAGGCCTCCAATGATGGTTGCTGCCATTTGGTCGAATAGCAAATCTGAAAGCAGAGGTATCATACCAAGCGCAGTCGTGAGCGCACCCATCGAAATGGCCATCGTACGATTGATGGTGGCAGACTTTATCGCATCGCAAAGGGATAAGCCGTTTACTCGTTCTAACTCAATCTGGTCCATTAACACGATACCGTTTTTAATGATCATCCCCATTAATGTGATTGCACCGATCAGTGCCATAAAGCCAAAGGGCTTGTCGAACGCCAATAGTGCGAAGCTCGCGCCCGTAGCGGCTAAGGGGATAGTTGAGAGAATAATGACAGGCTGCTTAAAGCCATTAAACATTGCGACTAAAATCACCACCATAATGATTAACGCCTTTGGAAGGTGGGTCAGTATGTCAGAGACGGCCTTGTGCTCATCATAATACTCGCCACCCCATTCCATGCTGTAGCCGGAAGGCAATGGAAGTGCTTCGATTTGTTCCTTGATAGCATTTCGCACTCGGGCTGGCGTACTATTGCGGTCAACATCTGCCTGAGCCGTAATGGTTTTTACTCGGTCCCGACGCCAAATCATGCTTTCTTCTGTTTTGAGTTCAAAACCATCAACGACCTGACCGAGAGGAACACTGTGTAAGCCCAGCAATGATTTGACGGGTAGGGTCTCGAGAGAGGCCATCGTCTGCTCAGAGCCGCGAAGCTGGATAGCAATGAGTTCATCATTGAGATTCATTTGTCCTATTGGCATTCCGTCTGACGCACGTTTCATTGCAAAGGCTATATCTGTACGATTAATGCCGGCGCGGCGGGCTTTATCTTCGTTAATGATAGGTATCAATACTTTGCTTTCCTGACGCCAGTCATCACGCACGTATTTTGCGTCAGGGTGTGTCGCCATAATTGCTTTCGCTTGATTAGCTAAATCATGCAACACAGCTTCATCTGGCCCAGAGAATCTTGCCTCTACCGAATATTTGTCAGCGGTGGCAAGCTTGAGCGCTCGAAATCGTGGTTCTGCATTTGGGAACTGCGTGTTGATCCAGGCGTCCCCGCGTTCTACGAGCTCAGAGATAGAATGGTAGTCCTTAGTATTGATAAGTATCTGCCCATAAGCCGGATCGAGCGGCTCCGGCTCGACGGTCACAGAAAAGCGTGGAACACTGCTTCCAACTGCGGTAGCAATGCTTGTTACCTCTGGCTGTTCTAGTAGCCATTGCTCGATTTTTGCCATATCTGCAGAGGTTTGCTCGATTTTTGCACCGTTAGGTAGCCAATAGTCGAAAAAGACGACGGGTCGGTCTGATTGGGGAATAAAGTTGATGGAAATCAACGGAATCACCAGTGCTGTGGTGACGACCAGCGGTAGTAACGTCGCTAAGGCCTTTTTGGGATTGTCTACCGTCCAACTGATGCACTGTTTATATCGGTTAAGTTTCTCTGTTTGATCGTCTTTGCGAGGTTTCAAAAATAGCCAGCACATTAACGTTGTGAACGTCATGGCAACGAGCCAGGACAATAGAAGCGAAGCGGCAATGATGTAGAAAACAGATCCCGCAAATTCCGCCGCATCAGTTTTGGAAAACAAAACAGGACTTGCACCCATGATGGCAATGATCGTCGCACCTAGCAGAGGCATTGCGGTTTCTTTGACGGATTCAAATGCTGCTTGAGTTCGCTCAACCCCCTTGTTTAATTTGGCGATCATCATATCGGTAATGACAATGGCATTGTCTACCAACATTCCAAGCGCAAGAATGAAGGTACCCAAAGACACTCGATGCAAATCAATGTCGTTGATGTTCATGTATATCAGCGTAAGAAGAATGGTCAGCAGTAAGCTACTACCGACGATGCTGGCGCTTTTAAAGCCCATAAAAATCAACAATACGATGAAGACGATGGCGACACTTTCCGCAAGGTTACTTACAAAATTATCGATAGACTTTTGTACTTCATCGGGTTGATAGGCGATGGTAGAGATCTTGACACCAAGTGGCAGGCTGGTTTGATAGTCGTCGATGATTGAGCGAATTGTGTCGCCCAGAGATACAACGTTAATACCACTAACAGGGCTCACAGCCAGTGTTACTGAGCGTTCGCCATTATATCGGTTCTCGGTCAGTGCAGGCTGGTGGTAACCCATAGAAACATCTGCCACGTCGCCCAGACGTATCAGACCGGTTCCGAATTCACTTACGCCGCCTTTAATGACAAGGTTGCGGATATCGTCTAATGACTGGAATTGACTGCCCTGATGTACTCGAATGCGTTCACTTCCTGCATCAAACTTTCCGGCTTCGAATGTGGTATTGCTGTTATTTAACTGGTTCCAGACCTGAGCCACAGATAGGCCGTACTGTGCAAGCCTTTCATCCGGAAGATCGATATAGACCGAGCGTGGCTGAATACCGTGCAGCTCTATTTTCTTGATGCCTTTGACGGTTTTTAGGCGACGCTGCAGTTCTTCTGAATATCGACGTAGCTCCTCCGGACGCGCATCATCACCATGAATGGCAAAGAGCATGCCGTACACCTCAGAGAACTCATCTTGAACAATGTTGATCTGAGCGGTGCTAGGAAGCTGCAATTTGACATCCTGAACTTTACTGCGCAGTAAATCCCATTGTTGTGGCAGGAGCTTTGAATTTAAACTCTCTTTTAAATCCACAAACACCATGGACACACCCGGGCGAGAAAGTGAGCGTAAGCGGTTTAGTTCGCCCATCTCCTGAAGTTTGGTCTCGATTGTATCTGTAACCTGTTTTTCGACTTGTTCAGCAGATGCACCGGGATAGAGTGTTACTACAACCGCTGTTTTCACTGTGAAACTCGGATCTTCGAGTTTTCCCAGATCGAAGTAGGAATAAATCCCAGCAATAATACTGAGTGCGGTAAAGAACAGCAGAAATGTTCTTTGACGAATAGCGAATTCGGCAAGTTTTATCATGGTCCTTTCCTAATTTGTTCTCAACACGACAGAGTTTGCTTTGTCGCCATCCTGAAGATAGTGAGAGCCGCTGACCACAATGTAATCTTCATCCTGCAGATCACCTGCGACACATGCCTGGTAAGCATCAAGTGAGCGAAGTTCGACAGGCGTATAAATGACGGTGTTGTTTCTTACGATATTGACGTGCAGCTCTTCTTTCTCTCCGACAACTGCTGAGTAGGGAACACAGTGAGTATCTCGCTTTGTTTTGTGAGCGGTTGAAATGGTAACTGACTTACCTTCAAACAGTGATGGATGCTCTGAATCTACGGCATAAGTGACGGTGTAGGTTTGTTTAATCAGATGTGGAACCGGAGAAACCTCAGTTACATGGGCCTGAACTGCTGCTTCAGACTGATACCAGGACAGGTTACTGATGTCACCAACGTTAAAGTTTTGAATCATGTTTTCAGGCACGTCCACTTCGACATCAAAATTAGACTGATCCTGTATAGTGACGACAGCGATGCCCGGAAGAACCTGTTCGTGCTGTTTGAAATCGACACGACCGATGACACCATCAAATGGTGCCACAAGCTTGGTATAGCTCAATGTGTCTTTGGCTCGTTGAATGTTTTTTTCTACCACTTTGATCGCTGACAGGCTTCGTTCGTAGCCACTGGTGGCACGATCGAGGTTGACACTAGCAATGGCATTGTCTTGCGTTGCCTGCTTTACTCGGCGAAGTTCCGCTTTTGCAAGTTTGTGCGCAGACTGCGCTTCTAACATCTTGGCTTCTAATTCTTCCAGTGCGACCTGATAGTCATGAGGATCGAGCTCGGCAATCAAGTCGCCTTTTGAGACTGACTCACCAGTTTGTACGTGAAGATGGTTTAACGTGCCCGGTATTCGAAATGCGACATTGACAGTCTCATGGGCGCGTACGATGCCACTAAAGTGCTTGTTTGTGGTGTGATTGGCCTGGTTAACTTTCACCACCTGTAGGGGATTTTGACGTTCTGGTTGTGGCTCGAGAACCTGTGCCTGGTTACAACCCAACAAGGCCAAAGATGCAGTTATGCAAACGGCCAGTTTGTTATTTCTGTTCATATAATGACGCTCCTCTTGGTGGGCGCTATCTTATAATTGAACAGCGTTCAAATAATCCCTCTGTTGTGAGACTTAATGTCACGAATTTCGTGACAATCAGCTCAATTTAGGTAGCTCATTAGTCAAGTGTTCGAGTAGTAAGCGACTTGCCATGTTGAGTGTCGTTGGTTGAGGGTAGAGGAGCCAGCCGTACTCGTTGCATGTGTTTATTTCGGGAAGCAGTTGCAAAAGGGTGCCGTTGGCAATCTCTTGGCTGACCATCATCATCGGCAGGAAGCTGATACCACGGCCGAGAATGGTTGCGCCCTTAACAAAGCCAATACTGTTGGCAATTAGCTTGGCTTTGACGGAGATTGTTTGTTCTTCAAACTGCCACTTGTTGTCAACGTCACCGCTTGGCCAGCGGTAACAAATGCATTGATGATCGAGAAGAGATTGTAGTGAATCCGGTGAGCCGAACTGACTCACGTACTGGGGTGAGGCAACCAGCACTCTTTCGTAGCGAATTACTTTTCTGGCGATAATGTCTGAATCGAACAATTGACCGCCGTGCATTGCAATATCGAGACCTTGTTGAAACAGTTCATTGAAGCCATTGTTGATGCTTCGTATATCCAGCTCAATGTCTGGGTATTTGTCGTGAAAATCAAACAATATCGGCTGCAACAAGTCGTAGGTTTCTGGCAAAACCCCTAATTTAACCTTACCCGAAATCAACGCGTTCGAATCAACGACGGAACGCTGTGCGCGATCAAACATTTCAAGAGCTTTGGAGATTTCTTCAAAATAGCTTGAGCCGCTGTTGGTCAGAGACAGGCTGCGAGTGGTCCGGTGAAACAGCTTTGTTCCGACACTTTTCTCTAACTCATTGATTCTGCGACTAACGTTTGCTCTGGGTAAGTCGAGGGCTGTCGCAGCTGCCGTAAAACTCCCCAGTTCGACAACTTTGATAAAAAGTTTCAAATCCGCGATTTTCATTGGTTGTCCTGTTAGCGTAATAATATTAACCCACGTTCAGTGCGACACGCCCGCCATAAACGTAAAAAAGCCCACCGTCAGGTAGGCTTTACTCTACTGATTTAGTCGAATTGCCAATAACTACTGGCAGACCTCGACCATTGTATCGCCTTTATTCACAATAGACTCCAATTCCTTACTTAGCGGAGCATCGGTAAACAGCCAGCTGGCGTTACTGATAGGGCCCAGCTCGATCGAGCCTTTTGGAATGAACTTGCTCGAGTCTAAAGCAACCATCACATGTCGGGCAGACTTCATCACGGTTTGGGTTATCAGTGTTTCACTCAAATCATACTCAAGCAGTGTGCCATCAACATCGATCGATGCTGCACTGGTGATTAGATAGTCGAAGCGGAAGTTAGAAATGAAATCTAATGCTTCGGTACCTACAATACCACCATTGAAGGCTTTGACCTTGCCACTGGGTATCAATACGTCAAATGTTTTGTTACCGTGTAACACGTTCGCGACACGTAAGCTGTTAGTAATAATCTGCAAATTACTTTTGTTCAGTAAGTGACTTGCAATCACTTCGGCTGTGGTGCCAATAGTAATAAATACCGTAGAGTTGTCGGGAATGATCTCGGCAATACGTTTTGCGATAGCGTTCTTTTGTTCCGTTTCCGACACCTTCCGAACTTCATAGTCGAGGTTCGTTTTGGTCGCTGGAGAACTGGCACCACCATGATGACGTATGACGAGTCTATCTTCACTTAGCTTTTTGATATCTCGACGAATGGTTTGAGTCGAAACGTCGAGCATTTCTGCTAGCTCTTCAACGGTGTAATATCCTTTGTCGTTGACGAGCTGCAATAATTTGTCTTGTCTTGGATTAGTCACAACAACCCTTCTTTTTATTATCTGTTTTCTATATGGTCATCCACTTCTTTTCGGGTTGGGATACCTTCACGGCCACCGAGTTTGGTACATTTGATGGCTGCGACGGTGTTGGAAAAGACGATGGACTGACGTGCTTCCATTCGCTCTGCGACGGCGACAGCAAGTGCTCCGTGGAAAACGTCACCGGCACCTGTAGTGTCGACAACGTCTACTTTAAGCCCTGCCTGATGTGCGAGTTCGCCGTTTTCAAGCCAGTAACATCCTTTAGACCCGACAGTAACATAAACTCGTCCTGATGTCATTTTCTGAGCGATTTTGAGACCTTCGACAGGATCGCTTTCACCAGTGAATTTTTCGAGACCTGGCTCACTAAATGCGACGTGATCGGCAAGTTTTACAAGCTCATCAATAGGTTCTGGCGTGATATCGGCATCAAGAACAGAAGGAATACCGAATTTCTTCGCTTGTTCTAGTGCATATTTTGCGCCATTAATCCAACGTACATCTGTCAGAATTGTGGAATATGTCGAAAAATCAACATTTTTAAGTGGAGAAGCATCTTTCGACAGCGACTTGTCTTGATAGTTGACGATCATACGTTCACCTTCTTCATCGACAATGACGGCTGAAAATGCAGATGATGCGCCGGGAATACGAATCATCTTGTCAACACCAACGCCATAACCGGCGAGTTCGGTTTGCATCACATCAGCGACACCGTCACAGCCAACACGGCCAATAAAGTCAACTTCATGACCGAGTCTGGCAGCCGCCACAGCAGCGGTAGCAGCCGGGCCACCGCCTACTTCAAAATAATCGTGTGCAACGTATTTGCCTCCGCTCGTCGGAAGCTGAGAAACCAATTGCACTCGGTCTAATACCGTAATACCTACACAAGCTATTGCCATTTTCTATCTCTTATCACTTTTACGTCATTGGAAAATATAGGTTAACACGTCACCATGCCAGGATACTTTTGAGAGCCCTTACTCACAATGAGCGGTTTACCTTGTTGATGATGTCCATTATACGGTCAAAAATCTCTTTGGATGAGAGTATTCTCACAAAACGAATATAAATGGACATAAAACGACAAAATGTGACAAATGTAGTGGTTATAAATTTTCGGTTGTTTATAGTAAATAGCAATTCAACAACAGAACTAAGGACTTTTTCATGTCAACAGTAGGTTTTATCGGTCTAGGTCAAATGGGTAGCCCAATGGCTGCAAACCTGATTAAAGGCGGCCACACTCTTCGCGTATTTGATATTAACGAAGCTGCTGTGAATCAGTTGGTTGAGCTAGGTGCTACTGCGGCTAAATCTCCGGCAGAAGCAGCGGTAGATGCTGAATTTGTGATCACTATGCTGCCAAATGGCGCATTGGTTAAGAATGTACTGTTCGGAGAAAACGGCATTACCGAAACTCTGGACAAGCAAGCGCTGCATATTGACATGTCAACGATTCACCCGTTTGAAACTGATGCACTTATCAAGCAGATGACAGATAACGGCTTCTCGATGATGGAAGCGCCGGTAGGCCGTACATCAGACCACGCCATCAAAGGCGAGTTATTGATTCTGGCTGGTGGTTTGAAAGAGCAGATCGAAAGAGCACAACCTTTGTTTGATTGCATGGGCTCTGAAACTATTGATGTTGGCGGTCCGGGTAAAGGTATTCGTGTTAAGATCATCAATAACTACATGAGTATTGCACTTAACGCACTGTCTGCAGAAGCAGCAACGCTGTCTGAAGCAATTGGTCTGGAATTCGATGCGGCAATGAAAGTGATGAGTGGCACACCGGCAGGTAAAGGTCACTTCACCACAACCTGGCCAGGTAAGGTGCTGGCGGGTGACTTGTCTCCAGCATTTATGGTTGACCTTGCGCATAAAGATCTGGGCATTGCGTTGGATCTTGCTAACCAAGTGAACGTACCGATGCCGTGTGGCGCAGCGTCTCGTGAACTATATAGCATTACGCGTGCTGCGGGCCGTGGTCGTCAGGACTGGACGGCAGTATTTGAGCAACTACGCGTAACCTCTGGTCTAGAACCAAAAGTAAAATAATAAAAATTGAGACGGGGTGGGCATTAGCTCACCCCGTTTTTCTTGGAAGCACCTGTTTATCTTGGAGACAATAGCGTGAAAATTAGTGTCGAAAATTGGGGTGAAGTCGAAGGTCAATCCATACCAGTGAAGCTGTTCACATTAGAAAACAGCCAAGGTATGAAGATTCAAGTTACTAACTACGGCTGTATCGTCACCTCTATTGCAACGCCAGACCGTGACGGCAATAAAGCGGATCTTGTTTTGGGGTATGAAAGCTTAGAAAAATACCTAGATGGTCACCCTTTCTTTGGTGCCATTGCTGGTCGCTACGCAAACCGTATTAAAGATGGTCGCTATGAGTTGGATGGTGAAGTCTTTCAGCTAGAAACCAATGAACCACCAACAAAGCAACATCTGCACGGTGGTAGTAAAGGCTTTGATAAACATGTTTGGAATTTTGCCGTTGAAGAGCAAAAGGAAGCGATTTATCTCCACCTGAGCCGTGTTTCTCCAGATGGTGAGTCGGGTTATGGCGGAAACTTGAATGTGACTCATACCATCGGCTTAGATGAAATGAACCAGGTTCATTACAACTTCAAAGCGACAACAGACAAGCCAACCGTGATCAACCTGGTCAACCACAGTTATTATAACTTGGCTGGTCATGATTCAGGCTCCATTGATGGTCATGAGCTGAAGCTTTATTCCAACTTCTATACCCCAGTTACCGATAAATCAATTCCAACGGGTGAGGTTCGCTCAGTAAAAGGCTCTGGTCTGGACTTCACTGAAACAAAAGTGATTGGTCGGAATATGGATTTGATGCCCGACCGTGGGATTGACCACAACTTGATCATTGATGGCTCGAAAACAGAAGGTGAGTACGCTTACGCTGCAGAGCTTTATGAACCAAATAGTGGCCGTTTTATGACGGTACTCACTACTCAGCCAGGGGTTCAGTTCTACAACGGATTCAAGCTATCAAACAAGCCTTGGTTTGGTCGCAACGGCTTTAAGTACGAGTCTTGTGCAGGTATTTGCCTGGAGACTCAGCACTTCCCAGACAGCCCGAACCAAGCACATTTTCCTTCAACTCGCCTGAATCCAGGTGAGGTGTTTGAAGAGAAGACTATTCACCGTTTTGGTGTGAAATAGTCAAAGATAAAACCACAATAAAATGTCACTTTTTGTCTATTTTTGTCCAAAAGTGATAACTAACTAACAGAATTAAACGTCACTGACTGGTACTTTAGATTCAACATAAAAATACAGTGACAACAAAATATAGTAACGAGGAAACACCCTATGAAATGGATTAATACCAAATCCCATACCTCTTGGCTGGACACAGAAACAGACCGCATTTTTGAGTTCGGTCGTAATTCTGTTGTTCCAAACGGTTTCGGCTGGATTGGTAATAACGGTAACGTTCGTGAAGAAATGGGTACTCGCCTTTGGATCACAGCTCGTATGCTTCACTGCTACGCACTAGCAGCACATATGGGTCGCCCAGGTGCATACGATCTTGTAGAGCACGGTATCAAGGCTCTTGAAGGTCCATTAAAAGATAAAGAGCACGGTGGTTGGTTTGCAACGATCGACAACGAAGGCGAAGGCATCATGGATGAGTCTAAACAAGGCTACCAACATGCGTTCGTTCTACTAGGTGCAGCAAGTGCTGTAACAACAGGTCACCCACGCGCTCAAGCGCTTCTTGATGAAGCAATCAATGTTTACGAGAACCGCTTCTGGGTTGAAGATCGTCAAATGTGTTACGAGTCTTGGGACCGTGCTTGGACTGAAACGGAAGACTACCGTGGCGGTAACATGGCAATGCACTCTGTAGAAGCATTCCTAATCGTTTACGATGTAACGAAAGATAAGAAGTGGCTAGACCGCGCACTTAACATCACTGAGTTCATGATCAACAAGACAGCAAAAGGTCTGAACTACCGTGTGAATGAGCACTTCGATTCTGACTGGAAACCACTTCCTGATTACAACAAAGAAACACCAGCTAGTCACTTCCGTGCTTACGGCGGTACTCCGGGTCACTGGATCGAGTGGGGTCGTTTAATCTGTCACCTACGCGCGACTTTGCTAGAGATCGGTGAAGAAGCACCAGCATGGTTGCTGGAAGACGCTATCGGTCTGTTTGACGCAACGGTACGTGACGCTTGGGCGGTAGACGGTGCACCTGGCTTTGTTTACTCCGTTGACTGGGATGGTAAGCCAGTGGTTCTTGAGCGCATTCGTTGGGCTCCGGTGGAAGCCATTGGTACTGCCTACGCACTATTTACAGTGACCGGTGACAAGAAGTACGAAGACTGGTACCGCACTTGGTGGGATTACTGCCGCACCTACCTAATCGACTACGAAGGTTGCTCATGGTGGCAAGAACTGGACGCGAACAACCAAGCGGGCACGAGTAAAGTTTGGGATGGTAAACAGGACATCTACCACCTGATGCACTGTCTGGTCATTCCTCGCCTGCCTTTGACTCCGGGTCTGGCACCAGCGCTTGCTGAAGGTCTGCTTGATAAACAGATGCAGTAACATGCTCATTTAGAATGTGAGACAGAGAGCTAACGTAAAAGATGACAGCATTTTGCTGTCATCTTTTTTTTTGTCCATTGTTTTTCATTTGTCACTATCAAAACGCTCAATAAGATGTGCTCTATAGCTCATTTTTGTCCATTATTGTTTGTTTGTGTTGTAAAGTGATACATATCTAACAGAAATGAACGTTTCAGACTGGTAATTTACTACAGTAACGAACAAACACAGAGGAAGACTCACAATGCCTTACATGTCAGGTAAACAAATGATTCAACAAGCGTGGGAAAACGGCTATGCCATCGGCGCTTTTACTGCACATAACCTGGAAACAATCAAAGCTGTATTGCTGGCTGCAGAAGCAGAGCAATCGCCAATCATGCTTCAGATTGGGCAAAAAGCAATTAACGAAATGGGCATGAAACCTCTGCGTGATGCAGTAGATTCCCTGTTACAGCACCACAAAATTTCTGTTCCAATCTGTATTCACCTTGACCATAGCCGCAAGTTTGAGCAGTGCATGGAAGCAGCAACGCGTGATTTCCAATCGTTGATGTTTGACGGTTCTGCGCTTCCTTTTGACGAGAACGTACGCGTAACACGCGCTGTGGTTGAAGTGGCTCATGCGCTTGGTCTGGGTGCAGAAGGTGAAATCGGTAAAATCGGTGGCACAGAAGACGACATCACGGTTGATGAGAAAGACGCGATGATCACTACTGTAGAAGAGGCGCTGGACTTCTCTGAGCGTACGGGTGTTGACTATCTTGCCGTGTCTATCGGTACTGCACACGGTGTTTATAAAACAACGCCTGAGCTTAAGTTTGACCGTCTGACAGAAATCAAAGAAGCGGTGAAGAAACCTATCGTTCTGCACGGTGGTTCTGGTGTGCCAGATGATCAGGTTGTGGAAGCTGTGAAGCGTGGTGTCGCGAAGATCAACGTAGATACTGAGCTGCGTCAGGGCTTTATCAGAGGTGTTCAGGCGCACTGGAAAGTAAATGAAGACGACTTCATTCTGGCCGATGTGATGAACACAGGTATTGAAGCAATGATGGAAGTTGTACAACACAAAATCCGTCTATTTGGTTCAAACGGTAAAGCTTAAAACAACAAAATGTCCGTAATGTGACATTAACCCTACAAAAAACAACACATTGTTTCTGGTTGTGAAAATAGTCACGGAACAGAATAACTATCTAAGTTATCAATACCCATCCGGTAAACAATGTGTTGTTTACATAAATATATAAATACAAACTCTTAGGTGATTCTATGCTACGAGCAATTGAAAAAGCATTGAATACGGTGACAACTCCGGTCTCACGACTTTTAAGGCATGTAGCAGGTATCTTATTGCTGGTCATGACGGTGATTGTTGTTGCTCAAGTTCTTTTCCGTTATGTGTTTAATGTGCCTCTAAGTTGGACTGACGAATCTTCCCGATTTCTGATGATCTACATGACGTACCTTTGCTTACCTTTCGTTTACCTCACAGACAAAAACATCGCGATGACGTTTTTGACTGAGATTTTAGAGAAGAAAGCCCCACGTATCTTTGCGGCGTTTGCCCTGGTTGCACACATAGCAGCAATTCTAGTGTTCCTAGTTTGGATCAAGTTCGGTTGGAACTTCTTCAACACAGGTTCGGTAATGGCGGACAGTCTTCCTATTCCAATGTACTTCGTCTACATCATTCCACCAGTGATGATGACAGTGACAATCGTGTACGCAGTACAAAAGTCTATCGCATCAATTCGCGGCATTCTGGGCGATTTTGAAGACGTATCTCAAACCGCAAAAACGGCTGGTCTATATGAAGGCGGCCAACAAGCAGTTGAATCAACGGAAGAACAAGAAGAATCTCCGTTGGTTGAATCTAAGACTGCGGCTTAAGAGGGTGTTGTAATGGTTTCTCCAATTTTTATTCTATATTTCCTAATTCTACTGATTGTCGGTGTACCTGTTCTGTTTACACTTGGTCTATCGCCAATCATTACGCTAGTCCAAAATGACCAAATGCTGTTTGCGAACATGCTTTATCAGCGCCTTTACTCTGGTCTAGATAGCTTCCTGCTACTCGCTTTACCATTCTTCATGCTGGCGGGTGAGTGTATGACAGCGGGTGGTATCACACCACGTATCATCGCATTTGCTCAAACTATGGTTCAGCACCTACGAGGTGGTCTTGGTCATGTAGTTATCCTTGCGGCAACAATCTTTGGTGCCCTAACAGGCTCTGCGGTAGCAGCGACTTCAGCGATTGGCGGCATGCTGATTCCTGAAATGAAGAAATACAAATACGATACAGGTTATTCAGCCGCACTGACGGCCGCAGCAACGGTATTGGGTAACATCATCCCACCATCTGGCATCATGCTTATCTACGCGTTCGTTATGAACACATCTGTAGCAGCGATGTTCCTGGCGGGTGTGACACCTGGCATCATCTTCTGTTTGGGTCTGATGGTGATGAACCGCATCCAGATCAACAAGTATCCTGATGTTCAGCCAATGGAACGTGCACCAGCAATGGAGCGCCGCCAGGCATTCAGACTTGCTCTGGTACCTCTAATGACTCCGGTAATCATCCTGGGTGGTATCTATGGCGGTATCTTTACACCGACCGAAGCTGCTGCGGTAGCCGTAGCCTACGCAATCGTTGTATCGCTATACATCATCAAGGCAACAAACGTTAAAGCAACTTACGCTCTATTCGCGAAAGTAGCAGTGAACGCAGCATCTATCCTAATCATTGTTGCTGCAGCAAGTGGCTTCGCATCGCTAATCAGCTTGTCTGGTGTATCGACGATGGTCGCTGACTTTATGAATGGCATCACGGATAACCCATACCTACTCTTTGCAATCATTAACGTATTGCTATTCCTAATCGGTATGTTCCTAGATGCGGGTCCTGCGATTCTTATCTTCGCACCAATCTTCGCGCCAATCATGACCGCAGCGGGTATCGACCCTGTTCACTTCGGTGTGGTTATGTGTGCAAACCTATCAATCGGTTTGGCAACACCACCAATGGGACTTGTACTGTTCGTAGCATCAGGCGTATCGAAAGTACCAGTATCAGAAATCTCTAAGAAGATTATCCCATTCCTGATTGTCGAAATGGCCCTTATTTTCATCATCTCGTGCTTCCCACAATTGGTGATTGGCCTGCCACAAGCATTCGGCATCATGTAAAAAATAAGATAAGCGGCACAAACATAAGTGCCGCTATCAAAAATAAAACAATGATCTATTAGGATTGCAAAAAATGAAAAAAACACTTATTACTTTAGCGACTTCTACCGCTCTTTTAGCCAGTGGCGCAGCATCTGCTGCCACGGAATTCAACGTGGTTCACCTGACTTCACCAGACAGCTACAACCACCAGTCACTGCTTGTGTTCAAAAACCACTTAGAAACACGTTCTAACGGTGAACTCAAGGTAAACATCTACGGTTCGGGCCAGCTATGTGGCTCAGGTAAAGAATGTATTGCCGGGGTTCAGGCAGGCATGTTCGACTACTTCCCAACAACCGTTTCTGAAATCGCCTACTACTGGAAACCAGCGGAATCCTTTGACTTGCCATACCTTCTACCTAATGACCGTGTTGCTGAGTGTGTCTACGGTGATGATGAGTTCATGGCGGACGTACGGAGTAACGTTATTAAGAAAGCACCAAATGTGCGTTTGATGATGGTGGCAAACTCGGGTGGCTGGCGTAACTTTGCGACCACTAAGAAACCGATCAAAGCGCCAGCCGATGTAGAAGGTATGAAGATTCGTACGGTTCCTGCGAAGGTTCAGCAAGATTTGGTTAAAGAGCTTAATGGCTCACCAACACCGATTGCATGGCCAGAAGTTTACACTGCACTGTCCACAGGTGTCGCTGAAGGTACTAAGAACGGTATCGTCGATATCATCCAAAGTCGATTCCATGAAAGTCTGGATTACCTGACACTGGATGGTCACGCATATATGGGTGGTGCATGGGTGATGTCGGATATGAAGTTCAAGTCTCTGTCGCCAGAGCTTAAGCGAGTGGTTCTGGATGCTATCAAGGCACAGCAACAGTACCTGAACTCCTATCCTAAACACAACGAATACGCTTCATACGAAACGTTCAAACAAGCAAACGGTAAGATCTATAACCCAACGCCAGCGGAGAAAGACGCATTCAAAGCAGCAACCAAACCAGTTATCGATAACTGGGCAGCGAATGCAAACGCAGAGGGCAAAGAGTGGTTGGAGCGTTTCCAAAACCAAATCAAAACATGTGAAGCAGACATTGAAACGTCTTACAAGCTAACCATGTAATGTGTATTTAAAACCACAAAGTGCCAGCCAATTTGCTGGCACTTTTTATTTTCAACCTGTCTTAATTGATAGAATTAGGAGAACGATATGATTAACGATAAAGGTGATTTGCAGGCCAAGGCTAGAAAGATCCTTATGGGTTTAGGTGGTATCGAGAATATTGTAGAAGGTAAGATCGATAACTGTGCAACGCGTCTTCGAATCCAGGTGAAGGATATGGGCGCGGTGGATGAGAATGGCTTACGTCGCCAGGGCGCGTTAGGCTTTATCCGATTGCCGGAAAATCAGGTGCAGGTTGTGTTTTTTGATGTACATAGTTTGGCCGATGAGTTGAGAGCCCAAGTGGCGTGAATATGGTCTGCGCAGTCATCCCCTTGAAAAAGGGGATCTCATCCATCGCGCCGTAAACCTAATCTACTTACTGGCAGCGTGTTGCACGTGCTGAATAAATTTAGTACAGAGCGGGTCAATACGCTCCGAGTTCCAGACCAGACCGACATCCCAACATGCATGATCGCCGGTGAGAGGAATGAACTGGATTTCAGGTTGACTGATCCGAGCCACACTCGCAGGAATAATGGTATACCCCAAACGTGCTGACACCAATGCGAGTAATGTCATGATGTTATCCGCTTCTTCTACTGGAGTAAGTTGTTGCTCCGCTTCCCACAAATACGCACTGATGTGTTTAAACATCGTTGGGTTCTTGGTTGGACTTAATCCGAGATAGTCAAAATGACTGAGTGATGCCCAAAGGTCGCTTTCATCCACATGCTCTTGTTTATGGATAGCAATGGCCAATTGGTCACCAAACAATGGGATAGCGGCTAACGGCGGTTCGACGGGCAAACGGTCAAAACCAATTTGCAGGTTGCCAAGTGTTAGGCCTTCAATCATTTTGTGAGAAGGGTAGTCGTTCAGGCTGACATGCACATTGGGGTGGTCTTGTTTGAACTGAGCAATATAGGCGGGTGCTTCGTAAAAAGAGGAAATACCAAACCCGATATTGAGGTGACCGGATGTCCCTTCAGCGACATAACTAGATAACGTCTTGAATGATTGAAAACTCTTCAGCATTCGCCTTGCTTCTGGCAACAAAATCTTGCCCATTGGCGTCAGTTCAGCACCATGCCTGCCACGTTCAAAAAGTGTGACATCTATCTGTTCTTCAAGACGTTTTATCTTCTTGGTGAGGGCTGATTGAGTAATAAACAAGTGCTCGGAAGCGACCCGATAATTCTGATCTTCAGCCAACTGGCAAAAAGTGCGAAGTAAGTCTATATCCATTCCGGTTTGGAATCAAAAACTGAATTTGTTTCATTATATCTAATGAAAAATCCATTGTATAGTTTGTTCTGTGTTTAGGAAGTAGAAGTCCTAAACGTAATAAGTGTTTTTAATATTTTGCCCTGTGTGTTTTATACCACTTTATAATTAGAGGAATAGCTCGCAGGGCTCTTTTTAAAACTAAAATAAACTATTGTAATAAATTTGTAGAGAGTCAATCTAGATGAGCGACACATATATTCAAGCATTAGGATTTGTCGCCTTTGGTATTAATATTTTGGCATCATCAACAGTGAGCGATAATCGTATGCGAGCGCTCATATGCCTTTCCTGTTTGACCTTCTCTCTTCATTACACTTTGCTCGGTGCTCTCGTAGCTGGTTTGAATCTGTTTGTGAACTCATTCCGAGCATTTATATCATTGAAGTTTAAGGGAACAATGGTCTTTTGGATCTTTGTTCTATTACAAGTAGCACTCAGTGCTTACTTTTATACAAGCCCAACGGATTTGCTGCCAGCGGTCGCATCATTAGTGAGTTGTTATGCACTATTTTGCGCAGAAGGTTTGCGAATGAGAATCGCGTTTCTTATCTGTACCCTAATATGGATGTTAAATGCAATTATTGTGGGCTCTTATGGTGGAATATTAAACGATATGTTTAATGCAACCATGCTTTGTATCACAATATTCAGAATAAAAAGAGAGCAAAAGCCTCAAGTTCAAGCTCAATAAACAATAATAGCCAAAACGTGATCTTGTTAATTGAAATTAAAATATCAGAATCACACCAATAACCGTGAAAGGACTAATCATGAAAAAAACACTATTAGGTTTAGCTGCTGCATCATTATTTGCTGCAGGCGCTGCTAACGCTGCTGATTACAAGCTAACTGTACCGCATGTAACTTCTACAGATGGCTACAACCACCAGTCGCTACTTGTGTTTAAGAACTTTGTTGAATCACGCTCGAATGGCCAAATCCAAGTTGATATTTACCCTTCTGGTCAGCTTTGTGGTAACGCAAAAGAGTGTATGGCGGGCGTACAAGCAGGCATGTTCGATTACTTCCAGACGACGATTCCTGAGCTGGGTAACTTCTGGCAGCCAATTGGTGCCTTCGACCTACCGTACATGCTACCAAGTGACCGTGTTGCTGAGTGTGTATACGATAACGAGAAATTCATTGGTGACGTCCGTAAAGAAGTTGCTGCCAAAGCACCGAATATCCGTCTGATGATGGTGTCTAACTCGGGTGGCTGGCGTAACATCGCGACAACGAAGAAACAGGTTAAGAGCCCAGAAGATGTTAAAGGCCTGAAATTGCGTACCGTTCCTGCAAAAACTCAGCAAGAGTTAGTTAGAGCAATGGGTGGTGCACCAACACCAATCGCATGGCCAGAAGTATATACAGCGCTGTCTACGGGCATGGTTGACGGTACTAAGAACGGTGTTGTTGACATCATCATGAACAAATTCCACGAAAGCCTGAACTACATGATCCTAGATGGTCACGGTTACATGGGCGGTGCCTGGGTATTCAACGACAGAAAATTCAAGTCGTTCCCGGATGAGCTAAAGCAAGTGGTGATTGATGGTGTTGCTGCACAGAACCAATACCTACGTGCGTATCCGAAGCATAAAGAGTTCGAGGCTTACGAAGAGTTCAAGAAAGCGGACGGTGTTGTTTACAACCCAACAGCCGCTGAGAAAGAAGCATTCAAAACGGCGTCAGCGTCCGTTAAGGATTCATTCCTGGACAGTGCAGGATCTGATGGTCAGAAATGGCTACAACGTTTTGAAAGCGAAATCAAAACTTGTGAAGCAAAAATTCAGGCGGATTACGACATTCAGTTCAACTAATCCCCGCGATTTAACATTCTCATAATTAAAAAGTCAGGCGCACTTTCTATTAGGTGGTGCGCCTTTATTTTCCCTAAATTTTGGAAGCCGCCCACATGAAACTTGTCCATACCCCAACGGGTTTTACAATCAGTCATAAAAACAGAACCGTATTTGAACACTCAGAGGCAAGTCCTGCGCTGTACTTAGGTATTGGCGAAGGTAACTTTGATATGTACCGTGGTAACTTTGACATCACGGACTATGTCATCGAGCGTCTTCCTCTGCGTCAGTTCAAAGTAGACAGTTTTGAGCGTGACGGTCAGGAATTCCACTCTATTGGATTCTATTTTGATGGCAAAGAAGTCATCCAAATGATTGTTGGCGAGACCGCTGAATCTCGTCTGAAAGCAGAATTTGAAGCGATTGATAAAAGCTTCAACCGTTTCTGGATGCGCGTTGCCGCAACAGAAGAAGAGCGCGTATTTGGCTGTGGCGAACAGCTCACTTATTTGAACCTTCGTGGTAAAAACTTCCCGCTGTGGTCATCGGAACCGGGCGTAGGTCGTAATAAGAACACCTATGTAACCTGGCAGGCGGATGTGAAAGACAAGGCGGGCGGTGATTACTACACCACGAACTACCCACAACCGACGTTTGTGTCCGACAAGAAATATTTCTGTCATCTGGAAACAACGGCCTATGCAGACTTTGATTTTACTAACCCAGAGTTCCACGAGCTGCAGGCATGGGATATTCCGCAATACATTTTGTTTGATGCCGAAGAGAGCTACCCGGAACTCATGACCAACATTACCGATGTATTTGGTCGTCAGCCAGAACTACCAGAGTGGGTGTACAACGGTGTGATTCTGGGCATTCAGGGCGGTACTGACATCACGATTGAGAAAGTCGAAAATGCCAAGAAAGCTGGTGTTGAAGTGGCGGGTGCATGGTGTCAGGACTGGCAGGGCATCAAAATGACGTCATTTGGTAAGCGCCTACAATGGGATTGGCAGTGGAACAAAGACTTGTACCCGGGTCTGGACACGAAAATTCATGAACTCAAGGAGCAGGGCGTTCGCTTCCTTGGCTATATCAACCCTTATGTGCTGGAAGATTTCCCTCTGTATGACGAAGCGCAAGCGAAAGGCTACCTGGCCACGAAAGAAGACGGTTCTAAATACGTGGTCGACTTTGGTGAGTTCTACTGTGGGGTTGTCGACTTCACAAACCCAGAAGCGTGTGAATGGTATAAAGGTGTGATCAAGTCGAACCTGATTGATTTCGGTCTTGATGGCTGGATGGGTGACTTTGGTGAATACCTGCCAACAGACTGCTCACTCAGCAATGGTGTGAGTGCAGAGATTGAGCACAATAAATGGCCATACCGCTGGGCTAAAGTGCAGCACGAAGCGATTGAAGAGGCGGGTAAAACGGACGACATCTTGTTCTTCATGCGTGCAGGCGGTACTGGCATTCAGGGTTACTGCCACACCCTTTGGGGCGGTGACCAGTCAGTAGACTGGTGTCTGGATGACGGTCTGGCATCTGTGATTCCGGCAGCGCTCTCTTCCGGTCTGATGGGTAACGGTATCCACCATAGTGATATCGGCGGCTATACCACACTGCACGGTATGAAGCGTACGAAAGAGTTGTTCCAGCGCTGGGCAGAAATGGCGGCATTTACACCGATCATGCGCAGTCACGAAGGTAACCGTCCGGGTGATAACCATCAGTTTGATACCGATGAAGAAACGCTAACGCATTTGGCGAAGATGACTAAGATCTTCACGCACCTTAAGCCTTACATTAAAGATGCGGTTGCGCTAAACGCAAGTCAGGGTGTACCCGTTCAACGTCCGCTGTTTATGCACTACGAGCAGGATGACGAAGCGTACGAAATCAAGTATCAATACCTGTTCGGTCGCGATATTCTGGTGGCTCCGGTCTATAACCAGGGTGAAACCGTTAAGCGTCTCTACCTTCCAAAAGACAAATGGGTTCATGCCTGGACCGGTGAAGTCTTTGAAGGTGGCTGGATTGAGGTTGATGCGCCAATTGGCCAACCTGCGGTCTTCTATCGTGAAGCATCAAGCTACCGCGACCTGTTAGACGGAATTAAAAACGCTTAAATTCAATAAGTTAAGCGAGTAACTAAAAGCCCGGCCTGAGTGTTGGGCTTTTATTTGTTCATAAAACAACAAAAAGTGACAATTAGATACAATTTTAGATTGACGGATGTCACAAATGGGTGCAAAATTGCGACGTAAATCACGCAGTGGTCGTGATAATTCACTCTCATACTAAGGCACTTAAATGAACAACGCAGCAACACTGACTCTTGAACAACCCGTCGAACTTATTGACTCCAAAACTAAAGTTATTCTTCGCGAAACCGTTTCACTTGTGAAAATGGCTTCAGCCGTAGCTGTACCTTTATTGCTGCTTTCTCTGGCGTGGATCTAACTTCAGGTCAGCCAAGAAACGCACACAGGGAAGTGCGATATCCCATCATCACTCCAATCCTTCATTACTCCTTTTTTCATGACTCTAAGCTTTCATGAACGTACGCAAACTAGACCACATACAGGTCTGGCTTTGTTGACCTACCTCTTTCGAGTCAATTTTCAGTAAAGGCTGCCGATCCCTGACGAAGATCAGTGTTATCGCCATTAGCAAAATCTTCAGATTCACTGTGTGAATGCAATCACTCTCATTTATTGCAAAGTCAGGTAAAATAAGGCGTTCTGCACTACCGTACCGTCTATCTCGAAGACGAACTAGCCTGGTTTACCGATGCTGTCGATTGAAGATAACAAAAAGAAATGGGATTTTTTCCAGAAGCACCACTGGGTGTCTCCTGAGTTTATGCTGTCGCCGATCCTGGAGTCCTGGGAACGCTGCGCGAAACAGTCTAGCCCTTATAACTGGTCGAAACCGCATATCGCATCGGGATACACACTTAAGTCACTGATCAAACGTAACGAGCGCGTGATTACTTGTGCGACGACGGTGATAGAAGACACTTATGATTTGTTGCGTGACGAAGCTGTTATGTTGTTTGTTACCGATGACAGTGGCTGCGTGTTGTTTACCGTTGGTCATGACGACCTGCTGCGGGAAGTGAATGAACTGGGACTCAAGAAAGGCTGCTTCTTTTCCGAAGGAAAAATCGGCACCAACGCCATCAGCCTGACACTTAATACTCATATGCCCGCAGAAGTGTTTGCTGCCGAGCATTTTAATCGCCATCTACATCCCTACGCGACAACGGCTGCACCGATTTTCGATACCTTTGGCCGCTTGCGGGGCACCATCTCTTTGCTCAAAAGGGCCCAAGAATACAGCAAAGAAAACCATGTGATCATTTCGTCCTGTGCCAAAGAGATCGCCCTACAAATTCATGTTCAGAATGAACAAGAGACCATGAACCGTTTACTCAACGCGCACAATGCGACCCTTGAGTGTATGGATGATGGCTTGCTGGCGTGGAATGAGGAAAACCGCATCACCATGGCGAACCAACAGGCGGAAAGACTGTTGAACTTCAACACCTTAGAAGTGATTGATAAAGATATCTTTTCCGTGGTGAGGTTTGCGCCCACCATTCTCACTAGCATCGAAGAAGACAACACCATTCGCCGCAAACAGACCACGGTAGAAGTGGCGGGGGAGTTTATTGAAGCGATCATCACCCTGCGACCGCTAGTGGATGGCTCTAAGTTGATGTTTATCCACCCCATCGACAAAATTCGCGAACTGGCACAACAGCAAATCGGCGGCAGCGCCAAATACACTTTTGCCAACTTGAACGCTCAATCCAAAGGGATGAAGCATGTGATCACCGTCGCCAAGCGGGCCGTCAAATCCAAGGCACCGATACTGATCACCGGTGAAGAAGGGGTCGGTAAGTCTGATCTGGCAATGGCGATTCACAACGAAAGTGACTTTAAAGACGGACCATTTATCGCCATCAACTGCCGGTCTTTGACTTCAGAAACCATGATCCGTGAAATGCTCGGCTACGACGACGAAGACGGTCACGGGCTGCCATCAAAGTTCGAACTGGCCCACAACGGCACACTGTATCTGGAAAAGATCGAATACCTCAGTCCCGAACTGCAAGCAGTGATACTCAAGCTGCTGAAAACCGGTTTAGTCAGCCGCAGCGACAGCCAACGACTGATCCCGGTGAGCTTTCAGCTGATCACCAGCACCACGTCTGATATCAGCGAATACGTTGCCCAGCGCTCATTTGGCCGCCAGCTTTACTATGAGATTTCCTCCAACGAACTCAATATCCCGCCGTTAAGAAAGCGCAAAGAAGACATTGAGCACCTGGTGATGATGATCATCACCAACTACGAAAAGCGCCACAATGTCGCGGTTTCCATCGAAAAAACCGTTATGGATGCACTGGTCAAATTCACCTGGCAAGGCAACAACTCCGAGCTAAAAAGCCGCATGGAGCGCATCTTACTCAACCGCAGTTCCAACATGATTTCGCTAGAAGATATCCCCGAAGAGATCAAACTCAACTCTGGCGATGACGGCAAAGAAGGCAAACAGATTCTGACGCTAGAAGAAGTGGAAAAGAAAGCCATTATTCAGGCCTGGAACCTCTACGACGGCAAAATGCAAGACATGGCCAAAGCCCTGGACATAGGCCGAACCACACTGTGGAGAAAAATACAGAAATATGGGCTGGATGAAGGGTAGGCGGAACCCATCCAGCCTATTAGATTTGCTGTCGTAATGCGACAAACCCAAAGCGACAGCACATCACTTCAACGCACCACACCACCAAATTCGCGAACCCCAGCACCTTTCAAACCGCATTATCTCCGAACCGCCTCTGTCTCCGAATCCGAGTCATCTCCGCCCCGCCGTCATCTCCTTGAAAAAGGAGATCTCCCACCGCGATCCGTAAACCCAACAGAGCCACCCAACTCACTGACATATAAGCATTTATCAGGATGTCATCCGAATTATACCCCTATCATTTGGCTAAGAAATCACATAACCTATTCATATGACTTGAGTTGCTCATTTGGATAGAGCAGGATAGACGGAAAGGAAAAAGGCAGAAAAGACCGAAAAAATCTGTCTATAAAGCGTTATGTGTGCAGGGATATCACATGAAAATTAACGGGTTACAATACTATTGGCTAGTCGCTAGCGGTTTAATACTTTATATTGCTCTTGTAGTAATTGGCATCGTATATGGTGAACACGAAGTATCGACTAGCAACTTAATGCTATCCATTTATTTAGTCGTGTGGCTTCCAGCTGCAATTTGCTATTACACTGTTATTTTAGAAATGTGGTCAGTTTTTCGTTTTAAGCTAATTTGGGTCGCTATTACTCTACTAACAATAGCGTTTAGTGTCAGTGATACTTTCTTGATACTAATTGCTTTAGCACCACATATTTATTGGCTGTGGCGCATTAATGGCATAAACGAAGAGCACACATAACAAATTGCTCAAGCAGACAGCTAACGCTTGGCGGTTTCGGTTTGGTTGAGTTCAGTTATTAAGGTGGCTTTGCTTGAGAGTCGTAGTCGTTAGCTGCAACTTAGCAAAGCGTTATGACACTCGTAAAATAAGGAGGTTAGAGTGGAAAATATCAACTGGAATATACTGTTTTTATATACAATGCTTGTATTTGCGTTTTTACTAGAGCTTCATTATCTACTTAAAAATGTGAAGGCTAAAAGTTGGAACAAGGCTAAAGGTATGGTTCTAAGTAGCGAAACTGGACTAGGTGGTCCGAGCGAAGGAACACTGAAAGCAAAAGTGCGTTATACCTATTGGGTTAATGGTGAAGAGCTGGAATCAAATAAAATAGCTTATGCCACACTAGATACTTGGTTTGCAATATTTAAAAGACTCTACATTAAAGTAGGGGAAACTGAAGTCTACTATAACCCAGAGAAGCCGACTGAATCAGTATTGGTGCCGGGCGTACGTCTATTCCATGTTTTAGATATGTGCATCATTTTGGCTTGTGGTTTATATTTTCAAACCATAGTGTCATAACAAACAATTTAAGCAGACCCTCAAAGCTCAGCACTTTTGGTTTGCGTCGGGTTGCGTGTTTACGGTGGGATGCGGAAAATTAGCTAGTGTGTTTCGGGATACTTAAATGGGCGTTATAGCTAATGCATGAACAAAAATGCGAGACTTACATATTAAGGAGATAATTTGTGTTAGGCTCATTTTCGAGTATCAAGCTCTATTTTTACGTTGGTTTGGCGGTATTATTCTCTTACTTGTCGTATTCACTCTACCAAAAAGAGCAAGAGCTTTCAGGTTATAGAGCGCAAGTGGTTCAATTGGAAGCCAATAATTCCATTTTGAAAGGCAACTTGAAGAGCATGCACGATACACTTGAAGCGACTAAATTGCAGTACAAGAACTATAGGGAACTACACTCTACTGCTGATTCAGAAGTAAATGAGTTGCGAAATAAAAATAGAAACCTCGACAAGCAAAACACAGTGTTTAGTAAGAAATTAATTGAGATAAAGAAGGAATTGAATATTGCTGAAGCTAAACTACTTGAGTACCAGATCCCCAATTCTATTGTTGATGCTTACAACGCTAACGGCATGTACAACAAACAGGTTACCGGCCCCTGAACCAGTTGTTGTGGAAAAGACTATTAATATATACGTCACTATCCCTGACTCTCTGCTTGTTGAGCAGTGCGCTGAACCGGCAGTTTTGAATCATGGTGACACTGTTAGTGATCTTGTTAATGCAGTCAACCATAATCGCGTTGGTATTCAAAAGTGCCAGAATGTAATCGATGCAATCATTAATTACAATAATGAGGTGAAGAGAAAGTCAGGTGTTTAAAGCTAACCCACTTTATCAAGTCGAAGTCTAACTATACAAAGCGCATATGGTAGATTCGCGTTGGGAGATTTAAACGGATGTGATTATGGAATATAGGATTAATTAGGATGGTGTATCGCTCAATACTTAATACGATGTTGCCCATTAACCCAACATCTTAGCCACAATATGGCAAGGCTAAATAATCCACTGGACTATTTTCATCACGGATCTTTTTAAAGGACTAAAAATGCTAGATTCAACCAACGAATATTTTTTACGCGGTGTGGCCGTAGCGTTTGTTATTAAGGCCATAGCTGTTTGGTACTTGGCATCAATGCAAGAAGAGTATTTTGTCTTCATACTGACGCTTAGTTTGGCTCTACTTGTACTGCATTGTGCAACGGCGGTGTTTTTTCATTACTTGGCGATGAGGTTTGGAGGGACGGGCTTCGACCCGGAGAGTAAATGGTATCCTGTTTTTGCAGGGATTTTATCAGTCCACAGTGCCACCTTCTTTGAAGACACAGAGTTTGTCCAAAGTCTGAATGGTTTGGTTCAGATGTTGGTTGCTTTGGCTTTCATTGCCTTTATGGCGTTCTTTTCAACCTACAATGCTCAAAAGCATCGTAAAAAATCACTCAATTAACCAGTAGGGCTTTGGCACTTTTGTTTTGCACAACCACAGTGATTAAAGCCCTTTTACTCAACCATTCATTCACCGTAAAACAAAACCGTGCTGACGTTTATGCGTCCCGTACTCGAAGAATAACAGGTAAAAGCATGAAGAAGATTAACGTTGTTGGTACCAGTGGAAGCGGTAAGAGTACGTTCAGCCGGATGCTGGCGGATAAGTTGAATTATCCTCATCTGGAAATGGATGCCATGTTCTGGAAGCCCAATTGGCAGGAGTCTACGGATCAGGAATTTTTCGCCACTCTGGAAAGCAAGTTAGCCGATGAACTCTGGGTACTCGATGGCAACTACAATCGCACAGTGCCCATCAAGTGGCAGCACGTTGATACGGTAGTATGGATTGATTACTCATTTTCGAGGACCTTGTATCAGGCGGTAAAAAGGGCTTTTCTGCGTTCGATCACCAAACAAGAGTTGTGGCCTCAGACCGGAAATGTCGAGTCGTTCCGAAAATCGTTTCTGAGCAAAGATTCGGTGATTCTGTGGACACTGAAAACCTACAAAAGTAATCGGGTTCGCTATCAACAGGCGATGTCAAATCCCGAATATCGCCATATCAATTTTATCCGCATCACAAGCCCTAAAAAGGCAAAGGCGTTTGTCGATAAGCTTGGTACATAACGGGGATCTGCAGTAAGCGAGACACCGCCCATAGCCACAACTATTCAAGGAATGGACACCATGAAACTAGCACAACTTAATATCGCACTGGCCAAGTACCCGCTGGACGCGCCGGAAATCAAAGAGTTCGTAGACAACCTGGATTTAGTCAATGGTATTGCCGAGAGCAGTGAAGGGTTTATTTGGCGGCTGAAGGACGAAGCCGGTGATGCCACGAATATCAAGCTATTCGACGATCCGAATATGATTATTAATATGTCTGTTTGGGAGTCGGTGGATACGCTAAAGAACTTTATGTTCAGAACCCACCACAGAGACTTCATGCGTCGCAAAAGTGAGTGGTTTCATCGTCTCGCCGAAGATACCTATGTGTTGTGGTGGGTTGAGGACGGCCACATCCCGACCACAGAGGAAGCATTGGCGCGTCTGGAGCACCTAAGACAACACGGCGACACCCCACATGCGTTCACGTTCAAAACAAATTTCACGCCGATGGATATAGAATCGCCGGAGTAACCTGGTTTAACAAACGGCTTCCTCTAAAATAAACAGGTAATGCGCTAATGGGATGAATGCGACAAGCCAAAACTTTGTTTGAGCGTGGTGAGAAAGTCAGCATCTTCGCACATGGCTTTTTCTGGCTCATCACTGATTTTAGCGACGGGCAGGCCGTTACACTCTGCCATTTTGATGACGATAGACAGCGGTTGATAGTGACCAGTTTCGTCTTGCCAGGCTCCCATATCACTGGCGAGAAAGGTGCCGATTCCAAAGCTGATGTTGGTTCTCCCTGCGAAGTAGTCGCAGATATCCAGCGCAGTGGCGAAATCCAATCCGTCGGTAAAGATCAGTGTTTTTGACATTGGGTCGATGCCCAGTGACTGGTAATGGGCGATCATTTTATCCCCCCATTGAAAAGGACTGCCAGAGTCGTGGCGTACGCCAGCATAGCTGTTAGCGCGCTCTGAGTCGAAGTCCTTCAGAAAAGCATCAATCCCAATGGTATCCGTCAGCGCAATGCCCAGTTTGCCGTTAAAGGTAGACTGCCATAAATCCAATGCCATTTGCTGTGATTTCAGCGGCGCAGCGAGCGCCTGATGAGCCATAAACCATTCATGGGCCACAGTGCCGATAGGCGTCAGATTAAAGCGTTTTGCGAGATGATAGTTGCTGGTGCCTGACATCAGAGCAGGGACCTGTTGACTCAGGTAGTCGACCACATCCTGTTGGATCTGAGCGCTAAAACGGCGGCGACTGCCCATCTCGGAAAACTGAAAATTGGTGATGGCGCGTCTATTGAGCTGAGACTTCAATTCTATGACCTTTTTCTTGAGTGTGCTCGCGAACTGGCTATAGGGGATCTGGCTCCAACGCTGGCGATTGCGAACTTCAGAGATGATGCTCATGATCAGAGTTTCGTACAGAATCGTTTCATGCCACAGACCTTTAACTGACACACTGAGCTGTCCGCTGTTTTGCGAAACCGTCACTTGCTGTTGGGGAGCAAATTTGAAGCGGGACAAATAATCGATGAAGTCAGCGCTTAAGTAAGGCGCCTTCTGCTCAAGGTATGTTAGCTCGCTGGGTGTGAACTGACACTCGGACAGGGCATTCACTTCCTTTTCAATCAGGCTTTGCAGATCAGACAGGTTTTCTTTGGAGCGCACTATTAGTTCATAACGCACGGTCGTGTGTGGGTAGTGCGTGAAAGCGGCAAACATCATATTGATTTTATAGACGTCTAAGTCGAGTGCGCTTTGGATAATACGATCGTTGAAAAGTGAGCCTGACATCCGGCCTTCCTATTGTGTTACTAGGATTGATGAAGTGTGGCACTCTAGATAAGGCAGAGAAAATTGTCAAATGTGACAGTAGGTTGAGGGCCAGACAGGAGAAGTACCTCAAGATTTAAACCGTTAAAATTCAAACTGAGCAATCAGCCGACGCTTATGCTTTCACTCCCCTGGGGGAAAGTTAACCGTGAGTTTGTCACCCTTAGACCCATATCTCGGAAATTACCCCGTAACTCACCGATAATTCTATGAGATTCATTCCAAAACAGGGCGGCCTATGCAATCACAAAAAGCTGAGTTGTTGGCATTGTTAGCCAAAGAGTGCGATAAATACACTTCTATTCCTGCTTGTGATCTGCAGGCAAAACGAGAGAAAAAGAGCTTTATTGATGGGCTTATGACAGCGTGCAGAGTGGTCGGCATTAGTTATCAAGAACTGAGTGCGGTGGTTGAGAGGATGCCAAAACAGTCAAAATACAAAGATCTGGATGAACTGCTCTCAGTACCCACTTATATACGTGAAAACGTGGAAATCCATCTGCCGTAACCGGTTCAGGAGATTTTGCTCATTAACAGAGGAGTGGCATGAATAGGCGCAATGAGCCAGAAGTGATGCCGATAGTACTGGCCGAGTGTAAGCCGGGGGCAGTCATGCTGGATGAACTTGAAGCTTTGTTTCAGTCACAATGGCCGGATTTTACGTTTGACGGATACAGTTCTGAACTTTTGCGTCCTGTTGCTGCAATCTCAAATGAGCAGTTGGTGGGCGGTTTGGCGTTCACTTTTTATCCGCATCCAAATGCCTGTCATGATGCTTTGTGGGTCAATGCGCTATTCGTTGTATCAGGGTTTCGGGGCAGTGGGGCGGCACGCAGATTGATAGCGAATGCTATCAATGAGGCGGCAGGCCAGGGGTATTCTGAGCTCTTGGCGTACACTCATATTCCCGATTTCTATAAGCGACTAGGTTGGCGGCAAATCGAAGCGCAGAGTGAACCCGGACACTCAGTGATGAGTATTTCTCTGACCGCTGGTTAAAAAATAGTCAGCTGTAGCGGATTCAGCATTGTATAACACTGAACCTGCCACGCCAGTAGTCCGTAAAATTAGACGGTTTTCCAACTATCGTCAGAGTGTTACGGAGTGAATATGAATCGAATTAATCCCAATAAGTTACGTAACAGCAAATGGACCGCCGTTAAACCGATGAATCGCGAGAAGCATTTTATGGTGTCAGAAGTGGAGTTTGACGAAGAGGGAATTGTGGTGCTGTGTAAGCTGCAAGCTGTCCTTACCAAAAATGAATACGCCATTGACTGGCGGGAACTAAAGCGTGAGGAAATCTGGCTACACGGCTGGAAATAAAAATCAACAATAAGTGGCAAACCGGCCCAGGGTGAACATCATTGGTTAAGTCAAAGACCATCGTGGAGCAAATCGTATCCCGCGACATTGAAGCAGTAATTGTGTATGAATCTGAACATGTTATTGCCTTCGCTGACCACGATCCTATCAATTTTGGACATATACTCATTTGTCCTACTCAGCCCTATGGATCCTTTATTGACCTACCAGTTGCTGTACACGATGAGATACAACACGTCGCTCGCGATCTGTATCACAAAATAGTGAACAAGTTTAACCCCGATGGCATGTCGTTTATTCAAAATAACGGCACGTGTAATGAACTAAGCCATTATCATCTGCACATTTTCCCCCGTTTCGATGGTGACCAGTTCGGTTGGGTGAGCAGTGAACTGGGGATACAAAGTATCGATGTGCTGCGAGAGTCGTTGGCGGGATTATGAGCCAACTAAACGAGTCTGTTGCTCTCTCCGTGCCATAGCTACGAATCTTTTTTGAGATTGCATCGAGAGAATTTTGTTTATTTTGCAAATAGTTAGCGCTGACTTTCTAACTTATAGCTATACTGAACAATCAACATACTGAAAGGACGCGATTATGTTAAAGAAATTGTTGGGCCTGGCTCCGCATCAGGAACCGGATGGGTCGTACTCACCCTCTAAACTTGCGCTCAAGCTGGCCACCTCAGACAAGACTGACTACAAAGCAGTGTCCTATCCTCCCTATGCGGGCAGTAAGACAAAAATATTAGTCATTGCCACTGAGCAGAAGAATATGGAGATGCAGAACGGTAAGCAGTTTTCGACCGGTAATCATCCTGTTGAGACTCTGGTGCCGATGCTGCATCTTAAAAATGCGGGCTTTGATTTTGAGATCTGCACGCCGACAGGCAAGCCGGCGATATTGGAAATGTGGGCTTTTCCTAAGCAAGATGAGCATGTGAAAGCTATCTACAGTGACTACAAAGCCGCTTTTGATAACCCCAAAAACTTATATCAGCTGATCGAAGATAACCAACTCAATGCCGACGATTACGCGGCAGTTTTTTTGCCAGGAGGCCATGGTGCAATGTTGGGGCTGCCTGAGGATGAAAATGTTGGCTCATTACTGCACTGGGCGCACGACCACGATTTGTTCACTGTCTCTATTTGCCACGGGCCTGCTGCGTTGCTATCAACGATGCAGGGCGGGAATGACTTCCTATATCAGGGCTACAAGATGGCAGTCTTTCCTGATTCGGTGGATGCTCAAACGCCGCTGATTGGTTACTTGCCAGGCAAAATGACACAGGGGCTGAGTGAAAATCTAAAACAACTGGGGGTGACGCTGGTCAACACCAAAGCAGATAATGCAGTATGTCTGGATCGTCGATTGATCACAGGGGCGAGTCCTTTAGCTGCTGACGCATTGGGTAAACTGGCTGCAGAAACTCTTTTGTCTGCGGACAGATAACACGGTTTTTTCATCCTGCTCTGCCAACGTGTGAACGAGCATGCATGGGAAACCGGATTGGATTACTGAGACCGACGTCCTACGAATCACTCATAGGAGAGAAGATGATACCTAAGGGAAAACTGTTCTTTTTTTGTGGCAAGATGGGGGCGGGCAAGTCGACTCAGGCCAAAGTGGTGGCCAGAGACAACAACGCCGTGCTGATTTCTGAAGATGAGTGGTTGTCGGCTCACTTTGCCAATCAAATTCACACCTTTGATGATTACCTTATTTATTCGAACACAATCAAGCCGTTCGTAAAACGTCATGTTCAGGATCTACTGGAGGTTGGCACCAATGTGGTTATGGATTTTCCAGCCAACACGGTCAGGCAACGGCAGTGGTTTACCGAACTGTGCTCCGAAGTGGGCTGCGAGCATACGTTGATTTACCTCGTTCGCAGTGACGAACAGTGCCTAC
The DNA here is from genome assembly GCF_900107935.1 of Vibrio hangzhouensis. GTDB lineage: Bacteria > Pseudomonadota > Gammaproteobacteria > Enterobacterales > Vibrionaceae > Vibrio > Vibrio hangzhouensis. Next base: position 194,611 of record NZ_FNVG01000006.1, on the reverse strand, counting down.
AACAGATTGCTAAACGTCGCCTTGAGCAACCAGAGCGGGCACACTTCGATACCGAGACCGTTTTTCATCACGTGACACAGTATTTTGAAGCACCAGAAGATGATGAAGGCTTATCTGTGGTTTATGAGGAGTGCTACTGAGAGTGATTGTTGCTGACTAATCATAAATACACCAAGTGCGACCAAGAAGGAGAAGTCTCCTCATAAAGTCGGCTTTCATTGACGTGTGTTGTTGGCGTTGGCATCGTCAGAGGTGCGGAACCTACCTCAGTGCCCCGGATTATTTAGATTAAAAGGAGAGAACGATGACCCGAACCCTTACAGGTGGCTGCTGTTGTGGCAACGTCACTTTTAGAGTTAATGATGACTTTCGCAAGTTTTTCTTTTGCCATTGTGAGCAGTGCAGAAAGCTGACAGGCTCGGCTCACGCTTCCAATCTGTTTACTACTCCGGACAACATAGAATGGATTCAGGGGGAAGAGAACACTAAACGCTATGATCACCCGACACGTTCATTTTCAAAGGTATTCTGTACCGACTGTGGGTCGGGGTTGCCATTTTTGTCTCAAAACGGAAGATTCTTGATTGTCCCCGCTGGCAGTCTGGATCAAGAACCGTCCAAGCCTCTGGACGCCCAGATTTTTTGCGAAGAAGAGACAGATTGGCACAAGTTAGGATTGAGTGGCAGAAAAGTCGAGGGCTTTCTTAAGTAGAACGTTATCCGAGACGAAGCGGCAGGACATGGTGTGTAAGTTGGATGAGTCACCCGTGGTATGAGGTCCTAATGCCCGTCATCTTCACGCAAGTGAAGATCTCATGAAGCGAGTGACTTTCTAAATTGACCGCCGAACCCAACGCATCTCAATGCAGCGCGGTGCGGTAGGGTATATGAATTGGGTGAGTCATTCGTGGTGCGAGATCTCCTTTTTCAAGGAGATGACGGCGGGTTGGAGATGACGGTTTAATTTGTGGACGGTTTAATTTGGGGACGGCCGTGTGTAGCGGCGATGACGGTGTGTAGTGGACGACGAAGTGATGCGGTGATGACTAACTAATACGGGGACGGCGCAGTATTATTGAAGAGTCATCAGGCTTAATCCTCCAAATACACCACCAATAAGTCACCCTCTATAGCATCGGCCATCTTAGGGACGGAAGAAAATAATCGACTCAATACTTTATGATGGTGCCCGCAGACAACAAGGTCGACACCATGTGTCTTGACCAGTCCAGAGAGTTTAATGTGCAAATCACCGACGACAACAAAGGCTTCATCAATGGGGTAGTCGCTGTTATCTGCCAACGTTTGTAACTCACTTTGTAATTGCTGTTCGTTTTTGGGCTCTAACACCACCTTATGCACATCCACATAGACAAACGACACCTTGCTCTTGTCCTGTCTGGCAATTGCGATCGCTTTGTCGATCACTTTCTGGCTGGGGTGAGATAAATCGACCGCCACTAAGATGTGCTTGTAGCTCATTGCATTTCTCCCTAATCATCATAGGCAAACTTAAGTCTAGCACCTTTGGAGCGGCTGATTTCTGAAAGCAGCAAAGCAATTCGTTAAAGCGTCTGAATGCGAATCATCCAGACGTCCGGATTGGTGTGGGTAATGTCAGGCTAAAGAGTTGCTACTCTCAGGCACTGATAGCGTCCCTTACACGCTCAAGTCTGGACTTCACTTCACTTGCCAACTCGTGAACATTCGGTTGTTGCACCAGGCTAAGTACGGATGCCGGGTCCATAAAGGCAACGGTCACCGAATCGTCTTCTTCCTCTCTGACCACGACATTACAGGGCAGGAGCAATCCAATGTCGGGCTCTGCCGTGATGGCTTTATTTGCCAGGTGGGGGTTACAGGCTCCCAGGATGATGTAGGGTCTTCTATCTACATCAATTTTCTTTTTTAGCGTGGCTTTGACATCGATTTCAGTCAATACTCCAAATCCCTCTTTGGCGAGTTCTTCGGTAACCCTAGAAATGGCGTCAGTATAACTCCCTGCAAATGTAACCGAAAATCCGTACATACATGGCTCCCTGTAATTGAATGAGACAGATAACATCAGAATTATAGTCGGGATTTTTACTCTGCCCTTGAAAGCAGGGGGCAAAGTTCACACATCGGGAAAATTAGTGAAATAGATATGGGGAATCAATTAAGCCACCCGGATGAGTGGCTTGTCTGGAGGACCGATTGAGGGGCTCAATAGGCCTTGAATGAAAATATTGGGTTACTGACTTTCTTTCATCGCCGAAATGACTGACGGGTCATTTAACAGGTTGAACAGCAGACTCTTAGCTGATGAGCGTTGTGAGTCGGAGAGCTTCTTCTTTGGATTCTCTCTGGTCTGCGTCAAAATGTTGGTGACGAAGCGACTGTTGGTGCCAGATAACTCGTAAACGAACCTAAGAGTGTCGAGTAATTCTTCTTGTGGGAGACTGTACACCGCCATTTCACAGCTCAGGCCATCCATAGACAGCAAATTGTTCACGACTGCCCTTCGTTCTGCATTGAACTTCTGTTTCGCCTCATAAGCATCGATCAGAGCCTGAACTCGATCTGCGATAGCGACAGGCACTTCCATTGTTTTGGTTTCATGAGTCATTGCTGAATCTTCTCCTCTAGCTAGGATTCAATCTATGGGTCATTGGAGTGACCCATTATCACCGGCGCAAACCACTGCCAGACCGGTAAACACTCTTCTATGTGGCTATTCTAGCCGACAAAATCATAACGTATCTGAGAGAGTGTTGAGCTTGTTAAGATTCATTCTGCCATATGCGGACATCGCATAATAGTCGTTGTGCCCGTTTAAAGGCGCAATTCTGACAGTTTGCCGGGTTATTACCCAATGTGCTGATTGTTATGGGATGTTTTTGGATGTGTCACAGGAGAAAGGAGTAAAAAGTGGCAAGCCTGGCTTACCACTTGTTGAGTGAACATGTTTTATGAAGCCAATCAGTTCTTCACGCGTTCCAGTACTGATGAATCTGTATGGGCAAATTCACCGTCATAAATGCTAAGGATGGTTGATTGGGAGTAGGTCAGCGTGTCGCCATCAATCTTGATGTTCATGGTGAAACCTGTCGTGCTGGCTTTATCTTTCATAAAGTTGGATTCGGCGACACCGCGTTCTGAGAGAGTCAATGTCATCTCATTACCTGCCGCACCTTCAGCGGTGACACAAGTGGTTCTCGGGACACAGAAAGAGTTGTAGACCACTTGGTTTTCCTGATCATAAATGAAGTAGCCGCGTTGATCATGGAACTTAGAGTCATCGGCTTTTCTGAACACTTCCTGCTTATAGTAAAGGGCAACAAGTGTCTGCTCGCTGGCGTTGACCGCGTCAGCGGCTACTTCAAATGTCATGACTTCGTAGAAAGGTGTGATGGCCGGAGCACCTTTACCTTGCTCAGTGCCTGCCTGAGCGGGAGAAATGTCTACACCGCCGCTTTCTACCGATTTCCATGTCCCGACCAGTTGAGCAATTGGGCCGAAGTCCATTCCGTCGATAACATTGTGATCGGCCATTGCTGGCAATGGAATGAGTAGCGCTGCTGATAAACTGAATGTGATTGCTGATTTCATGATTGCTTCCTTTTGATAGTTAGTATTGTTTTGATGAGGAGATGCTATAGAAAACAGGAAAGACAAAAATTAATCCAAATCATTGTAATTGATTGGATAATAGGGAGTTTTGCAAGGCAGGGTAACTGGCTGTAACAAAGGGTGAGATCAACGAAACTTTTATGAATGAATAGAAAAAGAGCTAGCGAAATGCTAGCTCTTATAGATTCACACAACGTGAGACTTATTTCTGACCCAGCTGGTGCGCTGTCAGAATCGCCGCGAAAACGCTGTCTGCAGTGACTGGGAAAGGCATATTGTGAATGGTTTCACCTTCCGCTGTTGCACCTTCTGCAACTTCGTATAGCTTGTCTTTGTTGATTTCTTTTACGCCCATTTCGAACAGGTTGGTTGGAAGACCTACTTCGCGGCAGAAGTTGATAACCGTATTGATCTCTTCCATTGGCGCGTTTTCCAGAACAAGCTGAACCAGCGTACCGAACGCCACTTTCTCACCGTGATATAGGTGGTGACATTCTTCTAGCTTAGTCAGGCCGTTGTGAATAGCGTGTGCAGCCGCCAAACCAGAGCTTTCAAAACCGATACCACTTAGGTAGGTGTTTGCTTCGATGATGTTTTCTACAGCAGTGGTGCTCACGCCATTTTCAACTGCTACTTTGGCTTTCAGGCCGTCTTCCAACAGCGTTTCGTAGCAAAGTTTTGCCAGCGCTTGTGCAGAGCGAGTCGGTGCGCCGCCAGCCATTGTCGCTTTACCAGATGTCATGTTTGCACGTGCTTCGAAGTAAGTAGACAGCGCGTCACCCATACCAGCAACAAGAAGACGTACTGGAGCACCTGCGATAACTTTTGTATCCATCACCACCATGTCTGGGTTTTTAGGGAACAACAGGTATTCAGCGAACTCACCTTCAGGTGTATAGATAACCGCTAGTGCACTGGTCGGCGCATCAGTAGAAGCGATGGTCGGGACAACCACGACAGGAATCTTGGTGTAAAAAGCCACTGATTTAGCAGTGTCCAGTGTTTTACCACCACCAATGCCGATGATGACGTCGTTCTTTTGAGTTGAACAGATGTCAGTAAGGCGGTCGATTTCTGCGCGAGAACATTCACCGTTAAAGATGTCCATCGCCAATGGCATTTCTTCTTTTACGAAGCTTTCTTTTACCGTTTCGCCCACAAGGCCAGTTACGAACTCATCAGCAATTGCCAGAGGGTTAGCACCTAATGCTTTTACATAGCTAGCGATAGAACCTAATACGTTTTCGCCTTGAACATACTTACTTGGGCTAATAATAATTTTGTCCATTTTTTCAGACCTTCTGTTAATGGTTATCTTTGTTTCAACGTTGGACTCATCATAGGTCTCGATACCGGGAACACTAAGCCATTCTCGGTGATGCTTGTTGTTTTTATGACATGGCTAGCAAAGCAAGATTTGTGTCGAATGTCGGAGATGGAGATATCTTGGAGTAGATCACTAAATCGTTCAAATTCGGGCTTTACCGTTCCAAAATGAAACGCTATTTACGACAAAACGTTCCATTATGAAACATGAATATTTTTCGTTGTCGATGATGAATTTGTTCATATGATGGCATTAATCCTACACAAATCCAAATTATTGAACATTAAAAAATACAAAAGAGAAACAAGGTATGAAAAAGCTAATTAATAGTGTTGAAGACGTTGTAAAAGAGCAAATGGAAGGTCTTGCTGCCTCTCGCCCTCAATTAAAAGCAAACTATGAACCACGTTATATGTGGCATGAAGAAACACCGGGACAAGTTGCCCTTGTATCTGGCGGCGGCGCAGGTCACGAACCATTGCACGCAGGCTTCATTGGTAAAGGCATGCTAACAGGCGCTTGCCCGGGCGAAGTGTTTACTTCACCAACACCAGACCAAATGTACGAGTGTGGTAATCAGGTTAACACAGGTGAAGGTGTTCTGTTCTTTATCAAGAACTACACCGGTGACGTTCTGAACTTCGAAACTGCGGTTGAACTGCTTCACTCAGACGGCATTAAAGTTGGTTCTGTGTTGATCGATGATGATGTAGCGGTAAAAGACAGCTTGTACACGGCAGGTCGCCGCGGTGTAGCTGGTACGGTGCTGGTGGAAAAAATCGTCGGTGCGGCGGCAGACAAAGGTTACTCGTTGGAGCAATGTGAAGAGCTGGCGCGTCGTATTAATAACAACTGCCGTTCTTTTGGTGTTGCTCTGGATGCATGTGTGGTACCAGCAGCAGGCAAACCATCATTCCAACTTGCGGATGATGAAGTTGAATTTGGTGTTGGTATTCACGGCGAACCGGGTATCGAGCGCATCAAATACACAGGTGCGGATGAGCTGGTCGACAAGATGTTCCTTGAGCTAAAAGAAAACATTGCCTATAGCCGTACGTTGCGCATCTGGAACCGCGTAGAAGGTGAGTGGGATGAAGTGGAGTCAACGATTGAGAACTTTGAAACCGATCACGACTACATCGCTATCGTAAACGGCTTGGGTGCGACACCTGAATCAGAGCTTTATGGCGTGTATAACCGTCTGGTACACAACTGTGAGAAAGAAGGTTTCCGTCTTGCTCGTAATCTGGTGGGCAACTACTGCACATCACTAAACATGGAAGGCGTGTCAATCACGCTACTAAAAGCAGACAAAGAAATGCTAGAGCTATTTGATGCTCCGGTAGATACAGCAGCAATGAAGTGGTAGGCCGAGGTAACCAACATGCAAATTGAAAAACAACATATCATCAACTGGCTTGAGCTTTGCGCAGTATCTTATGAAGAGAACCAGGACTTTCTTACTGATCTGGACCGTGACATTGGTGATGCAGACCATGGCTTGAATATGAACCGTGGCTTTAAGAAGGTAAAAGAGAACTTACCGAAAGTTGAGAAGCAAAACATCTCTACCATTCTGAAAAATACGGGCATGACGCTATTGTCTAGTGTTGGTGGGGCAAGTGGTCCACTTTACGGCACACTGTTTATTCGTACTGCCGCATCCGTAGGTAGCCGTGAGTCTTTGACGTTCCAGGAGCTGATTGAAGACCTGAAGAGTGGTGTCGATGGCGTGGTATCTCGTGGTAAAGCAGAGCAGGGTGACAAGACAATGTGTGACGTCTGGCTACCTGTTCTGAATGAGACTAAGTCATTACTAGAAGGTGGCGCGAGCCCAGATCACCTATTGGATGAGATGGTCGTGTTGGCTGAAAAGAGTGCTACTTCTACTATTGAGATGCAGGCAAAGAAAGGGCGAGCTAGTTATCTTGGTGAGCGAAGCATTGGTCACCAGGATCCAGGCGCTACCTCTTCACTACTGATGATTAAAGCACTAAGACAGGCGATAGCAGGGAAATAAACATGGTAGGCATTGTAGTAGTATCGCATAGCCGCCTGTTAGCTGAAGGAGTGGCCGAATTGGCCACTCAAATGACGCAGGGCAAAGCGAATCTGGCGATCGCAGCTGGGGTAGACGACCCGGAGAACCCAATTGGTACAGATGCCATCGCTGTGATGGGTGCGATTGAAGAAGTCTGTGACCAAGACGGTGTTGTGGTATTGATGGATCTTGGTAGTGCACTTCTCAGCACCGAAATGGCTTTGGAGCTGCTGGATGATGACACTCGTGAGAGAGTAGCGCTTGTTTCTGCGCCAATCGTCGAGGGGACCATGGCAGCATCTGTGGCTGCCGCTGCCGGGCTTCCGATTGAAGCGGTGATTGCAGAAGCAACCAGTGCGCTTGATGTCAAGAAAGAGCACCTTGGTGAAGAGGTTGCGGTTGAAGCTCCACAGGAGAGCGGCACAGCTGACGTAAGCGCAGAGGCACTTTCGTTCCAATGGTTGGTTAAAAACCCTCATGGTATTCATGCTCGTCCAGCGGCTGCGATTGTTGGCTGTCTGGCGCCATTTTCCAGTGACGTACAGCTTGAAAAAGCTGGCCAGAAAGTGAGTGCCAAAAGTCTGAACAGCATCGCTAAACTTGGCGTTCGTTGTGATGAAAGTATCGTTTTCTATGCATCTGGCCATGATGCAGAACAAGCCGTTGCGGCGTTTACTCAACTTGCCAACCAACACTTTGGTGAGGCGGAACAAGTGGCTAAAGGCGTTCAAACGGAACCCGAACAGCCAGAAGAAGCGGTCATTGCCAATGAAATCGATGGTGCGTTAGCGGGCATTAGTGTCAATGGCGGTATTGTCACAGCGCCAGCGGTGATTTTCACTCAAGAGATGCCAGCCGTTCCAGGTCGCGATTTCACTGATGCAGATAAAGAAACGGCGAAAGTGCGAGAGGCGATTGCTGAAGTGAAAGCTCACTTAGAAGCACAATCCAAGTTGCCTCATGGTGAAATCTTTGCGGCACACGCGATGATGTTAGCCGATCCAGAAATTGCAGCAAAAGTAGAAGCGGAAATCGCAGAGCAAGTGATAGCGGAACAGGCTTGGTTTGATGTCATGATGGCGCTGGCGGAGCAGTACAAATCAGCAGAGAGTCAATACATGCGTGAGCGTGAAGCGGATGTGTATGATATCTGTCGTCAGGTTATGATCGCTCTGACGGGTGAAACACCGAAAGCTATCACGATTAATCAGCCAAGCGTATTGCTCGCACGTGACTTGATGCCATCGGATGTGGCTGGGCTGGATAAATCCAAAGTAGTAGCAATTTGCTTAAGTGAGGGCGGTAAAACGTCGCACAGTGCAATTTTGGCTCGTGCTATGGGTATCCCGGCGGTTGTTAAGGTTCAAGGTTGTCTTGAGCAGGTCAATGTTGGTGATGAAATTACCGTAGACGGTTTTAGTGGACTTCTGTGGTTTGCCCCAAGTGAGGCGACCAAAGAGGAACTAGCCAGTAAGCGTCATGAGTGGCTAGCCGCTCAGGAACTGGCATTACAAAATGCTCAGTCTCAGGCTGTTACTCAAGATGGTATCGAGATTCATGCACTGGCGAACATTGGTGGTCCGGAAGATGTCGAAGCGGCCTTAGCCAATGGCGCAGAGGGTGTTGGTCTTTTCCGTACTGAGTTTTTGTTTCAGGAAAGCGATGAGTTACCGACAGAAGATGAGCAGTACGCGGTTTATAAACAGATCGCCGCTGCCTTCGGTGATAAGCCCATTACGATTCGTAGTCTCGACGTGGGTGGTGATAAGCCTTTGGCAGCATACCCTATGCCGGAAGAGGAGAACCCGTTCCTCGGTCAACGTGGCGTGCGTTTATGTCTGAAACACGAAGAGCTGTTTGCGACTCAATTACGTGCAATTCTTCGCGCCCATGCAGAGCAACCGAACATTCAGCTTATGATTCCTATGATTGCGAATGTGGCTGAAGTGCGAGCGGTAAAAGCCTTGATTGCCAAGCAACGTACACAGTTGGGAATGGCAGACACGGCTTTACCCGTGGGCATTATGATTGAAGTTCCTGCGGCGGTGTTCAATGCTGATGCACTGGCTCAGGAAGTGGACTTCTTCTCCATTGGCACCAATGATCTGACTCAATATGTTATGGCAGCGGATCGCGGCAATACAGAAGTAGCTGAGTTGGTAAACTACTTTGAGCCTGCAGTGATAAAAGCCATTGAACTGACGATTCAGTCTGCGAACAAAGCTGGTATTTCAGTCAGCATGTGCGGTGAGATGGCGGGTGACGTCAAAGCGACAGAGCTGTTGTTGAAACTTGGATTACGTAAGTTTAGCGCCAGTTCAACGCTGTTACCGACACTGAAGCAACAGGTACGTGCATTGGAATTAGTGACGTCGTAACTAAAGTGCTCTGAAAGAATCAGCCCGGACAAGTTTTATTGTCCGGGTTTTTTTATAACCGCAGTCTGACGAAACTCGGTCATCTACCTGTTTGGCTTGTATATTCTCTTTTGGTGTTTTAAACGGTGTAAGAATCGACTGAGCAAATCTATTTTTGAGTTGCTAAGTGATTAGTCACCGTAATAAATGACCTCAACTGTTTGTTATTTAATAAAACTGTGCTTAGTTTAACGTCATTCAAACAGCTGGAACTGGTAAGTGTGAATACGGCTTGCTAATGTTAATCCAAGTGAGTTTGTCAATTTCAATCCGCTAAGAGGAAGTAGAATGTCAGAATTGAAAATTATTAAAGCCGACTACTCTGCAGTACCTGCGTTAAGCGCCATGTTTATGGATGCCTATGCGAACAATGAAGCGATGCAGGCTGCGTTGCGTCAGGATGAGGCAGGAGATTTTGCTCACGATGCCTACTGGCGCTGGGCGATTGGTGAGTGGGGCCTGATTGATGGTGAAGTGTATACGACTCCGGAACTGGATGGCTGCGTTATTATGCGTTCTCCTGGCAAGCACCAAGCGGATGTGATGCAGAAAATGGAGCTGTTGGCTATTGTAACGCGCATGATGGGGTCATCAAAGATCGAACTGGCGAAAGAAGTGTGTGAGCAAATGCTGGCGGTCCCGCCAATGCAAGACTGCTACTGGTTATGGGGACTGGGTGTTTCGCCTAAGGCCGGTGGTAAAGGGCTTGCAAGTGCACTTATCAAAACAGTGACTGATCAGGCGGACGCTGCGGGCAAACCAACATATGTGGTGGCTTCAAGCGATAAAGTGGTGAAGACGTTTGAGCGTCGTGGCTTCGAAGTCTTGTCAAAAAGTGAAAACTTCCCATACTGGTTTATGTTGCGTCCCGCTCAGGCGTAAACATAACGTCATAAGCAATAGACTCAAAGCCCGCCAAAAAGTGGGCTTTGTCGTGTCTGGCGGTACTGGTTAGCTATTGAGCTTTGTCAGGCACTGGGTCACTGTTTTATGTAGCCCTTCCTCCAGTGTGTCCCAGTCAAACTGATCAATGTGTTCAACAGCATTTGGTGTCTTTAAAGCGTCTCTGGCTTCATTTTGAATTTGCCAATAGTTAGGTGGTGTCTCTTCCCAGTGCTGATTATCGAGTCCTCTTAGGTAGCCATAGCAATACAGATATTGCATATAGCCCGCGTTAAATGGCGCATCCGATTGAGCTTCGGGGATCAAGTGTGATAGATAACTATGACGAAACTCGGAATCAGTTTCCTGCGCTTGACGGTAGATTTGTGCGATATTACTTCGGCGTTGATATTTGATCATGGTTTGTATCGAACGCCCCATAATTCCGGTAAACGAAGGGGTGGTTTCATTCCATTTGGCAGCCAATCGGGTGTTACTGATTACCCAGACTTTGCTGTTGATATGAGTATCTTCTGTGACATCAAGTTGTTCAATCATCTGTCGTGTATTGTCGACGGCCTCTGAAACGTCAAAGTAATCGGGCAGAAAAAATACCTGAGAAACCACACCGCCATCGACGTGCATTTCGTCATATTTGACACCGTCGATATTGACTGAGATTAGCACCGGATTAAATACACCAGGTATGGATGCTGACGCGATAATGACGTCCTGAAACAGTTTTACTGCCTCGTCGCCTTGATGCATGGCGATTTCGCCCATATTCCAGATGACGGAGCGCTGGGCATCCAAGTGGGTGGTTTTTACCAGAAACAGTCGTCCTCGCAAATGTTGTTCCTTCACCTTATCTAACACATCTCGGTCGATAAACGCTCTTACCATCTGGTCAAAAGGGGTGGTATCCATGAGAGAAGGGCTGTGAGTGAGGGCCCATAATCCTCTCTTGTTGTAGATGTCTTCGTCTGATGTTTGGGTATACAAATCGCGCAGTGCCGGGTCAAACTCCTGTCCCAGAAATGCATATAAACCGATGATCGCTCCGGTACTGATGCCCGTCACTAAACGGTATTCAGGTCGTTGGCCACTGTCGGATAAGCCATTTAACAGTCCTGCACCGTAAGCCCCTTCCGCGCCACCACCAGAGATACTCAGATAGTCGATGGATTTGGTTTGATTCCCCAAATCGTTCAGGATACTTTTGTCCAGCGGTGTGTTGAGTGAATGCGAACCCTGACCACCAATGTCATAGCTGTGAGTTAGATCGCCCCAGGTACGGATGTTAGACTCAAACATCATCTCGCCTGCGACCTCCATATCAGGTGTGAGCACATTTCTCTGCAGGCTGGGGGCACAAGCTGTCAGTACCGTGGTGAATCCAGTGACGAGGAGCGCTCTGGTCACGAATTTGTATTTCATCAAAAGCGCCTTCCCAAAGAAACAAAGGCGGATTTGCGTTGACCGAATCCAGCTTCTGCTAGCACATCCCAATCACGGTTGATTGAGTACTGAAAACCCGCCAGTGCATTCCATTTTTGTTCGGTGCGTTGACTTACTTCAAAGCGTGTATCGTCGATGAGAAAGTTCATATCGCCGAGGTCGAGCCCAAGTGCCTTAATGTCGCCGGATAAGTGCTGTTGCACATCTTGATACATGGCACCAACAAACACTCTGAGCTCTCGACCACCATCGTATTGCCAGCGATGGCCCACTCTGGGTGCTGCAACAAAGGTTTTAATGCTGCCATCGATGGCATCGATATCGGTGTAGGTGTAATTTATGTCCAGCAGAGCGAACCAGTTATTGATGCCTCCAGCGACGGTGGTCCCGATACCGTAAGTAATGCCATCCATATCCAGAGTGAACTTGGCACCATCTACAGGAATGGGAAGGCCAGCCAAAGAGATAGAGTCAATTTTTGCGGTGCTTTGTGCCTGTGTATATCCCAAAATTCCGTATACATTCAGAAAAGGCAACAACCATACGTCGCCACGCAGGGTGACATTGGAACCCTCAAACTCCGCTTTTGTGGCATCGATATCTATGACGTCGCCAATCCCGCCTGTTAGGTTGATGTTGTCGATGGTGATTGGGTTACTTATATCCATATAAGATAGCGACAAGCCATAGGGTTTGGGCAGCGTGTGTCCACGCTGCGCGGCCTGTTCTCCCCAAATGGGGAAGATTGAGTCCTGAGCAAAACTTATTGGCGATAGCATGACGGCTGTTCCCAATACGATGAGCGGCTTCATTTCGTTACCTTTCTGAAATCTTAATGTGATAAGTGAACGGCGCTAACAATGACCGCTACAATGCCTGTAAAAACGTATTTATAATCAGGGCGTTAGCAATATCGATAAAGAATCCACATACCAAAGGTACGATAATGAATGCTTTATGAGCCGCGCCGTATTGTTGAGTTACTGCTGTCATATTAACGATGGCTGTGGCTGTCGAGCCCAGCGTGATCCCGCCAAAACCTGAGCTGATAACCGAAGACTCGTAGTCTTTACCCATGAATCGGAATACCACAAAGATAGTAAACAGAATCGATGCTGCGACCTGGAATAACATAACGGTGCCAATGAACAGCATAGTGCTCTGCAATTGCCATAATTGGAGTCCCATCAGCGCCATAGTCAAGAACATCCCCAGGCAGATATCGGAAATCAGTGTTTGACCTAACTGCGCGTTCTCGCTCACTTTCTTTTTTAGAACCAGAAGCTTAAAGTTACCAATCAAGATACCTGCGATAAGGCAAGCTACGAACATTGGCAGTTGTAGGCCCATCTTGCTCAGTCCGGCATCAATAAAATGGCCAAGGATCAGACTGAGGTTCAGCATTAGCCACGCGTAAAGGTAACCGAAGTGATCGAGCTTAACGGTCTGATTGTGACAGACACCGATATCCAGTTGAGTATCACCTTGTGACTGAAGACGGTGCCTTTTAATCAGATAGTTGGCAATCGGGCCGCCAATTAAACAGGCAAAAATCAAACCTAGAGTATTACTTGCCAGTCCGACTTCGGCAGCACTTTCTAATCCCATCTCGTTGAATGTCGGCGCCCATGCCATGGTGGTACCGACACCACCGATAAGAGAGATAGAACCTGCCATCAATCCCAGAACAGGCTCAAGCCCCAGCATAGTGGCAACACTAATCCCAATACCATTCTGAATAACGATATAAACAACGCTTAACCCGGTAAGAATAAATAATGGCTTTCCGCCTTTTAGCAGGGTAGAGAAATTAGCACTCAGCCCAATACCGGCAAAGAAATAGAGCAGCAGTGCGTCGCGCATACCCAGATCGAAGCTGATCGTAGTGTCAAAAAAGGCATAGATAACAGCGACGATAATGGCGCAGGTAAAACCGCCGATTACCGGCTCAGGTATGCTGTATTTCCTTAATATTTCGTACTTTTTTGTCATTAGCTTCCCGATGAAGAGAAGGACAATGGCTAGAGTGAAAGCTAGGAAGCCATCCACTTCAATAATATTCATTTTGTTTACCTTGGTGTTTTTTTACTTTGCTTATATAGCGAGTGACTAGGAGAACTTAACGGCCATCATGTAAAAGAAAGTTAAGTAAAGTGAGAACATGATGGTGATTTTAAGATATTTATTAGTGCCAAATTTTTTCATAAATAAAACGTTTGTTTAGGTTGCTAATAGAAGTAATGAGGCCTGAATTAATCAGGCCTCAATGCAATTAGAATCCAAATGAATATTTGACTAGTGATAGGTTGTCACCGTGCTCACGCTTATATTCATAAGCAAGGCTATGGTTATTCTTAAAGGTGTAACCTAGGCTCGCTTTTACATCCCAGCCACGTAGGCTCTCATTACCCTGATTGGTTTTAAGGTCGTTGTAACTGTAGCTGTAGGTTGGTGCTACGCTTGCCCAAAGGCCTGATGATGTGTTGTAAATCGCGTTCAGTGTCAGATCACTGTAGTAAGCGCGGTTTGACATCTCGTTGTGCGTCATAGAACCCACAGATAGCTCAGGAATGAATGAGAAACCAATGTTATTTCCAAACATGTAGTGCGCTGAAATTTCAGTAGATTTTGCTTTCAGATTTTCATTTTTGTAGTTCTTATCGTAGTCATACGCAAGGGTGAAACCCAGGCCACTCATACTGATGACGCTAAGAGCGATATTGTGATTATCAAAGCTTTCTTCGGTGTTGTACTTACCTAGTAGCGCCCAGTTTTGAGACATTTGAGTATCGAATTGAGCAGACAGGTGCGCACCATTAGTACCATAACCAACAGAAGCACCAGTATAAAGTTCGTAAGGGTTAGCAAAATTAACTCGCTCTGATGCAATAGCAGAAGCAGACATTACGATAGAAGCGGCGATAATAGTTAGTTTTGACTTTTTCATTTGTGTATCTCTTTTAAATAAATATTGAATTTGTGTTTTTGCTGATTCCCTTCAATGAGGATAAGTATACGTATTTGATTTTCTAGTGGAATGAATAAGAGCTATTCATATTTGCACGAAGACGAGCAAGTTTGGGCTATTTTGTGGTGTTTTACTGGCTAAGTGTAACAGAGTGTGTATATAAGTTTCAGGTTGTAATTTGTTGGCGGTTAAATAGAGCTAAAGTGGGGCGATTATCTGAAGTCAAATAATAATTTACGCCAAGGCAATAAAAAACCTTCGTTATGACGCTATTTATTTCCCTGTAATTTCAAGCAGGTTGAAATGAACAGCTAATATACTCAAGTGACCTCAAGATGCAGGACTCAGAGCTTCATCAAGGTGTTCAATTCAAGGAAAATAGTTGAAGGAATAGCTATTCCCTTTCGAAGCTATTTGACGCAGGAATGGGCACCAACAGACAAGCTGACGATAAGACGGTTTTATAAGGCAGCAAAACAAAAAAGCCTGAGTACGTGACTCAGGCTTCTTCTTCATTGTTAGTTCGTCTGCGGCTGGGCAGGCTGCTTGATTCTGAAGAACAGTGCGTAGTTCAGTGGAATAACCAGCAATGTTAATGCAGTGGCGAACAACAGACCGAACATGATAGTGACAGCCATACTCTTGAAGAACGGGTCTACGAGCAGAGGGGCGACACCCAGTATCGTCGTGGCTGCACCAAGAATAACCGGTCTGGCTCGGCTCATCGCTGCCGATATAATTGCTTCATATGGTTGTGTACCCGATGCAATCTCTTTATCTGCCTGGTCGACCAACACTATTGCGTTTTTCACCATCATACCTATCAGGCTCAGGAAGCCCAGCGTTGCCATGAACTCAAACGGCGTCTGGAAGGTTACCAGCCCGATTGCCACACCACACACTGCCAAAGGTACCGTACACCAAATTACCAGAGCCTGACGAATGCCGTTAAACATAAATACCACGGCCAGAACCATTGCGGTGAAGCCGTAAGGTGCTGATATCTTTAGTCCTTCGTCCGCTTCTTTGGCGTCTTTGTACTCACCGAACCACTCCAGTTCATAACCTACTGGCAATGGCATGCTTTCGATATCTGCACGAATCATCTCCAACGCTTCTGACGTAAGGATGCCAGTCGCTGGGTCAGCCTGTGCCATGATGGTTGGCACTCGGTCAATACGGCGCAGCATTGCGTCTTGCCATTCAACGCTTGAACTTTCAATCAATTGCTCGACCTGAACAAACTGTCCAATCGTTGCACTGTACACTTTGGTATTTTCAATCACTCGGTCATGGTGACGCTCTGATTCTGGAGAACGAACCACAATCGGAATGAGGTCATTGCCTTCACGGTAGACACCAACATTTCGACCTGACAATGTTTGTTGAATCGCCTGGTTTAGCTCTACTGTTGTCAGACCAAAACTCTGCACTTTTTCTGCTGAGTAGACAGGCCTGATGACAGGCACTTGTTGACGCCAGTCATCCTGAATCGCTACGAGTGCAGGTGATTGCTCCATAATGTCTTTTGCTTGTTCGGCTAGTTGTCTCAGCACTTCGCTGTCCGGGCCTTTGAAAGCAACTTCAATCTTTTTACCACCACCTGGGCCTAACATAAACTTCCAGACATTGATGGAGGCATCGGTGTAACGTTCGTTCAGTTCAACATGTAGCTCCGCTACCAGACTCTCAATGACTTTATAATCATCCACATCCACTAACATTTGGGCATAGCTTGAGTTTGGTGGCTCCGGAGAGTAGGTCAACATGAAACGAAGACCGCCTGAACCGATAAAGCTCGTGGTACCAGTGATATTCGATTTTTCCCAAACATCTTTCTCTATTTGCCCCACGATCTCATGAGTACGCTCTATGTCAGTTCCTTGTGGCAGACGAATATCGATTGCAAACTGCTCTCTTTGTGACTCTGGCATGAAGCCCGGTGGTACATGGCTGAAAGTGACCACACCCACTGCAAAAAGACCCACAACGACGACTAAACTCTTTTTCTGATTATTCAGTACCGCTTCTAGCACTCGTTGATAAGCTGCGCTGATTTTTCCTGGTTTTGATACTTTGTTTGCGTTGACCTTCAGATAGTCGTGGCAAAGCATTGGGGTGACAGTTACTGCAAGCACCCAGCTCAACATCATTGAGTACAGAATTACCCAGAACAGTGACCCTGCGTATTCGCCCATGTTCGATGGTGACAGGCCGATAGCGCTGAATGCACAGATACCAACAATCGTACCGCCCAGTAATGGCCACTTAGTTTCGTTGACGATTTCAGAAACGACTTGCTTGCGGTCGGCACTGGGATTCTTTTGTAGTCGGGTTAGTACGCCATCCGTTACCACGATTGCGTTGTCAACCAACATACCGAGAGCAATGATCAGAGCACCCAGAGAAATACGTTGCATGGCGATATCATCAATTAACATGACGATTAACGTGCCTGCGACAGTCAGTACCAGAACAAAGCCGATGACCAGACCAGTTCGAACTCCCATAAACAGCAGCAGTACAACAAATACAATGACAACAGCGGCAATCAGGTTATTGATGAACTCTGAAACTGAATCACGCACGGAGTCAGACTGAATCGAGATTTCGTGAAGTTCGATTCCGTGAGGACGCTGGCTTTCTAGCTCTGTAATACGAGCTTTTACCGCATCACCCATTTCGACCACGTTGCCACCGGCTACGTTAGAAATACCCAGGCCAATCGCACGTTTACCGTTGTAGCGCATAAGTACTGACGAAGGTTCTTCAAAGCCGCGCGTTACGTTGGCGATGTCGGACAGTCTCATGACCGTGTTGTTATCACCAATCGCAATTTGTAGGTTTTTCAATTGCTCAAATGAACTGATGCTAGAAACTGGTGTAATGGCAACACGCATGGTATCGGTATTAATACTACCCGCAGTCGACACCATATTCTGGCGTTCTAGAACACGGTATACCTGCTCGGCAGATACACCGAATTGAGCAAGACGATCACTTGCGATCTCAACGAAAATGACTTCGTTTTTCTCTGCCAGTGTCGCGGTTTTCGACACACCAGGCACCAGTGCAAGTTCACGACGCAAGGTGTCTACATAATCCTGCAGCTGTTTGTCGCTGTGACCTCGGCCGGTAACGGCATAGAACTGAGCGAACACGTCAGCAAAGTCATCATTGACGATGGGCTGACCAGAACCGGGAGGTAAAGAACGTTCGGCGTCACCGATTTTTCTTCGGACTTTGTCCCAGACCTGTTGTAGCTCTGCCTCGTTATTGGAGAACTCACGTTTGATTTCTACCGTGACTTCTGACATGCCTTGCTTTGACACCGAAGTAATTTCTTTCACTTCTTGTAGCGACTGCAGTGCACCTTCCACAACATCAGTGACCTCGTCGGACACTTCTTGCGCTGTTGCACCCGGATAAGGTGTCACGATAACTGCCTGACGAATCACAAATTCTGGGTCTTCAAAGCGACCGAGTTTCAGATAACTGATATACCCACCGATTAGGGTTAGGGCGATCAATACCCAAACGCTGGTGCGTTTAGCTATGGTGAAGTTGGCTATATTCATTATTTCGCCGCCTTAGTTGTCATTGGTCGAACTTCCAGCCCCTCAGATAAGCCCAGAGTGCCAGCTGTGATGATTTGCTCACCTGCATTAAGCATCGATGTGACTTGTACACGATCCCCAACCATGGAGCCTGTTTCAATGACTCTGCGTTGAATAGTGTTGTTCTCATCGACCACCCAAACGTATTGATTACCCAGGTTATCTGGAGAAATCGCAGAAAGAGGAACGGTGATCATGCCGCTTTCTTGTTCTGTTGATATGGAGAAGACGCGCACTGTCATGCCTGGAAGCAGAGTGACCTGTTGGGTATCTTCAAATTTTAAAGTGACGCCATAAGTTCGTGCCGTTGGGTCCGGTTCGGTTTCGAATGTCTTAACAGACAAGTCGAAAGTTTTACCCGGGAATAAAGGTGAGCTGGCTAGAACTTTTCGTGCGCCATTTGGCTGCGCCATAATTCGCTCAGGAACCTGAATCACGACTTCAAGTTGGTTTAAATCGTGAATAGAAACAATGGCTTCGTTGCTTTGAATCTGGGTGTAGTTGTCCACCAGCTTGCGGCTAACGATTCCGTCAAACGGCGCTCTTAGTGTGGTGTCATCTACGCGACGCTGGGCTTCTTCCAATTTACTTTCTGATTGTTGATAGCGAAGCTTAATTTCGTCCAGCTGGCTTTTTGATATCGCTTGTTTGCCGTTGTAAAGTTGCAAAGCTCGCTTGTATTCTGTGTAGGTATTCGCCAGCTCATTCTTCGCTGCATTTAAGGTGATCTCGGCGTCAACCGAGTCAAGTTTTGCGATAACTTGCCCCTTAGAAACCTTGTCTCCCTGCTTAACCAGAAGCTCATCCAGACGACCAGAGATACGGAATGATAGATCGGCACGGTTAGAAGACTGAACCACACCATTGAAGTACAGGTCTGCCACTGCCTGAGCGGTAACAGTTTCAGTAAAAGCTGGGCGAACGACAGGGGCAGTCTGTTCAGCGTTCTGTTCGCTTTTGCATCCGGTGAGTAGTACCGAAGCAGAAAGTCCAGCTGTCACTAGAAGGGGTTTGGTGTTTAACAGGGCTGACAACATTGGGCGATTCACGGTTTTCTCCAAGGTTTCTTTAAAATATTGAAATTAATTTCGACAGGTCTTGTCTATTGGCTGGAATTTTAAACAAATCACCGATTCACGCTATGTTTAGCAGTTATTCATATTTGCTATTTGGCTTTTTGCAATAATGAATAACTCTTATTCGTTCAGTTTGTAGTCGTAAACACGTAAGTTGATGATGAAAATTTAAGTGTATTAAGAGGTACAAATGAACCGTAGGAATCAGCTAAAGCAGACCTACTATCAAGAAACCATCCATCTCAACGACCGACCCTATGGGTTGTTGGACATTGGTGATGGGCCATGCAAAATTATTCTTGTAGTAGAGATTACTGAGGACGACTACAGTACAGACAAGGTGTCAGGCAGAAGTCTTGTTTTCGATATATCAAAGGCATGGGGGAGGGATATTCTTGCATTGACGGAAGATGACTTAGCGCAGTTGACGGATGATATTCACCTACTTTTGGATGTGTTTTGGCTAGACTGTGTGGTATTTGACACGACACTCGATGGTCTGGATCTTTCTTTCATAGAAAGACGACTGGCGGTTCGCCAATGTAGCGAAATTTGAGTTGAGATGGGACTGTTGCTGGGCCAAAAAGCTGAACCTTTATTTAAGGTTCAGCTTTTTTGTTTTTCGGGTTTTGTGTATCCCCTTACGATGTAAACACCGTGAGCAACAGAATCAACAAAATAATCGTTGGCACCATAATGTGAAGGCATATGCGTAGTGACTGATAGTCAGACATTAAAGTTAACACAAAATTAACAAGTCTTTTCAAAGTGTGTTAGCGTTAATTGTAGGCACTCAGATAAAACAAGGATCGTCCCTGGTGTTATCGAATACAATGATTGCGCTGCCATTGCGTAGCCATTTCTTCAGGAAGTTGATAGTCATAGCCCTGCCAATCGCTTTGCAGAATGTGCTCTATTCAAGCCGGGGTCTAATCGATGTCATTATGCTTGGCCATTTAGGAGATATGGAATTAGCCGCCATTGGTGTGGCAGCAAGAGCCATCTTTGTAACCACTATCATGATAGTGGGCACGACGACTGCGGGTGCGTTGATAACGGCTCAATATTGGGGCGCAAAGAATGATAAAGGCGTAAAGGAAAACACCGCTCTCACCTGGATTGTGTCCAGTGCTTTAGCTTTAGTTTGCACATCAGTTTTCTTACTTTTCTCTACTCAGATAATGTCGCTTGCGACGGATGATAACTCTGTGGTCGCTCTGGGGCGGTTGTATTTATCTATTGCTGCGCCAAGTATGTTAAGTGTGGCCTTCGTAACAACGATGTTGTTTGGCTTAAGAGCCATGCATAAACCCGGAGTCAGTACCTTTTTTAGTGCCGTAGGTTTGGTTGTTTATATATTTCTGAATTGGGCACTCATTTTTGGTCGTTTGGGTTTTCCTGAGCTCGGTTTCAAAGGCGCTGCAATCGCTACTCTATTAAGTGGGATCGCAGAATTCCTTCTGCTCTACATGTATGTCTATAGTAAAAAGTATGCGGTTGCATTCGGTGGGCAGGATGTTATTAATTGTCTGACAATTAGTCGATTATCTCATTTTTTGAAGATATCCGTGCCTACCACGCTTAATTTTCTTGTATGGGCCGCGGGCCTATTTGCCTGTCACGCTATCATGGGGCAAACCGGAGTATTAGGGCTTGTTGCTCTATCTGTAGTGGCACCAATAGAATCATTTGCACTTTCTGTCGTCATTGGATTATCAAGCGCCGCGGGGGTATTGATCGGCAATAACCTTGGGGCCAGGAAGTACAAGAGCAGTTTGATTTATGCTAAAAGCGCGATGGTGTTCAATATCAGTTGCGCCATTGTCGTCGCTATAACGGTCTATCTCTCTCAAAACCTATTACTGTCCATGTTTCCCGCGCTAACCGAAGAGTCGTTCGAGTTGTCAAAAAACTTTATTCTTGTATTGTGCTTAGGAGTTGTGCTTCGCTCTATTCCAATGATGGCTATCACTGGTATTTTGCGCGCAGGGGGAGATGTCAGGTTTTGCCTCTATCAGGATATCGTCGCGCAATGGTTGATCACGATACCAATATCAGCACTCGCGGTCGTCTATCTCGATATCGAACCGCTATGGGTCTTCCTGTTATTCCTACTTGGAGAGTTGATTAAGTGTATTACCTCATTGTTGAGAATAAGAAGTAAGAAATGGGTCCAGGGTATCACCTGATACCGAGTTAGCTTTAGCTCAACCCTTTATACTCAAGTGACCTCAGGATGCAGGACTCCCAGAGGGCGAGTTAACTTGGCTTATATGCTTTGTTAGCGATTTTCGATTTAGAGCCACTAGATCTTCGAATCAATGTCGCGCCCAGAAGCCAAGTAATTCTCGCTGAATACGCATCTTGAGGTTACTTGAGTATAAGTTATTCTATATCTGGCTGGAGTACATTGTTAAAAAAACTCTGTATTGTTTGATGCAAATACTGGTTGAGAGGGTAACCACGTTTTGCCTGCAAATAGCCGCCAACGACGGACACACTTCTTAATTCTTTGGGCATTACCGGGAGCGGATAGCACTTTAATTCATCACTGTAGGTGAGCAAATAACTACTACTAAACTTGAACGCATCCGATGTGATGAGTTTGTCGACAGCGATAGGAATACTATGAGTACTGAGCACGATATTGGGGGTATATCCCTTGGAGGTAAACAGTGCATTAGTGTAAGGGTCTTGTTTGGCACTTACGGTCTCTGAAAAGAGCTTGATCATTGGAAGTTTGTGAATAACCTCCCAGTCAGAAGTTTGGCTTAACACTGGATGGTCTTTACGCGCGACGAGATTGATTTTTATATCGGATAAGTGGTGGGTGTAAATATCCTGAGGCAAAGGGTAGGGTTCATAATGAACAATATAATCAACATGGCGATTAAGTATTTGTGTAAGCGTATCCTGTTGCCAATGCATTAGGGAAAGCTTTGCTTTTGGCAACGCGTTCGTCAGCGACTGATATATCCCGCGCCCAAATGTCTCAAGCAAGGAAAGTTCAAATGCGATCACAATTGACCCTTCGTAATTCTGAGGATCAAAGTTGCTGTATGCATCCAGTACTTCAGTAAATGGGGTCAACATGTTGTCTGCGGCTTCTGCTAACTTTTCCGCAAGTTCCGATGGCTCTACGCCGTGAGCTTTACGAATAAACAACTGATCGCCAAAAGTTTCTCTTAATTTTGCCATGCCGCGACTGACACTGGTTTGCGAGATTCCTAGTATTTCACCTGCTTGAGAAACATTACGTGTATCAACTACGACTTTCAGAAGCGTCAAAAGGTTCAAGTCGAGGTTTTTCATTGACTTACTCATCCGCAGTATGCCTTCGCCAGTTCAATTGCTTAACATAAAAATAACACCTGGCGACAGGCTCATCAACAAAGAGGGTGGTTTAGAGAGGATAATCAAGAAAAAACGCACCAGAAAATACGAAGGATTCTGATGCGTTTTGTTTAGACAGGGTTTATATTCTTTCCCCTTTACCGAATCGGTAAACTAATCGACCCGTTGCAATATTTTCGCTTGCTTTAGCGGATGGTCGGCCTGCATGTCGCCACTCGGCCTGAAGCGCCCAGTTCGGATGAAGCGCATAGTGTAGACCTGCTCCGGCATTTAACTGGAACTGCTTGGTTTTGGTATCTTCATTTTTCAGACTTTCACCAAAACCTGCGGTAACAAATGGGCGCAGTTTTGAATCAGTATTAAAGTAGTAAAGTCCGTTTGCACTGTAGCTTTCATACGTTGCCGATTGCTGTGTTTCTCGGTCATTCAGTGACGCTCGAGTGTAAGTTAGGTGGCCAGACAGAGCAGGGCTGAAGTGCAAGCCAACAGTGAACGATACGCCTGCACCAGGGTCTAGCTCCCAATAGTCCGATGGCTCAACATAACTGGCACCCGCCGAGACTCCCACGATGCTATAGGTAACGGGATCCTCGCTATTTTGAGAGTAGTAGCTCTTTCTGGTACGTGAAGAACCCGGGGTTGCATCGAGTGCGTACTGCACTTCAAACCTGAACTGACGTTCTGAAACGCCATTGGGAGTATTTACGTTCTGCACGCCGACAAATCCGGTACCAGCTCTTACTATTTCTCTCCCTGCTATATGGTTAACGCCGTTGCCCAGACTGTCTACTGGGTCTAGCAAGAACAGTGACACATTACCCAGTGACTTTGAGCCCCAGACTGTACCGCCTGTCAGTCGAATCTCCTGTTCTTTATTGTAGGCCCACTCTCCATATACCCATCCAAGAATCGGGGTAACGAACAGATCCTGAATAGACGGCACCTCTGCAAAGGCTTCGATACCGTACTCCCAGTAGAACGTTGACATCATGGCGGAATAAATAAATGAGTCCCATTGGCGATAGCCGGATTTACGAGCCGCTTGATAATACACACCGCCAAAATAAGGGTGGCCAATATAATTGATAGCCCAGTCGTCTCGGTCCCATGTTGGACCACTGCTAACGTTATCAACCCACTTGCTAAAAAGATCGTCCCCGCCTTTTTCCCAGTTGGTGATTGACTCTGGCATCAGTGCCAGAACACCAGCTACCCCCACACCGTATGCAGCGATGGATTTTGTTTGTGACCAGAGCCTGGCGCCATCTTCGCCGTTTTGAGGGGAGAACAATGACACACGATAAGGGTTACTGTAAACGTGGTTGGTGTCTGGAAGTTCTTCCCAAGCCGAGTTGGACTTTTCCGGGTTGGTACTGATTGTAAAATCTGTCGTATCCGGTTCCGAGAGCTGGTTGAAATCGGTTAGTGACGTTCTCCAATGGTCAGCCAGATCGGAGGGCTGGTGGCCGATATATAATGGGAGTGAATCGGATAGAACAGGAGCGCTTAATATAACGGATGCGGTGAGCATGGATTTTGTTAGAGTATTCATTATGGTGTTTCTGCTTCTGATATATTTGATTTATGCCCATCCTTTGCTAATTACGAAATTTGTATTCCTTAAATTTCGGTTATTACTTGCCGACTTTCGGCTAATGAAAGTCAACCTGTTGTTTGGTGCGGTGTGAGTGTAGGTTTGTTGCAGAAACAAATGAACGTATAACAGAAATTCAAATCTGGTGTATCTCTATAGCGGCGTGCTGCGGGAGACCAAAATTGCCCTTGGCAGCAAAGATCACTGACAAATACAGAGGCGAGAATCTCTTATCCAGATTCTCGCAAGCAGGAAGAGTTAATTGACGTCTGGCTGAATGATAGAGTTGAAAAACTGCTGCAGCGTTTGATGCAGGAACTGATTAATTGGGTAGCCGCGTTTTGACTGAAGATAGCCCCCTGAGACACTGAACTTCCTTAACTCCCGTGGTATCGACGGTAGGGGATAACACTTAAGTTGATCGCTATGAGAAAGCAAATAGCTGCTATTGAATTTAATTGCATCTGAGTTGACGAGTTTCTCGACAACAATCGGAATACTGTGTGTCACTAAGCAAATGTTGGGCTCGTACCCTCTACTGACGTATAGCTCATCGAACGGGTCGTGTTTACTCTTCATCGCTTCCGCGACCAATTTAATCAAAGGAAGATGGTGAATATCTTCCCAATCACTGGATTGACTCAGGACAGGGTGATCTTTTCGGGCCACCAGACTGACGGCGATTTCAGATAAGTGGTGAACATAAATATCTTGAGGTAACGGGAGGATTGAGTAGTGAATCATATAGTCCAGCTGCCGGTCGAACAGATGATGCAATGACTCCTCTCTCCAGTAGACCAACTTTATTTTGGCCTTCGGCAGGGCGTTGTTGAGTGCACGGTATAATCCCGGACCGAATACTTCTAACAGACTGAGTTCCACCGCTATAGACACGCTGCCCTCAAACTCTTGCGGGTCAAACGTCTGATAGGCTTCCAGTACCTGACTGAACGGCTTTAGCATATTATCCGCAGCTTCAGCCAGTTTTTCAGCCAGTTCCGATGGCTCTACGCCATGCGCTTTACGGATGAACAGCTGATCGCCAAAGGTTTCTCGTAACTTTGCCATACCGCGGCTTACGCTGGTTTGAGAGATCCCCAGAATTTCCGCAGCTTGCGAGGTATTGCGAGTTTCTACGACGATACGAAGTAGCTTGAGTAGGTTTAAGTCAAGTTCTTCTAATTTAGATTGCATGCGAAACATTTCCTCATGAGATCGCGTTATCTTTATGATAGTACAGTAAAAGGACAAAGATGGAGCTGCAAATTGTGACCAATTTTTACTCCCGTTGTTGAAGTGTGAAAAAGATCTGACTGCTTCAGAGTCGCCAATCCCCGAAACCCGTACCACACTGTAGTAAAATCCCTTGGAGAATAATCATGAAGCGACGAGATTTTCTTACAGTTTGCTCGGTATGGTTTGCATGGCCGGTCCTGGCGAAGAGTGAACTGCGTCCCACGCCTATTCAGGCAGAGGGGCCTTTTTATCCGGTCAAGCCCATTGCTGTACGTAGTGATTTGATTGTCAATCCAGACCGCCTAAAAGGACAGCCACTTCAGTTGTCTGGAAGGGTAGTGAATTTGCAGGGCAGCCCTTTAACGAATATCACGGTTGAAATCTGGCAATGCGATGGTACCGGAATCTATGATCATCCCCGACAGCCCAATGTGGAACAGTTTGACCCCAGCTTTGCTGGCTGCGGAGCTACGGCCACAAATTTAGAAGGGCAATTTCAGTTTCAAACGCTTTATCCAGTGCCTTATGCAAGCAGGCCTCCCCATATCCATGTGAAGTTATGGCGTGGTCAAAGAGCCTTACTTACCACACAGCTCTATTTGCCAAATCAGATGGGCAGTGAGTGGTGGGGAGGAAGTGAACGCGAACTGTTGCAGATGAAGATGAGCAGCAGCAACGACATCGATGAGGCTGAGTTTACTTTCGTGATTGATGCATAAAGTGCCAGCGAGTGGCACTTTATGGATTTTATCGGGTTATCAGTAGAGTAGGCTTGGTAGCCACAACGACAAACCCGGTATGAACAGAAGTAAGGCTAAGCGAAGGATATCGACACACCAGAATGGGGTGACACCTTTAAATATGGTGCTGGTTTGAATGTCCTTGATGACCCCTTTAAGCACAAAGATGTTCAGGCCAACAGGTGGCGTGATTAAGCTGATTTCCGTTACTACCACGACTATGATGCCAAACCAGACCAAATCAAACCCAAGGCTCTCAACCAGTGGATAGAACACAGGAATGGTGAGCAGGAGCATGGACAGACTTTCAAAAACGGTGCCCATTAGGATGTAGATGAGCAAGATCATTAGCATTACTAACAGTGGCTCTGTACCCAGCGAACTGACAAAATCCACCAAATCATTGGGTAATCCCGCTCGGTTGACGAAGTTGGAATAGATAAGCGCACCGATGACGACCCCAAATAGCATGGTGCTGGTTCTGGCTGTATCAATAAGAATATCTCTGAGGCTGCTCCAGGTTAACGAACCACGGAAGAAGGCGATCAGAAATGCGCCGAAAGCGCCGACGCCAGCGGCTTCAGTTGGTGTGAAAATACCCCCGTAGATGCCTCCCATCACTAATGCAAACAAGCCTAGTATCGACGAAACTGAGCGCAGAGCCTGAATTCTTTCCGCTCGAGCCAGCTTCTCGCCACAAGGTCCTGCTTTAGGGTTTCGCCATACCACGAAGCGGGTCGCGACAATGTAAAGGACGATACCCATCAGACCCGGAATGAAACCGGCTGCAAATAGATCACGTACACTTTGTTCTGTTAGCACGGCGTAGATGATTAGAATGACGCTTGGCGGGATCAGAATCCCTAACGTACCGCCAGCGGCAATGGATGCGGCTGCGAGTCCGTCCGAATAACCGTACTTTCTCATCGACGGCATAGCCACCTGAGCCATAGTGGCAGATGTGGCAAGACTCGAACCAGAAATGGCAGAAAATCCACCACAGGCCGCAACCGTCGCCATCGCCAACCCGCCTTTTTTATGACCGAGAAATGCATAACAGGCTCGATAGAGCTCCTGAGACAAGCCTGCCTTGGTGATGAAGTTACCCATTAAAATGAACATAGGAATCACAGAAAGCCCGTAGTCCTGAGCAGTATCAATCAAGCGCTTAGCGCTCACAGTAAGCGCACTATTGAAGTTCCAGTCCCCAAGGGCCGCATAGCCAAAGAAGCCGACAACGCCCATTGCGAATGCGATAGGCATTCTTAGTAGAATCAGAAACAGCAAAACGCCAAAGCCAATAAGAGTTACTATCATTGAGACGTTCCTTGAGTAGGATAGTTTTTATTGAGAAGGTGAGTACCAATCAACACCAAACAGGTGACCGATGTCAGCCAGCAGGTAATGGCCAGAAAGTAAGTCAGGTAGTAAACGGGAATTTCCAGATACTCGCTGATCTCCTCGTAACGATGAGATCGTGTGGCCAGACTCCATACCTTCGTGCCTATGGCAAATAGGCTTATACTGATGGCCAGATTAAACAGAATGTCCCGCAATGAGCGGATTTGTTTGGGTAGCATGCCTTCCATCAGGTCGACGCTGATATGTTCTTTTCTCCACGTCACAAGTGGTAAAGAGGTAAAGATCAGGCTTCCCAACAGAATCTCGGTCAGTTCGACGCTACCTACCAGTGGGCTGGAAAAAAGATAGCGTCCTACAACATCGATGCAGGTGACCAGCATCAATGCGGCAAGTTGAATGCAGGCGAACAGGCTAAAAAGGTGATAAAGGTGCTGGGCGAACCACTCCCAGCACTGAACACCAATTGAAAGTAAGTTTTTCATTGATGTGCTCTTATAGATCGATAGGTTGGTAGTTTTCAGCTTCTTGTCGGAACGCTTTCAGGGCAGATTTTGCATCGACATCACGGCGACTGGCTTTGTAAATCCACTCTTCATCCATGCCTTCTGTGATCTTCTCGAAGTAGGCGATATCCGCTTCTGTCGCTTCTACTACAGTGCTGCCTGTAGCTCGAATATCGGCTTCGCCAATATCGTCCGCAGTTGCCCAGGCTCGACCTGCTAGCGCTGACAGTTTCTCACCCGACACGCGACGAATGGCGGCCTGATCCTGTTCGCTTAATCCCGCCATAAAATCAGGGCTCAGGAACATGCCAAACGAACCCAGATACATTCCGTGAGGCATCTTGATGGTATAAGGAGCAACCTCTTTGTATCGACCGACACGCATGTAATCCATCTGCATAAAGATCCCGTCTGCGACACCCTGAGCCAGAAGCTCATACGCTTTGGTTGCAGGGGCATTGACACCAGTTACGCCTAGTCGTTTACCAATTTCTACAGAAACACCGCCACCGATACGTATCTTCAAACCTTTGACAGACTCCAACGAGTCAACGGGCTCACGTAGGTGGATATGGCCTGGTCCGTGTACAAACAACGCAGCAAGCTCTACGCCATCGTTTTCACCAGAGTCAGCGAAATACTCCTGATTGATTCGCCAGTGCGCCACAGACACAGCTTCAGCCCCGGCTTTTACTCCTGGTAATTCGACCATCTGGGGAAGCTGGAATCGACCGGGAATATAGCCATGGAAGGTCCATGCTGCATCCACGGCGCCATCTTCGACTAAATCAACCAGGCTCTTGGGATGTCCCATGTTGTATTCAATTTTGACCGTAACCCGGCCATCGGTCGCTTGTTCAATTCACTTACCCCAGGTTGGAATCACATCGGCATTCATGGTGTGGTTAGGACTAAGCCAGGTACCCACTCTAAGCTCTTTGCTTTCAGCCCAAGAACTAAATGAAGCGAAGGTGGCCACGGAGGCGATAGCGAGGGATTGGATTAGACTTTTTGTTTTCATTATAACGTCCTGTTTTTTTGTACTAGTGAGGTTGGAAAACCAACATTGCACAACATTTGTGCAGGCGCATTACCCGATTAGGGTACGTAGGGGGTGTTTTGTTGCATAACTGTGATCCCGGGTTAACTAATTTGTAATAAGTGGCTTTCAAATACACAGCTTCGGTGAGTGTAAAGCGGCGATGAATGTCAAAAACTTCAGTAAAAAGAAGCTATTGTTTAACGAAGCTTGTCTATAGTTATGGGAGACACATTAACCCTTAAGGATGACAAACTACGTATGCGCGCTTTAGTTGTAGGTAAGGTTCCTCGTTCAATGGAGCATCAGGATGTGCAGGTTGTAGATGAGTATCTGGATGATGAAATACTCCGAGAATGGGGGCGAGTGTGCGTGATTAATGTCACGCCAGAGAGGCAAGATGAGACTTTGTTACAAATTCACAGCTCACCAGCAGGCTGGAGTTGGCGAGTGTTGACCCTTCACCACAGTGAACTTGCGCCGTTCTTGTCCGATGCAGTGTTTAACGGTAATGATGTAATTACGGAAGAACTCAAGCCTTTTCCAAAGCTTAAGCGCTTGAGCGATGTTCCAAAAGACAAGCTGCTTGCTTATTTATGGATAAATGAGACCCGCCGGATACGCCCAATGAAAGTGCTCAGTAATTCGGAGATATATCGTTATCCATTACTGGATGTGTATCACAATCAACAGCAGACGCCTTTTCGCTACCTACATCGCCTTATAGATTCAGGGCTTATCGAAGCAGAACGTTGCGAAGACAGAGTGCGTTACTGTCAATCTTGTGGTTCGGGACACCTCAATTTTGTTGATACCTGTCCATCTTGCCAATCCATCGACATCAAGACGTTTGATGCATTGCACTGCTTTACCTGCGGACATGTCGACGATGCCGATAAGTTTGTTTCGCGTCGAGCGATGACCTGTCCCAATTGTCACACGTCACTTAAGCACATTGGTGTGGATTACGATCGTCCATTGGAACTCTATAGTTGCAATCACTGTTCTCAGGAGTTTGCAGAAGCGAATGTCGTCGCCAGCTGTTTGTCTTGCGGTCACCAGAACGCCACTTCCGACTTAACCGCGAGAAGTTACTATACGTATCGTGCGGGAGAAAACATCCAGCGTCATTTGCTGGATGAACAGGTGGAGAGAAACACTAACCTGGTTTTGGCCGGCACTGTCAGTACAGCGGTATTTGATGCTGCACTAGGCTGGAAAAATCAGTTATCTTTGCGGCACAAACATCAGGATCTACTTTTGGGTATTAAGATCCATCAGATTAGTCAGTTTATTGCCGAACAGGGTGATGTGGCATACATCGAATTCATTAGCGCATTTGCGGAGCAATTGGAGCAACTTTTCCGAACTACTGACATTAGCTGCCAGTATGCTGATGACACCCTATTCATCTTACTGCCTCACTGTGACATCAGTTTTATGTCATCCATTGAGAAACGGATTGAAGCCTTTTCAGACAAGGTGGAATCAGACATTCTTTCGCTGACGGTAATGAGTTGGGCTCTGCCCGACAATCGACTTTCTGATGCCAACAAATGGTTGCTAGAGAGGTCTTCGGAATTGAATGATTGACGCCATTATCCAACTTAGCAGCACTATCGTTACCCAGGTCGTGCAGAATACAGAGCTACTGGCTAAGTTTCTGCCGGTCGTTTTGGTCATTGAGCTTCCGCTAATTTTGTTGGTGATCGCCGGGATATTTTCCTGGTACTGGCAAAATCGCACAGTGGTGAACACCTACACGCCTAATGTTAGCTTCGTAATCACATGCTATGGGGAGGGAGATGGCATAAATATCACAATTGACACCTTAGTAGAGCAAATCTACCCGGGTAACATAGAGATATTGGTGGTAGTCGATGGCGCGGTTCAAAATCAGGAAACCTATGAGGCAGCGATAAGAGCCCAAGACAAGTACCGTAACAGAATAGATCGTGTGGTAAGAGTGATTCCAAAATGGCAACGGGGTGGCAGAGTTTCTACACTCAACTCTGGTCTTTACAAAGCGAAGCACGACATAGTGATCAACGTCGATGGTGACACGTCTTTTGATAACGATATGGTGACCCAAATGATGCGTCAGTTTGTCGACCCTAACGTAATCGCTAGTGGAGGTGCCCTTAGGGTACGTAACTGGAACAAAAACCTCCTTACTCGAATGCAGTCTCTGGAATACATGATGTCAATGCAAGGGGGAAAAACCGGAACCAGTCAATTTGGCTTCCTTAATAATATCTCTGGCGCCTTTGGGGCATTTCGAAAACAACAGTTAAAGAGAGTCGGCGGTTGGGATACGCATACGGCAGAAGATCTGGATTTGACTATGCGTTTGAAACAGTACAAGCGGCGCTATCCAGAGTCAAAACTGGCATTTACGCCTCATGCGGTTGGACACACCGATGCGCCTGATACTTTAAAAAACTTTGTGTTACAGAGGTTACGTTGGGACGGAGACCTTCTGTTTCTTTATCTTCGTAAGCACATCAAAGGGCTAACGCCGAAACTGTTGGGATGGAGGGTGTTTTTGTACACCTTAGTCTATGGTGTGTTACAAAACGTGCTGCTGCCCATATTCATTACTCTCTTTACGGTGTATATCTTTGCTTCCTATCCGATACTGTTTTCTTTGTCGGTTACCATGATTACTTACGCCATTTATGTCACCTTAGTTTTGATTAAGTTCACTGTCTATTTGACGCTGATTTCTGAGCGCAAACAACAGGATATAGGAATGGTCGGTTGGCTTGCTCTCTATCCTTTATATGCATTATTTTCTCGTTTTATCACTGCTTTTTCGATTCTGAATGAGACCTTCAGGCGTTCACATGAAGAGTCGAGCATGGCACCGTGGTGGGTGCTGAAAAGAGGACGTAGATTTTGAAAGTTAAGTTTCAAATGAATAAACAAAAATCCCCTCAAAGCGAAAGGGGAATGAAAGTCGCCTATGGGGAAGCCAAACGGACGGGGTACCGCTTCAGGTGGTTTGCGCTATTGGGGCTGATTTTGCTGCCAGTCATTTTTGTGGCGTATTATATTGTCAAACCACAGGTGTTTACTATCGCCTCAGGTGTGGTGAGTTACGAGCCTATATCAATCAAATCGCCACGAGAAAGTGTGGTGGAAAGTGTGTATTTCGAAGTCGGCGATACGTTTTCAAAAGGTGAGTTCTTAGTACAATTACAAAACAGCGTACTCGAAGATGAAATCGAGTATCTCGAACAACAAATAAGAGCCCTAAAAGCCTATTCACAGCAACGTGCCGATAATTTTGTGGATCTGTACCTCTCCGCACAGCGTGATGCTAATAAAAATCTGCAGGAAATTGAGAAAATTAAACGAGAGTTTGAGGCGTTTAACAAAGAAGGCTTGGTCAGTACCGGCGATTATGCCGCGATACTCAATAACTACTATGCTGCCCAGGAGAGAAAGTCTAAAGCAGCATTAGACCTGGCTTTGGCGCGCCAGAATGAGGCGGATGAGCAGTATGTTGGCAGCCTGGCTAACATTACGCGTCAGTTGGAGCTCGAACTTAATGGTAAGAGAAGTCAAAAACGAGAACTGCTTATCTCAGCGCCATTTGATGGTCATGTAATCGACGTTCTGGGCCAGCGAGGAGAGCGTTTGCAGTCGCAAACAGACATCATTACGGTGGCAGAAAGTTCGGCCCGTGTACGAGTGGTTGCCTACCTGGATCCAAAACATAGTGACAAAGCGTTACTCGCGAGAAAAGTGACGGTTCGATTGCCCAATGGAAGTCGATTAAATGCTCATGTGTCCAGTCCAACGGAACTGGCGTCGAAGCTACCTATCCAATTGAGCAGGCCATTTGAAGGGCAAAAGGCACTGCTAGAAGTGCTGTTAACTATCGATGAGCCACTTCCCTCAAGGGAAGAGCTCATTGAAGGCATGCCTGTCGAAGTGTATTTTTAGGGCACCAGATGTTAAGGGTTGGCGACGACGGGCTGGTAGCGACCAGGTTTATGGTTCATAGCCAGGATCAGGTTGGTGGCTATTGCCCCAAGAATGGACAGTGCAATAAGCTCAATATCAACCACAAAGAAAGACAGGATTACGATAGAGCAGTCCAGTCCCATCTGAACTTTGCCTGCACGAATACCAAAACGTTCTTGCAGGAATAACGCCAGAATATTAAAACCACCCAGGCTCATTTTGTGTCTGAAGATCACCAGCATACCCATGCCAATCAAACCACCACCAATTAAGGCTGCGTATAAAGGTTCAATGTGCGCGATTTGAATAACGTGATGCAGATGGTCAACGGCAAAAGAGACGATACTTACGGCTACGAAAGTGTTCAATGTGAACTGCCAGCCCATTCTAGTGACGGAAAGAATGTAGAAAGGTAAGTTCAACGCGAAGAATACCTGACCAAAGCTCAATGCGGTGATTTTGGTGATGAACAGTGCCAGTCCAGCGGTTCCGCCAGTCAGCAACCCGACTTGATTGAAGAATATGACACCGAGTGAGACCAGTGCGCTACCTAATGTGAGAGCAAGTAAGTTCTCTCGAAGACTGTGGTCTTTGTCCATAAAGATTGGCTCCGTAGATAGTGAATCGAATATTGCGCTTTACGCAGTTTTGTTGGCGCGATGTTATCGCTGGGTGAGCCTCTATGTCGAGTTAGTGACGAAGATCAAAAAATAACTGAGTGTTTAATCAACTTTACATCCTCGCGCTAACTTGGTGCATGTCGGTCAATTATCGCTATACTTGGAACTATGAATTTTCTAGCCCATCTTCACATTGCAGACCATTGCCAGAGCAGTTTACTTGGTAACCTTCTTGGTGATTTTGTCAAAGGCGATCCCAATAAGCTTTACAGTCCCGGCGTGGCCAAAGGGATACTGCTACATCGCTTTGTCGATTCTTTCACTGACAACCACGAAATCATGAAAGCCTGCAAGCAACACTTTGATCCTGAATTAAGGCGCTTTGCTCCTATTGCGATGGACATGTTCTGGGATCACTGTTTAGCTAAGCGATGGTCGGAGTATCATTGCGAACCGCTGAGCCGGTTTGTGGATTACGCAGAGCAACAAATTAGCGCTACCGATGAACCGCTACCTGAAAGATTTGTTCTGATGAGTGCCCATATGTGGCAGGGACGTTGGCTGGAATCCTATCGAGAGCTGGACAATATCAAATATGCGCTTGAGCGTATGTCATTGCGTAGTATGCGAATGACACCGTTGATGGAGTGTGGACAACAGTTAGAGCAAAACTATGAAACATTTTCACGATTGTTCTCTGATTTATATCCTGATGTTCTTCAGCAAACCCGAAAACAGGTAACTGAATAACATCGTTAACCTTAGCGTATTAATCTGATACACTCGCGACCCTTTTCTATACTTCCTGTTGGCGAGACAATGACAGACAAGACCTTACCCGATAACGCTGAAGCGCTGAACTCTTTTAACGTTTTTGCGTTTAACGATACTCTTAATCAGAATCTTGAGGCTCTCAACTATACGTCGCCAACACCTGTTCAGGCCCGTGCGATTCCGCATCTCATGGAAGGAAAAGACATGCTTGCGGGTGCTCAAACGGGTACGGGTAAAACCGCTGCCTTTGGCTTGCCGCTGATTCAACAGCTTATTGACTCCCCCAAACTGCGTGAAGCCAATAGTAAAGTGATTCGATCGCTCGTTTTGACACCAACGCGCGAGTTGGCGCAGCAAGTGTTTGATAACCTGATTCCGTTAGCGAAGTCGACCGGACTTAAAGTGGTGGTGGCCTACGGTGGTACAAGCATGGGTGTGCAAACTAAGAATCTCAGGGGCGGTGCTGATATTCTTGTGGCTACCCCAGGCCGACTGTTGGATCATCAGCATGTTCGTAATCTCACGTTAGCCGAGTGTGAATTCCTGATACTGGATGAAGCAGATCGCATGTTAGATATGGGCTTTATGCCAGATTTGAATCGTATTCTGCGACGTCTTCCCAAAGAACGCCAGAATATGATGTTCTCCGCCACCTTTGAACAACGTATAAAAACGCTCGCGCACCGTATTATGAATGAACCGGTGGAAGTTCAGGTTACCCCGGCCAACTCGACGGCGGATACGGTCAAGCAGATGGTTTACCCAGTGGACAAAAAGCGCAAACACGAGTTGCTAGCCTACTTAATTGGTTCACGTAACTGGCAGCAAGTGCTGGTGTTTACCAAAACCAAACAGGGCAGTGATGCGCTGGCGAAGGAACTGAAACTGGATGGCATTGATGCGGTATCGATCAATGGCGATAAGAGTCAGGGAGCGCGCCAGAAAGCACTGGATGATTTTAAGTCTGGTAAAGTTCGTGCGCTTATTGCAACCGATGTGGCTGCACGAGGACTGGATATTCAGCAACTTGAGCAGGTCGTTAACTTTGATTTGCCATACAAGGCTGAAGATTACATCCATCGTATCGGACGTACGGGCAGAGCGGGTCATGAAGGCTTTGCGGTTTCGTTAATGAGCCACGATGAGCATTACCTTCTGGAAGCCATTGAACGTTTGCTTGATACGCGCTTGCCCCAAGAGTGGTTAGCGGGCTTTGAACCTAGTCCGGAATCTGAGATAGAGCCGGATCGTGCTCCTCGCCGCAAAGGTCGCGGTGCCGACAAACGCAAGATGAAAGCCAAGCTTAAAATTCATGCAAACCGCGGCAAAAAACGATAATCACCTGCCACAGATAGAAAAGACAAGTCAGCTTGGCTTGTCCTTTATATTGATGCAGGCGATTTCACATATACCCACCTGAATGGACGGAGTAGGATACATTATGAGTTCACCTAAAAGACCAGTAAACATTCATGATGAATACCACGCTCACATCTACTTTGAGCGTGAAACAGTCGATTTTGCTACAGATTTGTGCCGTACCATTGGCCAAATCTTTACCCTTCCGGTTGGACGTATCCACCAAAAGCCTGTCGGTCCGCATACAAAATGGAGCTGTCAGGTCACTTTTACAAAAGACAACTTTGACCGCTTTATTCCCTGGCTCGATGAGGCAAGGGGTGAGCTTAGCGTTCTGGTTCACGCCAGCACAGGTGACGCACTTAAAGATCACACCACCTATGCCTATTGGTTGGGCAGCGAAGTCGACCTCAATCTTAAAGGATTCTAGTTGGAGTTTATCCGTTGCTCTCTTTGGTACCTACCGTGCAATGGATTCCGCGGCTATTAAAATAGTCAGCGATGTCGCTCACGCGGCGTTGAAATGAAATACGGTCAAACTGGAGGTCTTGCATTTTGTAAGGTAACCCCAGCGACTGATATTTCTCCTCACCAAGGCGCATAAAACTCAATAATTGCAGTGCTTGCACCTTGCTTCCCATTTCGTTAATGATGAAATCTGCGGTGGCATGGATATTGTCATCATCGTCGTTCACGTGAGGGATAACCGGTATCCTCAGTATGATGGCTTTATCCGTCGTAGCCAGCGCCTTCAAGTTGTTGAGTATTTTACGGTTATCGACTCCCGTGTGCGTTTTGTGCCGTTGGCTGTCCATCAGTTTTATATCGGAAATAAACAGATCTGTGACTGGTAGCAATCGCTCTATACGGTTCCAGTTGGCGAAAAAACTCGACTCCAGGCAGGTATGAATGCCTTCTTGTTGGCATTTTGAGAACAGTTCCAACACAAAGTTGGCCTGCAACAAAGGCTCGCCTCCGGAAATGGTGACCCCACCTCCTGAACGCTGATAAAAGCCCTTATCCTTTCTGATCAGCGTCATGCATTGCTCCACCGACATAGAGTCTCCCCACTGCCTGATGGCTTCAGACGGACAGTCCTCTGAGCAGGCAAGGCAGGCGGTGCACTGGTCTCTGGTAACCTGATTCAATGTAGAGTCAGTAAAGATCAACATATCCGGAGCGGGACAGACTTCTATGCACGAACCACAACTGGTATTCGAAATACACTTGTTCTGAAATACACCGACTTCAATATGACGGTTAAAACTCTCTGGGTTACCACACCAGTCGCAGCGCAGGGGGCATCCTTTAAGAAAGAACTCAGTACGAATGCCCGGACCATCGTGCAGTGTAAAGCGTTGTACGTTAAGTACAGTTCCTAGGTTTGACACAAATAACCTCAGTATCGTTTATGAGCGGACTTTATTCGTCCGCTCTATGGATTAGGATTTGCGTTTATTGCTTAAAACCTAAGCTCTGTTCGCTGAATCAAGTCATCTTGAAGCGGTTTGCCCAGTTCGACAAAATAGGCACTGTAACCCGCGACACGTACCAACATATCTTTATACAACTCAGGGTTTCGTTGCGCCGCTTTCATCTTCTCTGAGCTCATGATGTTGAACTGAACATGCATCCCTTGTTTGGAAATGTACTCGTCAATAAAGCTCACCAGAATATCTCGACCTTCGGTACCAGACACGGCATCCTCCGGGAAGCGCAGGTTAAGTAGGGTGCCATTGGTGGCCAGGCTATGATCGACCTTAGTCACAGAGTTGACAATAGCGGTAGGCCCGTGAATATCATGAGAGCCACCGGCAGTGTGGACAGGACCCATATTGTCAGAGATAGGCTCTTCATTTTTACGGCCATCCAGCGACGCATTGGTGTATAAGCCCATGCCTACATTTGCGTTGACGGTATAAACGCCAGGGCTAAATTTTCCGCCTCTCGGGTTGATACGACCATTAATATGACGGCAATAGCATTCAAACATGAAGGTGAATAATTCGTCAGCCTCATCAATGTCATTCCCGTAGTGGGGGATCTTTGAGCTGTTAACCAACGCATAGAGCTTCTCATAACCAACCCAGTTGTTTTTCAGGGCATCGAGAAGTTGTGTACCGGTATACTTTTTACTATCAAACATCAGCTTCTTGATGGTTGCCAGTGAATCGGCGCAGGTTGCAATACCTGCAGCCTGTGGTGCCGTACCGTTATATTTAACGCCCCCATTGGTCATGTCTCTGCCGGATTCAATACATCCTTCAAAAAACGCCGAGATATAAGGCGTTGGTTTGATAGTGCGATGGATCTTATCGGTGACATTCAAGCAGCTACAAAGCTGATCACACCAGTAAGCAAATTGCTTATCGACACTTTCCAGAACTTGCTCAAACGTTTGGTAGGTTTCGAGACTGCCAGTATCTGGCCCAAGTTGCATTCCAGCGTTAGGACCTGACAGAATTCGTCCGCCATTGATGACCATCTCCATCATTTTGGCGGTGTTCACATAACCCGCGTCGAGCCAGCCGTGCTCTTTACCGGGAATGGTCGGTTCAACGCAGCCAACGACGGCATAATTGCGAGCCTCTTGAAGCGTGACTCCTTTACCAAGCATGGCTTTGATTGCAGGACCGTCATTAAACAATTTTGGATGTCCGTACCCGGCTCGAATACATTCAATGGTTTTGATTTTCAGCTCATATGGCGTTTTTTCGTGCATACGTAGGCAAACCCAAGGGTTCATCATTCGAGTATGTACGGATGCTTCCAGCATTAGCATCGTGAGATCGTTAGTCGCGTCGTTACCATTATTATCAACACCGCCAATGGTCAGGCTTTCGCCGCCAAACCCACGGCCGTTACGAACCTTAACCGTACCTTTATCTTTGAGTTTGGTTGGGTTGTTCATTTTGACGTATAACACTTCAATCAACTCTAAAATGAAGGACTTAGGTACCGCGCGCTCTTTAACGTCTTTCTCATAGAATGGGTGTAACCACTGGTCCATTCGGCCATATGAAATGGAGTGACCATTACCTTCAATTTGAGTCAGTGTGACAGCAAAATTGAATAGTTGAGCGGCTTGCCAGAAAGACTGAGGTGCACCTCCGGCGATTTGGTGGCAGTTTTGCGCCATGGTTAGTAATTCTTGCTTTCTAACCTGATCGGCCTCTTTTCCGGCCATCTTTTCGGCGAGCAAAGCATAACGAGTGATGTATTTCTTTGCTGCCTCCAGCGTGATTATCGTCGCTTTGTAGTAATCTCTTTTTTCACCGAAATCCGGGTCTTGTTTGGATAGCCTAGCAAAGGCCTCTCTAGTCTGAGTGAGTACACCATCGTAACCAAGGGTCATCAGCTTATTGAAATCCATGGCGAAATGGCCGATGCCCGCGAAGTGGTAGTTATTGGTCTGGAAAACCTTTTCGCCCATGTGTGAACCTTTCTTCTGGTCC
The DNA here is from genome assembly GCF_900107935.1 of Vibrio hangzhouensis. Classification (GTDB taxonomy): domain Bacteria; phylum Pseudomonadota; class Gammaproteobacteria; order Enterobacterales; family Vibrionaceae; genus Vibrio; species Vibrio hangzhouensis. The sequence continues at coordinate 155,205 of NZ_FNVG01000006.1, read as the reverse complement.
TCGTCAAGGTGGGCAGTGATAATTTCGTTGGCACTCTTTCCTTTCCAGTACTCACAAAGTTTAAGGATTTCAGCTCTGTCTTCGTCATTTCGTATGTAAAACTGATCGTTCGCACGCTGTTCAAATGGCGAATGAAGTATTTCGTCAATAATCCAGTCTACGGAAAATTCGGGATAGATAGGTGAAGCTTTAGCCGGGGCTGCAATCTCTCCCAGGATAAGATCTTCCGGATAAATGTGCAGTGTGGTTTTTAGCAAAATATTCTCAAACGCATAAGCACATTGAAGAATACGAGGTGAAGCTTCATTTTGTTGATAGGCTTGGGTGACCAGGCGCAGTCTCTCTACATCTATGTCATAGGGTCTGTCGAGAAAGGCTTGTCTTAGCTTGTTGACTCGTGGGTAGGGAGACCAGTCTTCGTGGCCGACTTCGTAACCAAGACCATAAACTTTATCAAATGCTTCGACGCCACTTGCGGTCGTATGATGATCGGAATTGATGTCCAACAAGCTCGCTTGATCAGCCTGGAAATGTTCCATTGTTTACCTCTTAAAAATTTTAAATGCGTTTAATTTTGAAAATATAGAATGCTGTTGAGTGATGCTTGACGCTCATGTATGAAAACTGACATCTAAGTCTTGTGAGTCTGGCGCCATATTGTTGCTGAAGCTGTGCTTTGTTGTTCGTTGTATGCCAACGCAGGGAAAGCCGATGGACGTTGGGTCGCTTACAACATCAGCTATTCTGTGTTTGGGCTTTGCGTGCTCTGCTTTATAAATCACTCTCTGTTATTGGCTTCATTATACGATGCGCAGTGTCTTGTTCTGAGAAAAATGTCACATACGCGAAACTAAAATGACAAAAAACAACAAAATGTGACACGTGTAATGGTTATTTAATTTCTGAAGTCTATAGTGTGCTTAACTTTCTTCGGCTAAATAACAGGACATATGGACACCACTTTAATACTCGTTTCGCTGATCATTGCATTGGCTGGATTTACACAGGGGTTGACGGGATTTGGTTCGGCACTCGTGTCGGTTCCGTTGCTGTCGTTTATCGTTGGCGCTCAGACGGCCGTGCCCATCGCCGGTATTTTTGGCTGGTTGGTAACTCTGCCTATTGTCTGGAAGATGCGTCACTCAATACAGCGTCAGACAGGACTTATTCTGTTTGCTGGCTCAGTGCCAGCATCGTTTGTTGGCGCTAAGCTCTTGGCAACCATGCCCTCGCAGTACATTCTTTTGACCATGGGTGTTGTATTGGTAGCGTCTAGCTTACATTCACTGCGCTCTACTAAGCCTCTGTTTAAAAAGACATCTGTGCCAGTGACCGTCGGTGCTGGATTTACTTCAGGTGTACTCGGCGCAAGTGTTGGTGAATCAGGTCCACCGGTTATCGCGTATACTTCAATGCAACCTTGGACAGCGGACCAGACAAAATCCACATTGGCTTTTTTCTTCATGCTGCAGATGATTGGTGCAAACATCAGTTTCTGGAACGAAGGGTTAATTACCGAAGAAGTGTTGTCACTGGTAACCTCGGCCTTACCTGCATTTGCTGTGGGCCTGGCTGGCGGGATGTTTGGTTATCATCTACTGCAAAAGTACAAGATTGACTACCACCGTATTGTACACATGTTCCTGTTGTTCATTGGTTGTGCGCTAGTGTTGAAAAATGTCAATTTCTGAGTGTATTGTTTGATTTAGAATTGCTTAACCACAGCGTATATCCAGAGTCAAACAAGCAGGCGTAGTGCCTGCTTGTTTTGTATCTGGTTCTGGTCGTCAGCAATGGTTATTTTGTGCGTAATGAGGTTGAGCGCAGCGGGGCGGGTTTGGGAAGTAGCCACCAGAACAAAAGTAACATTGTGACAGCGTAAAGCATCGCGATGCCAATGGAAACCAGTACCAGCAGACACAGACACAGAGAAACAATGGCTAAGTGTTTGCGCCATCCCGTCAGTAAACGTACCGCGCTCCACATCGCAAACAGATAAATCACCACAAAAATGCCGTTTGCCAAAGTCAGAAAGACTTCGATATCAATACCCGAAAGCTCACCAAAGACGCAAGAGACAGCAAGTATTACGCCGACAATCAAGGTCGCAACCGAGGGGACGCCATTGACCGTAACTCTTGCTGCGGGACTGGTCGGGCGATATTCACGAGCTAATGACCATAACATTCTTGCCAGACTTTGGGTGTAAAGGTTAATGGTCGCAAAGCAGGCAAGAAAACCGGTGACGCTGATGATCCACCTTGCTTTAGGGCCGAATAGTAAGTCCGCCAGGTAAGGAACTGAGGTCGTATTAAGCTCCTGCGTACCATAAGCGTGGTGTTTTAGTACGACTGTTGAAAACAGATAATAGATAGCGCCTGCTAATATGCATCCAATAACGATGGCAATGGGATAATCCCGCTCTGGATTTTTGAATTCCTCTCCCATATGAGCGAAAGCTTCGATACCGACAAAACACCAGAACATAACGGCGATGGCTTGTCCGATAGAAAGGAACCGCTCAGTAGGAGGCGAGTGCGGAAGAGTATCCTGGACGTTCATATCTCCCATCCAGAAAAAGCTTCCAACCAGTGCCAGAATACCCAAAGCGATAAAAGTCTGTAGCCGACTGGAAGACTTGCTCCCCGAGAAGTTGACGATCATTAACAGTAGCACAACGAGTAACTGTGCCATGATCGGAGTCGCTAAAAAGTCAGGAAGGAATTGTTGAGCAAAGCCCCCGGCAATAGCAATTGCGGCTGGAACACCAACAGGGATGACACTAATGAACAGTAACGCGATGGCCTTTTCCAGTCGAGGTCCAAATGCATGCCGAACAAAGTAAGAAGCGCCACCGGCATTGGGGTAGCGTTTCCCTAACAATGCAAATGTAATGGCGATAGGGCAAATGGCTAACAACAGTATCCACCATGCCCATAACATCTGTTCTCCGGCAATGCTGGCTGCGATGGCCGGAACCATAAATAGTCCGGTTCCCAAAAGCGTTGTGGACATTTGGCCAATGCCGCCAATGAGCGTAATTTCCTTTTTGAGTTCTGCCATAACATCTTGTTTTATTAGAGGGAGTGGGGCCGACTATACCAAGAAGCGCTGGTCATTGGCGAGGGAACTTTTTGAGCTAACTCGAAAAAGAAACCTCTATAGTTGATCCTCAATGGGAAGAAGGCCAGAGAACCAGGCGCCCATTTTGCGCCATATGCTCGCTTTAGGTTCACTGGTGTAACGCTCACCAGAATCTAGGTCCAGCCAACGTACCTTGCCTTCTTCAACGACCACTTTATAGGCGATTTGGGGTAATGCAGCAGACAGCTCATCAAGTTGCGACTGAACATAGTTAGGGTGCTCAAGTACAACGGCCATCTCGGTATTTAAGTAAGCTGAGCGAGGATCCCAGTTCATTGAACCGACAAAGAGTTTTCGTTGGTCGAACATGATGGCTTTGGCATGCAGGCTTGAACGACTGCTACCGGTCATGCTCCACTGAGTGTTCATTTCAACCGTAGGTTTGAACTCCCACAATTCGATGCCACCCTCAACCAAATCGGCTCGATATTTTGCATACCAGCCATGAACAGCAAAGACATCGTTGGAGGCCAGACTGTTGGTGATAATGGTAATATTGATTCCGTCTTGAGCGGCTTTTACCATTTCACGCGTGCCTGATTCGGTAGGGACGAAATAAGGGGAGATCAGCACCATAGAGTCTTCTACCCGGGACAAAAGCTCGACCAAATTGTCAATGAGTAAGCTCTCACTTGAGGTCACCTTGTCTGGCATGTCATACCAAAGCTTGCCTTTGCCCCAATACAAAGTGAGCTCACTTCGTTGAAACTGCTGGTAGAGCTCCAAATTTGCCAGATTGTATTGTCCGCTGGTAAATTGAGCCTCCAACCCTGAGTCTGAAATGAACTGTTGTATTTCCGAATCGTTCAATGCTGGTGCTGTACTGACTATCCATTCCATTGGTATGGCATAAACGCTGTTCCAGTATGTGTCAAACTGTACAGCGGTCTGTTCGACGGTGTCACCATAAAGGAGTACGTCAAAGTCACCAAATTCGACATTAGAGCCAAAAGAAAAATACTCATTACCTATGTTGCGCCCTCCAATGATGGTGGCAACGTTGTCGGCAGTTAGTGATTTATTATGCATCCGTCGGTTGAGACGAGAAAAGTCGCTGGCAAATGCGACCATTCGGGCCTGACGATATTGGTGAGGATTAAACAGTCGCACTTCGATATTGGGGTGAGCATTTAATGTCGCCAAACCCAGGTCGTCTCTTTTTTGCATATCATCGAGTAATAAACGAACACGAACACCGCGTTGAGCTGCTTCGTAAAGTCTCCAGGTCATCAACAAACTAGTTTCATCGTCACGATAGATATAGTACTGCACATCGAGACTTTTCTTTGCTCCTTCGATTAATGCGAGTCTGGTGAGCAGCGCGTCTTCACCCTTATTCAGAGGGAAAAATCCAGTGAGGGAAGGATCATAGTTTGTGGTTTGCTGGAAAAAATCAGCGAGAGGGCTCTCGTCCTGATAACCATAGTGATAACTCACATCTTTTGGCTGCTGATCGTCAATAGAAACAGAGCTACAGGCGCTGAGCACTAATGTAATAAGCAGCAGTATCAGTCGATTCAAAATCTCAGGTCCTTTGGTCATTTAACGTCGTCACCATTAACTATGGTTTATACGAAAAGCGAATGGAAGCTTTTTGCCAACAACCTTTGCGTAAAGATGCAAAGCATCACATTGAATTTTGGGCGTAGAAGTAGCGGGGGCCGGTTTCTGCCCAAAAATTTCAGAAGATTAGTTAGCTTTACTGGCGTAAAACGCAGCCACATCTTTGAGATCGTCTTCCGATAAATGTTGTAGCTGAGCTTTCATCAACTGAGCCATCGGTCCCGTTCTTTGATCACTCTTGTACGCTTGCATTGCGTTAAACAGGTAAAGGGGATCCTGACCGTTCAGATTTGGATAACCGTCCTGAGCGACTGGACCATTGGGGTTGTGGCAAAAGATGCAACTAGGGGCCTTGATTTCACCCAACTTTGGGTCTCCAAACTCACTCGCGAATAGCGAACCGGAAGTGATAGTAAGTAAGATGAATAGCAGGTTTTTGGTTTTCACACAGATGACTCATATAAGGCTATTAATGCCTTCAATTTAAAGCCTAACCTAAGGGAAGACTCAAGAAAAATCCGGCATTTTTTGTTGGGAATTGTGATGCAGGCAAAGGTGGCTGAAAAATATAAGCTCACAGGGTTTTAGCTAACATAGAAACTACTTTTCATTATTATAAAATTGGCAATATTCGAAATTGGCATAATATATAGCCAAGTGAAATATCAATCCAATGCTCTAGACTTGTTGTGACTGTTCTTTTATATAAGGAATAACTTATGCAGCCTTAATCCGATTTAATTCCGCTTAATCTGCTTTTAACTTGTACGATGAATGCTAGCGAAGGTGAGGCAACGTTGCGCATTGGTTATAGTGATTAATCTCAACAGGCTAGCGGGTTAATTATCGTAACAAATATTTCATTCGTTTGCTTTTTGTCCAAAAGATCAAATTGTTGAAATGAAAATGCAATTATTATAAATATTGCATCAAATACTTTATTTAGGATGATATATGGTTGATAACTAACGGCGCAAAGGATACGTTTGCACAAAAAAGGTAGTGAGTAATGGATAAACTCTCTTACGAAGAAGTACCCGGCGGACTGTTGATTCGGTCAACTTTGACTAACCAATTAGTGGTGCAGTTTGAGTATCTTTTGCAACAAATTGTTAGCTCAAAAAATGGCTCACCGATGGCTTATGAAATGTTGTCAAGATTGAGTAGTGATCTTGAAGATCAATGCGTAGACTGTGAATCTTTTTTTTCTAATATCGATGAAAAATTGATAAAAAACGTGTTTATTTCACAATTAAGGTGGATCTCTGATCATAATTGTGCGAATTCTCTTGATTTAATTTCCCTCAATTTGACCTTGTCTTGCTTGTGTGATGAGCAGTTCGTGAATCAAATCATTTGTGAAACTCATGGCCCCATTGCTATTGAGATTAATGAATTCGAAAGAGCAACGCTGACTACAGAGTTAATTAATAATATCAGAATGTTGCAGCGCTTTGGGCATCAAGTTTGGCTCGATGATTATTTGCCTCATTGTCAAAGTGCCAATGATACATTGGGTGTGATTGATTGGGATATGATTAAGATTGACAAAACATATTTATATACAAGTGATAATGACAGCGTTCGAATGCAGTTGCTCATAAAATACCTTCACAAATATAGCGGGCAAGGAATTATTATTGAGGGAATCGAAACTAATATGCAAAGAGCGCAATTTAAGCGTGAAGGCATTTACCTTCAAGGCTTTTACTTTGGGTACCCTCAAAGTGCTTTACGATCAACACATGCTATTTCTAACAGGCAAAAGAGTTTGGTAGATGGATTTCACTGATAGCAGTATTCTCTACCGTAGGGTGAAAGTATCGGATAAAGAGTTTGTCGCAGAAACACTGGCAACAACGATAAAAATAGTAAGAGTAACAAACGCACAAGGATTTGTTGGTACCTCAGGGTACGTTCAAGAAATAGATTCAAGGTGTGTAGTCTTTCTGGATTCAAATCGAAGGTATAATATTGCTGTAACTAATATCGATGGCCACAGTATTGAACTCGATGTGATCGATATTCAGCGTCAGTACTTGGTCGATACTCTCTCTAAAATTAGGCAAAAGTCAGATTCAGGTGATGACTCATTCGGTATCTATGTAAAAGAGAATACAAAGTTAGAGACCTTGTTTGATACCATTCACAGCGTTTCTCAGATAGAGGAAGACTGGTCTGATGCTGCGATCAACGCTCTTACACACCAACTCCTTAATGAACTTGTTCAACTAAACGCAATACCATTCTGGTCTCAACTTTGGAATGAAGACCGCATCGTCGATAGAGTTTCAGAACTGGTTGCGAGTGAACTTGGTAACCGATGGAGAATTGAAGTTGTATCGAATCGACTGAATATGTCGAAAGCAAAACTGCAAAGAAAGCTCAAGGAAAGCGGGACTGAGTTTTCAAAACTGGTCAACTATACGCGGCTCGATTACGCGAGAAAGATGCTCATGCACACTGAGTTATCTATCGCTCAGATAGCGGATAGGTGTGGGTTTGAAAGCCATGCATACTTCAGCAATTTGTTTAAAAAACGTTATGGTATGTCACCACGTGAGTTAAAACGTTATAGCTAAGAGTGAAGAGACTACAGCCTTCGGAAAAATTTCTCTTACCCGAAGGCGTAGTATTGCTAACTCTTTAATCTACTGCGCTTGTAAGTTTTGCTAATAGCACATCGATGTCCTGAGAAGTGATATCTTTGTGTGTGACAAAGCGTATCGGGTTTCCTGGCGTAATTGTAATACCATCGTCAGCCAGAGACTTGGCGACAGATTCGATATCAACCGATTGATCCAGTTTTGCAAATACAATATTGGTCTGAACAAACTCAGAGTTAACGCTGAATCCCGGAATATTGTTAAGGCCAACAGCAAGCTTTTTCGCATTCTCATGGTCTGTTTTAAGCTGCGCGACTTGCTCAGTTAGAGCCAACTTGCCCGCCGCCGCTAATATTCCTGCCTGACGCATGCCGCCACCGACCATTTTTCGCAGTCTTCTGGCGCGCTCGATAAGTTCTTTAGAGCCAAGAAGCAAAGAACCAATAGGCGCGGCCAAACCTTTCGACAGACAAACAGTCATAGAATCGAAATACTGAGCGATCTCTTTGACATCAATATCCAAAGCAACTGCAGCATTGTAAACACGTGCCCCATCAAGGTGTAAACTCAGTCCATTTTCATCGACGAACTTACGCGCGTCTTGTAGGTAAGACATTGGAAGAACTTTGCCGTTAATAGTGTTCTCAAGGCTCAGAAGTTTGGTACGTGCAAAATGGCAGTCATCTGGTTTGATGGCCGCTTTAAGTTTGTCAAAATCCAGCGTGCCATCCGGGTTATTTTCAATCGGTTGAGGCTGAATTGAACCTAAGACGGCAGCGCCACCGGCTTCGTACTTGTAATTATGAGCCTGTTGACCACAGAGGTATTCGTCACCACGTTGGCAGTGTGCCATCAGGCCAAGCAGATTCGCCTGTGTGCCGGATGTGGTAAATAATGCGGCTTCAAAACCGTGTCGCTCGGCTGCCCATTGCTCTAATTCGTTGACCGTTGGGTCATCCCCATAAACATCATCGCCAACAGGGGCGTTTGCCATTGCTTCACGCATAGCAGGGGTAGGTTGGGTAACGGTGTCTGAGCGGAAATCCATTGATACTCTCCTAAATGTATCCACATAGCGTTGCTTTACTTAAACACGCTATCGTTTTGGCATCGGTGATGCAACCATCAATAATTTTTTGGTGTAGTTGGTTAAGTGACATTGTCACCAGTTCAATAACTTCGTCGTCGTCACAAGCATACTCGTTGCTTTCACTCAGCTCTTTAGCGATGAATAGGTGCTGAATCTCATCACAAAACCCGGCAAGAGGGGTGACCTGCCCAAGTGAAAACAGCTTACCGGCTTTGAAGCCAGTTTCTTCAATTAGCTCCCTGTGGGCGCACGCCATAGGATCTTCACCGGTCTCCATGGTGCCAGCAGGTAACTCAAGCAACCATTTTTTTAGGGACGGTCGATATTGGTTGAGCAGCAGGATATCACCGCTTGCAGTGACAGGAAGGATTACGGCCGCTCCGGGGTGTCGAATAGTCGTATGAGTCACGGCTTTATTATTGGGTAGCGTTAAATCTTCTTCCACTAGGGATATCGATTTCCATTGATGAATAGTGCGAGTACTCATAGTTTCTTCCGTATTGTGACAACGTGGTTGTCTAACTGATTTTTTGCTCTCCAATATGACCACAATGCCAGATAAATGTCGATGGATGACGATATGAAGTATTGCGGTTTTATATATCGAAAATGAAAACAGTGATTTAAGGTCTGTGATTTGCCTTAGTTATTCGGTATATCAGAGCGTTCGGGTGAAGATAGTCGGGATCAATCGATGAGAGATTGCATCTTGTGGAGGCAAAATAATGTTGGGCGCAGACAGTTTAAATTTGGCAATTATGGTGGCGGAATCCGGCATCATAGATTCAGCTGTGCGCGATATTATGTCTCAAACGGATTTACTTTCCCTAAGCAGTGATGACAGTGTCAAGGACAGTTTGACCGCATCGATGGCTAAATGGACCAAAAGTGTTAAACGCAAACTGGTTAAGTCCCAACCAGGAGATACGATTCAGGATGAGTTGAATCTGTATCAGGACGCAGTCTATATGTCGGAACAAGAGTTCACAGCCAAACTTGATTCGATTGTTGACCAGATTCCTGCCGAGTCGCCATTTCATACTAAAGCTCAGGAAATGATAGCCAGTCAAGCGTCTTATCCACCATCGCTCTTTGCTCGTCAGTTTTGTAAGGTGTGGTATGAGAGCCTCAAAACCTCAGTACAAAACAGACAACAAGATGCTCTGGATGAACAGAAAGCGCGATTTTTGAAGCAACTCTATCAACGTATCGACACACTAAAAGACATGGAAAATGTCAGCGGTAGTGGAGTTGAGACGAAACTAGGCCGATTATGGGATCTTGCGGGAGCAGAGCTCACCAGACAAGACAGAAAATCCATCGAACGCACCGCGGAATATCTTGGCAAGAATCGTGAGCTTCAGGCCATTGCAGCAAAACTGGGTCGCATGGCTGAGGAAGTGGATGCGCCTGAGCTCAATAAAGCACAAACGCACGATAACGTGGTCGTGGAAGATAAATGCGACTTTGCGACCGACGATATCGTCGGTATTCATACCAGCGATGATATTAATAAGCTGCTTCCTAATGAAACCATGTATCTGGCTTATCCAGAGCTAGAGACCGTCTTCTATCAGCACTTGGCTGAGAAACGTCTGTTGACCTATAAAGCTGAAGGAAAGCAGCGAACCATTCGTCAGCTCCTTACCCCAGCACCGACATCAGGCGAGGCTGTGAAAGAGAAGGGGCCCATGGTTATTGCTATCGATGTGTCTGGCTCGATGCAGGGAGCCCCGGAAAAATCGGCCAAAGCGATGGCATACGCTTTAATGACAATGGCGGCAAAGGAACAGCGTGAGTGTCATGTGATTCTGTTTTCCTCTACATTCATTACTTACGACCTGTCTGGTGTAAACGGCCTGAAAGAAGCTTGTGACTTTTTGTCATACAGTTTTAAGGGAGGGACAGATCTCAGCAAAGTCTTAAGTTATGCGGTCGACATAATGCAAGGGGAGCAATATAAAAATGCTGATCTTTTGGTGATATCGGATTTCATTGCTCCGAAACAAGACGAAGATGTCGTAAAAAAAGTTCTATCCCTAAAGGGAAAATACAACCGATTCCATTCTTTGTGTTTATCGAAATACGGTAACCCAGAGGTACTCAATCTGTTTGACTCTCAATGGCGCTACCATCCAAGTCTCATCGGCCAATTTGTTAAGAAACCATCTAGCGGGTTGCAAAAAGCAAGATTGGCACTGTCTAATACTTTCGGCTAATGACCGGGTTGAGGTCGACGGTTTTGTTAGACTAAAAGCCAATAAAATCAATTTGATAAATTCTGGTTAGTGGTCATGCTTAAAAGAGGGCATGATTGAAAAATCTTGTAACATAATGATAACAAATGTATAAAAGATTTATGCATTCCAGTTTTGTGCACAGAGGTATAGGCATGATAAAGCCCACAGTTGTTTCCCACGCTGATAAAGCATTGCTATCTGAACGAATAAATAAACTAGCCTCTGCACTTTCTGACGGTGTTTATGAGCGTGAAGAAACCATCAAACTCTGCCTGTTGGCTGCTCTTGCTGGTGAGAGCGTATTCCTATTGGGGCCTCCGGGGATTGCAAAAAGTCTGATCGCAAAACGTTTGATTCAGGCTTTCGACAATAGCAGTTACTTTGAATACCTCATGACGCGTTTCTCGACGCCAGAGGAGGTGTTCGGTCCGCTCAGTATTCAGGAACTAAAAGACAATGGTCGATACCTTCGACTTACCGACGGCTACCTACCCACAGCTCAAGTGGTTTTTCTCGATGAAATCTGGAAAGCAGGTCCGGCGATTCTTAATACTTTGTTGACGGTTGTGAACGAAAAAACTTTTAAGAATGGTAGTGATATCGAAAAAGTGCCCATGCGCCTTTTGGTGTCCGCATCGAACGAGCTTCCGGATGAAGACAGCGGCCTGGAAGCGCTTTATGACCGTATGTTGGTGCGAATTTTTGTTAACCGTATCCAAAACAAACAGAATTTCAAATCGATGCTCACCGTTGGAACGTCTGAAGAAGCAAAAATTCCGGAAGGTCTGGCGATTACCGACGAGGAGTATCATCAATGGCAGAGCGAACTAAATTCAGTCAAACTGAGTGACGATGTGTTCGAAAAGCTATATCAGCTTAAAACCATGTTAGAGAGTGCCGCCGATGAGCACCGTGCTACCTTGTCCGAAGCCGATCTTTATGTTTCTGACCGACGCTGGAAAAAAGCGGTAAAACTGCTCAAAGCGAGTGCATTTTTTAATGGTCGTGACACCGTTAATCCTCTCGATCTATTACTGCTTCAAGACTGCCTGTGGAACAGTCCTGAATCGTTAGAGATTGTTCGTGATGTGGTCAGGGACTTCGCCCTGAATCACGCCTTCGATCAGCAGGAAGTATTCCAACAAATTGAGGAGGGCAAGGAGCAGCTTGCCGACATTCAGGACGAAATAGAAGCGGAATTTGCGATGCTGCTTTCCATGGAAACAACAACGGGTCTATTGCGCAAAGACGTTTATCAGTACGACATTGGTAATGCCAGATCTTATAAAGTCGGTCCGGCAACGGATCTGGTCAAACTGGTGTTGTTACAAAGTAATATGTCAGTGTCTGAAAACGAGAAAGGCGACAGTCGTTGGGTATACATACCAAAGGATGAGTTGAACCGGGCAATTAAGGAGGGCGGCAGTGAGGTATATGGTTACGTCAACCAGAACACCCATTTATGCCGTCTCAAACTGGATATCGATGCATCCAATAACCTGGTCATTAAGGACATAGCGAATCGTTCGGTACTCACCACGCTGGTTACCAATCAGGGTATTGACTCCACTATGCTGGAGGAGTGGACGACAAGAGCTGATCAGGTAATGACGCAACTTAACCACGCGGAACATCATCTACGCTCGGTTCGCTCGAAATTCCACGGTGCATTGCCTCACGGCTTTATTCAGCCAGACATTCCAACTGAGATGGAAGTCAGTTTGCAAAACGTGACCCAGACATTAGAGAGCACCAACGCAGAAGCTGAAAAGGCGGTAGCGCGAATCAAGAACCTGAAAGATTTCTTTGCCTGATAGGTAAAGGCACAGCACTCAATCACTACTCGGAGGCATGGATGCTCGGAGCCGATGGATTAAATCTAGCCCTTATGATAGCGGATTCTGGTCTGATAGATACTGCTGTCAATGACCTTATGGCACGTTCTCAGGTAGTGGCATTAACAGAGAAACGTGGTGTGCGCTCGGCGGTCAAGGGACATCTACTCAAGTGGCGTGGGTCGGTTAAAAAACGCATGACCCGCGTCTGTGAAACAGAACGATTCCAAAAAGAACTGGCGCTGTACCAAGAAGTGATTCATTGGGATGAGGCGACGTTCTTTGAGCAAATCAATGATGTCGTCAGGCAACTGGAGTGGCATTCAGCATTCTATTTGCAAGCACGACGGTTGATCGAGAAAAATAAAGCGGTCAACAACCCAATGTTTCCAAGGTATTTCTGCGACTTATGGTATAAGAGCCTGGCTGATGCCATCAAACAGGCAGAGATCTCTGAGCTGGAAGCCAGCAAAGAGAAGTTTCTGGCGGATCTTTATCAGCGCATGGAAACGATGAAAGAGATGGATACGGTGGCTGAGCAGGGCGATGAAGCAGCCATTGGTCGACTTTGGGACATGGCCGCCGCGAAACTCACCAAAACTGATCTTAAAGTAATGCACAGTCATGCTGAGTTTCTTAAAAAGAATAGAGGACTTCAGGAAATAGCAGAACAGCTTGGCCGCATGGCCAACGATCAGGATGATCCTGAGCTTAATAAAGCCCAGGCGGATAATGTCGAAATGGTGGAAGAGCAAAGTGATGAGGCCACAGACGACATTGTCGGTATCCACGAGTCGGATGACCTCAATAAACTCCTTCCCAATGAAACCATGTTTCTTGCCTATCCCGAGTTGGAAGTCGTGTTTTACAAGCACCTGGCTGATAAGCGTTTGATGAATTACAAAACTCAAGGTAAATCAAGAACACTTAAAAAAGTCCGCACCACCGCCCCCGATAACAGTCAGATAGAAATCGAAAAAGGGCCATTCATTGTCTGTATCGATGCATCAGGGTCTATGAGTGGTTTCCCTGAGCAGTGCGCCAAAGCCATGGCGTATGCTCTGATGCAAATTGCTCTGGCAGAAGACAGAGAATGTTATGTCATCCTATTTTCTACCACACACATTACCTATGAACTGACTAAGCAAGATGGCTTGCGAGAAGCAGCAGATTTCCTTAGTTACTCGTTCCATGGTGGTACCGATTTAGAACCCGTATTAAAACAGTCCATCGATTTGATGAGTACCGACACTTACAAGAATGCGGATATGGTGGTCATCTCAGATTTTATTGCTCCAGAGCAGTCTGAGGAAATGAAGCATAAAGTAGAGCAGTTGAAAGAGAAGAAAAATCGCTTTCATGCCATCAATCTGTCAAAGTATGGTAATCCGTCACTGATGAGTATGTTTGATCATTGTTGGTCTTATCATCCCAATCTTGTCGGGCGTTTGATGAAAAGATGGTAAATGTGACGGTTTGGTATTCAGTTTGATGTTAAAGTCGCCAAACAAACCTAAAAAGACAGTTTTTTGTTTGACTAATTTTCTGTAATCCGTAAAGTATGCCTCGAACACGGCGAGAGAGCTTATCTAACGTGTTGAAAAGAAAGGCGCCTTGGCAGAGTGGCTATGCAGCGGATTGCAAATCCGTGGACCTCGGTTCGACTCCGGGAGGCGCCTCCATTATTTAGAAACCCCGACTTAGGTCGGGGTTTTGTCGTTTTGGGCCTTTTGAAATCCCCTCGTCATCTTCTCTATCTTCGTCGCTACCTCTCATCGATTCAAATCTCAACTTATTTCTGAGACTAAACATCAGAAAAACGCTCCCGGATCGCCAAACAGGTTGCATTGTGACCAGCGTCTATTTATGGTTAGTTTTGCTATGAGTGGAGGTGCTCGAAAAAATCATTACGGACGAAAAACATCAGCTTGAACGAGAGATTGCTAAGTTATAAAACGACGTATAAATAGACGAATTGTACGTGCTTCATACGCTGAAGTTCGCTATTTAATCACTTGATTCATAAAGTGAAAAATACCTGTTGACGGAAAATCTTAATCCGTTAAAGTACACCTCGTTCTCACGGGGAAGCTCGCTGAAACGAAGTCTGATAAGACAAAATGCGACACTAGCTCAGTTGGTAGAGCGCAACCTTGCCAAGGTTGAGGTCACGCCTTTTTTGTTAAGAGCTAGGGAACCTCGTGCCCCAATCGGGTCGAGTCGCTCCAAATTAAAAAGGTATGGCCTGTAGGCGATATCAAGATGGTGTCTCCATCACAAAGAGATTTGTGTGCCCTGGTGGTGGAATTGGTAGACACAAGGGATTTAAAATCCCTCGACGTTCGCGTTGTGCCGGTTCAAGTCCGGCCCGGGGCACCATCGTTTATGAGATTAAGCTCCCAGCTCGAGTGCCGGCCGATATGTCGGACCATCAACTCCGGCCTGGGGCACCATCGTTTATGAGATTAAGCTCCCAGCTCGAGTGCCGGCCGATATGTCGGACCATCAACTCCGGCCCGGGGCACCATCATTTATGAGATTAAGCTCCCAGCTCGAGTGCCGGCCGAAATGTCGGACCATCAACTCCGGCCGGGGCCCATCATTTATGAGAGTAACCTTATAGTATTTGGTTTTGCCTCTCAGCTATTATGAAATAGCACACAATCTAAGGCGCCTTGGCAGAGTGGCTATGCAGCGGATTGCAAATCCGTGGACCTCGGTTCGACTCCGGGAGGCGCCTCCATCATTTTAAAGCCCGTCATTCGACAGGCTTTTTCGTACAAAAATACCGTTCAAACCATCTCCCCATTTTTTTAACGTAATAATTAAAACTATCTTAATTACAACGTGTTAATTAAGATATGTCTTGCCAACCAGAAAATTCTCCGTGGTAGCGTCTTCAGTGTTTAGTGTAAATTGACTTATAACAACTCCTCTACAATACTCTTTAGCAAATTGAAAGAAATGTCTGATTCATCGTACGTGATGGTGAAGAACACAATATGGAAAGTGAGCAGTTTTCTGTAGCTTCATGTTATTACTCGTAATTTAATAAGATAAAACTAGTAATAGCATGATACAGCAAATCTTTTAGCAGGTAAGAGTAAGGTACGAACTCAATTTTGTGCTATTTCAAAGTGAGGGCTTAAGATGTTTATACATATGGCTAGACTCGTTATCTCGTTGGTGTTATTGCAAGCTATATCGGGTTGTGAATCGGGAGAGACTGAGCAGTTAAAATCTGAAATCGAATCATTGAAGCAGGAGATAGGTCAGCTTTCCCAAGAGGTGGGTGATATTGGAGATAAAGTATCGGAAATACATGATTTAGCATTTAAAAAACCCAAAAAACAACCCAGAATTCTACCAGATCAACCCAATTTTTCTGAAGGCGGGAATCTTCCTATACTAGGGAGTTCTGATGCAAAGATCGCTATTATAGAATTTTCTGATTTTCAATGTCCGTTCTGTAAAAGATTTGCTGACTTTACATTCAAAGACTTAAAGAAAAATTATATCGATACTGGTAGAGTACAATATGTCGCTCGAGATTTTCCGCTAGACTTCCATCCAGAGGCAGTACCAGCCGCGGTCGCGGCGAAATGCAGTTTTAAGCAAAACTCTTATTGGCCAATGCGAGACATGCTATTTAGTAACGTACAGCAGTTGGGTAGTGAGTTATATCAAAAATCTGCCACGGACTTATCGTTGAATATGGATGCTTTTGCTGATTGCTTAAAGGATCAGTCAGTTGCCGATAAAGTCGCACAAGATTTGGCATTAGGTCAATCACTTGGGATACGAGGTACACCAACGTTTCTTATTGGCCGGGTGGAAAACGACCTTCTGATTGAGCCCCAAATTGTTGTTGGAGCTCAACAATACCCAGTTTTTGAATCACTGATAAACGAGTTAGAGAAAAGTGAGGAAGAACCAGAGTAAGACATAGGAATGTTTAATATTTAAAGAGCAGCTATATTTAGCTGCTTTTTTTGATAAGCACACAATCCCTTAAATTGGGTATGGACAACGTGCTATTTGTGGATATTTTGTTGGTTTTTTGTAACTAAATATTTATTTTCAGAGCATGAGGTATGAGTGTGCTTGAATAGCTTTGTTACACCTCACTGTAAATATTGTGTTAGATTTACCCCACCCATTAAAATGTCAAAGTTGTGTTATCGAATGGTCAGGGCTATGACAAGTGGTTAATTTTGAAAGTATAAAATGCAACTTTGCTATTCACTTTATGTATATATAACAATTGTTTCATAAGGTTAGATAAGCCATTTTAATAAAAAATAATTGCCTTATATATTCACGAGTTAAATGGAATTTCCACTTTGATTTCGTTTTTTGTTATCGATGTGGTTGAATTTTGACCTGGGTTTTTGCTAGTATTTTGATTCTTAAAACGTAAGCAAATATGTTCAATTGTAAGTGGAGTAGATATTGTTACAGTTGTATAAATGTTCTTAAATAACACCCTGACATTATGCAAGTATAATTTTATTGTACAATAAAATTATATTTGTTTAATTGTACTCTCAATATGCAAAGATTGGGCAGTGCGGATTATATTATTATAAAAGTTTGCTAATCATGATTGCTCTAATTTTAAATAAGTGGCAATTTTGGGGTTCGCTTGCCTTTAATTATTTCATGGTTGTCTTAACTAGAAGATAACTCAATATATGCAAAGTAAATAATCCCTACGGGTTAATTATCCTGTGGTCTTTGTGTGAGCGTCACTCTGCTTAGGCTTTGATTTATCTTGCAAAACGAAATGGATCTGAAAGTTACACGTATGTTTAACCTCCTATTTAACTCAAAAATATTAGCGTCCAACACGTTTAAATCTTCATTTACGGCTTTACTTGGGACGTCCTATCTGTTTTTCAATGCATCCGCTTTAGCCGGTGATGACACCTTTATGCATGGACGACATTTAGAGGAACACAATACTCATTCACAAAGTGCCAGACAATTCGCGATAGAAATGCGCCAAAATGCTAAATCGAATAGTGAAGCTTTGACAAAGGCCTTAGCTCTTTACCGCGACGCAACAGAACAAGATAAAAGTCACTATCTAAGTCAGATGATGTCGCTAGCGGAAGAGCGCCAGCAATTGTTATCCGAACTCGTAGAAGTGGCCCCAGCCGATGTAGCAAGCCTGGCGCTTAGCTCAGAGGAACGCCAAGGTGCACCCGAGGAAGTTCGCGAACTTCTGGAACAAGAACAGGTGCTCGATGGTGAGCTTGAGGTTTATTACGAAGACTATGAAGATCATAGTAAGAGCCGTCTATACCATGTCCTGAAAACCGCTGATGGACATATTGAGTTGCACATGAAGGACCGCGCTCAGTTAAACGCAGTTCATTCAGGTATGAGAGTTCGTGCGAGTGGCTGGAGGTTTGAGAAACACGAAGGTGAACCTGCTTCATTAGTTTTGAATGAATCGCTACAAAGCCTAACGGTATTAGCGGACGGTAGCGTATCGACCACAGAAATTAGCACGACATCTTCAGCACTAAATAACACTTTGGGTGACCAAAAAACACTAGTGATGTTGGTTAACTTCCAAAGCAACCCCCAACAGCCCTGGACGGTCGGAGAAGTCGAGGAAGTTGTGTTTGGTTCAGTCAATGATTACTTTCAAGAAGTGTCTTATGGACAGACATTGTTTTCTGGAGATGTACAAGGCTATTACACTCTACCCATCGATGAAGTTTGTGATTTAAGCACTATCAGCACCTATGCGAATCAGGCAGCGGAAGACAGTGGCATAGATGTCGCGAGCTACAACAGGCTGATGTATGTCTTCCCACAAAGCAGTAAATGTGGATGGACAGGTCGTGGAACCGTTGGAGGTAACCCTTCGAGAAGTTGGATAAACGGTTCGCTGACACTTAGAACCGTAGCCCACGAACTTGGACATAACTTGGGTTTGCATCACGCAGAGAAGCTTGAGTGTGAGACAGATGTTGTGGAGGGCAACTGCTACAGCGTCGAGTATGGTGACAGTCTGGATATTATGGGGGCACCAAATTTTACCGGACATTTTAATTCGTTTAGTAAAGACATTTTGGGCTGGTTAAACACCGCTACCGATTCTCACACAGACAGTATTGTTGAAATTAAGAGTGAAGGTAGCTACTTCTTGGAGCCTTATGAAACTCTACCGGGGGGCCAAAGCAAAGCACTTAAAATCCAACGTGGTGTTGATCCTTCAACAGGTGAAAAACTCTGGTATTACTTGGAATACCGTCAGGCGGTAGGCTTTGACCGTTATCTCGTTAATACACCATCGCTCATTTCAGGTGTTACTTTTCACCTAGGAAGAGAAGGTGACAGGAACACCAGCCAATTATTGGATATGACGCCAAACAGTGCCAGTGCCGATTGGAATGATTCATCACTGGTGCCGGGAAACAGCTATAGTGATTTAGACGCTGGTATCACAGTGACTACCGAATGGGCGGACAGTACCGGGGCAAGTGTCTATGTGAGCTTCGCGGAGGCAACATGTACATCGAATGACCCGTCTATTACGGTTGTTCCACTCCAGAGTGCGGGTGTAAGTTCTGGTAGCACTCTGAGCTATACGGTGTCAGTGACCAATAACGATAGTAACGGCTGTTCATCGTCTGATTTCGCGGTTGAAGCGTTTGTACCTTCAGGCTGGATAACAACTGCCGCATCGCTAAATTTAGTTCCTGGTGCCAGCGATACTGTAATACTTGATGTTACTTCGAATGAAACGGCAGCAGATGGTTCGTATGACATTACATTCAATGCGTCAAACAGTAGTGATAGTAATTTCAACGCCAGCGCGACGTCTAGCTATTTGGTAGAAACACCCGTTCAGGTATGTCAATTGAGTGCGCCATTATTGACGGTTACAGCAAACCAAACCGGGGTGTATGAACCGGGCAGTAAGATGAGTTATACCGTGACGGTGACCAGTCAGGACAGCGGAGAATGTGAACCAGCGATGTTCGACTTAGCCGTGAGCGTTCCTGATGGCTGGAATGCCAATGACACAACCATGACTTTAGCACCGGATGAAAGTAACACGCTGTATCTGGACGTTGCTTCAAGCACTGACGCGTCGGATGGTAATTACAATGTGACATTTTTAGCGCAGCATACTTCAGAGCCAGGCTTTAGTGTTAGTGAGGTGGAGAGCGTTGTGATTGAATCTGCGGTTGAACCCAACGGTGCCCCGGTTGCTGTCAATGATGAGTTCATTCTTTCAGCAAAAGAACCCGTTGTCATTGATGTACTTATCAACGATAGCGATCCAGATGGTGATAGTTTGAGCATTACTTCAGTAACTCAAGGCTCAAAAGGAACGGTCCAAATTACTTCGGGAGGCCAGCTACTGTACACTCCTGCTAAGAGCTTTAAAGGAAATGACAGTTTCTCCTACAGTATTACAGATGGTTATGAAACCAGCACTGCAGTTGTAACGATTGGAATGGAAAGCTCCAATGGCAATGGCGGTAAAGGTAAAAAGTAACTGATTGGTGAGGTGTTTTATTGCCTCGCTGTATGAAAAATTATGGTGGAAGAGAAAGTGCACTTCCTCTTCCACCATTACTCTATGACTCACTGTTTTTTTAAAACTATCGGAGTCTTTTAAAGGTTAGGTACTGCCTGAACCTTAACATTATATGAAGGTTGTGCCGCAGTATTACCATCATTATCGCTGATAATTAGTTCTACATCATCACCGCCTTCCACTAGGCTAAAGTCGCTTGTCGCTGGGTTAAGCACATTGACTCTGAATGAGCAGTTTAGCTCACCGAGAATACCAATTTCATACGGTAAGTCAGTGTACTCTGGACAATCGATATTAATGACTTCGAAGCCGCCGCCGGTTAGTCCGCCTTTAAATGGAACGCCTCCGAGATTGAACGCATCCAATGTTATTGGTTCAAAATCAGAATTGTTTGTAATACTGATAGAGAACTCGAACGCTAGACCGATGTTCAAGGTGAAGTCAGTAGGTACGTCTTCGTAACTTACGATAGCATTATCCGTCGCGGTCAATGTTTCATTGTCATCACTGACACCTGTAACGGTGGCCCAGTTTTCATGATCAGGATCACTAGGCTCGCCAATTAGGAATTTAGTGATTGTACAGCTGACACTATCACCCGCTGGCTCTAGCCATGTATTGTAGAAACTACAGGTACCTTGGTAACTACTATCGTCAAAAATCGTACCGAAAACGGTATCAACCATTGATTTTAGCTGCACTCTATCAGTTGGCGATTCATTCGTGATGACAAATGTAAAGACAACGTCTTCACCGGACTCTAGAACCGAATTTTTGTTCGGTGTTTTAGTCAAGTCAAGTGCTCCAGGTACATCGGTAAAGACGACTGTTGCTGTACCAGAGTCATTGGTCGGATCATTTTCGTTATCCACTGCGTATACCGTTGCGGTATTTACGATGGAATCGCCCGAGTTACCCACGAGACCACCCCTGGTGTATGTCATGACACATGACGCACCAATAGCTAATGTACCCACACAAGGTGCTTTTTCAGAAGAGGTTAGGGCATAAGGGTTATCTGAAATATCACTTTCAGTGATGATCAAGGCATCTTTGGTTGATGTATTTTTCACTGTGACAGTGTAAGTCACGGAAGCTGTAGCGCCTGGTCCGGTTTCTGCTAGCTGAGTCGGCGAAACAGTTTTTGTAACATCTATATCTGGTGATACATTGTTTACTTTGACGGTTTTAACTTCACTACAGTGGTCGCCATCAATCGCGGATAGAGCTGCTGGACATGAATCGCCATCAAGGACAGGGGCACCAAACTGGTTTTCTATAGATGCTTTGACGATATCATCAATTTCCAGGTATCCCACTGGTAGATCTGGCAAGTCGTCAGCGACTACTTTCAGCGTGAATTGACAGGTGTAGATTTGTTTCGCGAGGATTTCATAGCTTCCTCCGGGCGCTGGTTTAGGACAAGCTGTACTATTTTCAATCAGATAGACACCATCACCAGCCGGTGTTTCAGTGGGTCCCCACAAATCGATTACTTCACCAAAAGTACCCGCATTGTTGAAGTCAAGGTAATCAGTTAACGAAGTTATAAACAAAGAAGAGTTAGGGTTGATGTTTTCAATGGATACTTTAAAGATAAAGTTACCACCGGGCTCATCTAAAGGAGTACTACTCTCAAGCGTTTTCACTATTCCTGGTGGGTCGATTAGAATATCGACATCAAAAATGTCACAACGACATTTAGATGGGGCACCAGCAGGAGATGGCGTTGTGGCGTTACATTCAGCTTCAGCTCTCTGGTTCCACGACATACAGTAGTTAAAGTCTGCTTTACCTGAACCGTCATCATCCAGACAGGTCATGGTGATAAGCTGCTCGTAATACGTATGAACGCCGCTGTATGGGGAAGCTTTACTGATGTCGGTACAATAGTCCAGCGGTGTTTGCGTGCCCGCTTTCTTATCGACATCAAACTCAAAACTCAGTCCGTCTATCCAACCCGACGCGCTGTTCGGATCGCGGTTATCACCAATCAAGACTGAACAGACCTTTTCTTGTTCCGGAGTGCTAGGTTCTTGAGGGCTATAAGAACCTCCGGGTAACCAGACCGCATAGTCGTAACGTTCGTTTGCAGTGGTCACAACTTCGACATCTGCAAAAAAGGTGACGGGGTCACCAGGTCGGCACGATACGGGATCACCTGAATCATCAGGCTCTGGTGGAAATGTACCAGGTTTAACTCCTTTAATATTAACCACCTGACTGACACGTACATCATTTGCGGTACAGTTCAAGCCCATGTCGGAATAATCCGCTAAACATTCTTGATTGTTTAACTGCGGATAAAATTTGGCATCGTCTTCAGCTGCGAATGCTGTTTGTCCGTAAAGGGCAGAGGCACCTATTAGCATACAGCTGAGCAACTTGTTCTGTTGGCTATGTATTAAATGTTTCATCATCTACCTTCTTTTTCTCTGAAAGTGATAAAAGTGGGATGTGAATGCCCAATGATGCCAATGCTGCATTCCGGCATCAGAGGACACACCAACTGTTAACCCGACATTCCACGACTCCTATTGCACAAACTTTGAAGTCTTTGTCGGTTAACCAACCCGGGAGCAAGAAGTAGACCAAACTCTATCGTATTGATTTAATGTACTTTTACTGTTTCTCTGAATGCGGATGTAACACTTGTGATTAACACAGTGTTAATCGCCAACGACTAGTCACCGGATGTTGTTTAGATTATTGAACTGAGATCAGCGAGTTAGAAAGGTAGTGAATGAGAACACTCAATGTGTAAACCAACTTTACACAACAGAAACACGCCGACATTAAGCAGCCGACTCGTGTCAGAAATCAAGTCGCCCCTTTCTTGATTTAAGTTAAGCTCGTCTCGAATAAATTAGCTTTTTCTAATGAAATCTCTATTTTTGTGATAAGACCGCACAAACATTGTGGTTAAATCTGTATATTAGTATTGGTTAAATTAGTGTTCGATTGATTTTGTGCGTAAAAAATTTGGCATTAAGGAGCAAGGGATGCGTGGAAGCTGCAGGGGAGCATTTGTATTACTTATAGGCTGGCTTTTTTTACAAGGACAGGCGTGGTGTCAGGATGGGATGGTGATTACCGATAGTGAATCTGTCAGTAGTATCGTAAGTACCGCTGACCATGCCAGTTTTGAAGTGTTAGCGCAGGAATTTGACTATGCACCCGATGTAACAGAAGCGTGCCTGGAATGTCACACCGAAGCGTCCAAGCAAGTACATGACACTTTTCACTGGACATGGATGAAAAAAGTGGATGGTGTGGATGTAGGTAAAGGCAAGAATGCGTTTAATAATTATTGCGTATCAGCCAAAGGCAACGAAAGTTGCACCCAGTGCCACGCGGGTTATGGGTGGCGTAATGAAGACTTTGAGTTTGATGCTGAGGAAAATGTAGATTGTTTGGTCTGCCATGATACGACGGGGACTTATAAGAAATCTGCTGCCTCATCGGGTCACCCCTACTATGAAGACACAACCGTCAGTGGTCAGTTGCAGAAGGCTGTGGACTTACAATACGTCGCTCAGCATGTCGGTAAGCCAGATCGTACCAACTGCCTTTCCTGCCATGCTTTAGGCGGTGGTGGGAATGGTGTGAAACACGGCGATACCGATCTCTCTTTGTTATCCCCTGAATATGCGCTCGATGTTCATATGAGTCCTGAAAAGCTCAACTTCGCCTGTCAGGATTGCCATACCGCTAGTGAACACAAAATCTCCGGACGTTATTATGATAGAGCGGCCTTTGTTGATGATAAGCCTAATATGGGCAGGTCTGATCGATATGGGTCGAATGTCTCCTGCGAATCCTGTCATAGTGCGGCACCTCACCAGAAACGCGTCATTGATAACCATACGGCCAAAGTTGCCTGTACCTCTTGTCATATTCCGGAAATGGCGCGTGGACCTTACCTAACCAAGCTATCATGGGACTGGTCTACCGCAGGGGAACTCAAAGACGGAAAACCCTTCGTCGTTGATGCCGACTTTGATGGCGTTAGTCACCACGCTTACGTCAGTAAGAAAGGCACCTTCACTTGGGGGAGAGAAGTGGTTCCTGAATATCGTTGGTATAAAGGGACACTGGAGCAAATTACTTATCTGGATGAGATAGATCCGGCCAGTGCTCCAATTGATGTTAACCCACCTACCGGGGATTACTCAGACCCCGATGCTCGGATATGGCCATTCAAAATCCATCGCGGCAAGCAACCGTTCGACACCGAGCTAAATCACTTTTTGCCTATCAAGCTTTATGGTAGAGCGGGAACAGGTGCATTCTGGACTGAATTTAACTGGGACAAAGCACTTGAGGCCGGAGCAGAGCTAAATAACGTCGAGTTTAGCGGTCAGTATGACTTCATCGAAACCAATGGTTACTGGCCGATAAAACATATGGTCGCTCCCGCATCAGCGTCTCTTGGTTGTGAAGGGTGTCATAGTCAACAGAGTCGTCTGGCTGGCATCAGCGACTTTTATCTGGTGGGGCGCGATCGTTCACTCTGGATTGAGCTGCTAGGCGGATTGTTGATCGTGGGAAGCCTTTTAGGCGTGTTCATTCATGGGACAACACGGTTGATTATGCTGAGAAATCGCCAAAACAGCGATAAATAATGGAGTATCGAATTATGAAGAAATCAGAGGTTATTTTTAAGAAATTCGAACGATTCTGGCACTGGGGACAAGCGCTATTAGTACTACTCCTGATCGTATCTGGACTTGAGATTCACAGCATTATCTCGTTATTTGGTTTTGAGCTCAGCACCAATCTCCACGATATTGCCGGTTTCTTGTGGGTGATTATAGTGATTATGATTTTTACCTGGTTTGTCAGCGCTGATCAGTGGCGGCAGTTCAGGCCATCCAGACATGGTATGGATGCAGTGATTCGTTATTACTTATATGGGGTATTTGTCGGGGAAAAACATCCTCATAAGGTCTCAGCACAGAGCAAATTTAACCCGTTACAAAGAATGGCGTATTTGGGTTTGTTATTCATTCTGGTGCCATTGCAAATTCTGTCGGGGCTAACCTATTTTTTCTTCCCTGAGCTTAAGGCATTGGGACTTATCCAGCAGGTAGACTGGGTGGCTCAGTTACATACACTGATTGCCTATCTGATGATCGCTTTCCTTATCGTTCATCTGTATCTGATCACGCTGGGAGAAAAGCTCACATCACACCTAAAAGCGATGCTAACGGGAAGCGAATGACCTTACAAATTCAGATTAAGAAAAGACGAGGGACAGTATGAAAAAACTAATATTAGCTTTTGCATTATCGTTACTGGCCAATGGTGCCTATGCCGACGCTGCTAAGGGTCAGGAGTATTACCTGGAGCACCTGAGGCCTTTGTTTGGCTATAACGGCGAGGAGTTTGCCACACAGCATCTGAAAGTAGAATGGAAACGTTACTTTAAGAAAGATGCGGCAAAATTTATCAAAAAATACAGCAAGAAGCATCCTGAATCGGCTGAGTTTCTGGCCAGCGATGAGTTTCAGACTATCGCGCCAGACATTCGGGACTTCGCCATTAAATACGCAGCGGACAGCGGTGAGTTACCAGCGTGTAACTAGCATGACTCATCGGGTTCTAGTTTGTTTAAATGCAACGTAACCCTCTATCAGGGAGAATAGTTATGGATAAGAAATACCTCATTTTTCCAATGTTACTGCTGACCCCTTTGGCATTAGGTGCTGATGTGGTCGGTAAGGTCCAGTCAATGTCTGGAAAAGGGAAGGTGATTCAGTACCTCAACACCAAAACTCAACAAGTTGAAGTGTTGAAGTTTAATGATGATACGACGCTGGAAAATGCCGATGCGTTTTCAGATTTCACCGTCAATACCAAATTCAAAGCCAAACTCGATGACAATAATCTGGCGTTAAACATCAAACGGGTCTTGGTAGAATTACCTCCCGAGCTTGTCATAGATACAGATGAGCTTTCTGAACTTATCGAAGCGAATCAGGGGTTATTCATTGGAGATGCCAGACCCAGGTCGGTATTTGATGTTGGTCATCTTCCTAATGCGAAAGCCACGCCCGCAACCAAGCTTGCTAAGAACCTAGACTGGCTGCCCGAAAACAAAGCGACACCAATGGTCTTCTATTGCGGCGGCGTTACCTGTCCTCTGAGCCCAAAAGCGATGAAAATCGCTAAGGAAAATGGCTACGGCAATGTGAAAGTCTATGTTGAAGGCTATCCAGCATGGAAAGGTGATATGTATCCGAGCTATGTCGCTCCGGACTGGCTGGAACAGAACCTTAATATTCACAACGTTATTCTGGACGTAAGAGAGTCTCAGAATGTATCAGTGAGAGGATCGGTCACTTTACCCTCCTCTGAATTGGCATCAATGCATGAAACGTGGAACAACGAAAAAAAACCGGTCGCTGAGCGCACGATTTTTGCTCTTCGTGATAAGAAAGCGCCAATTACACTGGTGAGTAATGCGGATGATGAGGCTGCTATCGAGGCTTATGAGATCTTGTCTTCCTGGGGCTTCAAAAATGTGTCCATTCTTGAGCAGGGAATCGAAGGGTGGAAGCAAGCAAGCCGTCCAATGGACAAGGCTCTGTCCGAGCTTACCTATGTGAAAAAACCGAAACCCGGAGCCTTAGATGGCGCTGCGTTCGCAGCGGCAGTTAAAGGTGGCGAAGCGTTGATCATTGATGTCAGGGACGACAATGAGGTCGCAAAAGGGAAATTGAATGCTTCAATTCATATCCCGCTAGAGACGCTTGATCAAAATCTGGCGAATATCCCGAAGGATAAGCCTATTATCTTCCACTGTGCTGCAGGCGCAAGAGCTGCTCTGGCTTATACTACGCTGATCAAGCTAGGTTATAGCAACGTTCAGTATCTGGACGACAGTTTTGTAGATGTGGTGAAAGAAAATGGTATTAAGTTGATTTAATCCGCTAGGGTAAAGCGATCGATGACCCAGTGGGATATTGAAAAGTGGTGAATAAAAGGGGCACAAAGGTGCCCCTTTGGTTTTATAGTCTGGCTTACCTACACTCAGGCAAACGCAAAATTCAGTCTAACTACCAGCGACTCGACTCACTCCGCTACCCACATAATTTTACTCGTGAAATAACTACGATGATTACTTTGATCATTATCTCTAATTGAAGGTTGAAACCTACGCCTCTCGATCTCCTCCCATATTTCTACGCCCTTTGAGTGTCCAGCAGGTAAATGTGCGCTGTCGGACATTCTGTGTGAAAAATCGTCACTCAATCTGTGACCTTGCATCGATCCCATTGTTATTTATTTGTATTAACTAACTTTACGTATCTGTTTCACACTTTGTTGAGCATGTCTTTCTTTACGATATAGAGGTGAATTAACCAACATTTTTACCCTCAACAATAAGAAAGGTTTAGCTAGTGGACAATAAAAAACTAAACATGACCGTGGTCGCAAGAACGCTGATACCGTTGCTTTCTGCAGCGGTGCTAGCGGGTTGTAATACCGGCAGTGGCTCGGGCAGTGATACAGGCGGGAATAACGGATCTATCGATGGTTTGTATCAAGCAGGTGAAAACGAAGTCGTCATTTACTATAAGCGTGATGTTGCCTCTCAATCAGGCAGCCCATATGACGGTTGGGGACTTCACCTGTGGAATGGGGAAGGGTGCGAAAGTACCGATTTAGACGCAATGGGGATCGCCAGTGGTGGTACGGCATGGGATGATCCAATGCTGTATAGCGGTATCAGTTCTACCTATGGCGCGTATTATGTGCTTAAAGTGAACCCTGATGCGTCAGACCCTCATGAATGTATGAACTTCATCTTGCATAAAGGGGATGAGAAAGCGTTTGGCAGCAGTAACCATTCGGTGAAATTACGTGAACTGGGTGAAAGTAAAGGAGTCTTTGGGTTCCACGGTAGTAGCCAACTTTACTATGTGCCCATTGCAGAGCGACCAGTCACTATCGATGGACGTGCAGCTCACTGGCTAGATGCAACCACGATTGGTTGGGAAGCAGCGGCTAACGCAGCAAAAATTGAACTGTATTACAGTGCAGATGGCAGCATCACGATGAATGATGATAAGGTCATCGAAGGACAGGATGGAAAAGTTGAACTGAGTGTTGGTGGTGATCTGTCAGAGACTTTGCAACAACGTTATCGTCATTTAGCTGGCTTGACAGCAGTGAGCGTTGACTTCGATGCGGCGACTCGCCATGCTCGTTTGAAAGATCAACTGGTTATTGCAGCATTGAACAGCAAAGGCGAGATTACATCGGCGACAGAACTTCAGACTGCAGCAGTGCTTGATGCAGTTTATGCAGATTCAGCGGCGGGTAACGCGATTGCTGAACAGTTAGGTGCAATTGTTGAAGGCAGTGACGCGACGTTCAGACTGTGGGCTCCTTCAGCCAGAAGCATTTCGGTAGCAGTGTATAACGATGACAAAACCGTAGATACGATTTACCCAATGACTCAGGATGCCACGACAGGTATTTGGGAGTCTGCGGTTGTTTCTGGTGCGGTTAATAAGTTCTATCGCTACGATGTTGAGGTTTATCATCCAACCACGGGTAAAGTGGAAAGACTCCCGGTAACCGACCCTTACTCTTTAAGTGTATCGGCTAACTCTCTGTATTCTCAGGTGGTTAACCTTGATGATCCATCTCTAATGCCAGAAGGTTGGGGTGAAGTCGGGCACGTGCGCCCAGTGTTGGATAAAGACGAAGACCACGTTCTGTATGAATCACACATTCGAGATTTCAGTTTCAGTGATTCTACTGGCAGTGACGCCTTCAACGGCAAATATCTGGCGTTTACAGAAGAGACGCGTGAGTCCGTAACGCATCTGAAAGCACTTCAAGAAGCGGGTCTAACAACGCTTCACGTATTACCAGCGTTTGATATCGCGACAGTCAATGAAGTAGCGCGTGTGGACATTACCGATACAGTCGGTGATTTGTGTGCATTGAACGCAAGTGCTGCTGTGTGTAGCACCGCCAGCGAAAGCCAGGTGATTGAAGACTTATTGGCAAGCTACGACCCTTCAAGTGCAGATGCACAGGCGTTAATGAATGATCTGCGAATGTATGACAGCTTTAACTGGGGTTACGATCCGTTCCACTATACCGTTCCAGAAGGCAGCTACGCGACCGATGCAGAAGGTTCTCTCCGCATCAAAGAGTTCCGTGAAATGGTGAAAGCGACCCACGATATGGGGCTGAAGTTTGTGATGGACGTGGTATATAACCACACCAATGCATCTGGGGTTAACAACAAGTCGGTATTAGATAAAATCGTACCAGGGTACTATCACCGCCTGAATACCAATACGGGTGGAGTTGAGAGCTCAACCTGCTGCGACAACACAGCCACAGAGAACCTGATGATGGGTAAACTGATGGTCGACTCGCTAAAAGTGTGGGCTAACGACTATAAAGTGGACGGTTTCCGATTTGACCTGATGGGCCACCAACCAAAAGCCTTGATGGTTGAAGCTTTGGCTGAAATCAAGAAGATTGACGGTAATACAATCTTTTACGGTGAAGGTTGGGACTTCGGTGAGGTTGCCAATCACGCTCGCTTTGAACAGGCCACTCAGGTAGCCATGGCTGGTACGGGAATTGGTACTTTCTCAGACCGTCTGCGTGATGCGGTTCGAGGTGGTAGCCCGTTTGATGGCGGAGAAGATCAGGATGGCAGACGTTCCCTTCGTTATAACCAGGGTTTCGGCAATGGCGCGTATGAAAATGAAGAGGTGGCCAGCACTCAAGAGACAATCGACGGTATGCTGCACAATCAGGACTTGGTTCGTTTGGGTATGGCGGGTAACTTAGCGTCCTATGTGCTGGTGGATTACACCGGTATGCCTAAGCGTGGTCAGGATGTTGATTATAACGGAGCACAGGCTGGATACACTCAAAGTCCATCAGAGAATATCTCCTACGTTTCGAAACACGATAACCAAACGTTGTGGGACAACAACGCTTATAAGATCGCGACTGGCACACCGTCAGCAGAGCGCGCTCGTATGCAGAGTGTTTCGCTGTCTACCGTAATGTTGGGGCAGGGAATTCCGTTTATCCACATGGGTTCAGAGCTACTTCGCTCTAAATCAATGCAGCGTGACTCGTATGATTCAGGTGACTGGTATAACCGTGTTCGCTTTGATGGTTCCGACAACAACTGGAATGTCGGTCTGCCACGAGAAGACAAAGACGGTGCAAACTGGAAGCTGATTAAAGAAATCATTGCAGACACAACGGCAGGTCCAGCAGCCGAAGATATTGAGCTCACTAAACAGCAATTTATCGAACTGTTGAAGATCCGCAGTAGCAGCGAACTGTTCCGTTTAGCTACGGCGGCTGAGGTGATGAATCGAGTCGACTTCAGAAACGTTGGTGAGAACCAAACACAAGGCCTGATCGTGATGACTATAGATGATGGCACTAGTGCAGGTACCGATTTGGACCCTAACTATGACGCCATTGTGGTCGTTATCAACTCAACCAAAGAGGCTCAGGACTTCAGTATTCAGGGTACGGCTAACTTTGAACTCCACCCGGTACAACTGGCATCGGCAGATACTACTGTGAAAACAGCGACGTTTGCTGACAGTACCTTCTCTGTGCCGGCGTTAACCTCAGCCGTGTTTGTATTGCCGCAAGGCGATGCTCAAGGTACGGGACTTCCGGTTGATACCTCTAACAAAGATGTGTCCAGTGTTCCACCGTATGGTGAAACCGCGGTATACGTTAAAGGCGATATGAACAGTTGGAGTGATAACGACAGCTGGAAGATGACGTTTATTGGCAATGGTATCTATCAGGTCTCTGGTGCGCTTGAGGCAGGAAGCTATAAATTTAAATTCGCAGACAGCAGTTGGAGTGCGCCAGATATTGGTTGTGATAATGCGACAGTAGCCGCTGACTCGCTAGCGCTGGGGAATAGTAAAGACTGTTCAGTCACGATTGAGAATGCCGGTGAATACACATTTACTCTGGATGCGAGTCATGAGCAAAGTGATGACATAGAGAAACCAATTGTTTCGGTAAAATAGCCAGATGAATGCTTACTAATTAAACTTCTCAGGCAATTACCGTGACTGTTAAGTAAGTTAGCTTTAAACCACTAAAAAGCAGCGCCGATCAGCGCTGCTTTTCTTTATCTACACACTTGGAAGCGAATACTAATCAACAACAACTGCAGTACCACTCGCCGATACCATCAACATACCACTGCCCGTCCCCAGTACTTCATAATCTAAGTCAACGCCAACAACTGCGTTAGCGCCAACATCTGCAGCTTTTTGCTCAAGCTCTTTTCAAGGTGATTTCACGAGTTCGTTAAAGCTCCCGCTTTGTGGTACACGTGTTCGTCAATAATTTTGAATCTTGAAATTATAATTTTTTTTGCTGGTTTGTGTTCCTTTTGGAACAGTCCACTGGATAAAGGAGCGTTACAATCAGAATATGTGGCTAGGTGGTTGGGTTGACAATGAATTACGAGCAGGTGGAAGAACAAGTTAGAGCATTGGTTGAGAGACTTTCAGCACAAGAAAGGAAACGAATAATATCCACTCTGTCTAAGGGGCTAGAGAGTCAAAAGGTGTCGTATATTCTAACAGATGAAGAAACAAAAGCTCTACGAGAGGTGTACAGTTTCAGTGAATAAACTTGTTTTGATAGTTGATAATGATGAAGTATATGTGAGTGAACTAGCGAAGTTTTTTCACACACAAACTAATATGGCTGCCGTTCTCGTTGAGAGTACTTACGAAGCCGATGTTATTTTAGATTCTATTACACCATCACTATGTATCATTAATCTAGACACGGTTGAGGGGGAACGTATAGAACTCTTTGCTTCATATAGAAACAGCCTAAGAGGGGTGCCTATTTGTTTATTGTCAGTCGGACCTAAAAAAAAGCTTTACGATGCTGCATGCCATCTAGTTGAGAATGGGTTCTCGAACGTTAGTTTCTGTGTTTTACCTTTAACAGTTGCAGATTATCCTTATCTTTTGAATTGGATGAAAAGAGATGGTGACGGAAAACCCGCTTTAAGTGGTTCTATAATGGACTTAGATAACTATCGGTGTGACATGAATGACCTTGAAAAGAAACTTGATGTTGGTGGTGTCGTGTTTCATTAGTGCAGAACCTTATACACGTATTCTTGAAGGTATAGAGAAAGCTCAACGAAGCATTGAGCTTAGTATGATATCTACAGGTTAGCTAAGTACGTCAGTTGGCTTATGTATGTAAAGTTTTGTGAAAGAGGTTGATTTGACGAGAATAATATCTGCTATATTAAAGATTTAGCTGGTGCGCTATGAGGGCTTTATGGAGAGAAATGACTATATATTGATCCTTGAGGATGACAAGTTTCAACAGAACATTCTTCTCACACAGGCTAGGCTGTTAACTGATGGTGAAATTATCTGTGTTGAAAGTGGCTTTGAGGCACTAGACGTTTTGAAGCAAAAAGGTGAAATGCCAGAGTTCATTGTTTGTGACTTACAAATGCCTGAAATGAATGGTGTGGATTTCATCGCGAAGTTGTCTGAGTTGGATAATGAAGTACCCGTAGTCATTCTATCTGGTGTTGAAGGTAGTATCATTTCTTCTGTATTGGAGATGGCAAAACAGTTTGGGATGGTAAACGTTGCCACATTAAGTAAGCCAGCGACGCCAAAAAAATTTGAAGAGGTATTGAGTCGACTTAAAGATGCGGTTTGCTCAGCTCCTACTTCTATCTCATATGATGAAATGTCATTAGATTTCGAAAGAGCGTTCGCGGAAAATGAGCTGGTCGTCTATTTCCAGCCCCAGATATCGGTGGAATCGGGTAAAGTGATAGGGTTGGAAGCACTGACACGTTGGTCTCACCCACAATATGGACTTTTAACACCAAATCAATTTCTTTCTGAGCTTATAGAAAAAGATTATGGTTACGCGTTGTTTAAGAAAGTGCTGGATAGTGCAATAGAAGTTGGAAGTTTTTGTCATAAGCAAAAACAGTTTATATCTATTAGTGTGAATGTTGCCCCAAATGACTTGCTTGAAGACGATTTTTATGACCATTTGATAGCGGTGGTTTCCAAGCATAATTTCCCTCCTCATAAACTAATCTTAGAGCTAACAGAAAATGACATTTGTGATGAAGTGGCAAGTCTCTTAAGGATAATTAATAAAATCAGAATATTGGGAATTGAGCTATCGATTGATGATTTTGGTACAGGTCACTCCTCATTGTGGCAACTAGTTCATGGGCCATTTACTGAACTTAAAATCGATAAAAACTTCATTGACAATATGTTAGAGAGCAGCAAGCACATGGCAGCTGTCAATAGTACCATTGCGTTGGCATTAAGCCTTGAACTCAAAGTTGTGGCTGAGGGTGTTGAAACTGAAGGGCAGTATTTTAGGCTAAAGCAGCTCGGATGTGAAATAGTCCAGGGTTACTATTTTTCTAAGCCATTGTCACAGGCGGACTTAATGGAGTATATGGCGACAGTTGAAGGTGCATATTGATTTCAAGAGGTCATACTATGAATAACAAGGATTGTGAAATCAACTGGAATTGTAGTTTGCCAGACTCTCTTAAACATGCACTCATATCTACAGCGACTATAAGAGAAGGTACTTCTGGTCTAGAAATTACTAATAAGTTCAGTAAAATGCCCGGAGTGTTTTATATACTAAGTGGTTCTTTGGGGATATGTTTCTCGACATCAGATATGAAAAACATATCGGGAGCAGTCGTAGGTCGCGGAGATTGGATTGGTCCATTAAGTATTTATGGTGATTCCGAGTTGTATGCAATTGCTGAACAGATAGAGCCTGTCAGGTTGCTGTTTTTTCCTAAACAAACGATTTATAAGCTTACTAACCTTCACCCTGAAGTTTACCAATGGCTGTATTTTTGTGGTCAAAAATCTCAATCTTTATGGATGCAAGCATTGCTCTCGAGTATCCATAGCAGGGAACAAAAGGTAGTATACGCGATAGTTTCTCTTGTTACTTATAGTAAGTATTTTAAAGGCACAAAGCTGTGTATTAATATTTCTCAAAGTCAATTGGCAATGATAACGGGAATATCTAGACCTAGGCTTAATGAAGCACTTAAAATATTAGAGTTTAAGGGGTTTATCAGCATTCAAAGAGGGAAGATTTATATCGACCATCTACAAGAACTTTGCAAAATTATGGATGGTATGAACTTAATGTTCCATGATCCGAGGGCATTGATAGAACGTTAATAGAGAAGTTGACGTGTTCTAGGTTTTTTCTATAGATGCTAACTTATCATTGGTTGTTCATTGCTGATTACTCGCCATAGCGATGGAAAATTTTAGAAGACTTAATTGTTGTATATGTATCGGCTTGTTTGTTTGGTATAAGCGTCTATACTTGCAGTAGTCTGTTAGCTTAACTATATGATTATAATATAAATATGCCATTATTGTTCAATGCTCACTTACTAAGGTTCGCCACTTTAGAGTTTTATTGGTGTTAGGGTATGGGAAGTAACATCTTATGCTAGGAAAAATCAATAGATTATGTCCTTTTTTCGGGTTTTTGTCCGTTTTTCTCGCAAGTTCTCTGGCTTTTTCTGAGGAAGTTAGAAATAAAGAAAAGATTCATGCTGCTATAGAGATTTATGAACATATAGCGTTGCCAGAGCAAGAATCGCTGCATTCATTTCTGACGGACTATTGGCTAGATTGGGCGACGAAGCACAATTATGACTTACATATCTCCAAATTAACACGAAATGAAATCAACGAGGGATTCAAAGCAAATAGCCTAGACCTGCTGCTTTTCACGCCAAGTTCTGACTTATCTATTCGAGGAGCGCATGCTTCCGTTCCCTACATCAAGATGAAGGGCAGTTTGTTTTCCAAAAACAGTAGTCTAAGTCTACAATTGAGAAAAAAAAGTATTTTAGTGTCCCCATGGGGTGCAGAACCGGATTTTTACAACAATTATAATGAAAATTTAGTTAAAACGGACAATCCAGCATTAATTGTTCAGTATCTGAACCAAGCGGATTATCTTTACCTAGCGGACAGAACTAATATTGAAGCCGAACTGCTAAAGGAGTATGGATTTCGTGAAATTCATGACGAAGACGTATTCACGAGCTTTAGTGTCTCAGTAAATGATGAAGATAAACTATTAGAGAAGGTTAATAAATGGATAGTTGAAAGTAACTATGCGTTGACTTTAAGTTATTGGAAGAACTCTTTCCAGGAAGGGAGTCCGCATTATACTCCGTTAGCGGGGACGTACGATAAGAGTTTATTCGAAAATCACTTGCCATTGTATAAATCGTCATTGGAATTAAAGTTTCCTTTTTATAAAGGTGATGAGCCGGATTACATATCTAGTGGCTTTTTAGTAGAGGGGGCACTAGTTGATCTCGCAAAGAAAATTGGTAATCAAAGTGGAGTGCAATTTAAACCTATCTATTATGAAAACTTTGACAAGGCATTGCTAGCCCTTGAATCGGATGAGGTGGATCTAGTTTTAGGTTTATTTCAAATTCCATCGAGAAGAAAATTTTTATTCAGTGAGAGAATAGGTTCGGTGACGGCGTCTATCGCAAGTTTAGATGGAACGGATAGTTTAATTGGCTTGAAAGGGAAAGCATTGGCTCAGGTGGCAGGTTTCGCGGAGAATGAGATACTGCAAAATGAAATTAGTTACGACAAAGTCTACGTAGAATCGATAACTGAAGCGATGGAATTAGTATCTGAAGGCAAGGTTGATGCTTACGTCGGTAACCTCTATCATATTTCTTTTCAAAAGGAACTACAGCAGGCTGACAATGTGTTAGTGCTTAGACCACTCGATTTTGAATTTGATCTTCCTTTGAAAATTGCATTGAGAAATTACCGAAAAGACTATTTAGGTTTAATAAATCAAGCTCTGAGTGGGTTAGGAGGAAACTTCTATGCTCAATCTAAGGAAAGGTGGTATAGCCAAGACAAAGTGGCCGTGTCTGATAGTGAGTCATATGATTACCAGTTATTGGTAGTCATTTTTGCGATGTTTACTGCATTTATATTTGTAGTAATGTTGTTTATCCGACAAAGGCGACTTTCAATGGATTATCAAACTGCATTGAGAGTGCTAGAGGATAAACAGCAAGTTATCGCTGAAGTATCTCAAGCGAAATCTGACTTCTTAGCAAGGATGAGTCATGAGATTCGGACACCAATGAACGGTATTTTAGGCATGGTTGAGGCTTTAAACACCACCACACTCTCCGCAGATCAAAGGAAGTTAGTCCGAGCGTTGGATGATTCCTCTAACAACCTTCTTTCCTTGTTAAATGATGTATTGGATTTCTCTAAGTTCCAGGCAGGGAAAATATCGCTTGCCAAAAGCAGTGTATACTTACCCGACTTACTTCGTTCAGCTGAGGGTAATTTTAAAAGCAGAGCTCGGTTGAAGAAACTTAATCTTTGTGTGTCATACTCTAACTCTATTAATAATTGGTATGAGCTTGATGCTCACAGGCTGCTGCAAGTACTGAATAACCTTTTGTCAAATGCGATTAAATTTACCGAAAAGGGTGACGTTTCACTACGAGTTGAAAGCTTTAGCAACGCGCTAGACGATGTAGAACTGGTGTTCTTAATCAGAGATACAGGTAAAGGGATTGAGAATGCTAGCCTTGAAAACGTGTTTTCACCTTTTCATCAAGAACAGTCGGATAATTATAGTCACTTAGGAACTGGGCTTGGGCTGAGTATATGTAAGGATATCGTCGATGCGATGCACGGAGCAATTGACATTTCTTCGATTTATGGTTGGGGAACACAAGTCAAAATAACCATACCAACAAAAAGAGTTTCTCAACCAGGGGGTGATAGTCTATCTGGCAATGAGAAAGACAGTTCGTTAATTAGGGCCTTAAGAGTACTTTGCGTAGATGACAATGAGGTGAATTTGCTCGTTGTAGCAAATCAGATGCAACAACTCGGTGTATCATTTGAAACCGTTAGCAACGGTGTTGAAGCACTTAACGCGCTTGAAAATCGTTCTTTCGATATTGTCCTATCTGATTGCCACATGCCAGAAATGGACGGCTATGAGCTTGCCCGGGAGATTAGAAAGCGAGACAGGTTCGAATACTTGATCGCCATTACTGCAGACGCAAACAGTGAGGTTAAAGATAGGTGTAAGGAAGCAGGATTTGATGACTGCATTATTAAGCCAACAAGCGCTTTATCCTTGAGGGAAAAGTTTTCAGTTGTTTTAAGAACGCGTGGCATTGATGCTAAGGCACTTGACATTGTATCGACTCATAGTGCTAGTGAGATCTCAAGAAACTCGATATCTTCAGATCACTCCTTGAACTTGGAACACCTAAAAGAAATAGCAGGTCACGAGCACCAGGTGATGGTCAATATATTGAAAAACTATTTGCTAGGAGATGATATTGACACACTTCGTAATGTATATAAGGTCCGAGACTCTTCAGCTGTAAAACGCGTACTGCATAAGATAAAGGGTTCATTACTTTACCTTGGTGAAACAAAGACTGCGGATATGGCTAGTGATATAGAGAATAAAATTAATACGCTGAATCAGGAACAGGTAACCGCTGAAATAGACAGGTTGATCGAGGCTTTGACTAATGTTAGGGTTGCTATTAATAAATATTTGGATTCACTTAATGAAAATTCTTAAGTATAGAATTGAAAAGCGGCTGTTGTTGGCTATGTTATTAATCTTGATAGCTGTTCTACTAGTGTTTTCCTTATTATCAATTAATGTACTGCGCGACACCTCTTATCGCGTGGAAAAACAACAAATTGAAAAATTGGCTAAGAATGCAATGAGGGTCTTGCTTCTCGATCTGAAATCTTTAGAGGTTGTTAGTAAGGACTACTCCAGCTGGGGTCAATTATATGATGTTGTCAATAGTGATGATAAGCTTAAAATAGATCTATTTTATGAATCGGAGATATCACATCTAAATAGCGATAGTAACTCTGCTTTTATTGTTAATAATGGTGATTCTATAGTTAAGTCCTCCGATGACGATAGAGAGTTTATACTTCGACTGATTTACAATAAATTTAGTCAATCTTCTGAAAAGTATTTTGTTGTAACACGGCAAAAAGAGGTTTTTTGGGTGGTTTCTAGGCCGATATTAATGGATGGGCGATCGAGTATAGAGCACTATTTTGTTTTGATTAGGCGTCTCAATAGAGAATTGATCGAAAATCTAAGGAGGGTCTTTGATGATAAAGTAGATATCATCTATAAGCATGATGGAGTCTCAGATTATGATAATTTTTTTGACGTAGATATTCGGCTTGTAAGTTATAGCTGGAATGATTCATTTTCTGACGGTCTATTTGAGGTCCTAACTGAGAGTGAAAAAGTTCAGTTAGATGTTTTTGTTAGAAAGTTCCACTCAGTTGATTATCTTCATGGAATAAAAGTATTTATATATTTGGTAATAGCTACAATACTCTTAATTATGACAGGGCTTCTTATCTTATTGAGAAGGTTTGTAACTATTCCACTCGCTGAAATTAATCAGTGGCTCAAAGAAAGCACAGAAGGCAAAGGACTTATCTCCAAGTTTGATTACGCTGGGAATGATGAAATTGGGGATATGTCAGATAATATTTACAATATGCATCGGAATTTGCAGTTGGTTTCTAAGGAATCTAACAAGATCGTCAACTCCATGGGGGACTATGTGTTTAAAGTTGATGAAGAAGGGAAGGTTTTATATTGTTCTGAATCTTGTGAAATGCTTATTGGTATAAAAAAATCGGATATTATTAATAATCCAGTCGATATTCTAATCCAATTGAAGGAGTATCCGAGCTTGCTACCAATTCTAGCTCAAGTTTTAGATGGAAATACCTTATTTGATTCTCATCAGTACTTAAGAGTATATCGAAAGGACGCACCGTACCTTCAGGTCAGGCTTGTTATATCCAGATTGGAAAAGGATATGTTGATTGTAATAAGAAACATAAAGAGCAGCTAACTTGACTGGCTCCCCTCTAGCATTAATAACCAGCCCAGATAAAGCCTGACGAGTACCCATTAGAAAGATGGGGACGGCGATTGCTGGGCTGAAAATGAAAACCTCGGTAAAGGCAATCTAGTTAGTCAACAACAACTGCAGTACCACTCGCCGACACCATCAACATCCCATTGCCCGTCCCCAGTATTTCATAATCTAAGTCAACGCCAACAACTGCGTTAGCGCCAACATCCGCAGCTTTTTGCTCAAGCTCACGGAGTGCTATTTCGCGAGCATGTTGCAATTCTCGCTCGTAGGTGCCGGATCGACCACCCACAATGTCACGTAGCCCGGCAAACATATCTTTGAAGACATTTGCTCCGAGAATAGCTTCGCCAGCGATGACGCCTTTGTAAGCAACAATTCTTTTACCTTCAACGGATTGAGTGGTGGTTACAATCATCGATGCATT
Organism: Vibrio hangzhouensis; assembly: GCF_900107935.1. Classification (GTDB taxonomy): domain Bacteria; phylum Pseudomonadota; class Gammaproteobacteria; order Enterobacterales; family Vibrionaceae; genus Vibrio; species Vibrio hangzhouensis. Next base: position 115,694 of record NZ_FNVG01000006.1, on the reverse strand, counting down.
CCTCTTGAGTTTAATTGGATATAACGAAGTGATGTAAATAGCTGCTATAACAGTGCAGTAAATGATGAGATTGGTCAAATTGCCGTTTCGAAGTTTGTGTAACCGATGGCAATAAAAAGGAGAGCAATGCTCTCCTGATTAAACGACTATTTTTTGATTGGTGTATAACCATACTCCTGAATCAGTGCCTGGCCTTGTTTAGATAGCACAAAATCGATGAATTTGTCGGCATCGTCATCAATATCATCTTTTTTGTGTAAGAGCAGGAAAGGGCGCGCCAACTTGTACTTTCCATCTGCAATGTTTTTGGTATTTGGCTCGACACCTTCAAATTGAATCGCTTTAACTGAGCGATCAACCGAGCCTTCAGAAATAAAGCCTACAGCGTGCGGGTTGTGGTTAACGATGGTTTTTACCATGCTGTTGCTGTTTACCACTAAGTTAGTTGGGTTGATATCCGATACCAGACGGTCGTTAATAACACGAGTCAGGCCAAGTAGCGTTTCAAAACTGTAACGAGTGCCGGAAGAGGCTTCACGAGTCACTACTGCGATTTCCTGATCGGGGCCACCCACCTGTTTCCAGTTCGTGATATTCCCTTTATAGATATCGAAGAGTTGCTCACGTGTCAGGTTTTGGATGGGATTAGCGAGATTAACAACGATAGCGAGACCATCGTAGGCAATTGGAAACACATCCATTGCTTCGTTGCTTTCTTCTTCAGTAAGGTAACGACTGCTCATGCCAATGTCAGCAACACCTTTCTTTACTAGTGTGATACCTGCAGTGGAGCCCACACCCTGAACCGCTATAAAGGTATTTTTGTGAGAAGCGTTGTAGTGTTCAGCAAGTACATCCATGATACGAGCAACGGACGTTGAACCTGAGATATTGACCTCTTCCGCCTGAGCAGCAATAAAGGGAGACAGAGAAAGTAGAGCGGCTAAAGCGACGCGAAGCATAGGTAAACTCCATAATAGGTAACAATTCGCCACATGATATTTCGTTAGTATGACACTTTTGTGAAGTGCTGTTACAGAGTTGAGGAAATAGGACGCAAAATTCATTTTTGTACCCTATAGATGGCTAACAAAAAGTAGAAAAAGCGGTTATATTAAACACATACAAGGTTGTTGGGTGGGGTGTATGACACTGATCGAAATGTCACAATGTCGCCTGGAAAGGTGTGCGGAGATTGTTTGCAGTAACCGCAATAAAAGCATGCCCGTAGAGCTTGGGAAGTCTTTGTTCGAAATGCTTGACCACGGTGTTTTGTTCTCCAAAGCTCACTACTTACTTGACTCAAGTACTTCCAGTTACATTAGTGCGGTTGCACGTGTAGAGCTGGATTCAAATACTCGAGAATGGTTGTTGTTTGTGCCTGATGAGGAAGACGGTAACAACTGGATGCCGTACCCATTTCTGGGGAAAAGTTCCGATTTGACAGCGATAATGCGGGAGATCGAGAAAGACCCCAAGGCCTATTTTTGGTAAAGAATAAAAAACGGGAGCAGAGGCTCCCGTTCTTCATGTTAAGACTGTTTTATTAAGCCTGTTCAGCAATTTCCGTAGCCTCTTTCGGCGCATCTGCAAACACTTCAACGGGTTTTGCTATCAAACTACGTGTTTCCTGATTCACTTCGTGAAGAACCACTTTAAGGGTGTCTCCTAAGCGATAAACGACCTCTTTGTCGATTGACACTGTACCGTTTTCGTTATTGCCTTCGATACGTTCCTTGTTGTCAACGATCAGCGGGTTAGGGATAAACACCGTCGCACCGTTCTCAATCAGACGAGCACGCATGCCAGCACGGTTAATATCAAAGATCTCGGCGGTATATTCTGTTTTCGCTTTTGGCTCATCTGCCAGAGTACGCGCATATAGCCAATCGCCCACGGTACGCTCTGCAATCTTATGGTGCTTGCGATGAATAGCTAACTCTTCTCCCAGTGCATCATCTGGTTGTTGAATGGGTTCGGCACCCAGGATGAAAGCTTTAAGAAGACGGTGGTTTACCATGTCTCCGTACTTACGAATCGGCGAAGTCCAGGTTGCGTAGACGTCAAGTCCCATAGCAAAGTGCGCATCAGGTTGATTACTGATTTCACTGTATGCCTGATACTTGCGAATTCGGTTGTCGAGGTAACTGGAATCCAGATTGCCCAACTCTCTGCGCAGAGAAGCAAAACCTTCTAATGTCGACAGGTTTTCATCGGTATAGTGGTTGTCTTCTTTACCTTGATTAACCAGTTCGACTACGTCTTTGAGTTTGTCGGCTTTAAAGCCTGAATGTGTGTTAAACACACCAAAACCAAATGCTCGGCTTAGAACGCGACCAGCACAAATGTTAGCGGTAATCATAGATTCTTCAACCAGACGGTTTGCAGTGCGACGCATGTCTGCGTGAATGGCTACTACATCATTATCTTCGCTTAATTCAAAACGATAATCTGGACGGTCAGGGAAGACGACTGCATGGGTTTCTCGCCACGTAGCACGAGTGTTAGCAAAGTCTTGAAGATCACGAACAACTTGTGCAATTCCATCGCTTGGTTGCCATTTCTCGCATGTGTCTGTTTCGAGCCAGTCTGACACGTGGTCGTAAGCCAGACGAGCGTGAGACTTCATGTTTGCTGCGAAGAACTTAATATCATCCTGAATGACACCGTCGGCAGTTACGGTTACCTGACAACAAATCGCAGGGCGCACTTCATTTTCGATGAGTGAACAAAGCTCATCCGCCAAGTCGCGAGGTAACATAGGAATATTTCGGCCAGGAAGGTAGATGGTAAAGCCTCGTTCACGCGCGACTTTGTCCATGTTATCTTCTGGTGTGATGTAAGCCGTTGGATCGGCAATCGCAATGGTCAGTTCAAAATCGCCATTGGCGGTTTTTTTGGCGAACAGTGCGTCATCCATATCTTTGGTCGATTCACCGTCAATGGTGACGAAAGGCATATCGGTTAAGTCAACGCGTTCTAGTGCTGCGTCGTCTTTGATTTCCCATGAATCCAGCCCGGCAGGTTCTGTATTAGGCAGATCATTTTGTGCCAGCGTTACCCACCAAGGCGCAATTTTATCGTCTGCATCGGTAATTTTTTCCGTGATTTCAACGAAAAATCCGTTATCACCCTTTAGAGGGTGACGAATAACTTGCGCAACAACCCAATCGCCTTCTTTCAGATCATCGGATTTAATGCCTTTCTTCGTTTTCGCTTTTAACGTTAACTTTTTCAGCTGCGGGTGATCTGGAGTGACGTTGAGTTTGCCTTTAAACAACTTTACACGACCGATAAAGCGGGTCACTGCTTGTTCGATAAGTTCTTGAGGTTCCGCTACTTCGCGCTCTTTTTCTGTGCGAATAATCGCAACAACTTTGTCACCGTGCATACACTTTTTCATGTACGGAGGTGGGATAAAGAAACTGGTCTTAGCGTCAACTTCTAGGAAGCCAAATCCTTTTTCAGTGGCTTTGATGGTGCCTTCTTTTTTAGGAAGGTTTTCCTGGATTTGTTGTTTCAGTTGAGCGAGTAACGGATTGTCTTGGAACATGTATCTACTTCTTAACAATGAGAGTGCCGACACTATACCCAAATGGCACAAGGATGCCTAGCCGAATTTAAGCACTCGAAAATAGCCGGGGTAAGCGGGTAAAGCGTGATTTTGTTGGAGGTTTATACAGAAATTTCTCATTGAGAAGAAAATTGTGATGTATTTCAATTTTTTCTGGCTTTTTTTGTGCATTTAGGGAATAATCCGCCTCCTTGTTTACGTCCCTAGCGGCTTGATGCGATTTGTTACTTTTCCGCATCTGAATGGAATCAGCTCTTAATCGATTGTTTTAAAGAGACAATCTGGATCAGTTTGGAATTGGTAGAGCTCGTGGGACCTAGTTATTAATCTATGAATGGGATCCCAATGACAGATTCTACAATTCAGTTCAGTGATCTATCGCTGAACGATTCAATCCTTTCTGCTCTTGACGGAATGGGTTTCGTATCTCCAACTCCTATCCAGGCTGCGGCAATTCCGCACCTACTTGAAGGTAAAGATGCGCTAGGTAAAGCTCAGACTGGTACTGGTAAAACAGCTGCTTTCTCTCTTCCTCTACTAAACAAACTAGACCTAAGCCAACGTAAACCACAAGCTGTGGTTCTTGCACCGACTCGTGAACTTGCGATTCAGGTTGCCGCTGAGATGAAAAACCTTGGCCAAAACATAGCTGGTCTAAAAGTTTTAGAAATCTACGGTGGTGCATCCATCGTTGATCAAATGCGTGCTCTTAAATCTGGCGCTCATATCGTTGTTGGTACTCCTGGTCGTGTTCAAGATCTTATCAACCGCGATCGTCTGCACCTGGACGAAGTACACACATTTGTACTGGACGAAGCAGATGAAATGCTAAACATGGGCTTTGTTGATGACGTAACAGAGATCATGGAGCACGCTCCAGAAACTGCACAGCGCGTACTATTCTCTGCAACTATGCCACCAATGCTTAAGAAGATCGTTGATCGTTTCTTGCGCGAGCCAGAGTACATCGACGTTGCTGGTAAAAACCACACAGTAGACAAAGTAGAACAGCAGTTCTGGGTTGTTAAAGGCGTTGAGAAAGACGAAGCAATGTCTCGTCTTCTGGAAACAGAAGAAACTGACGCGTCAATCGTGTTTGTACGTACTCGTCAAGACACTGAGCGTCTTGCAGACTGGCTATCAGCACGCGGCTTCAAAGCAGCAGCGCTACACGGTGACATTCCTCAGTCTCTGCGTGAGCGTACCGTTGATCATATCAAACAAGGTGTTATCGACATTCTAGTTGCAACTGACGTTGTTGCGCGTGGCCTAGACGTTCCACGTATTACCCACGTATTCAACTACGACATCCCATTCGATGTTGAGTCTTACATCCACCGTATCGGCCGTACTGGTCGTGCTGGACGTAAAGGTAAAGCGATCCTTCTTGTTCGCACCAACCAAATTCGTATGCTTCGCACTATCGAGCGCGTAACTAAGTCTTCAATGGAAGAAATCCAACTTCCTCTACGCGACAAAGTTGCAGAGGCTCGTCTGGTTAAACTTGCTGAAGAGCTTGGTCAAGAAACTGAGCACAAGTCACTGGATAAGTTTGCTGAACTGGTAGACAAGCTACAAGAAAGCTTAGAAATTGACGCGGCAACATTAGCGGCAATTCTTCTTAAGCGTCAACAGGGTAAACGTCCACTGTTCTATATTGGTGAAGACCCAATGATCGCTGCAATTGAACGTGATAAGCAGCGTCGTAAAGAGCGTCGTGACAATCGCGATCGCGACGGTGGTCGTGATGGTGGTCGTAACTTTAATACCCAAGACTGGGATACGTACCAACTGCAAGTGGGTCGCGAGCAGGGCGTTCAGGTTAAAGACATTGTTGGCGCACTAGCGAACGAACTAGGCCTAACTAAAGGTTCTATCGGTGCTATCAAGCTAGACCGTGAGTCAACTTACGTTCAGCTTCCAAAAGCAATGACGTCTGACGTTGCTGGCAAGCTTCGTAAACTACGTATTCGCCAAAAAGAAGCGGGTGCGGTAGTGGTCGACTTTACTGATTTTCGTGAGCCTCGTGGTCGCCGTGAAGGTGGTCGTCGTGACGGTAACCGTGATGGCAACCGTGGTGGTTACCGTGGTAACCGTGAAGGCGGTGGCTATCGTGGTAACCGCGATGGTAACCGTGAAGGTGGCCGTGGCCGTGATGGCGAGCGTCGCTTTGACCGTAACCGTGGTGGCGATCACCGTGGTAGCCACCGTGGCGAGCGCTCATTCTCACGCAACCGTCGTGACGAAGCTTAAAATTAGTTGAGCACTCAAAAATAGTTGAAAGCCGAGCATTAGCTCGGCTTTTTTGTGTCTTTAATAAGCGACTTGCATGAAAGACCCTATAATTAGGGCATGCAATCGATTAAATTCAACATATGAATTAAATGCTACCTTGATCATTATCAATAAAAATCATTTTGATACAGTAATGTGCATAAAAGAAAGTTGAAAGATTCAAAAAATATTGAATAATACAAACAAATATTAGGAAGTCGTCTTCCATCAATGCTCAAAACAGGATATTTCCCCCATGTCTAATTCGTTTGTTCTCGTGATTAACTCTGGTAGCTCGTCACTCAAGTTCGCCGTTATTGATTCACTAAATGGTGAAGCAGTGCTTTCAGGTCTTGGTGAGTGCTTTGGTCTTCCTGAGTCTCGTATGAGCTGGAAATTTAACGGTGAGAAAACTGAAATTGCGATTGAGGGCGATGACAGCCACCATAAAATCGCTATCAGCAAGCTTGTAGGACTTACCGATGAGCTCGGTTTACAAGAGAACATTGTCGCTGTTGGTCACCGTATTGTTCACGGTGGTGAGAAATTCACTAAGACTGTGCGCATCAACGAAGAAGTGACAGCGGAAATTGAGAAGCTTGCGGATCTTGCTCCACTACATAACCCGGCAGGCGCTATCGGTATCCGAGCGGCGATGGAAGCGTTTCCGTCTCTTCCACAATTTGCAGTATTTGATACGGCTTTCCACCAAACGATGCCTGAGCGTGCGTACACGGGTGCTATCGCTAATGAACTATATACAGACTACGGCATCCGTCGTTACGGCTTCCACGGTACTAGCCATTACTTCGTAAGCCGCGAAGCAGCGAAGATGATCAACAAGCCAATTGAAGAGTCGAGCTTTATTTCTGTACACCTTGGCAACGGTGCGTCTGTATGTGCCATTAACAATGGTGAGTCAATTGATACCTCTATGGGCTTCACACCGCTGTCTGGCTTAATGATGGGGACACGTTGTGGTGACTTAGATCCAGGTATCATCGAGTACCTTCTGAAGAAGGGCTGGTCACAGGACAAAGTGTTCAATGCGCTTAACAAAGAGTCTGGCTTCCTGGGTGTGTCTGGTCTCACCAGCGACGCACGTGGCATTCTAGAAGCAATGGAAGAGGGTCATGAAGGCGCTAAGCTGGCGTTCCAAGTGTTTACTTACCGTGTATCAAAGTACATCGCCTCTTATCTGGCTGCGTTAGATTCATTTGATGGCATCATCTTCACTGGTGGCATCGGCGAGAACTCTATGCCAATCCGCAGTGAGATTCTGAAAAACCTTAAGCTTCTTGGTTTTAAAGAAGACGTGAAGGGTAACGAAGATGCTCGTTTCGGGAATGCTGGTGTCATCGGTCAATCTGAAATGCTGGGTGCCGTAGCGATGGTGATTCCAACCAACGAAGAATTCGTGATTGCACAGCAGTCGGTAGAATTGCTGTAATATATAACAAAAACAGATGGTTAAAAGCGAGCTTCGAGCTCGCTTTTTTGATCTTATATGTTGGATATACCATTGCTAAGCAGCGCGTGACAGCACACTCGTTACTGCTCTGTTGACTTCTACGATTAATCTTGTGCCCTTAGGTCAGCAAGGTTCGTGTTGACTTGTTTATGCCCCTTTTCTCGTTTCTGAACCAAAAAAATGACCCTGTCATTCCCTTGAAAATGGGAATCTCATTCAGCGTGCTGTGAACGCAATATACGCGACTTAGTCATTATTTTTCAATTAGCTACGTGCTTTAGGAGATCCTCACTTGTGTGAGGATGACGGCTATATGGCGAAAAAGGGAATCTCATACAGCGTGCTGTGAACGCAATATACGCGACTTAGTCATTATTTTTCAATTAGCTATGCGCTTTAGGAGATCCTCACTTGCGTGAGGATGACGGCTATATGGCGAAGCAGAACCTATAGCAACAACAGATTAAGGCATTTGTTGAACCACGTTTCGCGCAGCCCTTAAACCCATCTGATATCCAGCTTCAAGCTTGTCTTTATTTGTTGTTAACCTTCCTACAGAAAAGCTATCTTCTGGAGTAATGACGCGAATAGTGCAGTCTGGTGGGGGATTGTTGATAAACGCCATGGTTTGGTTGTATTGCTCCGCTCGGTTGATCATTGCTTCAGCCAGTTGAGGGGTGTTTTTCATAAACCGACGCAATAGCCAGGGTGCTTTAGGTGGGCGTTTGATATAACCTTGTTTTTGAGACAGAATCACGGTGATAACCCTAGCACCTCTATTGTATGCCTCAATCACAGGAATCGAATCAGCGACGCCGCCGTCAATCATCTTTCGGCCCTTGATAGTTAAAGGTGTTCGGTAGGCCATAGGCACCGAGCAAGATGCCTTTAGAATCATCTCTAAATTATTTTCTGCTCCTAATGTGTAGACAGGGTAACCTGTGTTCACATCGGTCGTGACAATATGGAAAGGGATAGACTGCTTGTTAAATGCCTGCATATCGTAAGGATAATGTATCGCGATATGATCCCATAGCCAGTCGAGATCTAACCAATGCCCACCTCCGGCAAACTTACGGAAGTTAATAAACTCAGGACGACAAGAGTAGTCGGCAATGATGGTATAGGTTCGACCACGTTGTTCCGAGAGCCAAGAGGCGATATTGGTCGCGCCAGCAGAGACACCGATGCAAAAGTCAAAAGGGTTATAGCTGTGGTCAATAAAGCCGTCTAAAACCCCAGCTGCAAATATACCCCGCATAGCTCCACCTTCGACAACTAAGGCATGTTTTGTTTCTTGTGTCATTTGAAATTGGTTCCCTTAAAGTTCTACGGGTGTATCCCTTTAACCCACTTACGCTGGAGTTTGCTACGCTAAACTAACACCAGTTTAGTGGTCTGATGTCTACGTGTCGTAATGTAACGTACCAAATTCGGTAGAGATTCTCTATGAAATAACGTTATTTCTGTCCTGTGAGTTGTATGTCAATCGCAACGAATTCAGATAAGCACGAATTATTGAGTGTCGATTTTGCTTCAATGTACTGGAACAATGAAAGCGGTTATGAAAATGCGTGAGCAAAAAGTCACTGCCATGAATGCCGTCATCCTCACGGTTGTGAGGATGATTTGTCGCTGGGTAGGACAGTAAACCGACATGGCAAGAATCAAGAGCTAAACTTATAGGCTACTTTCCAGGGTAATGAATAACATCATGAAATACTGCATTTTCCTTGCCGATATTTTTGTAGCCATGTGTCTGGTTGGCATTGAAGCGTACGGCTTGTCCAGCACGTAAGGTATGCCATTGACCATCAAACAATACCGCCATTTCTCCGGAAATACATAGTATGTGTTCGGTAACGCCACGGTTATGAGGTTCAGATTCGTGCTGATAATTGGGTGCCAGGGTCAGTTCGAATATCTCAAAACCTAGTGCTGGTTCAAAAGGAAATAACAAGCTGACAAAAAAACCGACATTGTATTCTTCACGCCTTAATTCGTTTGCATCTCTGAAAAGACTAGTGAGTTCATTGTTAGAACTGGTTGTGATAAAGCTAGAAAATGACACATTGAACCCGGACGCTATCTGCCACAGCTTTGCTACGGTGGGGCTTGATTCCCCACGCTCAATCTGCCCCAGCATTGCTTTGCTAACCCCGGTCTCTTTGGCGGCGGTATCTAGGCTCCATCCTTTTTCTTTACGAAGGCGCTTTAAGTTATCACCGACTTTTATTTCTGTTTGCATATTTTCTCGACAAATAGCTTGTGCGTTATAGCGCACAAGTGCTAGATTGAATGTATGACCGTTATAACGCACAAAGGGATGAAATAACATGACTAAGATAAAACTTTCACACATAACCACAGGTTTTATTGCTGTTTTCATTGGATATGCTAGTGCCGCTGCGATCATATTTCAGGCTGCAATGAGTGCAGGTGCAACTGATGAGCAAGTTGCTTCTTGGTTTTGGGCACTAGGGATTGGTATGGGGGTGACGACTATATCGCTCTCATTCCACTACAAGAAACCCATTGTAACGGCCTGGTCGACACCTGGAGCGGCACTGTTAATCACATCCCTTGAAGGGATGACTATGAACCAGGCGATCGCGGTATTTTTGTTTAGTTCACTGCTAACTACGTTAGTTGGCTTAGCGGGGATATTTGAAAGGGTACTCAAACAGATACCAACACCGATAGCATCGGCCATGTTAGCGGGTATTTTGTTGCAGTTTGGATTGGGCTTGTTTACTTCGTTAATGGAGGAGGGGGAAGTTGTATTTGTGATGCTGGCGATGTTTATTCTGGCAAGAGCTTGGCTGGGAAATCTATTGATCCCCAGTATTTTTATAGTCGCGATGGGAATGTGTATTGGTCTGGGAAAACTTGATATTAGTGAAGTGATAATGGGGTTCACCGTTCCCGTTTTCATTGCGCCAGATGTTGAATTTTTCTCCTTGATCAGTGTAGGTATACCACTGTTTATCGTTACCATGGCTTCGCAGAATCTACCGGGATTTGCTGTTCTAAAAGCCAATGGATATCAAGTCAAATCGTCAAAAGTTATCACAACGACAGGTGTGACTGGTTTATTATTGGCACCGCTCGGTGGTTTTGCTTTTAATCTTGCAGCTATTACAGGTGCAATTTGTATGGGGCCAAGTGCGGACGAAAACCCAAAGACACGTTATATGGCAGGGATTTCCATGGGGGTATTTTACCTCTTGGCGGGCATATTGGGTATGTCATTTGTATCTCTGTTTAGCGCTGTTCCTGCGCCGGTTGTCATTGCAGTTGCTGGTCTTGCTGTAATGCCCACATTAAAAAACTGCTTATCCGTCTCAATGGCAGACAGCCAATGCCGAGAGGCAGCTCTGTTTACATTTCTGTTTACTGCTTCTGGAATCAATTTACTGGGTGTGGGTAGTGCTTTCTGGGGGTTGTGTGTCGGGCTGCTTTGCTATTGGTTAAACAATAATAAGACTATCGTGGGTCGAGCAAATGGTGCTTCGTCGACTCAATAGCGGCAATCATCTAATAATTCGAAGGATCGCCGACAGAAAGTCGTTATCTGTTTGAGAACGGGTAGAGCTCATTCAGGGCGTCGCGACCCAGATTTACGTGGCTAATTGGCATGTCAAAACTCTAGGTTAGTTGGATAAACTCATATAAATTTATCGTTCTCTTTGGCTCTGCTTGGACTTCGTTAGCGGCCTGAATCGCGAGGCTGGACAGAATCTCTCCGGCTTGGGAGAAGTCTTGGTAGTAACATAACACTGGAATATCAAGCATCTGTAACATATTCAAGGTTGCGGTGGAGCAGCAAATGGTTAAGTCTTCACCGATTGTTTTACCTTGTGATTTGGCTACGTTTTTAAGTAGGTGAGTCAGATGTACAGAAACGGTAATAATGGCATCGCTGTTGGCCACAACATCGTCGAGTAGTTGCTCCACATTGGTATCATTTGTTAGGTCTAGCCTGAGCGTCTCCAACGACACACCCGTGTTTTCATGTAGCTGTTTTGCCGCTGAAAATCCTTCTAACTGGTTGAGATAATGCGTGTAATTATCGTCGGCTGCGAGGTAAGTGATTCGTTTCTTGCCCATGGCGACCAGTTTCTCTACGGCATTGAAAGTGAAGGCATAATTGTCAAAATCGAAGCAGTGAACTTTCGAGTCGAGATCACTTTGACCAAAAGTGATCGTTGGGATTTGTTTTTTGTCTAACTGAGCGATTCTTGCGTCTTGTGGCTCTAATTGTGTTACGACAAATGCATCAGGACGATACTTCGCTAAGTAGTTCTCAAATACTTCGGTCATCTCCTGTTTCGATGTGTAAGGAAGGAGCTTCATGTTGTAGCCATGGCAATGAAGGGTTTTAGAGAATCCTGCAATTAAATCATATTGAGCCGCCCCCATGGTTGAAGCAGCACCCTGTCGGTCGAAGGGTAACATAATCGCTATCTCATAAGATTTACCGGTTCTTAGCGCTTTTCCTGCTTGATTAGGTTGGTAGCCTAGTTCCTTTGCGACTCCCATTATAACCTGCAGGGTGTCTGGTTTTACTTGCTCCGGAGAGGCAAAAGCCCGACCTACGGTCGCAACCGAAAGGTTGGTTTGTTGAGCAATTTCTTTAATGGTGACTCTTTTTTTGTTGTTTTCAGGTGCCATAAAATTAACTATTGATCACAGTCTTATTGGAATAATGATACAGGTACGTTGACAGTTTACACTATACAGAATAACTTGTTGAGGATAATGAGAACGTTATCATCATTGTCTTTGTATCGTTTTTTTTGATTTCAAATGAGAACGTTCTCAAAACTGTCGTTATGAAGGCGAGCCGACAGGTAAGACAAAGAATTTAGATAAAAACACATAGGATTGTTATGAAACCTACCGTCATTACTGATATTGAAGTCATTTTTACCAAACCAAAAGACCACAACTTAGTTGCGGTAAAAGTTCATACCGACAGAGGTGTTTATGGGCTTGGATGTGCGACTTTCCAACAGAGACCACTTGCCGTCAAAAACGTCGTTGAAGAATATTTGAAACCATTACTAATAGGACGTGATGCTAACAATATCAATGATCTATGGAACATGATGATGGTAAATGCCTACTGGCGAAATGGTCCCGTACTTAATAACGCGATAAGCGGTGTAGATATGGCGTTGTGGGACATAAAAGGTAAGCTAGCGGGTATGCCTCTTTATCAGTTGCTTGGTGGTAAGGCGAAAGATGCGATTGATGTGTATTACCATGCGGACGGTGGAACGCCTGAAGAGGTTGAGGCAAATGTTCGTGCATTAATGGACAAAGGTTTCCGCCATGTTCGCTGCCAGATGGGGCTCTATGGCGGTAAAGCATCGATTCCCCACTTGAATAAAACTCAGACGCACGGCGCATATTACGACCAAAAGGCGTATATGCGTAGTGTCGTTGCACTCTTCAAACATCTACGTGAGCAACTGGGCTATGAAGTCGAATTGCTGCATGATATTCACGAACGTCTGGCTCCAATTCAGGCACTACAATTGATTAAAGACCTCGAACCTTACAAACCGTATTTCATCGAGGATCCTTTACCACCTCACCAAACGGAATGGTTGGAAAATATCCGTAGCCAGTGTGCTACGCCGATCGCGATCGGGGAGTTGTTTAACAACCCAATGGAATGGAAACGTATCGTTGAAAAACGTCAATTGGATTTCATGCGAGTCCACATCAGTCAAATTGGAGGTATCACTCCGGCGATAAAACTGGCTAATTTATGTGAAAACTACGGCGTTCGTATGGCATGGCATGGTCCTCAGGACATGACCCCGATTGGTCACAGTGTGAACCTTCACCTCAACATTGCTCTTTCTAATTCAGCGATTCAGGAGTGGGATGCACCAAATGATGAGCTTAGAGCGATTTTCTCTGGTGTCGTTGAAGCGGACAATGGTTATCTATATCCGAGTGATATACCCGGTATTGGAGTAGACCTAGATGTAGAGTTGGCGAAACAGTTTGAACTGGATTGGGGGGTGCAAGAATGGACTCAATCCCGTACGCCAAACGGTGCAATTCATACTCCCTAATAACTTGTCGAGGGGCAGTAGGGCGCAATAGAACTGTGGCCGTAAGATAGTTAGTTTTTGTTAGGAGCTCTCCATAGTGAGGGCTCCATCTCGGTTCTAGCGGCACTTGAATGTTTTTGTATTTTTGACGAGTTTTCACTTTATCTCTATCTCAAATTACGTAAAGTGTTTTCATTGACCCCATTTAGGATTCCACAAATGACTGAACTCGAGAAAATGATGTCTGGGCAAGTATTTGATGGCGCTGATAAAGAAGTCAGTGCTCTTCGTTCTCAAGCTGCTCAAGCTCTCAAACAGTTTAACAATGAAGCTGATGATAATCGGCGTATGGCTTTGCAAGGGCAGCTATTTGGACGTATTGGAAAGAGCTTTGTTCAAGCTCCTTTTACTTGCGAATTTGGTAAAACCATTACGATCGGCGATGAAACGTTCATTAATATGAATGTAGTGATGCTTGATGGTGCAGCTATTACTATTGGCAATAATGTACTTATTGGCCCAAGTGTCCAGTTTTATACAGCAGCTCATTCACTCGACTATCTTAGCCGAAGACGTTGGGAAACCTTCTGCAAGCCAATTACAATTGAAGATGATGTGTGGATTGGCGGCAATAGTGTCATCAACCAAGGAGTAACCATTGGTACTCGTTCGGTTATCGCAGCGAATTCCGTGGTAAATGGCGACGTTCCAGCGGACTGTCTTTATGGCGGCACACCAGCCAGACTAATCCGTCAACTAAATCAAGAGGAGTGACTTTCATAGCGAGATATTTCCAAGCCGGTAAATCAATTCGGCTGACACGTTGTACGATATTGTATTTGTTCTGAGAATCTGGTCATCAGTACGGTGAGAGTTTGGACTAGGGTATATACTTTTAGCAACTCATCTGTCGATTCTGAGAATCAAAAAGGGAGCATCTAACTATGTCTGAAAATCACTCTAACGACACCCCGTTTCGTGAAGCGTTTTTCGCGTTGTCGGAAACCGTCATTGCCCGTGGATTTTTTAACCCTGACGTGAACTGGAAGGGATTCCGTGTGCCTTTTTTTACAATCGAGGAGTGCGGGAAAATTATAAAAATTCTCGAATCACTCGATCCTGTTGAATATCGCTTTACCAGAAGTGAAGAAGACACCGGATATTTGGTGACCGATGTTTCAAATCATGGTGAGAAAACACATCAGAAAGGGGATATCACGATTCGTGTTGAAGATGAGTTGATAAAAGTCAATGGCCTTGCAGACGGTTGGTGTTGGGAAGAGATCTCTGAGGATGCCTATCGTGAATGGAATATTATGATCAAACAGGGCGAAATGTTTTCAACAGTTGAAGAGCTTAGAAAGCTCGAATAGCTCGTTAGTAAACAGAGAACATTAAGATCCTATTTTTGCTCAGTGTTTAAAGTCACAATGAAAAAGCGAGCTGTTAATAGCTCGCTTTTATAATGTTAACCTTTAGCCACTTATTCTAATACATTACCGGCATTTGATATGCTGCTGGTGCCTGTTGCAAAGAATGAAACCACCTCGGATTGCATTTCTGCATGATGGGGCAGATCCGACATGGTGGTCGTGTCCTGAACAGCGACAAAAGTGGAGTGTTGTGCCACTGAGTTAAAGCGAACAAATGGATTAGATTCTCCCGCTCCCGCGTAACTACTGTCTACTAGCGTCAGCCCAAGTTTTGCTGCAAGTGGCTCGGTACCGGCAAACAGAGACTGAGTAACATAACGAGTACCGGATATACCATCAGGTGACCCTGGCACATTATTAGGAACGGTATCATCGTTTAGCACCTGAGCCATATAAACCGGAGTGCCCAACGCTTTTAAAGTAGTCGCGTGCGTATATGGATCAGCTGTATCCAGAACGGTTTGAGCCGCGTAAATGAACTGCAAATTCGTCCCCAAAATGTTTTGGTAATTTTCAGGGATGTTTTGAGCTTCAAACGCCAACAAACAGTTCTTCTCATAATCATCACTATCGGGTTCACCACAATTAGCGACAGCAGCAAACTGGTCATAGCCTATGCCGGCAGACAGTGCAATATTATGAGAAATCAAAGGACCATAGGCACCAGAGCCAAACAATAGATTCGCCGCCTGGCCGCCAGCATTGATAAATGCCGCATTTTTGAACTTAAATAACACATCAGCCGTGTTACTGATCGGTGCATTGGCCTGAGTAACGGCAGGGACACCCAGAACGCCGCCTAAAGAGTGACCAAGGAAGCCCGGCGGGTTGGTTATCGTGGAAGCCAAATTTTCAAGTGGAGTGCCTGTAAATGTCAGCGCCAATTGGTTGGTGGTTAGCGCTAATCGCAGCCCGATAAGATCTAACATTGCTTGGCGAATGTTATCACGAGCCACAGGCAGAACGGCCAGGTTCATATAGGCAAGAATATCTGCATTGGCGGAGCGTTGTTCATCAAGGCTTCGGTCACCATGAATAGGCGCATCTATGGCGATAAGAGCAAGACCGGCATTAACCATATTGTTGGCAAACAAATAGGTATTTTCTTTTGCTGAGGTAATGCCATGCTGATAAATAACGATGCCATTAATTGCCCCAGCGCTTGGCGTAAACAACAAGAAGTTGACATCTTGTAGCGATTTGACAGCGGGTACTGGTGCATATTGGGTCACTATCCGCTCTTCATCGTATCTGGAGCCATCGAGCTTAGTGAATGTATATCCCATCATGTCGGGCAATACTGAAGCGGGATCGGTTTCAAACTTTGTCGGGTCTATACCTTTACTGACAAGTTGTGTGACGAAGTTTGACTTCTCGGCTTCATCCTGAATGATGTGATTGATAATGGCAAGGCTGGTTGAGCCGGACTCAAAAGGTTGCGTGTTCCAGTTTTCACCCGTTTCAAGGTAGTAGGGTAGCTTGATGCTTCCTTTGGTGACGTTAACCGTACCAGGCTGTTCAAAGTTGTATAAACCGATAAGCTGGTCTCTTTGCTCTTCAGTGACAAAGTATTTGGTAAAGTTACTGTCTCCGGCGACTGCCAACGCGTAATCCTGAGTCACGCCAAAGTTCATATGACCGACTTGACTTAAGTCCACGTTGTTTGGGTTTGCAGTACCTTGCCATATACCGTTGTAGCTGTAGGCAGGATCCTGAGTTTGAGCATACACAGCCTTAGTCGCGTAAAGCGTCACACCGACCGATTGAGTGGTAAACCAGGCAGAATACACGATGCTTGTAGGATCAACCGCCCCAGCTGTACCAGCCTGTACAAGTTGTTCAATACCGTGTGTCAGGCTTTGAGCTGAGGCCAGATCGCCTGACTCGTAGATGCGGCTTTTTGACTTAAGAGTCGCATAACTCTGTGACATGCCTACCTTTTGGTCTGTCTCATCTAATAAGCTGTCGGTAACGGCTATGATGTACTCGGAGGCGGGATCGAAGTCAGCGAGCGGAACGACAATCAGGTTATTGCCCTGAGTGGCAGTCACAAAATCGACACCATAAGTCAGTTGCTTTTCTGGAAGTGGGTTCCCGGTCACTTTGTCTGTCAACTTAATTAGAGTTACCGCGTTTGGCGATGGTGATGATGTTAACGCTGCACCAAATGGGACGACCAGTTGTGATGTCGTCGACCAACCATCCATTTGTCCCATCGCGGCAAGTGGGTTGCCCAAAGCGTCATCACCACCTGTCGGTATTTCTAGTGTTGCATCCACGCTATTAAACAGTAGGTTGTTGGGAACAGGGACGGTGGCATCAATACCCTGCAGTGTAAATTGAAGCTTGGTAGGTTGAGCCAGTGATTCGCTGATATAAGTCTCAAATACAGGCAACGTGGCATCGCCGCTCTGTTCTGCTTCTCCACCACAGGCTGACAACAGCAGTGCACCGGAAATGACGGTTGCGATATGGATTTTTTTCATCTGATAATCCTTTTTCCTGGCCTTAGTTGAATACGTAGTTCATTTGAAGAGCGCCAATAACGGCAGAGGATTTAGCCTCAAATCCAAGGGTTTCTCCCGCAACGTTTTCTTCAGTAAAGCTGCCAGATTTGCCGTTAATGTAGGTGAAGCCAGCATCAAAGGAGAGGTTAGGGTTCCACTGATAGGTGAATCCGGCCGAATACCAGTAACGGTCGGTATCGGGAATACTTAACGTGGTTTTTCCTGCCTGCTCATCAAGTGCAAAGCCTGCACGGAGGGTCCAGTCATTGTTCAGATAGTGAGTGAAACCAAGTGAGTAACGATTATTGTCGTTGTAATCTTCCTTCTTATAAAAACATTGTCCCGCAGTGCCATCGTTGCAGTCAGGTGAGGTCGCTTTCAACTCTTGAAAGCTGCTCCACTCCGTTCGGAACCAGCTGTAGTGCAGCGACCACTTGTCGGCAAATTTGTGGAAACCAGACAGTTCCCAGATTGCAGGAAGGGTAACATCCAATCTCCCGTCGACCGTGGGCTGGGTAGCGATGCCCGAACCGTAGCTAGAGAACTCACCGTCCTTGAACTGTAAATCAACGGCGGAACGGTAGGTCATTCCAAATCTGTGGTTGTCGTTAATTTCGTACAAGGCTCCGACATTCCAGCCGAATGAATAGGTGTCACCTTTAAGCCCAATTAACCTGTCACTTGGCATCCCTCCCATTACACCTGCAAGCATACCTTTATGGCGGGTGAGCTCTGCTTCGGCATACGTTACGTTGGCGCCAGCTCCAAGGGACAGCGATTCGTTGATGCGATATGCAATATTGGGGTTGAGGTTTATAGTGATTAATGAGGTATCACCCGCCAAATCACCAGCATATATCCCATCTGGATAATCTGTAGCAACGCCATAGTTAGTGAATAAACCGATGCCCCATGCCCATGCATCATTAATGGGGCTGATATAGTAGGCTCCAGGAACCAGTTGCGTAGGCGCGACGTCTTTTGATGTCTGGTTATAGGGAGTATTGTCAATTGCGGTTTGAGTGACATCAACTTGGGGATCAACAAGCGAAAGTGCACCAGAGAATTGTGCTTTATCAAAGCGGGTCATTGCAGCTGGGTTACGTGCCAGTACGCTGGCATTATCAGCGACAGCAGCTTCGCCTGAGAAGGCTCGACCCAGTCCGGATGCGGAATGTTCATTTGCCTGAAAACCTGCCGCGAGAGCGACAGGCGTTAACCCCCAAGCGAGAGGGATTAGGAGGGCTCTTTGTTTCATGTTATCGCGTCCTTTCGAAAGACTGAAATCTGAGGTTATAGTTATTAATCGGATGATCTCATCTGACCTGTTGTTAACTATATGTAATCAATATGTAAATGCAAGCGTTTTGTTCAAGAATTGAACACAGGTCAGATGGATGAGTGCTAAACAAAACACTCATCTTATAGGAGAAGCGTTTATGCTTTGTTGCAGGTTGGTTTCGTCGCATTGTAGTTGGGCAGTGATGACGATTTCTGGCGAAGATCACTGATTCGTGTAGAGTGAGAAGGGTGAGTGGAGAGCAATTCTGGCGGCTGGCTACCACCAGACGCTTTGCTCATATTCTTCCATAATTCGATACTTTGGTTGGGGTCGAAACCACTTTTTGCCATCAACTCTAACCCTACGATATCTGCTTCGGATTCTTGTGTCCGTCCATAGGGAAGAATAACGCCGTACTGAACGCCCAGACCAAGCGCAGCCATGGTCACATTGCGGTATTCTGAGCCGCCCAAGGCGACGTTGGTGATTTGCAGTCCAGTATTGGCCAGTTGAGATTGCGAAAGCCTTTCATTACTGTGATCTGCCAGTACATGGGCGATTTCATGCCCAATAACTGTTGCAAGTTGGTCAGGCGTTACCGCGACTTTGAGTAAGCCAGTGTAAACACCTATTTTCCCGCCCGGAAGGGCGAAGGCATTGACTTGATCGGAATCGAATACCACCACTTCCCATTCTGAAAACTCAGGCTGGGGCGGTACGTGGTCGGTAATGGCTTTTGCTACACATTGCACGTAAGCATTGACCGTTTGGTCTTGACTGATTTTTTGCTGCTGCTTCATTTGTTCGAAAGACTGGGCGCCAAGTTGACTCATTTGAGCATCAGAAAACAAAATTAGTTGGTTTCGCCCAGTAGGGGACGATGAACAGGCCGCAATGGCAGAAGTGAACGCAGCAATACAGCACACCTTCGTCCAGGTTCTCATAGAAGCGACTCCCTTGTCGTAATTGTTTCATGGCCGGGTGGTCATCCACTGGCGATAAAAACACATTGTCTACATTTTGATATTTGCCATTCGTGTTAACTACAGGCATCATTCTTGTCATTGTCTACCTAAGTATAGGATTTATAGATGAGTATTTGGAAGAAGAATATCTCATTAGAGTCTCTTAACCGTACTTCTAAAAATACCCTGATAGAGCATTTGCAAATTGAGTACACGGGCTTTACCGACAATAGCCTTACTGCGACTATGCCGGTGTGTAGTTTCACCCATCAGCCTCTAGGTATGTTGCACGGTGGAGCGTCAGTGGTTCTGGCGGAAACCTTGGGGTCGCTGGCAGCGAACTACAGTGTGGATGAAGGCTCTTACTGTGTTGGTCTTGATATCAACGCAAATCATGTCAGAGCCATGCGCAGTGGTTATGTGATTGGTACCGCTAAACCGCAACACCTCGGTGTGTCAACACAGGTCTGGCAAATCGATATTACCGACGAAAAACAGCGTTTGGTGTGCACCAGCAGACTGACGATTGCGGTTAAGAAGCACAAAAAGGCGCAAGTATGATCGTTGAATTTTCACAAGGTAAAGTGATCGTGACCCCTCACGAAGTCGTTGTGCGATTGAAAGGCAGTGTAGCAACCTTTCAGGCTCAGGTTGATGCTCTACAATTGATACTTCCGGCCTGCGTTCTATCGGCAAATGGGGCTGAGTGTAAGTGGTCTGTAAAACTGGATAATTCACAGCAAATACAGACGATTGCTGACCAGACCAGCATAGAGGTTTTGTCACTCTAACTTGCTAAATGATTCAATAAAGAGGAAACTTAATCTTAAGTCCCTTAAAGGTATTTCCTCTTTATGAGTAGTCCACGCCTTAGAAAACAGTTTGAGATCTTGTTTGAGCATTTCTCCGGTCAGGATGCTGAAACGCAGCTTGAAGATGTCACCGGAATTCTATTTTGTACCCGCCGTAATGCGCGAATTGTCTTAAACAAACTTGAAGAAGAAGGTTGGATAGAATGGCATCCTGCTGCGGGTCGCGGCAAGCTTTCAAAACTGGTTTTTAAGCAAAATCGAAATGATGTTAGTGAAACACTGGCTCGTCGATATCTGGAAGAAGGACGTATCGGCCACGCACTGAATGTACTGGATAAGGACGCAAACAAACTTTCCAATGTCATTCAGAGTTATCTCGGTGTTTCGCAAACTGACGGTAAACAGGTCATTCGATTACCTTACTACCGAGCATTATCGATGCTCAACCCCACTAAGCCAATGCGCCGCTCAGAAATTCATATTGCACGTCAGGTTTTCAGTGGGCTGACTAAGTTTGATGAAAATGATGTACTGCAACCTGATCTGGCCCACCACTGGCAGCAAATCTCGGAGAGACATTGGCGATTCTATATTCGCCCGGGCATCCGCTTTCACAATGGTGACCTGCTTAAATTAGATCATATTGTACAGAGTGTTGAAGCGTTAAAAGGCACTAATCTATTCAAACATCTGGACAGAGTTGTGACGCCTTCGCCGTGGGTCCTTGATGTGTTTTTTACTCAAAATGACTTCCAGGCTCCGCTAATGTTTGCTGAAAATATGGCCAAAGTATTGCCGCCGGAAGAGATGCGAGGCGAGGATTTTGACCGCTATCCAATAGGTACAGGTCCATACTCAGTAACCACAAACAATGAAAAACGCCTGATTCTGTCAGCGTTTGACGGTTATTTTGGTTATCGGCCGTTACTGGATACTGTGGAAGTGTGGGTGATTGATGAAACACATTCGACATTGGTTTTCCCCACACTGGCCGATCCTATTGCTGGTGCTCGTTCAGACATTCAGGATGACATCGATCTCGATCCAGGCTGTACCTATCTATTGTTGAATCGGGTAAACGGGATAGCAAAAGATGACGCCTGGGCGCGTTACTTAACGAAAAAGATCAACTCATTGGCCGTATTCAGAAAATTACCAGAAGTCACGGTGAAGGAATTGGGGATGATACCGGCACACGGTTTGAAACCAGGATGGTACCATCAACCTCAACAATATCATGATTCTCTGGAACCGAGTGACCCAATAGAATATGTGTTGGATAGAGAAATTCGCATTGCCTACTATGCTGAACACCCTACCTTTCCAGAAATCGCTGAAAGCATTGAAGAGTTGTTAAGGCAGGATGGCATCAGAACGAAGTTTGTACGTTATGGGCTGGATTCCCCTGCTTTTTCCGATATTGATATTTGGATCCGTCCTATGGGTATCGCAAGTAATCGTGAAGAAGCACTGGCTGGCTGGTTGCTTGATCATAGCGATATTGAGCACATGGCAAAGCCTGAAGACTTCGAAGTCTGGTCCACACTGGTTGACGAGTGGCGAAATCAGCCGGACGAAAAGTTCCCGGCTCAGGAACTGGGTAAGCAATTAGTGCAGGGTTTTCAGGTTATCCCAATGTTCCACTGCTGGCTAGGTATTAGCAAAGATCACTGTGGTAGCTTGCAGAATGCTAAATGCAATGCTCTGGGCTGGTTTGACTTTAGCAAGGTATGGGTGAAACCCGACGATTTAGAGATGAGTGAGCCTTAATAATGGCAAAACCCAATAAAAAGGGCCCAGTGAAGTCGGTTGATATCTTTTGTGCCAAATGTGGTGCTAAGCTTTATCGGTATCGAAAGGGTGGAAAAGGTGCTTTGGTAAAGTGCTTTAAAGAACGAATTACAGAAGACCACACTATTGAGCTGGCGACTTGTCCGGATTGTAAGAGTGTGTTTGGCAGAGATGCTTTAGTAAGAGGGACACCAGCGATCAAAATCATTGGTGGCAAAGTTCGAATGAAATAGGGAACCAACTCGATGAAGTCTAATGGAATAATGGTACTCACTACGGTTGCGAATACGGAGCAAGCAGATAAGTTGATTAATGCTGTTTTAGAAAATCGTCTTGCCGCGTGTGTGCAGACGCAGACTATTGGCAGCCATTATGTTTGGGATGGTAAGGTGTGCAATGACCAAGAAGTGTTGCTTATCATCAAATCGACCAACGAAGCTTATGCACGTCTAGAACGCACGATTGTAGCGTATCATGACTATGAGGTTCCTCAAATCGTTGCTGTACCGATCGAGGCAGGCTATCGGCCTTACCTCAACTGGTTAAAGAAGAACGTCAGTCCTTAAGCGGCTGCTTTAGCCAAAACAGGGTGATTGCGGTGATGGCTCCTAACGTGTCACACAGCATGTCTTTTTGTGCATCCCAGATATCACCCTGTGAACCAAGAAAGGCGATCCCTTCATCGCCACCGGCCAAGGCGGCATACCACCATTCAATGATTTCGTAACTCGCAGCCAAACTCATGATGGCGAACAGAGCAAATAGTGACGCCAGCGTTTTACTCATTCTATTAGTGCGGTAGATATACTCGGCAATCGGGTAAGCGTACAGACCAATTGAGAAGTGTGCGATGCGGTCAAAGTTATTTCGTTCAGATCCAATGGCTTGATTAAACCAGTCAAACGGCACATCGGCGAAGGTATATTTTGCCCCTATAGTATGCAGACCTAACCACACAAACATCAACAGGTATGCAGTTTTGGAGAACTGGAAACTTCTGGATACCAACCAAATCAGCAATAAGATACCGACAGCAGGGATGATCTCAGCCACCCAGACAGGGCGAGAAAATGGAGCTACCGCGGAAAAGACAAATACCAGACAGTAAAGACCGGTGAAAATGGTCAGTGAAGGGCAGTAGCGCGTAGACAGTTTGTAATCCATGGCTTTATACATATGTACCGTTTAAGGAAATGAGCTTTAGTATACTCGCAATAAAACGCTGTTCAATTGCAAGTCGGCGAAAATAGGTGACTAAAGCCACAAAAGAAGCATGCAATTACACAAAGCGACACCAGAATCTTTGAAAATCTTCCAACTTTTTTCTAACATCTGACCCGAAACCATAATGATAAGAAAGTAGAGTCATGAAATTAGAAACTGTTGATTATCTGGCACCAGATGCTGCTGAGCAATTCGTACGCTCCCTTCGAGAGACAGGGTTTGGTGTACTTAAGAATCACCCGATACCACAGGAGTTGGTTGAGTCAATTTATGAAAACTGGTACCAGTTTTTTTGTAGCAATGAGAAAAATGACTATCAGTTTAACGTAGAAACTCAGGACGGTTATTTCCCACCCTCAGTGTCTGAAGTGGCAAAAGGGCATACAGTGAAAGACATCAAAGAGTACTTTCATGTCTACCCGTGGGGACAGATTCCACCAGCACTGAAAGAGCAGATTCTGGATTACTACCAGAGAGCTAACAGCTTCGCGCAGGAGCTATTGGGTTGGGTAGAAGCAAACGCACCGAAAGAGGTCAGCGAGAAATTCTCAATAGCGCTTTCAGAAATGATCAATGGTAGCGAGAAAACCCTGCTGAGGGTTTTGCACTACCCACCAATGACGGGTGAAGAAGAGCCGGGGGCGATACGAGCCGCCGCTCATGAAGATATCAACCTGTTAACTGTGTTGCCTGCGGCCAATGAACCGGGACTGCAGGTGTTAAGCAAAGAGGGAGACTGGCTGGATGTTCCGTGTGACTTCGGTAACCTGATCATCAACATTGGTGATATGCTACAAGAAGCAAGCGGGGGGTATTTCCCTTCGACGACGCACCGCGTGATCAATCCGACCGGTGAAAAACAGGAAAAGTCGCGAATTTCTTTACCACTTTTCCTGCATCCGAATCCAGAGGTCGTACTGTCGGAGCGTTATACAGCGGATAGTTATCTGATGGAGCGCCTGAAGGAGCTCGGCGTCATCTAATTTTTGCACAAGGTCAGCAATATGCTGACCTTTTTAACGCCCTACCATGTAATAGTGCTAATCTATTGAATAAGAGCTGGCTCAGAAACATGGAATGCTTAGTTGAGAGAAAACATTACCCAATCCCTTAATGCACGCCAACATACTGAAAACCCTTTACTTTGGTCTGTGTTGCAACAGGTCGAACACTTTCCGGGCGGTTTGAAAATCCATACACTTTCTTCGCGACTGGCTGAAGCTGGTTTGATGCCTGAGCTTGACACTCAACCCGAAAAAGCGCTCTTTAAACGTAATTTTTTGCTAATGAATGCCTTGTTTCAATTGCAGGAGTTGCTGATTCCTGAGAAATGGTTGCAAGTCGAAGCCATGGATATACGGTTATTCCCCTTTGATGCTTCCATGCATAGGGTTTCCAAAGCCGATCCTCTGAGAGAGTATTATCTCGACTGGACACATTATGAAGCGGAAAGTGGGGAGGTAAAGCGACTTCTGGAAGAGTTTTGGCAACGTTATCAACACTATGTAGGGGTGTCAAAGGTGACAATGTCACGCATTGCGGCGCTTAAGTGTTTTGAATTGGATGAGTGGGCAACGCAAAAGGAAGTGAGGCAAGCATGGCGGCGTCTGGCTTTGAAATGGCATCCCGACAGAGAGGGAGGAGACGCAGAGAAGTTTCGGCAGTATTGCGAGGCCTGGTCTTTGCTCAAACAAGAGTAGCGAGATAGACACCTCGCTACTCTGATTAAACGGTTAACGTGGCTGGCGCATTTTAGCGGTACGTAAGCGGTTTAGTGTCGCGAGTACGTCAACCAGTCTGGGTTTTGCCAGATCGCCAGAGTTTGGCATTGAGGCGCTCCAGTCCGCTGCCATAAGTTCAGACAGAGCTTTTGGCGGGTGAGTAGACCAACCCGGTTGTTGTGCTAACTGGAACAACAACCATCCTATCGCATTGAGCTCGGAATTGGATTCCAGTTGTTCAAGAGCCTGCACATCAATGAACTCTTTACCAAAGCGAAGGCTATTGCCGCCTTTCCCTGATACGCGGAACTTACCGTCAATCAACAACTGCTGCAGGTGTGCGCAATCGACGTGTCGAGGTGGAATAAGTTCCAGTGGTTTTTCACATTCGTTCTGACGCTCACTTGGATGTTGCAATATCACTTGTTTTGCTTTGCTTGTTACATCGAGAGCCTGATAATCGTGCATCTGGATAACCGTATCTGCTACATCGAGATAGTCACCGGAACCACCCATAACAATAATAGTGGAGATGTCCAGTTCGTCTCTCAACTGGCCTACACGGTCAACGAATGGTGTAATGGGCTCATCACCTTTTGATACCAATGCTTGCATACGTTCATCTCTGATCATGAAGTTGGTAGCCGATGTATCTTCGTCAATCATGATTGAGGTGGCACCTGCTTCAATCGACTCTTGAAGCCATGCAGCCTGAGATGTCGAGCCAGAAGCATCCTGAGTGCTGAAGTCACTGGTTTGCTTACCGAAAGGTAAGTGGTTGATGTAGTTGCTGAGGTTCAGATTGTGGATAGATCGGCCATCTTCTGCTTTGATCTTACACGCATCGTTTTCAGTCACGATACCCTCACGACCATCGCCCGGAATGTGATCATAGATAGCGCGCTCTAGCGCGTTGAGTAGAGTTGATTTTCCGTGGAAACCACCGCCAACGATCAAGGTCACCCCTTTAGGTATCCCCATACCCTTAATTTCGCCGTGATTTGGACGATTCAGTGTGACTTCCAGAGAGTCGGGTGATTGAAAAGTGACAGCGTTTTTCATCGGCAGGTCGCAGTTACCTGCCAGCCTAGGTAAAACACTACCGTTGGCAACAAAGGCAACAAGATTGTGTTCAGCGAGTTGTTGTCGAAGAGATACCTGATCTTCTATCACTTCACAGTGATGCTTTAGCGCTGCAATATCGAGTTCACGTTGCAGCGTACACTTACGGATGAATTTTGGTAAGTGGAAGGTAAGAATGTTACTCGCTTTTTTGGCCAGTATACTACGTCCTTCAGCTGGAAGGTTAATTCGGAATCTTAGCTCAATTCCGTGCTCATCGAAAACGACGGATGTTGAATCCATCACGGTTTGACCTGTTAACGAAATGGATACGCTGTTCTCTTGTTTTGCAAACAGGGCAAACTGACGCGCGATGTAATCTCTGGCTGCTATCTGATAGGCCGAAGACTGCTCTTTTAGCCATTCAAGCCCGGTGGGTGCCCAAGGTCTGAATGCGCGTACACGTGATGCTGCAGCATAGGGATCTGACTGAACATGGTCTATATGGAAATCAAAATCGGTAAAATCATAGCTACCTTTGATCTGTTGGTAGGCACGATAGTTTTGTTTTTCGATTTTCTTGAGTTTGGCTATCAATAGATCCATGTTGAATGTCTCGTATTTCAAAAGGTTGGTGCGCGATTATAGGAGTCCTATTGACGTGGGTAAAGCGTAAAACCGCAAAAGAGCCCCTTTAGCGAATTATGAACTGTTTTGGAGCCGGGTATTGCTTGGACAGTTGGGACTCAAAAATGTCTCTGGACATCGGTCTGGCATAAAAGTAGCCCTGGCCAATATCACATCGTTCATCGGCGACAAAGGCATGTTGCTCGGAAGTTTCAACACCTTCTACTACGATTTGCTTATCAAGTTTATTGGCGATATTGACGATGGAACGGAAGATCGCTCTATCTTGCGAGCTGTGCAGAATGTTTGCCAGAAATTCTTTATCTATCTTAATGGCATCAAAGGGCAGTTTCTTGAGATAGTTGAAGGAGGCATAACCGGTGCCGAAGTCATCAAGGGCAAATTTCACCCCCTGCTTTTTCAGGGTTTCGATGTTCCGTTTGGCAGTATCGAAGTTAGACACCAGACAGCTTTCTGTAAGTTCAAACTCTAGGTTGCTAGCGGGTAATTCGTTTTGTTTGAGTAGATTGGAGACTTTAGTTGCGAAATCTGGAGAGCAAATCTGCTTTGCCGAGACATTAACAGACAAGCAAAACTCAGGGGCAATCTCGATCCATTCTGACGCCCGGTCTATGGCATTGCGTAGCACGAAATATCCGACTTCTACAATCAGACCGTTTTGTTCTGCCATGTGAATTAGCGCTTCATTGGAAATATCGCCCAAAATGGGGTGTTTCCATCGTAACAAAACTTCGGCACCAACCCAGCGGTTGGTTTTCAGATCTACTTTAGGCTGGAAGTGCAAAATCAGATCATCGTTCCTTACCGCTTGAAGCAAATAATGTTCTAATTGATTAAATTCCTTTTGCTCTTGCTGGTCTGCTTGCGTAAATGTATTAACCAGTGAACCTGATTCTTTACATGCGATTGCAGCTTGAAAAGCGTAGTTAATCAGTTGCGAAGAGTTGTTGGTATGATAGGAGTTTGCCACACCCATGAATACATGCAGGTGCACCTCCTGACCATTGTGCATGAATCCCTGGCGGGCGACATGAGATAATTGATGACAGAGATCAGGAAGAAATTTTTCGTCCAGTGAGGGGACCGTGGTGGCCAAGGCAAGTTCGGTGGTCGAAATCCTGGCAATATGATGGATTGAGGAAGTACAGAGGTTCACTTGTTGTTCAAACTGCCTCAGCAATTGGTCAAATCCATCGCAGCCGATCCTTGCTTGTATTCGTTCACCGTTAGTTATCTGGATAAGGATAACGGAAATGTAGGCATCGCCTTCTACGATGGTATTACTGTTCAGTGAGACTGATAAGGCGTTTTCAAGGCCTGAACGGTTGAGCATCTTGGTGGCGATATCATGGCTTTGCTGGAAAAGCATTTGTTTTTCCAGCTTAGAATTTTCATTGCGAAGTTGTATAAGTTTCTGATCGAGTTGTTTAATTTCCCGTTCTTTGATCTTTAGTTGGTCTTTATAGCTCTTTTTCAACGTGTTTAACTCATTTTGCAGCATCTTTTGAATGAGCTGTGAATGAATTTCATGGGCCATTTGTATTAAAGATGGCCGAATGTTGTCGATGTTACGGTGAACCATAAATACGACGCCAATTCGTTCTCCGTGCGTACCTATTAGATCTGTGAGATCGATATTGTGTGTTTTCCGGTTGAAGGCAAATTCTTTCAACAGAGAGTGAAGAGCAACAGAAATTTCATTATCATCAGGAGCCACTGGAAGCATGACTGACAGTTTACAAGCAGGTGGAGAAGCCAGTTTGACATTGTTGTCGAAGTAGTCGAGCGTCATTTTATTAGCCGCAACAGAACACCATCCCAGCATCACATCAGAAGTCTTCTGATTGAGAGGGATTGGGAGTCGTTGTTGGATTTGCTGAATATCCTTATTTGTGAGGTATCCTAGAGGGGATAACACACCATCTTCACTCATATAATGTCACCACATCCTGTGGAATGCAGCGACGAGATTAAGCCGCTGCTAGTTTCAAGCTAATAGGATAAATTATATGTGCTAGATGAAAATAAGGTCCTCAAGTTGCACTTGAAGACCCTATTAATCGACGAATTCTCAAAAGTGAGAGTGGATGACCTGAATAGGTCGCGTCAAGGTTTCAGACGTTTTAGGGATTCAATGTCCGTTTCTTTCCCATAATCGACATCGTCGAAAGCAAAACCATTTAAGTTAAGGAAGGTTTGTTGGAAACCGTCGAAGTCCCCAACGTCTTTGAAATTATCCTTATTCATGTCGTTTAGCAGTTCACCGACTTTGTGCTGGACGCTTGGCTGCAACTCCCAGTCATCCATACGTATCAGTCGTTCACCGTCCAGTGGTATCTTATCTTGACCATACAGTTTGGTGGAGAACAGGCGCTGCATTTGTTCGATGCACTCCTCATGATTGCCTTGCTGTTTCATTGTTTTGTAAAGCGCGAGCAAATAAGGAGTCAGGCCAGGAATAAAAACACTGGCTTTGGTGACTAGTGCTTTACAGACCGTTGCGTATGCATTGCCGTTAAAGTTGGCTAGTTCCAGATTTAAAGCGTGGCTGGTTTGGTGTAGATCGACTTTCGCACGACCAAGAGTGCCATCAAGATAAATTGGATGGGTGACCTCGGGTCCGATATAAGAAAATGCGATAGTCTTAAATCCGTCAGCGATGGAGTCCGAGTTCACCAGGGTATCAATCCAGCTTTCCCAATCCTCGCCACCCATCACTTTGAGTGTACCTTCAATTTCTGACTCTGAGGCTGGTTCTAATGTAGTATCTTGCCAACTCTGAGTCTCAAGGTTAATGGTTGCACCGGAAACCGATTCACCGATGGGCTTGATAGCAGAGCGCCAGAACTCACCGTCCGGTTTTGGGCGTACTCCGGTTGCCAGGCTATAAATGACCAGATCAACTTCACCTTCGAAGTAAGTCTCTATAGCTTCTATAACTTGCTCACGAACTTCCTGGGAGAATGCGTCACCCACAATATTGACCGCGCGTCGGCCAGCTTGCTGGGCACGCTGTTTGAAATAGATATTGTTGTACCATCCTGCAGAGCCGATGCCTTTTTCCGAAGGGCCGCGCTCAAAAGAAACCCCAATGGTGTCTGCTTCTGCTCCACCAAAAGTCAGTGCAATTCTTGCGGCAAGTCCAAACCCTGATGACGCGCCCAGGATAAGAACACGTTTAGGGCCATTTTTGATCGGACTTGCTGATTTTACGTATTCGATTTGGTTATCGACCGCCTTCTTACAACCCTCAGGGTGGGCTGAGCGCGCGACGACACCGCTGATAATTGGTTCAATTATCATTATTTACAACCTATTTAAGACGATGATAAAAGACCACAATAGCGTAAAGTGTTGTAAATTATATTGAGCTAGGGCATCAAAAAGGTGAATCTGATGCCCGAAAGACAAGTTTAAAGGTGAGGTTGAAGGCTGTCGGCGACAAATTGAGCGATAAATGGTTGAGCTTCCGGTTTAGGGTGCAGTCCATCTTCCATCATCCACTCTGGTTTAACGATGACCTGCTCAAGGAAAAACGGAATGAGAGGCGTGTCGGTTTCTTCAGCCAATGACGGATAGATGGCTTCAAACAAAGCGGTATAGCGTTTTCCATAGTTAGGTGGAATTCGTATCTGCATCAATAGCACTTTGGCTCCTGACTGTTGGCTCATTTGGATGAGTGTCGCCAGGTTCTTCTTAACGATATTGGGTTGAAAACCACGTAAGCCGTCATTTGCACCTAGTTCGATAAGTACATAGTCTGGATTGTGCTCGGCCAGAAGACCGGGTAACTTGGCTAGACCATTGCCAGTGGTATCGCCGGAGACGCTGCCATTGATGACTTGATACGATTGCTCGTCACTAGAGAGGGCATCCGATAACATTGAGGGCCAACTTTGATCCACCCTCATGTTGTATCCTGCACTTAAGCTGTCTCCGAGAATAAGTAACGATGCCGCCTTTAATTGGAAAGGGGTCAGGGAAATTACAATTATAAACAAGAAGGAAAGTTGCCGAATCATGAGTTCTTCCATAATCAAAGCTGAATCTGTAACCAAAGTAGTGTCTACGAAAACAGAGCATTTAACAATCCTTGAGAATGTAAATCTGTCGATCGAAGAGGGTGAGAGTATTGCGATTGTTGGTACTTCTGGAGCAGGTAAGTCGACTTTAATGACTTTACTGGCTGGATTGGATGTACCCACAGAGGGAGAAATTCAACTTTTGAGCCATCCCATTTCACATTTGGATGATGAAACCAGAGCGCAAATTCGCAGCGAAAATCTCGGTTTTGTGTTCCAAAGTTTTTTATTGATTCCCAGTTTAACGGCGTTGGGTAATGTCACATTGCCATGTTTGCTTAAAGGGGAGCAGGAAGATGAGGCCAGAGCCAAAGCACTGTTGGAGGCAGTAGGTTTGGAGCATCGTATGGATCATTTGCCGTCTCAACTGTCTGGCGGTGAGCAACAACGTGTTGCTATTGCCCGAGCATTTATGACCAGTCCTAAAATTCTTTTTGCTGACGAGCCGACAGGGAACCTGGACCAGAACACCGCTCACAAGATTATCGAATTGCTATTTGACTTAAACCGGAAGCACGGAACAACGTTGGTTCTGGTTACTCATGATCAGACTCTGGCTGAGCGCTGTGACCGCATTTTTCACATGAGCGCTGGTAAGTTAGAACAGGAGTGACCAATGAAGCATCAAGGACTGAATACACGACTGATGCGCTGGAGTGTCGATGAAATTCGACAGGGCCAGCTCTGGCCAATAGCGATATCTCTCACGTTGATCATCGCTTGTATCTTCGGTTTGGCTGCGTTGGCCGAACGCATGGAGCAGGTAATTGTTAAACAAGGGAAGGACGCTCTGACAGCGGATACAGTCTATATCTCTGCTAACCCGATTTCTGAGCGCAACTTATCTTACATTGACGGTGCAGGACTGGACACGTCTTATTATACCCGCTTTGCCACGATGGCATTCAGTGATGAAGGCATGCAGTTGATTACGGTGAAAGCGGTGGACGGTAGATTTCCGTTAAGAGGGCAGCTTACTTTAGGTTCAAGTCAGGGAAACAGATACGAGGTACAGCCTGGCGAGTTGTGGCTGGATACGAGAATAGCAGAGCAGTTAAACGTAACGGAGGGTGACGTTGTCACTGTTGGTGACGCCGATCTGTTGGTCAGTGGTGTGATACTGGAGGAACCTGGTATCAGTTTCAATCCTTTCCAGCAGATGCCCACTGCATATATTCATCAGGACTCCGTCTCCCAAACCGGTGCAATTCAACTTGGCAGTCGGGTACAGTTCAGAGCCTATCTGGTGGGAGATGAAGGGCGAATCAATCAGTTGAAAGAAAAAATCGAACTGACGCCAAGTGATCGCTGGCGCGATCAAAGTTCCGGCAGCAGAACGAACGACATTTTTGATCGTACCACTCAATACCTCTCTTTGACTGTTGCCATTATCATTATTATGGCGGCTACAACCCTGGTTTTAACCTGCCAAAACTATGTGCAGAGTCGTCGCCAGACGGTCGCTATGCTGAAGAGCTTAGGGGCCAGCAAACATTGGTTAATTCGTTGGCTATCGATCCAAACTCTATTTTTGGTCACGTTGGCTATCGTAGCCGGGCTTGTTTTGGGTATGGCATTGGAATCTCTGCTGCGAGTTCCGTTGACCGACTTGCTTCCTGAACCGTTACCAGGTTATGGCGTTCGGCCTGCGGTTTTAGCTGTGATGTCGAGTCTGCTCATCGGTATTCCGGCACTGGGTATCCCACTCTATAAACTGATATCGGTATCGTCAGTGGAGGTGTTGCAAAGTGTTGATGAAAAACGTGGTGGGTGGATCCACCTGCTGGTATTGGTGCCGATTGTACCTCTTCTAATTGCCTATCGAGATAACCAGCTGGTCTGGATAGTCTTAGTTGGGATTGTAGGATTGTTTCTGGTTTTGGGTGCGATCAGCGTCGTGTTTACTTATCTACTGTCCAAGCTGTCATTACCTGTGTCGATGAAACTGGCGGTAAGTCGCATCAACCGCAGTAAACGTCATACCGGGCTGCAATATGGCGCATTGGGTCTGTCTCTTATGCTCCTGACCACCATATGGCTGGTTCGCAGTGATCTTCTTAGCGACTGGCAGCGCACATTACCCCCCGATGCGCCAAACGCGTTTGCACTTAACATTGCGGAGTATGAAAAACAGGCTTACCTTGAGGTCCTCGATAGCAATGGTATTCAACGCTCTCAGGCGTTCCCCATTTCCAGAGGGCGTTTGACAGAAATCAACGGTGAAGACGCGCAGTTACGCCAGAAACCCGGGGTAGAGCAAGAAGATGCACTGAGCCGTGAATTGAATTTCACTTATGCGTCTGCACTGCCTACCTACAACGATGTACTTTCAGGGGAGTGGACTGAGAGCAACGGTGTATCGGTAGAGAAAGATGTGGCGGACAATCTCAATTTGCAGATAGGCGATGTGCTCGGTTTTACCATCAATGGTCAACAGATTTCAGCTAAGGTGAACTCTATTCGATTTGTCGAGTGGCGTGATATGAAACCTAACTTCTATTTTATCTTTACTCCGGATGTACTTGAGAAGATACCCAGTGCGTGGCTAGTCAGCTTTAGGTTAGAAGACAAAGACAATACCTTAATAGGGGAGTTGTCGAGAAATCATCCAACAGTTAGCTTAATGGATATTCGTCTGATGGGGGAAAAGATTCAGAGCCTCCTGAGTCAGATAGTCTGGTCGATCACGGTTCTGGCTGCGTTAGGTGTACTGGCGGGTGTACTGCTGATCTTTACTTTACTCAGGCTCAGTCTGTCTCAACGGCAAGCCGAGATTCGTTTGTATCGTACACTGGGTGCCAGTCGTAAGCGGATTGTACAAACGATATGGGCAGAGTATGGAATAATGGCGATCACTGCGGGTGTGGTGGCGACCTTAGGAGCTGAAATGGTTGTAGGTTCTATTATGACATTTGGTTTCGAGTTGCCCTGGAGCTGGCATTTATCCACTTGGCTCGCGGTTCCGGCAATCGCTTTCGTTACGCTGGCCATGGTTCTATTTTCATTGATTCGACAAATGCTTACTACCAGCCAGAAGCAGTTTGCTTAATACTTAGCCACCGATTTTGATGAGTTATCCACAAAATCGGTGGATAAAGTCTTGGATAACTCGATAGTAATTTCAACAACAAAAAACTGTAACCGTTGATTTATCGGTGATATGGCGTAATTCGTTACTTTTTAACAGCCGAATCAAGTTATTCACCGAATATCTGTCAAGAAAAAACATCACAAAAATAGTGATTTTTTTTGGTCATTCATACGGTTAGAATTAGGCATCTTTATTACCCCAGTAACTGAGTGATGAACAGAGATTTTGCGGTGGCAACCAGCGGTAAAAGAGTTGCAATTATTGGAGGCGGTGTCGCGGGGTCGACAGTTGCTCTCTATCTGGCTCAGAAGGGACTTATTGTTTCGCTATTTGAAAAGAATGCCAATCTGGTCAGTGGCCCACCGATTTGTCACCTTCATGCTGGTGGCAATTTGTACCGAGAACTCTCTCAACAGCAATGTACGGATTTACTCCATCAATCTATCGAGTTCGTGAACTTTTTTCCTTCGACGATTAATAAACGCCCAACGGTCATCGCTGTACCACAACACGACTCTGGTTCTCCCAAAGCATTATTGCCAAGACTGGAACTTCTTAGGGAAAGTTATCACGCTTTGGTTGCCAGAGATGCTAAGAATGCAGTTTTGGGGAACCCTGAAGATTACTTTCATGGCTTTGATTATCATCAGCTTAAAGAACTGGCTAAACGGCAGGCTCCAAAGAAACCAGAATCGATAGAGGACTGGTTGATTCCGTTTGCTAAGCATACCGACCTGGAAAAACTCAAATATCCGGTTTATGTCGTGCAGGAATATGGCCTGAGCTTGTTTCGTGTGGCAGCTTCTGTCGAACTTGCAGCGCAACAATTGGATAATTTGGCTATTTACACCGGTCAACCTGTCAAATCTGTTAAACGACGAGAAAATGGCTTTACGTTGGCGCTTTCTGGGGGAAGAGCCGAGGATTTTGACTATGTGATTAATGCGTGTGGGTTCAGGACTGGCACGATTGACGATCAGTTACACTTCTCGCGCCAGCGGATGGTGGAGTTTAAAGCAGCATACGTGACTAAATGGACGGCTCATCAAACTGAAAAGTGGCCTGAGGTGATTTTTCATGGTCAAAGAGGGACACCACAAGGAATGGCTCAGTTAACGCCATACCCTAACGGCTTTTTTCAGTTACACGGAATGACCAATGAGATCACTTTATTTAATCAGGGATTGGTCAGATCCAGCGCCGACAGCGCCCAGCCTAGATTACCCACAAAGCTAGCCAATAAAATTGATAAGGGTTGGTCAGTTGAAGTACAGACTCAACGCTCAAACAGAGCAATAGAACATTTGTCTCAGTACATCCCTGCTTTTTGTAGTGCAGAACCTGCTGGAACACCATTGTATGGTGCACAACAGATTCCAGGGGATGATCCGAGCTTAAGAGCTGCGGATGTCAGTTTTGAGGGGGAAAATTACGCTAGACTTGAGATAGTAAAAGCATCATCTGCGCTGTTGGCGGCAAAAAATATTAATCACGCCTGGTTTGGATTGGATGGCGAAGGTGACGGAAATGACTCGTGGGGCCAAAGTGCGGAATCTATCGAGAAACGAGCCAGGCAAATTGCTCTGGAGCGGGGATACCCAGAGGCGCTTGCTATTGCTTATTAATCGGGCGCTTAAGAGTAAACGTGGATAAATCTTAGCTTTCAGTATCGCAATTATTAACCGATTGCATATAATCCTTTGTAGAAAAACAAGGAGTTAGTAAATGAATGTGTTAGTAACAGGTGGTGCAGGTTATATTGGCAGCCACACTTGCGTACAGTTGATTAACGCGGGAATGACACCCGTTATCTTCGATAACCTATATAATGCGAAATCGGCAGTACTTGAGCGTATCGAGAAAGTCACGGGTAAGCGTCCGGTCTTTATCAAAGGTGACGTGCGAGACAAGGCTCAGCTTATCAATGCGTTAAAGCAACATCAAATTACTTCAGTTATTCATTTTGCGGGCCTGAAAGCGGTTGGCGAATCGGTTGAAAAACCGCTGGAGTACTATGATAACAATGTAAATGGCACACTAGTTCTTGTGGATGCGATGAGAGAAGTAGGTGTGAAGCATCTGGTATTTAGCTCATCTGCCACCGTCTACGGTGACCCTGCGTCAGTCCCGATTACTGAATCTTTTCCTACCAGTGCGACAAATCCGTATGGTCGCAGTAAGTTAATGGTTGAGGAGTGCCTGACCGACTTCCATAAAGCCAATCCCGACTGGACAATTACTCTACTGCGCTATTTCAACCCGGTGGGCTCTCACCCGAGTGGAGAAATGGGAGAAGATCCGCAGGGGATTCCGAATAACCTGATGCCATTTGTGTCTCAGGTAGCCGTGGGACGTCGTGAGTTCTTATCAGTATTTGGTAATGACTATCCGACTCATGATGGCACAGGTGTTCGCGATTATATCCATGTGATGGACTTGGCAGATGGTCATATCGCTGCGTTAAAAACCTTGTCCGGCAATGCAGGACTGCATATTTACAACCTTGGTACCGGAAACGGGTCAAGTGTACTGGATATGGTTAAAGCGTTTGAAGCGGCAAGTGGTCAACCTGTACCGTATAAAATCGTATCACGCAGGCCTGGTGATATTGCAGAGTGTTGGGCTGACCCAAGCAAAGCCAATCAGGAGTTGAATTGGAAAGCGACACGGACATTGCAAGACATGACGGCTGATGGTTGGAAGTGGCAATCTCAAAACCCGAACGGCTATCCGGAATAAAGGTTTTTTAACATTTAACCCGATTTTTTAACCAAAAGGCGCAAAAAGCGCCTTTTTTTGATCTATGTCTCCTTATGGCGTGAATAAAAAGTATTATCTTGTTGAATATTTGATAAAATGGGTACAGCACTTAATTCTATTCGTAAAATTACTTTTTGATATAAGGGGAACTCAATGGAGTTAGCACTCATCATTACTTTCGTTGTAGCGGCCGTAGTAATGGTTAAGAAAGAAATGGCGAACAAATAATTTCTCATTCTAACATTTTTGTTACATACCTTTTAATAGAATGAAATTATTAACAAAAACCGGCTTAGGCCGGTTTTTTTATATCTAAAATCTGCATAAATAACGACAAAGAAAAGTTGTCGTTAAGATCAATAACATTCGTTTTCTTTTTATTGTCTAAACTCTTAAGGTGCACGCTCTTTCCGGTCGTCCGATACCGGTCATTATCACCCATAGATCAAATTACCTAATTAAGAGGATACTGCCATGCGCATTGCGATTCTATCTCGCAACGAAAACTTGTACTCAACTCGCCGCCTGAAAGAAGCAGGGGAAGCGAGGGGACATCAAGTCGATATCATAGATACGCTGCATTGCTATATGGATATCACAAGCAGTAACTCTAAGGTCCGATATATGGGAGAAGAGTTGCCGCAATACGATGCGGTGATTCCACGAATTGGTTCATCTATTACTTTCTACGGTACCGCTGTGGTTCGTCAGTTTGAAATGATGGGAACATTTTGCGTCAACGAATCAGTGGCGATCAGCCGCTCTCGTGACAAACTGCGTTCGCTACAGTTGCTGTCACGCAAAGGTATTGGTTTGCCAAGAACAGGCTTTGCAAGTAAGCCAGATGACATCCCGGATTTGATTAAAAATGTGGGTGGCGCGCCTTTGGTGATCAAGCTTCTCGAAGGGACACAAGGTATTGGTGTCGTATTGGCTGAGACCAATAAAGCGGCTGAGAGTGTTATTGAAGCATTCATGGGATTAAAAGCGAACATTCTCGTCCAGGAGTTCATCGAAGAAGCGAACGGTGCTGATATTCGTTGTTTCGTAGTTGGCGGGAAAGTGATTGCCGCGATGAAACGTCAGGCAGCGGAAGGGGAATTTCGTTCCAATTTACACCGAGGTGGCACAGCTCAATTGGTCAGGTTGTCTAAAGCAGAGAGAGCCACTGCGGTCAATGCGGCTAAAGCGATGGGGCTCAACCTGTGTGGTGTCGACATCCTTCAGTCAAAAAATGGCCCTGTAGTCATGGAAGTGAATTCTTCACCAGGTCTGGAAGGTATTGAAAACGCAACAGGAAAAGATGTGGCGGATCTTATCTACTCGTTTATTGAGAAGAACGCTAAGCCACACAACAATAAAACCAAAGGACGTGGATAAATGGCAAAAGAGCTGGTCATAGCGGGCGTAGAGATACGCCCGGGAGAGCGTAAAGACATCAATATACCAGTAGCGAAGCTTTATACAGATGCTGAAGTATCAATACCAGTGCAGGTCGTCAGATCAAAGAAAGAGGGGCCGGTGGTTTTCGTCAGTGCCGCTGTACATGGTGATGAGCTTAACGGTATAGAAATCATCAGCCGACTCATTGGAGAGCACCTTAAATTGCAAAAGGGAACGTTGATTTACGTTCCTATGGTGAACGTGTATGGAGTGCTGAACCAGAGCCGCTATATGCCGGATCGCCGAGACTTAAACCGATGTTTCCCGGGGTCAAAAAAAGGTTCATTAGCCGGTCGCCTCGCACATACATTTCTGAAAAGCATCGTGTCACATTGCGATTACGGTATTGATTTACATACAGGCGCAATACACCGCTCGAATTTGCCCCAAATCCGAGCTAATTTAGAAGACGAAGAGACAAAGCGACTCGCTGAAGCTTTTGCGGTTCCTGTGTTGCTCAATGCGAACATTCGTGATGGGTCGTTACGTGAAGCTGCGGTCAACAATGGGACACGAGTGCTATTGTATGAAGCAGGCGAAGCACTGCGTTTTGATGAGCTGTCGATTCAGACCGGCGTAAAAGGTGTGATTCGTGTTCTGAAAGCGCTGGGAATGATCCGCAAACGCGTATCGAAGGCAAAAACAGAACCTTTTATCGCCAACCGTAGTGACTGGACTCGTGCTGATGCAAGCGGTTTCGTAAAAGAGTATGTGCAGTTGGGTGCCATGGTTGAAAAAGGTGACATTCTTGCAGATATCAATGGTCCATTGGGTAACAATATCAGCCATGTAACCTCAAACCGAGCGGGGATCATCATTGGCAAGCAGAACATTCCTTTAGTACAGGAAGGGGAAGCTATGTATCACATTGCGTATTTTGGAGACAGCGCAGAAGAGGTATTTGAACACATCGAAATCATGCAAGAGTCGATTGTTCCTGTTGAGCCGAGTATTTAAGACTATGCCAAATACATATAACGACAGAATGATCATTGGCAATCTGGAAGTATGTAGTCTTCCGGAGTTGGGCATCTTCGATCTGGAAGTTCGTATTGATACTGGGGCAAAGACTTCATCGCTGCACGTTGATAACCTGAAGCGTGTGAAGAGAGATGGCCGATTGTTTGTTCAGTATGATCTTCATCCGGATATTTATCACTTGGACGAAATCGTGCATTGTGAATCTCTGATACACGACTCACGACGTATTAAGTCATCGAACGGTGATTCTGAGCAGCGTTGTGTGATTCAAACCTTGTTCAGGCTAGGTGATAGAGAGTGGCCTATCGAAATAACCCTTAGCAATCGTCAGGACATGTCATATATGATGTTGTTGGGACGAGAAGCGATGGCTGATAAGGTTTACGTTGACCCAAGCCGAGCTTTCCTCATTGATTGATCGTCTTGAATGTATTCGTCAAAAAGCCGCTTTCGAGCGGCTTTTTTTATGTTGGGGAACGACAAAAAAAGTAGAGCACTAGGCTCTACTTTGACGTTTAGGAAGAAAGAACATAATACTTATGCTGGCTCTATAACATCGTCGTTATCTATCTCATAGTCATAGTCTTTCGAAGTGTCGTTGAACTTGGACTTACTATTTAAAGTGTGAAACGTTCGTCTTCCGCGCGCTAAGCGAACGTATTTAAGCCAGGTATGTTCTAACTTAGATTTCGCTTTGCTCGGATTCGTTATCACTTTAGTGAAGTGTTTCTCTTCGGCGTTCTCCGGTGTGATGTCTCCGCGCTCTAGCGCAAGCATGGTTTCACCGTAGGTTACCAAGATATCTTCTTCTAAAAGTGTAAAATCTCCCGATTTTGCAAAACCGCGTGGAAACTTCGCTGCATCATAAAAACGTTTCTTGCCGTGGCGAAATTGAGTTTCAGTCATAGAGACCTCAAAGCAAATAGGTAGTAAAGCAAGGTAATTCAGGTGACTTAGCAACAATCGAATGAAAGTCGTTAAACCGTAGAATCCCGTGTTGGTTCGATTGTGAAAATAGTGCGAAATTTGCGTGAAAGGAAACGAATTGTTTTTGTCGAAAGAACAAAATTTATTTATGCTTAGTTAAACGCAACTATGACAAAATACTGCACCAACTTTATGTTGGTTCAACAAGTTAGGATCCGCATAAGAGTTATTTATGGATGTAAAAGTTTTTCAAACATTCCTCGAAGTCTCGAAGGAAAAGCATTTTGGTCGCGCGTCGGAAAATCTATACATAACACAGGCTGCTGTGAGTGCACGTATCAAGCAGTTGGAAGAGTACTTTGACACACGCTTGTTTACCCGACATCGTAACAACATACAATTGACCTCTGCAGGGCAAAGGCTTGTCGGTTATGCTGAAGTGATGGTGTCAACCCTGAAACAGGCGACATTTGACCTCTCACTGGAGAGCAACAAAGCATTGCAATTAACCATTGCGGGAACGCCTAATATCTGGGATGCCTATTTGCAAAACTGCCTGAGTATCGTGACGGAATCTTTGTCTGGCTACGGTTTTGTGGCAGAGTCACTGGGACGTGAGCAACTGAACCGAAAGTTGCTGGAGCGTACCTTAGACGTCGCATTTTCGTTTGATCCGTTTAAAGTCGAAGAGTTTAACAGTCATAAGATTGCAGAGCTTACTTTGGTACTTGTTTCAACGGAGCAAAGAACGCTAGATGATGCGTTTAATGATAAGTATGTTTACGTGGACTGGGGTACCCAATTTGCGTTCGAGCATGCTGATAGACACCGAAACATCCCAGCACCATACTTAAGAACATCGACAGGAAGAATTGCACTAGATTTTGTGTTGGAGAAAGGTGGTTGTGCATATCTGCCTTCATCTCTGGTAACACCATTCTTAGATTCAGGGCAGCTTACCATTGTTGAGGGTGCTGAGGAGTGGACTCGTCCACTGTTTATCAGTTACCGGAAGAACAGCACGTCTTTAGAAGCGATACATCAGGTTGAGAAGTTGGTGAATACAATCGAACCGACAACATCTTATTTGATGCAGCAAGCAGGTGAAAACATCGAGTAATAACAGGTGCTCTGAATCGGTGTGATGAGTCAAGGGGGAGTCATGATGAAAGCTTTAACTTACCACGCAGCGAGTGACGACTTTGTGGTTACGCAATTAGACATCCCCGAACTTGAGACTGATTACGATGTGCTTGTGCGCGTTACTGCCATTGGCCTTAATCCGGTGGATGCCAAAATACATCTGTGGAAATCTCTGGCGTTCAGGATGGATGATAGCTTTGTCCCTGGATTGGATGTTTCAGGCGTCATAGTCGCACTGGGAAATAAGGTTACTGGTTGGAACATCGGTGATTCGGTTCTATATCACGGCAATATGCGGCGTTCCCACGGTGGATTAGCGGAATACGCGATTCACGATGCGAGAACACTGACTCGTCACCCTAAAGTGGATAGTACTATTGCTGCGGCAACGCCCTGTGCCGGATGGACGGCAATGAGGGCGTTGGTTGACAGATTAGCCATTGAAGAGCAAGAGAGCATATTTATCGCTGGTGGTTCAGGTGGTGTAGGAAGTTTCGCAATCCAGCTCGCCAAATATTATGGTGTTGGTAAAATTATCACGACCTGCAGTGAAGCTAACCATGATTTCGTTAGGATGCTGGGTGCGACGGATGCCATCGATTATCGAAACGCGAATGTCGTCGATAGGGTGTTGATGTTGACGAACGGTCTGGGTGTGGACGTGTCATTAGATTGCGTTGGGGGAGATAGCGACATACTTTGTGCATCTGTACTTGGGTTTGAAGGGCAAATGGTTGAGCTGGTGCAACCAACGCGTCCCGAGCGTTATCCAGATGCATTTTTGAAAGGACTTACCTTTCATCAACTTAGTCTTGGTTCTGGTCACGTCAATGGTCCTACCGGGATGAACGATATTGTGGAAACTGGTGAGCGTTTTAACATGCTGCTAGAGAAAGGCATGATCACCGTTCCGAGAATACAGGTCATTTCCTTATCACAGGCAGGCGATGCACTAAAACAACTAAGAAGCCAAAGGACTGTCGGCAAAATTGTCGTGTCACTTAGCAGGTGATTAAAAAACGCCGCTCAGACATTAAATCTGGCGACGTTTTCGGTTTTTTGGGTGTATTAGCTTATTAAGCGTTGGCGATGGTGAGGTTGTTCATCCAGTAGCGCTTTAGGTAGCGATGGAAGCAGAGTCCAAATTTTACTACCTCTTCTGCTAGCATGCAGGCATATACCACTTTAAACTCAAGGCCAAAGATGAATGCGGCAGTCGCACTGAGAGGTAGGCCCACGACCCACATTGCGATGAAGTCCATTCTTAAGCAGAACTTGTTATCACCACCTGCTCTCAGGATACCGTTGATGATAATCAGGTTTAGCATTCGTAGCCAGATGGCGCAGCATAAAATTATCATCGCAGGTGCCGCGAGCGGATATAGCTCAGAAGTCGTTAAGTTAAGCCAACTTAGGATCACTTCACGCCCGAGTAGTAGCATAGCACCAG
Source organism: Vibrio hangzhouensis (assembly GCF_900107935.1). Lineage (GTDB taxonomy): Bacteria > Pseudomonadota > Gammaproteobacteria > Enterobacterales > Vibrionaceae > Vibrio > Vibrio hangzhouensis. The sequence continues at coordinate 72,982 of NZ_FNVG01000006.1, read as the reverse complement.
TGATAATCCCAAACAGAAACACCGCTTTAATAAAGAACTGGGACATGCTGAATGCCTGTTCAAACTCGTCCCTGCCTAAAGATTGTCCTAGTAGGATTGAGCAAGCGACTGAGATTCCGAAGAACAGTGAGTAACAGAGAGATTCAAATGGCCCCATCATACTGAATACAGCCAGTTCAGTGGTTCCCATGTGGCCAAAAATGACCTGATACATCAGTGTACCCATTGCCCATAAAATAGCATTAAGTGTGGTCGGTACGGCCAACTTTTTATATGAGTTCCAAAGACGTTGCGTGTTTTCTAGTTTCTTTTCACGTAGCAACCAGTGCTGACGATAGTTGAGGAAACCCCAGATGAAAATAACCTGAAGCAGCCGGGAAATTGTGGTGGCTAATGCCGCGCCGGCTACTCCCATCGGTGGCACACCATAACCGCCTTTAATTAACCAGAAATTGAGGGCGATATTAATCACGATAGTGACGGCACCCAACGCCAGTGGTGTGACGGCGTCACCTGATGAGCGCATGCCAGATTCGGCAACAATTACTACATGGGTAAGGATAAGTACCGGAAAAGCATACCATAAGTAGGTCGAACCTAGCTCAATGACAGTTGCATCATTAGTCTGCAGTGTCATAATGAAACTGGAAAATAAGGTTATACCGAGAGTGACGGGTACAAGTAACTTTGCTCCAAACTCCATCGACATTTGCGTGATGGTTTTGGCACTGCGTTTATCATTTCGGCCCCAGTATTGTGCAACCAACACTCCGTTTGCAGAAGCCATGCCAGCCATAATCATGATCGCAACGAAATGCCACTTGGAGGCAATGCCTACAGCTGCTGTCGCTTCTTTACCAAAATCACTAACCATGAGCACGTCCGCTAACGCCAAAATGGCCACTAGGGCACTTTGGATGGCGACCGGAAAACCGAGTTTAACGACCGACGTCAAGATATGATTTTGAGTAGCGTTCTTAGATGACTTAAGATAGTTTTTAGTTGTCATTGCTGCCCTCCGTAAATGTGATGTGAATCATGTAATTCGGGAGTAATATAAAAAAAACGAGTATCCAAGACCATGTTCAAAAATAGACAAAACCTGTGCAAATCCGTCATTGAGCGATATGACAGCAAAACTGAGTGGATCGATGAGGTCTATCTGTCTGATGAGTGTGAGGAGCGTTTCTTGTCCTCTAGCGATATACCAGAGTTTGTCGCAGAGGACATATTCATGGCTGGAATGGCCAATCTAGTGGAGGGTTACCATGTTGAGCGCAGAGGCATTGATGTTCATACCATACTCTTTACGATAGAAGGGGGAGGTGTTTTGGTGACGGAAGAGTTCGTTGCGCCTATTGAACCTTATTCTATCGTTGTGTTACCCGCCCACACGCCATATCGATTTGAGATCAATCCACAGTATCAACACTGGCGTATGATCTGGTTCTTGCCGAAAGCAACGCCGCGTTGGCAATCTATGTCGGACTTGGGGCAAAAAGTGTTTTCGTTCCATGGATGTGAAAAAATTTGGGCACTTATGACATTGCTCTATCACGAAATTGATGGGCGCGCGAGCTATCGAAAACTGCTCGTCGGGGAGGTCTGCAAGATGGTGACGGGCTTCGAGCCCCAGTCCACAGATTCCACGATTCGTGTTCAGGCCTTGTTTAGTCAGATTGAGAGTCAGCTGCATTTGCCCTGGACGGTGAAAATGATGGCGCAGAAGACCTTTCTTAGTGAAGAGCAACTGGCTCGAATATGTAAGCAGTTGTACGACATGTCTCCCAGAGCCAGGTTAATCAGCCTGAGAATGGAGAAAGCCTGTGATTTGCTTCGTAACAATGACTGGACTATTTCGATGATCGCTGAGCGTTTAGGATACAAAGATCCCTTTAATTTTACTCACCGTTTTACCAAGCATGTGGGATGCTCTCCCAGCCGATACCGCAAGCAAGTGATGGAGCAGGCAGAAGGTGAGCGCTAGAGTTCTAGCGCTTGACCATTATTTCGTCAGTGCTTGATTTAACCACTGGTCAAATTGAGTTTTTGGTAGTGCACCATTAATAACATCAACGCGTTGACCGCCTTTAAATACCATAATGGTCGGGATGCTTCTGATTTGATATTGAGCGGCGATTTGTTGTTGCTGTTCGGTGTCCACTTTTACAAAACGTACCTGGCCTTTGCGCTCTTGTGCGGTTTGTTCAAAGACTGGCGCAAATCCCACGCAAGGGTTGCACCACGTGGCCCAAAAGTCGACAACGACAGGTTGCTGGCTTGATAACAGCGCAGTGAAGTTGTCAGCAGTTCCCTCAATTGGTGCACCATCAAGCAGTGAGCTTTTACAGCGTCCACAGTTTGGTGATTCAGAAATTCGCTCTGCAGGGAGGCGATTGAGTCCATGACAAGATGGGCAACGTGCAGTAATAGTAGACATTTAAGCTCCTAACCAAGAGATGAAATTTTGAATTCAGACTTCTTTGAACCTCGGAATATGAGTATACTCGATCCTTCAATAGTCAGGATAGGCAAGGAATAATCAAGAATTATGAATGCCGTATGATTGATATTTTTTGCTTATCCTGATTGACGAAAACTATAAAAAAATAGGTTTAGAATGACAACTTTTTACGCCGAAATTAGTGGATGGGGTAAATGCCTTCCACCTGCAATTCTTTCAAATGATGATCTGAGCACTATAATGGAGACATCGGATGAGTGGATTAGGACTCGTACCGGTATCGAAAACCGCCGTATTAGTCATGTAAATACCTCAGAGATGGCAACCGTCGCCGCAAAGCATGCAATGGCATGTGCGGGAATTACTGCCGACGAAGTCGATTTAATCATTGTTGCGACTTGTTCACCTGATTCTTTGATCCCAAATACCGCTTCACGCGTTCAGCAAAATCTGGGTGTTCCAGCGGCAGCGGCATTCGACCTCAATGCTGCCTGTACAGGTTTTGTTTACGGTTTAGAAACGGCAACAAAGCTGATTCAATCGGGCAACTATCGAAACGCGATAGTCATCGGTGCAGAGCGTCTTTCGTTCTTCATTGACTGGAGCGAGCGCGACACTGCTGTTCTTTTCGGTGATGGTGCGGGTGCAGCTGTTCTCAGCCGTACAGAGAAGCAAGTTGGTTTGCAAGATGCACAAATTGGTTGCGATGCTAAAGGTCGCGATATTCTTTCTGTGCCTAAGTTTGGTACTTCGATGGAGCGTTTCGCTGCGGACAATGGTTTCTTTGATTTCAACTTTATTGGTAAAGAGATCTTTAAACGTGCGGTGAAAGGCATGGGTGCGGCTGCAAATACGGTATTGACACGTTCAGGTTTGACTAAAGATGACATCGATGTCGTTATCCCTCACCAGGCAAACATCCGCATCATCCAGACATTGTGTGACCTGTCTGGAATCGAGCAAGACAAAGCATTTGTCAACATTCAGAACTACGGCAATACGTCTGCTGCGACTGTGCCAATCGCTCTTTGTGAGGCGTTGGAGCAAGGCAAAATTAAGCCTGGTGACGACTTGCTACTTGCTGCTTTTGGTGCGGGTTTGACGTGGGGAGCTGGCCACATTAAATGGGGTGAGCGTGTCGAACCTGTTTCATTGAGTGATGCAACGTTACCTGAGTGCGATAAGTCAGCGCTTGAGCTGATGCAGAATGCTATTGAACATTGCAAAAACAAGCCAGCAAAATAATGATGGTTGAATGAGTTAATAAAAAAGGCGCTAAATGTATTTAGCGCCTTTCTTCTATGCGGGTTCTGAGATTCTATGCGGGTTCCTGAGTTTATTGGTTCTCGGTTCTTTTCTCGTAGTAGTCCCAGACCGTGTAGCGTTCATCATCGGAAATTACGCAATAAGGTACTCGTTTACCACCTTCCGAGAAGCGTTCAATCTTATGTCCCTGTTCAACACAGTAGATATAAGCAGGATCACTTTCAAACGTAATCTCGTCAACATCGTATTTATCAGGTTCGCTTGCACAGCCAGCCATGATACCCACCGCCAAAGCGCTAATCATCCAATGTACTTTTTTCATTTTTTCTCCTAGCTGGAATTAGGACTTACGCTTAAGTGTAGGAGATTTCGAGAAAAAAGTGTTTTGATTAGGTCAAATTATTTAACTTTTACTGTTATGTACGTATTAGCTTCATCATTTCCCACACTGCTTCAGGAAAAGGGTAACGTGATAAGGTCACCTGCACGTTCTATATGAACTTATCACCTTCACCAAATCGATAAATCAGGCGAGTTCCAAGCAAGTGGTCACGTGCACCGGAATTACGATGGTAGGCATATTTCCAGTCGGCCTGGAGTGACCAGTTGGCGTTCATTGAATAGTGAATACCAGTACCTATGTTCCATTGTAGTTTTTTTGTGTCTCTGTTTTTATCGATCATGGCTTCACCCACACCTGCGTTCAAGTAGGGTTTAAGTGTACTGCCTGGTAGTAAATAGTACTGAATATCTAAGCTGTAGTTTTCGTAGATATGCTTTTGGTTATCTATGGTAGATTCATAGTTACCCTGCATATAACCTAATCGGGTCGAGAACTGTTCTGTGAAGTACAAACCAAGTGTGAAAGCCGGTGCAAAGTCGTTCTTTAGGTTACGATCTTTGTCCAGTTTCGGGTAGCTGAATCCTGCACTTAAGCCCACAATACCGTAGGTAACGGGATCATCCGAAAATTGAGTGTAGTTTTTTTTCTGTCGACGCTTCAAGCTGTCATCAGTGTCTCCTGCACCAAAGGCATACTGAACCTGCATCTGATACTTGGTTTCGACCTCGCCGTTTCTGAGAACGTTGGAATGAACGCCAACAAAGCCGGTTCCAGCTTTCACAACCTCTCTCCCTGCGACGTTGTTGACGCCGCGACCAAGACTGTCAACGGGGTCAAGGAAGAAAAGGGCGGTTGACCCAAGAGCGTCTGAACCCCATACAGTTCCACCTCTTAAGCGGATTTCTTTTTCTTTATTAAATGCCCATTCACCGTATACCCAACCTAACGTAGGGGTGACGACAAGATCCTGAATAGAGGGGATTTCTGCAAAAGCTTCAATACCATATTCCCAGTAGAAGGTAGACATAAGAGCAGAATACATAAATGCATCCCATTGTCTGTAACCAGACTTACGCGCTGCTTGGTAATACACACCACCAAAATAGGGGTGACCAATGTAGTTGATAACAAAATCATCTCTGTCCCAAACCGGGCCGGCTCTGACGTTGTCCCACCACTTGTTCATAAGTTTGATGTCATCTTTTTCCCAGTTGGTAATCGACTCAGGCATTAAAGCTAATACTCCTGCAACACCAACGCCATAGGCAAAAATTGACTTGGTTTGTGACCAGAGTCTTTCGCTGTCTTCCCCATTTTGAGGATTAAAAAGCGAAACTCTGTACGGAGATGAGTAGAAGTCGGTGTAACTATCTGGCGCACCAGCAATGCGAAGTTCTTCAAAACTACTGTTAGTGGAAATAGAATGATAGCCAAGTTCATTGAATGATGCTGATTGAGACAGTAAGTCGTCACCGGACAGAGTGGTTTCTTGCTCAGTAGCTTGTTGATAAAAGTGTTGTTGTGATAATGGACTGTTCGACTCAATCGGACCGGAATTGGTCGGTTCGGCGAAAGCGACTGGCGTTAAAGAAACGGCAGCGGAGAAGACAAGCGATGGATAAAAGTTCATGTTTAGAATAGCTTAATAATAGTTTGGAAACTTGTTGCTTAACTTCCCTTTAAGCGAAAGCGGCAATAATACAGCGTTCATAAATGTTAGTCCTTCACGGTCGTTCAGAAAACTGTGACAAAGTGTAAATCGTGAATTATGTGATAAACTTCTCGCAATATCACAAAGTATCAGGCTATACATGAGACAAATTACCACCGCCATTCATCCGGATATTGATCACTTAGACGATAAAAAGATCATTAAACGCAATGCCACACGTGCCATCGCTATCGATGGCGAAAATATTCTACTTTTGTATACCGAGCGCTATCACGACTATTCACTACCGGGTGGCGGTCTGGATGACGGAGAAGATGTGATTGCGGGAATGGTGCGCGAACTTGAAGAAGAGACAGGTGCGACCAATATTCATGCGATCAAGCCATTTGGTATCTATGAGGAATTTCGACCCTGGTATAAAGATGATGCCGACGTAATGCACATGATTTCGTATTGTTATTCATGTAAAGTCGATAGGGACTTGGGCGAAACCGCTTATGAGGACTATGAGGTCAAGAACGGTATGAAACCTTTGTGGGTCAATATCCACGAAGCGATTGCGTTTAATGAAAAAACCATTGCAGAGAGCGAAAAAAAGGGTATGAGTATTGAGAGGGAAACATACCTGTTGCATCTTATTGCAAAAGAAATGCTGTAAGTTGACGGAGGGTTCCTATGAAGTTAGTGACAAAAGACGATAACTTCTTCTTTCTACTTGGTTCGATGTTGGTACTGTTCTTTGTCAGTGCTGTTGTCCATCAGTTTAAAGATGATGCGCAGGACTACGTCTTAGCGCTTATTGTGTTATGTATGACGACATCAATCGTGGGCGTTCACCGAAAGCAAGTTTTCTATCGTTCCTGGTATGCTCTTATGATTACCGTGGTAGTCGTGTCAGGGGTTATCTCGTTATTCGAAGACTATGATTTATCATTGGTGACGATGTTTGCCTTGTTGTTTTTTGTGCTAGCGCAGACATTTTCGGCACTTAAACAAGTTATGATGCCTAAGCAGGTCACGCTCAATCAGATTGTAGGGTCCATTTGCGTATACCTGCTGTTTGGACTCTCTTTTGCGTTTATCTACTTGATACAACTTGAGCTTTTTGTTGCGCCCTTTAATGGGCTGGAAAACAAGCCTTGGATGGAAAATTTGTTCGAAGTAATCTATTTTAGCTTTATTACACTGACGACAGTGGGGTTCGGCGATATTTCTCCTACATTAGCTATACCAAAGTTCTTTGTTTTCCTTGAGGCTATAACTGGCAGTTTCTACCTCGCTATCATGGTCGCGAGTCTGGTGAGTAGTCATTTGGCTCAAAAAGAGTAGCTGAGATTAGATAGAGCAGCGGCTTGCTGCTCTTTTCATCTCAGCTTGTCGAAGGGGCATAGAGTCGATAGTTTGTTTCACTTTAATCCAGTCTGTTTCACCCTCCCAGCGTAACTTTTCACGTCCATCTTTACCGATTAAGACGGCAGCATGTTCCCCTTCTTCCACGTCATACATCTTTATCAAAGTAGAGTAGTCAAACGTGTCTTTTACCCAAGTGGGAGATGAATAGCCATCACTAGTGATGACCAAAGTTATAACGTCTCGTTCGTCGAGTTCACATTCATTGGTGAGAGTACCAAGAAGGAACCGATTGACTAACTCGTCCTTGCTTGGTGCAAAATAGATTACGCTACGATGTGAAAACCCGTGATAAGAGTCTTCATGATAGGAAGAACCATATTCGGGGTAGGCCCATGCCATAGAGCTGAGCAGCGACACAGCCAGACTATATTTTACGATATTCATTACCGACTCCTCAGAAGCGCGTTCTTGCTTCTGTATACGTTAATTTTAGCTATTGAGATTTCTATTGCTAAATTCAAGACAGATTAAATCTGTTACTATGAGCGGAAAGTTATGGTTAAGGAATGATATGGAATCAGTTGCGATTTTTGTGGATGTTCAGAACGTTTATTACACAACACGACAGGCGTTTGGCCAGCGCTTTGATTACAATGCGCTTTGGGCACATCTTAGTGAACAATTTCAGATAGACATTGCCAGAGCGTATGCTATTTCTTCATCTGATCCTAAGCAGAGGCAATTTCACCACATTTTGCGTGGTATCGGATTTGACGTTCAGCTTAAGCCCTTCATTCAGCGTTCCGATGGCAGTGCAAAAGGTGACTGGGATGTGGGACTTGCGCTGGACGTTTACGAGTTTGCATCAGATGTTGACCGGGTAATACTGGTTTCTGGGGATGGGGACTTTCAGGTCCTGGTTGAACGAATTCAGCAGCGCTTTGGAACTAAAGTGTCAGTAGTTGGGGTTCGCAGTTTAACCGCGAAACATCTTATCGAAGCTGCGGATGATTATATAGAGATCGAGCATTCTTTGTTGATAGGCAATTAAAATGAGCAAAGCAAGTCGCATTCTAAACGGCGCACTCGAAACAGAATTTAGAACGGTTAAGGCCATGATGGAAATCTACTGTAAGCAGAATCACGCGAGTGAGAAGCTATGCAGTGATTGCGAGGCATTGTTGCTGTACGCGGAGACAAAATTAGACCGTTGCCCTTATGGCGAGAACAAGCCAACGTGCAATAAGTGTCCAATTCACTGCTACAAACCAGAGCAAAAGCAACAAATGAAAGCGGTCATGCGTTACTCTGGCCCAAGGATGCTAATACCACATCCGATCCTTTCGATAAGGCACTTATTGCACGAACGAAGAGACGTGCCTAAAAAGCCCGAAGCAGGTCAATCTAATCGCTCGAAACGCAAAGCGAAGTCAACTAGCTAGCACCAGCGAGGGCGATAATATGTGCGATCGCTACGCTCAGAGTTAAGTGGTTGCGTAGTGTATGGTAGGATTTAGGAAAATTATCGCCCATTGCATTGGTTTTAATCCGCTCTAACATCCACACGCAGCCATACCCCAAAAGCGTTACCACAAGAGCCAGTTGAAACTGTGCCGGTGCAATCAAGATGACCAACCAGCCCATAAGGCAGATAAGGTTACTTAATAGTAACAAGGGGAAAGACATGGCGTGATCACTGGATGATAAAGCATGAGACCAAAGGATACCGCATAGAAAGCTTAAGATGATCCCACTGTAAGCAACAAAGACCAATCGTGCATTGAGCCCAAAAATCTGCGCATCAGGGTCAAAGCTGACGATACACAAGGCAAAAGGGAGCAATCCTAAGTATCCAAGCCAAGCCATCAGCTGCTCAGTTCGACTCTGACCAACACCGTCCATGGGCATTCCTTATTGTTACTAGCTGAATACTAACAAGTTTAAGACGAGAAATACGACAATGCTAATGATGGTAGTAAATAAAACGTTCTTTGTTGTTAATGCTAATACCACGGCAAACAGAGCGGCCAGCAAGTAAGGTAAGTTATCTGATAAGGCCAGTTTTCCGTGAGGAAGAAACACAATGGGTCCCCAGATAGCCGTCAGAACAGCCGGGCTTGCGTAGCTGAGGAAACGTTGTGCACCACTACTCAACCTTAGGGGGACTCTGGGTTCTAAGAATAGATATCGGCTGATAAAAACTACCAGAGTAAGCACTAGAATAACGAGATAAGTCATCGTTGGCTTTTCTCCTCGGTGATATACCCAACTGTCATACCAATCAGGCTAGCAAGTACAAGCCCAACTTCTACATCAAGCAGAGCAAATACAACAGAGGCAAAAAGCGCTGATGCCGCCGCCAACAGCACTGACAAAGACTTAATTGTGGGAACAACAATGGCGATAAATGTGGCAGCGACAGCAAACTCTAGTCCGTATTGCTGCAAATCAGGGATTTGCGCTCCAATCACGATGCCTACCAATGTTGCGATATTCCAGATCAGATAGAAGGATGCACCAGCACCTAATGCGTACCAGGGATCAAACTTTTTTGGACTTTGATGACCACATAAGGCAAACAGTTCATCGGTTAGCAAAAAACCGAGTGTAAAACGCCAGCGAAAGGGTAAATCGGCAATATGCGGTCGCATCGAAAGACCATAAAGAAAGTGGCGCGACGTAATAAAGAATATAGTGATGACCATTGTCAGCAGAGAGGCGCCGGATTTAATCATGCCCATAGCAACCAATTGTGCAGCCCCTGCGAATAAAATGGCGCTCATGGCTTGCCCCTCAAGAGGTGCTAACCCCGAATCTATGGCAAATGAACCAGCGAGAAACCCCCAGGGCATAACTGCCAGGCTCAATGGCATCATGGCGAGGGTTCCGTTTAGTAATGCCATGAACTTAGACGAATATTGACGCATTAAACACTCCTTTGTATGCATGAAATTGTATTGCGTCGACGAGTTTTCAAGGGCGTGGTATACAAAATCGGAATTATTTTTGTCCAAGTTGCGCTGGTATTATCACCAACCTGTTAAAAAATGTGATAAAGATCCGGAAGTCATGCAAAAACTGCTCTTGTTGGTGGCGACGTTGAATACACCTTTGTTGGCACAAGACACTTTACCAATCAATCGGAATCATCAAGATGAAGACTACGGTCGTGCTCTGCCATTTTTCGGAGATCGACTCAGAGACATGGGGATTAAACTACCAAAACCTCTGGGAATTTCATTGTTCACGCATCAGCAGGAAGATCTCATGAATCTAGCTGATTTTAAAGTTGACGGTGAGTCGGTAGGAGATGTTCTGCCCAATGGTGCCAGTCAAACCGTCAATACGACCAGTATCGTTGCGGTGAGAGGTGATATTTGGATTCTGCCATTTTGGGGATTTAATGCGATGATAGGTAAAGCCGTGACATCATCAGACATTTCGATTGGTGTCAGTGATTTTTCGAACGGTAATCTTGAACGGTTGGAGATGAATGGCATGGCGACCACTTCAACCATTAGTTCAATCGGTACGACTTTAGCGTACGGTCATAAACAGTTCTTTACCACGGTAGACGCCCAGTATGTTTCTACTGCTGTATCAGGAGTAGGTGTGAGCTTAGATGCTTTGGTGGTGACGCCTTTAGTTGGATTTCACATTGGCGACAGCGGCTGGAAAATCGTAGTGGGTGGACAATATCAAGACTACCAGCGCCAATTGAAAGGCCAGTTGGGCGACATACGCTTTAGCGCAACCCAATCCTCAAGTCGCTGGTCAACAATGGTTGGGATGCAAAAGGAATTTACCGATAACTGGGAAGCCTCGCTAATGGCTCAAAGTGGTAAAACTCGCGAAGGCGTGACATTTATGCTTGGAAAACGATTCTAAATCACCTGTTTGAGGCATGGAGGTAGTTCTTGAGGCATGGCTAAATGATAGCCTTGAAAAAAATCGACTTCCAAAGCATGCATTGCTTCGAGTTGTTGTTGGGTTTCGATGCCTTCTACTACTGTTTTCGCACCCCACTGTTGTGCTAGAGCAATACCGTCAAGCAGTGCGCTTTGGGAGCCCTGCATGTAGTCTTGTAATAATTGACGGTCTAACTTGATGATGTTTGGTTTTACCTTTGCAACGCGTTCAGGATTAGACTCCTTGCAACCAAAATCATCAATGGCGATGAGAAAACCTTCCTCGTTCAAGTGGCGCGCAGCACATGAGAGCGTTTGAGAACTGAAAGCAGTCAGTTCCACTAACTCGACAACGACACGCCTGGCGTCTATTTGTAGCGCCTTAAGGCGTGACATCAGCAAAGATGACTTCAAGCCTTCCGCAGCAAGTCGTTCACTTGAAATCGGCAAGAAGTTAAGGAAAATTAGTCGATCGCGATAGCGAGACATGCTGAAGTTACGTAAATGAATGGCTCTGCTGAGTCTGTCTACATTTAATTGATCAACCAGCGAAACTTGCTTGTTCTGGAAAAACAGAGCGGGGGGAACAGGCTGGCTATTTTTATCGAAAAGCCTCACTAATGCTTCCATTCCGATAACAGCGTTGCTTCTGTTGAAGATTGGCTGAAATACACTCTTGAGCGTGTAATCCTTGTACTGCGCAGCGTAACAACCGCTGTGGTCTACACGGATTCGCTGAGCGAACTGGTGTCTATCGGTTAAGAGCATCATTAGGCAAAATTGATGGAAACTGGCGTCATCATGTCATGGTCAGCAGAGAAGTCAAATACTCCAAATGAATGATATTTGTGATAAAAGTCACTGAAAATTCGTAACATTTTTGACGCCTACCTGCATTAAGTATCATTTTATAGCGTTGAGAGCTAAGAAAAAGAATAAAGCGCTCAAAATTACAATTTGCTTGCATTTTCAGACGGTAGTTGATTGATCTCAGTCATATTTATTTTAGCTATGTTTTCTTGAATGTAATCGTTTGTTTATTGGCGATTATTGCCAGATATTTGATGCAAGTCGCACTTTATCGGTTGTCAAAGTAGTCCTTGTTGCGAATGTATTTACTCATTAAATGATATGAGAATGGACGAATAACCCAGGAAACAATAGAGCGCCCCAGACGAACAATTGACGGAGTGTTTTCGTAAATCCGACCATTATAGAGCCAGAGCATTTTTCCAACGTGCCAATAGAGCAGCGGGAAAGGCGGGAGGAAGGTAACGATGTCTAAATCACAGCAAATTCGATAGGTTTTATGAGCTAATTTGAATTGTCGTTTGAACTTATAACCTCCCACCGCAGGCTGACCGAAGGTAACTATTCGCTTTATGGACTTAGGGTGAGATAGTTCAAGAGCGTCTGCGATGACGCACCCGATTGCCCCACCTGAAGAGTGTCCTGTGATGGTGATACGTTTGCCGCTGTTGATGAGTTCGCTGGCAATCTCCACGGTTCTTTCGAACAGGCTTAAGCCTAGGGTATCTTTATTGTGGGTAGGCTGGCTTTCCTGGTTCAATATAAAATGAAAGCCGGCATGGATTGAGTAGTTGAGTCCAAAGTTTTTACATGAACGTTGCCACATCGCAAGATTTAACAACCAATCACTTATGCAGTGGGAGCCTTTAATCACTATGACGGCTTCTTCTTTGTTTTTGCTCCAAAGAATTCTTACTACGGTTTTTCCAAACCGATTAGCGACTACGCGTTGCCCGTTTGGATCGAAGCCATATCGGGTTTGCTTAAAAACTCGGGGGTAGGCGAGGTTACAGAGAACGGCATACTTCTCATACTGGTATCTTTTTAAACTTTTCACAGTGACTTAAGCAAATTCCAATGTCTTACTACTATGAAAAATTGTCGTTAAAGTTTGATGACGGTATGTTTAAGGACGAACAACGGCAAACAGCTGAACGTATTTCTTCACTTGCTGCTTTACACTGGGGCGCTGGAGAGGGTGAGTATGGCTTATGAAGTAGGGCAACAGTTGAAGCCGGTTTCTTAGCGTGTCACCGAGAGTTGAGTCAGACTCTAGAAGCCTGACCCCCTGACTTACATAGCTATCCACATCGGTGGGAAATCTGGCGCACCACCAGTGGATGATTTTACGACTATGCGTGCATCGATTGAGCCAATGATCAGCGATGATGACAAGCACATCCTGACTCTGTAGTGCATAATTGTGCTCTGATTGCCACTCAAGGATATTGGTATAAAGCTTTTCACGACTTGCCAGATTCGCATTGACAAAATGATGGCTGATGACCCATACGGTGCCGATGGGAGAGGTTACCCTGTAACTGTTGGTTTGTGCGGATTCTTTCTTATTATCCAAAGGTGTGACTTCGGCAATCTGACCAAACTCCGCGAAACTTGCATTAATTCGTCTGGCGAATGCTAAACCTAAGTGCTGCTCAGTCATCCCTCCATTGTGTACCGCAGGGTAATGCTGTAAACAGAGTTTCTGGCAGTCAGATTCAAAACTATGAATGCTGTGTACAACAATATCTTGCAACAAGGATGATGTCCCCTACATTGAATCTGCGTTAAATCCGCTTTTCCCAAGTGCCCCAACGGACAACACCTATAACGTCTATTTCATCGTCATTGACCTGATGTATGGCATTTTTTGACGTATCGTCACCATACCAAACATGAATCACTGAACCGACTTTAACCAAAGTAAAGAAATCCGGGCTTGGATTACCCGGCAAACGAGCCAGAACGATGTCGTCATTGACCCATTTGACTTCACGATTTACTAAGGCGACACAGTCCCACTTATAATTAATTGTGCCACTAACTGGATACAATACGCCAAAGCAGTGTTTGTGTTCGGGAGGAACCGGAATTGAGCCCTTAATTGTCACTGACTCTCCTTTCAAAAGAGCATTTACATCACCACGGTTGTATACAGGTACAGTGACTGCACCTGCATTGGCGGCTTCGGTTATATCGCTGGCATCGGTATGCTTGTCTCCAACCCCAAAACACAACCAGTGAGCCTGAACGTTGAAGTAGTCAGCGATACGGCATAGATCTTCGATCGACGGATAAGTTCGTGTTGCTCCCTTCGTCAAATAACGTCCTATCGTCGCTTTTCCTTTGCCTATGGCTGCCGCAAGGTCGTGATTGGTTACGTTATGTTCCTTCAAAAGGGCGATAATGCGTTCTTGATAGCCGTCGTTCATGAATCCTCCATAAAATCAGTTATATGATAGATTATGGGTTTCAAAAATGAAACAAAATAGGCACTTTGCTCTAAAATATGAGACGTGCGTTTGAAGTTTTGATGTTCAATACACAAATGGAGAGACCTTTGGTCCTGGAAAATTGAGTTCAATGGTAACAGCGGGGAAAGTGAACAATATGTTGGACAAAAACAAGAGGGAACAGCTCATTAGTGAGCTACAGAAGTATTTTATGGATGAACTCGATTACGAACTAGGGCAGTTCGATGGTGAGTTTTTATTGGATTTCCTTTCGAAAAAACTCGCACCAGCCTATTACAACAAGGGGCTGGAAGACGCAAAAGCCGTTCTTGAAAGACGCCTCACGGACATTACTGAGGAATTGTATGAGATTGAAATGCCAGACGAATAGCTATTGTTTCATTGACAGATTTCTCTCCGTTCAAAAATTTCGAATGACTTAATCAACTTAGCGGTATCGATAAAGTGTCAATTTAAGTAAATACTGTATCGCAAAGGTTGAGTGATTGTTAAGATGCTGAACGAGATGCAATATCAGTTAACGGAAAAGACAATGGCAAAAGCAGAGGTTAAAAATTACAACCTGGTATCCCGAGCACTACACTGGCTGTCTGCCTTAGTGATCATAGGGATGTTCGCTGTAGGTTTGTGGATGGTAGACCTGACGTATTACAGTGAATGGTACAAAACGGCACCACATTGGCATAAGTCGATAGGGATATTACTCGCAGCGGTGACGGTATTTCGGCTGCTTTGGAAGCATGTTACTCCGTCCCCGGCGGTAGAAGGGCATCCTATCGAAAAGCTAGGTGCAAAATTTGGCCACCTGCTTATGTATGTTGTTTTGATTGTTATTTTTGTGAGTGGATATCTTATCTCCACTTCAGACGGTCGAGGCATTGAAGTTTTTGATTGGTTTACAGTACCTGGTGCAGGTGAGTTGTTTGCGAACCAGTCTGACATTGCAGGCGAGGTGCATTTTTACGCAGCTTGGTTTGTGATTCTTACCGCCGCTGGACATGCGCTGGCAGCATTGAAACATCACTTTATCAATAAAGATAATACTCTTCGAAAAATGTTAGGAGTTTCGAAATGAAGAAGACACTAATCGCTACCGGAATGGCAGTGGCAATGATGTTGCCTCTAGGTGCAAATGCAGCAGACTACGTGATTGATAGCAAAAACGCTCACGCTTCCATTAACTTTAAAGTCAGCCACCTTGGATACAGTTTTATCAAAGGTCGCTTCAATAACTTTGCTGGTGAGTTTAGCTATGACCCTGCAAACCTTGCGGCGTCTTCAGTTGAAGTAACGGTTGATACGACAAGTCTTGATTCTAATCATGCGGAGCGTGATAAGCACATTCGTAGTTCTGACTTTATTGATGCTGGCAAATATAAAGAAGCCGTCTTTAAGAGCACAGGCGTAAAAGATAAAGGCGACGGTAAGATGGATATCATGGGTGATTTGACACTGCATGGTGTGACACAACCTATTACCATTGCTGCTGAATTTGTCGGTGCAGGTCAGGATCCATGGGGAGGTCAACGTGCTGGCTTCAACGGCACAACGCGCCTTGAACTGGCAGATTTTAAAATCCCAGTGATGGGTGATTCCAGCTATGTAGAGATGGAACTTCACGTTGAAGGTATTCAGAAGTAATACTGCCAGAGATAACCTGATTTACTGATAAAAATCTAAAAGATAGCCCCGGTTTTTACACCGGGGCTTTTTTCGGCCAAACGACTTATTTCCTAGCCAAAAAAGGGTGTGTTGTATTACGCGCTTTCAAGCTCGCGATGTACAACGTTCAGGCGCTCACCGTAGATGGGGCGAACGGCTTTCATTACTTCTGCTCTTGAAATCACACCAATAAGAAGTCCGTTTTCAAGGACAGGTAAAACATGTGGCTTATTTACCTTCATTGCTTTAGCGCGTTCTTCCAGAGATAGGGTAGTAAAGCTTGTGGCAATACCCATCGAACTCACTGGATACAACTGCTCTTTGTCAATACATAGAAACTCTGCAACATCCACCAGTTTTTCTGTCGCATTGACAGCGACAACATCGCGACTCATCAGGTCGACGACTTTCTGACCTTGTTCTGGAATGTAATCCTGACACCAAAGATCGACCATTACGTCATGTACAGAGAAGAATCCAACAAGACGGCCTTCAATATCGGTTACAGGTGCACTGGTCAGGTTGTGGTCTAAAAGAGTATCCAGCGCAACAGCGGTAGGCATTTCTACACTTAGCGTTACAGGTTGGGTATTCATGATGTCTTTTACGATGATGTTGTTGTTCATTTGCGTCTCCTTTACTGACGTTAACGCGGTCGTTGTTGTAATTGCGCTGATGTTTGCTGCTTTTAGTTGTGGTCTTCGGTAGATGCTCCAGTTAGCGAGCCCCACCAAAACCGCGCCACCAATGATGTTGCCGAGAGTGACAGGTATTAAGTTGTTACTCAGAAAGTGCATCGGTGTGAGGTCGCTATATTGAGCGGCACTCGCCCCTGTAACTGCCCAAAACTCACTACCCGCGAAGTTTTGAATGACAATGCCAAGTGGAACCATGAACATGTTAGCGACACAGTGTTCGAAGCCACTGCTGACGAACATGGCGACAGGAAGTACCGTCATGGCGGCTTTAGTCATGGCATTGGCTGAGCTGAATGTCAGCCAAATTGCCAAACAAACCAGCAGGTTACACAGGACACCAAGAGCAAAGGCCTGAATCCAGGTGTGGTGCAGCTTGTGTTGTGCAATATTGAGCGCATTGATTCCCCACTGACCGTTGTCCATTTGATACAAACCAGCGGCCGAGACGATAAGAAGTAGGAACATCGCGCCAATAAAGTTACCGACATAGACTTTTCCCCAAATAGACAGCATTTTGCTGAAGCTAATTTGTCTATTGGCCCATGAAATACTGGAAAGCACCGAACTAGTGAACAGTTCACCTCCACAGATAACGATAAGTATTAGTCCCATGCTGAATGCAAGGCCACCTGCCAGCCTACTTAGCCCCCAACCTGCATCCGCACTGCCGGTAGTGACTGTTATGTAGAACAGGAACGCCAGGCCAATGAAGGCACCGGCCATGATTGCCAGGCTCATTGTCATTCCGCTGGTTTTTTTCGCTTTGCTTAAAGCGAACTTTTCAGCTTCAGCCATCATTTCCACTGGTGAAAAGAGTAGGTGATTATCGGAGCTAGCTGATGCCATTAACTTCTCCTTACTCTGTCATTATTGTTTGGTTCGCGCATTTCATAACTCCTTAATCAAAGTGCGAGAACAAGGCCCCATGCCGTGTTCGTATCCAGATTAAGGGCAAAGCAACCTAGTGGTAAAATTGATAATATTTAAAAACCAAATCAGAATTATTGATAACTTATCTGCACAAGGTAGAATAAGGGATGTGAAGCATAACGTACTGTTTTTTAGTGAGAGATGGATTGGGCTAGGCTTATTGAAGTGGTGAAAAAAACATCACAACATTCCACCTTTAATAAGGCATTAGAAAAATTGATTGTTAAACAGTCGAACGCCCTTGGTCGATTACGTTAGTAATAGAAAATTTTGTAGTGGAAGGAAAACGGATGCGGTATTCATTAAAGCAGTTGGCAGTTTTTGACGCAGTTGCGGATACAGGTAGTGTGAGTCAGGCTGCTGAGCGATTATCACTGACTCAGTCTGCGACAAGCATGTCATTGGCTCAGCTTGAAAAAATGTTGGGTCGGCCACTGTTTGAACGACAAGGAAAGCAGATGGCTCTGTCCCACTGGGGCGTGTGGCTAAGGCCAAAAGCGAAACGATTGTTGCAGGATGCGCAACAGATTGAAATGGGTTTTTACGAGCAGCATCTACTGAGTGGTGAGTTAAAGTTGGGTGCAAGCCAAACTCCCGCGGAACACCTTGTCCCAGATTTAATCAGTGCAATTGACAACGATTTTCCTGAAATGCGAATTTCTCTAGGGGTTCAAAGTACCGATTCGGTGATCGAAGGTGTTCTCGATTACAAGTACGATTTGGGCATCATTGAAGGGCGTTGTGACGACAATCGTATTCATCAGGAAGTTTGGTGCCGCGACCATCTTACGGTAGTCGCATCTGCACACCATCCATTTGCTCGCCGAGATAAAGTGAGTTTGTCCCAATTAGAACAAGCAAAGTGGGTTTTGAGAGAGCACGGATCTGGTACTCGGATGATCTTTGATAGTTCTATTCATCACTTGATAGCAGACCTTGATGTATGGCGTGAATATGAACATGTTCCAGTACTCAGAAGTATGGTGGCAAATGGACAGTATCTGACATGCTTGCCTTATCTTGATGTTGAGCGATTTATAGAAGCTGGTCAACTTGTTGCATTAAATGTACCCGAGTTAGAGATGGAGCGGACGTTATCTTTTATCTGGCGTGCAGATATGGCAGAAAACCCTCTTGTTGAATGCGTGAAACGCGAGGGACTAAGGATGATGAAAGGACGTCCATCGGTATTGTAGTGATCTTTATCACAACTAATATGTAATTATTGTACGTTGCATAATGTTACTGTGACGAATATCACTTAAGAGTGCTGGCTAATTGGTTAACCTAGCATGACTAATATATTGCTAGGTAACGTCTATGAGCCCACTAATTGCTATTTCAATTACCACTGGAATTCTGTCGGGAATTTGGGGCTGGACAGCCATGTCTTTAGGGTTACTTTCCTGGGCTGGATTTTTGGGGTGCACCAGTTATTTCGCATCACCAAAGGATGGTGTAAAAGGTTTGGCTCAGAGTCTACTTACCAATATGTCTGGCGTGGTATGGGCAATAGTTATTATTGAAGGATCTTCGTTATTTAATATGGAGATCGTCGGTTATATCATGACGGCACTGGTTTCATTCTTTATGTGTGTGCAAGCTAAGCGTGAGTGGTTGGGTTATATTCCAGGGACATTCATTGGCGCATGCGCTACGTTCGCGGCCAATGGCGCTTGGCAACTTGTCATTCCATCTCTTATTTTGGGGGGAGTGTTTGGCTATTTAATGAAAGCGAGTGGCCTTTGGTTGCACCGCCAGTTGACGGCGCCTTCATCAACAGAATTTGCCAACGAATAGTCATATATAAGAACGTTAAAAAGCGCTTATCAACAAAATTGATAGGCGCTTTTTTTCTAGGTATTCCCATTAGCCATTGTAATAACGCGTTTAAGAATCCAACGAATTAACAGTGGAATGCTCTCTGTTCCCCGGCTTTCGCACTCTGCGACGATGGCCAGAGCTAAGTCGGGCTTGGCAAACTTTTTGAGTACGCGAGTGACGACTTTTTTCGGT
The DNA here is from genome assembly GCF_900107935.1 of Vibrio hangzhouensis. Classification (GTDB taxonomy): domain Bacteria; phylum Pseudomonadota; class Gammaproteobacteria; order Enterobacterales; family Vibrionaceae; genus Vibrio; species Vibrio hangzhouensis. The sequence goes on along the minus strand of NZ_FNVG01000006.1, from coordinate 53,386 downwards.
GGTATTGGATGATCATGGGGGATTTTTATCAAATCTCTGAAAAACTCTTCGAACCCGTGGATGTATAGGTAGTGCTCAATATCGCGTTCTGGTAATTCGGTAAGATGATGACGTGGGTGCTCACCTTTTAATTGATGCATGACAGTTGTGGCGTATTTTTTACCCGCAGCATCGCCATCGGTCACGACATGCCAGTCAATACCAAATGCTTTCGCTACCTTGATTAGCGATTTAAGTCCTGACTGTGCGAATTCGATGATCTGCACCCCTTCCGCAGCTAAATTATAGCCAGATAAGTTGGCGAGTTCATTAAACAACCAAACTTCTGTCTCCCCCTCGACTAAAAGCCAACAGCGAGCGAATAACGCTCGAGAGCGATGGAAGCGAATATGAAAACCGACGCGTCTTAACTCATCTTTAGTCAGATTGTTAGTGGAGATACTGGTGGTGACAGTTCGGTCAGATTGTCTTACCAGGCGGCGAATGGATTGAAGCGGGACGGCACCCAGAAGATCACTACTGTTAGTGGTAAGAATTTTCTGCATAGGCAATAGTTGCAGCAGACTCCAGGCGCGTGACAGGTGCGTTGGATGGAGTCGTCCTTCTGGATCTTCGATGATCAAAATGGGTCGAGCACAGCGGCGCAACTCGTTGGGGCCTTTGGCCTGAAGGTAGGCATTGAGTAAGCCTAGCAACAATAATCGGGTTTGATGGTTTTTAGTTTCATCAATGACCTGAATGAGGTTTTTGTCACTGGTTCCCCCTGTAAAGAAAATGCCGTCGCGGTTATTTTGAGGTGAATTTCTGGCGTGACTTTTAAAAGAAAAATAGTGCTCGACGAGCGCCTTCATTGAGTTCAGGCTACTTTTCATTTCACCTTTATTGACATGCCCGGGAATGGCCAGAAGACGACGAACAGTGTTGTTAATGCGCTTCTCTGAACGAGAGTTATTGCCATTGCCAGGGTGTTCGTGATGATGAAAGCGCCTCGAATCACGGAGACGAATTACCGGGTGTAATGTCATCAGTTCCTGAGCAATTTTTTCCGAATGATGGAGCCTGAGTGGGTTACCTTCTAGGTCTAAAAAGGCGTAGCTCTGGTCAATGTCATAGCCGCTCAGATTTGCACTAATCCGGTAGTAGAATTTGTCGATACCGTTTTCATCTCGTTGCCAAATCGGTTTTAGTTTTCGGTAACGACCTGCTCGGGTTTCGTTTTTTTCTGTGGCAACGAAAGAGAGAATGATTTGAAGATTTTGGGTCTGGGGATGAGAGGCGGCATAATCGACATGAAAGTCTTTCATCGTAAACTGGTATAGCTGGCCATCGGATGGCAATACAACACACAATGCGTCCAGCAGGGACGATTTACCCCAGGTATTTTCGCCTATTAATGTAGTAAGGTCATTAAGCGCTAGTGAGAGACGCTTGATGCCGCGAAAGCCGGAGATATCAATTCGTTCTAACTTCATCCAATTCTCCTTGCACACGTGCATTCTGGAATATGGGCTGGACAATCCTCGCTATCTATTTCAATTATAAGAGACTTTCTCGTATAGGGCTGTAACGAAGTTCATACAAATTTAAATTTTAGCAGTGGAACTTATGTGATGTATATCATACAAAGACCTGTATAATGTCTGTTCCATTTCATAGAGTTCATTGGAATGTCACATAAAGCGGTCTACCATCTGAGAGGAGATTAAAGAGAAAATACTATGATAAGAAACAATAAACCTCTCACTGTCACCATCGCTCATATCAATGATACCCATTCTTACTTTGATCCTACGTCGCTGGCACTGTCTGTGGTTCACAAAAATGTGCCATATCAACCGTTCGTGAGCGCGGGTGGGTTTGCCAGAATTGCTACCCGCCTTGATCAAATCAAGGCAGAAAACCAAGAGCAGGGCTTTTTATTTCTCCATGCTGGTGATTGTTTTCAGGGTACCTTGTATTTCTCTCTATTTAAGGGTGAGGCCAACGCTGAACTACTGAATGCTTTAGCGCCCGATGCGATGGCACTAGGAAACCATGAACTGGACATGGGAAACGAGCCCGTCGGAAAATTTGTCCGTGAGATTGAATTTCCCTTTTTAGCTGGCAACTGGAATCTTTCAGAAGAGGGTAGCAAGCAGTACCCCATCAAAGATCTTGATAATGTATACCACTATGACACAGAGACCAGAACAGCTCGCTGGCTCGAGAAGACCATAGATGGTGAAAAACTGGCAATTTTTGGTTTATCGATGGAAAAGATGGCCGATATTGCTAACCCTGATAGTGATACTCACTTTGAGCCAGTATTAGCGACCGCAACAAAAACAGTTGCAGCGATTAGAGCAACGGGTATTAACAAGATTGTTCTGTTGAGTCACATGGGGTACGAAGCAGACCTGAAACTGGCCGCTGAGGTTCCCGGTATAGGGCTTATCGTTGGTGGGCATAGTCACGTACTTCAGGGAGATTTTTCTGAGTTGGGTTTGGTATCTCAGGACGAATACGGTGTGCGGGTTAACGATACCTATGTGGTTCAGGCTGGGTTTCATGCGATGACACTGGGTCACTGCCGGGTACACTTCGACGAGAAAGGTCGTGTGACACAGTTGGAAGGGCGTAATGAGTTGCTGGTCGGGCGTCGTGTGTTTATGGATGTTGATCATGAGGCGTCTCTAGTGCCGTATGAAGCGGTGCGTGATCAGGTACAGTCTCATCCCAATGTTGTCGTATGTCGAAAACATACCGGGATTAAAAGGATTTTGGCTGAGAAATATCAGCCGAGAGTCAGGTCATTGCAACAGCAGAAAATTGCCTGTCTTGAAACACCCCTGAGGCATATTAGAATTCCTGATGCTCTTGGTGGAAGTGAGTTGGCACCATTGGTCGCGCATTCATTTCTCTATACGATGAAGTCTCTTGGTTATCCAGTTGACTTTGCGTTGCATAATGCTGGAGGGGTGCGAAACTCATTGAATGCCGGCCCGGTCACGATTGCCGATGTTGCCGGAAAACTGTTGCCTTTTGCCGTGCCTATTGGTGTTTATGCGATAGAGGGGCGATATATACCTGCGATTATTGAGGGTGCCATTGACAATGCAATAGGCAACGGGGTTGCGGGGACTGGTTCAGGCAGCTACCCATACACGTCGCAACTTGATTTTCACTATGACAAGGAACAAACCAAAGGAATGCGAGTGTCCGCAGTGACTATCGGTGGTCATCCGCTCGACCCCGATAAGGTTTATATTGGTAGTTCAAGCGCTTATACCATGAAGGGAAAAGAGGGCTATGATGCAATTCTGAACATGGAATCCGACAGTGAGGTGACAACCTGGTCGATGGCGGATTGTTTTGTGAAGTTGTTATCCGAACACCCAGACATTGTGAATCATATAAAACTCAACAGCTTGAGCTCGGTTCCAAAATAGTGGAACACTAATTGCTTTCATTGAACTGATCTTTTTAGCGGCAGTCTATCACTGAAGATATTGCCACATTCACTGGAGGAACCATGTGGAACAAAGATTGGATTGATACGCTCGTGGTGTTGAGTTGGATAGGTGCATGGTCAATGCTTGTCTACTTTGTACCGAGTGGGGCCATATAGTTCACACTGTATACTTGAGTATATATATTATTAGCCAGCTCTATGAGCTGGCTTCTTATTTGGCTGGAATTAATAAGGGGTTGGCCGAGCACAACTAAATCTCGGCCGTTCCAGACGCGCAAGCAAAGGCGTTCCGATAGCAAAACTAAAAGCGACGGCACGCTAGGTCAAGAGAAATCGAACGTGATCCGCTATAATTCTGCTAAAAAAACGGATTAGTTTTACTATGTGCGGCAGACTTAACATTATTGATGATCCTTTTAGTCAGATCGTTTCAGAACAGCTGGGGTTGGCATTTTCTACCAAACCGAATTCTGACCTTCGGCCAACGGACGTAATAGACTGTGTGGTGGCTTCACCAAATGGTGAGTTATTTCAGATACCCCTTCGTTGGGGCATCAAGCCTAGTTGGAGCAAGAAGGTCATTATTAATGCACAGTCAGAATCAGTTCACCAAAAACCGACATTTAGAGATGCTTTTAGTTACCATCGCGCAGTAATTCCGTGTTCTGGTTGGTATGAATGGAGCGATAAGGGACAAGGAAACAAAGTAAAGTACTTGTTTAGCGAGATTACAGAAAAGCCATTATATATGGCGGGGATTGGGTATCCTGAGACCCAAGAGGTGGTGTCGCTTACAACTAGCCCTTCCCGTCGCTATGAAGAATATCATCACCGTATGCCTATGCTGTTAGGTATCGATGAAGCAAAAATCTGGCTTACCGATAACAAAGAGGCTGCAGTAACTTTGCTCAATGATTGTGTGGACAGGGTACCATGGATAAGCAAGCTTGTTAGCTAAGGCAATGGGTTAGATCAATAACACAGTCAGGAGTTGGTGAATAAGGTACTTTGCTTCATGGCGGCAGAGCAGTAAACTTTAGGTAGATTCCAAAGAGGTAAAGGTAATTCTTACTATGATGCTCATCGTCTATAAACTGCTTAAGCTTGCGGTTATTACCGCAGTGTTTCTAACGATATTTGACTTGATTTCCTATGGTGAAGTTACCTGGTTTAGTCGATGGTTCTCTTTGAACTAGGTTTTCTGGGGTTCAACATAAAAAAAGCCCCGAACGGTGTTCGGGGCTTTTTTTAGAAATTCTTAAGCGTTTGAGCTAACGATTCTCTTTTCTTGCTGCATTTTCACTAGGAAATAAACATTAACGCAAGCAATGAATCCGTTGGTGATGACCACTGGCATCGAGTCAATCGCCAGGCCGTATGCTGTGAATAGTCCGCATCCAATAAAGTTCAAGACACGCAGTTTTACGATGTCTTTCATTGTGAGTGAAATTGCAACCATAATTGATGCTGCATAACCCAAAAGTTCAACCATATTCATGTCCATAGCGTGCTCCTCTAAATTCGCCAGTAAGTTATCTGGTACCAATCCTTCTCATCATGAGATTTACGAGGAAGCTCCTTGCCTCGAACGGTGTTGCTCATTTCGCGATGCACTATATCAGGGTAAGTTATGTGATGGAAGCCTCACTTTGCGGAACGGAGAAGGTTAGCGATTACGCAAACGTTTTGCCAGTTTCAATCCTTTAGCAAACTCTAAATTTGTTGATAGCTGTATAAAAAAAAGCTCGCATTGCGAGCTTTCAATGTAGGTTAGCAAGGTAATTACTTTTTGCCTTGTACCATTTGTTTGTCTTCTTCAGTCAGTTCACGAATGCGGCGACTGATGTCACGACGAGCCTTAGAAATCTCAGCGCTTTTGATGATGTGGTCGTCAACGCGGTCTTCGTAGTCTGCTTTCATATTCTTGATGATGGTAACGATTTCATCGTGAGTCATCTCAGGCTTGATGTAGTCCATCAGGTTTTCAAGCAAATCAACACGTTTACGGTTGTCGCGAACCTTTTTCTCGTTATCAAGAAGCTCGCGCTTGAGCTTGTTTTTACGACGTGCTTGTGCAACGATTTCGAATACGCTACTCATAAGTCCTTTCCTAATTAATGTCTGAAACTGATTTGATTAAAACACAACGAAACTCTTTATAACAGCCCCGAGATCAATAGTATCAATCTATTGCTCACAATGTCGCCATTCAACTGAATAAACAATTGAGTTAGAGACACAGTTAGCGCTATGATTTCTCAATCCAAAAATATAGTCGAAAACAGAGAACCATGTTACCTCACCCTCAAGCACTTCCGGACTTCAAGAGTGATATTGTAATTGACAGTGAACAGTCGGAAGTTACTCCGGTAGACAGATTGAAAGGCGCTTATGTTAATGAACGCGCTAAACTGGAGTTAACAGAGGTCGAACTAAACAGAAGTCGAATTGTAATGATTGATCAAAATGGCAAGTTCATAAGAATTCCATTTTTATCAGAGCATTAAACTACTCAGACCTAGGCCGTCTAACCTGCATGTTGAGGTTGTCTGAGTACAAAGCCTGCAAAAATCTGCAGTGCTTTAGCAAATAAAAAGGGATATAAAAATGAATATAGAACTCTCCTTAGTCGAGGCACGAGTAATCGGTTGTTTGATTGAAAAAGAAGTCACTACGCCAGACCATTATCCGTTGACTCTCAATAGTTTGACCACGGCCTGTAACCAAAAGAGCAATCGTGAACCTGTTATGGCGTTGAGCGAGGCAGATGTCCAGGATGCAACTCATGCTCTGATATCACGCCGATTAGTCAGTGATGAAAGCAGTTTTAACAGTCGAGTTTCCAAGTTCCAGCATCGTTTTTGTAACACTGAGTTCGGTGATCTTAAGCTAAGTGTGCAAGAAAAGGCGATCGTATGCTGTTTGTTACTTCGTGGCCCGCAGACGCCCGGCGAACTCAGAACACGTACTAATCGTTTGTGTGAGTTTGTGGATGTTAAAGAGGTTGAAGCGGTTCTAGACGCAATGGCAAGTCGGGAAAGTGGTGCACTGGTCGTGAAACTGCCGCGTGAACCTGGAAAGCGAGAGTCGCGCTATATGCATTTGTTTAGTGGCGAGGTGGACATGGAACAGTTTGCTCAGCAAGCATCTGCACCTGCAGTAAACTCGCCGACAACAGACCGTATTCAGGCACTTGAAAATGAAGTAGAGTCGCTGAAAGCAGAATTGGCAGAAGTCAAAGCGTTGGTCAACTCTCTTCTTTAGAGGATTCAAGGCGGGGGCGGAAAGCTGCCGCCTTTTTTTATATAACGAAACCGACACTAATGATGAAATGCGATGTAACTGACGCGTGGTTTGTGTATCTATTAAGAACATCTGAGGCGAAGCTCTATTGCGGAATTACCAACAATTTGGCAAGACGCTTGAAGCAACATCAGGCGGGTAAAGGTGCAAAGTCTTTACGCGGTCGCGGACCACTCGAACTCGTTTGGAGCCAGCTAGAGCACACTAAGAGTGACGCTCTTAAAACTGAAATAGCAATTAAGAAACTTAATAAGCAACAGAAGGAACGTTTGGTGGCCAACAATGGCAAATTTAATCGCTCCAAGATATAGTGCGGTAACTGGCTGAATTCGGCGTTGTTGTATACACTTGTTGCTAAACAAATAAAGAATAAGAACAAATGAAAAAAATCGGCTATACATTGATATTTGCCATTGCCTTGCCTGTTATTTCATGGGCAGAAGCCGACAAGGGGATTTTGCCCGGATTTTGGGACTATCAGGACTATTTAGACCATCACCCCGAACAGCAGCAATTGACTAATGAACTGGAACAGACCGTTAGTTTAGCGCCCATACCTTTGTCTGTTGAACAGCCAAGTCCGATCACCATTTCCGTTGTCTATCCAGGACAGCAGCTTTCTGATTATTGGGTGCGAAATATCAAAGCATTTGAATCGAGGATGGAAGAGCTCGGGATCGAGTATGAACTCAATCAGGTGTTTACTCGTCCAAATATCGATACCAGACAACAGAGCGTCTCTTTGATGGAGGCGATCAAAAATAAATCCGGCTATCTTATATTCACTCTGGATACAACGAGACACCGTAAGTTTATTGAGCATGTGATTCACTCAACGGATACCAAACTTATTCTGCAGAACATCACGACACCGGTTAAAGACTGGGAAGAGACGAAGCCTTTTATGTATGTCGGCTTTGATCATGTAAAAGGCAGCCTGATACTGGCGGATTACTTTAAAACAAAGTTTAAGAACAAACATTCCTATTCTGTTCTCTATTTCTCTGAGGGCTACGTGAGTGATGCGCGTGGTGGCACTTTTATTCAGCAAATGCAGAACGCCGGAAGTTACAGGCTGGCTTCTTCATTTTACACAAAAGCCAATAAAGAGAGTGGCTACCAAGCGGCCTTAAATACATTAGAACAAAATCCAGAAATCAGCTTTATCTATGCGTGTTCCACCGATGTGGCACTGGGTGCGGCGGATGCCATTAGGGAGCTTAAACGTGATGGAGTTTCGATCAATGGTTGGGGCGGAGGGTCGGCTGAGTTAGAAGCTATTTCAAATGGGCAACTGGATGTGACTGTGATGAGAATGAATGACGATACCGGCATTGCAATGGCTGAAGCCATCAAGTGGGATATAGAAGGAAAACCCGTGCCGACGGTATACTCCGGTAGTTTTGAACTAGTGACGAGCCAGGACTCAAAAGCAAGAATCGATAGTTTGAAAAAACGAGCCTTTAGATATTCCGACCAATAATCATGCCTTTAACTGATTTTAACAATAGAAAAACGCTTGCCACAATCATCACTCGTACCGTTGTATGGGTGGTGAGTCTTTTTGTTCTTGGTGTGTTAGCTCAAACCTGGCACTTAAGCCGTGATATCGTTCAGGAAGAAGTGCAGCGTACTTCAAGACAAACAAGCACACTGGTCGTGAATTTCTTCGATTACCGTTTAGCTTCACTGCAAATTCTTCAGGATAGTAATGCAAAAAGTGACACAGTAGAGACGTTTTTCGATGATTATGATACACGCTCTCTCGATTACTTCTTTCTGCGTGAAGATAACTTAGAACCGATACATTCCCCGGACTTCAGATTTATCACGCACCTTAGTGATGTCATCTGGGATGATGGAAACGCTCTGTTTTATGGCTTTGAGGATGTGAGCCTCGTGCGAATTCTCGAACAGGTCGATATTCACAGCAACTGGAATGCCTTGGTGATCGAGTCGCAATTGGGTGACCGTCATACTTTGATCAGACGAACACCTGTCATTAATAGTGAGTCTGGCGAGGTTCTTGGGTTTCTATTTGTGGGTATAGTGTTGGATGATAACGCTGGTTTGTTGGCGAGTTTAACGCGTGGAAGTAACAGCGATGATGTACTTTTGAAGTTCAACAAGACCTACATTGCATCGACGATATCTACTGATGATAGCTACACAATGGAATCGGTCATTCACCAGATTAACATTGGTGAAACTGATCTTAGTAAGCTATTGATTACAGAAACTAAACTTTCAATTGGTTCTCAGACAGACGCATTAACCGTTTATTCTGTACAAAGAAATCCAAGCGTTTTGGCTCTACGAAACAGTTACCTGTTCTGGATTTTCTTCTCTTTGGTTGTTATTACCACAGTCTCTTTCTTTACAAGGCGATGGCTGAACAGGAAAGTAACCAGAGAGCTCGCTCAGTTAATGCTTTACACAAAGGTTGCAGTCAACAAAGATGGAGTAGAGCGCTTTAGAGGGTCATCGATTCATGAGTTTAATCATATCGGTAAAACACTGAGTAATACGTTTGAACGTCTGTCCGAGCAAGAGAAGCTGTTTCAGGATCTGTTCAACTTCTCGCTTTCGCCTATTATCGTGTGGACCGAAAATGCGTCTATTTTGCAGATTAACCCTGCAGCTCAAAAATCTCTGGCACTTTTTGATAAGGCCAGTGACGCGAATAATGATCATTTTGTTTTGTTCGTTGAACAGATGTCACCTTTGGTTAAAAAGGCCAACCTTGGAGCAACATTAACGGGTATTGATGTACCAATTGGCAATCAGATCTACCGCTGGAACCTTTCTGCTATTCAAACGCGTGATGACAAAACTTTGGTTCTCTCTCAAGGGCTGGACATAACAAAGTTGGTTGAAGCAGAGAAACAGAGTATCAAGGCACGCGAAGAAGCAGAGTGGGCTGCGAAAGCGAGGACAGATTTTCTGGCTAAAATGAGTCATGAGATCCGCACACCGCTTAACGGTATCTTGGGTATATCTCAGCTTCTTAAACAAGGTGGTGGCGACCCACAATATAAAGAAAAAATCGATGTGCTGTGTAACAGTGGCGAGCATTTGCTAGCGGTTCTCAATGATATTCTGGATTTCTCTAAAATAGAAAATGGTAGCTTTAAACTGGAGAAACACAGCTTTAAGTTTCATGAAGTTATTACTGCGCTAGAAGGGATTTTTGCTCCGCAATGTGAAAGCAAAAACATCAAATTGGTTGTGAAAAACCATTTAATGCCCGGAGCGGCACTGAATACGGATCAAGTTCGACTCAATCAGATCATTTTCAATTTAGTGAGCAATGCCATTAAGTTTACTCACCATGGACAGGTGACGATCTCATTCGCTATCGGCAAGACGAACATAAAAGGAAGTGCAACGTTAAGCATCGTGGTAGAAGATACTGGCATCGGTATCTTGCAGAGCCAGTTGCAGCAAATATTCGATCCTTTTATTCAGTCAGAATCGACTCTCACCAGAGAGTATGGTGGTAGTGGCCTTGGTTTAGCCATCGTAAAGAATCTGGTGACAATATTTAATGGTGACATTCAGGTAGATAGTCAGGTAGGGCTAGGTACACGCTTTGAAGTTCATGTACCAGTGGAAACGGTGAAGTTACAGACAGACAGCATGACTGAAGAGTCTGCGATTGACTTTGATTTGTTTACAGAAGCACTGAATGTTCTTCTGGTTGAAGATAATCACACCAATGCGTTCATTGCCAAAGCGTTCTGTGAGAAATATGGCATGAATGTAATGTGGGCTAAAGATGGACAAGAAGCGCTAGACTTCTTGGGCAATATGGATTTTGACCTGATTCTTATGGATAACCAACTTCCCTCAGTTTCGGGTATCGAAGTGACGAAGCAAGTGAGAGACACGGTGAGTAAAAGCGTTCCGATTTATGCGTGTACCGCTGACAATCTGGATACGACAAGACAAGCGTTTTTTGCTGCTGGAGCTGATTATGTCATTGTTAAACCAATCAAAGAGAAGTCACTGAATGAAGCGTTAAAACATTTCAAACAGTACCATTATCACTAAGCAGCAGCTTAGCATTTAACCATGCTAAACTGCCACGGGGATTACCGAGCACTATCTTGCCAACTTATGATGAGCTCTTGAAAAGTGGCCCGCACAAAATGCGCCGACTATCGAGAGTTCGCCTGCTAAGCAGAGTGTCGCCGCGACTTCAGCCAATGCTTGTGACTTACCATTGCCATGCAACCCTAGTAAGTCGAGGCAGGCCTTTTGGCTTGGTAGTCCAGTGCCGCCACCAACAGTGCCAACCATAAGGTTGGGAAGGGTAACACTCGCATAAAGCTGGCCTTCATCAGTCACTTCCATACGCGTCATACCAATGGCAGACTCGGCAACACAAGCTGCATCTTGGCCGCAGGCGATATACAGAGCCGCTAGCGCATTTGCATAGTGTGCGTTGATGCCGATAGTTCCGCTAAGTGCCCCACCCACAGTCGTCATTTGACCGAACTGAGCCATCTTCTTAGGTGTTGTGTGAAGGTACTTTTGCACTAACTCTTCTGGGATGGTGACTTCTGCGGTTACTTTCTTGCCACGTACACTGCGTAGTGTTTGTGAATTGGCTTTCTTGTCGCCAGAAAGATTGCCATCCAGAAATGCATAGTCAGGATCAATGGGTGAGTGCGCCAATATATAGTCAAAGACAACGTTTGTGGCGATGGTCACCATGTTTTGTCCAGATGCATCGCCCGTCAGGTACTCGAATACCAGATAGACATGGTTGCCTTCAATATTCACGTTGATATCACTGAGCTTGCCATGTGAGGTTGTCGACTCGGCCAGCACCTTGAAATGGTCAAACTGAGTGACCAGCCAGGCAACGAACTGACCCGCCTCAATCAGTGATTTAAAAGCGAAACCTGGTGTGCGAGTGACACCTTCGTTCAACAGCATAGCACTGGCGCCACCGCTAGCAGTGATTAAATTGGCTCCGCGATTGTAAGATGCGACTAACGCAGCTTCCGTAGTCGCCAATGGCACCTGATAGTCACCTTGTGCAAATAATCCATTAACCCGAAGTGGTCCAGCGGTACCAACGGGCATTTTCAGTGTTCCGACGAAAAATTCGATGTTTTTACTATAGAGCGCCATCTGTTCCTGTGTATGAGGATCAAGCAGTTGGCGGCGACACTCCTCATTTCCCAACGCTTTCCAGCGGTAGTTGACGTTTCGCTCAGTCAGATAGGGACTTCGGTTGACCCGCAGGTCCGAAGAATGGAACTTGGGCGCTAACTTATCAATGAACTCTGGATTGGCAAAATCCTGGTCAATGTTATCTAGATAGTCACGTTTATGGAGGTTAACTTTGGGCATGATGATCTTAGTAAAACAATTTGGGAAGGATTTTACCGAGCTGCTTCATAGATACAAGGTGTTTGAGTACCCTGAAGCAATATCATATTACTTTGTTACTGATATCAAAGAGTTTACTGAGCAGTATAGCAATACTTTGCAACACAATTTTGTGCGGTGTTACTTGAACAGTTGTGTCAGGGCATGCAGTTCTTCGTCGCTGAGGATACTTGCAGCGCTAGGAGTTAGTTGATTAGAAATCTCGCCTTGCAATGCTTTTAATTGCTGTGGTGTCAGTAGCTTAAGTTGCTCGCGCAATAGTTCAAACTGTTGTGTCGACATCAGATTACCTTCGGCTATTTGAGTTATTGATGCAGTTTGAGTTCCGTTCATCTTCGCGTCATTAAATGGCTTTAATAACTAATTTATAGATGAAGTGGTGATAAATTGTCCGAGAAATGTTAGCGCGGGTTGAATGATGTGTAAGATTGGCAATGTCCTGACCACATGACGAACAGGAAGCAGGACATTCGAATGATTTATTGAGAAGAGCCTTAATTTTTTGCTGGCTCAGGCAGTGTCGCATTGGTGAGTTTATCCGCTAACGAGTGGAGTTCTGGCAGCATACGGTAAATTAAATGTAACTGCTGAAGTACCATACGCGCAGAGCGATCATCTTCATCGCGCCACTCTAGTAAACGACGATGAATATCAAATTGGTCGACGGTCGCCTGGTGGCATTCTGTTGACTGGCCGCTAAACTGCACTTCTAGCAGCTCAATATGGTGATTGATAGTCCGATGGGCCTCTAATACCAGTAGATGTATAGACTCATCTTTGAGTCTCTGTCTGTGGGCTCCCAATGCAGAGACATAACTAAGCAGAGCGTGGTTCAAAGTAAGGAAACGAAAGCTCTCATCGGTTGCAATCTGATATCGGCCGGGCTCTGCAAGCATGTTGGAGATGGCTGTCGATAGGTTAGCGTCTGCATTGTGTGCATTTCTTCTGGCGATACGGTAACTAAGGTCGTCTGTCTTACCTAAGCGATACTGGCCAATGATCTGCAGCAAATATTGACGATTAGCGTGTAGAGCATTCGCCATGATTTTGTTCAGTCGCTTTGACTCCCAATCCGGTAAGATAAAATACACTGCGCCTACGGCGAGCGCACAGCCGATTAGCGTATCCATTAATCTTGGAAGAACAACAGCGTATCCCTCACCTAACTGATTAAAACAGAGTAAAACCAATACGGTGATAAAGCCGGTAGCGTAACCGTAATTGTTGATTCTGAACGCAAAAAACATCACACCAGAAAGGACAATAAGAAACAGTTGGCTTTCCGGAGACGGGAACAGCGTCAATAGCGGGACGCCGACCAACAAACCAACCAGTGTCCCAAGGATCCGCGCGGACAGTTTTTGACGGGTAGCGCTATAATTGGGCTGGCAAACAAACAGGGTAGTGAGCAGGATCCAGTAACCTCGATCGAGATCAAAAGCCTGAATGATCGCATAGCCAGAAGTGAGAGCGATAGAGAGTCTCACCGCATGGCGAAATAATATCGAGTCAAGCGACATACTTGCTTTAATACGATTCCACATAGCTTTTATAGTGTGTGGGTTAGTGTCATCGAGCATGCCGTCTTCTAGCACCGAACTGTCGGGGTTACTGACGTTGCTTAGCAATTTTTCAACCGTGGCCAGATTGTTGAACAGATAGTTAAGTTGAACTAAAAGAGGTTTCCAATCGGAATTGTTCTGCTGTTCTAAAAACTCCAACGAGTCTTGGAGTTCTACCAGTGCTTTGATTGAGTCATTGCTGTGAGAGTATTTTTTTCCAAGCTTTAATGCCAATGCAATTTCTTTACAGGATTTTGCCTGCATCTCAAGAACATGCTTGAATCGAAACAGTACGTCAGAGTGAGAAAACTGTGTGGCCAATTCTTGATAACGATAGTGGCTGGAGCTTACTCGTTCGTGGATGTCCTGAGCAATAAAATACACCTTCAGAAAGCGATCACTTGGTCCGTCAACGTGACCCCGCCGAGAACGGTTAAGTAAGGTTGATTTACAGGCGTTGAGGGCAAAAACTGTACAGGCGTTAAGACTGGCCTCTCTGAGTCGATGTGGCTGTGGTATTAAGTTAAGTGTCGGGTGAAATAAATTCCTTTTGGCGTCAAGGTATAAGCTTAACTCGTTGAATACATTTGAAAGACTTTGTTGTACAGGTTGTAGAGGCCAGAAACTGTTCCAAACCATGGAAACAAGGTAGTACCAGCTGGCGCCCGCAAGTAGCAGTACCGGTTGAAACCAGAGATTCAGACTTTCATGGGCACCTAACATTGTGTAGATGGCAATCAAAAGAGAGCCAAAAGCGATACTGGAATAGCGAGGCCCGATCGCGCCAAGAAGAATAAATATGAAAGTAGATGAAAATAACCCGATGGCGAACAGCCAGGGAATATTAAAAAGCAATTCAATCGAGAAAGCGGCGATGGCAAAGCAGATTAGTGTTAGAGAAATTGCTTTTAGTCGTCCGACAAAGCTGTCATCACTTTCGGCTAGAGCGGCAGCGATCACACCCAGAATTAGGGGGGTAATCCAAGTATGCTCGTTTAAATACCAAGTAGGTAAGGCAACTCCGAGCAGAGTGATTAACATTAACACACTGTAATTGAAGGTTTTATTCGCCCACTGAAGGCGTAGCTGACCGAGAATGCTCACAATAGAAGACTGTGTCTGATAAAACCGTTATTCTAGCAGAAACTGTGCGTGTACATACAGGCGAATTAGCCGAATAGTGGGTAAAGTTTTTGGGCAACAAACTGAAACACAAAGGAAAACCGCCATGTTGCCGAAGAGGTTGAATCTTTTTTCTATAGGGCTGTCATCCTCATCAAAGTGGGGATCTTCCAGAGTGCATCGACCAAATTATTTGTAATAGGTTCACGCCACACTGAATGAGATCCCCTTTTTCAAGGAGATGGATGGGTGCAATTAGTGATGAATTATCGCTTGTTCTTGAGATAACGTTTGCGACGTTCTTCTTTACGCTTAGCTTTCTCTTCGGCTTTTCTGGTCGCTTCAATTTCCACTTCGATCAACTCTTGAGTGATCATTTCTGGTAGCTCAAGGGTAATTTGACCGAGGGTACCATTTCTAAGCTCGTGAAGAAGGATTTCAGACGCTTTGTGAAGGTTAACACGTCCGCCAGATTGAAGTGCGCCCCGTTTACGACCAATCAATTCCATCAGTTCTATATCGGAATCCGGTAGCTCCTCATCGATCTGATAACGTTCTTTAAGTCTTTCCGAATAATGTTGCGCCAGATACTCAACAGTGTAAAACGCCACTTCATCGTACTCGATGGCGGTATCTTTAACCGCTCCGGTAGCTGCCAGACGAAAACCACTGTGTGGATTTTCAACTTTTGGCCATAGAATGCCGGGAGTGTCAGATAGCACGATTCCGTTTTGTAGATTGATACGTTGCTGACGACGGGTCACGGCTGGCTGGTTACCAGTGACGGCAATTGTTCGACCCGCTAATGTGTTGATGATAGTTGATTTACCAACATTAGGTATGCCCATAATCATGGTGCGGATATTTTTACCAATCTCTTCACGATGGGGAGCAAGTTTACGGCACAGTTCGAGAATTTTGTGTACTTCCTGTGTGTTGCTCGTAGTGATTGCCATGGCTTTTACGCCTTGTTCCTTCTCAAGGTGCTCGATCCACAATTCGGTTTTTTCTGGATCAGCCAGATCGCGTTTATTGAGCACTTTGACGACTGGTTTGTCACCGCGCAGCTCGGAGATCATTGGGTTTTCACTACTGAAAGGAATACGAGCGTCAAGAACTTCGATGATGACATCAATTTGGGGAATGACTTCTTCGATCTCTTTACGAGCTTTGTGCATGTGGCCCGGAAACCATTGAATTGACATGAATGAAAACCTTAATTTTTGAAATTTGTGCACATTGTAGGAGGTAAATCGAGATAGTAAAGCTGAACTTGCCGTTAACACTTGCTGTCAGCGCCACTAGCTGGCGTTGATGGAGGCCATGTCATAAAGTCAATGGCAATGTTCTCATATCGCCTGAGCGGGTAAATTTCTATGCCAATTTGATTTGCAGAATAAAATCCGCACTAACTATTATTCTATCTTGTTGTTTTTATGGGATAAAATAGTTGGCACGTCTTTTGTTGGTTGTTAGTTACGTAACTAACAGCAAGGAAAAGCAAATGAGGAAAGACAAAAATGGAAGTAGGGTCATCCAGCGCATGAGTGCAGGGATACTGTTGACCCTGACTTACGCAGCGAATGTGCATGCAGGCCCATTTGACTCGTGTCCAAGTAAGGCCTACCTCTTTCAGTCTACTCCGGTGCAGGTTTATGGCGTCAATCTGGTAACGGGTTCGACCACCTTATTACAGGGTGATACCGGCATGGATGTCGGAATAAATGCCGTTGGTTTTGATTTTGATAATCGATATATCCTCGGATACGACACAACAAACAAACGTATCGTTCGATTGGGTGAAGACTTTCAGGCGGAAGCGATCAATACCAGCGGTCTTCCAACCGATCATACATTTTTTGTCGGTGATGTGTATGAAAGTGTTTATTACCTTTACCGAAAGGGCAAAGGGCTATTTACCATTGACTTATCTCCACTGGAGGCGGACAGCAATGCTGTTCTGTCTGTGAATAGGGTCAGTACACGTGCCGTGGTAAATCTGACAGATTTTGCATTTCATCCAAGTGATGGAAAACTTTATGGTGTAGACAACAATAGTGGCGCTCTTTATTCATTTAATGCCAGCACAGGACAGGAAAGCTATGTTGGTGACACAGGCCAACTAGGTACATTTGGTGCCGGTTACTTTGATGTTGATGGCTACTATTATGTATCCCGTAACGAGGACGGCCAAATTTACCGTATAAACCTCTCTCCGGACAACTCAGCAAATATTGAGGCTGGGGTGGTGACCGCGGTGAAGTTTGCTGACGGTCCAAGTTCAAATCAGAATGATGGTGCACGTTGTGCTAATGCCCCTGTTATCGACGAGGATTCCAATATCGATTTTGGTGATGCGCCAGAATCTTACTCTACAAAACTTGCTGATAATGGACCAAGACACGGATTAGATGGTGTGACCTGGCTAGGAGCATCGGAACCGGATGGGGAGCAGGATGGCCGATACAATAATCTGGCGGATGATGAAATCGGCGTTGACGATGAAAACGGTGTCGGTTTTGTTACTGCTGTCGAACCAGGATTGGACAGCATTGTCAGAGTTAACGCGTCGACATCAGGATATCTGTCGGCATGGATTGACTGGAATCAGGATGGTGATTTTGCCGATGACGGTGAACAGGTTTTCACCGACCAGTTACTATCAGCAGGTAATAACGATCTCGTATTTACTGCCGATTTTGACGCGTTAGTAGGTCCAACATGGAGCCGCTTCCGATTTAGTCAGCAAACCGGATTGTCCTATTTCGGCGGGGCAACAACAGGTGAAGTTGAGGATCACGCATTGGCTGTTACAGGAGAGGGCATATCTGTAAGGTATTATCCGAACTCGACCGGTTATACAACGGTGGCATTTGAGGATAACTGGCCTTATACCGCAGACTACGATATGAACGATGTTGTTGTTCGATATCGAATTACCGAAGTACTGAAAAACGATGAGGTTGTTAAGTCAAAAATCGATGGGTATTTAGGGGCTGTTGGTGCAGAGTTCCATAATGGATTTGCCATCAGGCTAAAAGGTGTCAATAGGTCAGCGATCGATACCACGACGACACGTCAACTTCATAATGGTGTTCAATTGGCGGCAAGTGGTCTGGAGCAAATCTCTGAAGAAGCAATATTTGTGATTAGTGAAGACACCACGGCATACAAAGTAGAGGGTTGTGAATTTCACCGAACCTTAGCGTCTTGCGCTCAGACTGAGGATGTGCAGTTGAATTTTACAGTCCACGTAAACTTTAACAACGGTTCAGATACCGCCAACCTCATGGATATGCCGTATGATCCATTTATCTTCGCCACACCAGAGTATTACCATGGTGAAGGTTATTTCCAGCCAGGACGAAAATGGGAAGTTCACCTGCCAAATTACGAGCCAACAGAACAGTTCGACGCTGAGATGTTTGCAGGACTTGGCAGAGATGTGAGCAATGTCAGTTCTGGTATCTATTTCAAAACCGCTGAAAACCTACCCTGGGTTCTGCTGATTAATGATGAGTGGGAATGGCCACTCGAGAAAACAGATTTGGTGGTCGCTTATCCGCTATTTGCGTCTTATGCTGAGTCGTCAGGAGAAGTAGCTCAGACTTGGTTTGAATTGCAATTCGCAAACGCTGACAAATGCTATATTCCTTAGGAGAAGATTATGAAAACTGAATACATTATCCCAATGATCGCTCTAGGAATACTCACCGCTTGTGGCGGTGGAGGCGGCGGAGATGCATCTGATGGTTCCACCGGAAATACCTCAGACTCAGCGCCATCGGAGCCGTCTCCACCCGCACAGCCAGTAGTGAGAACGATGGAAGAGTTGTCGATACCAGACACGATGGATTACAAACCAACGGAAGGCTACTCGCTGACGGTTGACGCGAGCAATGAGGTGAGTGGCAGAGCGTTTGTGTCGGTGTATACCGATTATCAAAGTGCTTCTTCCGGCGAGTATCTGCCTGACTACGATTCACGTATAGCATCAACGGGGCTGTCCAATGGGAGTGCTCGCATAGAGTTTACTGCTGCGGAGCATGTTAATGCGTTTTTAGTCGAGATTTGGACCTACGATGGTCAACCTCCACGGCAAAAACTTGTCTCTGCAGAGGACTCTATATTGACCTGGTAGAAAAGAGGAAACCACGATTTGCCCCGTTTATACGGGGCTTTTTAATGGCTTGCTGTCTGACAACACAGTACAATGCCTGAAAACAGTCAACCATAAGCAAAGTTATGAATCAGGAATTTTCAGAAGAACATTACGACGACGAAGAGATAGAAATCGAAGCAATTGGTATTGAAGTCTCAAGTCACCCTATTGAGCTTTACAAACTGTTTAAAGTTGCCAACCTTGTGGGCGGTGGCGGAGAGGCGAAACATCTGATTTCAGAGGGCTATGTTGCCGTTAATGGTGAGCTGGAAACGCGCAAGCGACGCAAAATGTACGATGGTGACTTCTTTGAGTTTAACCAGGAGTACTATGTAGTGGTGTGTGACCAACCACCTATCGAACCAGCTGAAGCGTCAATAAAAAAGACCAAGAATCAACCTGACTCAACAGGCGGCTCTAACAAAAGCGGAAAAAAGAAAAACTCAGCGTCTAAGAAAAACCGTGCCAAACAGAGTAAAGATACGGATGCAAACAACAGGCAAAAAGCATCTAAGCCTAAAGATCCTAACAGTGGAAGAGGTGGTATTGACTTCTTTTAGCAACCATTGCCGTTAAATTACCCCGCCATTGATAAACAATAACGATGCGAAATTGAGAGGAGAACAGCCATGAAGTTTGAGGTAGACACTCATACGCATACCTACGCGAGTGGACATGCATACAGTACGATCATTGAAAATGCCAAAGCAGCGCAACAATCCGGTTTGAAAATACTCTGTACCACAGATCATGCTGAATCAATGCCGGGCGCACCGCACTTCTGGTTCTTCTCTAATCAACGGGTCATTCCCCGTTTTTTGTCTGGTGTTGCGATCATACGAGGTATTGAAGCCAATATTCTTAACACTCAAGGAGAGATTGACGTAAACCCTACGTCGTTTAAGTCACTTGATTGGATTATTGGCAGCTTTCATGAGCCGGTATTCAGGCCAATGGACAGGGATGCTCACACGGAGGCGCTGATGAACACGATTAAGGGTGGTAACGTTGATGCGCTTGGGCATTTAGGGAATCCAAATTTCGACTTCAATTTTGATGTGATCGCTCAATGTGCAGCTGAATACAATGTGGCAATTGAAATCAACAATTCAACTTTAAAGGGGCACAGTCGAGCAGGCAGTGTTGACCGCTGTTATGACATTGCAAAAGCTGTCAAAAGGGCTGGTGGTTTCATCACTACCGGGACCGATTCCCACTTCTGTGACACCGTCGGAGAGTTTACTCTGACTCAAAAGCTTCTGAGCGAAGTAGAGATGCCTACCGAAAAAATCATAACCTGCAGTGCCAAGCAGTTTCTTAGTTTCCTTGAACTACGAGGAAGGGAACCTATCGCTGAGTTCTCTCAAATGTAGTGAACAAATTTCACTAACGTTTAGATACAATTTGATTAACAGATTACAAACACTATTTAGTAGACTTGCAGGCCAAATACTTTATGTGACTTGAGTATTTAGATCTTTAAAAGGAATAACCATGATAAAAACAATGTCCGTCAGCCTCGTCACTCTTTCTGCCCTGCTTTCATTCAACGCTCTTGCGCAGGGCGTCGACTTAAAGAAGAACATGCAAGCGATGAAACTGGCCTTCAAACAAGCAGCGGAAGCGCAGACTGTTGAGGAAATGAAACAGCCAGTCGCAAAATTAGATCGACTGGTCGCTGAGACTCAACGAGGTCAATATCCCGCTGAAAAAACCGATCTGTATATGGAAGGCTTTAACAAACTCTCTGGCGTTGTTAAACAAGTCGACTCTGAATTAGAACAGGGTGATCTGGAAGCGGCTAAACAGACTCTCAGAGAAGTAGACAGTCTAAGGTTAGAGTACCATGACAAGCGAAATCCAAGTATCTGGAAGCGTTTGTTTGGCTAACGAGCCTCTGAGTTGTTCTGAAGCGTTGTTCATAGTGAATAACTCAGAGGTGAAGGCGACAAGTTTTAATTTACCGAGTGACAATGTCCACAAACGTGCTCGGTTTTAATTGGGTCTAGTACCGCTTGCTCGTCTTTGCTCTCTTTGAGCTCGAATGCATCGTGACTGGTTATTGTATTACATTGTGAGCAGAAGTCGTTTACTAAGTAGAACTGCAAATCATCCATGAAATTTACCTTAAAGTTAGCATGATGTGTACGTAACTAGATTTACCAATCTTGTTACATAAATGCAACATGCGTACCCCGGGTGGGGTACGTCAGGTTTTTTGTTAGACAATAAAAAAGGAGCACCAAGGTGCTCCAAACTTACAGTGTAGTTATCATTGTTATGCTTGTGCAAACTTGTAGGTACGGTAACCACCAATTAAGTTACGCGCCTTGAAACCACTATTTACCAGTTGACGATAGGCTACGTTACCGCGTAACCCAACTTGACAATAGATAACGATCTCTTTGTCTTTGGGTAACTCACTCATGCGATGGCGAAGTTGGTCGACTGGAATATTAATGGCACCTTCAATAAAGCCAACGTTTTCTAGTTCACCTGGGTTACGGACGTCCAAAAGAAGTTGGTCTTCGTTCAGGTTGTTAATTTCATCATAGTGAATTGGCGTTGAATCGCCTTTAATGATGTTATTCGCAACGAAGGCAGCTTGGTTGATAACGTCCTTAGCGCTGCCATACGGTGGCGCATAGGTAAGCTCCAGATGCTGTAGCTGTTCTACCGTCATTCCAGCGCGTTGGGCAACGGCCAACACATCAATACGTTTATCGACACCGTCTTTACCTGCAGCTTGCGCGCCAAGGATTTTGCCCGTTTCAGGGCTAAATAGCATTTTCAGTGATACGATTTCAGCGCCTGGGTAATAACCTGCGTGACTTGCCGTGTGCACATACACTTTCTCGTACGCAATACCTTCGCGCTTAAGAACTTTTTCATTCTTGCCAACAGACGCTACTGCCAGATCAAAGATCTTCACGATGGCAGTGCCTTGCGTTCCTTGATAAGTTTCTTGACGTCCAAGCATATTGTCAGCTGCCATACGCCCCTGACGGTTTGCCGGACCCGCTAAAGGAACGAAACCTGCTTTACCTGTTACGAAATCTCTGTCTTCAATGGCGTCACCAACAGCGTATATGTAAGGGTCGCTGGTCTGCATGGCGTCGTTAGTATAAATACCGCCTAATTCACCCAGCTGAAGTCCTGCTTCCTGCGCCAGTTTGGTCTCTGGGCGCACACCGATAGCCATAATAAGAATGTCGGTGTTGAGCTTATCGCCATTATTCAGAGTCAATTCAAGCGAGCCCTGAAGGTGTTGATGCTCATGCGATTCACCAGCATTTTTGTCGGCGACATGGTCATTAGGAATGTAGTCAACGACTTCAAGAGCCGAACCCAAACGTAAATCAATACCGTGTGATTTGATTTCAGCATGAGCAAACCCAGCCATTTCCTTGTCTACCGGGGTCATGACCTGATCTGCCATTTCGATCAATGTTGTCTTGATACCCAACTGGTGAAACGCTTCCATCATTTCCAGTCCAATAAAGCCTCCGCCAACAACGGTCGCATGCTCTGGCTTATTCATTTGAATCGTTTGGATGATACGATCCATATCTGGAATGTTACGCAATGAGTGGGTAAGGGGATTATCGATCCCGGAAATTTGCGGAATAAAGGGTGCAGCACCAGGGCTAAGTAGAAGAAAGTCATACGACTCAGTGTACTCAGTGCCATCTAGCAAGTTCTTGATCGTTACGCTTTTGTCAGCTCTGTTTATTTTAGTGACTTCGTTCATTACACGAACATCTACATTGAAACGAGCTAAGAAGCTCTCAGGCGTTTGCAGCAAGAGCTTTGAGCGGTCAGTGATGTCACCACCAATATGGTATGGTAAGCCACAGTTGGCAAAAGACACAAATGGACCACGTTCAAACATGATGATTTCAGCATCTTCGCTCAAACGTCGTGCACGTGCAGCCGCTGAAGCACCACCTGCAACACCACCAACAATCAGAATCTTAGTCATAGTTTACCTCTATCGTCTGACCTCTACTCACTCAGTGAAGGTCACGTTCTTAATAATCAACTGCGGACACTATAACATCAAATTTAGAAATGTCTAATATATATTTTGCTAAATACAAAATAACTAATTAAGTATTGACTAAACTAATGGCTCGGATACATAATGACGCCATATTACTATTGACTAGTAGAGGTATGTCTTATGGATTTAGTGCAGATGAAGAGCAGAGCTGCAGATGTAGCGGATGTTTTAAAGACGCTGTCACATCCAGACCGCTTGTTTGTGCTTTGCCAATTAGTTGATGGAGAGCAGGGGGCTGGTCAATTGCAGTCTAACTCGAATTTAAGCCAGTCAGCCTTCTCCCAACACTTAACTGTATTAAAGAGAGCGGATCTGGTTTCAGTACGCAAAGAGTCGCAGCATGTCTACTACTCACTCAAGGATGACAGAGTGGTTGGACTTATCCAACAGCTACATTCTTTGTATTGTCATTGATAGCAATCTCAATGCTTAAAATGCTTTAACTTGCAGAATTTGAAGCGAATTTTGCAACTTAAATGATTTTAAGTTCGAAATTTATGAGGTAACTATGGAATTTTCGATTCCTTGGGCATCGTTGCTTGGTGGCATGATGCTTGGAGTCTCTGCGACTCTATTATTGCTATTTAACGGAAAAATAGCGGGCATTAGTGGGATTGTTAGCAAAATCTACAAAGGGAGAAAAGGGGACACTAGCTGGCGACTGATCTTTGTTTTAGGGATGATTTTTGGCGGTGTTGTAAGTGCAAAGTTGTTGGGAATACAACCAGCCGAGATGATTGTCCCTATGCCGTTAGTGCTTGTGGCAGGCCTTCTGGTCGGATTGGGCACGAAGTTGGGTAATGGATGTACAAGTGGTCATGGGATCTGTGGTATGGGGCGTTTATCTGTACGCTCGATCGCAGCAACTATGACATTTATGGCTGTGGCAATGGTCACGTCTTACATCATGTTACACGTACTTTAAAGGAGCCTGATCATGAAACGATTTATTGCTTTTGTTAGCGGTATCCTGTTTGGTACCGGAATGATCGTATCCGGTATGGGGGATCCTGCTAAGGTTGTGGCGTTTTTGGATATCTTCGGAGCCTGGTCACCTGACCTCGCCTTTGTAATGGGCGGTGCGTTGTTGGTTTTTGCGCCAAGCTATTGGCTCGTGATAAGAAAAAAACAGAGTCCAGTGTGCACCGATGAGTTTTGTCTCAATGAGAACAAGAAAATTGATGCTCAGTTGATCAGCGGCTCAGCTTTGTTTGGATTAGGCTGGGGTATTGCCGGTATTTGTCCAGGGCCAGCTGTATCCTCAATAGCAAACGGCAGTTTTGGCATCTTAGGCTTTGTCCTTACTATGGTGATTGGCATGCTGATAGGAGATGCGTTGCTAACAAAACAGGGCGATTCGAAGCCAGTTCAACAGTCGTAATCAGTCAGTTTGGATACAAATCACATTGTTTTAAAAAGCCCGGTATAAGTACCGGGCTTTTTTAATATTTCCTTACTATCTTTTTATTAACAGTAACTTACTATAGTCATTTAAATTAGCAAAAACTAATAAATAATATTAGACAAAGCTAATTGAGTGGTTTATATTAGCTACATCTAAATAAAAGATTGGAGGCATCCATGAAAATGGGGTTATTGAAGTGGGTTGCACTAACAAGTTCTTTACTCAGTGGTGCAGTATGGTCTTATGAAACCACGGTTGTTGATCAGATTATGGTCGATTCGGTGGTTGAATTGGACGGTACGGTAGAAGCTGTTAACCGCGGTACATTATCGGCACAAACTACTGGACGGATAGTAGCGGTAAACGCGGATGTAAATGATATTGTTAATCAGGGAGATGTTCTGCTAGAAATCAGCGCTGAGCAGCAGTCTGCGTCACTTGATGCTGCGATTGCAAGGCTTAACAGTGCTAATGCTCAAAATGTTCGGGCGACTGCGCAAGTGAAACGCTATCGTGAGCTATTTCCCAAGGGGGCAATTTCCCGAGAGAGGTTAGATAGAGCAGAAGCAGAAGCACGTTCTGCTATCGCTGAAGTCAAATCAGCAAAAGCTGCTGTAGCTCAAGCAAAAGAATCATTAGGGTATACCAGTATCAAAGCGCCCTATACCGGTGTTGTTACTCAGCGCCATGTAGAACTGGGTGAGACGGTAGCGCCAGGAAGCCAGCTTATTACCGGATTCTCGCTTTCTCCGCTACGTGTTGTAACGGAAATTCCTCAACGGTTCAGAGCGCAAGTAAAAGATGCCGATCAGTTTACCATTCATTCTTTAGATGGACAGACACTTGAGCCCTATGAAGCCAAACTTTTCAATTATGCACATCAACAGTCAAGAGCATTTAAGCTGCGCCTTGAACTACTGGAAGATCCCAAACATATTCTACCAGGCGAGTGGGTGAAGGTTGCATTTCGGTATGGGCAGAAACAGGCCATCTTAATACCTGAAAGCGCTGTAATCCGTCGGGGAGAACTCAGTGTGGTTTATCGGGTAGACGGTAATAAGGTGGAAATGAACCCAATTAGAGTTGGGCTTGCTTATGACAGTAAACTGGAAGTATTGAGCGGCCTTGAAGTAGGAGATGAAATTGTCTCTGATGTTGTTGCCTTCTTAGCGCAGAAGTAAGGAGTGTATATGAGTGATAAGTTAGGTATCTCAGGACGTATTGCGGCTGCCTTCCAGTCGTCTGCGATGACGCCATTACTTGCTCTGGTGGCATTGCTTTTAGGATTAATGGCTATTGCCATTACACCAAAAGAAGAAGAGCCACAAATTGATGTGACGTTTGCCGATGTTTATATACCCTTCCCGGGTGCATCGCCTCGAGAGGTTGAGAGCCTGGTAACCAATCCGGCTGAACAGGTGATATCGGAGATAAACGGCATCGACAAGATCTACTCATTCTCCCAACCGGGTGGCGCTATGATAGTGGCTATCTTTGACGTGGGTATCCCTAGAAGTGAGGCGGTGGTCAAGATCTATAACAAGCTTTACTCCAACAATGATTGGTTACCGCCAAATCTCGGAGTAGGCCAACCCATTATAAAGCCTCGTGGCATTGAGGATGTTCCTATTGTAAACGTCACACTGTCACCTAAAGCGGACGCCGTGACATTACGGGAGCTGACCAGTGTCGCTCACGGTTTGGAAACAGAGTTGAAACGTATCAAAGGTACGCGTGATATCTATACGGTCGGTCGTCACCCCACTATAGTTGACGTTCGTCTGGATCCAGCAAAGATGTCTGGTTACGGTGTCACTATAGATGCATTAAACCAGATGCTACCTGACGCAAACTCAGCTTCTCAAATGTTAACACTGACACAGGACAATCAATCGATTCCGCTGCAAATTGGCGAGTTCCTCACTAATGTTGAGCAAGTGAAACAACTGGTGGTGGCTATTCATGATGGTCAGCCTGTGTATCTTTCAGATATTGCTGAGATCAGACTGGATATCGATACACCAAACCAAGTCGTATGGACCGGTGACAAGTCAGATTTAAAACCTGCTGTTACCATCGCGATAGCGAAGAAAAGTGGTGAAAATGCGGTTGATGTTGCTAAGGCGATTGAGAAACGTCTAGGTGAACTCGAAAGTACTCTTATTCCTGACAATATTCAGGTCGATGTCACACGTGATTACGGACAGACGGCGTCAGATAAAGCAAATACGCTTATCGGTAAACTGGCGTTTGCCACCGGAGCCGTTGTGTTGCTAGTGCTGTTTACCATGGGGGTAAGAGAGGCGGTTGTCGTCGGTGTTGCGGTTATCATCACCTTACTGCTGACATTGTTTGCGTCCTGGGCTTGGGGGTTCACCCTAAACCGAGTTTCTTTATTCGCCTTGATATTCTCAATAGGTATCTTAGTTGATGACGCTATAGTAGTGGTTGAAAATATTCATCGACATATGGTCAAAGGCAAAAGAAAGCTGGTGGAACTTATCCCTGGCGCTGTTGATGAAGTGGGTGGGCCAACTATTTTGGCGACATTAACGGTCATAGCAGCACTGTTGCCCATGGCTTTTGTGTCTGGTCTTATGGGGCCCTATATGAGCCCGATTCCAATCAATGCATCGATGGGTATGTTAATTTCATTGATCATCGCTTTTGTGTTGACCCCTTGGCTTGCTCGCATACTGCTTAAAAACAGTGCTGTGCATAGTGACGAAGTGGGAGGCAAACAAGCTGCGTTCTTTAAACGCTTGATGTCACCCTTTGTAGTGAGTCGCTCACAGAAACGTAACCGTCTACTATTGGGTGTCGGAGTGTTGGTGGCTATTGTGGTTTCGATGTGGCTACCGGTTCAGCAATTGGTTGTCATGAAGATGTTGCCGTTTGATAACAAATCTGAATTTCAGATCATTCTCGACATGCCAGAAGGTAATGCTTTAGAGCGAACTCAGCGTGTATTGTTTGAGCTCAGTGATGCGCTAAATGATGTGGAAGAGGTTAAGGACTACCAGATTTACGCGGGCACTGCTGCGCCAATTAACTTTAATGGACTGGTAAGGCACTATTTTTTACGCCAGAGTCCTGAGAAGGGTGACATTCAGGTGAATCTCGTGGACAAATCCCAGCGTGATCGCTCTAGTCATGAGATTGCGTCAGAGTTAAGACCGGTATTGGTTGAGATAGCCCAAAGGTTTGGCGGAAAAGTTAAAGTGGTTGAAGTGCCGCCGGGCCCCCCTGTCTGGTCTCCAATACTTGCTGAGGTCTATGGACCGACTCAAGAAGCACGTGAGCAGGCTGCACTTCAGTTGCGGGAAATTTTCAGGGAAACAGAGGACATCGTCGATGTCGACCTATATTTGCCAGAATCGCATCAGAAATGGCAAGTGGTCATTGATAGAAATAAAGCGTCAAGACTGGGTATTGCCTATTCAAACATCGTAGATACATTGGCAACGGCGGTGGGTGGTAAACCAGTGAGCTATTTGCACAGTGAGCAGAGCAAGTACCCGATCCCTATTCAGATTCAGGCAAAAGAGAGCGCTAAAGTTCGTCTTGAGCAGGTAATGAATATGAAGATCAGCTCAATGAAAGGCACCCAGTATTTGCTTGCAGACTTAATTACGGTTCGCAGCGAGCCGATGGATAACTATATCGTTCATAAAAATCTGGTACCTATGATTATGGTGGTAGGTGATATGACCGGTGAGTTGGACAGCCCACTCTATGGCATGGCTGAAATATCATCAGCTATGAGTGACAAGGGGCTGGATATTGAGCAGTACTTTATCAACCAGCCTTCAGGGTTAGAAAATATTGAAATTTTCTGGGATGGAGAGTGGACCATTACTTATGAAACTTTCCGTGATATGGGAATCGCATATGCGGTAGGGATGGTTTTGATTTATTTGTTGGTCGTCGCTCAATTTAAGTCTTACCTGGTACCACTGATTATCATGGCACCTATTCCGTTGACAATCATTGGTGTCATGCCGGGGCATGCTCTATTAGGGGCACAGTTTACCGCTACGTCTATGATAGGGATGATTGCGTTGGCGGGCATCATAGTTCGTAACTCCATTCTACTGGTGGATTTTATCAATCACCAACTTAAAGCTGGAGAAGAACTAGGAGAGGCGGTGATTGAGTCTGCGATTGTAAGGGCAAAACCTATCATGCTTACCGCATTGGCGGCGATGATAGGAGCGGTCTTTATTCTCGATGATCCCATCTTCAATGGTTTGGCCATCAGTTTGATCTTCGGTATCTTTGTGTCGACAGTGTTAACGCTACTGGTCATTCCAATACTCTACTATGTCGCTCTTCACCGTGGAATAGTGAAAGCAGACATATAGACAGTGAGCCCCGCAGGGTCGGCGGGGCTTTTATTTACATTTTAGTATTAGCAATCGCTTAATAAGGGGTCGATTATGAAAGTGGAAAATGGCATTCGAATCTTAGCTGGGACAATGGTCCTTATCTCATTACTACTAACAGTATACGTAAGCCATCATTTCGTCTGGTTTACGGTATTCATCGGATTAAATCTGATTCAAAGTGGATTCACTGGGTTTTGTCCACCGCGTAAACTGCTCCTCAAACTGGGTCTTAAGGAGTAGCGTTGGGCTAATTCAACTCTATGGTTACAGGGCAGTGATCACTCATTTGATATCCGAGCACCTGCTCTGTAGGCATAGGGTTTTGAATCGCAGTAGTACTTCCAACGTCCGGACTCACGATAATATGGTCAATCAGAGATCGAAATCGATGAGTTTTATCAGGGTTTTTACGCGACTTCACTTTACAGACAGCTTGAGTCTCCTTGGTGGTGAGACGAGGAGAGGAGGCGAGACCTTCGGTGATCGTTGTCCATAACCAGTCGCCGCGAAAAGCGAGGTTATGATTAAAATCACCTAGCACAATATACGACTCTCCTTGTCGCTCCATTTGTTTCAACCATTGGTTCAGTGTTTGTCCTTGCTGGGACAAAGTACGGCAAGATGAGGTGTTGGTGTACTTTCCGCTACACCCCGCTTTCAAATGAACAGACAGAAGATTGATGACCTGTCCTTGATGTTTAATCTGTACTGAACTGGCAAAACGCAAACGTTCGCCCTTTGTTAATGGGAAATCAGGGCGGTCTGTGACCTGTACGGTGTCCCGGATAGCAAATCCGGTGTATTGATTGATCTCTGAAAACTGTAACCTTTTGTTTGCGGGCAGTGCTCTGTCAGAGAGGTAAAACCGATAGCCTGAACCAACAACTTTCTGAATAGCCTCTATGCTGTCGACTTCCTGAAAAGCCAAAATGTCAGGAGACAGTGTAGAGTAATAATCAGAAAGGGCTTGAAAGTCCTCGGTCGAGCGTTGGCTTTGAGGGATCCTTTGCGAGGGAGTAATGGATAACCACTCAATGTTCCATGTCGATAAGGTTAACGCATAGCCAGTTGTAGGAAAAAGGCTTATAGCTAAAGCCACTAACGACATATTTTTTAAATAACAGATTAATCTAATCATCGGCCTTGAATTCTCATGAATCTTCTCCAGCCAATGTGCCGCAAGCCTTGCTAAAAAATCAACTTAAAATAGCTCATTTTTGCCATTTAATTTTGTTTTCATTCTATATGGGATCTAGTTCATCTAGATTGAATTCTTATTGTTCATCACCCTGCTTTTGTTGATCTACATCAATACTTTGGGTTGGTGCTTTTCGTTAAATACACCACAATATATTGTGTCAGAATAAAAAGTAACAACCCTATATAGTGTGTTTGTGGATAAGTCTGTGAGTATGCTAGGGGTAAGGAGAAAGGGTGAAAACAATCGTAATCAAGAGAGATGGCTCTCGTGCTCCGTTTACAAAGGATCGTATTGAAGCTGCTGTGGTAAGTGCGGCGGAACATGCAGATAAAGAGCTGGGAATCTACGCTAAAAATGTCGCTTTGGCGGTAGAGCTCAAACTGCAGGATTGCGAACACGTAGACATTCAAGAAATTCAGACTTTGGTTGAGAATGAATTGATGCAGGGACCGTATAAAGGTCTTGCTCGTTCTTATATCGAATACCGTCATGATCGTGACATTGCGCGTGAAAAGAAAAGTGCTCTGACAAAAGAGATCGAAGGCTTGATCGAAGAGAGCAATGCTGATCTTCTCAACGAAAACGCGAACAAAGACGGTAAAGTGATCCCGACTCAGCGTGATTTGCTAGCCGGTATTGTTGCTAAGCACTATGCGAAAACACGTATTTTGCCTCGTGACGTCGTTCAGGCGCACGATGTGGGCGACATTCACTATCATGATCTTGACTACGCACCTTTCTTCCCGATGTTTAACTGCATGCTCATCGATCTGCAAGGAATGCTGACCCATGGCTTTAAGATGGGTAATGCTGAAATTGATACCCCTAAATCTATTTCCACTGCAACGGCAGTAACGGCACAAATCATTGCGCAGGTAGCAAGCCATATCTACGGCGGTACAACTATCAACCGTATTGATGAAGTTTTAGCGCCGTACGTGACAGCCAGTTATGACAAACACCTGCAGATTGCAAAAGAGTGGGATATTCATGCTCCTGAGGACTTTGCGGCAGCAAGAACAGAGAAAGAGTGTTATGACGCATTCCAATCTCTGGAGTATGAAGTAAACACCTTGCACACAGCGAACGGTCAAACACCATTTGTCACTTTTGGTTTTGGTCTCGGTACAAGTTGGGAATCGAAGCTGATACAGAAATCCATTCTTAAGAACCGAATCGCGGGTTTAGGTAAAAACAGCAAGACAGCGGTATTCCCTAAACTGGTTTTCGCCATTAAAGATGGATTAAACCATAAGTCTGAAGATCCTAACTACGACGTTAAGCAATTGGCGTTAGAGTGCGCGTCTAAACGTATGTACCCGGACATCCTTAACTACGACAAAGTGGTAGAAGTTACCGGATCATTTAAGACGCCGATGGGTTGTCGTAGTTTCTTGGGTACTTACGAAGAAAATGGTGAGCTACAACATGAAGGTCGTAACAATCTAGGCGTTGTCAGCCTTAACCTGCCTCGTATCGCGATTAAAGCGAAGGGCAGTGTAGACAAGTTCTATGAGCTACTGGATGACCGTTTGACTCTTGCCCGTAAAGCATTAGAAACACGAATCAGCCGTCTTGAGAAAGTGAAAGCGCGTGTCGCCCCGATTCTCTATATGGAAGGTGCTTGTGGTGTGCGTCTAAAAGCAGATGATTCTATTGCACCAATCTTTAAAAACGGTCGTTCGTCTATCTCACTGGGTTACATTGGTATCCACGAAATGGTGACAGCGCTGTTTGGTAACGAAGTCCATATGTATGACGACAGCGAAATGCGCGAGATGGCGCTTAACGTTATCAAATACATGAAAAAAGTAGTAAACCAATGGGCTGAAGAGACCGGTTATGCGTTCAGTTTGTACGGAACACCAAGTGAAAACTTGTGCAGTCGTTTCTGTCAGATTGATACCAAAGAGTTTGGTGTGATTGAAGGTGTGACCGACAAAGGTTATTACACTAACAGCTTCCATCTCGATGTGCAGAAGAAAGTCAATCCATACGATAAAATTGATTTTGAAATGCCGTATCCAGAGGTCTCATCAGGTGGCTTTATTTGCTATGGCGAATTTCCAAACATGCAGCGCAACATCGAAGCGCTCGAAAATGTGTGGGATTACAGCTACAGTCGAGTACCTTACTACGGAACCAATACGCCTATAGATGAATGTTACGAATGTGGCTTCATGGGTGAGTTTGATTGTACCAGTAAAGGCTTTACTTGCCCTAAGTGTGGCAATCATGACTCAACTCGAGTGTCAGTAACGCGCCGAGTATGCGGCTATTTAGGAAGTCCTGATGCAAGACCGTTCAACTTCGGTAAACAAGAAGAAGTAAAGCGTCGCGTTAAGCACCTTTAATCAGCAAGAATAGAAACAGTAGAGAGACGCCAATGAATTATCATCAGTATCACCCCATCGACGTGGTTAATGGACCCGGTACGCGGTGTACTCTCTTCGTTTCTGGTTGCATTCATCAGTGTCGTGGTTGCTACAACCAGGCTACATGGTCATTGCATTCTGGCCATCTGTTTACACAGAACCTGGAAGACCAAATCATTGCTGATCTCAACGACACTCGTATAAAAAAACGGGGCTTATCGTTGTCAGGAGGGGATCCACTACATCCCGCGAATGTTGCAGCGGTGCTGAAGTTGGTTCAGCGAGTCAAGCGTGAGTGTTCTGGTAAAGACATCTGGCTGTGGAGCGGTTATCTGCTTGATGAGCTAACGTCCGAACAAAAAGAGGTGATTGATCTTGTTGATGTTCTGGTGGATGGTAAGTTTGAAAAGGATCTTGCGGATCCTGAGCTTGAATGGCGTGGTAGTTCTAATCAGGTGATACACCGATTCACAGACATTTAAGATATGAACTGAGGGGGCGTAATGCTCCCTTTTTTGTACACCTCGTTACATGACCAGTTATAACAAAACTATTTCAAAAATTTTAATCTAATGATAACGTGATGCCCATTACTTGAATTTCAAAGGGTTGTGACTTTCATGTTTTCCCAATTATCAGAGCCAGCGCTCGATCCTATTCTTTCTCTTTCCGTTGCTTATAGAAATGATACTCGTACCGACAAGGTTGACTTGGGTATCGGTGTCTACAGAAATAGCGAAGGTCAAACGCCAATAATGAAGGCAATCGCTGAAGCTCAGCGTATAGTTACCGCAGAACAACAGACAAAAGCCTATGTAGGTTTGGCTGGTTGCGAAGAATTCAATCAAAGTATCGCCAAAGTGGTATTCGGCGAAACCCCCATTTACGACCGAATGTCTGTAATTCAAACACCGGGCGCAAGTGGTGGTCTTCGAATGCTCGGTGATTTGCTGAATGTCGCGCAACCTGGAACGACGGTTTGGTTGTCTAATCCTAGTTATGTCAATCACAAACCGGTGATGGAAGCCGCTGGGCTAAACGTCAAATTCTATCGTTACTTCGACGTGGCCACTAAACAGGTGGACAGAGAGGCGATGCTGACGGATATCAGTCAGGCAGGCAAAGGTGATGTGGTGCTGCTACACGGTTGCTGCCACAACCCGACGGGTGCTGACATCTCTTTTGAAGATTGGAAAACCATCACTGAACTGAGTGTCAACAATGGCTTTGTTCCCTTTGTCGATGTTGCATATCAGGGTTTTGGTGATGGGTTAGAGCAAGATGCTTATGGGCTACGCTTTATGGCTGAAAATGTGGAAGAGATGTTGCTTACGACCTCTTGCTCTAAGAATTTTGGTTTGTACCGCGAGCGTACTGGTGCTGCCATTGTAATTGGTAAAAATGCCACAGAAGCGGCAAATGCAAAGGGAAAACTGCTGACCCTTGCTCGCGCGACGTATACGATGCCACCAGATCATGGAGCCGCACTGGTTAAAACTATCCTGGCAGATGAATATCTGACAAATATGTGGACGACTGAGCTGTCAGAAATGCAGCAACGTTTGGTCTCATTACGTGACGGGCTTTGTAAAGAACTGAAAAATACGCATTCTTCGAATGACTTTGACTTTATCATGTCTCACAAAGGCATGTTTACTGTGCTAGGATTTACACCAGAGCAGATGCAACGTCTTCGTAGTGAATTTGCCATTTACGGTGTTGACGATGGTCGCATTAATATTGCTGGATTATCTGAGACTCAATTACCGTATGTAGCTAATGCGTTGGCGGCGGTCAGTCAGTAATCAATACAAGTTGGCGATGAGCCATTTAAACAATCAGACAATAATAAAGGTGAATGAATGAAATCGTGGAAAGTGATTTTACCACTGATGTTAAGTGGTGGCTTGGTTGCATGTTCTACAACGCAAACTGAGCCAGTGAGTCCGCCACAAACTGAGCAACCTTCTCAAGAAATAGAGGTTGCTAAAAAAGAAACAGACAAAGTTGCTACTGAAGCAGAAAAAAAAGAACCTGTAGTTGAAGAGGTGAAATCAGAGCCAGTAGTAGAAACTAAGCCCGAAGAAAAGCCCGAAATCAAGCCGGAAGAACCTGCCGCAAAACCCGCTCCGGTAAAAACTGAGGAAGGGAAGCTTATTCTGGGTGAGCAGGAATATGTTCGCCTTGTGGATATGAAGGTTACAACAAAAGCACGCATTGATACTGGTGCGACAACTTCTTCATTAAGTGCAGTTGACATCGTACCCTTTGAGCGAGATGGAAAAGACTGGGTGAAATTTAAAGTTAAGCACAATGGTGTCGAGTCTAAAGAGATGAGCATGCCTGTTGAGCGATGGGTTAAAGTCAAACAGTCTAGTTCAGAAGAGAGTGATAAGCGTGCTGTGGTTTTATCAGTGATCAAGATTGGTGATATGACAAGTAAGACAGAGTTTACACTTGCAGACAGAACTCACTTGAAATACCCAGTGCTACTCGGACGCAGTTTCTTTAGGGATATTGCGGTTGTCGACGTCGGTCGCAAGTACGTCCAGCCAAAACCATCGAGTAAATAACAAAAAATGGCTTTCTGAGAGGAAAGCCATTTTTTTACTCATAATTCTACGCTAAGGCGTTAGAACTCAAATCTGACGGACATTTCTACTTGAGGCCCGTAGACACCACCGTCTTTCACATTTGCCCCTAGTGACAACGCGTCGGTAGAGTGGAAACGCGCGCCTGCGCTCCAGATAAACACGGTTTTATCACGACGGTTCAGCATACCAATGTGGCCGTTCGCTTCAACGTTTTGAAGCAGCCAGATACGGGAACCAATATTAAACTCGGACATAAATTCACTATTAAACTTCTCATCCTCTTTGGTTTTTACGTTGTGAACCAGAAGTTGCCCATACGCGTCAGCGAATTGTCCGATTGGACCATTGAATCCAATACCGCCGGCAATATCCCAGTCGCCTTCAAAACGACTGTCAGCTCGGGCGACAAAGTGGGTATTTGATGTAAAAAAGGTGGTGAACTCTGTACCAATTGTACCGGGGTTGGCTCCAAGGCGCACTTGAAAGGAATTGTAATTAAAATTGTTAGCGTGAACCAACGCTGGGGCGACGACTGCCATGGTTAACAGGGCAGTACGGCTTGCTTTACCTAGCATGAGAACTCCGTGATAAATTGGATTCGACATAGTCTCTATAAATGGATTTGTCCAGTATATAGAAAAATGGCCTGCAAGATACAGACCATTTTAACTTATGTCGTGATTTTCCTTACATTATTTGAATGTGCTCTACCTCAATTTCTGGCGTATTACCCCCTTCATACTCACCAAAAATACGGATTTTGGTCTCGTTATTGATGGGAGAGGATAGTCGGATGTCATCGAGTTCAACTTGGATCTCTGCACTACCATCACTGAAGATAAACTTGTCTCCTTTGAGCTGCCTGACCAAATACCCGTCAACGATAACGTGTTTCTCGGTAAACATACTCGTATCAGCGAGAAGATCAGTTATAGATGCTGTTTCCACTGGACCGGTGTAAACAATGCCTCCGGTTTGGTGGTCTCGATGTCCGCCGTCTTTGGCCAGCACGAGTGTTGGTGTAAGTACGAGTGCTGCGACAAGAGTTAAGGCTGTTTTTTTCATGGTGATGTTCCTTTATAGCTTGTTAGGTAGGTCAACAGGACTCATTACACCAGTCGCTAACTTAACGAATGCTGAGGTGAGTATTCATTTTCAATTCAGGAAATTTTCGATGGGTGATTATTTGGGTCTTGTCGACAAAAAAGGTAAACTAACCAAAGACTTCTTAGATACATGAGACAACATGCTCCTCACTTCAAAAGCGTTAATGGTTCAGGGCACCACTTCCGATGCCGGTAAAAGTGTGCTGGTGGCAGGACTGTGCCGGGTATTGGCAAGGAGGCGGATTAAGGTTGCCCCTTTTAAATCGCAAAACATGGCATTAAACAGTGCCGTCACTCAGGATGGTGGTGAGATAGGTCGTGCTCAAGCGGTTCAGGCTCAAGCTGCTGGTGTTGAAGCGACTGTCCATATGAATCCGGTGTTAATCAAACCTAATTCAGATGTTGGGGCTCAGATTATCATACAGGGCAAAGCCTACGCCAACATGGATGCGACGGGTTTCCATGATTATAAAAAAACGGCAATGCCATATGTTCTGGACTCGTTTTCCAAACTGACCAAAGAGTTTGATGCGATCATGATAGAGGGAGCCGGGAGCCCCGCCGAAATTAACTTGCGAGAGAATGACATCGCTAACATGGGCTTTGCGGAGGCGGCAGACGTTCCTGTGATCATTGTTGCTGACATCGACAGAGGCGGCGTTTTTGCCCATTTGTATGGGACGCTTGCACTGCTATCCCAATCAGAACAGGACCGCGTAATCGGATTCGTGATCAATCGCTTTCGTGGAGATATCTCGCTGCTCGAATCTGGCCTTGATTGGTTGGAAAAAAAGACGGGAAAACCTGTAATAGGGGTGTTGCCCTATATCCATGGCCTCAATATTGAAGCTGAAGACGCAATCAACGCCAGTCAAACGGTATCAAAGAACAGTAAACTTAACGTAGCGGTTCCCGTTCTAACCCGTATTAGCAATCACACCGACTTTGATGCACTGCGATTACACCCTGATATTGACTTCCGATATGTGGGTAAAGGTGAAAGCATTGGTAGTGCAGATTTAATCATTCTACCGGGAACAAAATCGGTCCGTGATGATCTTGCGTATCTACGGGAGCAGGGTTGGGACAAAGAACTGCTAAGACACTTACGTTTTGGTGGTAAAGTTTTAGGTATTTGCGGCGGTTTTCAGATGTTAGGTAAGTCCATTCATGATCCCCTAGGCATTGAAGGTATTGCGGGCTCTAGCAAAGGACTTGGCCTTTTGGACGTTGTGACCGAATTGCAGCCTGAAAAACAATTAACCAATATGAGTGGGACATTCACCCTCAACGATAAAACCGTCCCAGTGAAGGGTTATGAAATTCATGCGGGACAATCCACAATTAACAGTCATCAACCTCTTGTTTTTAGTGGTGGTGCTAAAGATGGTGCGATTAGTGAAGACAATCAAGTCATTGGCACCTATCTTCATGGCATACTTGACAGTCCAGAGTTTATCACTGTATTGGCAGACTGGGTTAACGGTGAGTCGCTCAGTCATTTTTCCATCGAAGAAGAAAAAGAACAGGCGCTGGATACCATTGCTGATGCGATAGAGAACCATCTGGATTTACACCAATTATGGCCAGACTTAAGGTTAAAGGTTTGATGAAGACGTTTTTATTGACCGCATTGGTGACGCTGTCACCTTTTGCGTTTGCCAATAAGCTACATGTATATGCGGCTGCTTCGATGACTAATGCAGTAGACGCGCTAACAATGGAGTTCAAGCAGAACAGTCACTATGATGTGTCCACGGTCTATGGCGGTTCTTCGTCAATTGCACGTCAGGTGTCACTAGGGGCACCTGCTGATATTTTTATATCTGCAAACACCCGATGGGTCGATTATTTGGTAGGAACGGGGATCGTCAGTGAAGATCGTATCGTTGACATTGCACGAAATAAGCTCGTTTTAGTCACCAATAAATCGCGTCAGATAACTGACAATTTTGATATCACTTCACAACAAGAGTGGTTGAGGACCCTCGGGGATGATCGGCTTGCCGTCGGAACTGTGACTTCAGTTCCTGTTGGTATATATAGCAAGCAGTCTCTAGAATCACTGGGTGTGTGGCCAGTTGTGCGTTCGAAGCTTGCGCCGGTGAGTAATGTTCGACAGGTTTTGGCTCTCGTGGAGCGGAATGAAGTACCGCTTGGGGTGGTTTATCAAACGGATGTGATGGCCAGTCATCAGGTCAAGGTAGTCGCAGAGTTTCCCGGCAACAGTCATGAGCCGATCGTGTATCCTATGGTTGCACTGAATCAGGAACCACACTCAGAAGCATTTGCAGCGTTTGTACAGTCCAACAAGGGGCAGGAGATCTTGAAGCACTTTGGCTTTGTCGTCGGTAAGAGTGTTCAATAATATTATGCTAACAGAATATGAAATACAGGCATTACTACTCAGTCTTAAGGTGGCAGCAGTTGCTCTGGTCTGGTTGATACCTATTGGACTTTTTCTCGCCTGGCTATTGAGCAAAAAGGAATTTTTGGGAAAGAGTATTCTTGACAGTCTTGTTCACCTTCCTTTGGTATTGCCGCCCGTTGTCATTGGCTATTTATTACTTGTTTCGATGGGAAGACAAGGCTTTGTTGGGCGCTTTATTTATGAACTGACGGGCATCAGCTTCAGCTTCAGCTGGCGAGGGGCGGTGCTAGCATGCATGATTGTGTCTTTGCCGCTTATGGTTCGTTCTATCAGGCTGTCAATGGATAGCGTGGATAACAAACTCGAACAAGCAGCCCGTACATTAGGCGCTTCATCCATAAAAGTTTTCTTTACCATTACGCTTCCTTTGGTAATACCAGGAGTGATTAGTGGCACGATGTTGTCTTTTGCCAGAAGTTTGGGGGAGTTTGGTGCGACCATCAGTTTCGTATCTAACATACCTGGTGAAACGCAAACTATTCCGTTGGCTATGTATAATTTTCTGGAAACACCGGGGGCAGAGGATGCAGCTATGCGTTTGTGTATTATCTCAATTCTAATCTCACTAGCTTCGCTCTACTTTGCTGAAGGATTAAACCGCTGGATGAGCCATAGATTGGGTGTGGCAAAATGACTGAGATTCGTATAGACGTTACCAAGCAATTTTCTGACAAAGCCTTTCAGTTGAAGGCGAAGCTTCCTGCAAGGGGAATTACGGCAATATTTGGGCGTTCCGGTGCAGGTAAGACAACACTAATTAATTTAATCAGTGGTTTGGTTCAGCCAGATGCCGGCGTGATTGAAGTCGCTGACCGCTTATTGTTTGACTCTGAGAATGGCATCAATGTGGCGATCGAAAACCGTCAGGTGGGCTATGTGTTTCAGGACTCGCGGTTATTTCCCCATATGACCGTGAAACGTAATTTGTGTTACGGCGTCACTAAGTTCTGCCAGCAGCATTTCTCAGAAATCGTTACATTGTTAGCAATTGAGGAATTATTAGGCCGATACCCATCAAGTTTATCTGGTGGTGAAAAACAGCGCGTGGCAATAGGCAGGGCGTTACTCAGCAAACCTCAGATTTTACTGATGGATGAACCTCTTGCTTCTTTGGATATTTCCAGAAAGCGAGAACTCATGCCATTTTTAGAGAAGCTCTCTTCCTCGGTTGATATCCCAATACTGTATGTAACTCATAGTCTTAATGAGATATTACGTCTGGCTCAGAATATGGTGGTTATTGAGGATGGTCAGGTTGAGCTGTGCGATACGATTGAACGAGTATGGAGCTCCAACATCATGCAGTCATGGCAATCGTTCTCTGAAAAAAGCTCGCTATTCAAAGGTGAAATTGTTGAGCAAAATCGCTATTACGGTCTTACCAAAGTCGCATTAACACCGAAGCACTATCTGTGGGTCCAACATACAGAAGGCATTGTCGGGGAGAATGTAAGGCTCAGAGTCCGGGCTAATGACGTGTCTATCGCGCTTGAACGTCCACAAAAAACGTCAATCCGCAATGTTTTATCCTGTGTTGTCAAATCGATAAATCTTGGTGGTAAAGGGACGTCTCGTCAGAGTGTTGAAGTCGTACTGGAACTCACAAATTACCAACAATTACTCGCGACAGTAACGCAGTGGGCTATTGATGATCTTGAATTGGAGGTCGGGCAAAAGGTCGTGGCGCAGATAAAGGGTGTCAGTGTTTCTCAAAAAGACGTTGCATTAGAACCTCAGTTTTAAAAAGAGCCACTAATGTGGCTCTTTTTAAAAACTATTTTTTTTCGAACACTTCTTTGAAGTCACGTTTCAAAATTGCATCTCTGCGAGCTTTTTTGATCTGCTTAACCATATCTTTGATGCAGTTCTGCAGAACTTTATCAAGCAATTGTGCACGATAGTCTTCTTTCTCTTCGTCGTTCATGTCCGCCGGGAAGTCCATCGTTGTGAATTCTTCCATTGCGCTTACCCCAGCGAATGCCTGGCTGACTGAGATTAATGCATGGAACTGCTCAAAGTTAT
This sequence comes from Vibrio hangzhouensis, assembly GCF_900107935.1. Classification (GTDB taxonomy): domain Bacteria; phylum Pseudomonadota; class Gammaproteobacteria; order Enterobacterales; family Vibrionaceae; genus Vibrio; species Vibrio hangzhouensis. The sequence goes on along the minus strand of NZ_FNVG01000006.1, from coordinate 12,798 downwards.
CAAGAATGTTTTGAGCACTTGCTGGTAAAGCATCCCACGCTTCACGAACGGCTTCTTCCGTTACTTCGTGAATAGATACCACCATGTTGTGTAGTTCTTCAGGCACCTCATCAAATTGAATTACCTGACGTAATTCAGGTGATACCAACTCTAGATCAACTTTGGTTGACTCGTTATTTTGTGTCTCAGACATAGATATTTCTCAATAAACAATGTTTGCTAATACAAGGAAAAGCATCAGAAAACCCAATGATAATCTAACTTGGCGCTAAAATCCTCCTTATTGTTGGGCAAATCAAGGTAAACAATGCGTTATAATCCCAAAAATGTGGGATTGAGTGAATAATGTTCTAATATGTGATATACCTGAATGATTAAGGCAGGCTATGTAGAGGCAAGGAAGCTTATGATATCTATGGATTCTTCAATGAGAATTCTTCTTGTAGACGATGCGCAGTTAGAACGCATGCAGTTGCAGATACGCCTTAAGCAACTCGGCCATCATGTAGAGGTCGCTGCCAGCGGTCGTGAAGCGTTGGCAATCTATCCAGATTTTGATCCTGAATTAATTCTCCTTGATATCTCAATGCCCGAAATGGACGGCTTTCAGGTAGCAGCAGAAATTCGTCGCCGCTATCAAGCTGACTGGATTCCGATCATTTTTCTGAGCAGTCATGACGAACCAGAGATGATCGCAAAAGCGATCGAAGCGGGCGGGGATGATTATCTGGTTAAGCCCGTTAACAAAATCGTTCTGCAATCCAAATTAGTGGCGATGCAAAGAATTGCTCATATGCGTAGAGAGCTCAAGCAGGCGAGTGCCCAACTGGAAGAAGCCAATCGAGCTTTATTGCATCAGGCGAATGAAGATGGCCTGACCAAGCTATTTAATCGACGATATATGGACAAGAAACTGTCGGAGCTTATTCACTGGCATGGCAGGCACCAAATGCCTCTCTCTGTCATATTGATGGATGTTGATCATTTTAAAGCCTTCAATGACAACTATGGGCACACAGAAGGGGATCAATGTTTAATTCATATCGCCCAATATCTGGATGGATTGTTTACAAGGAGTGGTGAGTATGTGGGTAGATATGGTGGCGAGGAGTTTGTGATTCTCCTTGGAAAGTGTGGCATCGAAGAGGCCGAAGAACATGCTGCCCGCGTTCGGGAAGGCGTTAGTCAATTGGGTATTCCTCATGAATACTCACCGACAGCCGACGCAGTGACGTTGTCACTTGGTGTCTCCTCAATGATTCCAGAAGGGAATGAAACTATAAATGAACTGTATGAAAAAGCTGACAAGCTGTTGTATCAGGCGAAACGAACTGGGCGAAATCGCTATGTTACAGCTCTTGAGAGCGACTTCCTGAGTACACTAACTTAGAATTGCCCGTCTATTATTCAGCAGGCTCTCACCGTAAGAGCTTGCTCTTTGAAAAAACTCTCTTTCTGTCAAATAGACTACTATTACAAAGTGTTACTCCAAAGACCTGGTCTGCGCTTTATTATGGTCAGATGAACTATCCAGCTGTAAAAGGAACTGTGTGTCTACTTCCAGAACTATACTCCTTGTCGGTATATGTGCCGTGTCTACGCAAGTTCAGGCAAACCCCTTGTTTCGTGACATTTTTGAAGAGGACTTTGCCGCTGCGATCATTCTGACTGACAGCAATGCCTTGACCCTTGGCTTTAAAGATTTTGATCCTAATACATTGCTCAATATTGATAATGAGAACATTGGCTCGAAAGAAGCACTGGATCTAAGGAAGAACATTGCTGTTTCATCTCTACCGTTGACGTTTTCACTCAGGAACAACAATGATTTTCAACAGCGTGGCGTCGTACGCTTTTCCGCACTTAAGATTGAAGATGAAATATTGGAGAGCCCAGATAATCACACTAAGTATGTTTTGGGTGTGTTTTCTGGCTATGAGCAAGATATTCGCTTCAGTGAGCATTGGCAATTCCAAACGGGTGTAGGCGTCCACCTACAATACTTACATAGTAATTATGACTTTAACTCGGAACTCTCAAAACTGTTTCAACCTTTCATTGATGGCAAGGTTGTTAACACCTCAGCCTGGGCTGCGAATTTCCACCCTAAAATCGGGTTCAATTATGAAAACCGAAAGCGCTGGGGCGATGTGAAGTTCCAGTCCTCGTTTAACTATTTTACCGGGGTTGGCTGGGGAAAGGCGAATGATGGCGATGTAGGCACGCCTGAAGGGTGGTATTGGTCTAATGAAGCTAAGCTGTTTTATGATGTCGCCGACTGGGGAAGGTCAATTCAAACTGTTTATACCAGTTTACGTAGAGTGGATATTGGCGGTGACACTCTTGGCGTTCTTGGAGCCAGTCATTACTACGAAGGTACAGTTGGGTGGCTAATGACGCCACCATTCCATATACAGTTTGTTGATAATGTGGGGATCGGATTAAGTGTTAACTACGGCAGTGCATTGAAAGGTGGGAGCATCGTTCTTTTCTTTAATCAGGAATGAGCTTACCTAGCACATTGTACCTGATTTCGGCCTTTTTCTTTGGCTAGATACAGCGCTTTGTCGGCTTTCTTTAGTACTTCATCTGGATTTCGCGTGGTTTTACTGTCTGCCGCTCCAATACTTACGGTCACACTAACGGTAGAACCATTTTTGTCGCTAACGCGGTTTTTTGCGCCCTTTTTGTGATTGTCTGGACGTTGTGTCGTATCTCTGAGCACCATTTCGTAGTCGGCAATTTCTTTACGCAATTGTTCCAGAAGTACTTTACTGTCTTTTGCGGTTTTGCCTTTAATCAGAATGGTAAATTCCTCACCACCATATCGGTAGACTTTTGCGTTACCACCAACCCCAAGCATACGGGAGGCGACCAGTTTCAGTACATCATCTCCGGTATCGTGCCCATAGGTATCATTAAACTTTTTGAAGTGGTCCACATCTAGCATTGCAATTGTAAACTTACGTCCTAAGTGTTTCATATCCATTTCCAGAGCGCGTCTACCAGGAATGTTAGTCAGGCGATCATTAAAAGCCATTTGATGACTGGCTGAGATGACATAAATGATGACCAGTATTCCGGCGAGTGAAAATAATGTGCTCGATATATGGGGAACGTGGAAGAAAATAAAGGTGCTACTAGCGAGAAATATACTGGAATACACGACGGCATCGATTGGCCGATTGTAACTAAGTAGGAAAATACCCGTTGCGCCCGTAACAGCAAGGCTATACAGCACTAAGATCAGCGGAAGGCGGGATATTTCAGGGATTGCTATAAGCAGATCCTGGTCAAATCCGGTGAAGCCTCCGGTATAAAAGTGGGTCAGGATCAGGTAGCTCCACAATAAGAAGCTGGTAACGATAATGACAAATATATACATGCTTCTATCATTAACGCCCGTGTCAGGGAATAAGAATGCCAGACAGCAAGCAACGGGGAGCAAAAAGCATAGCAATGACAGTTCTAAAAGCGTTGTACCGGTTGTTAAAGGACTTTGCAGGCGCAACTGTATGACACCATAAGCAATTAACATAGACAACGCGACCATAGCGATGCGGGACTGTTTAAAAGTATGGCTCAAAGCAAAAGCGGTACTAAACAGAATATAGGGTAAGTTTGTGACGAAACCGGAATTTGCCTGAGTCGCAGCAATAATATGGGTTACGCTGCTAAGAACGCACGCCATAATGAGAATAGGAATAAACAACCTAAACAGAGTTGTGCTAGCAAAAGATGTCGACATTAAAAATATGACTCAAGTACTTCATAATGGTTGATAGTTCAATGCATTAGGATACGATAATTTGATGTTTTGCCAAGTGTTTTGTTAATAATACGTTCAAAACCCGTGACGCTTTTTCAAAGCGAACATACAACGAATATCACACTTAGTCCGAATGCCACATTCAACGTCTATGATGGATTCAGGATAAAATTCTCCACGATTCTGTAATCAAAGTTCACTTTCCGTGCTCTGGCGGTTGACCCTTCCATTTAAAGCCTACAACATGATGTAAGATCTGTAGCATAAGAGGTAACTAAAGTGGGATTCTTCTCAAAATTATTTGGTGGCGGTAAACCTGTGGAAGCCAAAACGACAGAACCTGTCGAATACAAAGGGTTCCTGATATATCAGGAGTCCATTGCTGAAAATGGTCAGTATCGTATCGCGGGTCGAATCACCAAAGAGATAGAAGGTGAGCTGAAAGAGCACCGTTTTATTCGCTCCGACGTAGTGGGTAATGAAGCGGATGCAAACGACCTGATGCTCAAGAAAGCGCAGATGTTTATAGACCAGATGGGTGACAGTATTTTTTAGTACCCATTTATTGATGAGAATTTACTCTGGAAAGACCAGTATCAGTTAATTGAATAAATTGATGTTGGTCATCTGCTTGCAGTAATTATTGTCATAATATGACCTACCTACACGAAATTCGTCTATAAATGAGTAATATACTACTGGTATGACCTCTAAATGTCAGGTTTGGCGTGGTTTTTTTACTAGATCTACCTGTTTAAAAGTCATTACTTTCAGTTATATGTAATGAAATATTGTCTTTTTATTACAAAATGCTTGATGTTATGAATTTCGTTGGTTAAAAAAGAACAATACTTCTGCCAATAGTTAAGGAACAGCTATGCAAATTGGTGTGCCAAGAGAAACACTCGCCGGAGAAACGCGAGTTGCTGCGACGCCCAAGTCGGTTGAGCAGCTATTAAAGTTGGGATTTGATGTCTCAATTGAATCGCAAGCTGGTTCGCTTGCAAGTTTTGATGATGCAGCATACGTTGCCGCGGGAGCGACAATCGCTACATTAGACGAGGTTTGGAATTCCGACCTGGTCCTCAAAGTGAATGCGCCTAACGATGATGAAATCGCGGCCCTGAAAGATGGTGCGAGCTTAGTCAGCTTTGTTTGGCCTGCTCAAAATCCAGAATTGATGGAAAAGCTTTCTAGCAAGAACATCAATGTGATGGCGATGGATTCAGTGCCGCGTATTTCTCGTGCACAGGCTCTTGATGCACTGAGCTCAATGGCAAACATTGCGGGTTATCGTGCGGTTGTTGAAGCGGCACACGAGTTTGGTCGCTTCTTTACTGGTCAAATTACGGCTGCAGGTAAAGTGCCGCCAGCAAAAGTATTGGTCGCCGGTGCTGGTGTAGCTGGTCTTGCTGCAATTGGCGCTGCGGGTAGCCTTGGTGCGATTGTTCGCTCTTTCGACGTTCGTCCTGAAGTAAAAGAACAAGTCGAATCAATGGGTGCAGAATTCCTTGAGGTTGATTATCAGGAGAATTCAGGCTCAGGTGACGGCTACGCAAAAGAAATGTCCGATGAATTCAACAAAAAAGCGGCTGAGCTCTACATGGAGCAAGCCAAAGACGTTGATATCATCATCACTACAGCACTTATTCCTGGACGCCCGGCACCAAAGCTTGTAACCAAGGAAATGGTTGATGCGATGAAGCCTGGTAGTGTTATTGTCGATCTCGCAGCAGCGAATGGCGGTAACTGTGAGTACACTGTCGCTGACAAAGTTATTACGACAGACAATGGCGTTAAGGTAATTGGTTATACCGACATGGTTGGTCGTCTGCCAACTCAATCTTCTCAACTTTATGCGACGAACCTTGTAAACCTTCTTAAGCTTCTATGTAAAGAAAAAGACGGTAACATTGACATCGACTTCGAAGATGTCGTTTTGCGTGGTGTTACTGTCGTTAAAGAGGGTGAAGTAACATGGCCGGCACCACCGATTCAAGTATCTGCTCAGCCTGCGCCACCTAAGCAAGAGCAACCTATTGCTGAGAAGAAAGAAGAAGAGCCTGTTTCACCAGTCAAGAAATTGATCGGTCTGGCAGTAGGTGTAGGTGCCTTTGGCTGGGTTGCGTCTGTCGCACCAGCAGCTTTCCTTTCTCATTTTACGGTCTTCGTATTGGCTTGTGTTGTTGGTTATTACGTGGTTTGGAATGTTACACACGCGCTCCATACTCCGCTTATGTCGGTAACAAACGCTATCTCGGGCATTATTGTAGTAGGTGCCTTATTGCAAATCGGACAAGGTCACGGTGTTGTGTCTGTCTTGTCGTTTATTGCTGTGTTGATCGCGAGTATCAATATTTTCGGTGGTTTCACTGTAACCAAGCGCATGCTTGAAATGTTCCGCAAAGATAGATAGGGAGTTACAATGTCTGCAGGATTAGTACAAGCAGCTTACATTGTAGCTGCATTATTTTTCATTATGAGTTTGGCTGGATTGTCTAAGCAAGAGTCGGCGCGTAACGGTAACTACTACGGTATTGCTGGTATGACGATTGCGCTTATTGCAACGATATTCAGCCCAGAAGCGCAAGGCTTTGCCTGGATCATAATTGCAATGGCCATTGGTGGTGCTATCGGTATTTTCTACGCGAAACGTGTTGAAATGACGGAGATGCCAGAACTGGTTGCCATCCTTCATAGTTTTGTTGGTCTAGCTGCCGTATTGGTTGGCTACAACAGCTATATCGATGCTCCGGAAGCTGCAACACATGCTGAACATGTTATTCACCTGGTTGAGGTTTTCCTTGGCGTCTTCATCGGTGCTGTAACCTTTACCGGTTCGATTGTTGCGTTTGGTAAATTACGTGGCGTTATCTCTTCTTCACCGTTGAACATTCCACACAAGCACAAGTGGAACCTGGCAGCAATCGTTGTTTCGACGCTGTTGATGGTTTACTTTGTTAAAGCTGATGGCAGTATGCTTGCTCTTATTGTTATGACGCTGATTGCTTTTGTGTTTGGCTATCACCTTGTCGCATCAATCGGTGGTGCGGACATGCCAGTCGTTGTATCAATGCTTAACTCATATTCTGGTTGGGCAGCAGCGGCAGCGGGTTTCATGTTAGCCAACGATCTGTTGATCGTGACTGGTGCTCTCGTTGGTTCTTCAGGTGCAATTCTTTCCTACATCATGTGTAAAGCGATGAACCGCTCTTTTATCAGTGTTATCGCTGGTGGATTTGGCCAGGAAATTGTAATTTCAGATGATGAAGAGCAGGGTGAACACAGAGAAACCAATGCTGAAGATGTTGCTGATATGCTCAAGAACAGCAAGTCAGTGATCATCACTCCGGGATACGGTATGGCGGTGGCTCAAGCTCAATACCCGGTGCATGAAATCACTGAAAAGCTCCGTGCTCAAGGCGTCGAAGTACGATTTGGTATTCACCCGGTAGCGGGTCGTTTACCAGGTCATATGAACGTTCTTCTGGCGGAAGCAAAAGTACCATACGATATCGTATTAGAAATGGACGAAATCAACGATGACTTTAGTGAAACAGATACGGTTCTGGTTATCGGTGCTAACGATACGGTTAACCCTGCTGCACTAGAAGATCCAAACAGCCCAATCGCTGGTATGCCAGTACTTGAAGTTTGGAATTCTCAGAACGTAATCGTATTTAAACGTTCTATGAATACGGGTTATGCTGGTGTTCAGAACCCATTGTTCTTTAAAGAGAATACCTCTATGTTGTTCGGTGATGCGAAAGAGTCGTGCTTGCACATTCTAGAGCACCTTTAATAGCATTTCGAAGTTGTAACAAAAGCCTGCGTCGAGCAGGCTTTTTTTTGCCTGACATTTGGTTGATAACTTTTGTTTATAAAGCATATAACTTAATGGCACGATTAAGGTTGATAAACTGCGCACGACAAAAACGCTGATATCAGCTTAAATTCGACCTTAGGGGGAGACGTGCACATGATGAGAACCATTTTATTTGCTGCTTTGTGCGCAATGTTGATCTTGGTAGGTTCAATTAACTACGTACGTGACTCTAAGCAGTACTATGCTGCACACCTCGAATCTTTAGAGCGTATAAACCACGTACTGAAGAGCAATCATGATGATTGCACGGCGCTTAATGCCAGGGATGTAAATTCTCTTTATCCTATGAACAGTGATGAGTATAGGGTTTGTATTGACCCAGGTTATCTGACTGCGGATAGTCTTCTCCGACAAAAACGAACGAAAGAACTGAAGTTAGCCAAACTGAAAGGTAGAATAGGAAGTCTCTTCAGTTAATAACTCAAGCAACATAAAAATGGTCATCTAAAGCTAACCTTTTTGCCTGCTATTTAGTCAACTTACCAATATTTAACAAAATAATTGCGTGCACTTGGCGTAGTTCTTACCGATAATGTGTAAAACTTCATTGCAATCTCGAACCATACAAGAAAACTCGTTTGAAGAAATTAGCGTACTCAATATTAATATCAATACCACTCGGTTTTGCTTCTTCAGCAATGGCGGAGTCTTTACCAGAACGTATAGATAAATTTGTAAGCTATTTTGATTACGAGCAAGCAACCGCATCCTATGATATCCGTGTAATTCAGGCTGATTATCCTACTCAGTTACTCACCCCTGTCTCTATGCTTCCTCAAACGAGCAAGTATCCTTTGAAGGAAATTCAGCAGTTATACCGCTTGGCGGAGAACTGCAGTGGAACACTACCACTGAGCCCGTTGATCACTGAACCGTTAGTCTTTACCAGAGCGATGTGTGGAGGACGAGAGTTATCGACCAAGTGGTTTGCACGCAGCGGTTTAATCCATCCTGGCGGTGGAACATACGCTGCACGCTACATTACTAGATACCCTGATAAAAAAGAAGAACTGCAAAAGTTCATGCATATCAAGGAACGTGAACTGGCTCCACCTGGATCATTGCTTGGCCGCCTTCAAGTAATGGATGAACCTACCGTGATTTCGTTAATCAAAGGTTCATCTATGTTTGTTGAAAACGAAGAGATGTGGCTAAGGAGAGGGGATGTTTACTATCTTTTCACATCGGCTACCTGGAACACTAATGCAAAAGAGGCTGGGCTCAGTTTTAAACTCGCGGCACAAACCACGACCTGTTTTGTTCAAAGAGGTAACCTCTGTTGGGAAGTGGAGGATCATTCCGACATATTAAGAATTAGCATGATCAGTTTGATCATTGCAAACATCCTACTGGTTATTGGTTGGGCAATCTACCGCTGGAATACCAAACGACAGGAAATGAGAAGTCGTATGCTAGTGTTACAGATCCTGACACACGAACTTCGTACTCCTATTGCGAGTCTGTCGCTCACTGTGGAGGGTTTTAGGCGAGAATTTGAGCACTTGCCAGAAACTGTATATGATGAGTTCAGAAGACTTTGTGAAGACACAAGGCGTTTACGGCAACTGGCTGAGGCCAGCAAAGACTATCTGCAATCAGATAATAAGCCGTTAGCGACGGAATGGCTGCCTTCCGTTCAGGACTGGTTAAGCTTTAAAGCCGAAGAAGAGTTTGAAGCTGACGTAAAATTGACTATTAATCAGGATGTAGCAGCTAAAATCAACATATATTGGTTAGGAACATGTATCGATAACTTGATACGAAATGCGATTAAGTATGGTGTAGCCCCTGTAAGTTTGAATGTTGTGACTTCCTCAAATTCACTAAGAATCGAAGTCATAGACAATGGACAATTAACTGCAAAGGACTGGCGAGAGCTTAGAAAGCCATTTGTAAGTAAGGCGGGCTTAGGTCTAGGCCTTACTATAGTAGAATCCATGGTAGGTCGAATGGGGGGCAAGATGTCCCTAGTTGGACCACCGACAACATTTATTTTGGAGATACCTTGTGAAACAGACACTGCTACTTGTTGAAGACGACAAGAATCTAGCTGACGGACTTTTAGTTAGTTTGGAGTTGGCGGGTTATCACTGCCTACATGCTGAACTGATCTCTCAAGTCGAGCAGCATTGGGAAGAAGCAGACTTGGTAATTCTCGATAGACAGCTACCTGATGGTGACTCGGTAGAGCATCTTGCTGGCTGGAAGAAGATCAAAGATGTACCTGTCATTTTGTTGACGGCGTTAGTAACGGTAAAAGACAAAGTGACCGGTTTAGATGCAGGTGCGAACGACTACCTCACTAAACCATTTGCCGAAGCAGAACTATTTGCCCGTATCCGTGCTCAGCTCAGAGCACCTGAAGCGGAAACTGAAGACGCTAGTAAAGTGACCACAGAAAGTCTGGTTATTGATAAAGCGACCCGCGAAGTAAACTACAAAGGGGAGTTTATTACCCTGACACGTACTGAGTTTGACTTGTTATTGTTCCTTGCAAGCAACTTAGGCCGAGTGTTCACCCGTGATGAATTGCTCGACCACGTTTGGGGTTACAACCACTTTCCAACAACTCGTACTGTTGATACCCACGTACTTCAACTTAGACAGAAGTTACCTGGACTTGAAATTGAAACATTACGTGGTGTTGGCTACAAAATGAAAGGCTAATGTCAAAAGCGTCTAAAATGTTTGCGCTTGCGCTCTTGTCGGCATCAGCTTCCGTTGGTGCCGACTGGTTCGAAAACAATACTACGATTACCCAAGCGCATCGTCACCTCCTTAACAGTGATCTGGAATCCATGTTTCAATCGTTGGTCGAAGAGTGGCAACAACAACCTTCGAGGAGTATCAAAACTCATATCAACCGCTTGTTTCTGCAATCTCTAGAAGTGGATTGTGGAAAGGGTTACTCATCGAAACCACTTCCCGATTGGTTAAAGTCTGTGGTAATTCGCCAACAAAGTATCCAAAGTCCGGGAAGAGATACGTATCTTTCTGCGATCGAACTGGATTCTCAACGCGTGATTTCAGATATTAGCCTGAAGAAGTGGGTAGACCGTAGAGTTTCTAGCGACAATGAGTTCTATGTCAACTCGCTAGGTGACACTGTAACTAATGAAGCGACCTATGGTATCCGTTATAATCTTACGTCTCCACTCGAGGTGGGTCTATACCGCCTAGATGTACAGTTACAGGATGGTGAAAAGTGGAGTCAATGGTTGATCTTCACTGACAATGCGTTGAAACAAACAGTTCGTTGGGCTTCAAAAGACAAATGGAAAATCGAAAAGAACGCTTTGCTCAATCAATACTGTCCTTTACCTAAACTTGAGGTAGGACTGTATGACTACATACGTGGCAAGTATACTCAGGTATGGGCGAAAGAATATGAATCGGACTATCCGACGTCGCTTGAAACAGAAAACATTCCACCTGAACGTTATGTTTTGGCAGTTTCAATGAAACAAAGCCGCTGGCAGGGACCCATTTTATTCGAAAGGGCACAAATCATTAGTAAAACGTTTGATGTGTCTGATGATGATTGATGAATAGACCACGTTTTTAAGCGAAACCATTAAAGAATCTATGGATAACGCCGTTAACACCTACACAAAGGATTAACGGCGTTATTTTTTAGATGAAAACCAAAATCAAATTACTCTCTTTAGTCATGCTTTCCGTACCTGGCTCAGTTGTTGCCTCGACACTTGCAATTGATGCGCGTGGTGATGCGATGGGCGGAACGGGAGTCGTATCGGCTACTTACCTGACTGCCCCTTTTTATAACCCGGCTCTTACAGCCATATATCGACGTAATGATGACGCAGGCATGTTGATTCCGAGTCTGGGCGTTAGTTACAACGATGAAGACAAGATGCTGGACAAAATCGAGAATGTAATGAACTCGCCTAGTGAAGCGGGACTGAACGAACTGAACGGAACACAGGCGAAAGTTGATTTTGGAGGCGCGGTCGCATTTGGTATTCCTAATCGTCTTATTGCGGCGAATATATTTGGCAAGGCGTACGTTGAGAACATCGCAACACCGGATATTGATACGACCGGAAGTGACCCGGTTGATAAAGCTCAGCGTTCTGCTGTAAAGACGGCGTCAGTGGCAGTGACTGAAGTGGGTGTGTCCTTGGCGAAATATCAAACACTATTCGGTCAGCACCTTTCCTTTGGCATTACACCCAAGCTACAGAGAATTTACACTTATACATCAGTGAGCTCGTTGAATGATTTTAGTCTAAGTAACATTCGTGAAAACGCTTTAGGTGAAACCGCCTTTAACCTGGACGCAGGTGCGCTATGGTTTCATGGACCATTTCGTGTAGGTTTTTCGGCAAAAAATATGTTGTCGCGAAACATTCAAACGGACAGTGGCGTTGTAAATGTCGGTGGAAGGACTATTGAATATGGATATGAATACCAACTACAACCGCTTTACACAGTAGGTGGAGGATTTGTTGCCGACTACTTCCAGTTGTCTGTTGATTATGACATTAATACGGAAAAGAAGTTTACCCAGTTTGATGATGATGTCCGTATGCTAAGAGCAGGTGTTGAAATTGACCTTTTACGACAAATCCAGTTGAGGGGAGGTTATATGAAAAACATGGCCCGTGACTCAGAAGGTACGATAACGGCAGGTATTGGCCTATCACCATTGAACATTATTGAACTGGCTATTGCGGCGAGTTATACCTCACCGCAAGCAATGGGTGCATCGATCAACTTCCTGGCGACATACTAAACGTCGTTTCAGTTTGCTTGCTGCTGTAAATAGTTTATAGTCCCAGCATTATTTAGTTTCCGTTTTTGTGGAGGACGACATGTTTGATGATTTATCCCTAAGTCATGAAGAGCAACAGGCAGCGGTCGAGCGAATCCAAGAGTTGATGAAGCAGGGCATTAGTACTGCACAGGCCATTAAAATTATTGCTGAAGAAATTCGCAAGGAAAAATCGGCCCAACAATCCTAACTGCATTATTCACATCAAATAAAACACACAAAAGCCCTCGTTCGAGGGCTTTTTTTTAACCCATGTACCGTCCTAAATAAGGTTGACACATTTCCAACATGAAATTGGAGAGTGTTATGAAATCAACAAGTAAACGCACCCAAAGAGACTATTCTCTT
>NZ_FNVG01000030.1 GCF_900107935.1 Vibrio hangzhouensis | reverse complement strand
GGGGCTTTTTGCATTCGGACGGGAAGACATTTGGCATGAGTGGGATGCGCATGCGGGTCGGGGGCTGGGTGGCCAGCCCCATCGAATTGCTCTTCACCGACCACTATAAAAAACGCTTACCTAATGGATAACTGGGTATATAGTCACACTAATTGTATGGCCGTTTGACCTCAAGGTTAATGTGGGTATACTTACCCTAGTTTTGCTCCTATTTAAATCCCTATAACCGGGGACTCCCTGAGAGCGCCAAGAATTCTCATTTTAGATTTGTTCTACCACTGTGACACGGACCACCATGACAGCGATAGGCGGGTGGTTTGTCGTACTCTTTATTCGGTATTTTTGTTAGCAAGTTATCCTAAGTGCTGGAATGCGCAAGTAACTTTTTAAGCAGTGCCTTTTTATTACACGACTAACCAGTTGTGTGCTTTCGAGTACGAGTTCAGTGGAGTTTGTTCAATCGATCTGAAAGAGATAGCTCTATATGAATGTAATCATCAACGGCCAAACGTATCTTCTGCGCGAAAATAAGAGCATCCTAGATGTCGCAAAAGATATTAAAGTCGATGTCCCTTCCCTCTGCTCTATAAGCAAACATAGCGAAAAACAGTCCTGCGATCTCTGTGTGGTTGAGGTTGTAGGTAAAGGTATTGTTAAGGCGTGCGAAACGAAAATTCAGGATGGCATGACCATCGTGACTCAGTCCGCTCAAATCAATAACCTGAGAAGACAGGCTCTTAATAAGATATTTGCTGATCATAATGCTGACTGTGAGGCACCCTGTAAGGTTGCTTGTCCTGCCAACGTTGATATTCAGACTTACCTGCATCACATCGCTCAGGGGGATCATCAGCAAGCGGTAAAAATCATTAAAGATACTTTGCCGATGCCGATTTCCATTGGTCGGGTGTGTCCTGCATTCTGTGAACACGAATGTCGCCGGACGCTAGTGGATGAACCTCTGGCAATTCGACAACTCAAACGCCATGCTGCAGATATTGACCTTGCTCTGGCTGAACAGTTTGAACCACCGAAGCTTCCCTATAATGGTCACAGAGTCGCAATCGTTGGGGCTGGGCCAGGAGGGCTAGCGGCTGGATACTATCTTAGCTATCAGGGTTTTGCCGTTGATATTTTTGAGTCCATGCCTCTGGCCGGTGGGTGGCTACGATATGGGATCCCAGAATATCGGTTGCCCAAAGACATTCTGGATAAAGAGATTGAACTCATGTGTCGGGGAGGCATGCGTATTCACCCCAATACGGTCCTGGGTCAAGATATTACCCTGGAGGAACTCACAGAGAACTACGAGGCGGTTTGTCTGGCCGTCGGGGCGACCAAAGCGGTGAACATGCCTTACCCAGGCTCAGAGCTTGAGGGCTGCATTCTTGGTGTCGACTTCTTAAAAGATCATATGACGAAGCGAACCTTCACTATAGGTAACAAGGTGGCCATCATAGGGGGTGGCAATACAGCCATAGACTGTGCCCGAACGGCGATTCGTGAAGGGGCTGACACTACCATTATCTATCGTCGTACTCGCAATGAAATGCCCGCAGAACTGCATGAGATCGAAGCTGCGGAACTGGAAGGGGTCAAGTTCAAATTCCTGACCAACCCTAAATGCAATATTGCGGATGAAATGGGCAGAGTGAGTGCCATTGAGTTGGAAATCATGGCATTGGGAGAGCCCGATAGTTCTGGTCGACGACGTCCGGTCTCGACCGGTAAAACAGAGACTGTTGATTTTGATACTGTGATTTCTGCATTGTCGCAAAAGCCGGATGTGGAATTTCTAAAAACCGCCAAACACCCTCTGCCTTTGACGGATTGGGGAACCGCGTCTTCTGACGGTGATTCAATGCACCATGGTTACAATGTGTACAGTATCGGTGATTTCAGGCGCGGACCTGCGACGGCGATTGAGGCGATAGCCGACGGTAAGAAAGCAGCAGATGCCATCGAACGCTTCATTCTTCAGGGGCACTTTAAACCGCAGCAGAAGCCGTTTAACAGTCGCAAGGCTGAAAGGTTGACGGAAGTTCGCCAAACCGAATATTTGCAGGAAAAAGCGAAGGCCAGGGCGAAAGCGGAGCATCTGTCAGTTGAAGCCTGCCAGACCACCTACCAGGAGGTGGAGCTGGGCATGACCGACGATAAAGCCATTGCAGAGGCAGCACGCTGTCTGGAGTGCGGGTGTCAGGCAAACACACAATGTGATTTACGTGATTACGCGACCGAGTACAAAGTCGATTACCGTGAGATCAATACCAATGGTCGCAAGATGTTCCCGGTTGACAAAACCAGTGAATTTATTGTTTTTGATGCCAACCGCTGCATCAGTTGTGGTTCTTGTGTCCATGCCTGCCAAACGGAATCGGTCCATGGGATCTTAAACTTCTCTGAGACTTCGCATCGACCGTCTTTTCCGGACGGTGCAACGATGGGCGATAGCAATTGTGTCCAGTGTGGTGCATGTGTTCAGGTATGTCCAACAGGTGCTCTGGCAGATAAACGCGACAAATCTCATGGTCGCGTTGAAATGCTAACGCCAGTAAAAACCATCTGTACCTACTGTGGCGTCGGATGTCGTGTTGAGTTGTATGTTGACGCAGCCAACAATACGATTCGCTATGTGAAAGGCGATAAAACATCCCCGGTGAATCAGGGGATGCTCTGTGTGAAAGGCCGTTTTGGGTTCGACTTTATTCAAAGTGAAGAAAGGCTGACGACACCATTGATCCGCAAAGCGGGTGAGTTAGTGCCAGCCTCCTGGGATGAAACGGTGCAATATGTGGCCGACAAGCTGAGTAAAATTAAATCCATGTATGGCAGTGACAGTCTGGCCGGTTTCTCATCAGCAAAAACCACCAATGAAGACAATTATGCGTTCCAGAAATTGTTCCGCCGTGAACTGGGTACAAACAATATCGACCACTGCGCCCGACTGTGTCATTCGTCGACGGTGACGGGGCTAGAAGCCGCATTTGGTAGTGGTGCGATGACCAATGACATTCCAAGTATCAAGCACTCAGATGTTATTTTTATCATCGGTTCTGACACCAGTGCGGCGCATCCGATCATTGCCTCTCACATCAAACAAGCGGTTGCCGATGGTGCGACCTTAATTGTGGCGGATCCGAAGCGGATAGACATGGTTGATCATGCCAAACTGTATGTACGCCATCGTCCGGGTACAGATGTTATGTTGCTGAATGCCATCATGCATGTGATTGATAAGAATGGTTGGCAAGACAGTGACTACATTGATAGCCGTACCGAAGGGTATGACGACTTTGTTCAGGAGATCCGCAAAGACACCTATGCGCCAGATAAGGCTGCGCTCGTCACTGGTGTTGCGGCGTTTGATATTGAACAGGTAGCGGAGCTCATTGGTACCGCGAAGGTCACCTCGGTATTTTATTCGATGGGGATCACTCAACATACCACAGGGCATGACAATGTGCGTTCCATCGCCAACTTGCAAATGTTGTGCGGTAACGTAGGGGTAGAAGGTGGTGGTATCAACCCGCTGCGTGGTCAGTCCAACGTTCAGGGCTCCTGCGACATGGGAGCTTTGCCTACTGACTACCCGGGCTATCAGAAAGTGACTAACCCAGAAGTACAGGCTAAATTCGCCAAAGCCTGGGATAGCAACAATTTGCCAACAGAGCGCGGTAAAACGCTGACGGAGATCATTGATGGTGCGTGCGATGGTGACATCAAAGCACTCTACGTGATGGGCGAAAACCCAGTGCTCAGTGATCCGGATCAGGCCCACGCGGTTCATGGTCTCAAGTCACTCGATTTTCTGGTGGTTCAGGATATCTTCCTGACAGAGACTGCTCAGCTTGCGGACGTAGTATTGCCGTCTTATTCATTTGCTGAAAAAGCGGGTCACTTCACCAATACTGAGAGACGTGTTCAGCGGTTAGTACCCGCTGTGCAAGCGCCGGGTGAAGCTAAAGAAGATTGGTACATCATCCAGCAGATCGCCAACGCGATGGGGGGAGACTGGCGCTATCAATCTGTACAGGATATTACGGAAGAAATCGCGGATGTGACTCCGCAGTATCACGGTATTCGCTGGCAATCTATTGGTGGGAATGGTCTGCAGTGGCCATGCAATGAAGTGAAGCCATTCGGTACGCGCATTATGCATAAGGACCAGTTTGTTCGTGGTAAAGGCGCGATGAAGGCAATTCCATTTGAATACGCGGCTGAGCTACCAGATGCCGAGTACCCCTTGATTCTCACGACAGGCCGATTACTGGAGCAGTTCCATACCGGGACCATGACACGTAAGACCAAGGGGCTGGACAACCTTGCGGGACCAAGAATTATGGTTAGCGTCGAAGAGGCTGAGGCACTGAATATTGCTAACGGTGAAGAGGTGAAGCTGGTATCCAGACGCGGTGAAATCTCCGCACCTGCATTTGTCACCAAGCGAATGCAGCAAGGGGTCGTGTTTGTACCATTCCACTTTGTTGAATCCGCAGCGAATAAGTTGACCAACACGGCCACTGATCCTTATGCCAAGATCCCGGAGTTTAAGGTGTCAGCGGTCAGGTTGGAGAAAGTCACTCAGGCGGTTGATTGAATTCAGGCCAGGCCCTGGGAACACTAAAAGGAAGCAAGCCATTTGGCTTGCTTCTCTGTTCTTTGCACTTTTGATAAAGGAAGAAAAACTGGGGGAATGAAGTAGATTAGCAATTAATCGGACTCTGCATCTATTTGGTCACCTGTTTGCTATATTTTGATGTTTTTGTAATTGGAATGCTTATCGCTATTTATGAATTTTATCGGTGACATTTGTTGTGCATCAATCCCCAGGCTTTATCTTACATGAAAAGGGCAAGCAACTGGTGATAGCAACTTGTTTTACCACTTCTCTCGGCGGAATGAAGGTTGTTCTAACATTTTTATGGCGATTTTTTAGCAGTATTTCAAACATTTCTGCGATATATGTTGCAGAAATGACCTCTTGAAACTACATTGTAATTGTAGTGTAACAAAAAGGAGATATTGCCTATGCATCAAGAAATGATTCAGCCTTCCAACCTCGGTGTTATTAGCCGCACTTGCCTATTCTCTCTCGGTACAGTGGTTGCCATTCTGGCGATGCTCTAATAACGTTGACTTCTTAGGGGACAGCCCAGATGAGATGATGTACATCGATGGGCGTTCCTCCCGATACGGCACTTCTTCATTAATACCCCTGTTTTTAGTTTCTTTTTTATCTACTCCAACTCGCTATACTCAAGTTAGTTGTCATCATTGGATGTTTATGGATTGCTTATGTCGTCGTTGGATGAGGTGTCGATCTCACACCGTTTCTCAGAGCTTCCCGGTAACTTTTATACTCTAGTCGAGCCAACCCCTCTTGAGAATGTTCGTTGGGTGGCCTGGAACAGTGATCTCGCTTTGGAGTTGGGGTTTCCTGAAGACGTTCGACAGGACTTTGCGCTGTTGAACAGTTTGTCTGGAACGCAGGCGCATGTCTCGTTTAAACCTCTCGCCATGAAGTATGCCGGGCATCAGTTTGGTGTTTATAATCCAGACTTAGGAGATGGTCGCGGTCTCTTATTAGGTGAGGTCACCAGCCAGAAAGGAACGGTCTACGATTTACACTTAAAAGGTGCCGGGCAGACGCCCTACTCCCGAATGGGCGATGGCCGGGCTGTGTTGCGCTCAACCATCAGAGAATACTTGTGCAGCGAGGCAATGGCGGGTTTAGGCATTCCTACCACCCGCGCGTTAGCGATGATGGTCAGTGACTCAGCCGTATATCGTGAGGATGTTGAACAAGGGGCTCTGTTAGTACGAGCAGCAGAAACGCACATTCGTTTTGGTCATTTCGAACACTTCTTTTACAGTGGTCAGCACGATGCACTCAAGCTGCTGGCAGATAAGGCACTCAACTGGTATTTTCCTGACTGCCAACAGCAAGAACAGCCACACGCTGCCATGTTTTCTGAGATTGTTCGGCTGACCGCAGAAATGATTGCTCACTGGCAAGCGCAGGGGTTTGCTCACGGCGTCATGAATACCGATAACATGTCAATTCTGGGCCAGACTTTCGATTATGGTCCGTTTGGTTTTATGGATGATTATGAGCCCGGATATATCTGCAACCACTCCGACTATCAGGGCCGTTATTCGTTCGACAATCAGCCGTCTATCGCATTGTGGAACCTGACAGCATTAGCCCATGCACTGACCCCGCTCATCAGCAGGGCCGAGTTGGATCGGTCACTTGAGACCTTTTCGCCTATATTGCAGTCGCGTTACAGTCAGCAGATGCGTGAAAAATTTGGTTTGCTTTCCAAACAGTCTGACGATGGCGAGTTTTTCAATGACAGTTTTGCGTTAATGCAGCAAGAGCGGGTCGACTATCCACGTTTTTTCAGAGAACTGTCCAATATAGACATCAACGGGGGGGAGTCTTTGGTCGATTTATTTATCGATCGCAATAAGGCTGCGAATTGGCTGGAACGTTATAAAAAGCGCAGTGCTGATGAAGAGGTATCATTAACTCAGCGAAGTGACAACATGCGTCAGGTTAACCCGAAGTTCATACTGAGAAACTATCTGGCTCAACAAGCGATCGAATTGGCACAGAAAGGTGATTTTTCTATGGTGGCTTCTTTGTCAAATGTGCTCCAATCGCCCTATTCAGAACATCGGGATTTTGAGCAATTTTCAGCGCTACCTCCGGAATGGGGCAAGCGAATGGAAATCAGTTGTTCATCATAGAGTTGGATGATTGGCGTTAGCCAGAGCAGAGGAATGATATCCAGTGTTTCAATTTTGTGACCGAGTGCAAAGCTACGCTGCAAATTTTATAAACGAATCAATAATAAAATGGTGGCCAAAGCCTTACACTATAGGAAGTACTGTGCTGACTTAAGGAAATGAAATGCAGGCTAAGACGCACATTTTAGTGGTAGATGATGACGAAGAGATCCGCTTACTACTCGATGAGTATTTGACCAAGTCCGGATTTGACGTGTCTACGGCTGAAGATGGGGTGGAAATGGAGTTGTTTATTAAAGCGAAAGGCTACCCTGATCTTATTCTGTTGGATGTAATGTTACCTGGTGACGATGGCTTCACGTTATGTCAGCGAGTGAGAAGAGAATCTCAGGTCCCGATCATCATGTTAACCGCAGTATCAGACGAAACTGATCAAATTATTGGGCTGGAAATTGGTGCTGATGACTATATCGCCAAACCGTTCAGCCCGCGTCAGTTAATGGCGCGAATCAAGGCGTTGCTGCGCCGTGCTCACATTCATGATGACAAATCTGAAGACACACCACCTCGTACCATCGATTTTGGTGATTGGCACCTTGATACCATCGCTCACCGTATGACCAACAAGGTTAATGGTCGAACTCATGACTTGTCCGGTAGTGACTTTGCGTTGTTGATGTTGTTTCTTTCAAGGCCGAACGAGATCCTCGATCGAGACACCATCTCCTTTGCGACACGTGGCCGTGAGGCACTGCCATATGAGCGAGGCATTGATGTTCAGTTAAGCCGAATCCGTAACCGACTTGGCACCAGTAAGGCGTTTCCTCACTATATCAAGACCATGCGAGGTAATGGCTACATCCTTTCCGTACCTGTTGAATACGGTCAATAGACGATGTCTCGTAATCACTGGTTAAAGCGTTTGAGCCCCAATTCATTGGTGGCCAGAACGCTATTATTGACGCTACTTGCGGTCATTTGTTCTCAGGGCCTGTTGACCGCTATCTGGTATCACAAAACTAAGCAGGATGAGCTCGCAGGGATACACGATACTTCCGCCAGCATGGCGACCATGTTTGCTTCAACCGTCACCTTTTTTCAAAAATTGCCAACCAAATATCGTCATATAGTGCTCGATCAGATCCGTAATATGGGGGGGACGCGATTTTTTGTCTCCTTCAATAAAGAGGAGCTGATTGTCGACCCCATTCCTGACACGCCACTGAAACTGGCTTCTATGGCGTCAGTGACAGCAGTGCTGGAAGATAAGTTACCCAATATTCAGGCAGTTAAAGTGGATTTTTCCAAAGCGGAACACTTAAGGCTTCTGAAAAATGACATATTTCTTCATGATCTACCCAAATCATGGGCTCACCATACCCTAACGCTTGGCCCCATTGATCCTCCTATACTGGTGGTTCAGCTCAAGCTGAAAGAAGGTGAATGGATCTACATTGCTGCTCTGTTACCGTCTCCCTATATTCAGCTCGACGATAACTTACTGACTCAGGATCAGATGCTCTTTTTGGTGACGTCCACCACTTTGTTATTGATTCTAACTTTCTTATTAGTGCGTGCTCAGGTCAAGCCTTTGCGCCGATTGGCGAAGGCCGCCAATGACATGAGTATGGATATTGACCAGTCTCCTCTGAAAGAAGAAGGGGCGTCAGAGTTGGTGACGGCAACGCGTGCCTTTAACCGAATGCAGACGCGCATACGTAAATATGTGTCTGATCGGGAGCATCTGTTTTCTTCCATATCCCATGACCTTAAAACCCCTATCACCCGCTTGCGCCTGCGAGCCGAGTTGCTAGATGATGACCTGA
Source organism: Vibrio hangzhouensis (assembly GCF_900107935.1). GTDB lineage: Bacteria > Pseudomonadota > Gammaproteobacteria > Enterobacterales > Vibrionaceae > Vibrio > Vibrio hangzhouensis. The sequence continues at coordinate 40,868 of NZ_FNVG01000030.1, read as the reverse complement.
AGCGCAGCAAGTTTAACCAGGATCTGGACGAACTAGAGATGATGGTAAAAGGGGCTTTGCAATGCGTCCGTGACACTGACCTACACGAAAATAACGCTTATGTGGACCTCAATGAGATGATTCGTAATGTCTCTGAAACTCACAATCAGGTTCATACGCTGGTCAGTTTCACTGCCGAACCGATGGAACCCGTGGTAGTGAAGCCACTGGCGATAAAACGCGTCTTAACTAATCTTATCGACAACGCAGTGAAGTATGGTAAACGTGCTTTCGTGACCATTGAAGAGAACCCAAAATGGATCATTATCACAATTTTGGATAAAGGTCCGGGCATCCCTGAGGAGCAAATTGAAGAAGTGTTCGAACCGTATGTGCGCTTGGCAACTGATAAAGAAGGCCATGGTCTTGGGTTGGGAATATGTCGCAGTATCCTTCATGGACTGGGCGGTGACCTGATTATCCGTAACGCCGACTTCGGGGGCTTAGAGGTGCAGATCTTTATTCCACCAAACCTGGAAGCGTAACGGATAAAGGTTGATATGTAACATATATGTTACATATCAATAACAGTTTGTTGCAATCAAATCGACATTTTTATCTACAATATGTATCGAACACAGGCACGTACGCCGTTTTATGTCTAATCCGATACATGGAAGATAACAATGAAAATGAATAAAACCCTACTTACTTTATCCCTCGCAGCTGCAACTGTACCGGCATTATCGAATGCCGGAGAAGTCGAAGTGCTTCACTGGTGGACGTCTGGCGGGGAAGCGAAATCTGTGCAAGCGCTGAAAGATATGTTGGAACAGCAAGGTCACTCGTGGAAAGACTTTGCGGTTGCTGGTGGTGGCGGTGAAAGTGCGATGACCGTGCTGAAGACTCGTGCGGTGTCGGGCAATCCTCCTTCTGCAGCTCAGATTAAGGGGCATGATATTCAGGAGTGGGGTGGTCTGGGCTTCTTAACGACGCTGGATGACGTTGCTGAAGCGGGCAAATGGGAGCAGAACGTGCCGAGTATCGTCACCGACGTGATGAAATTTAATGGCGAGTATGTGGCGGTTCCGGTAAACGTGCACCGTGTAAACTGGTTATGGGCTAATCCGGAAGTATTGAAAAAAGCGGGTGTAGCTGTACCAACAACGTTGGATGAGTTCTTCGCTGCGGCAGAAAAGATCAAAGCGGCGGGTTACATTCCTCTCGCACACGGTGGCCAGCCTTGGCAGGACGCCACTGTATTTGAAGCGGTAGCGCTCGATGTATTGGGCTCTGACGATTATCGTAAAGCGTTTGTTGATCTCGATATGGATACGCTATCCGGTGACAAGATGGTGGAAGTCTTCACCAAGTTCAAGAAAGTTCACGACTATATCGATGCTAACTCTCCGGGCCGTGACTGGAACGTGGCCACTTCAATGGTTATCAACGGTGAAGCAGCGATGCAAATCATGGGTGACTGGGCCAAGGGTGAATTTACCGCAGCAGGTAAAGTGCCAGGTAAAGATTACATCTGTGCGCCTGCTCCGGGTACGGATGGTCAGTTCACGCATAACGTAGATAGCTTTGCGTTCTTCGAAATCAAGGACCAAGGGAATGTAGAAGCACAGAAAGCGCTGGCGGCAACCATTCTCGACAAAGAATTCCAGGAAGTCTTCAACCTGAACAAAGGTTCGATCCCGGTACGTACCGACATGGATATGTCTAAGTTTGACCAGTGTGCACTGGATTCGATGGCTACGTTTAAAGCCAGTGCGAAGACCGGTGATCTGGTACCAAGTATGGCTCATGGTATGTCGACCACCAGTTACGCTCAAGGTGCTATCTATGATGTCGTAACCAACTTCTTTAACGATCCAAATGCCGATCCAAAAGAAACGGCTCAAAAACTTGCTAAAGCAGTAAAAGCTGCCATCTAAGCAAGCACTTCAAAGAGTAACAAGGCGTTAAAATAACCTTCACGTCTCCCCCCTCAATTAGGGGGGGGAGACGCTCGCACAGATGTGAGAGAGAACCGTTTTTAGCGCCTGCTCAGTTCCGAAAGATGTAAGTAACAAGGAAATGTTATGGAGCAGGCTTTGAATGCACACAAATCACACAAGCAGACGAGTCCTAAGATGACTTTTGCTGACCGCCTCCAACACTGGTTACCCAAGATCGTACTCGCCCCGACCATGTTAGTCACCGTGGTGTGTATATATGGGTTTATTTTCTGGACAGCCGCGGTGTCGATGACCAACTCGCGCTTTTTGCCCAGTTTCAATTTCGCCGGTTTTTTGCAATATGAAAAGCTGATGGACAATGACCGCTGGATTACTTCGATCACCAACTTAGGGGTGTTTGGGGTTCTTTTCATGCTTTTTGCCATCGTACTTGGCGTGGGGTTGGCGATCTTCCTCGATCAGAATATTCGTCAGGAAGGAGCCATCAGAACCATTTATCTTTACCCAATGGCGCTATCGTTCATCGTAACCGGTACGGCCTGGAAATGGATCCTTAACCCAGGGTTGGGGATTGAAAAGCTGATGCACGACTGGGGGTTTGAGAACTTCAAATTTGACTGGCTGGTTAACTCGGAGATGGCCGTCTATACCCTGGTGATCGCCGCAGTCTGGCAGTCTTCGGGCTTTGTCATGGCGATGTTTTTAGCCGGGTTACGAGGCATTGACTCGTCCATTATCAAAGCAGCCCAAATTGATGGTGCCAGCTTGCCAACCATTTACTGGAAAATCATCCTGCCGTGTTTGCGACCGGTATTTTTCAGCGCGGTAATTATCACCTCACATATTGCTATTAAGAGCTTTGATTTGGTGACCGCCATGACGGCTGGGGGCCCGGGGTATTCTTCCGACTTACCTGCGTTGTTTATGTATGCCCACTCATTTACCCGTGGACAGATTGGTCTGGGTGCGGCCAGTGCCATGATGATGTTAGCGGGAATACTGGCCATTCTTGTGCCGTATTTGTACTCAGAGCTTAGGGAGAAGAAATCATGAGTAGTTCGATGACGCTTCCAAGACTATTTATTTATTCAGTGCTGACGTTTTTCTGTTTGGTGTATCTGATGCCGCTGTTCGTCATGATCATTACCTCATTCAAAACTCTGCCGGATATTAAGGCGGGCAACCTGATGTCATTACCTACTGAATGGGTCTTTGACGCATGGTACAAAGCGTGGGACAGCGCCTGTACCGGGGTTAAATGTGATGGCGTGAAAGGTTACTTCTGGAACTCATTTCAGATGGTGATACCGGCCGTTGCAATCTCTACTTTGCTTGGGGCCTTCAATGGCTATGTGATCACCAAGTGGAAATTCAGAGGTTCGGACCTGTTTTTCAGCTTACTGTTGTTTGGTTGTTTTATCCCATTCCAGGTAATTCTGTTACCAATGGCTGCAGTCCTCGGAAAACTGGGACTTGCGAATACAACAGTGGGTCTGGTGGCGGTGCACGTCATTTACGGTATGGCTTTTACTACGCTGTTTTTCCGTAACTTTTATATCGCGGTTCCTGATGAACTGGTTAAAGCGGCGAAACTGGATGGCGCAGGGTTCTTCACGATTTTCTTTAAGATCCTATTGCCCCTTTCCACCCCCATCATCATGGTGACGGTAATATGGCAATTTACCTCTATCTGGAATGACTTCCTGTTTGGAGTGGTGTATTCCGGTTCGGATACGCAGCCAATCACCGTTGCACTCAACAACCTGGTAAACACAAGTACCGGCGTTAAAGAATATAACGTCGATATGGCCGCGGCGATCATTGCTGCGTTGCCAACGCTGGTGGTCTATGTACTGGCAGGGAAGTATTTTGTTCGCGGTCTGACTGCGGGTTCAGTAAAAGGATAATCAACATGGCAACTCTAGAACTTAAACAGATCCGCAAAACCTATCGCAATGCGGACAACGAAACGCTGAAAGGCATTGATATCAATATCGACTCTGGCGAGTTCCTGATTCTTGTCGGCCCGTCGGGTTGTGGCAAATCGACGCTGATGAACACGATAGCCGGGCTTGAAGACATAAGCTCAGGTGAAATTGTTATTGATGGGCGCGATGTGGCTCAGGTCCAACCCAAAGATCGTGATATCGCCATGGTATTTCAGTCATACGCGCTGTATCCAAACATGACGGTGCGAGGCAATATTGCTTTCGGGTTAAAGATCCGCAAAATGCCTCAGGATCAAATCGACGCCGAGGTGAACCGGGTAGCGGAAATGCTGCAAATTGACCACCTTTTGGACCGTAAACCGTCACAGCTATCCGGCGGACAACGCCAGCGTGTTGCGATGGGACGTGCTCTGGCAAGGCGACCTAAGCTTTACCTGTTTGATGAACCTTTGTCTAACCTGGATGCAAAGCTCAGGGTCGAAATGCGTCACCAGATCAAGCGACTGCATCAACAACTCAATACCACCATTGTTTATGTGACTCACGACCAAATCGAAGCAATGACTCTGGCTGACCGAATTGCGGTGATGAAGGATGGAGAGCTTCAGCAATTAGGCACACCGAAGGAGATCTACAACGAGCCAAACAATATGTTTGTGGCGGGCTTTATGGGTTCACCATCGATGAACTTTATCAAAACAACAGTAGATCTGGATGAAAATGAGCGTCCTATCATCCGTGTGGTGAGCGGTGACAATAAACAGCACACTGTCGTACTTCCGCCAGCGCTCAGACCACAAGACGGTAATGAAATCGTCATTGGTTTGCGGCCAGAACATATCACTGAGAAACCGGAGGATGAGACAGCGATTGCCACTCAGGTCGATTTAAAACTGGAAGTGCTTGAACCAACGGGTCCAGATGTGATTGCTATGGTCAAAGTGAATGAGCAAGAAGTGGCGTGTCGACTCTCTCCGGAGTTTGACGCCAGTGTTGGCCAGGTGGCTCCGTTGTATTTTGATATGTCTAAGGCAGTGTTTTTTGATGCCCGAACAGAGCAGAGATTAATGGTGTAGACTCACGCAGGCCACAGGACAATGTTAATCATCAAGCCGGACAAATTGTCCGGCTTTCTCATTTATGTAACGCTCCTTTCGCTAGAGAGGCAATTCAGGCAACTATACTTAACGATTGTTATATCAATAAAAAAACTGTTTGGGTAAGCATGAGTGAGGATACGCTATGAGAATACAGCGCTTAAGTCTGGCATTGGCTCTGGGGATGATGAGCAGCACCGCAGTGGCGGTTGTCAATCAGGGTTATGATTTTAGCCATCGATACATTGTTGTATTGAAGAGCGACATTTCGGTGGAGAGAAGGAATGAGATTGCGTCCGCAGTGGCGCAGAACCGGGGTCAGGTTCATCGGCAGTATCGCCATGCATTGCAGGGAATGGCGGTAACATTACCCCCACAGGCAAAGGCAGCATTACAGCGCTTCTCAGAAGTGAAATATGTAGAACAAGACCGCCTGGTGACTGCCTTACCCAGAGGGGGAAACCCGAATAAAGGAGGAGGAGGGGATAGCGTAGCCCCTGATCCCCAGGTGACACCGTGGGGCATTGCGCGTATCGGTGGCCCAAGCGATAAAGAGAGCTTTCCTACAGCTTGGATTATTGATAGTGGCATCGACAGTAACCATGCTGATCTGAATGTAGATAAATCACGAGGGGTCAATTTTGCCCGTGGCAAGAATACGACCGAAGACGGAAATGGCCACGGTACCCACGTAGCCGGAACCATCGCTGCGATTGACAATGACATTGATGTGGTTGGCGTCGCTCCCGGGGCGCTCGTCGTGCCAGTACGGGTACTGGATAACAGTGGTAGTGGTAGTATGTCTGGTGTGATTGCCGGTGTGGATCATGTCGCCGCGAACGCGCATCCTGGTGATTGCGCCAATATGAGTCTGGGTGGGGGTGGTTACTCACGCGCTATGGATGAGGCACTGATTTCGGCGGTTGACAAGACTGGTGTCGTGTTTGCGATCGCTGCAGGGAACAGTGGTGCGGACATTATTGGCTATACACCAGCGGTGACTCAGTATGATGGGGTGTATACCATTTCAGCGTTTGCTGACGGTGACACCGTCGCCAGTTTCTCCAATTACTCCAACAACAATCAATACGTTCGTTCCGATGGACAAACGGTGGCCTCAGAGATGGAGTATGCCATGCCAGGGGTCAATGTATTGTCTACGAAAGCCGGGGGCGGTGTGGTGGCCTATAACGGTACTTCGATGGCTGCGCCTCACTTTTGTGGGCTGGTGTTAGCCGTTGGTATCGGTGGTATAACGGTCAGTGACACCATCATTGATAGTCGAGATGGTTACCCCGATCCGGTAGCGACAAAATAGGCGGGAATCCACCCAAACGGCTGAGCGTGATGTGTGGCTTTGTACCCATAGCGCGCTCTTTTTCTCACCGTAGCTTGGTGAGGTTTGTATTTAAGTTCTTTTTAATCAAAGTGTTAGATCTATTTTCTGACCTTGGCTTGGTTATTGCTCTTTTACTGGTTATCAGTGCCCATTGATGGGACTGCATTAATCCTAAAGGAGAATAATAATGTTAAAGCCTCTATCCCTACTGTCTGTTTCTGTTCTTACTCTCGCGAGTTTCAATGCTGCCGCTGCGTGTGACCCAGGTGAGATGGTGATTAAGTTCAGTCACGTAACCAATACCGATAAGCACCCGAAAGGCATTGCCGCCTCTTTGCTGGAACAACGTGTTAACACGGAAATGAATGGTAAAGTCTGTATGCAGGTGTTCCCTAACTCGACCCTGTATGATGACGACAAAGTGCTCGAAGCCCTTTTGAACGGTGATGTTCAACTCGCCGCTCCCTCACTTTCTAAATTCGAGAAGTTCACTAAAAAGTATCGCATCTTCGATTTGCCATTCCTGTTTGAAAACGTGGAAGCTGTGGACCGTTTCCAGAACTCAGAAGCGGGTGACAAGCTGAAAAATGCCATGAATCGTCGTGGCTTAACCGGCCTGGCTTTCTGGCACAACGGGATGAAGCAGATGTCTGCCAACCAACCTTTGCTGATTCCTGCTGACGCAAAGGGACTTAAGTTCCGTGTCCAGGCATCTGACGTTTTGGTGGCACAATTTGAGCAGCTAGGCGCTAACCCTCAGAAAATGTCGTTTAAAGAGGTTTACGGTGGCCTGCAAACCAAAGTTATCGATGGTCAGGAGAACACCTGGTCGAACATTTACGGCAAGAAGTTCTTCGAAGTACAGGACGGTGTGACAGAAACCAACCACGGTATTCTTGACTACCTTGTCGTTACTTCACGTGAGTTCTGGGACGGCATGCCAGAGGATACCCGCGAGCAGTTTGCTCAAATCCTGAAAGAAGTCACCGAAACGCGCAATGCTGAATCAACCCAGGTTAACCTCGCAAACAAGAACAACATTGTTGAAGCGGGCGGTGTTGTGCGCACTTTAACGCCTGAACAACGTCAACAGTGGGTAGAAGCATTGCAACCTGTTTGGAAGAAGTTTGAAAAAGACATTGGCTCTGATCTGATTGAAGCGGCCTTGGCTTCGAATCAGCAGTAAGCTTTTTCTTCCGTCAATTTGGTCTCGCCCTGGGCGAGGCCACACTCCCTGTCCCAATTATTACAAAAGCGATGTATCACATGGAACAGTCTTTTATCTCTCGTATCGGTAAAGTCACGGATGCTATTGAAGAAACCTTAATTGCGTTTTTTTTAGGTGCGATGACCTTACTCACTTTCGCCAATGTTATTTCTCGTTATGTGTTTAACGACAATATTCTTTGGGCGCTGGAACTGACCGTCTTTATGTTTGCCTGGATGGTTCTCGTTGGCGCTTCCTATGGCGTAAAACAACATTTTCACATTGGCGTAGACGTCATCATTAACATGGTGTCCGCGGAAAAACGCAAGTTCTTCGCCATACTCTCCGTGCTGGCGTGTCTGGCATTTTCCATTCTGCTGCTTATAGGTGCATGGAACTACTGGTATCCGTTTGCCACTGAACGTGCCTGGTATGAAACCGACGATATCCCCATGCCTGAAATGCTGCAGTTTTTGGCCGACTGGCTTAATGAGGGCGAGCGTTACGAAAAAGTGCCCCGGTTTATCCCCTACATGGCATTACCTATCGGTATGGCCCTGCTGACCTTCCGTTTCGCTCAGGCAGCTTATCGAATAATGACCGGAAAACTCGATCGTCTTATTTCTGCTCATGAAGCCGAAGAAGATCTCGAAGCCCTTAAAGCAGATATGCAGGACAACGCGTTCGACAATGTAAAGGACAAGGATAAATAAGCATGGATATTCTATTACTCTTCGTCATGGTGATAGGCTTCATGCTTATTGGTGTGCCTATTGCGATTTCACTCGGCTTGTCGAGTATTCTGTTTCTTCTTATGCATTCGGATGCCTCTTTGGCATCGGTTGCCCAGACTCTGTTTAATGCGTTTGCTGGACACTACACTCTGCTCGCCATTCCGTTCTTTATTCTGGCATCGAGCTTTATGTCTACTGGCGGTGTAGCGAAACGTATAATTCGCTTTGCTATCGCGATGGTAGGTTGGTTCCGGGGTGGTCTTGCGATGGCTTCTGTTGTGGCTTGTATGATGTTTGCAGCATTATCCGGTTCATCTCCGGCAACGGTGGTTGCCATTGGTAGTATCGTTATTGCGGGTATGATCAAAAACGGTTACACCAAGGAATTTGCCGCAGGTGTTATCTGCAATGCCGGTACGTTGGGCATTCTGATACCACCTTCTATCGTCATGGTGGTGTACGCTGCAGCGACGGATGTATCGGTGGGTCGTATGTTCCTGGGGGGAGTGATACCGGGTTTGCTGGCTGGCCTGATGCTGATGGTTGCGATATACATTGCCGCGAAAATCAAGGGATTGCCTAAACAACCCTTTGTTGGTTGGAAAGAAGTGTTTGATTCAGCCAAAGAAGCAAGTTGGGGTCTGCTGCTGGTGGTGATCATACTTGGTGGTATTTATGGCGGTGTATTTACGCCGACGGAAGCCGCCGCGGTGGCAGCGGTTTACTCGTTTTTAATCGCCAACTTTATTTATAAAGACATGGGACCGTTTGCTGACAAAAAAAATACCCGACCTGTTCTGGTGAAAGTGTTGGAAACGTTTTGCCACAAAGACACCAAGCATACCTTATTTGAAGCGGGCAAACTGACGATTATGTTGCTATTTATCATTGCTAATGCATTGATTCTAAAGCACGTATTAACAGAAGAACGCATTCCTCAAATGATCACCGAGTCGATGCTATCGGCAGGATTGGGGCCGATTACCTTCCTGATTGTGGTCAACATCTTGTTGCTGATTGGTGGCCAGTTTATGGAGCCTTCAGGGTTGCTAATCATAGTGGCACCCTTGGTGTTTCCTATCGCAATCGCTCTGGGTATCGATCCGATACACCTTGGCATCATGATGGTGGTTAACATGGAAATTGGCATGATAACCCCACCGGTAGGTTTGAATCTGTTTGTCACCGCAGGGGTGGCGAAGATGTCGATGATGGGCGTGGTCAAAGCCGCACTGCCCTGGGTGGCGGTGATGTTCTTGTTCCTGATAATCGTCACCTACGTGCCTTGGGTTTCGACCTGGCTACCCACTACGCTGATGGGGCCGGAAATTATTACCAAATAAAAAGTAACAGGAGGTCGTTAGACCTCCTCATCAATATGTTTTATGTTCTGCGTTCTTGGATCAGGTTGCGAACGTCTTTCATAAAACACCCGTTTGGACTTCACTTTTCGTCTTTCCTCAGTTTTCCGATACTCAACATAAAAAACGCCATCAATTTCAAAAGTATCAGAAATGTAGGGAACTTTAGTCTTCTCACCCATTAAGTACCTCCCTGCAATCCAATCAAGACTATGCAACAAATTGTGTGCATACAGTAAGTGTAGATGACTTAAATCACAGTTCTAGAGTAATTTAGCAAGAGCTTTTATAAGACTCTTTAATTATCTGATATTTCTGCATTTTATCGTACAGCGTTTTTCTTGGCACATTGAGTTTGGCCATGGTTTCTTTAATGCTGCCGTTGGATTCAATCAACGCCTGCTCAATGACATTTTTTTCGAATAAGCCTACCTGTTCGGCCAGAGATTGTGACTGTTCGGTAGATTCCGGGTTTGAATTGCCAGACTGAATTTTACCGAGCAATACAAATCGCTCGGCGGCATTGCGTAACTCGCGAACATTACCGGGCCAGTCATGACCGATCAGTTGACTCAGTTCCTGACTGGTTAAAGCACTGGCGGTTTTCCCGTAACGCGACGCGGCTACCAGTTGAAAGTGGTGGAACAGGGTGGCGATATCTTCTTTTCGTTCCCTCAATGGTGGAAGGTCCAGGGTGACAATATTCAGTCGGTAATAGAGATCCTGGCGAAACTCACCTTGTAATGCAGCTTCATTGAGATCAGTTTTGGTGGCCGCAATGACACGAATGTTGAGTGGGATTAGCGTATTTGAGCCGACTCGTTCGATGGCGCGTTCCTGTAAAACCCGTAATAGACGAATCTGAGCTTGCATGGGCATCGATTCGATCTCATCCAGAAACAGGGTGCCCCCCTGAGCATGTTCAAACTTACCTATTCGCACGGTCTCTGCTCCGGTAAATGCCCCTTTCTCGTGTCCATAGAGTTCACTTTCAATCAGATTTTCCGGAACGGCACCACAGTTCACTGCCACAAAATTCGAATCCCGACGAGAACTTTGCTCGTGCAATGAGCGTGCAACGAGTTCTTTACCTGTCCCCGTTTCGCCAAACAATAATATATCGGCATCCGTATCTGCCACAGCGGTGATGGTACTACGCAACTCTTGTATGACACTGGTGTCGCCAATGATTCTTGGACCTAGCGTCTGACTGGCTTTGAGCGAACGTTTGAGGCTTTCGTTTTCTAAAGTGAGCTGACGTTTTTCGATGGCTCGGTGGGTAATCTCCAGCAATCGTTCAGCAGAAAACGGTTTTTCGATGAAGTCGTAGGCACCGTCCTGAATTGCCTGCACAGCCATGGAAATGTCCCCGTGTCCGGTGATCAGAATTACTGGAATACCGCTGTAGTGATGACTGACGGTGTTCAGTAGATCAAGGCCGGACAGTCCTGGCAGACGAATATCAGAAATGATGGCCAGGGGCGTTTGCTGCTTGAGCGCCAAAAGAGCATCTTCAACTGAAGCGAAGAAACAGGCATCAATGTCAGCGAGCTCAAAACTTTGCTCTAAAGCGATACGAATATCAGCTTCATCATCGATAAAAAATACTTGGCTCATGAGGTTAGTCCTTGACCACATTTGGTGAAAGAGGAAGCTCTACAGTAAATCGGGCTCCACCTAAAGGTGAACTTGCCACGCGTATCGTACCATTGAGATTGCGAATAATTTGTTGTGATATTGACAGCCCAAGTCCCAGTCCATTCTCCTTGGTGGTGTAGAACGGCTCAAACAGATCGGCGACGGAGTCATCGGGTAATCCGGGGCCGGAGTCATCAATATGAATGGAGGCTTTCGTTTGTCCTATTTCAACACTCAGGTTTAACTGTTTAAGGTCGGTATCGTCCATCGCTTGTATGGCATTCGTTAGTAGGTTGATGAGTACCTGTTCGACCTGAATGGGGTTGATGTAAACCTGAGCGTCATGATTTCCTATGGTGCAGTCCAGTTTAACCTGATGACTTTTGAGCTGTGGCTGGATCAGCTCAATGGTGGAAAAGATGACCGGTGCTAACTTGATATGGCTGAGCTCGTTTCCATCGCTGCGCCTGGCAAAGGACTTCAATTGCTGACTGATTTTCGCCATGCGTTCTGTCAGGGAGACAATGCGGGAAAGGTTGTCCTTGGCACGATCAATTTTATCCTTCTCGATGAATCTTTGGCCGTTTTCAGCAAAACTGCGAATGGCTGCCAGAGGATTATTCAATTCATGGCTGATACTGGCTGACATTTGGCCAAGAACCGCCAGTTTCGCTGCCTGAATCAGTTCATCCTGAGCTTGTCTGAGTGCTTTCTCGGTTTTTACTCGCTCATCTATTTCAATGTGTAGCTCGGCGGTACGTTCCATCACCAGAAATTCCAGCTTTTGCTTGGCTTCGGCTTGAAGTTGTTCAATCTGACGATGACGGTACCGTCGGTTCTCGACCAGTGCGACGATTAAATAAAGCGTAATAAAAACCAGTGCCAGGATACTCACAAACCCAAAAAGTTCGATGTACAGCGTAGAGAGCGGCGTTAACACTCTGAGGATCAAGTCAGGCATACCGGATTCACGTTGGGTAACCAGATAATCTTTAGTGAAGACGTTGCCCTTTGGATTAGAAAGCAGCGTAGACTCGGCGGTTAGGTTGCCACGAAAACCCATGCTGGCGATGTCTGTGTCGAGGTACTGTCTCGACGCACGGATATCATTGAGCGTGTCCGTACTAAGAGGTGCCAGGCTATGGAATAGCCAGTCGGGTTGACTCGACATGAAGACTACATGGTGACTATCGGTCGCGACGTAGATGCTGGTTTCACTTTGCCAGTTACGTTCAATAGCAGAGAGATCCATTTTGACCACGACTACGCCAATGTGTTCAGCGGCATAAACCACTGGGAATGCATAATAGTAACCACGTTGCCCAGAGGTTGAACCGAGAGCAAAGTAGGTGCTTTGTCCTCCCTTAATGGCTTCCTGAAAGTAAGGCCGAAACGCAAAGTTCTTTCCAATGAAGGAGTGAGGAAGGTCCCAGTTACTTGAGGCGATAGTGTTACCGTAGCGATCGATCAAATAGGTATCAGAGGCAAGGATGATACGGTTCGCTTGTTGTAAATAGCGATTGGTGACGTCGATTTGGGCGGAATTATTCGGTGAAAGCAGGGCGTCGATCAATTCCTTGTCTTGGGACAGGAGCTGGGGGATATGGCGATATTTATCCAGTTTGCTGTCGATGCTTTCGACGAAGCGATTTAGCCAGTTGTTGTGCTGTTCTTCCAGAGCAGAAAAACTATGTTGCCAATACCATTGGCCACCAAGGGTTGAGAACACCAAAAACAGTGCAATAAAGCCAAATAGAATCCGTTTTAACCGCATTGCCGAACCTCAACGTTAAACTCCAACGTCATTTCCCTGTGTGTGACTCATTTCTTAGGTTAACGAATTTAGCAAATATGTGGCGAAAAAGTTATGGGATATGAGAGGTTAGCAGGGAGCAAAACAGGAGCAAGATCTCTTTTTTCATTATTCACCAAAAAAAGCCCTTCATTCTCTTGAAAAAGCGGATATTGTCCCCATTTCTGGTTGCAGCGAATGGAAAATGTCAAAGTTTCCTGTTTTCTACGAGTAATTAGAGACAAAACCGCCGATTGACCCGAGTTCGACTCGACAGGGTAGGCGGAGATCGCTAGAATATCGCGTCTGAAATTTTGTCCTGAGACTAATCAGAGATGCCTTCGAAGCTGACTCGCTCAGTTTTACTGTACGAAGACGTCACTCATTAGTCCGACAGCCAGAAGATATCATCTACTATGGTTGTCGATGCTCATTTTAAGAAAGTGCTTTTTCGCACTAACAAGGATGAAGCGGATATGTCTGCGACGCAGATATTGATGCTCATACGCTCAGCCAACACTGAGCCAAACTGAGGTTTATACAATGCAAGTTACTGTTGAAACTCTAGAGGGCCTAGAGCGCCGTCTAAACATTACTGTTCCTGCTGCTAACATCGAAGACGCAGTGACAGCTGAACTACGCAACATCGCGAAAAACCGTCGTTTCGATGGTTTCCGTAAAGGCAAAGTGCCAATGAAGATGGTTGCTAAAATGTACGGCCAAGCAGTACGTCAAGACGTGATGGGTGAAGTTATGCAACGTCACTTCATCGAAGCAATCGTTTCTGAAAAAATCAATCCAGCAGGCGCACCAACGTTCGCTCCTGTTGAGAACGAAGCTGGTAAAGATCTAGTATTCACTGCAACTTTCGAAGTGTACCCAGAAGTAGAACTTAAGGGTCTAGAGAACGTTGTTGTTGAAAAACCAACGACTGAAGTTCAAGACGCAGACGTTGAAGAGATGATCGAAACTCTACGTAAGCAACAAGCATCTTGGACTGACGTTGAAGAAGCTGCTGAAGACGGCAAGCGTGTAACTATCGACTTCACTGGTTCTATCGACGGTGAAGAGTTCGAAGGCGGTAAAGCTGAGAACTTCCCACTAGAAATGGGCGCTGGTCGCATGATCCCAGGTTTCGAAGACGGTATCCAAGGCAAGACTGCGGGTATGGAATTTGAAATCGACGTAAACTTCCCAGAAGATTACCACGCTGAGAACCTAAAAGGTAAAGCTGCTAAGTTCCTAATCAAAGTGAACAAAGTTGAAGCTCGTGAACTACCAGAAATCAACGACGAGTTCGTTGCTAAATTCGGTGTTGCTGAAGGCGGCGTTGACGCTCTTAAAGCAGAAGTTCGTAAGAACATGGAGCGTGAGCTTAAGCAAGCAATCAAGAACCGTATCAAAGAGCAAGCTCTTGACGGTCTAGTTAAAGAGAACGACATCGACGTTCCTGCTGCACTAATCGATCAAGAGATCGGTGCTCTACGTCAGCAAGCTGCACAGCGTTTTGGCGGCAACCCAGAAGCTGCAGCTCAGCTTCCACGTGAGCTGTTCGAAGAGCAAGCTAAGCGTCGCGTAGTAGTTGGTCTTCTTCTAGGTGAAGTGATCAAGTCTGAAGAGCTAGAAGCTAGCGACGAGAAAGTGAAAGAGCTTATCTCTGAAATGGCAACTGCATACGAAGATCCATCAGAAGTTATCGCTTACTACGAGCAAAACGAGCAAATGATGAACAACATGCGCAACGTTGCACTAGAAGAGCAAGCGATCGACGCGATCCTAGCTAAAGCACAGGTTTCTGACAAAGAAGTTAGCTTCAACGAGCTAATGAACCAGCAGCCTGCAGCTTAATAAGCAATATCTTGTATAGAAGGTTGACTTAGAGTCAACTTCTCTGCTAACAATGGTCCGTATGATGTTTATCATCCGGGCCATTTATTTTAGGGACATAAGAATATGAGCTACCAAGAAAAAAATGCAATGTCGCCAATTATGAACGCGCTAGTACCTATGGTGGTTGAACAGACTTCCCGTGGTGAACGCTCTTACGATATTTATTCGCGACTATTAAAAGAACGAATCATTTTCTTGACTGGTCAAGTGGAAGACAACATGGCGAACTTAATCGTTGCCCAAATGCTTTTTCTTGAATCAGAAAATCCTGACAAAGATATCTTCCTCTACATTAACTCACCAGGCGGCAGCGTGACAGCGGGTATGTCTATTTACGATACCATGCAGTTTATCAAACCTAACGTTAGCACGCTGTGTACTGGTCAAGCTTGTTCCATGGGTGCATTTCTTCTGGCAGGTGGTGCTCCAGGTAAGCGTTTTGCGCTACCAAACTCTCGAGTGATGATTCACCAGCCATTGGGTGGATTCCAGGGTCAGGCGTCGGATATTCAAATCCACGCGCAAGAAATCCTGACTATCAAAGAGAAGCTCAACAAATTGTTGGCTGAACACTCGGGTCAACCACTCGAAGTGGTTGAAAAAGATACTGACCGTGACAACTTTATGTCAGCTGTTCAGGCTGCTGAATACGGCATTATCGACGAAGTATTGACCCATCGTGGTTAATCTATAATCGTTTGAGTGATTATTGACCAAATTGTCTCCCTTGAAATACAAATTCACGGGCGCAATTTGGTCTAAATTGATATACACTCAAAACATAGAAAGTAAAGGCTAAGAGGTTAGCGAATGACAGATAAAAGCAAAGAGGGTGGTAGCGGTAAACTGCTGTATTGCTCTTTCTGTGGTAAAAGTCAGCACGAAGTTCGCAAGCTAATCGCGGGTCCGTCTGTTTACATTTGCGATGAGTGCGTTGATTTATGTAACGATATCATCCGCGAAGAGATCAAAGATGTGCTGCCGAAGAAGGAATCTGAAGCGTTGCCAACGCCAAGAGACATTCGCGCGCACCTCGACGATTATGTAATCGGTCAAGATTACGCGAAAAAAGTTCTCTCAGTCGCTGTATATAACCACTACAAGCGTTTACGTAATGGTGACACAACAGCTGACGGCGTAGAACTCGGTAAGAGTAACATTCTTCTTATTGGTCCTACAGGTAGTGGTAAAACCCTACTTGCAGAGACGCTTGCACGTTTCCTTGATGTTCCATTCACTATGGCCGATGCAACAACATTAACCGAAGCGGGTTATGTTGGTGAAGACGTAGAGAACATCATTCAAAAACTACTGCAAAAGTGCGACTACGACGTAGCAAAAGCTGAACGTGGTATTGTCTATATTGATGAAATAGACAAGATTTCACGTAAAGCGGAAAACCCGTCTATCACGCGTGACGTGTCAGGCGAAGGTGTACAGCAAGCACTATTGAAACTGGTTGAAGGTACGATTGCTTCCGTTCCACCACAAGGTGGTCGAAAGCATCCGCAACAAGAATTCTTGCAAGTAGATACTTCTAAGATCCTGTTCATCTGTGGTGGTGCGTTTGCCGGTCTGGACAAAGTCATCGACCAACGTGTAGCGACAGGCACAGGTATCGGTTTTGGTGCTGAAGTTCGTTCTAAAGACGAAACCAAGACAGTCGGTGAGCTGTTCACTCAGGTTGAGCCAGAAGATCTTGTAAAATATGGTCTGATTCCAGAGTTCATTGGTCGTCTGCCAGTGACAACAACACTGACAGAGCTGGACGAAGATGCGTTGATTCAAATCCTGAATGAGCCGAAGAACGCCCTGACGAAACAGTATGGCGCGTTGTTCGATCTTGAAGGGGTTGAATTAGAGTTCCGTGAAGATGCATTGCGTGCTATTGCTAAAAAAGCGATGGAGCGTAAAACAGGTGCTCGTGGTCTGCGTTCAATTCTTGAAGGCGTGCTGTTGGAGACGATGTACGAATTGCCGTCTGCGACAGACGTCAGCAAAGTTGTTATTGATGAAAGTGTGATAAATGGTGAGTCAGAACCACTACTTATCTATACAAACAGTGACAATCAGGTGGCCGGCGCAGAGTAAATTGCGAAGCTCATGTAAAAAGGAGGTATTTGATACCTCCTTTTTTTATTTCTTTATTGAATCCAACGAATACGCCCCCATATACTGAAAATAATACTATGCGGAAGAGAGAATAATATGAACTTGGAACGTTCCGAGCGTATCGAAATACCGGTATTGCCTCTGCGCGACGTTGTGGTCTACCCACACATGGTGATTCCTTTGTTTGTTGGCCGCGAAAAATCTATCAGCTGCCTTGAAGCAGCGATGGATAATGACAAACAAGTACTCCTGGTGGCTCAAAAAGAAGCAGATACTGAAGAGCCTAAAATCGATGATCTATTCACAACAGGCACAGTTGCGACCATTTTACAGCTTCTAAAGCTTCCTGACGGTACAGTGAAAGTACTCGTAGAAGGTCAGCAGCGTGCAAAAATTAATAACTATCGCGATGAAGAGTTCTTCGTCGCCGATGCTGAATACCTGATTACTCCTGAGCTTGAAGAGCGTGAAGAGGAAGTGATTGTGCGCAGTGCCATCGATCAGTTCGAAGGCTTCATCAAGCTCAACAAAAAGATCCCGCCTGAAGTTCTGACGTCACTAAGCGGCATCGATGAAGCAGCGCGTCTTGCTGATACCATCGCTGCACATATGCCTCTAAAACTGGCTGACAAACAACAAGTGCTCGAGCTATTAGATGTCACTGAACGTTTAGAGTTCTTAATGGGCCAAATGGAGTCAGAAATCGACTTGTTGCAAGTTGAGAAACGCATTCGTGGCCGTGTTAAGAAACAGATGGAAAAGTCGCAGCGCGAGTATTATCTGAATGAGCAAATGAAAGCGATTCAGAAGGAACTTGGCGATCTGGATGACGCACCGGATGAGTTTGAGACCCTGAAGGCTAAGATCGAAGAATCGAAAATGCCGGCAGAGGCAAAAGAGAAGACAGAGCAAGAGTTGCATAAGCTCAAAATGATGTCGCCGATGTCAGCCGAAGCAACGGTGGTTCGCAGCTATATCGATTGGATGGTCGGTGTGCCTTGGGCTAAGCGCTCTAAAGTGAAGAAGAATCTTGCCAAAGCGGAAGAGGTGCTTAACGAAGACCACTACGGTCTGGAGCGTGTGAAAGAGCGTATTCTAGAGTACTTGGCGGTGCAAAATCGCATCAACAAACTCAAAGGCCCAATTCTTTGCCTTGTTGGTCCTCCGGGCGTTGGTAAAACATCGTTAGGTCGTTCTATCGCCGCTGCTACGGGCCGTAAATACGTTCGTATGGCGCTTGGCGGCGTGCGTGATGAAGCGGAAATCCGTGGTCACCGCCGTACTTACATTGGTTCGATGCCTGGTAAGCTTATCCAGAAGATGTCGAAAGTTGGTGTGAAGAACCCGCTATTCCTACTTGATGAGATTGATAAGATGTCATCGGATATGCGTGGTGATCCATCGTCAGCACTGCTTGAGGTTCTTGACCCGGAGCAGAACAATGCGTTTAACGACCACTACTTAGAGGTGGATTACGATCTGTCGGACGTTATGTTTGTTGCGACATCGAATTCGATGAATATTCCAGGTCCACTTCTAGACCGTATGGAAGTGATTCGCCTGTCTGGCTATACCGAAGACGAGAAGTTGAACATTGCGACTCGCCACCTGGTGTCGAAGCAGGTGCAGCGTAATGGTTTGAAACCTCACGAAATTGAGATCGAAGATTCCGCCATCATCGGCATCATTCGTTACTACACCCGTGAAGCGGGCGTGCGTAGCTTAGAGCGTGAGATCTCTAAGATTTGTCGCAAAGCGGTGAAGAACATTTTGCTCGACCCGAAACTGAAGAAAGTCACGGTCAACCAGGACAATCTAAAAGAGTATCTGGGCGTACAGCGTTTCGATTTCGGCAAAGCGGATGACAGTAATCGAATCGGTCAGGTGACGGGTCTGGCGTGGACAGAAGTAGGTGGTGACTTGTTGACTATCGAAACAGAATCGATGGTGGGCAAAGGTAAGCTGACTCAAACTGGCTCGCTGGGTGATGTGATGCAGGAGTCGATTCAGGCTGCAATGACGGTCGTTCGTTCACGTGCTGAAAAACTGGGCATCAACACCGACTTTTATGAAAAACGTGACATCCATGTGCATGTACCAGAGGGCGCGACGCCTAAAGATGGTCCAAGTGCGGGTATCGCGATGTGCACCGCACTGGTTTCTAGTCTGACGGGTAACCCTGTTAAAGCGGAAGTGGCCATGACGGGTGAAATCACCCTTCGTGGTGAAGTGTTACCGATTGGTGGTCTGAAGGAAAAACTGTTGGCAGCCCATCGCGGTGGCATCAAAACGGTGCTGATTCCTAAGGATAATGAACGTGATTTGGAAGAGATTCCTGACAACGTTATCGCCGATCTTAAGGTAATTCCGGTACAGTGGATCGACGAAGTACTGGAAGTTGCCCTGGAGCGAGCACCGCTTGGAGCGTCATTTGAAGCTGTAAAATAGTGATTTGCTGCAAATTTAGGTAAAAGAAATGCGCTGATAAGCAAAAAAAGCTTGTCAGCGTTTTTTTGTAGCACTAACGTTAGCTATGTAACTCTGAAGCCCTTGATAGACAAGGCTTAGAGTCTTAACTACGAGAATGGAACTAACGTTACCTTTTTAAAAATAACAATTCGGTAACATAAAGGGGAAACACAGTGAACAAAACGCAATTAGTGGAAAAAATCGCAGAGAACGCAGATCTATCTAAAGCATCAGCTGGCCGTGCATTAGACGCTTTCATCGAAGCAGTAAGCACGACTCTTGAAGAGGGTGATCAAGTAGCTCTAGTTGGCTTCGGTACATTCAGCGTACGTACTCGTGCAGCACGTACAGGCCGTAACCCAAAAACTGGTGAAGAGATCCAAATCTCTGAAGCTAAAGTTCCTGCATTCAAAGCAGGTAAAGCGCTTAAAGACGCTTGTAACTAATCATTTGTTACGGTTGCTCGCAATTCTTGCATCAACTGGACAAAAATTAAGCTTTCAGAACGCTTAAACGACAAATTACGTCGAACTTTTTTTAAATATGCGCATCTTACTGATGCGCATTTCTTTTTCTGATATTATCCCAAACAGTAGAAACCCTTCCTATCTGGAGAGTAATAAAATTATGATGGAGCGAATTCGCGAAGGCGTGAATAGTATCGCGGTTAAAATTATCCTGGGACTCATTATTCTGTCTTTTGTTTTTGCCGGTGTAGGAAGCTATATCGCTGGCGGCATCGGTAATACCGCTGCGAAAGTGGGTAATGTAGAAATTGGTCGTGGTGAGTTCGAGCAAGCGTATCAAAACGAACGTAACCGCATGCAGTCGCAGCTGGGTGACTACTTCTCGACATTACTGGCAGACCCTAGCTATGTTGCCTCTTTCCGTAAATCAGTTCTGGACCGCATGATTAACGACGTGTTGCTTGAGCAGCATGCCGAGTCGTTGGGTTTGCGCATCAGTGATGACCAAATTCGTCAAATGATCCTCGAAATGCCTCAGTTCCAAAACGAAGGTAGATTTGACCAGGAGATTTATCAGGCAACACTGCGTCGCGCCGGTTTCACTGTTGACAGCTTTGCTGAGTACCTTCGTCGTGACCTGGTTCGTAACCAACTGCTGTCGGCCCTACAAGGCAGTGAGTTTACTCTTCCTAGTGAGATTGAACTGCAAAGCAAACTGCTGACGCAAACTCGCGACATTAGAACGCTGACACTTTCTTTGGCAGAGTTCTCGAAGCAAGCAGAAATCACAGCCGAAGAAATTCAGCAGTACTACGATGAGAACCCTGCACAGTTTACTCGCCCAGAACAAGTGAAAGTAGCCTACATCGAGTTGTCTGCAGAGGCACTAAAAGCTCAGGTTGAAGTCACTGACGCGGATATCGCGCAATACTACGATGAGCACCTGGATAAGTACTCTACATCAGAGCAACGTCAAGTTAGCCATATTCTGGTTCAAGGTGATGATGAAGCAAAAGCTCAGGCGATTCTTGATGAGTTAAACGCAGGAGCAGACTTTGCGACGGTAGCGGAAGAGAAATCTGAAGATATCGGCAGCGCTGAGGAAGGCGGTTCTCTGGGCTGGATCGAACGTGATGTGATGGATCCTGCATTTGAAGAAGCGGCCTTTGCTCTGAAGAATGTGGGTGAGCGCACCGGTCTGGTGAAATCAGACTTTGGTTACCACATCATTAAACTTGACGCTATCAAAGCATCTGAGTCTAAGCCTTTAGCTGAAGTGAAAGATGAGATCATCGCTGAGCTGAAAGACCAGGTCGCAGTAGATGAATTCTACAGTCTACAAAATGAGCTGGAGAAAGTGGCGTTTGAATACCCAGATTCGCTGGATGATGCCGCTAAAGCTGTAAGCCAGAAAGTCGTGACAACAGACTTTATTTCTCAGATGGATGCTCCAGAAATTCTTAGATCACCTGCAGTGATGGAAGCGCTGCTTTCTCCTGAAGTGAAAGAAGATGGCCTGAACTCAGAAGTGATGGAAGTAGCGCCAGAGCACATCATCGTCGTCCGTGTTGATGATGTACGTGCGCAAACGGTACTGCCACTTGAAGATGTAAAAGAGCGAGTAGAAACTCAGCTTGCTAAAGTGAAAGGTGAGCAAGCAGCGATGGAGCTGGGTGTTCAGCTTGTCAATGAACTAAAAGAAGGCAAACAGGACGCGATGAATGCGAACGGTTTGAGCTTCGGCGAGCTTGAGTCCATTGATCGCAGTTCTGCACTGGCTGGTACAGTGTTTGCTATGAGTAAGCCTGAAGACGGTGCTGCTAATTTCGCACAGACGAAGGATATGGAAGGCAACATCGTAGTTGTTGAGCTAAGCAAAGTAGCGTCTGAGTACAATGCCGCTTATAACGAGCAAATCGGTGCACAGATGGAGCGCGAGGCGTCTCAACAAGATTTGACTTCAGTGTTAGCCATCTTGCGTACAAACACCGACATTGAGTATTTTCTTGATGCTCAATAAGGGCTAGCACAGTGAGCCAATGACTTTGTCATGATTGGCTGTAATTGATATGCTACTAAAAACGGACCGCCTTTGCGGTCCGTTTTGTTTTTTCTAACTCAGTCTTTTCTCGTGTCCCGTTTCCGGTATGTTGGAAATCTCTGTCCATCACATGCAAGGAACTATGATGAAAAAACTATGGTCACTGGGGCTATTAATGCTATGTGCACTTTTGCCTGCTGCCATGACGCAAGCGGCTGATGCTAATAAACTGGAAGGTATTGAAATTACAGTTAACATCAATCAGGCGGATCCGGAAGAACTGGCCGAACTGCTCAAAGGTGTCGGAATGGAAAAAGCCAAAGACATCGTCGAGTATCGGGATAAACACGGCGAGTTTAAGTCTATTGATGAGCTGACTCAGGTAAAGGGTATTGGCAGTGCAACGGTTGAGAAAAACCGGTCACGAATTGTGTTGTAAATGATGATTACGCACATAGTGCAGTAATGCCATTAACAGGCCTACGACCATTCCAACGGCGTGGGCTTGTGTGGCAACAGAGGCCTCGATGAGTTGTGATGTAGCCTCTGACGCTCCGTAGACGCCCTCCCATGCGACTTTCCCGACAACGCCTGCCACTAACAGCCAACTGGATTTTCTTCCCTCTAGCGCTTCGCTAAGTGCCCAATATGCAAATACGGCATGCAATACCCCTGAGAGCCCAAGGTAGTGGGTGATGTTGGTAAGTAGCAGGGCGAGACCGATGAAGGTTGCGCTTACACCAATTACCCATAATGTCGAGCGAACAGCTGGACGGAATAGGTAACAGATCACCCACAGTCCCGCCAGATTCATCGCCATATGAGCGAGGTTGGTATGGGAGAAATTTCCTGTTACTATCCGCCACCATTGACCCGAATAGATCGCCAATTTATCCCATTCGACTATGGTTTGAAGTACTGGCAATTGCAGTAATGTGCAAAGCAAAGAAAACAGCGTTAGCCTTATGACGAAAGAAGTATCCATGTCTCGATATTGTCCAAAATGCCTGAAAGCGAAGCCGGCATGTGTTTGTCAGTGGATTCAGCCTGTTCACTGTGACACACAATTGATCATATTGCAGCACCCCAGTGAAGAAAACAAACCTCTGGGTACCGCTCGTATTCTCTCTCTGTCCTTACCCAACAGCCATTTGTTTCTCGGGGAAAACTTTACCCACCATGATGAACTAAACGGCATGTTGCAAGATGAGCGTTACCATACGGTCATACTCTATCCTGGTGAGGAAGCAAGAGAGGTTACCGAAGTGCGGCAGGCTCAGGGCGATAAGGCGCTAAGGGTGATTCTGTTGGATGGCACCTGGAAGAAAGCCTTCAAGATGTGGAAGTTATCCAAAAACTTACATGCCTTAGCGCTAGTCCGGTTGCCTCTGGATATACAGGGGGATTACCGTATCCGTAAGGCGCCGTCTGCAAACGCGCTTTCGACGGTAGAAGCCGGTTATCACCTTTTGACGTTGAGTGAACCTGACGTTGAGTTTGAAGCCTTGTTGACGGCCTTCAATCAGATGATTGAGTTTCAAATACAGCAGATGCCGCCGGGCGTGTTTGAGCGTAATTATGGAGCCAAGTCAGCCGACAACGATCAGTAGCCCGAATGGGCGGCAAATAACTGCTGATGCATTTTTTGCGCGTAACCATCAGTCATCGCAGAGACATAATCGGCAATAACCCGCATGCCATTATCTTGTTGACCGCTGGCGGTCTGCCATAACTTTCGTGTCGACTCAGGCAACAGACGCTCAGGGTCGGCACTGAATGCCTCAAATAGATCCATGATGATTTGCTGCCCTTTGTACTCAAAAATCTGCACTCTGGGCACCTGGATCACATAGTCACTGACAAAACGCTTTAAGATCTTGAGCACGGCTGCCATGTCTTTATCCAGATAGGCATTGTAGTGGAGCAAAGGACTGTCAAACTGACTATCCGGTACCGCTTTGACTTCGATACTGGTCAGTAGCGCATTCACTATGCCTCCGATGGCGTCTTTTCGCTCATAATGCTTACCTGAGAACAACAATTGAGTAATTGAATCTATGTGCTCGGAGAGCCAGGTATCCGTTTGCTGTTTCAATTGTGTGGCGGCGCTGGCCTGCCACATATCTTTATCGACCAGTTCGAGAACAATCGCATCCTCCAGGTCATGGACACCGTAGGCGATGTCATCGGCCAGTTCCATGATCGAACAATCAAGAGACTTGAAGCGGGTTTTATTGTGCTCAAGTGGTTGGCGCTGGGTATTACGCATGGTCTGCAGTGCCTGTTTATCATGAGATGACAGTGCAGCCAGCACCCAGTCAAACTGAGGCAAATCTTTGTCGTAAACCCCTTTGGCCGGAGTCCAGTCTTTGGCTTTCAACTGTCGTTGACTGGCAACCGGGTGTGGTTGCTTTTCGGCACGAGTCTGGCTGATGGGAGCGGGATATTTTAGCAGCCCGAGCAGACTACGCCGGGTTAAGTTCATGCCGTGATGCTCGGTATAGGGTTCGAGTTGAGTGACAATACGAAACGTTTGAGCATTGCCTTCAAACCCACCATATTCACGCATCATGTAGTTAAGCGCAATTTCACCACCATGTCCGTAGGGAGGGTGACCAATATCGTGAGCCAGGCAGAGCGCTTCAATCAGAGCATCCGAGGGAAGCAGATCGTAAAGTTCTGGCTGTTTTTGTTTGAGTTGCGCGGCTATGCCAGAGCCGATTTGTGCCGCTTCGAGAGAGTGAGTCAGTCGGGTTCGGTGAAAGTCGTTCACACCGGTTCCGTGAACCTGAGTTTTAGCCTGCAGGCGGCGAAATGCGGCGGAATGGAGGATTCTCGCCCGATCCCTTTGAAAAGGGTCACGGTGATCGTTGCGTCTCAGTTTGTGTTCATCACTGTGTCGGGCCTGCCAAACCTGCATCGACTCTAACTGCATAGCGACTCCTTATTCTGGTCACAGATTAACTGATTTCATCGAGAGAAAGCTCAAAACTCGGCGCAAAGGTGTGGAGGAAGTACTCCATCTCCGGTGTCTGTTTCTCGTGCAGAGTTTGGTCTAAGCGCTTTTTCGCCAGAGCGAACTCATGGTTTCCGGCACTCAGTTCTTCCAGACATTTCAGGTAAGCACAAATGGAATCGGCTTGTTTTACGATTTCAGTGTCTTCCTGGTAAGCGCACTCTGAAATCAGAAAAGGCTTGAAGTCTTCCTGAAATTCTTCCGGTACCATCGACAGCAGTTTACGTTCTGCGGCCGCTTCAATCTTTTTATACTCTTTGGCAATGTAAGGGTTGTAATACTTAACCGGGGTAGGGAGATCGCCGGTGAGCACTTCACTGGTGTCATGGTACATGGCCAGAATGGCGATGCGTTCGGGGTTGGCGTTGCCGCCAAACTTTTTGTTCTTGATGATCGCCAGAGCGTGGGCAACGAAGGCCACCTGAAGGCTGTGCTCTGAGATGTTCTCGGTGGAGACTGAGCGCATCAGTGGCCAGCGCTGAATCAGTTTCATCCGAGCAAGGTGTGCAAAGAAGTGACTTTCTTTCATACTGCTTAATCCCTTAATTCGAGCGCCGGGCCTGCTTACCCGGCGCTTATTAAGAATAGGCTTAACTACAGTAATATGAAAGAGTTACTGACTATATGTTGATAAGAACTTTTCAAAGCGGCCGATGGCCATTTCCAAATCTTCAACGTGAGGCAGGGTTACAATTCGGAAGTGATCCGGTTTTGGCCAGTTGAATCCGGTGCCCTGAACCAATAACACTTTTTCCTGTTTGAGAAAGTCGAGCACCATTCGCTGATCGTCTTTGATGTTGTACATCTTAGTGTCAATCTTAGGGAACAGATACATAGCCCCCTTTGGCTTAACACAGGAAATTCCCGGGATCTGGGTAATCAGTTCGTAAGCTTTGTCCCTTTGCTCTAGCAGTCGACCACCAGGAAGGATCAGCTCGTTGATACTCTGATAACCACCCAGAGCGGTTTGAATCGCATGCTGCATCGGGACGTTGGCGCATAGTCGCATTGAGGCCAACATTTCCAAACCCGCGATATAGCCTTGCGCGTACTCTTTGGGGCCGGTCATAAACATCCAGCCACCGCGGAACCCACACACGCGGTATGACTTTGATAGTCCGTTGAAGGTAACGACCAGGACATCTTCAGTCAGAGTCGCCACAGAAGTGTGCGTTGCTCCATCATAGAGAACCTTGTCGTAAATCTCGTCCGCGAAGATGATCAGCTTGTGCTGACGGGCAATCTCGATCACTTCGAGCAGGAAGTCTCGACTGTACACCGCGCCTGTTGGGTTATTCGGGTTGATAAGCACAATGCCCCGCGTTTTTGGGGTGATCTTTTTCTTGATATCATCCAGATCCGGATACCAGTCTGCTTGCTCATCACACAGGTAGTGTACCGGTTTACCGCCAGACAATGACACCGCTGCTGTCCAAAGTGGATAATCAGGAGCGGGAACTAACATTTCATCGCCGTTGTTTAACAAGGCTTGCATCGCCATTACAATGAGCTCAGACACACCATTGCCTACGTAGACATCTTCCACATCCAGGCTACGAATGCCTTTACGTTGATAATGTTGAACCACGGCTTTACGTGCGGAGTATATTCCTTTGGAATCACAATAACCTTGAGATGTGGGCAGATTCCTGATGACATCGACTAAAATTTCATCAGGAGCGTCAAAGCCAAACGGGGCGGGATTACCAATATTGAGTTTCAGTATTTTATGCCCCTCTTCCTCCATGCGCTTAGCATGTTTGAGCACAGGTCCCCTAATGTCGTAGCAGACATTATCGAGTTTTGACGACATCTCGATATTTTTCATTGTATTATTCCTAAGAATGCAAATATTTCTTTACTAAATTACACCAAATTGGCTTTTGAAAGAATAAAAATCTGAAGAAAGTCAAAAATTAAGTGGCGATATGAGTATGGTGGCAACGGCACACATAACTTAGCTATCAATTTAAGCTCGTGTTGCTTGATCTATGTAGTGGGTACCAATAGAGTATCTCGTGTATATAAGAATAAAAGTTACAGTTTTGAGGTTGATTTGTCTCATTTAACAAAAGCGATTACCCAGCTTCTTGAACAGCTAGAGCGTGTGCCGCAAGGTACCAAGCGACTAGAGCAGGATCTACATGGTGCACCCAAAACCCATTGTATTGACTGGCTGGACTCGCAACCTCATTTTCCAAAATTCTATTGGCAATCGAGGGATACGCGTGAAGAAGTTGTGGCGCTTGGTCAGTTGCATACGTTTTCTGAGCCGGCACCGGCTTACACTATCTTAGGCGATCGTCAACGAATCTGGGGTGGCCGCTCGTTTGATGGCCATTCCGATAAAAACCGGCGCTGTATGTCGGCGTTCTTTTTCCTGCCGCAAATTGAGTTGATTCGATACGATTCAGGCTGGCGTCTGGCAGTAAACATCGGTATGAGTGTCGATGTGACCATCAAAGCGTTGAAGCAATTGGTAGTGGACACAACAGAATTGCCGCCGTTATCGACCGCCATTTTATCGCTTGATCACACACCCGATAAAGCGCAATGGAGTCATCTGGTCGAAGATGTGCTCACCGGCATTGAACAGAACAAGTTTAAGAAAGTGGTGCTGGCGCGAAAAACGGCCATCGACCTCAAGCATTCCATTTCTCCTGCTCAATTGCTGAAGGCCAGTTATCGTGAAAATCATCATAGTTTTCACTTCTTAATGGCGTTGTCGCCAAGCTTGGCTTTTGTCGGCTCGACACCTGAGCGACTCTATCGCAGAGTGGGACAAGAGTTGGAAACCGAGGCTCTGGCAGGAACTATCGGGCGCGGTTCCAACGCCGCTCAGGACATGGAGTTGGCCAACTGGCTGACTCAGGATAAGAAAAACATCAATGAAAATCAGTATGTGGTGGATGATATTTTACAAAGTCTGATGCCACATTCAGAGCAGGTGCATCTGGAAAGTGAACTGCGCCTGGTCCGACTGAGAAAAGTCCAGCACCTGAAGAAAAATATCATGGCGCAACTGAAGAAGGGTGTGAACGGGGTGCAACTGTTGCAAGCCCTGCAACCTACGGCTGCCGTAGCGGGGCTCCCCCGTGCCGAGGCGCTGGAATACATTCAGGCCAATGAACCCTTCGCCAGAGGTTGGTATGCAGGATCTGTTGGTTATTTGAGTCATGATCGCGCCGAATTCTGCGTGGCTATACGCAGTGCACTATTGCTCAAAGATGAGCTGCAGCTGTTCGCTGGCGCAGGTATTGTGCCCGGCTCGATTGCAGAGCATGAATGGCAGGAGCTGGATAAGAAAATGTCGACGCTGCTGAGCCTGATCGCGGAACAACCTTCTTTTGGTGTGGCGTCATAATGTCAAACCAAGCCGCACTAAATCGAGTCTGGACTGAAACACTGATAGAAGAACTCTATCGTCAGGGAGTACGTCATGTTTGTATTGCCCCTGGCTCACGTTCGACTCCACTTACTCTTGAAGCTGTCGCTCACCCTGCGTTGACGATACATACTCATTTTGATGAACGAGGCCTGGGGTTTTTAGCTCTGGGACTGGCAAAATCTTCCGACTCTGCGGTGGCGGTAATTGTGACATCGGGAACGGCCGTCGCAAATTTGTTGCCAGCGGTGGCCGAAACGGCCTTAACCAAAGAGAAGCTGATCCTGCTAACCTCAGATCGCCCAGTCGAGCTGGTGGGTTGCGGAGCAAATCAGGCCATAGCTCAGAATGGTCTCTTTTCGCAGCACGTGACGCAGACGGTGAATTTACCTTCGCCTACCACGCAAATTCCGCTCAGTTGGTTGCTGACCACCATCGATCAGGCGTTTGCCCATTGCAGACAAAGTGGCGGGGCCATTCATGTTAATTGCCCGTTTCCAGAACCACTTTATGGTGGTGAAGATAAATCGCCGTATGCCGAGTATCTGCGCTCTGTTGCCGACTGGCAGCAAAGTCAGTCCGTATACGTCAATCACTACCTTCAGGCTGACGCTGACTATCAATCTATGATTGATTCTCTGGCGCTGGGAGAGAAAAAAGGGGTCATTGTGGTCGGCAATACAAACCTTACTGTCGCTCAGCGGGCAAAGGCATTAGCCGAGAAGCTGGGCTGGCCCGTCTTGCTCGATCCACAAACGGGATTGGGTGGTGACTGGCAGCACTACGATATCTGGCTTCAAAACTCTATTGCGTCGGATACTCTGTCGCAAGCTAACTTTGTCTTACAGGTTGAAGCCAGACTGGTATCGAAACGGTTGAATGCCTGGTTGAAAAAACAGGTGAGTCCAAATTGTCGCTACCTGTTGCTCACCGAACAACTTGAACGGCTGAACCCTGATCACCTGTCGCTGACTCACTGTCAGGTTAAGGTAGAGCGATGGTTGCAGCAAGCACTGGCGGCAAAAGCCATTAGTCAACATGATGGCTGGGGCAATGCACTCACTCAGTGGTCTCAGAAAGTCATCGACTGTTTACCGCAGCGAGACTGCCTCTCAGAATTTGATATTGCCCAAACCCTAAACGAGTTGCCTGCTGACACCAATCTATTTCTGGGTAACAGTTTGATTGTGCGTTTGGCCGACATGATCTCCAATGCCAGCGGCATGAACACTTTCAGCAATCGTGGTGCCTCCGGTATTGATGGGCTGGTGGCGACGGCAAGTGGCGTTCAGCGTGGTAACCAGCGCTCAACGGTGTTATATCTCGGTGACACTTCGCTTCTTTACGATCTCAATTCTCTGGCGCTGTTCACCCATACCCAGGCGCCGTGTGTCATTGTGGTGGCCAATAACGATGGCGGTGCCATTTTCGATATGTTGCCGGTGCCTCAGCAGCAAAAACAGCAGTGCTATCAAATGCCTCACGGTTATCATTTTGAACACGCCGCAGCGCAGTTTGGGCTGCATTATGTGAACCCGGAGACGGCAGAGCAGCTGCAATCTCAGTTGTCAGCACATCTGAAGGCAGGTAAGGGGACCTTGCTCATCGAGGTGAGAACGCCTGCGCAAGACGTCACGACCATGATTCGACAACTGGGTAGTGCGATAACTGCCGTTACTCTCGATGCTGAATAGTCATTATCAGCCCGCGATGGATTCCGAGGAGGCATCCCCGTCTCTTTTGGTGTTTGTTCACGGTTTTCTGGGAGCGGCAGACGACTGGCAGCCCCTCCAGCCTTACCTGAAAAACCGGAATCAGTTATACGTAGAATTGCCCGGCCATGGAGCCAGTAAAGCGATCCGAAGCACAAGTTTTGCTTCTAGCTGCAGATTGATCCACACGACAATATTAGATTGTATTAATATTCAAGGCTTGCGCCCGGATACCCCAGTTTGCTTTGTCGGATATTCACTAGGTGCCCGGTTATTGATGTACTTTTTGACGGAATACACCAGCATTCAGAGTGGACTGCCTCGATTAAATGGTCAGGGCTTGATCATAGAAGGGGGCAATTTTGGTTTACAGCGCCAGAAGGATAGGGAACTGAGGTTGGAGAGTGACCGTCGTTGGGCCAAACGTTTCAACTCGGAGCCTATTGTTGACGTTTTGGGCGATTGGTACCGTCAACCGGTATTTTCTTCGTTAAACCATGAGCAAAGACAACTTTTGATAGCAAAGCGCAGTGTTAACCTAGGTTGCGCGCTCAGCGATATGCTCATGGCGACGTCCTTGGGGCATCAGCCTTATTTGTTGCCCGAGGTGAGTGCATTGCGGTTTCCCGCTGGCAATCTTCCGCTCTATATCAGCGGCGAGCACGACACTAAATTTACCAAGCTTGCTCAATCGAGTGGCCTTAATCATAAGGTGGTCGAAGGGGCGGGTCACAACGTACATAAAGAGCAACCAGAGGCATACGCTTCTGTATTGCTTACTTATCTAGAACAAACGGGTGGCAACACCCGATAGAACAATTGGAATAGATCATGGCAAAAACGGTTGGATTAACAGAAGAAGAACTCTACGCAGCAGTGAATTGGACAGATGTCACTGGTGAGTTTGAAGAGATCACATATCACAAGTCTGACGATGGTATTGCGAAAATTACCATCGCACGCCCACAGGTTCACAACGCGTTTACGCCGAGAACGGTCAATGAAATGATCAAGGCTCTGGCCGATGCACGCTACGACGAAGGTGTTGGTGTGATTATCCTTACCGGCTTGGGTGAAAAAGCCTTCTGCTCTGGTGGTGACCAAAGCGTGCGCGGTGATTATGGCGGTTATCAGGATGACTCTGGTACTCACCACCTGAATGTACTGGACTTCCAGCGCCAGATCCGTACTTGTCCTAAGCCCGTTATTGCATCTGTTGCCGGTTGGGCTGTTGGTGGTGGTCATGTACTGCACATGATGTGTGACCTGACGATTGCCGCAGAGAATGCTCAGTTTGGCCAAACAGGTCCTAAAGTGGGGTCGTTTGATGGTGGCTGGGGTGCGTCATACATGGCTCGTATCGTTGGTCAAAAGAAAGCCCGTGAAATCTGGTTCCTATGCCGATTCTACGATGCGCAAGAGGCCCTTGATATGGGGCTGGTCAATACCGTGGTACCTCTTGAAGATCTGGAGAAAGAGACGGTACGTTGGTGTCGTGAAGTGTTGCAGCACAGTCCTATGGCGCTGCGTTGTCTTAAAGCTGCTTTGAATGCTGACTGTGATGGTCAGGCAGGTCTGCAGGAACTGGCTGGCAATGCGACGATGATGTTCTACATGACTGACGAAGGTCAGGAAGGCCGCAACGCTTTCAATGAAAAACGCCGTCCGGACTTCAACAAGTTCCCAAGAAACCCTTAAGCTGCAACTCTCTGAACTTTTTTGTTCAGAGAGTGGTAAGCGCTAGGCCACATTTCGATACATTTGTCTCATTTTGTGTTGGAACTCTTGCTTGAAAGCGTGGCCTAACTACGGTGTATTCAACGTTGCCAATCTCAATTCGTTGTATCGTGGCAACGTGGACTTCTTATGAAGCGGGACTCTACAATGAGAAAAGCAAAACTCTACCGCTACAGTCTGCCGATGGACAGTGGTGTTATCCTCAGAGAGCAAAAGCTCAGCCAGCGCGACGGCTGGATCATTGAACTCACGGAAAACGGAAACAAAGCATTAGGCGAAATCTCGCCATTACCTGGTTTCAGTACCGAAACGCTTGAACAAGCGGGTATTGAAGCTCAGAGCCAGCTAGAACAATGGGTACATGGACAATCCATCGACCTCGATACTTGTTCACCGTCAGTGGCGTTCGGAATTTCTGCCGCACTGATGGAACTCACTCACTCCTTGCCACAGGAAGGAAATTATCGAGCAGCCCCTCTTTGCAGCGGTGATCCGGATGAGCTCATCCCAATCCTAAATAATATGCAAGGCAAAAAAGTGGCTAAGGTCAAAGTGGGGCTTTATGAAGCGATTCGTGATGGCATGTTGGTGAGCCTGTTTCTGGAATCTATCCCGGATCTGACGTTGAGACTCGACGCCAATCGGGCATGGACTTTGGACAAAGCTAAACAGTTTGCTAAATACATATCACCTTCACTCAGACAGCGTATTGCCTTCATCGAAGAGCCTTGCCAATCTCCCGGTGACAGCGTGTCATTTGCCATTGATACCGGGATAGCGATTGCCTGGGATGAAACCCTTCAGGCAGCCATCAAAGAACCAGACTTTGCGGTGAAAGAGTTAACTGGTGTAAAAGCACTGATTATCAAACCGACGCTGGTCGGCAGCTTCGAAAAATGCATTCGACTTATTGAAGAGGCTAAGAGTCAGGCGATTCAGGTGATCATCAGTTCCAGTTTAGAAACCAGTATTGGTCTTGGGCAACTTGCTCGATTTGCCAAGTGGCAGGTGCCAGATGAAACGCCGGGCCTAGATACCATGCAACTCTTTGGTGCTCAACTGGAAACGCCGTGGCCAGGTTGTCTGTTGCCCGTCGAAAGACTGAGCCATCAGACGCTGTATTGGCAGGCTCCTGCCACGGACGTATAACCGGTGACAGACTTTAGGTTATGGGAGCATTGGGCAACCTATGCTCCTGATGATATCGCTCTGGTAACCGCAGAACAGTCTTGGACATGGGCGCAAGTTGTGCACGAGATTGACAGCTTGCAATCTACGCTGCAATGCTCGGGACTGACTCCCGGTCAGGTGATTTGCCTCATGGGCAGAGCCGAGCGCAAGTTAGTCTTTGCTTACTTAGCCTGCCTTTCTTTTGGTCTGAGACCTGCCATTATCGCTGAACAGCCAGAGCAACAGTTGGCCATCAAGCTAGCTGCACTGTATTTGCCTGACGAGAACGCCTGGCTCTGGGATTGCCGGGATGCCAGCGTTCATAGACTCGATTCAGGCCCAGTCTCATTAGCACGAGGTCGTGCACTGACTCTCCCTGCCCCTTCAAAGGTAGAAAACATCGCATCGATCATCTTTACGTCTGGTTCAACGGGTCACCCTAAAGCGGTGGTTCACAGTGCTGCTCAGCATTTAGCATCGGCACACGGGCTTTTGGAAAAGTTCCGGTTTGTAAAAGGTGACAGCTGGCTGTTAAGCTTGCCGATGTACCATGTTTCGGGCCTGGCTATTGTCTGGCGCTGGTTAAGTGTTGGGGCCACTCTGACTATTGCCACAGGGGATTTTGCATCAGACATTGCAGGGGTGAGTCACGCTTCTCTGGTTGCCACGCAACTGAAACGCATTGTGGATAATCGTTGGCCGACCGATTTAAAAAGGGTATTGCTTGGCGGTAGCCACATTCCTAGTGCGCTGATTACAAGAGCGCGGGAGCGCAATATTGAAACTTGGCTGGGTTACGGCATGACCGAAACCGCATCGACAGTGACAGCGAAACGGGTGGACGACATTCCTTCTTCAGGCAGAGTTTTACCCGGCCGCAAGGTTAAGTTACAGGGAAGCCATATTTTGGTGGCCGGCGACACACTGGCAAAGGGCTATTACTGGCAAGGTGAACTGAAGCCCATTGTGCTGACTCATGACTGGTTTGATACCAAAGATCTGGGAGAGTGGGTTGGCGAGGAACTGCGTGTCATTGGGCGAGCCGATAACTTGTTCATCTCTGGTGGAGAAAATGTTCACTGTGAAGAGGTTGAAGCTGCGTTAAATGCACTGCCCAATCTTTCTCAGAGTATCGTTGTCGCTGTTGAAGATGAGGAGTTTGGTGCGCGCTGCGTTGCGGTGGTGCAGAGTGATCAGACACCGAAGGTTGCTGAGATGAACCTTGCCCTGACGTCATCGCTGGCGAAGTTCAAATGTCCGGTAGCGTACTTTTTAATACCTGAAAGCCTGAGTCAGTCGGGGATCAAGGTGTCTCGTGCTCAGGTTAAAAAGTGGCTGGCATCCCATCAGTCCAATTATGTAGTTATTTCATAGTCCAAAACTGAATTTTCAATGCTGCTCGGGCTCACCATAATACTCAACAGGGAATTAAGGTGAGTTTCGGAATGAATAAATTACTGGTTATCGCGATCGCACTGCAGCTTGCTCTGGCATTTTCTACAGAAGGCCTTACCAGAGCTCTTGCTGAGCTCACGGCGTTTCTGCTCACACTAGTGCTGTTTTACCAGGTAAAGCAGGGAAAAGAGGTTGGAGCCCAAAAGAGGCGCGTAGCTGACTCTAAGCCAGCAACCAAGCTAGAGAAGTCGACGAGATCAACAACCACATAGTCACACCAAACAGCATCGGTTTACTGCCGGCTTGCTTGAGCTTCTCAATGGAAATGCTGCAGCCAATCAAAAACAGACATACCACCAACAATCTTTTCGACAGTTCAAATACACCTTGATATACCAATTCAAACTGAGGTAAGTAGTCACTTACGAGAATAGCGATGCAGTAAAAAAGGATAAAGTAAGGGATGGTTATCTTATTTTGCTTATTGCTGAAGATGACTGCACTGATGAGTGCCACCGGGATGATCCACAGGGCTCGTGCTAACTTCAGTGTGGTCGCGGTGGTCAGAGCTTCTTCACCATAGGCCGATGCCGCGCCGACAACGGAAGAGGTATCGTGAATCGCAATGGCAGTCCAGGTGCCAAAGGTGTGTTGATCCAGGCTGAGGGCATGGCCAATGACCGGAAATACAAACAGTGCGACGGAGTTGAGGACAAATACCGTGGCCAGGGCGATAGCAATTTTTTCATCATCCGCATTGATAGCGGGCGCCACGGCGGCGATGGCACTGCCACCACATATCGCGGTACCGGAAGAGATCAGGTAACCCGTTTGTTTATCCAGTCCCATACGACGAGCTAAGAACCAGCCAATGACCAGAGTGCCGAGAATGGTCGCAATGATAATACCGATACCTTCGCTCGTGGCTTGCATAGCCTGATCGAGCTGAATGCCGAATCCCAGCCCTACAATAGAATAAGCGAGCAGCTTTTTGGTGAACTTTGCCAGAGGCAGGGATGTAGGCACCAGACTGAATGTGGTCAGCAAAAAGCCCAGAATCAGCGCAACGGGAGACGAAACCCACGGGGTAAGGCACACTAGGATAGCAACAAAAAACAGAGGGTATGCGCGTAACTGGTTAAGCATGAGGGTCCTTTAACAAAAAGGCGAGAACCCATTCTCGCCAGCTACAGGTATTGTATTCACTTATATTGGTCAACAAAACCTAAAATTATTTAACAGGCGTTCAGAAAACCTTAACGTCTGTCGCGGCCTTTTAACGGTAGTCACCGCGAAGTTCCGCCACCTTGTCAAACATGGCCTGACTGGAGGCGTTTTCAGGTGGGACCGGTGTACCTGCTTCAAGCTCCAGTCTAGCTCTGAATCGTGTCGGAAACCCTCTACAGGCACGTCCTTTGTGACGGCTGAAGTAGCTGCCCCACAGCCCCTTAAGCGCCATTGGAATGACAGGAACGGGGGAGCGTTTAAGCACAATATCAATGCCACGCATAAACTCATTCATCTCACCATCGGCGGTTAATCTTCCCTCGGGGAAAATACATACTATTTCACCACGTGACAATGCATGTTCAATATCTCCAAACGCACGTCGAATAGAGCCCTTACGTTTTGCGGAAATGGGTATCACGCCCGCGCGTTTTAGGAAGCGACGAACGGGCCTGAAATTGGCGTAATCTTCCTCCATCACAAAGCGAATCAGGCGTGGGCTTGCGGCACTAAGTACCAGCGCATCCATGTAGCTAACGTGATTGCAGACAATCAGAGCACCGCCCTGTTGCGGCAGGTGGTGCAGGTTTTTATGTGTGATGCGATACATTACATTGGTCATGATCCAGACCAGAAAACGGACCACAAAAATCGGCGCTTGAAGGAAAAGATAGGCGGCCTTCAAAAAGTTAAGAGCAGCCAGTATCAGGAATAGCTCAACGATCGACAGGTTGAGCACAGATAGGCACACAATGCCCAATACCGCGCTACCAACCATAAACAGTGAGTTATAAATGTTGAGTGCTGCAATGACTCGGGCACGTTCAGTTTCTTTAGCTCGTTGCTGCATTAAGGCATACAAAGGCACGATAAACAGCCCGCCAGATGCCCCAAGAGCCAGAAGGTAACCAAACACT
Organism: Vibrio hangzhouensis; assembly: GCF_900107935.1. Lineage (GTDB taxonomy): Bacteria > Pseudomonadota > Gammaproteobacteria > Enterobacterales > Vibrionaceae > Vibrio > Vibrio hangzhouensis. The sequence continues at coordinate 4,270 of NZ_FNVG01000030.1, read as the reverse complement.
GGCCACAATGCTTTATGTGCCAGAAACTCACTGAAAGATTCAAATGGAGGTAGGCTTTCTGGCACGGCTAGCGCCATCAGAGCGCCAAAGACCGTAATCCCGATGCTGCCAATCGGCACAATGCCAATGTCGATACGATTCTTGGACATCTTGTCACACAGCATCGAACCTGCCGCGATACCCACAGAGAACAGAGCCAAAAGAAACGACACAGCGGCTTCGTTACCCATCAGATGAATTTTTGTGAAGTTAGGGAACTGTGTCAGATAAGCCGCGCCCAGGAACCAGAACCAGCTGATGGCCATAATACATTGAAAGACAACGCGATCCTGATGAGCGATTTTAAGGGTTTCTTTGGTTTGCTTGATTGGTTGCCAGCGGAATTTAAGATCCGGTGCTGCCGCTGGTGCCTCTGGGATAGAGCGGCTGGACACATAACCTGCCACTGCAAAGATCACCACGCAGGCGGCGGCGACGATTTTCGCGTTTTCCGCTGAGGCAATAATGCCGGCTCCCAAAGTGCCAAGAAGTATGGCCAAAAAAGTGCCCGTTTCGACCAGCGCGTTGCCAGACAGTAATTCATTGGGCTTTAGTTGTTGAGGCAGCAGAGCATATTTGACCGGGCCAAAGAAAGCAGACTGGGTTCCCATCAGAAATAACAGTAGCAACAAAATGCCGTAGCTTTCGGCGATAAAGCCGATTGCGCCGAGGCACATTATGCCGATTTCCACGATCTTCACTTTACGGATAAACCAGGACTTCTCGTATTTATCTGCCAGAACACCGGCAGAGGCTGAGAATAGGAAAAATGGTAGAATGAACAGACCTGCTGCCAGGTTAATAAATAGGTTGCTCGATACCGGCAGCACTTGTGGACCGGCAAAAGCGACGAATAACAATAAAACGTTCTTGAAAATGTTGTCGTTAAACGCGCCAAAAAACTGAGTAATAAAATAGGGCAGAAAGCGTCTTTGAGACATCAAGGACGCAGATTTGGTGTGCGGCATTACCTTTCCTTTTGATTACCAGCTCTGTAAATACTTCGAGATAAGATCTTTGATCAGCTCGTCACCATCAATGGGCTCTGAGGCAAAAAATTTATCGTCCACACTCAGAAGAGTGATTCCGTGTACACCCGCCCACAGAACACGACTTGCTCGCAAAACTTCCGAGTGCGATTTTTCGGGCTTATAAACCGCCAACAAACTTTCCAGCATGCCAGTCATACCATCAATGCGCTGAGACTGCCATTCTGGCAGCGTGTCGCCATTCATGTTGTGTTCAAATATTAACTGCCATCGATAAGGGTTCTTTTTGGCAAAGTCGTGATAGCATGCTGCCAGACCATACAGCGCTTGCTCAACGTTATCTGCTTCATCGACCACTTGCTTTGCTTCTAGTGACAACTCGTCCAGAGTCCGAGCAACGGTATGCAACAGCAGTAAGTTGTAACTGCCGAAAACGTTCACCAATGTGCTTGGAACGTAGCCGATAAGGGTAGCGATCTTACGAAGGCTAAGGGTGTGATGTGAGTTTTCACTGAGGTACTCTTTTACCGTGCTGAGCGTAAGCTCAACAAGCTCTTCCCTAGTATGATCGTTTCTGCGGGCCATGGTTGCGCATCGTTAATTGAACACAGTTCGTTATTTTAGTGGCGGGATGATTAAGCGTCAACTAATGAAGCCTTGTATTGCCTTTGTTCGACCTCGTATTAAAGGTTGTTACCCACGTTCCGTAACAAACGTGCAATATCCTGAAACAAGTCGGACCGTCATAGCGATTCACTTAATGCTAAGCTCGGTATATGATTCATCCTAGGTTGTAGTCCATGTATCGTGGTACGCCATAGCGTAACAATATAATTAAAGGTCCAGAATGAAACGTTTATTTTCCTTCGTCGCACTGCTTGTACTCGCAGTCGCGGTGAACCCGGTAGCTGAAGCGAAAAAATTCGGCGGCGGTAAATCTTTCGGAAAGAGTTTTAAAACCGCTCCAGCTCCGAAGCAACAACAACAGAATACGAATACCATCAGTCGTCAAGACCAGACAAAAGCTGGCAGCACTAAGAAAGGACTGATGGGAGGCCTGCTTGGTGGTTTGTTAGCCGGTGGTCTGCTTGCGGCGTTCTTTGGTGGCGCGTTTGAAGGCATCAACTTCATGGATATTCTTATCCTGGGTTTGATTGCATTCGTTATTTTCAAGTTTATGCGTGGTATGTTGGGCGCCAAGCAGGGCAGTATGAACCAGCAACGCCAACAGCCAGCCTTTGGTGGTAACAATCCTCGCAGCCAGTTTGACCAGCAACAATCAAACTTTCAGAGCTTCGAGCAGCCACAACCGGGTGCGACGGCGGGCGGTTTTGGTTCAGCCGGTCATAGCGACGTTCCTCACAACTATCCACCAGGTTTTGATCAGGCCGCTTTTGTTAACGGCGCGCGCGAGCATTATCGTATCCTTCAGGGAGCCTGGAACCATAATGAACTTCATACAATTGAAGAGTATGTATCACCAAGCCTGCTGCAGGATCTGATCACAGAACGTGCAAAACTGGAAGGAGAACAACATACCGACGTCATGTATGTGGATGCTGAGATTGTTCGCGCGGACTATGACGCCAATAAGGCACAGTTAAGTCTGCAATTCTCGGGTCGTTATCGCGATGCAATCGAAAACATCGAAGAAGACATCGAGGACATCTGGCACCTGGAACGCGATCTGACGGTCGCTAACGCACCATGGCTAATCGTAGGGATTCAGGGTTAATCCTTGAACCAGATGACAAAAAACGCAGCTTAGTTAAGCTGCGTTTTTTTACATTGGTGATGAATAATTCACAATAAACTATCGTTTTTACTTTATAATCTCTTCCCACATTTTCGCTGTTAACTATCACACAATGCGACACCAACTGACTCACATCGCCCTTATTGCTGCCGCCGCTCTCTCGGCTGCCTCGCCACTTCATGCCAAGGAAGACATCGTCCCTCTGTTTGAAGCAACGTCTAATTCCACTACAGAAACACTGGACAACGTGCTCGGTGTTTTTGGTGCCGAGCAAGCCTATGAACCTGAAAAAGGTCTCAACTCCAGTTACATACCAGCGGTGTTCTACACGCCAGAGCAGGGCCTGGGTGTGGGATTATTGTATGTAGGTCTGTATGGCGACCTTGAGGAGGGCGCCGGGCAACCTTCATCTATGGTGGTTAATCCTTACATCTCAACCAATGGTTCGATAGGAATCACATTCAGCAATAAACATTTTTACAACGCTGGTGACAACCGTGTGTTTACTGATGTGAAGTTGTTTGATGATGCTGCAGTCTATTACGGTAGAGGTTATGCCAACGGCCAGCAAGATGACAATAAGGTCAATTTTAAAGAACAGGTGCTGGATATTAAGCCGACGTGGTTAACCCGGGTTAAAGGAGATTACTTTGTTGGTGTGGGTGGTAACGTTAAATCGGTGCGTCCCCATGACAAAGAGTTTGAAGATCCGAGTGCGGAGCCTCTGGCTTCGGAGCTGACCGATAATACCAGTTACGGTGTGTTCCTTTCTAATGTTTACGATACCCGTGATAACGTCACTAACGCTTCGAAAGGGACGTTGCTGCAAGCCGATCTTGGCTTTTACCACGACGCTACTCACTCTGAAAACTTTGGTAAGTACTCGCTTAAGGCGTCTCAATACCACGCACTGGCACCCGTACCTGGGCTATTGGCCTGGCAAGTTCAGGCGAATCTGACGTCGGGTAACGTGCCCTGGAATCAATTACCGGATTTAGGTGGCGCCGATGCGATGCGTGGTTATATTCTGGGTCGTTACCGTGACAATCAAATGATGATGGGTCAGGTGGAATACCGTTTGCCAGTCTACTGGCGTGTCGGAGTGGTGTTCTGGGGGGCGGCGGGAACGGTCGCAGAAGATGTGTCTGGGTTATGGGATAAGACGCTGGCCAGTGCCGGAACAGGACTGCGGTTAAAGATTAAAGACAAAGTTAATGTACGCGCCGATATCGGGTATGGCGAACATGGCGGGACTTTCTACTTTCATGTAAATGAAGTGTTTTAACCGACCTTCTGCCGATGCACACATCGGCAGCTTTGATGGCTCGAAGTTTGATGACACCGTGTTTCAGATACAAAAAAGCCGACTCAAGTGAGTCGGCTTTCTGTTGTATGGTGGAGGGGGACGGATTCGAACCATCGAAGGCAGTGCCGTCAGATTTACAGTCTGATCCCTTTGGCCACTCGGGAACCCCTCCAGGGTTTT
>NZ_FNVG01000004.1 GCF_900107935.1 Vibrio hangzhouensis | reverse complement strand
GTCTTACATTCCAGTTTGATAACATTATCATTGGTGTGAACGATAACTACGTTAATGGTGGCATGGCGTTTTTACAACAGCCGATTTCGCAAGAACATAACCTGAGCTGGTTTGTTGAAGGTGGTGTGGGTTATAACTGGAACAGTGAGCGAGTGGACGTTCACGCACCGGTTGGTTTGCGTTGGGAGCCCGTGAAAAATCTGGACGTGGACTTGTTTGCAACGCCAGAAGTCAAGTTTAAAGATGGCGTGGATGTCGGCGTGGGTGTGGATCTGGGTGTGTCCTGGAAATTCTAATTCGTCCGAGTTGTTATTAGATGACGGTGGCCTTTTGGTCGCCGTTTTTTCTATTGATGAAATGGAAAAGCGAAAAAATGAAGAGGCAATACAAGGGGGAGCGTATTGCCTCTGTATTATTGCGCAAATGCGCGAACTAGGTGCTTTAGGCATTCTCAATATGCCGCCCAGACGCTGAGTTTCTGTCAGAGCGGTGTCATCGTGATTTCTGACCAGAGTCAGCGGGCGTCAATCTGGAATAAGGCTCACGTTTCATATTGCCTTCAGGTGGTAGCAACAACTTAGAGTCTGTCCATCAAGTGTCTCTCCGCCCAGAACGTACAAGCCATCTTGTGATGGTATGCTCACTCCATAGGCACTTGGTATCGGCAGTTTACCTGCTTGTGCCCATTCGTCGTTTTGGTGCCGCCATATAGTGTCGCTGTAGTGTTTGGTCAGTCCCTGATGACTATAGAGCTTTCCTTGTTGATAATTGGCCTGACTGCCAATGAAGTAGGCGCCACCGGCAAGAATAATGGCGTTTTCGACGGCACTGGCATAGCCGCCTGCTATTCCTTCGTGATGTGGCCACTGCTCAGCGATGGAAGCGGTGTGTTTGGTAGTGAGTCTCCACTGATGATCAAACCGATAGCATTTGGTTTTCAGGCTTCGCAAGCCCGGTTTAACTTCACCTTCAATCAATAGATAGTCATCGTTGGCTCTAACTAAAGCGGCTCCACAGTTTGCCGGATAAGGGTTCCGTGCGATGGCTTCCCAGGTGTTTTTTCGGACATCGTATAACCAGATGAGTGAATTCCATCCATAGGCCTCTACGGACTGTCCCATAAAAACGGTTATGAGTTCGGTTGACTCTTCTGATGAACTGGCCACACTGAGTTGTTTCATTAACGCGTCGAACGTCTCTTTGCTATATCCTCCCCAGAACAGCAACTGATGATCATTGACCGCAGTGGCACTGGCCCCTAATAAACCGACTGGCAGAGTCGTGTCCAGAGAATGCCATTGCTGCGTATCTACACAGAAAAAATAACTATCCATCAGGACGCTGGTGTGCGCGTGACGCGGGTCGTTTCCGGCGCCGGAAAAGACGTACAGACCTTTGGGAGTTGTAACGCAAACGGCATCATTACGCTCTACGCCAGGAAAGTCCGCAGCGGGTTGCCAATCGCCTCCCGATTGATCTAGATCGAAATAGAAAAAGTGCTTCCCTGCACTGCCCAGGCCAGCGTAGAGGCGGCGGCCAAGCGAACCCCCAACACCGTTTTTTATTGCGACTGGAAAATCGGGTAAGAATGTCAGATGGATAGTCATAATGTTTTCGACCCTAATCTTGGATATCTACAGAGTTGCCATTCCAGCTTAGCAAGTAGACTTTCTTGCTAGCTGAGCGATCTGACTTCTCGCCACCGGCTATCAGTACACCAGCTTTGGTCGTAAAGGACGCACCATAAGCAATCCCTTCGGGCAGGTTGTTTGCCTGTTGCCACAGGTCATCTTTGAGGACATAAACCTCTGGGTTGAAGGCCTTACTAAAACCGTTATGTGCAAACAGCTTACCTTGCTCAAATGCTTTCTTAGCACCGTGGAAGTTAGCACCACCGGCAACAATCATTACGCCATTAGATTCACCACTGTAAGCTCCGGCCACGCCTTCCTGAGTGGACTGATTCCCCGGGGCGGGAAGGGCGTACAGACTCTTCCATGGTTGAGGTGCGCCGAATTGGTACTGTTTGACTTCAGAGGTTCTCAATCCGGGTTTAATTTCACCGCTGATAAGGGTGGCTGTTTGTTGGTTGGCGATTAGAGCACTTCCGCAATTTGGAACATATGGTGAACCGTCGATGGTTTGCCATGTGTTGGAATCCGGAAAGTAACTAATGACCTTGTCGTTCCACTTATAATCTCTGGGTGCCATGCCCATGTAGTTGTCTACAATAGCTTGCCATTTTTCTGGCTGGGTCTTCTTATCGGTTGTGCTGATATCAGAAAGGTATTGATCAAAGTAAGGTTTGTTATAGCCCCCAAAGAACACCACTTGCTTGCCATCTGGTGAATAAGAAGAAGCGCCGAGTAAACCGACTGGACTAGTACTGTCGACTTTCGACCATTGGTTTTTGGTGATATCAAATTGATAAACGGAGTCAAACAAGATGGGTGATTTGGCGGATGTCGTTTCTTTACCTGCACCACCGAAAATGTAGATTTTATTCCCGACGGCCGTCGCAGTCGCTCCGTTGCGGGCCGGACCGATGAAATCGTTTTGTTGCTGCCAGCCAAGTTCCGGCTTGGTCATGTCTAACATATAGAATGCGCTACCTGACGAGCCCAGACCTGCAAAAAGCTTATCGCCGACTTGGGCACTGATACCGCTTTTAATGCCTTGTGGTAAGTCTGGCCAGTTTTGTGCTGCGAGAGCGTGCGTGGAAGAGAGCAGAGCGAGTACAAGCGAAGTCGCGAGAAAGTGATTCCTTGTGTTCATGTTTTTTCCTTTTCAATTAAGACCGGTGTTGGTCAAAAAACAATCTTATTATTGATCAATGGAAAAAATATTCTTTGATCAAGTTAACAATAAAAAATATTTTTATTTAATTGAGTCGGAACAATAAAAAAGCCCACCGAAGTGGTGGGCTTCAAATGGCATGAGTTGTTGCGTCAGGACATTAGCGGCACAACAACTTCTGCGGTCTCCATGACCGAGTCGGTGTACTCAGGGTACTTATCAAGCAGGGAGTTCACCAGTACATCGACCAGTAGCAGGGCCCCCACCTTAGAGGCAAAGGCGCCACCTGTGAGTGGGCCTTCTGGTCTTGCTGCAACAAGCATTTCAGAAGAGATGGCCGAAAGTGGACTGTGATTGATGTTCGTCAGTGCCACTACAGGTACACCTTTATTGAAGGCTTGTTTGGCCGCATGGACAACCTCTCTGGTTGAACCTGAACTGGATACGGAAAACCAAAGATCGCCTTCTTTAGAGCGACTGGCGTTCATCGCTGCCAAATGGGTATCTTCGTACATGATGGCGTTTTTGCCGATACGGATTAACCGATACGCGAGATATCGACCAACAATGCTCGAGGCACCTACACCCACACAGCCAATAAAATCCGCCTGATGCACCAGCGAACAGATACGATTCAGTGCCTTGCGATCGATGAGCTTCGATGTGTCCTGTAGACTATCAACGGCACTGTTTGCCGATACATCAACGATATCGCCATCGCCACTTGGCTTTGATTTCGCGGCGTTTTGGCTTAAATCTACCGCCAGTGCCATTCGAAAATCAGAGTAACCTTTGTAGCCCAGATCGCGACACAGCCTGACAACGGTTGCTTCGCTGGTTTGGGTATTTCGCGCCAGATCGGTGATGGTCTGAAACTGTACGTCCTGAGCATTCTCAAGAATGTAGTCTGCGACCTGTCTTAATTTTTTACTTAGCGGCTCAATGTTAGAGCGTAATCGAACCAGCAAATTATTCGGTGAGCCCACAGTGTCCCCTTAATTCTTTTTCTTTGATTAAAAATATCAGACTCCCTCGAGGTTTAACACCAACAATTAGTATAAATGTCGTGAATTTTCGCTGAGATGATATACGGTTTGTCTCGTTGCCGAAAAAGGAGGCAGATGCCTCCTTTTTCACCGGGTTTACAGAAAGTCGATATCGCGCATTCTGGCCACGACGTCTGCTTTTTGCTCTCGGGTAAGTGGGCGAATTGGTGTGCGCGGGTCTCCCGCATCGATACCATGCAGTTCCATGGCAGCTTTACCTGCAGCCACCCCCCCGTATTGCACCAGAATCCGGATAATACCGATGACCTTATCCATCAGTGCGGTGACCTGAGCCTGATCTCCGCGATTAAAGGCTTCAATGATCTTCAGATAGAGTGGGGCTGCATAGTTGTATGTGCTGCCAACAGCGCCAACAGCACCAACGGCCAGTCCGGCAGGCAAAAACTCATCAACGCCAAAGGGTATATCGAATTTGCCTTGCGCGACTCTGAGACAGCGCTGGTATTCGTAGAGATCCATGTTGTTGAATTTGGCACCAAACAGGTTCGGGATACGCTCATCACCTTTGATCAGGAACTGCTCAAGATCGAGATTGACTCCAGACATCCCTGAGTGATAGTAGTAAAACCCTTTCGAAGGTGCTGCCGCCGCAATTTGCGCACAGTAGTCCACCAGATCGTCCACCGAGCCCGGTTTGAAAAAGCATGGACCAATCGCCGAGGTTGCGAGGATATCCAGTGTTTCTGCGTGTTCAGTAAGCGAGAGGGTATCGACAATACTCAGGGCCCCGGTATGCACGATCAGATCCAGTTTGCCATCGGCGGCTTTTACCCAACGTTCCGCGATCGCTTTGCGCTCTTCGACCGAACAGTGGATACCTTCTCCGGTAGTACCACAAACGTAAGCGCCTGTTACACCCTGTTCAATGAGCAATGCCGCGATGTCGTCGATGGCCGACAAATTGACGTGGTTGTTGTTGTCAAAAGGGGTATGTGGAGCTGCAATCAGTCCTTGTAACTTTCTCATCTTAATTACCTTCAACTAATAATGACTGGCGGACTCACAGATGGAGTCCGCACCAAATCTATTGTCCGTAGCCCAGGAATAGCTCAGGCAGGAACAGAGTAAATTGTGGGAATACGGCAACGAGTGCCAAAACGATAAACAAAGGTACTAGCAGAGGAATCACACCTCGGGTTAGTACATGGAATGGAATATCGCCGACACGAGACACGACATACAGGGCCATGCCCATAGGCGGTGTCAGAATACCAATCATCAGGTTCAGAATAGCCATGACACCGAAGTGCACAGGATCAATGCCAACTGCTGCCGCCACTGGAACGAGGAATGGCACCAACAACAACAGCAACGCGAGGGACTCAATGAATGTGCCGAGGAAAAGTAGTAACAGGTTGATAAGCAGTAGTAACACCAGAGGGTTATCACTGATCGTCAGGAAGTAGTCTGCCAGCATCTGAGGTAGTTGCTCGCGGGCAACAATCCAGCCAAAGACCGTCACACCCATGACCATCAGCGCCACAACCGCTGTGGTGTTGACGGTTTCTTTTAAAATGTCCACGAAACCTGCCAGGGTCAGCTGTTTGTAGACAACCGTGCCCAAGAACAGTGCATAGAGAGACGACACGACAGCCGCTTCGGTTGGCGTGAATTTGCCCGAGAAGATGCCACCAATGATAATGACTGGGGTCATCAGCGATAAAAACGCTTCCTTCAAAGATTTCAGCTGTTCTTTACGGGATGCTTTCGGCAATGTCATGTAGCCGCGTTTCTTACAAATGAAATAGCTCATGATCATCAGAGCGCCGCAGCACAGGATACCCGGAATGGCTCCCGCCAGAAACAGGGCACCGATGGAGGTATTGGAGACCACCCCATAGATGACTAACGGTACAGAAGGCGGAACGAGTGGGCCAATAATACAAGAAGCTGCGGTTAATCCGCCGGCAAAGTCATCGTGGTACTTTGCATCACGCATGGATTTGATCTCAAGTTGACCAAGGCCGCCTGCATCTGCCAGAGCCGAGCCAGACATGCCGGAGAACAGCAGGCTTGCCATAATGTTGACGTGACCAAGGCTTCCTGTGACGTGCCCCACCATGGATTTGGCAAAATTGAAAATACGTTCTGTAATGCCCGCACTGTTCATCAAGTGGCCGGTCAGTACAAAGAAAGGGACCGCGAGTAACGTAAAGTTATCGATTCCACCCAGCATCTGTTGCGCCGCAAAGTTGATCCCGGTGCTGTTGGTGAGCACAAGGAAGACCAGTGCGACAAAGATAAGTGAAAAGCCGACAGGCATGCCTGCAAACAGCAGCGCCAACCAGCCAAAAATAGAACTTGCCATGAGAACTCCTTACCTCTCAGCAATTTGGGATGAATTTGTCGAACTCTGACAATGTGCTTGCTTGAATTCAAAACCAATCGTAATGATTTTTTGAATCTGCCGGACGACCATAAAGAGTCCACCCAAAGGCAAGCTGTAATTCATCCACTTACTTGAAATACCTAAAGTAATGAGCTCGAAAAAGGCCGTGCGTTGCACGTGTTGGTATCCCAGATAAATAATGGCGAAAATCGACACCAAAACGGCGAGCTCAAGTGCAATAACTAACGAAAACCGGATAGTTTGGGGCAGCTTATCCGAGAAAAAGGTGATGTTAACGTGTGTACCGCGTTTAATCGCAATAGCACAGCCGATGAGTGACATATACATGAACAGTACCCGTGCCAACTCTTCACTCCACAGTGAAGGATCGTTGAGCAGCCAGCGCGTTCCGATCTGCCATGTCAAAACCACTAACAGTGCGGCCATAAGAGGCACTGTTATGATTTCTTCAATATTATCTAATAGTTTGCGTATCATTTTATGCTCCATGGCTGACCATTGCGGCCAGCCAAGATTACAACTTCAATTCTAAAAACAACGAATTGATATCTGCATTACATCGCTACTAGTTTCTTAACGATAGGCTCGCCGATTTTCTCTTCGAATTCCGAGTAAAGCGGTTGCATAGCCTCACGGAACGGAGCCAGATCTGGATAGGTCACTTTCACACCTTCTGCTTCGAAGAATGAGATAAGCTCAGCCTCTTGTTTCTTGACGGATGCGGTGTGCGCCTGACCTGCTTTTAGCACAGCCTCTTGAACGATTTTCTTATCTGCGTCAGACAGCTTTTGCCAGGTAGAATCTGAGATGATCACCATCTGGTCGTTAACAATGTGGTTGGTGATGGCTAAGTTGTCCTGAACTTCATAAAACTTCATGGTTTTGATAGTTGGCAACGGGTTTTCCTGACCATCTACCGCATTGGTTTGTAGGGCAAGGTAAACCTCTGAGAACGCCATTGGTGTTGGTGATGCTCCGGAGAGTTTGGCGTAGTTCAGATTTGGTTTCGCGTTTGGTACGCGCAGCTTAAGGCCTTTGAAGTCTTCGATAGAGTTGAGAGGACGGTTAGATGTGGTTTCGCGAGTACCGTTATACCAGGTATCTAACGCGCGCCAGTTGAATTTAGTCAGCATCTCTTCGCGAACGCCCTGTCCGAACTCTGAGTCGAACATACGACGTAGGTGTTCATAGTCTTTTGCAACGTATGGCAGTGTCACCGCTTCTGCGCGTGGGATCCAAAGACCCATGCGGCCAAATTCTGCATAAGTGATGTCCAAATCACCTAAGGTCAGTTGTTGAAGCATCGCGCGGTCATCGCCAAGCTGTGCACTAGGGTATAAAGCAATCTTAATTTCGCCTTTGCTCATTTCTTCCACAGTGTCAGCCAACAGTTTTGCCGAGGTGTACTCCACAGAACCGACAGAAGCTTGCATACCCATTTTAAGTGTCGTTGCCGCTTGTACTGAAACTGCACAACCTAATGTCAGCATAGCGATAGTAATTTTATTCATGGCTTTCATATTGTTCCCTTTTGTCCATTGTTTTTTGAGATTTACCCATTTCAAAAATAAATTTTATTTTGTTTGAAAAAAATCTTCGTTATGGATTATTATGTTCGTGAAGATTATTTTCAAATCAACTTTTCATAAACTGTGATCGCGGACAAAATTTAACCTAAGTTATCGATTGAGAGAGTACTTAGTGGATTTTGGGACGAGGAAGAAAGTCCGTTAATCCGTAGATGCTAGCAAAAGACGAGAGGCTCGAAGTGAGAGATAAAAGTCTAAAAATCAGAGAGTTAAAAGAGCAGTTGTATGGGCAGACGGTGGTTTCTATTCAACCCGTTGTCGGCAGTCCGTTAGAAAAAACTGAATTCATCGTTGCCATGGCGATGGCCGCAGAACAGGCTGGTGCAAAAGCGTTGCGTATCGAGGGCGTCGACAATGTCACCGCGGTTTCGGCCAACGTCACTATACCAATTATCGGCATTGTGAAACGTGACCTTATTGACAGTCCGGTCAGAATCACGCCTTTTGTTGAAGATGTGAAAGCACTGGAACTGGCAGGTGCGACTATCATTGCTTTTGATGCTACTGATCGAGTGAGACCGGAAACTCGAGAAGTCATCGCTGAGGCAATTCAAGCGACAGACTGTTTTGCTATGGCGGACTGCTCCTGCTTCGAGGATGGGGTTTGGGCCAATAAACGGGGGGTTGAAATTATTGGTTCGACACTATCGGGTTATGTGGGTGGCGTTGAGCCTAAAGGGCCAGATTTGCAACTGGTACAACAGTTCTCTGAATCGGGATTCTTTACTATGGCGGAAGGTCGCTACAACACTCCCGAGTTAGCGGCTCAGGCGATCGCCCACGGTGCTGTCGCGGTCACCGTCGGTTCCGCATTGACCCGACTAGAAGTGGTGACTCAGTGGTTCAATTCAGCAACTCAGGCAGAGGTAAAGCAGTATGAGCACGTTAGCTATTGATATCGGTGGCACTAAGGTAGCGATAGGTGTAGTAAAAAACGGCGAGTTAACAGAGCGATGCCAGATACCGACACCGACAACAACCAGTGTGACGGCGTTTGCTGCTCAGATTGTGAATGCGTGCCATGATTGGATCCCGCAAGTGCGTCAGATAGGAATTTCTACAACAGGGTGGGTAAAACCTGAGGGCATTACTTCAATCAACCCTGATACCCTGGCTTTTCCTCAGCCATTCCCGCTACACAAAGCGATTGAAACGCTTACCGCCAAGCCGGTATCCATGTTGAACGATGCTCAGGCCGCGGCCTGGTATGAATTCAACTCACTGACAGCGTCGGTGCGAAATATGGCGTATATAACGGTGTCCACTGGCGTAGGAGGTGGACTGATCATCGACGGAAAGCTTCATAAAGGTGCTCGACATTTGGCCGGACATATTGGTCACACCGTTATTGATATACTAGGGCCTGAGTGTGGTTGCGGACAGACAGGTTGTGTGGAGGCAGTGGCTTCTGGTACGGCCATTAATAAAAAGGCCCGAATGGTTTTTCAGAGAAACCTATCTAACATTGAACTGTTTGAGTTAGCTCAGACTGAGCCAGAGGCGATGAATATCATTAAGCAAAGTGCTTACGCAGTCGCTACACTTTGCAGTAATCTTAAAGCCATGTTTGACTTAGATATAATTTCCTTGGGTGGCGGTATTGGACTGGCGCCGGGATACTTCTCACTGGTAGAGGAATTTATTCGCAGTAAACCTGAGGCATTTCAGGTTACTATTGTAAAAGCAACGGGTGATTATGACGCCTGTTTATTGGGAGCTGCGGCTCAGTTTTGACTCTTTACACCACAGATTGTGAAGCAGAGGGAGTAAAGAAGGTTTATCCTCGTTAGGGTTAGCAAAAGTAAGGGTGAGTAAGAGATATGACTGTAAAAGCAATGTCAGCGCAGAGAGTGTTTGATGGTGAACGGTTTCATATTGATGCAGCGGTGGTTTGGAATGACCAAACGATCGTTGATATTGTCCCTAAAAGTGAGCTCTCCGGTACGGTTCCCTGTACAGATTTTGCTGACAAGTTGATTGCGCCTGGCTTTATTGATTTGCAGGTCAATGGTGGCGGGGATGTCATGTTTAACTCCGACACCTCGGTAGAAGGTATTGATATGATTTGCCGGGCTCATCGTAAGCATGGCACGGCGTATTTGCTGCCCACCCTAATCAGTGCTTCCCCACAGCAGATGAAACAGGCACTGTTAGCGGCAGAACAAGCCATTGAAGGTCAGGTACGCGGTGTACTGGGCGTGCATCTTGAAGGTCCATGGCTGAATAAGAACAAGAAGGGCGCACATGACGCCGACAAGTTCTATTCACCGTCGGTAACTCAGCTTGAAGCGTTTCCCTGGCTTAATAATGGCGTGAATTTTGTGACCCTGGCAGCGGAGAATATGGCGCCAGAGTCCTTGCAATGGCTGCGCGACCATGATGTCGTTGTGTCTTGTGGTCACAGCAACGCGACCAGCGATAGCTTGCCTGACAGCAAACTAAAACTGGTGAACGGTTTTACTCACCTGTTCAATGCCATGTCTCCTCTGGAAGGGCGAGAGCCTGGCGTGGTCGGGACTGCATTGATGACCGATCATGCCTGGTGTTCCATCATTGTCGACGGTATTCATGTCGCCCCGCAGAATGTTCATCTTGCTAAACGGGTTAAGCCGGATAACAAGCTATTGATTGTCACTGATGCGATGGCTTCGGTTGGCAGTGTCACTAATCGTTTTGTACTCGATGGGGAAGAGATCTCTGTACAAGACGGACGTCTGGTGAATTCGCAGGGTGCATTGGCGGGGGCTCATATTGGCATGGATCAGTCTGTTGCTAATGTGATTGAATGGGGATTTGATGAAGCAGAAGCGCTGCGAATGGCGTCAACCTATCCTGCTCTGGCGCTGAACCTTAGTGAGTTAGGACTGATTAAACCCGGTTATCATGCCGCGGCCACCGTCCTGAACTCTGACTATTCTGCTCATGCGGTCATGGTGGATGGAGAGATATTGTAAAGTCCCAGTATTGGTTTACCGGGCTTTTAGTTGCGCAGAGCTAATAAACTCGCCGAAACTTTCACACCAAATGATGGCTGTGCTGTAGGAGGCTAAGTCAGTCCCCACAGGTAGCGTTAGCAAAAAACGATCGAACGTTTTTACATCGCCAATCTGAAGCATGGTCTCTTTGTTAGCCATAAACTCCGCTTCTGTTTCTACAAAGGTTGGTGACAGGTAGAGCTTGTAATCAGGACCAGGAGCAAGCTCACCAATGAACATCGCACTGGTTTCCGTTAAGCTGATGGTTCCCTCTCCCCAATGCAAGAAGTCGCTGTCCTGGCGATCTTTGTCGAATTCCCCTGAATATACAATGGCGTTTGAGTTGTTGTTAATACTTTCTATCGAGGGGGACTCCGGCTGGGTTAGGATAGGAAGCACATAGATACCTAACATAAAGCCAAAAATCAGAGCCCCTAAATGGGTTATTAGCAGAATTACGCGTTTCACAGTGACTCCTTTGACACAGATACTCTTATCAGCATTATGTTAAACATAGTGCAAGTTTAGAGGACAACATAGTTTGATAAATATCCGGCACATGTCTGATTCGAAGCGATTCCGTCTTCTTTGTCTTACCATATAATAACTGGTTGTTATCCTCACGAAAGTGAGGAACTTCAAAGGCGCGTAGTTCACTGAAAATTAACGACTAAGTCTTGTGATTCAGGTTCACATCGCGTTGAATGATATCCCCTTTTTCTAGGGGATGACCATGTTTTCTCGGGTTTGAAGCAAAAGTGGCGTAATCGCAGAACTGTTGGTTTTAGTTATTGATACTGGTTGTGCTGTATCGTCGAACGGAGCATTTCTCGAGCAGCCTTGTGGTCGTCATCATTGATAAATCGGCGATGGTAGATCATTCGATACTGCACATTGCGAATAGCTAACGGAATAGGGAACACTTTTAGATTCAGCATTGGTGCAAGATGGACAGCGAGTGCACGTGTCGATGCGCCAAGTAAGTTTGTTGTTGCGGCCAGTGATAACATGCTGGAAACCGAGCCAGTTTCTGCCTTTATGATTCTTGGCGGGCTTGGCTTCTCTGATAAAAAATCCAACATATTGACGTTATTACGACGAATTTTTAACGCTATATGATGCGCGTTGAAGTAATCGTCATAAGAAAGCGTATCGCCAATCTCAGGATGGTCTTTTCGACAGACACAAACAGCGGGTTCGTTGAAGATGTCCTCGACAATATGTGCCTGACTCATACTAGTTGCTACATCAATCGCAAGATGCACTTTCTGTGTGTCGATGTCGGCCAGCAGCTGCTTGTCACTCAATGGTGCTTCAATGAAGGATAGTCCGGGTAAATCGCAAACCAGATGCATCAGGCTTTCGCTGCAATAGACTTTGGTGATTTCCTGCTTTTTTTCTATGGTTTCAAGTACCGCCAAGGGCATTTCGATTTTGTCCGCAAGTGCAATTGCGGCACCGGTTGGTGCAATTCCACGCCCTGAGCGGACAAAAAGCGCCTTCCCCACCACACCTTCCAATCGCTTTAATGCAGCGCTCACTGCCGGTTGAGTCAAGTTGAGCTCTTCCGCAGCCAGGGTGATAGAACGATGTCGATATACGGCACTAAAAGTAGAGAGGAGATTTAAGTCCATAACAAACTGATTTCTAGGGTGATGTTTCTATCCTAGCAGAGAGCATTTAGCTGTCAATTGGCGATGGCCGACTAAACCCGTGAGTAAAATGATCTTAAATACATAAATTAAATTAATATTTAAAGTGATTTTTGGTTTGTTTATATTACTTTCGTGGATGTATAGAATTTTTCCCGTTAGCACACGGATGTGATGAGTTATTCGCTTAATCGAGAGAAAAACAAACTATGAAAAACATTCGTATCGTTTCTACTTTGGCATTGACCGCAATTTTCTTTACAGGTGCTGCTCAGGCGCACAATGAGGATTCAGAACTCAAATTCAGAGGGGGGCTGGGTTATTCATCACTGGAGGGAAATCACTCTGCGATTAATGCCACTGTCGGTCTGGAACTCAATCAGTACATCGGCCTTAACTTCGATCTCTACAAAGGTACTAACAACGACCTTGATTACAGGGGAGGCGGTTTTGCTCTGGAGTTGGGTTACAACTTCGAGCTGCCAAACAGTTTTGAGATCAGACCCTTTATTGAAGGGGGGATGACGACAGGTGTCATGAACAACACGGGTTACTTCCCGGAAGAAATTGGAACCAAAGGTGGCCACTTAGGCTTTAGCTCCAATATTGGACTTCGAGTTCAACATAACGAAATCCCTGCTTATGCCGAGTTTAAAACCGATATCCATACCTCGCACTCAGACGCCCGTTTCTTACCTGAAAATACGTTCTTAGTCGGCTTTCGACTGCCGTTATAACGTCTACTTAAACCAAATTTAGCGAGCTTGCTCGCCCCTTAAACATTAACTTTTAGTCACCAACCCTACATTGTGGGTATGGAGAGATCACTATGCGAAAAATTCACCAATTAAGTGCTATGACTGGCGCGATCCTCATGTCTAGTGCGGTGTTAGCGCAGAATCCGTTTGAGCACTATCAATCTGAAAACTCAGCCAGTTTTTCAGGCTACAAACACTACAACTATGAACAAAACGTCAACACCGAAGAGCTGATGAAACAAGGTGGAAAGATCTATTCGTCGCCCGAGGAGATCCACGCGATCTTGCAAGGTGGTCTCAAGACCGACATTCAAACGGGAGAAGAGCTTTGGAAAGAAGGTCTGATGTTTGACGGTATTGAGCCGATGGATCATATGGTTACTGCTGCTAACTGGTTCCCTAGAACGGAAGAGGTTCAGCACAATGAAATGCGGGTGACCTTCATGGGTACCTCTCCCATGATTCGACCTGGGCAGGCTAATACATCTATCTATGTAGAGCTTGGTAATGGCGATAATTTTGTGTTCGACTTGGGAGAAGCCTCCATTGCTAACTATATCGGTGCTGGTGTCGCTTTAAACGAACTCGATAAGGTGTTCATCACGCACTTACATGTCGACCATTTTGGCTCACTACCTTATTTGTATCAGTTTGGTGGTTGGAACGGTCGCTGGGAAAAACCACTTACGATTTATGGTCCTTCTGGTCGTAATCCAGAAGACGGCACTCGTCATATGGTCGAAGGCATGCTGCAGATGCTTTCTTGGCACCAAGATGCCTTTGATGTGTTCCCTTCAGGCAACGATATTGAAGTAGTGGAGTACGACTTTAAAGACGATGGCGGTGTTATCTACGACGTTGATGGCGTCAAAGTCTCTCACTGGCGTCGCTCCCACGCAAAAGATGGCGCATCGGCGTATCGACTAGACTGGACCATCAATGATGAAGAGTCGCTGTGTTTTGTCTGGACAGGTGACGGTCGGCCGACCGAGCTTGACATTGAGTATGGCAAAGGCTGCGACTTGTTTGTCACCGAAGTGCAAACCGAGTTGGTAGGGCTCGCCTCTATCGTACAAGGTGTTCCTGCCTTCTTGACGCGCTATACCATCGATACTCACCACACGTCTGGCTATGCAGCGGGTTGGCTTGCGAATCAGGTACAGCCAAGACTGTTTATGACCACACATATGGAGTTTGACCCTTATTACAACAATGAGACGGTAGCGCAGGTCCGTGAACATTGGAAAGGACCTTACCATTTTGGCGCGCCAGACATGATTGTCGCCAATATTACCCCTGACAAAGCATGGGTACGAGAGGGGATCATTCCTGATTTTCCAAACAACCGAGCGCCTCAGTTCAACTTAAACGACGGTGAAGTATTCCGAGTACCCGTTCCCAAAAACTCGAGAGCAGATATTCAAGAACAAGAGATCAGAGAACTCGAAATTGATGAATCTTTGTATTACCCAGAGGGATATCACCCAGAACTGTTAAAAGAGTGGCCGCTGGATCGTGACCTTATTGTACCAACGGAAGTGTTACCAGAGAGCATGAAACGCGGCATGGGAGAGAAGCAACGAATGGTGGATCAAATGCGTGAAGCGCACGGCTTAGAGCCTCGTTCTGTCCACAGAAAAGAGTCTGCAGACCCTTATCGCGATACTCGCAACGACAAGACAAAACAACAATAACCCAGACTAGCGGGCATCACGCAAGATGCCCGTGTTCCAACCGCTTTTTTATCGAGACCACATTATGTTTAGACGAATGACCACTTTCACATTGATGAGTTTGAGCCTGGTAGGTACCGCAGCTCATGCCGCGCAACATGATCACGACACACTCTTTAGCCGAGATAATGCAGTAATGGCCGCGGCGGCTGTAGAGAGGGTAAATGCATACTGCGTAGAGCTAGGCTCGATGAGCCCGGAGTACTCACTGCAAAACGCCATGATGATTAGAGAAACCATTGAAGGGCTATCACAAGAAGTACTTCACGAAACTTATACCTTTAGCGAAGAAGATGAAATGTATCTACAAGGAGTCAGCCTTGGGGAAAAACTGATTCAGGAAGCTGAGCAGAAAGGGCATGTCAAACAAATGTGTACTCAACCTGAGGAGAAATCGCTATGAAGAAAGTCGTAACTGGTTTAGTCGCACTGATTCCAACTTTAGCTATTGCTTGTGGCGCTCACGTCCACAATACCTTGCCTCATTATGAGAACTACACCGAATCGCTGGTGGCTATGTCGGTTTGCAAAGTTAACGAGCACATTTCAGAGCAGCAATCCGCAGTATGGTTCAAAAAATTAGCCTGGGTGGCAAATGGAACCGATGAAGAACTGTTTGAACACTATGCCCATTTCGCAGCCGGCCATGTAGCGGATATCGCCAATAATCCAGAAATGCTACGCAAATGGACCAATGATTATTGTAAAGATCAGTTCTTCGACGTGATGGCGATGGATCAAGTGGTACTAGAGGATCTGTATGACGAGCAAGAACTGGCGGATAGAGATTTCAATCGCCAAATAAAGCTATCCGGAAGTGAGAAGTCACTAGATAAGCCTGAAGCGTAACCGTTTTAACAACCCAATCTACTAACTATTGAGCGGTATTTAAGGAGTGAGAACCGCTTTCTCAAGAGAAACAACAATGAACTTCAAGCGATCAATTCTTTTCCTATCGACGCTGATACTACCAACTTTCGCTTTTTCTCACGGCAATGTCGATATTTCCAATGGCTCACATATAGAAGTCTACTTTGCCGATGAACAGCACCACGGTCACAGCGACAATGATACAGAGCGAGTGTACGGCATAGAAGGTGTCTGGATGCATGACTCAGGCGTATTTGTCTACGGTGAGGCTGAGACTGGAGCCCACGAGTTTTACCAATTGGGTGGGGGTAAGTATTTTAACCCAACTGATAATATTGGTTGGTTCGCTTATGGCGCCTATGCTCAAGGAGGTTATCTGGATAGCAATGAACTTCGCGCACGTATTGGTCTTGACTATCAAGTGAATCATGAGCTGTCGCTAAAGGGTCGTTTTGGCTACGATTACGGCAATAGCAAAATTAGCTTAGGCGGTGGTCATGATCATGACCACGACCACGGCGTTCATCATGAACACCATCACTCTTCAAAAAGGAGTCAGCTTGGACGAATGGACCTAGGATTCAATTATGAACTGGGACACGTTGCGGAGTTTTCTTATAACTATGTGGTTCAGAAGCAGCTTGAATCAGACTTAGTTTTAGACAACGATACTAACTTACATTACGAAGCTCGGCTCACCTATACCGACACTAAGCTACAGCCGTATGTTGAGTATAGACAGACAAACAAAGCCTTTGATGCCCATCATTTTGAGGAAAAAGCAGTGCAGTTCGGGGTGTCTTTTAAGTACTAATTTAAAGGGCTGGGTTAGTTGATGCGCTTGCCCAGCCATTTTCGGAACCCTAATCCAAATAAGACCTAAGTGGGGGTTGTGCTTTAAAAGTCTATGGCGCACAGTAGAGGCAAACCAAGATAACAAAAGATAGACCGATGGATTTGGCAAGCTTTCTCCGACTGATTCTACTCGCCTCAATTTGGGGCGGATCATTTCTGTTTATGCGTATAGGGGCAAATGTGCTGGGCCCCGCTGTGCTGATTGAGGCGAGAGTGTTTTTTGCCGCACTGGCTTTGCTCGCCGTTAGTTTCTATCTTAAGAAAAAACTGGAATTCACCAAACATACTCGTCACTTTTTTATCATCGGTCTGTTTAATACCGCTTTACCTTTTTTGTTGTTTGCTTACGCGGCACAGACCCTTAACGCTTCTACTTTGTCGATACTCAATTCAACCGCAGCAATATGGGGAGCCGTAATCGGTGTATTCTGGACCAAGACTCCGTTAACTAAACGTGGTGCATTAGGGCTGCTGATTGGGGTTGTGGGCGTGGCGGTGCTGGTGGGGTGGGACGCGATGCGAATTGGTGAGGAAGCGACTTTACCGATTGTTGCTGGCGTGATGGCTGCTTGCTGCTACGGAATTGCGACCAATTATGCCAGGAATGCGCCCTCGGTTCCGGCGTTTAATAATGCACACGGCAGTATGTGGGCCGCGTGTTTGATTGTGCTACCGCTGATTCCTTTTGTGCCCATGAGAGAAGTTCCGACTCAAGACGTTTGGATCTCCGTAGTTCTGTTGGGTGTGGTTTGCACTGGCGCCGCCTATTTGCTCTACTTCAGGCTTGTTACTGATATCGGTCCTTCGTCAGCTCTGTCAGTAACTTTCCTGATTCCTATGTTCGGTATCCTGTGGGGAAATTTGTTTCTGGGCGAGCCGATAGGTGCGAATACGATAGTCGGTACCTTACTGGTCATCAGTGGCACCATGCTGGTGACCGGCTTCTCTGTGTCGTCATTCAAAAGGGCGACTATGTAAGACATTACGCCCAGGATGGATGATGTTCCTGAGCGTACGCTCTTTAATTTGAGTTATCACTAGCAAAAGCGTCTCTTACTCTTTTTCGTTCGTACCATAAGGCCACAAGCAAGGCCGAAATAGCGATCACTAGCCAATCCGAAGGGTCATCAATCAGGCAATACTCTATTGGGTGTAATGCGTCCATTTTTGCAGCCTTCAGGAATCAGCAAACAGACGAACTGCGGACTTATAGCAAGGAGCTACGGTTACATCAACGACATACCAGCCTTCACCACACATTTGTTGGAAGCCTTGGTTATCGGTGACAAAGCGGTGTGCGCCGTTTTGAATGAGAAAGAATTTCATGGTTACCTCGTTTAACAGGGATTGATGATTAGTCCATTAATCAAGGTGCGATTGAAAGTTGTTTCTTTAGAATCGTATTGTCTGGTTCTTTGGTAACTGGTGCGAGTTGGTATCCATCAGTTTTTAGCATGGATGAAAGTGTGTTCAAACCATGGTAAACACCTACAAGCTGTGCTCTGAACCGCTACTTTTTATCAATCCAGAGCCTCGATGGAGGCTCTGGTTTGATGACATGGTTTAGTGAACGGGTTTAAATTGTTCACGAAGCTGCTGGATAAGGACAAAAAAGACGCTGGCCATAATGCAGCCGATGAAGGTTGCTGACACTATACCGCCAAATGATGCCCATCCCAGCGCCTGCTGACCACCAGAACCTACCGTAGAGGCCAGCATCAGAGGAATGAGTCCGACGCCGAATGAGAACGCGGTCATGAACACCGCACGGGCTCTCAGGCGAAGGGCCTGTACCGCCGCTTGTTTGATGGTTAACTCACCTTCATCTCGCAGTGTTTTGGCAAATTCGACGATCAAAATCGCATTTCGGACGGTCATCCCAATCAACAGAATGGCGGCAAGTTGAGTCAGAATATTGATGTTGCCGTTGATATGAATGACACCTTCAACAATACCGATAACGGCAGTGGGTACTGTCAGCATGATGGCCAGAGGAATTAGCCAGGATTCATATTGTGCCACAAGCACCAAGAAGGTCACCAGCATCGCCAGTCCCATTACAACAGCGACGGTGTTACCAGCGCTCACTTCTTCTTTCGCTGCACCGGTGAACTCCACCCGGTAACCCAACTCATCGGCTAATTCCTGAATCGCTGCGATAGCTTGCCCGGTTGCGACGGTTGGAATGACATCAATAAAGACCCCTTGCTCTGCGTTATAACGAGTGATGAAGTTAGGTACTTTGATTTGTTCCACATCGAACAGCTTTTCATAGGTAATACGAGTGCCGTTAGGTTTGGACAGGCCAGTTTTTTTCAGAGCTTCGGGATCAAGACGGAACTTAGGATCATTTTGTACCATGACTTTATAGTTTCGGCCGTTCATGTTGAAAGTATTAATGTAGCTGCCGCCAAAGTGTGTCTGCATGCCTTCGACCACCTCAGCAAAGGTGACGCCATATTTAAGAAGGTCATCTCGCTTAATGTTCAGTTTTACTGACGGCTTAGAGACTTCAAACAGCCCCATTGCCAGACCGACTCGTTCATCTTCCATCAGACGAGAATTGAATTGTTGAGTAAGTTCATAGAGTTCTTTAGGGGATAGCTCAGGCGCCAACAACACAAAGTTCACGCCATCAACCATGCCAAGTTCAGGAATAACGGGTGGTTTGAACGCAAATGCCTGAATGTCTGTGTTAGCGGCCAGCACCTGGTTGACTTGTTCTGTGATCTCAGTGTCAGATGCGGCTCTTGCTTCCATATTATCCAAAGAGAGAAGCATCATAAAACTGCTCATCTCTGCCGTGTTGGTCAGGAGGTTGAAGCCGGATGCTTCAACGCTGGTGGTCACACCGGGAAGCGCATTCAGTTGTTCAGTTAGCTGAGCCAGATATTCATCCGTTTTCGCCAGCGCTGTACCTTGAGGAAAACTACCAACAACGAAGACCGCGCTGGTATCTTCTTCAGGTAATAGCCCGGTTGGCAGCGTCGCGCCGCGCTCTACGGATAGATAAAGTCCGCCAGCCAGAAGCAATATGGTCAGCAATGGCAGACGAGTGGCCGTCCATGCTAAGCCGGTAAAGGCACGAATCTTTTGTGTGATCACCCACTCGACAGATTTTGCGACTACGTTTTTTCTTGGTGGCTTCATAAATAACGCGCACAAAGCGGGCGTTAACGACAGGGCGACCAGTGTTGATACAACCACCGAGGCGCACAGTACAATGCCAAATTCGGAGTAGATTGTGCCCGCCATACCAGGGATGAAAAGAGAAGGAGTGAAAACGGCGAGCAGCACTAACATGGAAGCGATAATGGGCGAAAAGGTAATCTCAAGTGCTTTAGATATGGCTTCTTTCACCGTCATATCCGGATGTTCGTGCAGTTGGTGCTCCGCATTCTCAATCACAATGATCGCAGCGTCGACCACGATACCAATCGCCATTACTAATCCGAACATGGAGATAATGTTAATTTGAATGCCCAGACCACTCATCACGGCGAATGTCCCGATAAGGGAAACCGGAATAGCCGTTACGGTAATCAGCGTTAATCGGACGTTTTGCATAAAGACAAGCGTTACCAGCGAGACAATAGCTACCGCCAGAACCAGGGTTTCCAGAACATTGTATATAGCACCGTCAATGAATGTGGTGGCATCGTAGACGGTTTTGATTTGATATGGACCGGGCTCGTCCAGTAGTGCTTTGATCTGGGAAGCAACCGTCATGGCATTGGCTTCAGGTGTTTTATAGATGAAAAGCACCGCACCATTCGCGTTTTCTCCGTACGCATTCGCAGTGTATATTTCGCTTCCCAGCTCAATGTTCGCGACATCTTTCAGATAGATTGTCTTACCCAGTTCGTCTGACCGAACGACAATCTGTCCAAATTGCTCCGGGCTTTCCAGGCCTCCATCGACGGTAATTGGGAATTCCAGACGGTCGTCAACTAAACTGCCAGCTGAAGCGATTTTGTTTTGAGTCGCAATAGCGTCACTAATATCGTCAACGTTGATGGAGTAGTGCTTCATTTTGTCGGGGTTGAGCCAGACACGAATCGAGTACTTTTTCTCACCCAGGACATCGACTTTGGATACGCCATTGATACGTTGTATCTTTTCTTTTAACGGACCACCAGAAAAGGCACTGATTTCGATTGCAGAGGCGTCACCAGATGGATCGGTGATGGAAATCCCCAACATTAAACCGTTGGAGAGCTTTTCTACCTGAACGCCATTTCGCATCACGTCACCAGGTAATTCGGGCAGCGCCAAGTTAACACGGTTCTGAACCAGATTGACCGCTTTATCAGAATCGGTACCGCTTTCAAATACCACCTCTAATGTGTAGGTACCATCAGCACCACTGGTGGATTTCATGTACTCCATTCCAGCGACGCCATTGACTTGTTTTTCAATTTCCGGGGCAACTGACTTCGCCATTACATCGGCACTGGCTCCATCCATAAACGTTCGAACTTCCACTGTAACCGGAGCCACATCCGGGTACCTTCCGATGGGAGAGTTGGCGGCGGATATTGCGCCAATAAGGGAGATCAAAAGTGCAATAACGATTGCAAACTTAGGTCGTTCGATGAACATTTTAAACATGTCAGTCACCCATTCATTATTAATTGTGAGGATATTACGCCGCCATTTTTTTAATAACAATTGAGTAAGTAGATGACCTATTAGCAATCTTGGTGAGTATTATCGAGTGTGCGAATACCTCAATAGCGGCGCCTTATCAGAAGCAAGTGGCAGACCGGAAACTGTTTCATATATTTGAAAACAAGATAGTAGCTATTTTCGTGCTATTTGCGATTGACGCTACAGTTCAACCTACATTTTGGGAGGTGCAGGGAGGCATCCATACATATTGAGGTTACTATGAAATCAACACTACTAGGTTGTGCGCTAATATTTTCCGCTTCGTCTGCTATGGCTTATCATCCCTGCGAGCCTGGCAATGTGGTCACCGATGCGGTTGAAGGTGCGGTTGTCGGTGGCGTTGTTGGCGCTATGGCGGGGGATGCGAAAACCGGCGCTATGATTGGTGGCGCCGCAGGTGTCATAGATGGCGCATATGATGAAGCAGAGTGCGATGCGCTCATTGGCGATGCGATTGTCGAGGAGGCGGTGATATCGGATTATGAAGATGCTATCGTCGAAGACGCTATTATCGATTCTGCTATTGATGATGGTTGGTAATACAACGCACATCGAGTAATTTTCAGGCCCCATGCTTAAACGAGTGTGGGGCTTTGTTTTATTTATGAAATAAGGCAAATGGACTGGACCTTATGAGGCTGAATCACACTGAGGCTGAGGCTGAGGCTGGGGCTGGATTCAGGTGAGCCAGATAGGGAGTAATAAAGATGTCTGGAATTTGAATGCGCTGAAAAAATAAGACGGGAAGGGGATTTGCTGAGTTAGGATAAGATGAATTAGTCTGAACGTAACCTGTCAGTTTTGTTTACTCGATGTGACCATATCTGACAGGTTGCCCTAAATCAGTTCTGCCCCATTTCTTGTTTTTAAACCAAAAAATAACCCCGTCATCCCCTTGAAAAAGGGGATCTCATACCGCGTGTTGTGAACGTAATTTACGCGACGTAGTCATTATTTTTCAATTAGCTACGCGCTTTATGAGATCCTCACTTGCGTGAGGATGACGGTATTCTGGGAGATGTTAAAAAAAAGGAGACTATATTGCTTCTGTCCAGAGACGTGCCGAGGGGGAATGTAACGCAGAAATGCCCCATTATGTGCAAGTGACGCTCAACCTCAAAAATCACAGTGGGGTAGTTTGACCTACTTTCCTTATCTATGTAGTGCCTAGTAAGTCTGAGGACTATCACCTTATGCTTTTATTTTTTGCCCACTTTATGGTTCTAAACGCCGTTAATTTTCATACGCATTGAGCGCTTGCAGCAGCAAAGGTTTAACGACGGGGTAGATTTGATTTAAACGCAACTGGTAGAAGTCAAACGCTTCTTTCCAAGACTCTTCATTCTGCCAGTCAAGAGAGATTGCGGGTAGCGAGATTTTTAGCTTATCTGGCACAAACTGAGTGCCCTCTGGCAATAGTGGCATCAATGATTCTCGCCTATCAGACAGATACTCAAACAAGTATTGCCCAAGTGCGTCATTTCTGAATTTCACAAAGACGCCCACCTCATTGGGTTTAGAGCGGTAAGTTGTTATCCAACTATTGTGCGCCCTTGGTGGTAACTCGAACCATAAGTGCCCCTGAGTCGAAGGGGTTGGTAACCTAACGTTAGTGTCTTCAAGCTCAAGATAATCAAGCAATGCACTCCAATACTCATAGGATTGGCCAGAACTTTTGTTTGTGGCTGATTCATTTTGCTCGTTGGTGGATTCCAGTTTCTCAGTAACTTCACTACTTACCTGATTAATCGAAATCACTCGGCGCTCAATAATTTCAGTTTTGTGCATCACTTGAGGATTCACGAGCAGCTGTTCACCTGACATGTGGAAGATCTGTACCTCAACCATGGCAAAGGAAAACTCCATTGATGCATGGGTATTAAGAAAGTCCTTTATCTCAAAAGCCCCTTCTCGAATACCATCGCCCACTACCAATAATAAGAAACGGCCTCTTGAGAGGTTTCGCTGGACCATATCAATGAATGAGGCTTCTAATACTTCATGGCCACCCGCCTCAACCAATTCAAAAAGCGATAGACCACCATTAACTGCACAAACTTTAGTATCAAGTTCGTCGTAGCTCCAATTCATCAAGTCTTTAGCGTAATCGAGTATTTGCCCAATCACTTCTCTACGAGATTGAGGGTTTCGATAGAGTTTGGTTTCCGCGATGACCAATCGGCCCGTTGGCGTCACATAGATGCAGTCCACTCGACCCGACTTAGTGACAAGCTCCATACACACTGGTACCGCACCGGTATAGTCAGCATCAATCTCATAAAAGGGTAATAGGTCAGCG
Source organism: Vibrio hangzhouensis (assembly GCF_900107935.1). GTDB lineage: Bacteria > Pseudomonadota > Gammaproteobacteria > Enterobacterales > Vibrionaceae > Vibrio > Vibrio hangzhouensis. Next base: position 242,951 of record NZ_FNVG01000004.1, on the reverse strand, counting down.
TTAGCAAAGATAAGTTGCTGTAACCACTTCTCATCGTAGATACCTGTTGCTTGCAACTCGACTCGTTGAAGCCTCTGAACACTGCTTTCGGGAGATACGATGATTGGACCATTGCTCATGAAAGAACTCCGTTGCTAACTAAAAACGCTTAGGATAACAAACTGTAAGGTTAGCCCAACTCTTTACTTTAGGGCGTTTACGAAGTCTCATTTTTCTACTTTGACTTGCTTACTTCATTGGTCTGCGAGCAGTGCTGCACGCCCATAAGGGCAAGCTATTGCACTGTCGTGATGCAGTCAGATGGAAAGGCGTGAGGGCTAACTCAGATCTGCCCCATTTCTTGTTTCTAAACCTAAAAAATAACCCTGTCATCCCCTTGAAAAAGGGGATCTCATTCAGCGCGCTGTGAACGCAATTTACGCGACGTAGTCATTATTTTTCAGTTAGCTATGCGCTTTAGGAGATCCTCACTTGCGTGAGTATGACGGAATTCTGGGGGATGTTAAAAAAATGGAGACTAGATTGCTTTTGTCCAATTGTGAGTTCCAATATCGGCAGGTCGACTTGTACGATCTAGTAGTGACTACCCGAGTGGATGTGTAATATCGAGTATGAGTTACTACAGATAAGATATTCATTCCGTCGAATATCTTGTGCCCAATTAACCGATGTGTTGGTTAGAATGGAAGTACAACGCCAACTTTGCCGTAGGTGTTGCGCTTGTCGTCACCAAACTGACCTTCGTTACCAATTTCGACATAAGGAATGAAGTTATCGATAGCGGTAAACGTCGCACGCAATTCAACATTGTAAATTGTGTCTTTACCTTGATCACCACTGATTTTTTCTCTGGTATTTTCCTTTTGACCAACGAGCTTAGCATTTAGGTGCGTACGGTCCGTTACTTGCTTGCCTGCAGCCAAGTCAAAACGATAGATATCGCTTCGGTGAGTGCCGTTACCCGAGTTGAGCTCGGTGTCTTTGCGCAAACGAAGAGAGGTATCGAATAGATCCGCTACGTTTCCGCCAACTGTTACGCCAAATTTATTCTGGTCGTTATAGTTGCCATGTACGCTTTTCTTATCGGCAAACTCGTATTCACCTTTTACCCAGACATGGTCGAAGTCGTGCTGGTAGCTAAGATTGTATTCGTTCTCGAAGTTTGCTTTACGCTTTGCAGAAAGTCCAAATCCTTCATAACCGACAAAGGCTTTCATACCAGAACCGTTACTGGTCTCATAAAGTTTTTGACCGTTGTCGCCAAACTTTGCATCCAGCTCAATACCACCAGACAAACCGTTTGCGATTGCGTTTACTGAGAACGCAGATGCAATTGCAACAATGATTGCTGTCTTTTTCATTTCTAATTACCTTATTTGTATTCAATGCTCTTCTAATCGAAAGCGGGCACAAGGTAACGTTTAATTGAAATAGTGCTAAGTTAGCAGATATAAGTAAAACGAATAGGTATGGATTGAAATTTCAAGCGAATGATGTAGACAAAAATGCACCCCACAAATGTGAGGTGCAGTAGGCCCAATGTATTGTTCAAGTTCCAATCAGCGTCCCGGCTATTTGTAGGCCTCAAGAGGGTTACCTTTTGCCAGTTACAGAGCGCTCAAGTAGGCCTTCAGGGCTTTCAGGCGTACCGTTGCACCACCAATGATGTCCATAAAACCCAGTGCTTGAGAAGGCTTGGTTGCAGATACCCATCCGGAACCCGTTGCTCCGAGTGGGATGTCATAGCCTTCGGGCTCATTAAATTCGATGACGATAGTTCGGCCATGAGACCCCATATTATTGCCGACGTGCTGACGGACATGCTGGGTCGCTCCGCGTGGCGATATCTGCGCTTCACCGGTGTTAGTGGTGATACTGTGGACACGTCCGCGGAATATTTCTCCAGGATGAGAATTAACGAAAAACTCGGCAAACTGTCCCTCTTTGATGTGTCGGTAGGTCTGATCGCTGACGCGCATTTCTACAAATTTACGTTCAGTGTCGAAAAGGTGCAGGTTACCGGTTCGGGAGCCCTCAGCAATATTGATCACACCCACGACACCATCAAAGGGAGCGCGTACCTGATTGCGGTCATTGAGCCACTCTTTCTGGTTGATTTTTGCATGAATCCCATCGACATCAGAGCGAGCCGCCATCAAGTCCGCTGTGCCTTTTTGAATTCGGGTGTAAAGCTCGTCACGATCCTGTTCTGAGCTGAATTCATCGAGATTTACCAAGCGCTGGTGGTTTTTCTTATCGATAGCGATCTGTTCCTGAATGCTGACAATGCGATGTTCCGCTGCGACCAGACTAGAGCGCAGGCTTTTAAGCTCTTCATCCGTGTCTTCCGATTCAAGCGTGTAAAGGAGATCCCCTTTGCTGACCTTTTGGTTGTGGGTAACATAGATTTCTTTGACTTGCTGACCGAACAAGGGACTGAGTACCGCGTGGGGTGCTTTGACAGTGGTACTGTCGGTTAAGTCTGCTGGCGACCAGAATCGGTGTGCCGTAAACAGCAGGAAGGCGAGAAAAGCGCCAAAACCAACGCTGATAACAGCATTTTTGAGAGTCCACTTGATGACACCCAGTTTTACAAGAAGCCAGATAATCAAAACATACGGAAGCATGATTTCTTTCATTGTGTTTGCTCCTCATTTTTTCCCGTAATGCCGCTGTGGATAACTTTACTGATTGCACGCCCAATGGCTTGCCAGTCGGTAAAGGCAATAATCAGCGCCAGCACCCACCATAATTTGTCGATGAACAAGCCACAGAGTGAAAGGGCAAAAACCAGATTGGCGTGGGCGCTTTTCATATATTGGCTGCGGTGAACGGCGACCTCGTGTAGTCGCCACAACAAATAGAGAACGTAGACAACAATAGCAACGGTAATAACAAAGATGATACCCATGAAAAGCTCTGAATTGAGTAATCCTAAAATGGTGGGTACGCCGTCGCTGAAATAGTCCGCAGGTAACTCCTTTCCGTGGACTCGAGAGAGTAGAGAAAAGAAATAGCTCAAGGACAGAAAGCTGCCTAAACCCACTATGGCCTTGGCAAGAAAAGCAAAAAAACGTTTGATTCGATCTTTCATTATACTTTTACCAGTATCGATAAATGGTCGTGTTGTAGGGGAGTGTTCCAACTCTCGAATTAATTGCAGATGGAGATGAAATCACACGGAGTTAGCCACTCACGGGCGCATTAAGGCATGCTGAAACAGCCAGATAATGGGTTGTCTAAGAGTAGATTCGGAAAACCGCCAAAAGGTCTGGTCAGAAGCCGTCGGAGGGAATGCGGCTGAGTCTGAAGCTAAGCGGTAATGCTCCTGGGGTAAATATGTCGCCGTATTTACGATGGCAACCTTGGTTATTAATAGTCTGAACATGAGCTTTCCTATATTCAGCCCATCCCTAGCTACTGTTTATGAAGGACAACGTTATTAATTCCGTTGAGTAACTCACCGAAACCTAATGGTTTATTGGTGTTCGCTTACTATGTTAACGCTCAATGTCTCCGCGATATATCAACTGAACTATACTTCAAACATTAATCTCACTGATGAATAAGGTGATCTAGGTAGGATTATTCCACTACGTGAAATATGGTTAAAAGGAAAGAGTGAGTTTCTGACGGGGTGTGATTCCACCAAACTGATGAATTGTTCACCAAACAAACTGTTTTTACTGAATTTATTCATGGAAATGCTATACAAGAAAAAAATCGTCAGTTAACATTTCAGCATCCACTGAAAATGTGGTCGTCAATAAATGCTCACGTAGCATTGCGATGCCGAGATGGTGAAATTGGTAGACACGCTAGCATGAGGTGCTAGTGCCTTTGGTGTGAGGGTTCGAGTCCCTCTCTCGGCACCATTATCCTTTCCCTTATACTACCTACAGACTACGATGCAGAACAAAGGATCCAGTTCAAAGCAAATGAGTACGTCTAACTCGGAATCAATACACCTATTGACCGAGGTGTCTCTTCACGCCTTATTACATCTAGAATTCAAGAAGCTTGAGAGCAAATCCCATTATTTCGACCGTGAGAAAAAGAACGATCTCCTGGTTCGATGGTTAAAACCCAAAATCAAAAGCAACAAATATAAAGCGATACGCAAACAGCTCAAGACAATGAGCTTGCAGGCAAAGAAACTGCAGGTGGATCTTGAAGAGGTATTATTGACAGGGGTAGAGGCCAAACCTGAAATCTTGCAGCCACATCTGGACAGCTATTTATTGTTGATTCGAGAGCTTGAGAAAAAGCTCGGCACCACAGCTTTGTTATCCAGTCCGGAGAAAGTCGACCTGAGCCATGATGAAAATGGCTGCCTGCTGTGCGTATTATCTGCGGATCTCAATGCGCATTTTGGCACCAAAAATCAGTTAGTGTCTGGTATCTCCATTCTGTTTCGTGGAACGGTTCGTGAAAAGCATCTGTTTCTTGGAACAATCTACGCCAGTGAAGTGTTTAAATATCAGATTCAATATGAGGACGATAACTTCGTCAGGATTACGTTAGAGTTGGATAAATAGCGGTATTAAAAAAGGCAGCACCTGGTGCTGCCTTTTTACTTTAACTACTTCGACCTTTTACTTTCTCGCGCATGGATTGCAGCATGACATAGAATACGGGCACCAAACAGGTACCTACTATGGTCGCGGCAATCATACCGCCCATTACGGCATAGCCTAATGAGACCCGACTCGCGGCTCCTGCACCCGTCGCGATCACCAATGGAATCACCCCAAGAATGAACGAGAATGCCGTCATCAATACTGCCCTGAAGCGTAGTCTTGCCGCTTTTACGGCTGCATCGGTGATGCTCATACCACCCTCTCGCAATTGTTTGGCGAACTCGACAATCAGGATGGCGTTCTTACATGCCAGACCGATGAGTAGCACCAGACCGATTTGAGTGTACAGGTTGACATCTGAGCCCATGATCCAGATATAAACAAAGGCACCCAGTATCGCAACCGGGACAGCGAGCATGACGGAGACCGGTACGGTCCAACTCTCATACTGAGCCACCAGGAACAGATAGGTGAAGATTAATGCCAGTGAGAAAATAAACGGTGCCAGGTTACCCGCTTTTAGTTCTTGATAGGTCTGCCCTGACCATTCATAAGTATAGCCATTTGGGAATGTGGTATCGGCGATGCGTTTTACCGCATCAATGGCTTGTCCGGTACTGTAACCCGGCGCAGGGAATGCGTTCACTTTAACGGCACTGTATAAGTTGAACTGGTTAATGTATTCCGGCCCCAAATTAGGCTCAATCGTGACTAATGTGTTGAGTGGTACCATCACATCGTATTTGTTTCGAATGTAGAAACGGGCGATATCCCGGTCAGAGTCCCTGAACTCAGTTTCAGCCTGCATGTTTACCCTAAAGACTTTACCAAAGCGGTTGAAGTCATTGACATACATCGAGCCCAGCATGGTTTGTAAAGTAGTAAAGATGCTATTGAGCTCAACCCCCTGGACTTTGGCTTTGTTACGGTCAACATCGACAAAGAGCTGAGGTACGTCAGCCTGGAAGGTACTGAATGCGGTGGTAAGTTCGGGCTCAGAGGTGGCCTGAATCGACATTGCTCTCATTACACCGGCCAACTCTGCAGGCGTTCGACCCAGAGTATCCTGAATAAAAAACTCAACACCGGAAACAGTGCCCACACCAGGAAGGGCCGGAAGAGAGAAACCTGCCGCTGTGGCCTCACTGTATCGCGACAAGGCGGCGTTAGCGCGGCGCACGATTTGAGCTTCGACCAGAGACGGGTCCTGTCGTTCATCCCAGTGTGACAGGATAACCACCATCAACCCCGCGTTGGAAGAAACCGCACCGGAAATGATCGAATAACCACTGGCAGAGATGACATTGGTGACACCTTCCAGTGTGTTGAGCTCGGTCACCATTTCGGCAATTACGTCTTTGGTACGGTTGATGGAAGAACCATTAGGAAGCTGCACATCAACAAAGAAGGCTTTCTTATCTTCAGTCGGAACGAAACCGGATGGCAGGGATGTCGCGAGGAAGCCCGTTGCGCCAATCAGAGCGATATAGACCACGCCGACGAGCATGAGCTTGCGTACCATACCAGAGACAAAGCCGCTGTACTTGTCGGTCGCTTTGTCGAACATGGCATTAAACTTAGCGTGGAAGCCAGCATCGTGGATCTTCGGCGGCTTGAGCAAGGATGCACACAGAGCCGGACTTAACGTCAGAGCGTTGACGGATGAAATCAAAACCGCAATACAGATGGTAATAGAGAACTGCGCATACATCTGTCCGGTAATACCCGGCATCACCGCTGTCGGTGCGAACACGGCCAACAGTACCAGCGTGGTAGCAACAACCGGTCCGGTCACTTCTTCCATCGATTTTGTGGTGGCTTCAACCGCGCTCAACCCTTCGTCTGCCATTAGACGTGTGGTGTTTTCAACCACCACGATGGCGTCATCGACCACGATCCCGATAGCCAGAATCAACGCGAACAAGGAGACAGTATTAATGCTCATCCCCGTTGCGAGCAAAAAGGCGAAGGTGCCAACAAGCGAAACAGGGATAGCAATAGCAGGAACCAGTGTTTGTCTTACATCCTGCAAGAAGATGTAGACCACGAAAATCACCAGCCCTACGGCGATGAGCAGTGTCTCAATCATTTCGTCAATCGACGTTTCAACGAATTGAGTAGTGTCATAGAGAACTTTGTAATCCATATCTTCTGGGAACTGCTCACGCAGTCTGGAAAGTTCGTCATGCACCCCTTTGGCGACTTCCAGCGCATTGGCGCCACTGGATTGGTAGATAAACAATAGCGCGGAAGGTTTGTTATCCAACATAGCTTCCGCATCATAACTTGCGGCACCGAGTTCAATTCGGGCGATATCGCTCAAGTAAACGGCACTGCCGTCTGGATTCGAGCGAATAATGATTTGCTCAAATTCCTCAGGGTGACTCAAACGTCCCTTGGTTGATAAGGTGTACTGGAATTGTTGGTCACGAGGAACCGGTGCGGCACCAATTCGACCTGCTGCCACCTGAATGTTCTGCTCCTGAACCGAGCCAATGGCTTCCTCAACAGTGACACCGAGACTGGCCATTCGATCTGGGTTTAACCAGATACGCATCGAGTAATCCATGCCACCGATGATACTAACCTTGGAGACGCCATTGACACGGGCAAGGTTGTCTTTGATGTTAATGCCCATGTAGTTGTTGAGAAACAGGTTATCCAGTGTCTCATTCGGAGAGACCAGATTAAGCATCATTAAGATATTGGGATCTTGTTTTTCGACCTTAACGCCATTGCGCTGTACTTCCTGAGGAAGTCTTGGCATGGCCTGTTGCACCCTGTTTTGAACGTTGACCTGTGCCATATCGACATTGGTGCCCACTTCAAAGGTCACATTGAGTGAGTAACTACCATCATTCGCCCCTTTCGACTCCATGTAGATCATGTTTTCGACACCGTTGACCTCCGCTTCGACGACTTTAGAGACTGTGTCGGCGACGACTTCAGCACTGGCTCCAGGGTAGGAGGTTGTGACCGAGACCATAGGTGGGGAAATATTTGGAAACTCTGCGACTGGAAGGACAGGAATCGACAGCAGTCCTGACAGGGTCAGCACAATAGAGATGACGAAGGCAAACTTCGGCCGGTGTATAAAGAATTTACTGATCATCGCTTGTCCTTAAGAGTCGTTTTCATCGAACGGTTGTACGGTGTCCATTTCGTAATCGACTTCTGCACCAACACGTGCTTTTTGTAGCCCTTCTGTGATCACAAGCTCACCTTTTTCAAGGCCTTGTTCTAATTCCCAATCCACGCCATAGCGTTTGCCCAGAACAACATTTTTACGTTTCACCACTTTATCGCTGTCTACCGTAAGCACGTAGCGGCCTTGTTGGTCTTCCTGAACGGCACGCTGTGGTATCAGCATCACTTCCTGCACCGTAGGTGCTTCGATAATCGCGGTCACGTAGAGTCCCGGCACCACTACTTGATTGGAATTGGCAAATTTCGCGCGGACGGCTAACGTACCCGTTGTCGCGTCAACCCGGTTGTCAATGAAGTCAATGGTGCCCGTTTCGTCAAACTCCGAGCCATCAGGAAACCGGAGTTTAACCGGCAGATCTTCAATGGAGTAATCGTGCTCAGCCAGTTTAGCGGCCTTCTGAGCACTGATGATAACCCTCTCGGGTAGCTGGAAGTTCACCCACATCGGTTCCACCTGAACCAGATTGACCAGCTCTGTTTGGTCTGGAATGATCAAATCACCCACGAACACCTCAGCACGACCGATTCGGCCTGAAAATGGCGCGTGGATCTTTGTGTAGCCAAGTTCAAGCTTGGCATTATCGAGTTCCGCATTGGCACTTTGTAATGCCGCCGCGTTTTGCAGTTTGTTGGAAAGCAGGTTGTCGTAGTCTGCCTGACTGATGTAATTGTCTTCGATGAGGCCTTCACCACGCTTAAAGTTTCGAACGGCCGTCTCATAAGCCGCCGTTGATTGAGCAACAAGGGCTTTAGATGCCTTGACTGCCGCTTCATACTGCTCAGGGTCGACTTCAAACAGTAAATCACCCTTAGTCACCATGCTGCCTTCTTCAAAGTAAGTCTTGAGAAGATTTCCACGCACCTTGGACTTGATCTTGATATCCTGAGTGGCTTCGGTTCTTCCCACGAACTCTTCGCTGGGCGTGATGGCCTTCATGGTGACTTCCAGGACTTTAACGCTGGGTTTAACCTGAGCGACAGCCTGGGGCTCAGAATCGCAACCTGCAAGTAGTGCCAATGGTAATACTGCGATAAGTCCTTTTAGAAGTGCCTTATCGAGGTGTGGAATGTAAGACATAGACAATCCTTTATTCTGATATTTTTATAGAAAGAGTAATCATTAGAGTCTAGACCATATATGGCCAAGCAACAGTGACTGTTCGGTATAATTAGTTGAGGCTTATTAGGAAGTTAACTTTAATCGACTTGCGTCACAGAAATGGTCATTGGAGTGGTTTGTGGGTTATACAGAAATGACAAGTTTCGTATAACAATCTAGCGGTACGATATGTGTCCCTGTCGACAGGAAACTGGTTTAGCTTTAAAAGTCGTCGACTGATGTTCGTCTGCGGATGCCGATGTTGGTTTTATTGGTTCGAAGTAAACGGAGCGTGGTTGAAAATGGTCAGTACCAGTTCTTCGATTTGCTCTTCAGTGCAGCGTGCGGTGCGAATGTAGGTGCGGATGCCCATGATTTGAATCTGAAGATGTTGAGCCAGACGCTGAGAAGAAATGTCTGAATTGACCTCACCAAGTGCCTGCGCTCTGGTAATGACGTCAGCAAATTTCTGTTCCATCAGGCGCAAGGAGTGCCGGGTAATACTCAGCAGTTCTGTTTGTTCATCAGACAGTTCTGCAACTGTCTTCGCAAGCATGCACATATTATTGGGCATCTCTTTGTGGCATGGTTTCACTGAATCGAAGACAAAACTGGCGAGGCCTTTGAGAGGAGAGCCCTGGTCCAGAATTGCTTGTTCAAGACGTTCACCGCCCAGACGAACATAGTGCTCGATGGCCGCTTTAAACATCCCTTCTTTGCTGCCAAATTCTGCATAAATACTGCCAGGCCGCATGTCCACAGCGTGTTGCAAATTACGCATAGTGGTGGCGTGAAAGCCTTTCTCCCAATACAGAAGCATGGCTTTGTGAATCACATCATCACGGTCAAATTGTGCGGATTTAGCCATGGTCGGGTCGTAACAGTAACTTGAACAGTTGTTCAATATTACATCAGCGGGTACTAATGGTAAAGATTACCCTGAATGGCACACGCGCCTTAGGCTGCCTGAAGGCAGCCTAAAGTGGTCGAGGGACGATCGAGCTATTAATCGTCAATAGGCACGACAAGGACATCAATAGGCGATTTATTGATGATAGGTCTGGAGTTGGACACTAATTTACTCCAGAAATCATGGTGGTGACCACAAATGAGCAAGTCAAAGTCGTGCTCAGCAATGGCGGCCTTCAGTTTTTCACCAAGGTCACCAGTACCCACAATAAAGTGTTTAATCGGGTAGTTTGCGTAGTCGGCGAACTCATGGAGCTGATCCATGGATTCTACGTGTAACGGCCTTTGCTCGGGGTCGATTCGGATGTCCACCATATCGGGATAGATTTCGCCATGGGTGCCATCAATGTGAATGAATGACACATCTGCATCCAGAAGTTTTGCCAAAAATACAGCTCTATCTATCAACACGTTACTATCATACGAAAGTTCGACTGCCACTAAGATATGTTTGTATTTCATAACCACAACCTCATTATTGTTAATGTCATATTTAGCATAGACTTAGTTTGGTTGTTTTTGTGTCGATGAGATCGCGGATTGCAAATAAAAGTGCTTTTTAAGTGCGATCTAACAGAGCATATTTTGAGTCATTATGGATCTTTTTTTCCATAATGTCTGGATGAATCGATACTTTTTTTCAGATGCCAAAGAGCTTAACCTACACTTCGTCAACAGCGTTGACATTAAGCGATAAGGGCTTTGCGATGAAGGTCGTCACCGATAAGCTTGCTTAACATACTCATTGTTTTGGTAATATTGTGGAGAGTAAAGTGACTCATCAAATCATCAAAGATCTTAATAGCCGTTATACTGCTAAAAAGTACGATGCTGACAAACGCATTTCGGCGGAAGACATGGAGATCATTAAGGAATCAATTCGCCTTTCAGCCTCATCGATCAACTCGCAACCCTGGAAATTTATCGTGATCGAAAGCGAAGCCGCAAAGCAGCGATTCCACGACACGTTCGCCAATATGCATCAGTTCAATCAACCGCATGCAAAAGAAGCGTCTCACACTATCTTGTTTGCGCACAACCCGCGTTTTAGCAAGGACGACTACAAAAAAGTGGTCGACGCAGAAGTCACTTCGGGTCACCTGCCAGCAGATAAGTACGACATGATGCTTAACGGAGCGTTTGGTTTTGCGGAACTGAACACCGATGAAGATGGATACAATGGCCAATGGACTAAGGCACAGACCTACATTGCGTTGGGTAATCTTCTACATACATTGGCTCGTATGGGTATCGCATCAACACCAATGGAAGGGGTAGACTCTGAGCTGATTGGTGAGATGTTCCAGGAAGAATTGGGGGGTTATGTGTGTGACTTTGCACTTGCACTTGGTTATCACAAGGAGGGCGAGGACTACAATTTTGGCCTGCCAAAATCTCGATTGGCGCAGGAAGATATTATTACGGTTCTATAACCGATAGCCACTGCTTCTGAAAACCGACCCTCCAGGGTCGGTTTTTGTTTACAGGGCTACATCCTTCCCTTTACACGAGAGGCAATAAAGTCGACCGCCGCTTTTACTTTCGGTGTCGCGTAAGCGAGCTTCTGATACAACATGTACACACCCAGGTTCTGGTTCTGGGTGATTCCGATTGACTCGGCAAAATGAAGTCTGACCAACTCACCTTGTTCCAGATAAGGTTTTAGTACCCACTCAGGCATCATAATGATGCCTTCGCCTTTCACCGCCTTGTCGGCCAACCATTTACCATTGTTGCTGGTTAATACGCTTGGTGCAGACACATCCTGCCATTCTCCATTTATTTCGCTTAGCCACGGTGTTGGTCCCACTGGAGTTTTAAAGTAGAGCCCTTTGTGGGCAGGTAACTCTCGGGTAGAGGTCGGCAGACCGTACACTTCAAAGTATTTTGGCGCGGCGGCAGGAATGAACTGGTTGTCCAGCAGTTTGACCGCGACCACACGCTCGTCCGGAGCATAGCCGCCACGTATGGCGATGTCTATGTCATCTCTGTCCAGTTTGGACAGTTGATCATTGAGCTCCACATCCAGTGATATATCGGGGTATCTTTCTGAGAACTCATCCAGAATTGGGGCAAGAATCCGTTCGCCAAAGCCAACCATCGAACTGATCTTGAGGGTGCCGGTGGGCGTTGTCTGATAGCTCTTCACTCCCTGATCATACTGTTCCAGCTGTGTGACCAGATCGGAAACCTGTGCGTAGTATTGAGTGCCCACTTCGGTCAGGCTGACGGTGCGCGTTGTGCGTTTAAGAAGTTGAGCGCCGAGAGAAGCCTCAAGATCGGCAATACGCCTTGATACGGAAGAGGCAGGCACGCCAAACTGTTTGCCTGCAGTGGTAAAGCTTCCGGCCTCGACGGTGGCGATAAAATATTTAAGTGCGCGAAGTTGATCCATACCTTTACTCTTTAATTAAACCTATTGTTGTCTTATAGACAATAGAGATTGTCATTTTAACCTCTATATCTGGCAATAAACATAATGAATACTACAATCACAGCGAAAAGTTATCGCTCAGAGCCTGTTGCAGCCTCATTGCAGTCAAAAAAGAAAAGGAAACATCATGAGCCAATATACTGAAATACTTCTTAGCCAGCGTCCCGATGATAAGCCACTGGGCCCTCATATGTTTGAGGTCGTCACCAAAGAGATCCCGAGTGCAGGTCCTGGTCAAATCCTGGTGAAGCAGACTCACATGTCTCTTGACCCTGCGATGCTGGGCTGGATGAGTCCTGACAAAAACAGCTACATTCCTCGTGTTGAACTGGGCGAAGTGATGCGCTCCAGTGGTTTTGGTGAAGTAGTCGAATCTAACCATCCTGATTTTGCAGTAGGTGATTTGGTGATGGGGATGATGGGCTGGACTGAGTACCTGGTGTCTAGTGGCCAAGGTCTGAACAAAGTGCAACCTGGCGTGAATGCCGACATGGCATTGGCGGTATTTGCACTACCCGGGCTGACAGCAACGCAGGGCCTGTTTAATATTGGCGAGCCTAAAGCGGGCGAAACGCTGGTGGTGACAGGCGCTGCAGGTTCGGTAGGGTCTCTGGTTGGGCAGTTAGCTAAGGCGGAAGGCCTGAGAGTCGTTGGTGTAGTGGGCAGCGACGAAAAAGCAGATTGGATAGTTAATGAACTTGGCTTTGACGGCGCGATCAATTACAAAACCGATGATCTGGAAGCGAAACTGGCACAACTGACACCCGATGGTGTTGACGTATTCTTTGAGAACACGGGTGGCCCGATTCAACACCATATCTTTAATCGTATGAACACGCATGGCCGTATTGTGGTGTGTGGCATGATTGCCGATTACACAGCGGCAGAGCCAGCACCGGGGCCAAACTGGATCAATCTGATCAAAAAGCGTATTAAGGTGCAGGGATTCGCGATGCCAGACCACTTTGGTGATGTTCCGGCTCTGCTCGCCAAGCTCACACCGTATGTGATGCAGGGTAAAATCAAATACCGTACTCACACCCTTGAAGGGCTTGAGAGCGCCATGACCGGCCTGAACCTGTTCTTTACCGGTGATAACAAGGGCAAGCTGATCGTGAAACTCTAACGGGATCACGCGCACTTCTTGATGCCTTAAGGCGGGATAGACTGCGGTCAACAAAGTCTATCCCGTACGTTGAGGGTTCTCATGTCTGCCTCAACACTCACTCACATCCTACCCCCTCCCTCCACCTCAAATAGACAGTCATTTCAAGTTCACTGTTATCTCTCTGAAAAAGAAAGTCTTATAAAGAGGGTAACTAACAAAGATGGCGTAACGCGCTCATGAGATTGACTATAATTCTAAATAAAATCGCCAGATCCAACCGTTTAACCTAAACGCATTTGAGAAAATTACCTGCCCCAAATGTTGAGGGAATTATGTAGAATACTTCCGCAGTTCTTTCTGGGATGGATCCTCCGATTCACACAACATCTTGGTAGTGGTTGAGTTTCATAATAAATGGTTGCAATATAGGTGAAATGCAAACACGGAAGAATTACGTCTATAAAACGTTATACCTCAGTGTTTTTCAGAGTTAGGGAAAGGAACCAGAACTAGCATTAATAGCCAGTTTAGGCTCAAAGCTTTTGTTAACTATTTGATAGAGTTACACACCGATGTTTATGGAGGGTACCTAATGGGAACTATTATTGGTTTTGTTATTTTGGCTGCTATAGATTGGTATCTTGTTCGTAAGACTGGGCTTCATATTCATCAATGGGTTTCTCGAAAGTACGAAGAGTATTTACAGGGTAAGGAAAACAATAAATAGCGTTTGCTTAATATACGAATTAAAAGGCACAACAAGGCGTTTAATTTGACAGCTAACGCGTGGCATTTTCGGTTTGGTTGAGTTTAGTATTTACGGTAGTCAGGTTGAGTATTGTGGTTGTGTTAGTTGCAACTCAACTTAGCGTTAGGGGCTCGGAGCAAAAGGTAGTTATTGTGAAAGTCAGGGAAGCACAAGTTAGTGACGCTGAATCTATTCTGGAGTTGATGTTTCAACTTGATACTGAAACGAAGTTTATGTTGTTTGAGGAAGGTGAAAGGAAAACAACTCTAGAGCAACAGGTGAAGATCCTTGAAACATTTTCTGAAAGCAATATTAAGTCAATGTTCGTTCTTGCCGATGAGCTAGGAGTCCACGGTTTTAGCGCTGGTATCGGGAATTCTACAAACCGGAACCGTCATTCGATGTATTGCGTGATGGGTATCAAGCAGTCAGTATCAGGGAAAGGTTACGGCAAACAATTGTTAGGAAAGCTTGAAGCTTGGGCTATAGAACATCATTTTTCAAGGCTTGAGCTGACAGTTATGTGTCACAATGAGAGAGCATATAATCTTTATCTTTCTCAAGGGTTTGAAGTTGAAGGAACAAAACGAAATTCATTAAAAATCGATTGCCAATATGTGGATGAGTACTATATGTCAAAATTGCTCCGCACCTAACAAACGCTTCGAGTTGATTCGTAACGCTCGGCACTATTGACGTTAATTTTGGATTGTGTGTTTACGGTGGTTAAATTAAATTCCGTTGGGCGTCACTCACCACTGGATCGAACGCTATGTGAAATAGGTGCATTGTTATTCAATTTAGTGCACACTTGAGATTGATTGAATTTTACTCAGGATTTCTTGAATGGAGTTACTATTAACACAATATCTCTCAGAGCTGCTAGCCGTCATTACTATAACTATCTTGACCATAGTTACCCCAGGACCTGATTTTATTGTAGTGGTCCGAAACAGCCTTGTTTACTCGGCTCGTTCAGGTATATATACCGCTTTAGGCGTTGCAAGTGCAGTATGGATACATATTGGCTACACCTTGGCTGGCATTGGTATTTTGCTTTCAAAGTCAATTTTGCTTTTTTCTATCGTAAAATACCTCGGTGCTTTTTATCTATTCTATCTTGGCTATTGCTGTATCAAGAGTAAAGGTAGTGATATCGACCTTCCTAATACTGACCAACGTGACAGAATAAGTGCATTGAAATCTTTTCAAATGGGCTTTCTTAACAATGCACTGAACCCAAAAGCTACACTTTTCTTTGTCAGCCTGTTTACTCAACTCGTGAGTACTTCGACCCCTCTGGAAATCCAAATAACTTACGGAGCTATAGTCTCATTAACTTGTTTGATTTGGTTTTCATTGGTCGCTCTGTTTTTAAATCGAACATATATAAGAAAAGCATTTTTATCTATTCAGGCATACGTGGAAAAAACCATGGGAGTTGTATTGGTAGCGTTTGGTATTAAGGTAGCTCTTTCTTCGACGAATTGAATTTCACATAACTAATTGCTTAGCAACGACTCCTAATGCTTGGCGAATTCACTCGCAATTTGAGCTCCGCGTTTATAGCTCAATATTCAACTTGGGTGGCATAGCGTTGTCGCCCGTTAGTAAGGTATTATGCTTCAGTGTTTGCTTTGCATACAGATTCAGAGGCATACAAGGTGTTTAAGAGCGACTCCGTAACGTGTGCAGGTTTATCTTCGCGTAAGTTTGACGCATGGTACTACACGCCTTAAGACGGCGTAATCTGCAAGGAGGTAGATTGAAGTATTTTCGCTATGCCGTGATATTACTATTGTTTTTGCTTGTTGTAGGGAAGGACTTTTACTTTTAATTCAAAGAAGACCAAAGACAGCAGCAATTGAAATCAGCATTCGACTACAAATAACGCCTATAGTTATTGGTGTGGTTGGGTGTTGGAGGAAATGTCATGAGTTTGGCTAATATCGTTCAAAGAGGTTGGGAAGCGGTTGGGGCTGGGGATTTTGATGCTTTGGTCGCTGACTATACATCGGATATGTTCTTTATCATGCCGGGTCAAGGCGATGTACTGGAAGGAAGGTATGCTTTTCGAGCCGCGCTGGAAAATTTGGGAGAGCTCTTTCCTCCTGGATTCGAGATTACAGATTTACGGAACCTGGAAGGTGTAGATGAAGTGGTTTCAATTGTGGAATGGAAGTCGGATAAGGTTTCATATTCTCAATTGTCCGTTCTATTTAAGTTTACGGGTGAAAAAATCTACGAAGAACGTTGGTTTGTTGATACAAAGCAATGGGAGAATTCCTTTTAAGTTCAAAGATATAACGAAGCCGTTTAGACTGATACCCAACGCCTGGCATTTTTGCCTTCCCGTTGGGTTTTGTGTTTTAGGTGCAATGGATTCGGTAGGTGGTCGCGTTGCTCGCTTTTATGGAACGTCATTTTTGGAGACTCTATGCCAATTAAAGAGTTTGATCGTTGGATTGATGAAACCATTCAGAAATATGAATGGCAGTCGCTTCCTTGCTCTGAGTTTGAGCAAGTCTTTGCAGGCTACTACTCGCCTGAGTATTTGGCTCAGTGTCGATATGTAGTAACGGAGAAAATACCTAAACCCGATATCGAAGGTCTAAGGGGGCTAGGGCTGGGAGACTTTCTGGACATGGATTGTGGCGCAATTACATACAAAAACATGTACTTCATTAAGCCGCAGCATCAATCAGATTTAGAAATTCATATCCATGAACTCATGCACACTATTCAGTGGCAGCTATTAGGCGGCGTCGGTTTCCTTGAAAGGTATGTACGTGAAATTAATGAATTTGGGTACGACAGGGCACCATTGGAAAACATGGCGTATGATTTGGGGCGCCACTTTAATAAAGATAGGTTACCCATACCCGTTCTAGAACATGTGCGTTTGAAAATAGCAGCAATTGCTCAGGTCGGCGGTTAACTCTCAGTAATTTCGATCTGGTTGGCTTTAGTCAATATGAAGGCTTTGCCCGAATACAGTGCTCGTGATGGGCTACGAAACAAGGTGATATTTGACCAATTGGACAAAGGGAAAGAAGATGAAATCTGAACATATTGGTGAACGGGTTCTGAATGAGGCGCAGATTCGAGCAGGTGTTGAAACTGTGGCCGAAAAGCTCAATAACCAGTTTAGTGATGCGGTGGTGATTACTGTTGTTCCCGGCGGCATTTTATTTACGGCTGACTTGGTCCGTGAGTTAAAGTTCGATATTAAAATGGACTATATATCTTGTCCTCATACTCCAGGGGTTAGCCATAATCAGTCCAGAATTGTCTACCATGAAAACATCCCCTTAAATGGTAAAGATGTCATTATGATCGATGATGCCATCGAGTCTGGTGGAACCATGAAAAGGCTCGTCGCTCATATACAAGAGCACTATAAGGTTAAGTCACTTTCAATCGCGACGCTGTTCGTCAAACCTGGTCGTGTCGATCTCCCTGTACCGCAGTATTATGCCTACGAAATGGACAATGATGACCTATTAGTTGGCTATGGGCTGCCTTGGCAAGATAAGCTGAGAAACATTCCCTACGTCTCCAAGTTGGTCAAGTGATCCTTTCGTTACGATACGATACTTGATCTTTATTTTAGATAACTATGTGCTTTGAAATATCCTTGTTTGCACAAGGATGAAGGCTGTTTCTGAGGCAGTGTGATGCCAATTATAGGTGACACTGTCACGCATTTGGTGATCCTGGCTCAGGATCTTCCGCTGCTCTGAACGCAGAGCGGTGTTTCATACAACCGGGAAGTAATTGTGAGCAGTTATGTCTGCAGGGTTACCTTTGGGTTAAATCTGGATAATTGCTGCCCAGTATTGCAATTCATTGGTTAAATCAATAAGCGCATGACCTTGTATTGATATTAAGGTTTTATTGTCGTCATTTTTTATACAGTAGTGGAAAGACGATGAACAAGGTATTGGGCTTAATTCTGGCGTTAGGGCTGGGCTTGTCAGGCATAGTGAAAGCAGACACCGGTATAGGTTTGTTTGTGGGAGACCCTTATTGGGGTGTGGATATTAAACACAACGATCTCCGATTCAATGTCAGCTTGGATGATCGAATGGGTTTCGGCGTAAACAAGATTTATGGTATTCAGAATACCCCGCTCTATTTCTTTATTGGCGGCCATTACGTGGATCGCAATCACCATTACATTGCCGTTACCCCTGGAATTGGTGCTGAGTTCAGGGTGAAACCAGTGGGTTTTTATGTGGACGTGACTCCTGCGGTGTATCTAGATCAATTTGATATTGAACTGGAAGCGCGCGCTGGGTTTAGGGTTTACTTTTGATTTTGCTGATTGCCTTAACTGACAATGGCGAGCATATGACTCGCCATCATTGTATGAGCACTCTTACTATTTTGGTTGTTTTGCCAATACGGCATCAATATCAGAGGCGCTATGGCGCTCTTGAAGTACTTCCCAGTCTTCGCCCCAGGTACGATTGACGATGCGACCACGTTGCACTGCAGGGCGAGCTTCAATCGCTTTTGCCCAGCGCAATAAATTTGGATAGCTCTCTACGTCGAGAAATTCTGCAGCGTTGTAGACGTTACCAAGTACCAGGTTTCCATACCACGGCCAGGTTGCGATATCGGCGATACTGTACTCATCACCACCCAAGAAGTCATTGTCTGCCAGACGTGAGTCCAGAAGATGAAGCTGTCGCTTAGTTTCCATTGCGAAACGATTGATGGGGTACTCAAATTTTTCTGGCGCATAGGCGTAAAAGTGTCCGAACCCACCGCCAAGATAAGGGGCTGAACCCTGTAGCCAAAATAGCCAGTTGATCGCTTCTACTCGTTTGGCACTCTCTGTTGGAAGCAGGGCATCAAATTTTTCTGCCAGATAGAGCAAGATATGCCCAGACTCAAACACGCGAACTGGAGCATCGCCTGAACGATCGAGCAGTGCCGGGATTTTGGAGTTAGGATTGATGTCAACAAACCCTGATCCGAACTGGTCACCGTCACCAATATTAATAGTGTAGGCGTCATATTCCGCTGCAGTTTTCCCCAGAGCTAGCAGTTCCTCCAGCATAATGGTGACCTTTTGCCCATTGGGTGTCGCCAGGGAGTAAAGTTGAAGGTCGTGTTCACCAACAGGTAACTCTTGCTCGTGCCGCGCGCCGGAGTCTGGTCGGTTGATGCTGGCCCACTGGCCACCACTGCTACTATCATGAGTCCATACTTTTGGAGGGGTATATTCGTTACTCATAGCATCTCCTAATGCGCTGATTGGAAGCTCTGTTGCTTCGTTAGAATAGGGCTGATAGAAAAATCCTATCTTGATTCGATGTACACCGCAACATAATTGAACGATCGTTCAATTATATCATATAACGTCTCAGTTCAGTTTTTTGCGCTAGAGGTCTGACTATAGAGCGCTCTAATCGCGTTATGCACTTTGCCTGATTCTTTCCCTACCTTCCAGATAAGAGCAGCAGGGATTTCTTTACGAAGCGATGACTCTACATTCAATCTGACGATCTGTCCCGACTCGATTTGCGGACGAATAAAGGGTTCAACCGCCATGCCCCAACACAGGCCATAGCCAATCGCGGTTTTGGCTGCCGAGATGGATTCACACTCCCATGTATTGGGGGATATTGTATTGTCTGAGGCGTGTGTCTGATGAGAAAGGTAGGCCTGACGATAACGCTGAAGGTCAACCAGTGCGACGGTTTCAAGTGCCGCAAGAGGATGATCAGGACTGGCAATATAAAGCAGTTCTGCTGGAGGGAGTGAAATTGCGCCCAAATTACTGAAAATGGGCTGTTCTAATAGCGTGAAACCGATTTGAGCCTCTTCTTTGATCACTGCCGCAATCACTTCCGAAGAGGGCTTCTCTATCAGCTTTAGCTTGAGTCTTGGAAATTGATCTGCCAGCAGGGTCAGAATCTCTTTTTCAAAGGGCACACTGTAGACACTGTCCAGCGCCAGAGTGAATTCAGTCTCTTCTTCCGGTTCCAATTCGTTGGCCAGACGCTCGAAATGTTCGCATTGCGCCAAGATCAGTTTTGCTTCTTTTAACAAAACCTGTCCCGCCTGAGTAAGCGTCGGGTTACGGGTGGAGCGGTCAAATAGGTCTTGGTTCACATCCAGCTCCAGATTGGAGATCGTCATGCTAATCGCTGAATGGGTTTTTTTCATCTTTCTGGCGGCAGCAGAAAATGAACCGGTTTCGGCTGCGACGACGAACGCCTGAAGCTGGAGCAGATTAACAGTCAACATATCAGTAAAACTCACACCTTTTATAATAATTCTGTAGATAATATTTAATGTTAGGCCAATTAAGAAGCTTTGCAACTTGATGTGTCGAGGTTTCAGATATCGCTCGAACTGTCAATATTTCTTAAAGTTTACTGAATTTGTATTTAAGAAAATATGACTAATATAAGCGGTGTCAGAGGGGAGAACGGCAACGAACGTTTTGACGACAAATTGGAATGGATGCGCTTTATTCAGATAAAGAAGGTAAAGACCATGACAACTGACATCAAATCTGTATACAACGAAGACATCGACCCGGTAAAAACCTACGAGCGAAAAGTCTCACCAAATATCGCTTTCTATGAAGATGTACGTGGCACCAAATCCAACGGTACCCGTCAACATGTGTATGACGATGTGCTTCTGCCTCATACTGGCAATGCGTTCTTCGTCAAAGCAGGGCAAGTTATTCGTTTTGAACAGCGTCCAAGCCTGCATAACAACCGTACTCAAATCATCGATGTCCACTTTGTAACTCCGGATCTAGAGCAATACGGTGACCACCTGAATACCAGTGCTGTTGAAGGTCTAAATCAAAGATTGTACAGCGCAGTCTGGTCGCAAAGCCGCTACATGGAAAAAATCGTTACGCTTGTTGAAGATGAATTCCCATATGAAAAAATGGACGAAGATTTCAGTCACATTTTCTTTGCCGCTCACTGCTGCCCTGAATGGTTACATATGTGTTATGGCGAAGAAGGTAACGTCAACAGTTGCCAGGAAAACTTTATCCAAGGTTTCAATAGAGTTCCGGCAATTGCGGCTATCGAGAATGAAACGCTGCGTCGTCAGGTGGTGCAAACCTTTGCTGACCGCAATGATGTAAACATGTTTCAGCCCAACAAATTCACTCAAGACGATAATGGCATTACTCGCTGTGTTCTGGCACCCACACCTTCGGTTGATGATGGGGTCGGCTGTGAGTTTTACGCCGAGAAAGATATCTATGTGGTTGTGAGTAACTGCCCATACGCAGACCAGGCGTTGCCTTATCCAGAAGCACAGCCCAACCCGGTGTATGTCAGTGTGTATGACACCGGTATTCAGCCAGAAACTAAGCATTTGGGCGACATTGGAGGCTGGGAAGAGCGCATCTACGAGCGAATTGCGACTAAAGATAACTCGGTTAAATAGTTGAGGTGAATATGTCCAACCAACAAGATATGAACCTGAAAGCATTGGTTGATACCCCTTTGAAGAAGGTAGCCATGGTTGCCTTTGTTCTCACCAACATCGGGATGTTTGCTGTGCCAGCCGGTTTGGGAACAATGGGTGCGGCCATGGGCTGGCCGACCGAAGACACAGTTTCGATAGTGGGTATTGGCTTTGCCATCAACGAGGTGATTCTATTTGGCTCGATTGCCATTCTAGGAAAGCCATTGGTGAACCTAATTAGAGTTAAGCTTAAACGTATTTTCAAGCCTGCACCTAGTGATAGATGAACACCTCAATCCTTCCCCCCGCCTTAGTGCGGGGTTAAGGGGTTAGAAAAAACTGTGTTATCAAAAACGAATTAACTTAGAGGTGAGTAAAATGAAAAAAGCGCTATTGCTAGTTTGTGTTGCGGGTATGTCGTCAGTGGCCATTGCGGATACTAAATATTCAGGTTTTCGTATGGGTGCCGGAGCGACCATGGGGCAAGCAACAGAAATCGGCAATTTAGGTGCTCAGCCGAGATTGGAACTTGGTTACGATGTTAACCGAATTTTCTCTATTAACGGCTATGTCCAAGGACTGAAAGGGAAAACCAACGGTGAATACGCGTATGATTTAGCAGAACCATACATGGGGCAAGTTTTGCCACCAGTAGTAGGCGCCGCTGAAGCGGAAGTGAATGGGTGGCGAGCAGGTATTGAAGCGGAAGTCGGTTACGCGTTCGATCTGGGGGCGATAGATTTGAAACCTTATGTGGCGGTTGGGATTGCCACTCAAGGTGGAGACTTTAAAGTCAGTCATATCAGTAATACGATGCCATCAGATAACATAGATACGCTGGGTTCCGAAACGCTGGAAAGCTCTGCGGTGACGGGAGCCATTGGTCTAAGAATGAACACGGCGCTGGGGATCTATGTTGATACACGAGTGGAACGAGCACCATTCAGAAATCGAGGTATTATGAAGGACCAGACACAAGGCAGTGTTTCGGTAGGATACAAGTTTTAACAGGAAGCCAGAGGAATTTCCTCTGGCTTTTTGCTTATTATTCGGGGGCAAGATCTAGTTAATCGCCAATTGAGCCGCTTGTTGTTTTTGCGCTTTGTTATGGCGAATCTTCTTAAGCGTAATTGCGACAGCCGCCGTTGTTACGACACCAATCGCCATTGCAACCAGTGCAAGTACCGGTTTATTGAAAGCGCCCAGTAGAACCACAATTGGACCACCGTGTGCAACGTTACAAGTCAGACCAAAGGTAAAGCCAAGCACACTCGCAACTGCTGAACCAATCATGTTGGCAGGAATGACGGCAAACGGGTCACGAGCTGCAAATGGAATCGCGCCTTCTGAGATACCAACCATACCCATTGCAGTTGCGGCTTTTGCATTCTCAACTTCCTCAGATTCAAACAGTTTCATGCGGCTGCCAATGAAGGCAGCTAACGCCATACCTAACGGAGCTACGGGGATAGCCGCTGCCTGAGCGCCCATAAACTGAGTTTGGCCTTCGGCAATCAGACCAACACTGAACAGGAAAGCAACCTTACCGAATGGACCGCCCATGTCGAAACCTTGCATCAGACCGATAACGAGGCCAATGATGATAACATTACCTGTTGATAGGTTAGCCAGCACATTGTTCATGGTTTCCATGATGCCTGCGATTGGGGCACCGATGATGAAAATGAACACAGCGGCAATAAAGAGTGAGCCAGCGATTGGTGCGATCATAATAGGCACCAGAGGTTGAATCATCTTCGAGTAATTGAAGCTGACAATCCATTTCACGAAGTAACCCACCAACAGACCAGCAATGATGGCACCAATAAAGCCTGTACCAGCATCAGCGTCATAGAATGAACCGTTGTTGGCAATCCAGCCACCAATGAGACCAGGCGCAAGCCCCGGACGGTCGGCGATGGCGTAAGCAATATAACCGGCTAGAACCGGAATCATTAGAGTGAAGCCGACTACACCGACATCAAGAATCTTGTTCCACAAGCTACCCTCAGGAATAGCAAGACCACCCGGTGTTGGTTCTCCGCCGATAGCTAGGGAAATCGCAATCAAAATACCGCCGACGACCACAAATGGGATCATGTGAGATACACCATTCATTAGGTATTTATAAAGGTCTTTGCCTGAGCCACCAGGACTGGTTGTTGCCTGGCTCGCGGTAGATTTACCATCACCAGTATAGAGAGGCGCCGCGAGAGCTTGTTCAATCAACTTATCGGCATCTTTGATAGCTTTCTTGACGCCAGTGATAATAACACGTTTGCCTTTAAAGCGGTTAAGGTCAACTTGTTTATCACAAGCGACAACGATGGCGTCAGCACGGGCAATTTCTTCTTCAGTCGGGATGTTTTTGACACCGACAGAGCCGTTGGTCTCTACTTTGCACTCGTACCCCATTTCGGCTGCCGCATTCTCAATACCTTCTGCTGCCAAGTAGGTGTGTGCAACCCCTACCGGACAGCCTGTTACACCAATAATAAAGCCTTTGGTGGCGGCCATTGCTGGTTGCGATGTCTTGTCTTCAGCAACTAGCAGAGCCAGTGCCTCTTCGCTGGAGGTCGCGCCACGAAGATTCTCTAAAAACGTTGGCTCTACAATTTTCGAGGACAGCTTAGCAAGGACTTCGACATGGAAGTTGCTTGCTTTTTCAGGCGAAGCAATCATAAAGAAGATATTAGAAGGTTGGCCGTCTTCCGCGCCGTATTCGATGCCCTGTTTGCTGATACCAACGGCAATCGCTGGGGCAACAACAGAAGCGCTCTTGGCGTGTGGCAGTGCAATGCCATCTTCAAAACCTGTGTTACCGGTTTCTTCGCGTGCCCAGACGTCTTTCACAAATTGTTGTTTGTCAGATACTTTTCCGGCACTGACTAGCACATCTGCTAATTCATTGAATACCGCATCCTTGTCGGTTGCTGCTAAATCAAGTTTGATTAGCTGCGCATTCAGGATCTCTTTCATCATAATGTAGATCTCTTTTTAGTAGGGATTTTGAATTTATGTATTTACAAATTTAGATTAATCTTAGTGATGGGTTTGTAAATTAAGGTTGATCTAAATCATTATTTTCTGTGTGGATAATACGAATTGTGGTGATCTGTGAAGTGGATAACGAATATTAGAGATGAAAAAGTGGTCAGGATCACGAATTTATTTGTAATCGCAAATGGTCTGATTCAGCGGGCAGTCTTGGACTGAGAATGCGCCCCACTTGTTGCGGGGCGACAAGTAAAACTATCGGATAGACACTGTTGTCAACTCATTGGAGGCAAGGGTTTCAATGGTGAACTGTGCCAGTACGGAGTGAAGCAAATAGACATTATGCTGAATTGAAAGGCACAGGTGGCCAGGCTCCACTCGCAGCAGGAAAGCCTCTTTTTCGCTGAGTGTTTTGCCTGAGATGGTTTTCGCATCGTGGCTGATATTGTGACCGGCCTCCTGCTCAATATAGGTCAACACGGACTGTTCACAATGGGCTTCGGTGAAGTTCGGGAACAGACTTTCGGGCATCCAGGTTTCCTCTAGTATGGCCGGTTCACCATTAATAATGCGCATTCGTTTAAAGTGGTACAGACTACTTCCAACTTTAAGCCTGAAGCGCTCTGCCAGTGACTCTTCCGCAAGAACACGTCCGAATTCCAATACGATGCTTTTCAGGTCGGTGTCCTTGTTTATCCGCTCAGAAATACTGGTGAGATTGTTATCCTGATAGAACTCAGGCGGATTAACAAAAATGCCGGACCCTTGTCGGGAGTGGACAAACGACTCTTGTTTCAGCTTCTCTATTGCTTTGCGAAGGGTAGGGCGACTGACACCAAACTTATTCGATAAAGCATGCTCCCCTTCAAGTTGAGACCAGGCTGGAAACTGGCCTCCCACAATGTCCGCTTTGATGGCTTGATAAACTTCAATGTACTTCATGACATCCAATACAGCTTTACAAATAGTTAAAAAAATGGCTCCCAAAACTACCTGTTAGCACATATTTCGGTGCCGAATTTGAGGCGAGAGCCTTTGTATGGTCACGATGTTAACAGAAAAGCTTATGCCAAAACAAAGCTATCAGTAACATTTCTTGATGCATGATCAAGATCATCATTTTTCAAATTTTGATAATATTTGTATTTACATATTTTAGGTGTGGTTTTAAGGTTACCTCATAAAGATAAGAGGAGCCCTACCATGTCATCCAAGATCGAAAATAATCCAAGCCAAGTCGACGTTAATAAGAAAATCCCCTGTGAAAAGCCAGTCAGCCTTCAGTTAGATATTATGGAGTCGTATACAGACGCTCACCGAAGTGAACAGAATATCTACAAACGTGAAGTGGCCTGTTTGTCGCAGTTATATCCAACGCTATTTCGCCAGATCGAAGCGGATGATTGTGTAGTAGGACGGCTTGACGCCTTACCTATTGGGTTTGGTAGCGTGACATCAGTAGGAGGGGTCGGCCACTACTGCAACTTTGATAAGTTGGAAGCGTTGAAAGCAGAACTTGACCAGCAAGACCATGCGAGAATCGATGCTTTGTTGGAATACTGGAGGGAGAGGGATACACGCTCTATCTATTTTCGCCAGACCTTGACAGAGACGACGTTGGGCAAGTTTGTAGACGTAAACTATCCTGCTATTGCCACAGCGCGTCTTAGCGGCATGTACCTTGATTACAATAAGCTGATTGATAATGGTATCGTTGGTATGCGCCGCCTAATTGGTGACAAGCTCGATTCTGCCCGCGCTTGTGACGATACAAAAGCCATTGCGCTGCATGAATCCTTCTTGGGTTGCTTTAATATTGTTGAGCAGGTCATTGATCACCATATCAAACTGTGTGCAAAAGAGCTTGAAGTCACTACAGACCTGACGCGAAAACATCAAATGAATGATTTGATCGATGCGCTCAATGCTATTCGTAGCAATAAACCCACAACCTTCCTGCAGGGCATTCAACTAACGTGGCTATATAGCTTGTGTTCGGGCGTGGTGAACTTTGGACGCATGGATGATTATCTGGGTGATTTGCTGGTGGCAGATCTTGAGTCCGGCCGAATCACAGAACGTCAGGCCATTAACTACATTCGCTCCCACTACCGACTTATCGAAGCTCGTAAAACCACGGTTAACGGCCGTGTGGTGGTTGGAGGTGTCGGACGACGCAACCCGGAGGCGGCGGATGTTTACTGTAAATTAGCGATTCAAGCAGTTCGCGAGAACAAAGACACTGAACCTCAGTTTACTCTTCGAATTTATAAAGGGATGAATCAAGATGTTTACCAAGATGCCCTGGAAGCGATTGGCGAAGGTCTGACATACCCGATTCTTTATAATGATGATGTGAACGTTCCTGCCGTGATGAACTCGATGCAGATTTCCGAGCAGGATGCGCAGCATTATGTGCCATTTGGTTGCGGTGAGTTTGTTTTATCCGGAAAAAGTGTTGGAACCCCGAATACCTGTATCAACATCCTCAAAATTCTCAACATTGCGCTGACAGGTGGCACGGATTTCTGGGACGGTCAAAACAAGAGTGGTGGTACCACGTTATTACAACCCGAGCAGGTCACAAGCTTTGATGATGTGGTTAAAAACTACAAAGACCTGCTGGATTTCTATATTGAACTGACCTCGAAAGCTCAAGCATTCTCTTATCAAGTGATGAATCAGGAAGTGGGTTTCCTATTTACCAGTATTTTGACGGATGACTGTATTGGCCGCAGCAAAGCTCTACTGGATGGTGGTGTGTATAAGCTTGGTGGTACTAACGAAACGTACGGCAATACCAACGCTTACGATTCTTTAGCGGCAATCAAAAAAGTCATCTTTGAGGACAAAAAATACAGTTATAGCGAGCTTATCCAAGCACTGCGCGTCAACTTTGATGGTTATGACCGTATGAAATACGACCTGGTCAATGCACCTAAGTTTGGTAATGATGATGCGTATGTTGATGATATTGCCGTGGAAATGCACGAGTACATTTGCAACGGCATTAAAGATTCCGCCGCAAAAGTGGGTCTGGACAGCTACTTAGTCGTCATCATCAATAACCAGGTTAACACGGAGTGGGGACGAGCAACCAGTGCCTCGGCAGATGGACGTCACACTGGTGTCTACATGAGTAACGCCAATAATCCGCAAAGTGGTGCTGATAAGAACGGACCAACGGCGATGCTAAACTCGCTGGCAAAATTGAAAGCCGAGGTTCATGCGGGCTCGGTGCAAAATATGAAGTTCAGCAAAAACATGTACCAGAATAAACGCATGATTGTTGAGGCGCTGCTTGATGGCTACTTTGAGCAAGGTGGACCGCAGATCATGGTGAGTGTGGTTGGTAAAGGCGAACTGGAAGACGCTTACCACAATCCAGAAAAATATCCGAATCTTGTGGTTCGAGTCGGTGGATTCAGCGCCAAGTTTGTCAATTTAGATAAAGACGTGCAGCTAGAAATACTGAATCGTACGCTTAACGACTAAACACCTCCAATTGGGCGAACACGGCAGTTTAGGTTCGCCCTTTTTTCTTGCGACAGTGACGAGGCAGCATATGCTCATCAAAGACTCCATTTCTCAAACATCCTCCGCTCAACCATTAACAGCGGGTGTGGTATTCGACATTCAGAAGTTCAGTGTTAATGACGGTCCTGGTGTCAGAACGGCAGTGTTTATGAAAGGTTGCCAAATGAAATGTGTGTGGTGCCACAACCCTGAATCATTAAGCTCTCAGAAACAGCTCGCGTTTAACGCGGAGAAATGTGTTGGTTGTCGTCGTTGCGAGCAAGTATGTCCTAATGGTGTGCACAGTTTTGATGCTGAAGGTAACCACAAGGTAGATTTTGACGCTTGCCAAACCTGTGGTCAGTGCGTCGATACTTGTATGCAAGATGCACTCAAGATCTACGGGAAAGAGATGACGGTAGAACAGGTTTTTGTCGAGGTCATTAAAGATAAAGTGTATTTCGATAAGTCAGGCGGCGGCATTACGCTTTCTGGTGGAGAAGCGCTTAAGCAATTCGAGTTCTGTTTAGCGTTGGCCAAAATGTGCAAAGCCAATGGTGTTCATGTGTGCATCGAAACAAATGGTGCTTCGAAAGCCGAGCATTATCGGACGATAGCGCCGTACGTTGACCTGTTCTTATTTGATTATAAAGCCACCGGAGACGAGCTTCATAAAGCCCTAACGGGTATGACTCGCCGCTTGGTAGATACCAACCTTCGGGCACTTAACGAAATCAACGCATCAGTGATTCTACGTTGCCCTATGATTCCCGGCTACAATGTCTCCGATGCTCATTTCGCGGCAATTGCGATGCTAGCGCAGACAATGGACAATATTCAAAAGGTGGAAGTGTTGCCCTACCACAATTTCGGAAGGGGCAAAGCATCAGAAATCGGCACGGACTATATGGTTGATGCAGAGATGCCTGATGATGAGGTGATTGAATCCTGGCTAAACAGGGTCAGGCACTATGGTGAAATAGAAGTCACACTCAGCTAAACTACTCGTAAAGACCAATTGGTTCTCTGAGACAACAAGCCGTCATTCTCTTTTAAGACAATGACGGCTTTTTTATGCTGTGAGTGGCTTATCCGTGCCAACCGAGATTAGGCTGGTGTAGCATCGCCTGCTTTCGCTTGTTGCTGGGCTTGCTCTGCGCGAGCAAACATGTCTTGTGTGACCAATACCACGCCGTTCTCGGTCACCGTATACAGTTTGCGGTCTTGCTCTGTGTCGTATCCGATGATAGTTCCATTCGGGATGTGACAGTTTTCACCGACGATGACTTTGTTTAGTTTACAGTTCTGACCGACGCTTGCACTTGGTAATAAGATGCTGTCTTTAACTTCAGAGAAGTCTTCGACGCGCACGTCGGAAGAAATCAGACTGTGAATGACCTGCCCACCTGAAATGATGGCGCCTGCACATAGCACGGAATCTACCGCAAAGCCACGACGGCTAGGATCATTGAACAAGAACTTCACGCCAGGACGCTGGACCTGATTGGTCATGATAGGCCAACTTGCGTCATAAAGATCAAGTTCCGGGGTCGGCGCCAAGAGATCCATTGAAGCGGCATAATACTCATCGACATGGCCAACATCACGCCAATAGCCGTTTGCTCCGGGATGACCACGTTCAGTAAACACATAACCTTTAAGGTTTTTACGACCTATCAGGCTCGGGATAATGTTGTGGCCGAAATCATGTTTATAATCCGGGTTGTTGAGTGCCTGACGCAGCTCTGCGTCGAGGATATCAACATTGAAGATATATATCCCCATCGAAATCAGTGCCTTTGAGTCGTCGTTTGGCATGGGGGTCGGATTCTGCGGCTTTTCAACAAAGTTAATGATGTCACCCTGATCATTAAGTCCCATCACGCCAAACTCGGAGGCTTGCTCAATCGGCTTTTGAATACAGGCGACCGTCACATCGGCGCCACTCTCCACATGGAAGTTGATCATGCGTGAGTAATCCATTTTG
Source organism: Vibrio hangzhouensis (assembly GCF_900107935.1). Taxonomy (GTDB): domain Bacteria; phylum Pseudomonadota; class Gammaproteobacteria; order Enterobacterales; family Vibrionaceae; genus Vibrio; species Vibrio hangzhouensis. The sequence goes on along the minus strand of NZ_FNVG01000004.1, from coordinate 212,851 downwards.
TAGATATGGTCACCACCAAGTATCAGGATGCGTTCGGTTTGATCATGACGTTTGATCAAATCGAGGTTCTGATAGATTGCGTCCGCGGTGCCACGATACCAGTTTTCACCGATACGTTGCTGAGCAGGGATAATGTGTACGCCTTCTCCGAGTGCGGAATACGAAGACTGCCACCCAGACTGGATGTGGTGTATCAGATCTTGAGCCATATACTGAGTCAGCACGCCCACTTTGCGGATACCAGAGTTGATGCAGTTCGATAGGGCAAAATCGATGATCTTGAATTTGCCGCCAAACGACACTGCGGGTTTAGCGACTTTTGAGGTCAATTCTTTAAGCCTAGTGCCTTTTCCTCCCGCCAGAATCATCGCAGTGGTATTGCGTAGTCGAGCGTTGCTGGAAATGTGGGAATACTGGTTTTCCTTCGGCATTGTGTAACTCCTTCTATTACATGCACAAAAGACGTTTGGGGGAGTGTAAGCTCTGCCCTTCTTGATGAGGGCTGTGGTTTAGGCTTGAACACCCGATGACGTCGAGATTTCTCTTATATAAGAGCAGAACTTAACTATGCAATCCATACCATAAAGTGTAAATATTTACCAAATTATGTAATTTCGATCCTCTATCACAAACAGTTTGTCACCTAGTGAGAAAAACGGGTGGATACTGGAACGTTACAGAAGGTAAGTTGATTGACGTTGTTCTCTAAAGTAATGGCGTTCGATGACATGTAAATGACATACTGAAAAAATCCACTCCTCCAAGACTTGTGTGTTTAACGTCTGGTCACTCGTCAATTATTAACAATTAGCACTGGCTTGACTGCCGCCAACGAAGTGCACAACACGGGTCTGCAACCAGACCAAAGCACGACGTTTGGTTTCCAGCGGGGTCATGACGGTAACGTTGTGACCCCTAACTGACACTCACGTACTCATTAAGCTCGTATCTGGGCAGCACCGTAATCAACGAAAGAAGTAAAGTGAGCTAAGCTCAAATGAGTCTATAGCTCGAGAGGATCCTCATCACTTGTATGTCGAGCTGTTTTTGAATGGCGCTCTAGCGATGTACGAACCATTGCAATAAATAGTTGAGTTATGTTTTCAAATACATAAACTTATCGGTATTCAGGGCGTAAGAGGGAACTCATACGCCCTTTTTTCCGTTTCAGCAAGAGATTGAGTGAGGTTTTAGCATGTCAAAACGCGATTATTACAGCGTGCTAGGTGTCTCCAAGGGAGCCTCAGAAAAAGAGATCAAGAAAGCCTACAAGCGTTTGGCGATGAAGTATCACCCAGATAAGAACCCGGGAGATACGGCCGCTGAAGCGAGCTTTAAAGAAGTGAAAGAGGCTTATGAAGTCCTGACTGATAGCGACAAACGTCGTCAGTATGACCAGTTCGGTCATGCGGCCTTTGAAGGCGGTGGTTTTGGCGGACATGGCGGCCACAGTGGTGGTGGATTTGAAGATATCTTTGGTGACGCCTTCAGACACCGTGGTGGCGGCTTTGGTGGTGGCGGCTTTGGTGGTTTTGAGGATATTTTCTCACAGGCACGCGGTGGGCGCGGCCGAACACGCGCTCAGAAAGGACAGGATCACGAGTTCACTCTAACTGTTGACTTTGTAGATGCCGTTCAGGGTGCTGAAAAAGTTGTCGAGTTGCCCATAAACGGGGAGCAGAAAAAAATCAATGTTAAGATCCCGGCTGGCATTAAAGACGGTGAGAAAATCCGTTTTTCAGGTAAAGGTGGTCCAGGTATCAACGGTGGGCCTGCTGGTGATTTGTTGTTATCGATTGCTACTCGTGCTCACGCATATCTAGAGCGTGATGGCAATGACCTAATATGCAATACCAGAGTCGATATGGTGACGGCGGCTCTTGGCGGAGAGGCGGAAGTGAATGTTTTAGATAGTCGCTTCAAGCTAAAGATCCCGGCTGGTACGCAAACGGGTCGTAAATTCAAGATGACCGGCAAGGGGGTCACTAGCCGTAAAGGGGAAACCGGGGATCTGCTGGTGAAAATTCAGGTGGAAACGCCGACAAACCTGACTGAAAAACAGCGTGAACTCTTAGAACAATTCAGAGCAACGATGTAGTCTTGCCGTCGTAAATGGACTAAGCAATAAGCACCTTTTCGACGTTCCTCTAGTAAGCTATTCAAATTCAGCCACTTTATGTGGCTGAATTTTTATGCACCATTTTACTGCCATTCGTCGATCTTGAGCATCTTTAACGATGAACTATGCTTACTTTTACCCGTAAACAACTTAGTGTCGAAGGGGGGGGGGATGATGGGCATGGTGTTTAAGGCTCTCTTGTTGGGATTACTGTTTGGTTTTGTGGCGAAGGAAACTCTGGCCGCAACCTGTCCCGCACTATTGGATTCCACTCAACGAAAACTGAACTCAACCGAACAGGTTGATCTTTGTAATGAGTACAGTGGAAAGGTGCTGCTAGTGGTGAATACCGCCAGTCAGTGCGGTTATACGGGACAATACAAGCAATTAGAACAGCTCCATAACCGATACAAAGCACAAGGTTTCAGTGTTGTCGGTTTTCCATCCAATGACTTCAATCAGGACCGGGGCAGTGAAGAGAACACCGCCAAAATTTGTTATCTGGACTATGGGGTTACTTTCCCAATGATGGCGAGAAGCTCCGTCAAGGGCACGCAAGCGAATCCGGTATTTTCTGAAATTGCCAGACAAAGCGGCGTAGTACCGAAATGGAATTTTTATAAGTATCTTATCGGACAAGACGGACGTGTCGTCGGTGTATTTTCTTCAAGCGTCTCTCCGGTAGATGACAAGATCACGGAAATGATAGAGAAACAGCTTTAGCAATTGTTCAATGATGAGAATAGAGCTACTCGTTTGGTTTGAATGTAGAGCGCCCGGGTTAGTACCCGGGCTCTTTCACTTAAACGCGTGGAGACTATGCGTTTTTCGGTGGTGTAAACGCCATGAGCTCAGGGGCTTGTTCCGTGAATTTTTCGATACGTACTAAGGATGAGTTTGCTGCACACCCGTTCGCGAGGCGAGACGTGGGTATATCGCTGGTCAATACGTTGGCTCCCCCATTGCGACAGATCCCTGTTGCTGGGTCGAGATCAGGCCAACCTCCTTCATGAATGCAGACTGCACCTTGTTTAATACCATCGGTGACGTAAGCGCCAACCAAAACTTGGCCGCGGTCGTTGTATGCGCGCACAAGATCCCCGGTTTTAATGCCCCTTGCTTTGGCATCTTCACTGTTGATTGAAATAGGCTCGCGGTTCGCAATGGCGTATTCTTCACGTAACTTAGCGTAGTTAAATTGACTGTGAAGTCGATGGGCAGCATGTGCGGTCATGAGCTGCAGTTCACCGTCCTTAGCGGAACCAAAAAACTCTGTTGGTTCGATCCAGGTTGGGTGAGCAGGACAGTCGTCGTATCCATAGCCCTCAATGGTTTTCGAGTAAATTTCAATTTTGCCGCTCGGAGTACCTAATGGGTTCATTACAGGATCTTTTCGGAAGTCTGCGTGACGCACAAACTGAGCAGCCTTTTTATTGAACTTCATTTCGATTAGTTCATTATCATCCCAGAATTTACCGAAGTTAGGCATGCGTACACGAGCGGCTCGACCTCCTTTTTGTGCTGCTTCATAGAAGCCTTTCAGCCAGTCCATCTCTGACTTCCCTTCAGTAAAGACATCACGGCCACCTGCTTTAATCATTTCTGCCATATCGGCAAAAACATCAAAGTCATTGCGTGCTTCACCCTGAGGTTCAACCACCTTTTTCATTGGTACCAAGTGTTGATTACTGTAGTCGCCAGTCATCGTCATATCATTACGTTCAAATGATGTCGTGATAGGCAATACGATGTCGGCGTGTTTGGCAGCAGCTGTCCAGTAGATCTCAGAGATAACAATAAGCTCGGGTTTTTGCCAGGCCTTGATGAGCCGGTTTGTATCTTGGTGGTGAGTGAAGTTCGCGCCACCTGCCCACCAGATCATTTTTATTTCCGGGAAGGTCTTTTCATGGCCATTATGCTGATATTGCTTGCCAGGGTTTTCTAATGCTTCAACGATGCGAGCAACCGGGAATGAATTCACGGCTCCCGATACCGCCCAATCGTTACCTGCGGAGGAACCGCCACCGATTGAGGCTGAAATAGCTGGAAGTACACCGGCGTCACGAGTTGGGTTACCACCATTGGAATAATGATATGAGAAACCAAAGCCGCCACCAGGAAGACCAATTTGTCCAAGCATTGCCGCTAAAGTTGCGATCATCCAGTGTCTTTGCTCACCAAATTGTTGACGTTGGATACCCCAGCCAGCCATCAGCATAGTGCGATTGGAGCTGAAGATGTCTGCTAACAGCTCGATCTGTTTTGCAGGTATACCTGTAATGTCAGCCGCCCATTGTGAATTCTTTACAACACCATCTTCTTTACCCAACAGGTAGGCTTCGAATTTGTCGTAACCCGTCGTGTATTTGTCGAGAAAAGCCTTATCATGTTTGCCGTTTTTCACCAGTGTATGGGCGATACCCATTAGCATGGCAACGTCGGTCATTGGACGGGGCGCGATCCATTGGATTTTGTCTTCAAAGAAATCGATAGTCTCTGAGCGCATCGGGTCAATGGCAATAATGGTTTTTCCGGATTTTTTAAGTTGATGGAAAAACTCAAGACCCGTGCAATCTGTTGAACTCCAGGCGATCTTGAGCGTATTGAGCGGATTCATGCCCCAAAGCACCACCACGTCGCTGTTTTCCATGACCATAGGATGAGTAGTCTGTTGCTCATAGACTTCAATAGAGCCCATCACGTGTGGCATGATGACTTGTGCTGCGCCAGTGGAGTAGTCTCCAATATGACCAGAATAACCACCTGCCATACTCATATAGCGTTGAAGAAGCGTTTGAGCTTTGTGAAGGACGCCGGATGAACGCCAACCATAAGATCCGGCAAACACTGATTCAGGTCCATGTGTTTTTCGAATACGCATGTGTTGTTCGTGTATCAGTTTGTAGGCTTCATCCCAGGATACGCGGACATACTCATCCTTACCCCGTTCACCTTTTGGTGCGGTTGGGCTCTCCAAATACCCTTTGCGAACCATTGGGTATTTTACGCGGGCTTTGGTATAAACCTGGTCTGGTCCCGTAGTTTGCAGACTGTTTGGTACCGTCTGAGCGAGTGCATTCTTAGTGGCAATAAGCTTGCCATCACTGACTTCACATAACATGGGGCCCATGCGGCCAGCTGTTAGAACACCGGAGCCTCGTTTAGAGGCAGCGACAGCAGAGATAGGGGTGAGGGAGGTAAACGCCAAGGCACCTGCTACTGCGCTTGAGCCTTTGAGGAATCCGCGACGTGTAATATCTGTCATATCTTTATCCTTATCATTATTTATTAGTGACCCACCACGTCTTTCGCGTGGTTTTGGAAGAATTTGGTGAGGATCTCTAAATCAAGTGCTGAAATGTCGGTGCGGTCACCCATTCCTTTGGCTACCGGTCCCCAGGCGTTCACTGTGAAGTGGTTTGCCGGGATCTTCGCGTGGCACGTCGAGCAATAAACAGTGTCGAGTTCCTCTGCGTACTGCCAAAGTGGTTCAGGGCTGCCCAAAACAGGCGCATCGATAGCGGCGGTCAACGTGGCCTGGCGCCACTCGTTGCCATATTCGTCAGCTTCAAACTCATTCACAGACAAGGCTTGCTGTCCTGCATCGCTGAGCATGGCAATGATATTACGTTGGCCTTTACCCATGTAGAGGACCTGCTCTGCCCCTTTCATTTGATAACCACTCAGTTCAATGGTGAGTCCAGCGTCTTGGTGACTAATCAGCGACATTTCTACCGCTGGATTGATGCTGCCAAGGTTGCCCATATCTATCTTGTCGACGGAATAGACCTTTTCTGCGTTCATAGGTGTTGCCTTTGTTTGGGCAAGTACGCGGTTGTACGCTTCGCTATCTAACTCGGGCTCAGGCGCAAAGTGTGCAACGCCCTTGTGACAGTCGATGCAGGTTTGATTATTGGCCATGCCGTACTCGTGCATTTTGGCCGCATCTTCTGACTGTTCATAACTATCCATTGCACCAAACGAGTGACATGAGCGACATGTTGCTGAGTCGTTAGCTCGCAGCTGTGCCCAAACCGTCTCGGCCATTTCCATACGATGAGCTTCGTACTTGTCTTCATCATCAATTTTTCCGGTGATAAATTCATGATAAATGTCTTTAGAGGCGCGAATTTTGGTGATGACATAGTCAACGGGATCGGTGGGAATATGGCAGTCGGCACATTCTGCCCTGATGCCTTTGGCGTTAGTAAAATGAATGGAACCCTGGTATTCCTCATAGGGAATCTGCATAGAGTGACAGGAAAGGCAGAATTCAGTACTCGAGGTTTTGTGCATCACAGCGGCTACGCCACCCAGACTGAGCCAGCCGATGACGATACCAATACAGGCGACCACTACAATATATCGTTTTCGTAGATTCATGTTGTTTTATTAATATTTGTGTCATTTATATACCATGCTTACAAACTACCCCTAAAGTATTAGAAGGTAATCGACTTGGGTCACATTAAACCATTACAAATTTGTGGGTATTCATTTCTGTGTCACGGCTCACTATCTGGTAACAGAATCTTCTAATAAAAAAAGGACACCATATGGTGTCCTAAAAAAGTTAAGCGAGAATTCAGTGCAACTGACTGCTTAATGATCCAGATACAGATAATTCTGCCAGCTCTTCATTCTGATGAGCACTTTACGCATGATGGAAACATGGGTAAAACTGTCCGAGTAAATGGCAATTTCGGCGTTTGAACCCGTTGGCAGTAGGTACTCACTCATGTCATCTACAATTTCCAGTTTGACCAAGGCTCTGCCCATTGTATTAAAGCTTTGCGTTGTGCGTAGCGTACCGCTGGCCGTGAACTGACCTTCGGCAATAGTAGGCATGACTTCAACAACCCGTCCTTTAAACACTTTTCCCGGTAGAGCTCTAAACATAAACTCGGCTTCGAAACCCGGTTGTAAACGTTGTAAAGAATTTTGCCGGAATGCGCCTACATAATAATTGTCTTCAGTGTGAACGAAGGTCATTAATGGTGCGAGTGGCAGCGGCACTGCCATCATGCCGGGCCTGAGCGCTAGCTGAGTCACATAACCATCAGTGGGTGCACGCACAACGGTTTCTTGTAAGTTGAATTCGGCTTGTATCACTTGTGCTTTTCTTTGCGCGACCGTGGTATTTTCACCATAGATTTCAGATTCAAAATCGAGTCGGGCACTCTCTTCTTTAGCCTGAGCGGCTTCCAAAGCGGCTTGATTTGCCTTGAAGGTCTGCAGTCGAGTGTCTACTTGTTGCGCAGTAAAGGCACCTTTTTTGAAGCCTTTCTGGTAACGATCGTACTCTCTTTCCGCCTTATCCCGCTCTGCTACCGCTTTAATAGTGTCAGATTGGGCGGCCTTGTAGACACTTTCAAGTTGCAATACGTCCTGCTCTGCATCGGCAAGCGCTGCTTTGGCGCGAATCACGTCAGCCTCAAACGGGACTGGATCGATACGAAACAGCACATCTCCTTTACGCATTGGTTGATTAGCTTCGACCTCGACTTCGACTACCTTGCCTCGTACACTCGAAACAATCGGGGTTGTCGCATAGTACTGACCACCGATTTGACTGAACGGGTGGTTATAATTCATCAGCAGTATCAGCGTCCCAATCAACACAACACCACCCAGCACTGCGGTGGGAACCGTCCACTTGTTAAGTGGGATCTTGAAAATTTTAAAAATGGCAATGCATAACGCGGCGTAGGTGAGTATCAGTAATAAATCCATGGATTACTTCTCCTCTGGCTGTGGGGATGTAGCAGCGTTTGCTTGTTGACCTTTCAGATAGGTAACTTCCTGCTGTAATTCGGATACCTGATTGACGAGGCGCTCCAGGCGATGGTGAAGATCGTGTTGTTCTTCCTCTAATTTATGAAACCCCCATCCTCGTTCGTTACGCCACAGGGTGGCCCAAATCCAGAGAAACGGCCAAATCGCATGAAGGGTAAATAAACTTACCCATCCAGCCACGTGTATGGCATCCTGATGAGGATGGTCTCGTTCTTTGGCTATTTCATAAGGGATATCATGGATAACGATAATCCCGTAGAAGATGACTAGCGCAACAAAGACAAGCAGACCTAATGCAAAATAATCGAGAAACATATTACATCCTTGCTAATTCAGAGAAAAGGCCGATAAAGCCTCGGTTAAGTATTTGTTATATTTATGTATTATGCAACAGAAAAGTGGGAAATAAATAGAGGTTAAAGTGGCATTTATTGGAGAAGGCGCGGCATTAATGGCCGCGATAGTTTGGGCATTGGCGACATGGATTTACAGTCAGTTTAGCCATCATTTTACCGCTATGCAGCTCAACGTTATCAAAGGTGTGATTGCCTCTTTAATGATGCTGGTGGTGATGCCAGTGACACCGATGCCTGACGTTTCTATAGAAGCCAGTTATCTTTGGATTCTGGGTATCTCAGGCGTTATTGGGATTGCGATTGGCGATAGCGCCTATTTTGCTTCACTGAAACGTATCGGGGCTAATAAAACTTTGCTGCTCGAATCTTTGGCACCACCGTTGTCTGGGGTGTTGGCGTTATTATTTTTAGGCAGTGCTCTTGGTGTTCAGAGTTGGCTTGGTGTGGTCATTACTACAATAGCGGTGACGGCTGTCGTTTTTCAGCCTAGTGACAGTCAGAATGGGACCAGTGACCTTCACGGGATCGGTTTTGGTTTGCTTGCCAGTGTCTGTCAGGCTTCCGGCGTTGTGATTTCGCATTTTGCATTGGTGCAGGGAGATCTTCCCCCTTTACTTGGAGCCCTGATTCGACTGACGATCGGAGTGTTGGCGGTGATACTGATTTTACCTTTTGTAGAAAAAAAGCCGTTTTCGATGATGAAAAAACAGTGTATTTCGATGTCGAGAAAAAACTGGGCGTGGCTACTGGCCGCGATTTTTGTAGGCACGTTTCTGGCGTTGTGGCTACAACAAATCGCGTTGAAAAATGCCAACCCTGCCATTGCCCAGACGCTCATCGCCACAAGTCCACTGTTCATATTGATTATCTATGTCATTCGTGGAGAGCCTATCAGTAAAAGAAGCGTCCTTGGAACATTGGGGGCAATTGGCGGGATCTCGTTGTTTTTCTTGTAGCATAGAGCGATATCGGCAAGAAATCGGCAGGATATCGCTGGTTACTAAAATGTTGAAGCGATCAGCTGAGCAGACATTTTAATGTCATTGGAGCTTCGGTTACCCCAAGACGCTGAGCCGCCGTTAAGCCTGACTTATCCTGATAACACAGATTGTGCCAGGCCCGGAAGATATCCAATAGCGGATGAATCCCGGCTGGTCTGAGTTTACGACGGGGTTCGTTGATAAAGCCTTCGAACAGCAACTGGAAACGGTCTTGATAAAAGTCAATGGACTTGGTTGATGCGGTTTTTAACCAGTGCGAAACATTGGGATTACTTCCCGCCAGATAGCAGACACCTTTACTTGCACCGGACTCCTGATGGGTGATTGCCCAGCGATCTCGCCACCACCCCATCAGGACCACATCTATCATTTCAGATGACTCACCTTCTCTCCAATGTTCATCTTGTTCTACATACATCAGATCTATATTGCCACTTTGAATTCTTGGCAAACAGACTGACAGTGCAGCAGAGCGCAAAACCGGATCTTGCGGCATAAATATGGTCACGCGCTTGTCATCGTTCAGCGATCTCAGGATATGCAAATAATGCGCATATGAGGTATAGGGGGCACGGATAAGCGCTCCAGTGGCCGGATAGGTAAACTGAGAAAAGTTGCCCAATGGGTCTTCGACATTACTGCGCGCCAGAATGTTCTGGTACTTTACGTCGATTCGACTTTTAAGATCCTTCGTCGGGATATTGACTTCACTGTTGTTTTCCGCGCTGTAACTTTTGGGTACAAACTGGCAGCCCGGACGATAAGCATCATGATCGGGCATATCGATAGGGGTGTCTTTGATTGAATAATTTGTGTGCTGGCATAAAACATACCCAGATTCAGCGTCACAGGTCGCAAACCAGAATACACCGTTATGGCTGTGTGGTTGCAGTACACGGTAATTGGAGGTCAGGTGGTAGGCATCTGCATGATTAATCCAGCGAGCGTCAATATCGGCAAGTCTGCGACGACAGCGACTGGCGATTTGATCAATATGGTCATAGAAGGTCTTAGGGTTGACCTCCAGTTTTCGACATATTTCTCTTACTGAGTAACCTGTAAACAGCAGACCTAACAGTGATTCTTGAAAATGCAGTTTCTTATTGCTGCCAGACCATTTATCAACAAAGGTTCCCTGGCAGGCTTTGCATCGGTATCGTTGACGATCACCGCTAAAACCAAAAGCGTGATATAGCTCTTTGTGAGTATGCACAGAGAGGCCAACGTGTTCGCACTGAGGATCTTTACAGGAGGGAAGTCCGTCATGGTGATATCGATCAAGACGATTCAGTTCATTGAGGACTTCTTCATTGTTAAGTAGGGGGGGAAACGCGCCACATTCTCTGCACACCATTGCTGGCCGTTTCGGATTACTGTGTTGCAGGATATAGAGGTTTGCATCACTTAGTCCAAAATTGTTACACGCCAATGTTTTACAAAAATTGAGCTGTAATCCATCTGCGGCCAACGGTAGTCTGCCTTCTGACACGTTCACCCCCTATGGTTCGGTCATCTTAATTGATCTTTAAGAAAAGCCAGCTCATTCAGGCATTGAGCTGGCTTAGGTTGTTAAATGTTGATAGCTGTTTCTAACGCCACAACCATCATATCGTTGAATGACTTTTGACGATCTTCTGAGCTGAGCTTTTCGCCACGGATGATGTGGTCAGAAACAGTCAGAACCGTCAGAGCTTTTGCGCCCAGATCAGCGGCGACGCCATAAATACCGGCAGCTTCCATATCAACACCCAGAATACCCAGATGCTTCATCTTGTCGAAGATGTCGGCTTCTGGCGTATAGAAAAGGTCTGCAGAGAAGATGTTACCCACTTTTACAGGTACGTCTTGAATACGAGCTTGCTTAACGGCTTCTTCCAGAAGGCCAAAGTCAGCAATCGCAGCGAAATCATGGTCATTGAATCGGATACGGTTCACCTTTGAGTCCGTAGATGCACCCATACCAATCACTACGTCCATTAAGTTAACGTCGTCACGAACTGCTCCGCAGCTACCTACACGGATAACGTTCTTTACACCGTAGTCTTTGATCAATTCGTGAACATAGATGCAGCAAGATGGGATGCCCATACCGTGGCCCATAACTGAGACTTTTTTGCCTTTGTATGTGCCTGTAAAGCCAAACATATTTCTTACGTCGCAAACCTTTTCAACATTTTCCAGAAACGTTTCTGCAATGTATTGCGCGCGAAGTGGGTCGCCTGGCATCAGTACAGTCTCAGCGAAATCACCTGGATTAGCATTAATATGTGGGGTTGCCATGGTATCACTCCTAAAGTTTTAACTAATTCTGTTGAACGTAGTGTTCGTCGTTGTGAAGGATTCTATAAAGATATAACGGGACTCTTTGAGATTTTAGTCACATTTTCTGGAGGGTGTAACGAATTTTGAGCTGATGATAACTGTTTCTGTTGAAAGTGGTGAGGCAATCGATTTTTTGAGTGTTGAGGAATTTTGTGCTGACCGAGTGAACCAAATCAGACTGCCATCCATATAATTGTACAAACCAAAATTTTGTATCACATCACGAGTATGGTCCCGGGGTGTCTGGTAAACCTGCACGACTAGGAGTGAGTCATGAATGATAAAGTTACCGTTGGAATCAGTTCCTGTTTACTAGGTGAAAAAGTGCGCTTTGATTCAGGCCATAAGCAAAGCACTTACGTTAATAAAGAGTTGAGAGACTATTTCGACTTTGTCTCTGTTTGTCCTGAAGTAGGGATGGGACTCCCGATACCAAGACCTACCATTCGACTGATGACCAATGAAGAACGTATCGCACTGGTCGAGACCAAAGATGAAACTAAAGACTATACCGATGGTATGGTCCAGTTTTCGAAGCAGAAGGTGGCTGAACTTAAGGATACAGAGATGTGTGGCTATATCGTCTGTGCTAAGTCACCAAGCTGCGGCATGGAGCGCGTCAAGGTCTACTCCAGAGGTCACGCTTCGACCGATGGAGTGGGGCTATACACCAAGCATCTGATGGAAACCATGCCCTGGCTTCCTGTAGAGGAAGACGGTCGATTAAATGATCCGGTATTGAAGGAAAACTTTATCTCGAGAGTATATGGGTTACGTGATTTTTATCGTTCAATGGAAGGAGAGCCTACTCCGGGGAAAATAGTGGCGTTTCATTCTCGTTATAAGCTGACTCTGATGGCACACAGCCCTTCATATTACAAACAACTCGGAAGATTGGTCGCCAATCAGAAAGATTATGAAGAAGAAGCCTTTTATCTAACGTACCGACTTGAGCTGATGCAAGCGCTCAAACACAGGGCCAGTCGTAAGAACGTAACCAATGTTCTGATGCACATCCAGGGCTATTTTAAACGTTCATTGACCAAAGAACAGAAAGCAGAAATGGCACGAGTGATTGATGATTACCGTACCGGTCTTCTGCCAGTTCTAGCCCCACTTACCTTGCTAAAACATTACCTGAATACCTACCCGGATGATTATTTGTCTCAGCAAATGTTTTTGCAGCCTCATCCGGAAGAGATGCGTTTGCGTTATGGATTGTAAGCAGTCTCTGTACGCTATTCGGGAGGTGGCTGACATGACAGGCGTCAAGCCAGTTACGCTCAGAGCGTGGCAACGTAGGTACAATTTGCTGCGGCCACTTCGCACTGATAAGGGTCATAGAATGTATACGGCCGAGGATGTAGAGCGCATCCATGCGATTCAGGGCTGGCTGGGGAAAGGAGTATCGATCGGCAAGGTGAAAGCGTTACTGGATTCGGATGCTTTTGATTCAAATAAGCTCGATACCAACCAATTGGAAGAGGTAGAGGTGCTGCATGACGCTCTGAGTCGGCTTGATGGTGTGCGTGTAGAGCAGATACTGGCATCGGTACTAAAGGAATATCCGCTTGAAATAGTCGAAAGCAAATTCGTTGCCCCAATTCTCACTGCCATCGAATTCTTGAAAGTGGGTCCCAAGGTGTTGCAACGTTCAATGTTCAAAACAGCTTTGATAAAACGACTCTGTTCGCTTTCAAATGCTGCCGACAAGCGAGGTGGCAGTGCATCTGTGCTGTTGGTCAGTATGGATGTGCAAGGCAACTTGTTTGCATGGCTGGAGTTTGCGAAGTTGGCAGAGTCGGGTAACAGGGTCACATTCTTAGATGGGGTGGATGATATCACGTCGCTGTTTCAGGAATCTGAAGGCTACGACTCAGTGTATCTTTTTGCCGAAAAGTCGCTTGCTGAACGTCATTTGGACCTGGTGCGGTTTCATCTTCAGCAGGGTGAGAACAAGATCCATCTATCGCCTGTCGTTGAACATCTGGTTAATAATAAAAAGAGTAGTAAGAGATGAGATTAGTCTTATTCAACCGAGACCTGCGCACGTTAGACAATACCGCATTGAGTGAAGCCATAGATGGCATTAACCCCGTTATTGCCTGCTTTTTGGTGACGACTGCCCAGTGGGAACAACACAGTATGTCGCCTCTTCAGGCTGATTTGATATACAGACGACTTGAGCATTTGAAGGGGGAACTAGACACGCTTAACGTTCCCTTGATAATTCATCGCTGCGCTGATTACCAGACATCGAATGATTGGCTGGCAATGCTTTGTGACCAGCAGTTGGTGCAGGAAATCTATCTCAATAAAGATTACGAACTCAATGAACAGCGTAGAATTGAGCATTTGCAGTTACTGGGGCAAGAGCGTGGGTTTGGCGTAAGGGCATTCGATGATAAATGCGTGCAGCCACCAGGTACAGTTCGTAATAAACAAGGAGGCTACTTCAAAGTCTTCACTCCATTTCGTAATGCCTGGCAAAGACAGTTTGGTGGCAGTAGCGTAACCAAACCTAAAGTGTCCCGAAAGGTCGACTTGTCTGACAGTTGGATTGAGCTGGCTGATGATCGTTTTGATTATCCAAGACAGGACAGTAGCCGCTGGCCAGTCGACACACCAGAGATATTACGTCGATTGCGGGAGTTCTCTTCGGATAAATCGGCTGGCTATGCCCGGCAAAGAGATATTCCATCCATTGATGGAACCAGTCAGCTTAGCCCCTATCTTGCCATCGGGGCACTGTCAGTAAGGCAGTGTATTGCTCGACTTTATTATGATGCTGAGTCCGAACCGTTGTCAGAAGGCGCACAAGTTTGGCTGAGTGAGTTAATTTGGCGTGAGTTTTACCAGCATCTGGTTTACTTCGAGCCCAAATTGAGTAAGCATCAGGGGTATTTGGTGTGGGAAAAGAATCTGCGCTGGCCGGGAACAGACGATTATTTTGAGTCATGGTGCCGTGGTGCCACCGGTTATCCGATTGTCGATGCTGCAATGCGTCAGTTAAATACCACGGGCTGGATGCATAATCGCTTGAGAATGATCGTTGCCAGTTTTTTGACCAAAGACCTCAACATTGACTGGCGTCGTGGTGAGCGATATTTTATGTCGCATTTGATTGACGGTGATTTTGCTGCCAACAACGGGGGATGGCAGTGGTGTGCATCCACAGGCTGCGATGGTCAGCCCTATTTTCGAATCTTTAACCCCATCACTCAAGGGGAAAAGTTTGATGCACAGGGGGCATTTATCCGTACCTGGATACCGGAGCTGAGCACGGTGCCGAACAAGTACATTCACAAACCCTGGCTTTGGTCTGGATTCTCTGAGATCAACTATCCCAAACCTCTAGTTGATCATAAGACACAAAGAGAGATAACCTTAGCCCTGTACAAAGAAGCAAAGGACCAAAATTGATGTTACGTAAAACCATTTTAGCCGCCTGTCTGGGCTTCTCTCACTGGCTTAGTGCAGCGACGTTTGCACTGCCGACAGATGGGAGCAATATGGTAGGAACTTTGCAATATCACAGCGTGGTGGCCGGTGAGACGATGTCGGACATTGCTAAGCGATATGACGTAGGCTTTCTTTCTTTGATGGCTGCCAATAAGGGTGTGGACCCGTTTTTACCGCCCGAGGACTATGTATTGACGATTCCGAGTCAGGCCATTCTTCCTCATGTTGATGCTGATTATAACGGCATTGTCATCAATCTCGCTGAGCTGCGTTTATATTACTTTGAGCCGGACAAACAACTAGTGCATATTTTCCCCGTCGGAATTGGCCGTATAGGGCAAGACACACCCGAAATGACGACGACAATCAGCCAGCTAAGAGAGAATCCAACCTGGACGCCTCCGGCTTCCATCAGGCAAGACTATCTGGCAAAGGGTATCGAACTGCCTGCAGTAGTTGCAGCTGGCCCTGAAAACCCGTTGGGTGATTACGCAATGCGATTGGCGCATGGTACTGGGTCTTATTTGATTCACGGCACTAACAAGGATTTTGGTATCGGTCTACGTGTGAGTGCGGGTTGTATCAGAATGGAGCCCAAAGACATTGAATGGATGTTCCATCAAGCTAAAATTGGGATGAAAGTCACAATTATCGATGAGCCGATTAAAGTAGCGCTCGAACCTGACCGCAGTGTATTTATAGAAGCTCATGAACCATTGACTCGCAGCGACGGCACAAAGAAAGAAATGATTATTCCCCAGGAGCTGACATGGTGGCTTGAGGAGTTCGGTATTAAGGACCAGTTAGCGCGCGCGGCGGTGCTGGCCCAAAATGGTGTACCCATCGAAGTCGTACCAGCAATGGACGACCTGAAGTAGGGTGTTTTTGATGCATAAAAAAACACCCGCAGTGAGCGGGTGTTTTGGCAATAGTTGATCTTACTTAGTGTAAGATTGAGCGATGTTGTCGATACGCTCGTTAGCACGTGCCGCTTCTTCTTGAGCAGCCATAGCATTTTTATTCGATTCTTGAACTTCACCTTTAAGTGATTGTACGTCTGCACTTAGTTGGCTAACTTGATTGCTTAGGTCATCCAGTTTTGCTGTCGTTGCTTCATCTGGACCAGATGCACAGCCCGCTAGTAGTAGAACTGATGACGCTGCTGCTGCAATTAAAACTTTCTTCATTATAAGCTCCTTCAGGATTAGTATTTCAAACAGCCCTGCCACTTAATCAATCGCATTAAGGCTATTTTTGAGTTTAGTGCCTAATTTTAAGAACGCAAATTATTTAAAAGTCAGAAAAACCAAAAAATTAGGCGATTTTCCGGTTAATCCTCCTCTTTCTTAATTATGAGAATATTTTGCCACTATCTAATGTGATCTCTGTCAAGCTTTTGTGGCTGCGCAGAGATAAGTGACTGTATCGCTGCATTTTATTGATTAATAGACGAAACTGAACTTTATCGAGTGAGATATCTCCTACAATGTATCGATAACAGTCATGCTGTTAGAAGGTGGACATGTCTGGTTACCTAAGAAATTATCAGGTATCATGCGCGCTCATTTTTATAGGTATGACCTTTTGTAGGAGAATCTGCATTGCAATTTAAAGAACTTGGCCTTGATAACCGATTACTGAAGAACCTGAGTCACTATGACTTCAGGCAGGCTACTGACATCCAAAAACAAGCGATTCCTGTCGCTATTGCTGGAAAAGATCTTTTAGCTTCTTCGAAAACGGGTTCTGGCAAGACTTTGGCATTTGTATTGCCGATGCTTCACAAATCGCTAAAAACCAAATCATTTTCAGCAAAAGATCCACGTGGTGTGATTCTTGCGCCGACTCGTGAGTTGGCTAAGCAAGTCTACGGTGAATTGAAGTCCATGCTTGGTGGCCTATCTTACGATGCGACACTGATCCTTGGTGGTGAAAACTTTAATGATCAGGTAAAAGCACTGCGCCGTTATCCGAAGTTTATCGTAGCAACACCTGGACGCCTTGCAGATCATCTCGAACACCGTTCGTTGTTCTTAGATGGTTTGGAAACACTCATTCTTGATGAAGCGGACCGTATGCTCGATCTTGGTTTTGCACCCGAGCTACGCCGTATTCACAATGCAGCAAAGCACCGCCGTCGTCAGACACTGATGTTCTCTGCTACGCTCGATCATGCTGAAGTGAATGATATTGCAGCGGAAATGCTGGACGCACCTAAGCGCATCGCAATTGGTGTATCCAATGAAGAGCACAAAGATATCACTCAGAAGTTTTATCTATGTGATCATCTGGATCACAAAGAAGCCATTCTTGAACGTATTCTCGAACAAGCAGAGTACAAGCAGGTAATCATCTTTACTGCGACCCG
This sequence comes from Vibrio hangzhouensis, assembly GCF_900107935.1. Taxonomy (GTDB): domain Bacteria; phylum Pseudomonadota; class Gammaproteobacteria; order Enterobacterales; family Vibrionaceae; genus Vibrio; species Vibrio hangzhouensis. The sequence goes on along the minus strand of NZ_FNVG01000004.1, from coordinate 195,427 downwards.
AGTTGATACTGACCGTTTGACCAAGTGGCTGAATGAGAAGAAGCTTAAAGCCATCGCTCTGAGCGGTAATCTAAATCAGACTCAACGTAATACCATCATGAGTCAATTTGAACGCCACGTATTCAAGATCCTGGTAACAACGGATGTTGCATCCCGTGGACTGGATATTGCGACGGTCACACACGTGATTAACTTTGATATGCCAAAGCACACCGAAGAGTACGTGCACCGTGTTGGTCGTACAGGCCGTGCAGGTAATAAGGGCGATGCGATTTCACTGGTTGGTCCTAAGGACTGGGACAGTTTCAAACGTGTGGAAGCCTTCCTACAGCAGGATATCAGCTTCTCTGAGCTAGAAGGACTTAAAGGTAAGTTCAAGGGCTTTCGTCCCAAGAAGCCAACGTTTAAGAAGAAAGCACACGATGGGAAAGGTAAGCCTCAGAAGAAAAAGGCGGCACCGAAGAAACCTGCACAGCGTGATAAGACCTTCTACAAAAATGTGGCGGTGGGTGATTCAGTATTCATTCCGAAGAAGAAGCCAAAACCGGCAGACGACGAATAACCTTTCTTGGGCCTCTTGTATGAGGCCTTTTTTGTCTCTGAGAATCGAACTCAGGTTTGGAATGGTTTTTATAACTAAGTCTCCAAACAATGCTGGTTCAGCGCTATCGTCTGGCTTGCAATCACCGTGAAGACTTGAAAACCTCACAACCTCAGACATGACATCTATTGTGACAGGTGGAAACTGTAATAATTGTGACTGTCATATTGAAGCTATGACTCAAAATTTAACCTAACATACTGAATTATAGTGACGTTACCCCAAAACTTACCTTCGACACTTCTGTCATGTGTCATACACCTTTCAACTAAGTGAAACACAACTGTCATATTCGGGCACTAATCTTGTCAGCGTTCAAACGAAACTCGGCAATAACGCCAATAAAGGAAATTGTGATGAAAAAGACAGTTATCGGTGCAATCGCACTACTAGGCGCACTGGCAGTGACTCCAGCTTCAGCTAAAGAAACTATCTCTGCGGTAGGTTCTAGCAGTGTAACTCCACTGATGGAAGTTTTCTCTGAAACATACATGAAGTCGAACTCCAACGTATTCATTGAAGTCCAAGGACCAGGTTCTTCTGCAGGTGTTCGAGCGGCGAAAGACGGTTCGGCTGACCTAGGCATGTCTTCTCGTGACCTTAAGCCTGAAGAGAAAGAGCCAACGCTGGTTGAAGAGGTCGTTGCTCGTGACGGTATTGCGGTTGTAGTGAACCCAGCAAATGACCTTAAAGGTCTGACGGCAGCTCAGGTTACGGCAATCTATAAAGGTGAAGTGAGTAACTGGAAAGAAGTAGGTGGCGCGGACAAGCCAATCGTGGCGATTACACGTGACACGGCTTCTGGTACTCGTGGTGCATTCGAAGACATCATGAGCCTTAAGCAAAAAATCAACGGCATAAAAGTAACGGCTATCTCTCAACGTGCTCAAGTTGCTAACGGTAACGGTGCACTGAAAACAATGGTGGCTAGTAACCCTTACGCTATCGGTTACATCTCTCTGGGCACAGTTGATGAGTCTGTTCATGCTCTAGAGATTGACGGTACTCCAGCAAGCGTAGACAACGTGAAGAACGGCTCTTACAAGGTAGCTCGTCCTTTCCTAGTGCTCTATAAAGAAGGCAAGCCTACTGCTGAAACTCAGAAGTTCCTTGATTGGATGTTGGCTGACGAAGCTCAGGCTATCGTAGAGAAGAAAGGTTACATCTCTGTCAACTAAGCAGTAACAGTAAATACTAAATACTTGCTCAGCCCACCTTTTGGGCTGAGCCTTTTCTGTGTCTAACTCGATTATTCGACGTGTAGAAACTTATTATGACCATCGCAACAAATAGTGAGAAGCTTATGAATAACCAAGCGACTCAGTCAGCGACTCGCCGCCTTAAAGCGCAAAAGCGAGTTGATTGGAAAGAGCGTATTTTCCACGGACTTTTCCTGACTAGTGCAATTATCGGTATTGTCTCTCTGGCCGTGATTGCCTACTTTATCTTCAAAGAAAGTATTCCTGCATTTCAGCAAGCAGGAGTAACTGGCATCGTTTTGGGCCAGAACTGGATTCCACCTGCGCTGTATGGTGTGGCTACGATGATTGTAGCCTCGGTTGTGTCAACGCTTGGCGCGGTAGTAGTTGGTGTGCCAATTGGTGTTCTAACGGCTATCTTCATTGCAGAGATTGCGCCAAAACGTCTTGCAGACATCATTCGACCAGCGGTTGAGCTTCTTGCTGGTATTCCTTCGGTCGTCTACGGCTTCTTTGGTCTTGTCATTATCGTTCCGCTTATCCAACAAGTTTTCAATGTACCTGCGGGTAACACGATTCTTGCCGGTATCATTGTGCTGGGTGTGATGATTTTGCCGACGGTTATTACAGTATCGGAGACGTCGATTCGCGCTGTTCCTCGCACATATAAAGAAGGCTCTTTGGCTCTGGGTGCGTCGAAGATCTACACCATTTTCAAACTATTAGTACCTGCTGCTCGCTCAGGCATCATGACGGGTGTGATTCTGGGTATTGGTCGTGCACTTGGTGAGACGATGGCGATCATCATGGTGATGGGTAATGCGCCTGCTATGCCGGGTAGTATCCTGGATTCCGCGCGTACTCTGACAGCAAACATCGCAATTGAAATGTCGTATGCAAGTGGCGTTCACGCAAACGCGTTATATGCGACGGGTGTGGTACTTCTGGTGTTCATCATGATTCTGAACGCTGTACTGCTTTACTTGAACCGTGAGAAAGCGAAGTAATTATTATGGATAAAGTAAAACTAAAACAGGCTCGTCAAAATAAAGACGCAGTACTAAATGCATTGGTCTGGACAGCCGCAGCGTTAACCGTAGGCTTCTTGTTCTGGATTATCTGGTACATTTTGTCGAATGGACTTCAGCATGTGAACTGGAGCTTTATCACGGACAATTATACGCGTACGGGTGATGAGCACGGTATTTTTCCAATGATCGTTTCGACGGTCTACATGGTTATTGCGTCTATCTCAGTTGCTGCGCCCCTGGGTATTATGACCGCTATCTACCTGACTGAGTATGCCAAAGTTGGCAGCAAGTTGGTTAAAGTGATTCGATTCTGTACCGAATCGCTGGCGGGCATTCCATCGATCATTTTCGGTCTGTTTGGTATGACGTTTTTCGTAGTCATCCTGGGTCTTGGCTTCTCGATTTTGTCGGGTGCACTGACGCTCAGTATCCTGATCCTGCCGGTTATCATACGTACAACAGAAGAAGCCCTAATGGCGGTACCGCAAACTTACCGTGAAGGCTCTTACGGTTTGGGTGCTTCAAAAATCTACACTATCTGGCGCTTGATTTTACCAAGTGCGATACCTGGCATTTTAACATCGGTCATTCTGAGTATTGGTCGTGTCATCGGCGAATCAGCGCCGGTATTCCTGACAGCAGGTATGGTGGCTCGTATACCAGACTCGCTATTGGATTCGGGTCGTACCTTAACGGTTCACCTATATAAACTCACAACGGAACTGTTCACGATTGAAGAGTGGAACCAGGCTTACGGCACAGCGACGGTCTTGATTGTCGTGGTACTGTTGATCAATATGGTTACCAAACTGATTGCCAGCCGCTTCAACACAGCAACGTATTAATTGAGAAAGTGCTTGTCTCAGGCTCGGTCAGAACACAAAGAACCGACCCTGATAGACAGACAAGATGACACGACAAAGAATTTAGAGATTAACAAAATGAACAAGTTTAACATTGAAAATCTAAACCTATTTTATGGTGAAAATCAGGCGCTTAAGTCTATTAATCTACCAATTCCCACCCGTCAGGTGACCGCACTAATCGGTCCGTCAGGTTGTGGTAAATCGACATTGCTTCGTTGTCTGAACCGTATGAACGACTTGATCGAAGGCGTTAAGATCAACGGCAAACTGGAGATGGATGGCACGGACATCTACGGCAATATCGACGTGGCTGATCTTCGCATTAAGGTTGGAATGGTATTCCAAAAGCCAAATCCATTCCCAATGAGCATCTATGAGAACGTGGCTTACGGCCTGCGTGCTCAAGGCATCAAAGACAAGAAGCACATTGATGAAGTAGTTGAGCGCTCTCTGCGCGGTGCAGCGCTCTGGGATGAAGTGAAAGACCGTCTTAAGTCACATGCATTTGGTTTGTCAGGCGGTCAGCAGCAACGTTTATGTATTGCGCGTACCATCGCTATGGAGCCGGATGTTATCTTAATGGACGAACCAACATCAGCACTTGACCCGATTGCAACACACAAAATCGAAGAACTGATGGAAGAACTGAAGAAAGACTACACCATCGTGATCGTGACACACTCTATGCAGCAGGCGCGCCGTATTTCAGACCGCACAGCATTCTTCCTGATGGGTGAGTTGGTTGAGCACAATGAGACACAGGTTATCTTCTCAAACCCACGTGATGACCGTACGCAAGGTTACGTAAACGGTGACTTTGGTTAATGCCAGCATGAAGCTAACAAACATTGAACACAATTTCTTTTTATCGCACGATTCAGTTTGAATCCTAGCATTAGCGAATGACAGAATTTACTGGCATATCACTATAACTATAAGCGATGGTACTATTGCCCCTCTTCGTGAGGGGCTTTTTTTATTGGTGCCGGAACAGGAACGCACATTCTTTCAGGTAGTCTAAAGCTTCCTCAGGCGTTATCTCTTCACCGCGGCGATGTCCCTCTATGAGTCCGATTGTTACCGCATAATTTTTGTCGCTATGGGGGATCTGTTCTTCACTAAAGAATAAGGTGATAAGCCGACTGAGTGCCAGTACATCCTGACGATCGAGATAGATGGACGTTGTTTCATCAGCCGAGACTTGTTTGTCACTGATCCTTTTATTTAAGTGAAGAGTGAGCCATTTGATAAGTTGTGAGTCTTCGACGGGTTCATGATGCTCAACTTCCATTTAATGCCTCCACAGCAATTAGTGCCAATACCCAACTAACCTAATGCTAGATAACGAAAAGCCAGCATGCAAGATACTGGCTTTTGTGATGTTTATTTTGTTGCTTTGCCACTAAACAGCAGAAGCGACACGTAACGGTTTGTCATTGATTGGAAGATGAATTAATGCCGCAACGAAAGCCAGCACAACGGTAGACCACCAAATCGGTTCGTACGACCCATAATAGTCATAGATTCTGCCGCCAACCCATGCCCCTAAGAAGCTTCCGACCTGATGGGTAAAAAATACCAGTCCATACAATGTGGATAGATAGCGTGCACCAAAGATTTGGCGAACTAACCCGGAAGTCAGAGGAACGGTACCTAACCAACAAAAACCAATTGCGCCGCCAAACAGAGCTGCGGTGTGCTCGGTTACCGGAAGGGTAACGAATGCAGCGATGACAACAGTTCTGAATAGGTAAAGCATTGACATCACATGGCGTTTGCTGAATTTGTCGCCCATCAGTCCCCAGAAATAGGAACCAAAAATATTGAAAATGCCGACATAGGCCAAAGCCAGAGCTGCGCTGCTGGCAGGTAAGTGTTTGTCTGCAAGATAGCTAGGTAAGTGCGTTGCGATAAACATGACGTGGAAGCCACAGACAAAGAAACCCGCGTGAATCAGCCAGTAGCCTTTGTGATGAAAGGCTTCTTTGAGTGCTTGTTTTAATGTCAGGTCGTCAGACTCAGTTTGCTGTGTTTTTCTGGCGTTGCTTCGCGCTGATTTCATAAACAGTGAAAATGCGACCATCAATGTGCACAATGCCGCAAAGCCTTGCAGTGCACCTTGCCAGCCCATGTCCTGGAGCATCATTTGAGCACCGGGAATCATGGCAAACATACCGAAAGATCCCGCAGCTGTTGTCAGGCCAAATGCCTTAGCTGCGTGCTCAGCAGGAACTACTTTGGCGACGGCACCTAATACAATAACGTAGCTTGTTGCACTGAGCCCCAGTCCTACGAGTGCGCCTAAAGAGAAATACAGGACGCTTGCTTCCGTAGTTATTGAGGTCAGGTAGAGACCCAGTGAGTAGGCGATGGCGCCGAGCAAGATGACCCGCTTTGAGCCCCATTTATCTGCTGCCATACCGACAAATGGCTGGAACAAGCCAAATAGAAGGTTTTGTATTGCGATGGCAAAGCTAAAGAACTCCCGACCGGTTTGGAAGTGCTCCGAAATCGGCATCATAAAAATGCCAAAGGATTGCCGAATGCCCAGGCTGACAATCAGAATGCCAATACCCAGCCAAACTAAAGCTGGAAAGCGAAAAATACTCATGGATGATTAAGCTCTAATGGTGGTGTTGAGAGTGTTCTATGTTGTCTGACGGGTTCTGTTGGTGACAGCCAGAGTGCACCGCTTGTCGGGCTATAAGCTCGAGCAAGGCGGGGGAGTGATGTACCACCGTCAGTGACATGGCCAATAGCAATGTCATTCTCAATAACTGAGCAAAGATGGATTGTGAAAACATGACGCTCAAATTGGGTTAATAAAGAGCGCGCAGTGTAATGATCGCAGCGTTATGACTCAAATGACATTTTGTGAATCAATCTATGCATAATGTGCATACATTGATTTTCCTTTTGTAAGCCAATGTTGTTGTGACTTCTCTGTTTGTCATATGAAGGAGGAGAGATATAATCTGACTGCCATTTACACGGGAACACGATAACAATGAAGTACGACTGGATCCTTTTTGACGCCGATGAAACGTTATTCCACTTTGATTCTTTTGGTGGAATGCAGTTAATGTTTGAACGTTTTGGCGTGGATTTTACCCGCGATGATTACAACGCCTATCAATTGATTAATAAACCCTTGTGGGTTGATTACCAGGAAGGAAAAATCACGGCTGATGAGCTTAAGCATATCCGCTTTGAAGGCTGGGCTGCAAAACTCGGGGTCACGCCTTTTGAGTTGAATAGTGCATTTCTTCAGGCGATGGCGGACATTTGTACCTTGCTTCCCGGAGCGAAAGAATTGCTAGACGCTCTGTCTGGAAAAGCGAAGCTTGGCATCATCACCAATGGTTTTACCGAATTACAAGCCATTCGTCTGGAGCGCACGGGGCTAACAAATTACTTTGAGCATGTTGTGATATCTGAAGAGGTAGGGGTGGCTAAGCCAGATCTAGGGATCTTTGATTATGCCCACCAGTTGATGGGGCTGCCATGTAAATCGCGCGTGCTGATGGTTGGGGACAACCCTCATTCTGATGTGTTAGGTGGCATTAACTTTGGTATCGAAACGTGTTGGCTCAATACTCAGGGCGCCTCCACACCAGAAGGCATACAACCCAACTACGAAGTGACTTCGTTGTTGCACCTCAAAGACACTTTATTTGCATGAGTTGAAGGTTTTATCCGTTAGACACTCGGTTCTGTAATCCTCTAAGGGGTGTTCAAGCTTGTTCAAAGTTTGAATATCCCTCATGCCCTTTCTATGGTTTAAAGACAATAATTGTCACTTTTGGTGTTTCCATGCGTACAACAGCCTAGTCGGCTTATGTTGTCCACGCTTCAATTCATTCCTTAGTGCATAACGTTCTGTTTCGGCTAGCAATACAAAAAAGTGATTCACCGTCGAATTGTAGTCTGGGTCATATCTCCCGGTCTAGGAGGAACTTTGTCATGGGTAAACATCTCCCGCTACGCTCGGTCTTGTATTTCCTTAGTGCATTTTTGTGGACGCATCCCTTAGCTGCAGATGAGAAGTTTTCTATTGGTGAGCAAAAAGCCAAAACCTGTATGACCTGTCATGGTGAAGATGGCATTTCAAGCATCGAATCCTACCCCAACTTACGTGGCCAAAAAATGGCGTACTTAATCACGGCACTGAGAAGTTATCAGACACGAGAACGTTCCGGAGGTCTCGCTGTACTGATGCAGCAGCAAGCAGATGCGTTGAGCGATCAGGATATCTCCGATATCGCCTACTACTATTCAAAACTTGGCGTCCAAGAACAACGTCAATAAGGAGAGCCAGGTGAATACGAGTGCGCTTCATTATGAAACCAAAGTGGTCAAATATTTTATTGTTGCTGCCGTCATTTGGGCCGTGGCAGGGATGGTCATCGGTGTGATTTTGGCAGCCCAACTTTACTGGCCGGTCCTCAACATGAATTCGGAGTATATTCAGTTTGGCAGACTGAGGCCGCTGCATACTTCGGGTGTCATCTATGGTTTTGTCGTCAATATCCTGATGGGAACATCACTCTATATCGTCCAGCGGACGGGCCAGTGCGTGTTATTCAACAAAAGTCTGTCTTGGATGGTGTTCTGGGGTTGGCAGGTGATTCTGCTATTGGCTCTCCTGTCCCTGCCGCTAGGGTATACCACGTCGAAAGAGTATGCAGAACTAGAGTGGCCCATTGATCTGCTCATCGTTTTGGTGTGGGTTCTGTACGCAGTGCTTTTTTTTGGCACGATAGCCAAACGCAAAGTGCAGCATATTTTTGTTGCTAACTGGTTTTTTGCAGCGTTTATCATCGTAATCGCGATGATCTTCATTGTTAACAATTTAGCCATGCCTGCTTCGCTGATGAAGTCGTACTCCGTGTTTGCAGGGGCTCAGGATGCAATCGTTCAGTGGTGGTGGGGGCACAACGCTGTCGGGTTCTTGCTTACCGCAGGTGTGATTGGCATGAATTACTATTTTATTCCGAAGGTGTCACAGCGGCCCATATACTCTTATCGCCTGTCGGTGATTCACTTCTGGGGGTTGGTTGGATTCTATACCTGGGCGGGAACGCATCACCTCATCTATTCTTCAGTTCCAGTGTGGGTTCAGAACATTGGTATTGTCATGTCTCTGATCCTCTGGCTTCCATCCTGGGGTGGGGCTTTCAATAGCGCCATGACCCTGTTGCAGAATAAAACTAAGCTCAAATCTGACTACATCATGCTGTTTTTCTTCTCGGCCATTCTTTATTACTGTCTGGCTACGTTTGAGGGGCCGTTGCTTGCGATACGCTGGTTCAACATGATAGCGCATAATTCTGAATGGGTGATTGGTCATGTGCATTCTGGTGCGTTGGGATGGGTCGGAATGTCAGGTATCGCGGTGTTTTACTATTTTATCCCTCGACTTTGGGGGAAGACAGAACTCTGGTCCTCTCGTTTGATTAAGTGGCATTTTTGGCTGGCACACTCGGGGGTGGCGCTTTACGCCGTTGCATTATGGGTAGCGGGAATTGGTGAAGGGTATATGTGGTTGGCGCAAAGCAATAACGGTGAACTGCTATATAGCTTTGTTGAAGCGATGAATTTCAAAGCTCCCTGGTTATTTCTGCGTTTCTTTGGCGGCAGTTTGTTTGTACTTGGGCTGTTTTTGATGGTGTTTAATCTCTACAAAACTGTGCGTTTACCGGCCGTATTGATGGCAAAGGAGGCATAACATGAGTGCAGATTTCACCAAATCCCTCGTCATTCTTATTCTGTCGACGTTCGTTATTGCCTCGTTTTCGCTACTAGTCTGGGTGGTTCCTAATTTGCTGCGAACGCCTGAACTCATCGAGGGCAGTCGAGCAATACCTTTAACTGCGCTGCAAGTTGCGGGGCGTGATGTTTATATCAGTGAAGGGTGCCATGTTTGTCATACTCAGATGGTTCGTCCTCTTGAGCCAGAAGTGAAGCGAAACGGCAGAGCGAATCAGGAATCTGATGACATCTACGAGTTTCCCAATTTGTGGGGGTCAAAGCGCACCGGACCTGATCTGACTAATCTTGGCCGCAAATATTCGGACCAGTGGCATCTGCTTCATCTTATCGATCCAAGGAGTGTTGTTCCTACGTCAATAATGCCCGCTTATCCATGGTTGTTTGAACAGGTTTTGTCTGGCGACAGCATTACAGGAAAGATGGAAACACTTCGTCGTTTAGGTGTCCCCTACAGTGATGAAGAAATATCGGAGGCCAGGCTTGAGATTAGAGGTAAAACCAAAGGCGAGGTGTTGATCCACTATCTGCAAAGCCTCGGGGTCGATACCGCACGAGAGGTGAATTATGAGTAGTTTTCTAAATCTCTGGGCGGCTGTTCTCACGGTTGTATTCTTTGTGCTTATGGTGGCTGTTGTTGTCAAATACTGGCGCAGCAATCATCAGGCAGACAAAGACAGAGTAATAGGCAGTTTCGATGGTATTGATGAAAACGATGCTGCGCCTCCAAAGCTGATGTTCGGAGCCTACTTTGTCGCGTTTGCTTTGTCACTTGGTTACCTCATCATGTACCCAGGTATAGGTAATTGGCAGGGGCTGGCGAATTACAACCAAGCTGATGATAAGCTGAGTCGTACCAACACTTCGTTGGATGAGCAGTTTTCTAGTCTTACCGACCTTTCTCTAATCGTATTGTCCAATGAAGACGATATTGTTTCGTCAGGAAAAGGGCTATTTCAGACTCACTGCGCCGCCTGTCACAGGGATAATGGACAAGGGGCGAAGCATTTTCCAAATCTCATCGACAATGAATGGTTATATGGAGGCTCTGACAAAGCAGTGCTCCATTCCATTACGCTGGGCAGAAATGGTGCGATGCCCGGATGGGTGGATGTTCTGAGACCCGATGAAATAGCGAAAATTTCGTACTATCTGGCGTCACTTAACCAACGTCATACCGATGTTCCTGAGGTGAAAGTGGCGTTGGGCAAAGAGCTGTTTGTGAAGACGTGTTCTTCGTGCCATGGAGACGGTACCGTACCAAACATTGCAACCGGTGTACCTGACCTGTCAGACAATATCTGGCTGCATGGAGGGAGTATTGAGGAAATCCAGCACACGATTCGGGCCGGGCTAAACAACGTGATGCCGGCGTTTAGAGATCAGCTAAGTGATAATGAAATTCTGGCGATTGGAGCTTATATCACCAAAGCGAGGATCGATAATGATTCTCGCAAGGCAGCCTTAGACTCTGAGGCCATAGAGCGCGGTAAATATCTGGCTCATGCCGGAGATTGTGTGGCTTGTCACAGTGCGGAAGGGGGAGAACCGTTTGCTGGTGGACTGCCATTTGTCACGCCATTTGGCACTATCTTCTCGACCAACATTACGACTCATGCCACGGAAGGTATAGGTAGTTATGATTATGAGGATTTCAGGGCGGCCCTGGTCGATGGCAGGGGCAAACATGGTTACCTCTATCCGGCAATGCCTTTCACCTCTTATCAATATGTGAACGAACAAGATCTGAGAGATCTATGGGAATACATGCAGTCAATTGCGCCTGTGCCAAGACGCAATGATAGCAATGACATGATGTTTCCGGCAAACATTCGTCTTGGTCTGCTGGCATGGGATATCGTATTTGCAGACCGCAGTCCGGTTGATTATACCTTGCCTTCACAGCTTAAAGAGAGTGTGGTTCAAGTCGATAAATGGCAACGAGGCAAATACTGGGTTGCAGGTTTGGGGCATTGTTCAGAATGTCATACCCCAAGGAATGTCGCTCAGGCATTGGATAACAGCAGGATCTTTCAGGGCAATTTGATCGATGGTTGGAATGCCCCAGATATTACGGCTAACGAGCTCTATATTGACGGTTGGGATCTTCAGAGCCTCACGGATTTTCTGCATACCGGCCATTCGGACAAGGGGACCGCATTCGCCGGGATGGCGGACGTAATTAAGAACAGTCTCAGTCTCATGACACGCGATGATGTCGAGTCGATGTCATATTACTTACTCGCAGGGGATACCAACAATTTTATTAATGACGATGCCGTCAAACTCGAACCGGGCGGTTTTGACGACTCAGCTTATGCAAAAGATATCTACGTTACATACAACCAGACCTGTGGAGCCTGCCACGGTGAAGATGGCAAGGGACGTGACCCGATTGCGCCCACCTTGCTTCACAACGGTATTATCATGCATAGCGACCCATTCAATACCATTGCAGTAACCATTCGGGGGCTCCAACCGACCTACATAGACAAGGATCGCAATTTTATGCCAATGGCCAGCTTCGAAGACATCCTGTCGGATCAGAAACTGGCCGACTTGATCAGTTTCGTTCGTTTGTACCTTGGTGCCAGAGAGGAGGCGGTGACCGCATCAGATGTGAGACAAGTGAGGGAGATGCTTGAAAAAGCGGGATATTCTGGTGGGCTACATGTTACGCCTGATATGTATGATCAAAGGGATAGAAATATAAATGTAAACTAAAATGTGCGTTGATAGATTTAACAATTGCGCATTTTCTGTTCATTAAAACATCTGTTTGCTATAAAACTGGGCTCGTATCTAGTACGATATATCAAAGCGCCATTGATTTGGCATTTCTATACGAATTATTTCGAGTCACATCACCATGTTTCCAAAAGACCTTCCCAGTTTGCAGTTGTTTATCGATTCTCTGGAAGACCATACCTGGGTAAAGGATACCCAGGGTAACTACGTTGCCATCAACAAGAGTGTAGAAAAAGCGTGGAATATGTCCCGTGAGCAGGTATGTGGTCGAACCGATTTTGACCTGTTTCCTGAGCAGCGTGCCAACTACTTTAAACGAGCTGACGATTTGGTTGTGGAGCAGGGGCACCAGACGACCGTTGAAGAATGCGCAGCCCATGACGAGTATGGAAATGAGGTGTGGCTTGAAACCATTAAATCACCGATGTTTGATCAACATGGAGAATTGTTTGGTATTCTGGGGATGACCCGCAATGTGACGCGAAGAAAACAGGTAGAAACCCGGTTAGCGATTACCTCGGAGATCTTTAATAATTTCCAGGAAGGGATGATGATCACCGATAAGCATGCCCGTATCATGGACGTCAATAATGCGTTTACCGACGTGACAGGATATCCAGCATCGGAAGTGCTCGGTAAGAATCCCAGATTTCTTCATTCTGGGCACCATGAGCCCGCCTTTTATCAAGAATTATGGCAACAATTGGCAGATAAAGGCCAGTGGAAAGGCGAGTTCATCAACCGCAAAAAAGATGGTAGCGTCTATCCACAAATAGCCACGATCAGTGCTATCACTGATGATAATGATGACCTGCTTCACTATATCTGTGTATTTGAGGACATTTCGAATCAGAAAGCTCATGAAGAAAAGCTAAGACGGATGGCGTTTTTTGATCCGCTGACCAACTTACCCAACCGAGCACACTTATCCAGCCTGCTTGAACAGAGTATCGAGTCTGGACAACGACATAATGAACAGTTTGCGACGCTGTTTTTGGATCTTGATCACTTTAAACATATCAATGACAGTAAAGGTCACTTGTATGGTGACAGACTGCTTACCCAGGTGGCAACTCGACTGACCAAAGTGCTTAACCACCGTGCCAGCATTGGGCGCATCGGCGGGGATGAATTTGTTATTATTGTCTCCGGCTATGAAAGTGAAGCTCAGTTGCTTGACACTGTTGATGAGACATTGAGCGTGTTCAACATGCCTTTCAATCTGGATACTCATGATTCGTTACGAGTATCCGCCAGTATTGGAGTTGCGCTTTATCCGCAGGATGGTAAGGACAGTGAAACCCTGCTTAAGAATGCCGATACTGCCATGTACCTTGCTAAGAAAAAAGGTCGCAATGGCTATGCTTTTTACTCGCCGGATCTTACATACAGCTCTGTGGTACACGTAAAAGTGCAGTCAGCATTACACGATGCATTGGAAAAGAGACAGCTTTCCCTCGTTTACCAACCGCAGTACAAACTTGACAATCAGTCGCTGCTAGGTGTCGAGGCATTACTGCGTTGGAATCACCCTGAGTTAGGCTTGATCCCGCCAGACCAGTTTATCCCCATCGCAGAGAAGACGGGTCTGATTCATCGAATCGGCACCTGGGCGTTAACAGAGGCATGCCGACAAGGACGTGCCTGGCTGGATAAGGGGGTGGATTTTGGCAAAATGGCGGTGAATGTATCGGCTCTTCAGTTACAACGTCGTGACTTTGTGCCGCAATTAATCAGGATCTTGCGGGAGTCTCGCTTGCCTGCAGAGTGTCTTGATATTGAAATTACGGAGAGTTTTCTATTGACCGACCGAGACCAAGCGGTTGAGAGACTTGATCAACTCAGAAGACTTGGTATTGAGATATCACTGGATGATTTTGGTACTGGCTATTCTTCGCTTGCTTATCTGAAAGGATTACCCATCAGTAAGCTGAAAATAGACCGCTCATTTATCTGTGATGTTCCTGAGCAGCGAGACAGTAACGCGATCGTTCAGGCTATTATCGCGTTAGGAGAAACGTTATCGTTGACGATCGTGGCTGAGGGGGTTGAAAGCATACAGCAAGTCGAATATTTGAACTCTCATGGTTGTCATTATGGGCAGGGGTATGTGTTCAGTAAACCGCTTACTGCTGAACAGATTGAATGGCTGACGCAACAGCGTGGGATATCAGATCCATCTTAGATGAGGCATCGGAGAACGGTACGGTTTCCTAACTCAAATTTGCTAAAGGCTCACTGACCCATGTCGGTTCGACATGAAGCCAGTGAGGCTTTATTTGTATATGAATTAAGTCAGGTAATTAGCTTTCCGCTTCGGTCAACTCAATGTCTTGCTGAGGCTGATGCTTATCTGCGGTTGCCAACATTTTGCGAATGGCAATCGAGGCCATAAATGCCACCAGAACCATGACAACAGCCAGCATTGTCAGCAGTCCAAAGTAGTCGCCGTATACGGTCTGAACAAATTCCTGAGTGATTTCCTGACCTTTCTCCGCAGCGATAGAGGTTGAGAACACGGCACCTACAATCCCCGATAGTGCAATGGCCACTGAGAACAAACTGACAGAGAAATTCTCAATGTGTTTTGGAGCGACAGACAAGATAAATGCCACGACCAGAGAACCAACAATTACTTCCGCAAATGCCTGGAAGAAGTGGATTACCAGGAACACTTCGGGACGAATAACGACATTTTCTCCAATGTTCTTCACCGCAAATGCCAAAATACCAAATGCAATGGCAGTCAAGATGAAAGAGAAGCCGATTTTTGTTGCCGTAGTAAAGTGAATATTGCGCTTTTCCAGATTAGAGAATGTTGCAGCGATGACCGGACCTGCCACGATACACCAAAGAGGGTTCATTGACATGGAGGCCTCTGGCGCAATAGGGATCAAGCCGAACAGATCGCCACGCATCGTATTGATGGTCACCATAGTCATGGACGTCATCATCTGACCGTAGTACACAAAGAATGCGGTAGTGAGAACGGTAACGATAATGATGGTGCCCATACGCAGTGCGTCGGCTTTTTCCGCCTTAAACATAAGTGAAATAAAGTAGCCAATGGCTGTCAGACCAATCGCGTATACCACGTTCTTACCAATGTCCATATTAGAAAACATAAAGAACACCATGGCGACCATAGCAACTGAGGTGATGGCAAACTTAATCCAGTTAGCCTGTGATACTGGAGCTTGGTCGATGTCAGCTCCAACTTCCTGAAGGTTTTTACGGAAGGTCATCAGAGTAAACAGCGCCGCGAAGGCAAGAATGCCCGACAGCATGAAGCTGCCATAGAAACCGATGACCAGTACGAACATTGGGAATAAGTACTGACCAAGCAGAGCGCCAATGTTGTTGACGGAGTAGTTCACTGGATAGCCATTCTCGAAGTCTTCCTGGCTTTTGAACGTGCGCTTGTAAAGGCTTGGGTAAGAAGGTGACATCAAACCACGTCCATAACTCGCTAAAGCGATACCAGCAAGGCTAAGGGGAATGTTGACGGTGGAAGCGCCTAACACCAATAACACATAACCACAGGTAAAGCCGAAGTAGGCAATCGTTAATGAACGGTACGCGCCCAGAAACTTATCAGCAATAAAGCCACCGGCAATCGCAAACAGGGGACCAATTGATGAGAACGCACCAACAACCATCATAGTGTCCGCTTCACTATAGTCGAGATTCTCAAGAAAAAACCTCGTGAGAATCACCATGACACCATAAAACGAAAGTCCAAACATCATTTGACAGAACATCATGGACTTGTTTAATTTATTCCACATAACTTTATCCTTATTTTTTATCAGGAAGTGGTTTAATAATCCGCCCTGATATTACCAGACAAGTTTTGTTACATTTTGATCTCTGGTGCCAATGTGTGCATATAACACACGACATTTTCTAATCATTCGGGTGAGAAATTGTTATGTTAAGCTCGAATCGAAACTTTTGAAAAAGGGCCCCGAGGGACCCTTATTGGAAAGAATTATTGTCTTAGTTTATTCACTACTAACTAAGAAGGGACGTGTGCTTTAGACTTCAAAATAGGATTACGGCGTACCATCATTCTGAAGACAACGGGAACAAAGTAAAACGATAAAAGGGTGGTAAGTACAGTGCCTCCGGCGATGGCAACTGCAAACGGAGGCCAAAATCCCCCACCGGCAATAATGAGAGGTAAAAAGCCGCCAACGGTAGTGACTGTTGTCGATGTGATATGCCGAGTACAGGACATTACAGCATCTACGGAAGCGTCGATGTCACCGGCTGCCGCTTTGTTGTCGAGCCTTAGTTCTGCCAGAATCACAATCGCGGCGTTAATCGCCAGCCCCATGATGCCTAACATGGCAATAATAACGGTAAACCCAAAGGGATAATTGAAAATCCAGACCGACAACAGCCCTAATCCACCTGCTAGTCCTGCGACCATAAAGATGATGGTACTAAGGCGGAACGAATTAAAGGACATGACGACCACCAGAATCATCAGAACGATGACAACGGAGATGTTGGATATCAGTTGGTTAACGGAACGGTCTCGCTCAGCTGATTCGCCACCAAAGTCAATATGGTATCCGGCTGGTAGCGTATATTTTTCCAGTCGTTGCTTGAACTCGTTTAACACTGTTTGAGGGAGTACACCAGCCTGAATATAGCCTTCGATAGTATTGACTCTCTCACCATTGCGTCGCGTGATGGCGCCCCGACTGGTTGTGAGTTCCAGATCGGCTAATGTGGATACGCTGACGCCAGTGGTGTATACCTCAGAGCGAATAGGCAGGCGCAGATTACCGAGATGTGACAGGTTCTCCCGTTCTTCATTGGCGACCCGAACACGAATGGGGATTGATTCACTGCCCTCTGTGACAGAACCGGTTTCTCGACCAACGAGAGTGGCTTGTAGCAGGTTGGCAAATTGATTAAGGCTAATACCATTGAGTTTGGCTGTGTCTTCATCTACTTTCAGCCACACCTTTGGTGTACCCGGTTGTAATGTTTCTCTTGTATGGGTGACATGAGAGGTGTTGGCGAGTATCAGACGAATATCTTCACCTATGGATTTAAGCACATCCAGATTCTCACCATAGACTCTTAACTCGATGGGTGCTTTAAATGGAGGACCTTGTTCCAACTTCCGAACCAGTATCTGGGCAGAAGGGATTTGTCTGTTCAGCGTGTCCTGCAGATCAGGAATGATGTCATTGGCATGCTGAAAAGATTCCATTTTTACCATAGCTTGAGCAAAATAGGGCGCGTTGTTCTGGGTTGCCTGTAAGTTGTAGTAAAACGACGGAAAGTTTGCTCCCACTAACCAATCAACACGCTCGACACCCTGATAAGAACGAATAACGCCGTCGACCTTGCTAGCTGATGCGCGGGTCGCGTAGATACTGGCCTGAGGAGGCAGAAAAACCTGTACTTCGAACATGTCACGGTCGGAAGGCGGGAAGAATTGTTCGGTGAGCTGAGACATGCTCCAATAACCGGTAACTGGTACCGCTAATACGAGAGCCAGTGATAGTGAAGGGTGCTTGATCGCCCAACGTACCGAACGAGCAAACCCAGCCGTTATCAATGGAATGCGCAAGCCTGTATTGTACCAGTGGTCTCCTGAGGTATGGCTTGGGAGAATCTTAGTCGCAAAGCCGGCGATGACGGTGTGCGATAACAAGTAAGAACCAATCAGTGAGAATGAGACCGTTATAGCAATAGCGCCGACAAACTCACCCGTTGCACCTGGCATGAGTATGATAGGAGCGAACGCGAGAATAGTCGTCAATGTGGAGCCCAGCAAGGGAACCCATAGGTGGGACAAGGCGTTGAATGTCGCTTCCAGGCGTGCTTGTCCTTTAAGGCGATAGCTTTGAATGGTGTCCACCATCACCACAGCGTTGTCCACCATGATACCCAGAGCCACGATGAGCCCGGTCACCGACATTTGGTTAATAGGGATCCCCGTCATCTTCATCATTGCCAGGGTAAACATGGAAGTCAGCGGCAATGAAATCGCGACCAAAATCGCGGCTCTGACACCTAAAGTGACAAACAGCACGATAAGAATCAGTGTAAAACCAATCAGCAGGCTTTTCCCTAGTTCAGAGAGTCGGGTGGTGGTGTAGCCTTGTTGGTCGAACAGGATACTGACTTTAATATTGCTTGGCAGGTCTCTCTCAAACCGCTCGATAACCGTCACAGCCCTAGCGGTCCATTGATCAACCCGAAGGTTTGGCACCATACGTGCGGCGACAATGACACCTGGAGAGCCGTCTATAATCGCCATTTCACTTTGAGGTGTCTTCGGACTTCTTACTACGTTGGCGATGTCTTCCAAACGGATGATATGGCCATTATTATCAGCGGCTAATGGTACCTGCTTGATACGCTCTATAGAATCCAGTTCTGACTCGATTTCCAATCCGAATCGAGAAAAGCGGTTGACGAGCTGACCCGCTGAGTTTTTTGCATCAGCACCGCTCAAACTGTCCCCAATGTTGAGACTAGAGCGCCCGAACGCAGCGGTATCAGTGGTGCGCAAGTTGACCTGAATTTCTTCTTCCGGCATTCCGTATTCGTCGACAAACTCAGTTCCTGAAAGGGTACGCATTCTTTTCGCCAGTTCTTTTGCGTAGCGGCCTAATGTCAGGATGTCGGCTTCGCCGGGGCCGTTCCAGGTAAGAGAAGTGATTACGGTGAAAGCGTAGGTATGGTCGCTGTCTAAATCTGGTGAGGCCGTACCCGAGGGTAAAACCGGAATGAGGTCTGACAGCTTATCGCGAGCTTTTGACCAGATGGGATCCGGTTCAGTAATGTCATCCATCAGCTCAATGGTGACGATGGAAACTCCGGGTCGTGAGGTTGACGTGAGCAGTTTAACTTCACTGAGCTCGCGCAGTTTATTTTCGACGACTTCAGTCACTAAGGTTTCGACCCGTTCGGCACTGGCTCCGGGAAAGCTGGTCGTGACATTGGCAAAGCGGTTACTGATAATCGGATCTTCCGCTCTGGGTAGTGAAGAAAATGCCGCGAGTCCGCTGACGATTAGCAGAGCGGTCATGAGTACCAGAAGCCGGGTATTGGTAATGGTGTGAATCACTTTCATCTGGCTGCCTATTTACCTGCAACGAGTACGTTTTGCCCAGGAACGACTCGGTGGAGTCCGCTTGAGATGATGGATTCGCCATCTTGAATGGCACCATTAACAAAAGCCCTTTGACTGTCCGCATAAAGCACATTGACGGTTCGTCGTTCAACGATGTTGTTGGTGTCAATAATATAGACATTCCAGACGCCCCTTAGCCCGTCGATCAGCGCGGTAAGTGGGACCCAGTATCCAGATTCGTTGACCTGTTCATCAAATGCCAGATAGGCAAGTTGTCCCTCAAGCAGCTGGGCTTCTTCGGGGAAGCGGTAACGTAGTCCGACACTTCTTGACTGGGTGTCGACCATCGCTCCAGGATTAAGAAGTTTGACAGCATAGCGGTGATCAGCAACACGAACCTGAGGAGCTTTGAGGTGTGTCACTCTGGAGAGTTGATGAGCGGGTATACCGATAAAAGCTTCTTTGCCCTCGCTGGCCAGAAGCTCTAAGGTAGGGGTCCCGACATTGACTACATCACCCAGAGAAACGTGGCGTTTGGCAATAACGCCTGCGTATGGAGCAACCAAAGTGGATTTCTCTTGTCTCAGCTTGTTGGCATTCAGTACCGCGCTTATCCGTAGCAGATTTGCCTGTAGTACGCCTTTCTCACTGGTCAGAGCATCG
Organism: Vibrio hangzhouensis; assembly: GCF_900107935.1. Taxonomy (GTDB): domain Bacteria; phylum Pseudomonadota; class Gammaproteobacteria; order Enterobacterales; family Vibrionaceae; genus Vibrio; species Vibrio hangzhouensis. Next base: position 175,445 of record NZ_FNVG01000004.1, on the reverse strand, counting down.
ATCTCGGCATCGGCACTGAACCCTTTAGTTTTCAGAGATTGTTGACGCTGTAAGTTGGCATCGACCAGTTTCAGTTGAGCTTTGACTTCGTTGGTTTGCGCTCGAAGCTGATTTGCTTCCGTCACCAGTAAGTCAGTATCAAGCTGAATAAGCGGAGTCCCTTTTTCTACCTGATCACCCACATCGACCAGAAGAGATTCGATTTTACCCGCCAGTTCGAAACCGAGGTTGGCCTGTTGACCTGCTTTTACCGTGCCCACATACTCTCGCTTCACGGTGTAGTAGGGGCTCAAGTTAATCTCAGTCGTCGATACCGTGAGCGGTTTAGTCACCGCAGCTTCATCCAAACGGCTTTCCTTACAACCTGTTAGCGCCAAAAATATGGCTGCTATTGATGCATTAGTTAATATTCGTTTGCGCACCACATTCATCCTAAAAACCTAACCATTGGCTATAGAATAAGCGAAATCAAACTAGACTGTCTAGTTTGATTGTGTTAAAAACTAGTTACTCGATAGCTGAATCGCCGGAATGTGAACATGATCCAGAAAAGTGAACAAAAGAGACTGACAATACTCAAAGCAGCGGGAGCGCTTTTTTCTGAGCGGGGCTATAAGGTCAGTATGGACGAAATCGCCAAACGGGCAGATGTCTCAAAACAAACGGTGTATTCTCATTTCAGAACCAAAGATCAGTTATTTGAAACCTGTATTCAGTATCGTTGCGAGCAACGAGTTATCGATGAATCGGCATTTGATTTGAATGTACCCGTAAGGAACATGCTGATAGAGTTTGGTATCCGGTTTCAGAACATGCACCTAGAACCACAGGTTTTACAAACATATCGCAATGCCGTGTCGCAGGTGAGCAGCCATCCGCAAATTTCTGCTGCGTACTTAAAATCAGGGCCTGAAAAGACGGTCGCCGTAGTGTCTGAATATTTGCAGCACCAACATGACCAAGGGCAACTTCACTTGGTTAGTTCAGCTAAAGATGCAGCAATGCAGTTACTGCTGATGTTCCATGGAAAGGCTGTTTACTGGGCTTTTTTAGGAAGTCAGATTGAACAGACTGCGGATGAACAAAGAGCGTATATCGAATGTTGTGTTGATATGTTTCTCACCAGTGCTCAATGTAGTGAATGAGCGTTCATGACTGGCTTGCTTTGAAAATGTTTGAAATGGAATTGTTGAGCCAATGTATCATCTCACTATTTTGATACCTGGTATGAAAATACGAGTAAGCTGAGTACTGTGTTTCCGGAATAGACTGGTCTGGTTTGAGCATGACTAATTCAGGATAATCCTGAATGGGGAAGCAATTACTCGCGCCCATAAACATATCTGAGTGTCTTACGACATCGAGTAGAACCAGAGGGTATTCTGAGCTAAAGCCCACTTCTAGATTGAAGCCCTGCTTGTCAAATATTCTCACAATTGGACTTGTCAACTTACTGTAATCACTGACCAGCAGGCGAGCTAACGGATATTGAGACATGTTCTCTACCGTGATCGGTGAGTCCACAATCGGATGGTTTTTTCTGACCAGAATGCAGCCAGCGATATCACTGACTTTTACGTGGCACAGTGAGGGATATGAGTCAGCCAACTCAGCATTGATGCCAACCAGAATATCCCCTTTTTCCAACCCATGTATGGTGTGTTCATTCCATGCAATGACTTTGACCTTTAATTTAGGGGCATGTTGCTGAAAAAAACGATAGATTTCGCCTGAAAGAGAGAATACAAAACTGGGAGACAATGCGATGGTGATTTCTTCATCAAGCTCCTTGGGCTCAAAAACATCCATTGCGTTAACCACGCTCTCAACACCATAAAGCAGTGGCAGCAGTTGCTCTGAAAGCTGCTCCGCCTTGGGAGTGGGGGCCAGTCCAGTTTTTACTTTAACGAAAAGTTGATCGTCAAACTGAAACCTTAGTTTTTGCAAAGACTGACTGACAGCAGGCTGAGAAACAAACAGCCGATCCGCGGCTTTTCTCATGTTCTGCTCTTCGAATAAAACTTTGAATACTTTGAGTAGATTGAGATCAAGGTTTGCAAAGCGATTTTTGGCCAGTGGAGGTCTCTTACTGCTGGGGACTTTTGGCATTACATCATTCTGTAAATTAATTGCAGGAATAAGCTGGTATTTTTTGTACCAGCTTACTGTGATGAATCGGTTATTTGGGATTCGGGAATTAGAAGCGGTAACCTAAAGTAAATGATAGGTAATCTGCGTCTACACCGGAAAATGATGGCATGTCATAGCGCAAGTCAGCATACAGGCCCATGTTTAGTTGTGCTCTTACGCCTAACCCCAGAAACAGTGTTGACTCACTTCCTGAGAAAGTACCGTTGTTCTGTGTCTCTACCTCGTCGTTGACATAAGCAAGGCCAATAGCGCCATACGGTTTCAGCCAAAGGTTCTCCAGTTCGAATGCGTAACCGATATCTGAATCGATTTTGAACGTTCGTGCGCGGTAATCAACATTTCCAATATAGTCTGGCAGACTGACGTCATCCTGGTTCCAGGCGTAAGACACATTCAGACCAAAGATGTGATTGAAGTCGTAGCCGTACTCGAGTTTAAGGCCTGTTCCCAGATCCCAATTGTACCCTGATTCGCTGAACTCCAATCCTGAAGCACCAAGACCCACTCTGTGTCCTGTGAACTCTGTGTTTGCGAATGCACTTGCTGACATTGCCGAAATTGCTACTGCGAGAACTAACTTTTTCATAATTAACCTTTCTTTTGTCAACAGCCTCCTGCTGAGAAAGTGCGTTCCGTGCGTTGTCTGGATTGTGGTCAGTTTAGAGATTTGGTCAGATAACTCTAATCAACGTTTGTTAAGAGAGTGATAACCACTGCTTATTATCAAAAGTTCCTTGACCTCAAGTTAACTTGAGGAATTAGGCTGGGTTTGTCATTAACAAAAAAGGGATAATGATTATGAATGGATATATTGAACATGCGAACATCACACTAATTAACCCAAGACACACGATAGAGTTTTTGTTGGCTGCGTTGCCCGACTGGAAAATTCGTGGTCAGGGGCGAATGGAGAATTGGCACGGTAAGGACGTGGAGTGGTTCCATGTGGGCAACGAACACTGTTACATTGCGCTCCAGTCAGGGGGCGATAAAACCTTGCCCGACTGGACGACCCATTGGACTGGAGTAAAGCATATCGGTATTGCTGTCGATGATTTGAGCACACTGGTGGAGCGCTTGAGTAACGCGGGTTTTGAGTTGGATCACTGGGGAGGCGAACATCCTCACCGCAGAAGTGCTTATTATGTTGATGAGCACAATATGCAATTTGAGTTTGTGGAGTACTTTTCCGAACTGCCTAGTGAACGTAACGATTATTCACAATGACACAATCCCCTGGCTGAGCGGAAGGTTTTGTTCAACCTCATTGTAATAATAATGATTTGAACATATTTGAACTACACTCAAATAGTACACCCACTAAGGAGAGGGTTATGTGTAGAGCAGCGTTAGTCGTTGTCTTTGCCTCTCTTTTATTCACATTGAATGTCACTGTGGCTCAGACTCCCCACAGTGAACAGGCAAAATCGACGATACCTATTCTCACCATCAGTGGCGCTATTGGGCCTGCTGTGGGTGACTACGTGATTGAACAGCTGAAAGAAGCGGATCTCGAGCCTCAAGTGTCTGCCGTTGTTATTACTTTAGATACCCCAGGAGGACTTGTCTCAAGCCTGAGGGACATTAATCAGCAGATACTCGCCTCTCAGAAACCAGTGTTGTGTCTTGTCTATCCTAAAGGAGCCAGAGCGGCCAGCGCTGGAACTTATATTTTGTACGCCTGCCATATTGCCGCGATGGCGCCAGCGACCACCCTCGGGGCGGCAACACCCGTTAATATCGGTAGTTCAGGATCAGATCAGGAAGATGAGAAAAGTAATGAGCCTAGCGCTATGGAGAAAAAAGTGCTGAATGACTCTATTGCTTATATACGATCATTAGCGCAACTTCGCGGACGCAATATTGAGTGGGCTGAAAAGGCGGTGACAGAAGCGGCAACGCTTTCCTCACAGGAGGCGTTGGAAATGAATGTGATCAATCTGATAGCGGACGATCCAGAGTCGCTGGTGGCTCAGTTAGACGGGCAAGTATTAGAGTTCAATGATCAAGTTGTGGAGCTGAATTTATCTGAAGCGACCCTGATACCGGTTGATCCTGATTGGCGTCATGAGTTTATTGCCACCATTACCAATCCAAATATTGCCTACATTCTGATGATTATCGGTATCTACGGACTGATACTTGAGTTCTATAGTCCTTCATTCGGTATTGCTGGCATTATTGGAGCAATCTCGCTGATGTTGGCGTTGTACGGGTTACAGATGCTACCCATCAACTATGTTGGATTTGGTCTGATTGCCTTAGGGCTGTTGCTATTGGTGGCTGAGTCTCTGGTGCCCAGTTTTGGACTGTTTGGATTTTCGGGGGCGATTGCATTTGTTTTAGGTTCTATTTTCCTCATTGACAGTGATTTGCCCGCGTTTCAGGTATCGGTAGAGCTGATCTTCACTTTCGCTTTGCTGTCATTTGCCTTCATTGTTTTTGTCCTCCGAAGAGTTTGGACGCTGAGGAAAAAGCATGCGGTGATCGGCCAGGAGGCCATCTTGGGTATCCCGATGGAAGCCTCTGAGAGCTTTGAAGAGCAGGGCTATATTGTATTGGAAGGGGAACGTTGGTCGGCAATTTGCAGTCAACCAATACACAAGGGGGATTTAGTTGAGGTAGTGCAAATTGAGGGCTTAACTCTGGTTTTGAGAAAGCTAGCTGGGAGGAAAGAACATGTTTGAACAAGTCATAACACACGGCTTGCTGACGCCGTTGGCATTGATTGTCCTGGTGGTAATGTTAGCGATCAGCTTGTTTCACATATTGCGCGAGTATGAACGAGGTGTGATTTTTTTCCTCGGACGATTTCAAACCGTGAAAGGACCGGGTCTGATCATTGTTGTGCCTTTCATTCAACAAATTGTCAAAGTCGATTTGAGGACAGTGGTAATGGATGTCCCAAGTCAGGACGTGATCAGTCGGGATAATGTGTCGGTACGAGTTAATGCAGTGATTTACTTTAGAGTGGTTGATCCTCAAAAAGCGATCATCAATGTAGAAGACTATATGGCCGCAACCTCACAATTAGCCCAGACCACGTTACGTTCAGTTTTGGGGCAACATGAACTGGATGAAATGCTCGCCAACCGAGAGATGCTGAATGCCGATATTCAGGCGATTTTGGACGCCAGATCCGATGCTTGGGGGATCAAAGTCTCGAACGTTGAAATCAAGCACGTCGATCTCAATGAAACTATGATCCGAGCTATCGCAAAACAGGCGGAGGCTGAACGTGTGAGACGCGCAAAGGTTATCCATGCATCCGGCGAGATGGAAGCGTCACAAAAGCTAGTCGAGGCAGCCTCAAAACTGTCAGAAGAACAAAATGCAATGCTGTTAAGGTATTTGCAGACACTGACCGAGATAGCGGGGGAAAAGAGCTCGACTATTCTGTTCCCGATGCCGATGGACTTCTTAGAAGGTCTGTTTAAACCCAAAGGGGGTAAGGACTAGCGTTTCTATCATCACTTCGAATAGGTCGTCGAGTGTTTGACTTTTGTTTTAAGACCATGATTTAGCGAGTTAAATTAATATTTGCCTTTTAATCGAATATGAAGAGTGGTTAACTGGCAATGTTGCTCATGGTTACGAATTTGCCGATATTTTGGAGAGCCACTACTGTGTGGGGGTCATCCTTTTATTCGGAGAAGTGAATATGACCGACAAGAAAGAAACCCTGAGTGACGTAGAGAAGCAACGACAAGAACTGATGGCCAGACTGAAAGGCGCGCAAAGCCAGATGCAAAGTTCGGGTGCAGAAAAAAGCAACGCTTCCGGCTTTCTTGATGTAATGATCAAAAGTACTGGTACCTTTGAAAAACAATAGCCTGAATTCAATCGGGTCGATAAGATCTCGAAAATGGTGTTCCAGAGTATGGAACACCATTTTTTCATTATGAATATTACAAAGCCTCATTTATCCCGCGCAAAATTGAAAAATCCTCATTATCTAAATCTCCGCATACTGTTACTGTAAAGAACTACCCCAAGGATCAGGGACAGCAATATGGAAATTTGGCTTAAAATCGAATACGTTTTACTGCAAATTTGGGCCGTGTATGTGCTCAGAGCTTTGCTGTTTACTTAGTCGTCCCTCACAAGAATGGGAATTTGTGGATACGCGGTTTATGGGCTCATCGAACCATGGCTACACATTGAGAAGCCAAGCAAAGCTATCGTTCAAGATGGAGATCCTCGGTTCATACTGTGAACAGCACTGGCAGCATCGCTAGATAAAAAATCACCGTACTTAGCAATGACGAAGCTCCAAGTTAGTCGAACTAGTGCTGTAAATTTTTTTTCATCATCGTTATATTGTGGGGCAAGCAAACTCATTGTTATGGAAGAAGAATATTTATGCGGTGGTTATTAATAGGCGCTCTCTCGATGGTGGCGGTGACGGGGTGTCAGTCCACTTACTACTCGGCGATGGAGAAGGTGGGATACCATAAGCGAGACATCATGGTGACTCGCGTAGAGGACGCTAAAGAGTCTCAGCAAGATGCACAGGAAGAGTTTACCAGTGCGTTGGAGGCCGTGTCCGCATTAACCGGCTTTGATGGTGGTGATTTAGAAGAAGTTTATAACAACATTAACGACAAATATCAGGACAGCGAGCAGGCAGCGGAAGAGGTTCGGGAGCGTATTGCCGCCGTGGAGGACGTATCAGAGGCCTTGTTTGATGAATGGGAGTCGGAACTTGGACAGTACACCAGTGCTAAGCTACGCCGCTCAAGCGAGCAGAAATTGAGAGAGACCCGTTCTTCTTATCAGACGATGTTAAGGGCGATGAAACGCGCCGAGCAAAAAATGACCCCGGTTCTGAATACGTTGCGAGATAATACGCTTTATCTCAAACATAACCTGAACGCCAGCGCCATTGGTTCTTTGCAAGGCGAGTTGATGAGTCTGGAAAGCGACATAGAATCCGCCATCAAGCAAATGAATGCAGCGATTGCAGAATCGGACAAGTTTATTGGCAAGCTCAACAATCAGTAATAAGCGATCAGATATCACGAAGCCCGCAGTTAAACTGCGGGTTTTTCTTTTTCTGATGTGGATAGCCACTTTCGAGCGAACACAGTACCCAGAGCGAATAAGAGCAGGTGGAATAGCCCGCCGCCTTTCCGGTTCGGTGAGGTCTCGGACTCTCTGTCTGGTGGGCAAATTGAAGACAACAGATTTGGCCAATGGAGCAGTATGTCCTTTACGCACCGCCCTGATTCGGAGTAGTTCTCCCAGCTTTTGTTGGCTTGAAATATAGAGGCGCCTTCAGGTTTGTTGTTGAGTGCCCAGTTGATATGGCTTATCTGATTGTCTGCCAGTAGTGTCATCCACTTCATTGTTTGTTCCCGGTCCACTGAACCATCACCGTTGGCATTAACCGTTCCCCATTCGGTGACAAACAGGGCAAGACCATTATTGATGGCAATTTGAACTTTGTTCCTCTGCTGTTCCTTGTGGGTTCCGGCATAGAAGTGAAGCGCGTACGCTATGTTCTCATCATCAATAGGGTCATAAGAGGCCACATCGACATCCTGAGACCAATTGGGGGTGCCGACGATAATCACGTTATCCGGATCGTGGGAACGAATTTCAGCGATTATAGTTTCAGCATAGGGTTTGATATGTTGAGACCAACTGATGTTCAATGGTTCGTTGAAAACTTCATAGATAACGTTGTTGTACTCTGCGTAATTTTGGGCGACGTAGTCAAAAAAACGTTTTGCCGTGGTGACGTCTTGGTGTGCATTGTGACTGTGAAAGTCAACGACGACATAAAGATCCTGATCAATTGCAGCTTGTACCACTGTATCGAGTCGATGCAGGTTACCGTCCCAGTCATCTGTCAGGCCACCTGTCTCTTCATGACCAATGGCGGCTCGAATAACGTTGATTCCCAGTTCTGCTTTTGCTTGCGCGACGTCTTCAGAGGTGTAAAATTGTTCCCCTCCCCAACCAGAGTTGCTCCAAAACAGGCTGACACCCGATAATGTAACTGGCATCGAACCAGCCTGTAATTGGCCGTTTTTGACAGATAGAGCTGGCAGTTCACCAGTATAACCGCTGGACATGGCGGTAGAAAAAACAACTCCAATAACAGCGATTCGTATAAGCCTAATCATAAACTTCTCCTTGTTTATTGATATCGGTATTTACGGTGCCGGAGTCAGACTCAAGACCAGATGTCCATCAACGATATTGGCATTCATTGGACTAAATGTGGCGATATTGGTCTCGAATCCCCAGTCCCCTTTACCCCAACGATTGGAGTCGAAATAATCAAAGTCGTCTCGCCATGCGAGGGTGAACACACCGTTCTCGAATCGGTAGTATTCAATCCAATCGATAGTTTGTTGTAGAGGGAGCGTACTGGCATCGAATTTACCCACCCAATCTACAGATTCGGCAACCCACAAATTCATGCGATAGCTTTGGGGGGAATCGCGCATTTCTCTGACTTGCAGAGAGTGCACTGCTAACTCTTGATGCACAGTTTCACCGTCTACCTGCCAGGTGATTTCATCGGGAGTCCAGACCAGTGAATATTCATGAAACTCCTCAATGTTATCAATAATATGAAGGTTTTCTGAATGCACTCGCGCACTGGCCTCGCCAGTGATTAGGTTTGTTTGTAGCAGGTTTTCCTGTTTGCCTATAGATTCTATATCTATCTCACGCCAAGGGATCCCACCAACCCAAGATTCGTTATCGTAAGCAAAAAACGATGACACTACACCGGGTTTTGACACCATCTTCATACGAATGACAAACTTCCCGAACAGAACTTTGTCATGGCTAAACACTTCAGCTCCGTGCAAAGGAAAAGGGCTATGGTTAACTGAGTCGGTATGATCCCTGCCCGGTTGAGTCGGAACCAAAGTGTCAGTTGAGCAGCCGAGTATTGATATCAACAGTGTCGTCAGAGTAAAAAGTCGAAAGTAGAGCATGTTACTACCTGTTAGCTGTAAGTGATGAGTGGCACCTCATAGGGTGGGGCGCCACATTCTGGAAAAGAGCGTTGTGCTCTCTTATTTGTGCGATGAGGTGCACGGGTTAATTGAGCTTGCCTTCGTCAAGCGCTGATGCAACCCAGACAAGCGGAGCATTCCAGTTGATGGTGATCTCGTTAAGTGACCATGCACCAATATTGTCTTTGTAACAGGTCTGCCCAACGCACTTACCCTTCATCGTCGCTGCAATGGGGTCGGAAAAACTGATGGAGTTAGGACCACCAATCAGTGCCCCGGGAGCGGGAGCTGGTGAGTTTTCATCTGCTGCTTTGGCCCAGAAACGGTGATGAGGGTTTTGTGCCGCATTGGTTCCATAGCCTGTAACATAAGAGATGTTCATAGGGTTAGCGCCCAAAATATAATCCATCGCGTTAGCGGCAGCTTTCAGATAACGCACGTCACCAGTGAAATCATTGGCATAAATCAGGAACAGGCTGCGGTTAACCAGATTTGAGTTGGATCCCCAAGGGTATTGCTTAACAGAGTAAGGAATGTGATAACCTTCGGCAGAGACCTGGGCTTCATAGCGCGCTGCTGTTGCAATAATGTTTTCTCTGGCTTGGGTAATGGCTTCGCTACCTAGCTTATTGGGAACCACAGCCAGACTAACAGTGCCTAAAGGTGCAGTGTACTGCCAGAAAATATCACCGTCGGTTTCAATATTGCCTTTCGGTGTTTCCAGGTAGTGCGGTGAGGCGGTTAGGTAATCCCGGTACTCTGGTTTGCCCGTAGAGATGTACAGCTCAGTTGCGGCCCAGTAAAAGTCATCACTTAGGGAGAGATCATCGTAAGGGCCTGAACCGGTAAAGTTGTCATAGGCGAAGACTTCAGGCTGCTTGACCGCGGCCTTCCATGCACGTTCCGAGGCGGTTAAACAACGCTGCGCAAAGCTTGAGTCAATCTCACGCCAGATTCGTGCACATTGTGCGCCGATTGCGGCGAGATTGAGTGTTGCGGCGGTACTCGGCTGACCCACATAGCGCTTCTTGTCGTCTTTATGTGGTGGCAGTGGCATGCCTGTCCAGACTTCATCGGCGATTTTGTGAAACGCCATATACGACGCATCTATTCTGGTCAGTTGGAGCGATTTGTCGTCAGACTGATCGCCGACAGGGACACTGACACTCTTACCTTGAGGGATTTGCATCGATAGCATGAATTCGATGTTCCAGCGAGCTTCGGAGAGGACAGGGTTGACCTCAGAATTGGCTTCAGGGATGTTAACCGTTTCGTTTTCGAATGGCTGCGCGGCACTGTCGAGCCACTTTCCTCGCTCATAAAGGTTAAGTAGTGTCCATGTTGTAATACCGCTGTTGACCGTGTACTTGCCATGATCCCCGGCATCGTACCATCCACCTGTTACGTCAATCGAAAAGTCACAGCCAGGCCAGTGATTCCCCCAGGCATCTTCTTTGTCGAAACACGTTACGACATCGTTCAGGTGGCCGGCCGGACGCGCCAAATCCGGGCGCTGAACAAATCTGGATTCAATCTCGATACCACTCCGGTTTTGATAAAAATAGGAAAAGGCGTCGTGCTTCAGTTCCCGATAGAGGTTTTTCTGTATGCTAAAAGGAAAGCTCTTCTCACCATCAACGCTTACCGTGAGCCCTGTCTGCTCCGCTGTGATGGCCGACAGGTCAACTTGGTGAAGATGCTCGCCGGAGGCTGGGTTTAGGCCGAATACTTGGGTCCGACCAAGATCGATGTTGATGCCCTGAGCATTTTGTAGAGTCCAGCGTAAAGGCTCCTTAGATTCAGATGCAATGAAGATCAACTTGTCGGCGTTCGGATAAAACCCGACCTGATTGGCACGAATCGGTGAGTTCTCGGCAATTTCAATATAGGGTTTACCCACGACAGATACGTTGCTGACGCATATGCTTCCGGTCTTTTGAGCGCCCATCTGGAACTGAAACTCACCACCAGCGTCACTCGTGACATCGTGGGTAAATTCGTAGGCATAAGACTGTTTGCTTGTTGAAAGCAGAGTATCCTGGTTGAAGTAGTGGGTGTAAGGAGGCCCTTCGTGTTGAATCAGGGTTTTCATTTGGGTTTCGACGCTGGCATAAGCATCAAAATGGATGGTGTACTTTTCGCCCTCAGTAAGGCCAATACCGGCGTGACCCAGTATAACACTCCAAGGATCACTTCCGGTACTGGTAATATCCATACAAGCTTCACCATTAGCGGTATTTATTGTACCTCCCGTTGTCCACCATCCATCTATTCCTTTATTAAAACTTCCATTTCTGATCATCTCTTCGGCACTAATTGGTGCACTAATGGCAATTCCAAACAGTAGTGAAGTAGTAACTATATATTTTGTCATGTCATCCTCCATTATTCTGTTGAAAATTAGAGCGTTTAATAGTCTTAGGGATATAAGAATAATTGTTTTTTGTGAATTTGGAGCTGTTTATTAATTGTGCTTGTGGCTGGCTTATCATTATGTTGATAGTTGATGAATATGTTTCATGAAATAATAAATAGTTCATTCAATTTAGCTTCCTTATAGGATTAAATGTATGAAAAAGTGTTTCATGAAACAGTTTCATGGGAGTGTGAAAAACTGCTGTAGCATTCAATAATTAGTAAAAGCCTCAAAAAAGATAAAGTTTACTGTGATGTTTCTCACGCATTAGCTGTCGATAATCTTAAATACTGGCCTTGTAAGCGGTTTCAAGTAAAGGTGCTATCGAGGTTCTCTTGGCAACAATTAAAGATGTTTCAGAATTAGCGGGCGTCTCTCAGGCGACAGTATCCCGAGTCATAAATGGGACAAGTCGTGTGAGTCATGACAAAAAGCTAAAGGTTGAAAAGGCGGTCAAAGAATTGGCTTATAAACCGAATTCTATTGCTCAAGCGCTCGCATTTAGCAGAACAGGTAGTGTCGGGATCATGGTGCCGGAACTCGGGGGACCATTTTACTCTGGAATATTACATAACATCGAAGAGCACCTTAGACGGTTTGGGTATCACGTAGTGGTTAGTGCGGGGTCAAATACCGAGTCGAGTCAAAAGGAGTCGATAGAGTTTCTTTTAAGCCGTCGAGTCGATGCTCTTATTGTGCATGCCCAGAACATCTCTGATGACTATCTCATCAGTCTGGAGGAATCAGGCACACCAGTGGTACTCATTAACCGATTTATCCCGGAAATGAGATCGAGTTGCATCACAATAGACAATGAACTTGGGGGCAAAATCGCGACCCAGTATCTGCTTAAAATGGGTCACAAAGACATTGTTTGTATTACAGGTCCCCTTGATAAATCAGACGCCAGAGGGCGTCTGCAGGGGTATCGAAACGCACTGTTCGATGCAGGGCTTGAATATGATGAAGTGCTCGTTTCAGAAGCTGCATTTACAGAAGAAAGCGGTGCAAGCGCAATGAAAAAAATTCTAAGGAGGAAATGTCACTTTACAGCGGTATTTGCGTCAAATGACCATATGGCGCTAGGGGCCTTTGAGGCGCTCGCGGAACACGGATACTCAGTACCCGAACAAGTTTCACTGATCGGATTTGACGATATTTTATTCGCTCGCTATCTAACACCAAAGTTAACAACGATGAACTTCCCAATTGAACAAATGAGTTTAGAAGCGGTTCAACTTGTTATTCAAAAGTTAGGGAACAAAAAAGGTGAGGTTAATTTTAAATTATTGCCTTCACTTGTGGTTAGAAATTCAGTTAAGGATTTACTTACTACCCTATAATTCTATTAAGGACAAAATATGAAATTGAAGAATGTAGTACTTTATAGTGCGATCGCGCTAGGCACTGTTACAACTGTTAATGCTGAAGAAGCTATTCGTTTTGACGGCTTTCCGGATTTTGATAGCAGTCTGAAAGTATTATTGCCTGAATTTGAAAAGGAAAATAATATCAAAGTTGATTATTTAATGAATAATCACGGCGACCACCATACCAAATTAACGACAAACCTTGCTACAGGATCTGGTGCGGGTGACGTTATCGTTGTTGACGTAGAGAAAATCGGCCCATTTGTTGCCTCAGGCGGTTTGGTAAACCTGTCAGAGAAATACGGTGCGGATAAGTATGCTGAGCGTTTCGCTCCCTATGCTTGGGCCCAGGGTAAAGGTGCCGATGGCAGCATGTACGGGATCCCGGTCGACTTGGGGCCAGGCGTTATGTACTACCGGACGGACCTGTTTGAGAAAGCGGGGATTGATGTAAAAGAGGCCATCAAAGACTGGGATTCTTACATTGCGGCCGGTGAGGAGCTGAAAAAACAGAATGTTCAGTTAATTGCTTCTGCTGCGGATGTCGCACAAGCGATTATTTACACCACGGTACCTGAAGGCGAAGGGCTGTATTTTGATAAGGACGGTAAGCCTGTGGTGACGTCAGAGCGATTTGTCCATGCTTTTGAGGTCGCGAAGAAAATTCGCGATAAAGGTCTGGACGGACGTATCCTTGCCTGGTCAAACGAGTGGTATGAAGGTTTCCGTAACGGCACCTTCGCAACTCAACAATCTGGTGCCTGGCTACTTGGTCACCTGAACAACTGGATTGCTCCTGAAACGAAAGGTAAGTGGGCGGTTTCTAACCTGCCTGACGGTATTTACGGTAGCTGGGGTGGTTCATTCCTATCCATTCCGACTCAGTCTCAGCACCAGGATGAAGCATGGAAGTTGATCGAGTTTATGACCGCAGACAGAGATGCTCAGCTCAAGCACTTTGAGACCATCGCTGCATTCCCAGCTAACGTAACAACCTACGACGACAAGCTATTTGATCAGGAAGTAGAGTTTCTGGGTGGTCAGAAGGCTCGCCAACTATTTGCGGAAGTTGCGAAGAATATCAAGCCTGTAGCGCCAGCGAAAGGCGACCATGTTGCTCGTTCGATTGTACTGGAGAATGCGCTGATGGAAGTGCTTGATGAAGGTAAAGACATCAAGACAGCTTTGGCTGAAGCAGAGCGCCTGATTAAGCGCAGAACGCGTAACCTTTAATTCTTTATTTGGTATGAGTTAAGGGGGCGCGGGAGCGCGCCTCCTTTTTAAGAGGTCGTTACTATGAGTCAATCAGCGAGCAACGTCATGGAAGCTTCGTCAAGACAGAGTATTATTGCTCGTCTCAGTTTGAAGGCACTGACCCCTTATGGGTTTTTGTTGCCTTTTCTAATTATATTTTCTGTTTTCGGGATATTCCCGTTAATGTTTTCCGTTTACCTATCTTTCCACGAATGGAATCCAGTGGAAGGCTTGGGTGCGATGAACTATGTCGCGTTCGAAAACTATCACATCGCACTAACCGATCCCTGGTTATGGCGTTCATTAAAAAATACCTTCTGGCTGGCAATTACCTCTGGGGTGGCACAGCATCTGGTTGCCATCCCGGTGGCTTATATTTTGGTTTCTCTGGGAGACAGACTACGTCACTGGCTAACGTCTGCGTATTTTCTGCCGTTTATTACGTCAACAGTGGCTGCGTCTCTGATCTTCTTCAACATGTATTCACCCAACTCGGGGATCATCAACCAAACACTAATCTATTTGGCAGACAGTTCTTTATTTGGGTGGGCGTTTGCTTGGGTAAATAATTACCAACCTATCCGTTGGTTGGATGATGCAACGTTAATCAAGCCTTCGATCGCCATCATGGTTTTCTGGAAGTATACCGGTTTCAACATTGTGCTTTATACCACGGGATTAATGACCATTCCAAAAGACATTCTGGAAGCCGCCCGTATGGATGGTGCAAATGCCCTTCGTCGATTCTGGCATGTCTCATTGCCAATGATTCGCCCGTTTATCTTCTTCGCGGTGACCATGACCATCATTGGTAACTTGCAGTTGTTTGAAGAGCCGTTTGTGTTGACGCGTGGTGGCGGTGGTACGGGTCAGGCAGGACTGACAATTTCTATGTACCTGTACAAAGTGGGTTGGGAATGGCTCGAGATGGGCACAGCTTCTGCGATTTCCTGGCTGCTGTTTGCTCTGATTGCAGGTTGTACAACGATACAGTTTATTTTCTTCGGTAAGAAAGGTTTAGGGGAGCACTAATATGACGACGCTAACTCGCCAATCAAGCGATGTTCTGGCGCGAATTAAGCCCAGTGATCGTAGTGTAGAAATTTTTATTAAAGTGCTCATGGTGTTATTGGCAACACTCCTGATCATTTCAGCGATTGTCACGGTATTTCCCTTCATTTGGTCAGCGTTATTATCGACCCGAGATCGCAGTGAAATCTTTGGTACCGGTATTAGTTTTGCCATTGGAGACAGCCTGGCAATCAACTATGCCAAGCTGCAGGAAATAATGCCATTTTGGCAGGCCATGTTTAACTCGATTTATGTGGCTTTTGTCGGTACATCCATCTCATTACTGTTTTGTAGTATGGGCGGATATGCCTTTGCAGTGTACAAATTTAAAGGCAAAAACATCCTGTTCGGTATGCTGGTGGGCTCAATGATGATTCCACCGGTATTGAGCCTGATACCTTACTTCATGATCGTTAAGTTCTTAGGACTTTTGGATAATCATGTTGCGGTATGGCTCCCATTCACCACCACGCCTTTTGGTATTTTTCTAATGCGACAACACGTGGTGGCTTCGATTCCAAGAGAGTTACTTGAAGCGGCCAAGCTGGACGGAGCGGGTGAACTGCGCACCTATTGGAGTGTTGTCTTACCTTTGATGAAGCCAGCGCTGGCAACTTTGGCTATCGTTCAGTTTGTATTCTTCTGGAATATGTTTATGCAGCCATTGGTTGTGCTGACCTCACCGGAGAACTACGTTATTACTCAGGCTCTGAGAAGCGTTCAGGGCATCCCAAATACGCCTTGGGGAGCCGTCATGCTGGGTACGACCATCTCCATCTTACCTTTAGTGGTCACTTATCTCTTTGCGTCTAAGCAGATGATCAGTGGACTCACGTCAGGTGCGGTGAAGGGGTAGCGCTGCAATGACCAATCAATTTCAATTGCCCAGACATTCCCGAATGTGTTCTTCTGAGTTCCTCTTTGGTGTTGCGACCTCGTCTTATCAGATAGAAGGTGCCGTCAAAGAAGGAGGACGTTGTGACTCTATTTGGGACACCTTTTGTCGTGTCCCGGGAAAAGTAGACAACGGGGACAATGGCGACATCGCTTGTGACCACTACCATTTGTGGGAACAGGATATAGAAATGGTGCATTCATTGGGTGTAGATGCGTATCGAATGTCTATCGCATGGCCACGAATACTGCCAGAAGAAGACGCTGTAAACGTTAAAGGCTTGAGCTTTTACGAACAGATTATCGATAAGTGTCATGCGCTCGGCATGAAAGTTTACGTTACGCTCTACCATTGGGATCTGCCTCAATATCTGGAGGACCGGGGCGGATGGCTGAACCGAGAAACTGCCTATAAGTTTGCCCACTACGCTGATGTGGTAAGCCGCTATTTTGGTGACAAAATAGATGTTTATACCACGTTAAACGAGCCCTTTGTGTCTGCGTTTCTGGGGTATCGGTGGGGTGTTCATGCCCCGGGTATTTGTGGTGAGTCTGAGGGTTTTCTTGCCTCCCACCATCTTATGTTGGCCCATGGTCTGGCAATGCCGATATTACGAAAAAACGCTCCGGGTGCAAAACATGGGGTGGTATTCAACGCTACACCATTCTATGCCGAACGTGAGCGAGACATCGGGGCCGCCGAATACAAAGAAGCTGAGAACTTCCATTGGTTTATCGACCCGGTCTTAAAAGGAAATTATCCAAAAGTAGTACTGGATCGAGAGTTCGAACACAGACCAATGATCCTGGAAGGGGATCTCGACATTATTTCGGCCCCCGTGGATTACATAGGGATCAATTATTACTCCCGTGGCGTTGTTCGTTACGACGAAAACGGCGATATCGAATCGGTACCACAAACAGATGCTGAACATACCTACATTGGTTGGGAGATCTATCCGCAAGGTCTGACCGATTTACTGCTGCGCTTAAAGACGCGTTATTCCAACCTGCCGCCAATCTACATTACTGAGAACGGTGCTGCTGGAAATGATCAGTGTGTGGATGGTGCCGTAGACGATGAACAACGCCAGCATTACTTCCAAACACATCTATTAGCGGTGGATCAGGCCATTGAACAGGGAGTCAATGTCCAGGGATATTTTGCCTGGAGTCTGATGGACAACTTTGAATGGGCATTTGGATATGCCCAACGATTCGGCATGGTGCATGTCGATTATCACACGCAAAAACGAACACTTAAACAGAGCGCTATTGCGTATCGCAACATGTTACTAGCGCGCTCTGAGGAGAACAAAAATGGCTAAAGTCGAATTTCGTAATATTAAAAAGTCTTTTGGGGATGTCGATGTGGTGAAGCAGTTTGACTTTACCGTAAATGATGGCGAGTTTGTGGTCTTTCTTGGGCCTTCAGGTTGTGGTAAATCGACAACCCTGAGAATGTTGGCCGGCTTGGAAGACATCACCTCTGGCGATATCTATGTTGGTGACAGGTTGATGAATAAGATCGACGCAAAAGACAGAGATCTTGCCATGGTGTTTCAGAGCTACGCGTTGTATCCGCATATGACGGTGTATGAAAACATCGCGTTTGCTCTGAAATTGAAAGGGTTATCGAAACGAGACATTGATGTGGAGGTGCGCAAAGCGGCTACAATGCTGGAGTTGACACCATTACTGGATCGTAAGCCTAAAGAGTTATCGGGTGGTCAGCGTCAGCGTGTGGCGATGGGGCGAGCTATGGTACGTACTCCGAAGGTGTTTTTGTTTGATGAGCCACTGTCTAACCTCGATGCCAAACTTCGTGGCTCGATGCGAGAAGAGATTAAAGAGCTACACCGCAAACTGCAGACTACGACGATTTATGTCACCCACGACCAGATTGAAGCCATGACACTGGCAGACCGTATTGTCATTTTGAAAGATGGGTATGTTGCCCAGGTTGGCACGCCAACAGAGGTGTTTAAACGACCTGCTAATAAATTTGTCGCCCAGTTTATCGGCAATCCTTCAATGAACATGTTGGATGCACACCTTATTGATGTAGAAGGAGAATACTACATCGAGCTGGGCGGTATCCGAATTCCTCTACCAGAGCGCTTCAAAGCGCTGGCATCCAAAAACATCGCCTTGCATTTTGGCGTACGCCCAACGGACATCCATTTGAGAGCAGAACAGGTCGACCACGACCGCGTGGTACCGATTGGCGTAACGATTCGGGACAAAGAGTTGCTTGGTGCCAGTATTTTGTTGAAAACAGAGATAGAAGGTCAGCCACTTATGGTGGAAACCCAGGCTGCCGAGTTGGATGTCGACAACGTTACTCTGTACCTCGACCTGGATGCGATTCACCTGTTCGATGCACTAAGCGAGAACTCACTGGCGAGTTAATTGAATTCACTCTGTACTAACTTGAAGTCCCCTCTTCCACCGGGAGGGGGGTAGGGAAATTGATAATGAACTATGGATATTTTGACGACGTAAAAAAGGAATACGTCGCTACTACACCTTGCACGCCAATCAAATGGTGCAACTACGTGGGTACACTTAACTTTGGCGGCTTGGTTGATAGTAATGGTGGAGTGCTGTTGTGTAAGGGGGACCCGGCACTGAATCGTATCACCAAATACATCGCCCAGCTGCCAAACTCTGATTTTAAAGGCTCTACGACTTACATTAAAGTACAAGACTCGGAAGGTAATACGGAAATATTCTCACCGTTTTATACACCGACGCTAAAGCCTCTGGATAAGTTTGAGAACCACACGGGTTTGTCTTACACCACCATCATTTCTGAAGCGTTCGGCGTGCGTTGTGAGTCAACTTTCTTCGTCCCTAAGGATGATGCGGTACTATTGCAGGATATCAAAGTCACCAATATCTCAGATAAAGTACTGTATATTGATGTAATACCTGTGTTTGAGTTCACCCACTTTGATGCGTTAAAACAGTTGCTAAATGCTGATTGGGTACCGCAGACCATGACGTTAAAAGCACACAAACAGAGCTCTGGACACACAGTCCTTGAGCAATATGCGTTTATGAAGCGAGATATTGCGGTTAATTTAATGACAGCTGATCGTCCAGCCACTTCATTTGACGGTGATCGCCAAAAGTTTCTTGGGGAAATGGGCTATGGCAGTTGGGCTGCCCCCAAAGCGCTGCTTGATCTGGAATTGACTAATAGTGAGTGTTTGCGTGGTGACAATATTGGCGCTTTAAATCTCAGATTGGGCTCGATGGCTCCCGGGCAACAGGAGCGTACCGTCGTTCAGCTCACACAGATGGAGAGTTTGGCTCAGGCGCAAGAGCTGCTTGAAAAGTACCGAGATCATCAGCAGGTTGATCAAGCATTTGCCAATCTGGCTTCCCACTGGGAAGAGTACCTGTCAGCACTTCATGTTGAAACCCCGGATCCTGCCATGAACTCAATGCTCAATGTGCATAACCCAAGGCAGTGTCACACGACGAAAAACTGGTCACGTTATTTGTCGCTGTATCAGCTAGGCTTCGGTGCAAGGGGGATTGGTTTCAGAGACTCTTCTCAGGATACGCTGGGTGTGATTTCGCACATGCCAGAAGAAGCACGTGAGTTCATTGAGCGACTGCTATCAGTACAAAACATCGATGGTTCTGCGATGCATCAGTTTTTCCCTTCAACGATGGAAGCGAACGCGGGGGATTCCAGAGAAGAGGAAGATCGTCCGGATTATTATGGTGATGACCATCTATGGATCATTTACGCAGTCACTCAGTATGTGAAAGAAACCGGAAATTCCGACTTCCTTAACAAAGTAATTCCATATTATCAAAAAGATAAGCAAGGCAACCCGATAGAGTCGGGAACAGTGTGGGACCACTTGTGCCGTGCGATTGATTTTACTTATACCAATACTGGCCAGCATGGCTTGCCACTGCTTGGGTTTGCTGACTGGAACGATACCGTAAACCTGCCTACCGGGGCGGAGTCCATGATGGTGGCTAATATGTACGGTAAAGCGCTTCTGGATATGTTGGATCTGTGTAAGCTGCGAGATGAAACAGAACTCATCGATACGTTTGTCATGCAGTATCAAAAGATGCAGAAGACGGTTAACGAACATGGTTGGGATGGCCAGTGGTATGTGCGGTATTTTGATGAAAAGGGCACGCCGGTCGGGTCACACATTAATGAACAGGGACAAATCTATACCAACGCTCAGAGCTGGCCGGTTATTTCTGGTTTTGCGACTCAGGAACGCGCAAACAGTGCACTCGATTCAGTCTACAGTAAGCTCAATACCAGCAACGGCATCAAGTTATCGACACCGGGCTATGACGGATTTGATCCGAACCTTGGCGGTGTTTCAACTTACCCGCCAGGCGCGAAAGAAAACGGTGGGATATTTTTGCACTCCAATCCATGGGTGATGATTGCGGAAGCGCAAATGGGTAACGGTGACAGGGCCTATGAGTATTATCGCCAAATCAATCCCGCTTCGAAAAATGACCAAATAGACGTATTTGAATCCGAACCCTATTGCTATCCGCAAAATATACTGGGTGATGAACATGAGCAATTTGGCCTGGGTCGAAATGCCTGGCTTTCAGGTACCTCTTCCTGGACCTATGTCGCTGGAACACAGTGGATTTTGGGTGTTCGTCCAGATATCGACGGCTTGATTGTAGATCCTTGCATCCCAAGAAGTTGGCAAGGCTTCAGGGTTCGTCGCCAGTTCAGAGGCGCTACTTACCATATACGGGTAGACAATCCAAAGGGCGTGAGCAAAGGCGTTGTCAGTATGAAAGTTAACGATATTGAAGTAGAGGGGAACAAGGTTCCGGCCTTTACTTCGGGAGAACATACCGTAGAGGTTGTTCTGGGTTAACGAAAGAAAAGGGTAGGACGCATTCAGCGCCCTGCCAATTTAACGTGGGATATAGTGTGCCTGGCATTGCCAACGAAATAGTCGAGTTTGACCTGGAAGCAAGTCAATCAAGCCAATCTGGTTATTAAAAGCATTCGCTGGGCAAGTCATAGGTTCAATCGCAAGTGTGGCTTCGGATGGTGGTGTGTAGAGCTGAACAAAGGGGTAGCTGGAATCTTGCTGAAAATGGAGTGTTGCAGTTTGATCCAGGCGTTGCAGACAGAGGTTGGCGGTAGCGTGGCGATCAAACTCAAAGCAGTGATTGAAACTGACATCGGTGAGTGAAGCTCCGTGTCGGAATTGCTTGAATTCTCGTCTTTCACCCGTAGGTAAACCAGATTCAACTTGCAATTCCTTACACACTGGCATCGTCATCTGGACCTGGTTAAGCGTACAATCTAGCGAAAAGTAAGGATGCCATGCATCTCCAAAAGGAAAAGCCTGGTTGCCTGTGTTGGTTACCTTGGTCGAGCATACCAATACGCCTTCGGTATCGACACGATAGGAAACGTCTAGTGTAAAACTAAAAGGAAACCCCTTAGCAAGTGATGAGGTTTCAAAGCGCAGGGTGAGCTCTGCGAAGTCTGTTTCACAATGAGAATGGACAACAGAAAACGCCTGATTGTACAACAAACCGTGTACCGCATCGTCTGTCCATGGGAAGTTGGCGGGCAAAGTATAGCTCTTTTGGTCGTAACGAAAACGACCATGTTCGAGTCGGTTTGGAAAAGGAAATAATTTGGCGCTACGAGAGAAAAAAGGATGAGTTTCGATTAATTCGCTATAGCTTTTATAGCCGCGAATAAATGAGAATGGACTTTGGTTGACTGAGTACTTATTTATTATTGCTCCAAAGTCGTGAATGATTTCCAGCTCAATACCTTTTTTATGGTGTTGTATTTTTGTTGCTGACAATTTTCCAAACTTGAAATGACTTAGTGTAAACATTATTAACCTCCGTTTTTATTTTATGCTAACAGAATAAAAGGTATATTCAATAAGGATATTCAAAATGAATACTATTAAGAATACAACGTATAGTGATCGGGTTAGTCAATTATGTGCGAAAGGTAACGCCGTGGAATTTATCCAACCTTGGTACGTACCAATTTCGACAACGCCAGAAAATACGGGGATGGCTGTGGGTGGTATTGGTAACGCGTTTACTCTGACCCCACTTGGGTCGACGCCGAACTTCAGTTTTATACCAGGTATATTTGTTGATGCTGGTCACGAAGAGATAAACTTTAATAACTTTTTTGTATCTTGCATGGATAACCACTCTTTGCAGAATCTGTATATAGAGAATGAAGCAGATGTAGTGAGGCATCTAAGTTACTTTCCTGCCAGTTTTTGTGGAGAGAAAATAACGGATTCAAGTAGTGGTTGTGTAATTGATAAAATAAAAAACTCTTTGTCTAATTTACGGTTTTATTCAGAGAATAAAGCTAATTTTGAACGATGGGAAACGGAATTTTCTGAAAAGGCATTAAGATATATTGAAGAAGATCCAAATTCATTAATGACTCAGATCCTTGTTGCGATTGACTTCTTTGATGGGCTGCTGACCAACAAATCGGCACAACTGTGTTCGCTCACCGCTGACAGTGATTCTGGTGTCAGCGCCATTAATCGTGAGCAAATACACTATCAAGCAATGTATCCCATTGCTCAGTATGATTATGCTGCATTTGATGATATTGATATAACACGAAATGTTGTGTCGCCTATTGTTCAACACGACAAGCGCTTATGCTCACTTCCACTGCACTGGAACCATTTTTCCGTTCGTAATAACGCGGCCACAACCAAGTTAGTGACGTTGGTTCAACCTCTGGTCAACCTTATTGGGTCAACCTATCGCAAGGGCCGCGATGGTGTTCAGGATTCGTTCTGTACATTGACTCAAAATCCGATCAATCAAATCCATAAAACTTTCTCGCTCTATCAGGAATCGAAAGTATTCAAAGGTGTTGCACTAGAGAGTCAGTCACCGTATGCGGCAGATATTGAAGGGCAAGTGTGCTTTGGCGTTCAGGCAGATTCGGAATTAATGAGCAGCAGTAAGATATCGGTGTCTGTGAAACCTTCCCTTTATTCAAGCCAATACCAAGATGTGGTCAAGAGCAGTTTGCAAACAGGACGTACTAACGGACATTTTGATTGCGGAATATATAGCGGACGTGAAAGCTTGCAAGCCATGGTGTGCGTGCAAATTGAGCTGGCACCGAATGAATCGCTTGACCTACGCTTCGTTCAGGTGATGGACCACAGCAAGATTGCACTCAATGGTTGGGAATCCCAGAAGGCGTATACGCAGTTTTATCCGCAGCAAGATAGAGTAAAAGCGATGCTGGTGGATGTTTTACCAGAACTGGAGCAGATTGAATCCAGAATCGACAAGCAACATGCAGACTATTTGGCTTCAGCGCTTAAGGCATTTGATAGTGAAGATTGTGCGCGTCGTTACACCACCATGGCCATGAATACATTATCGTTTCTGGCAGAATCGACGGTATGGGACAACAAGGACAAATTCTTGGTGAAAGAATGTGTCGACTACCCATTTTTCAACTCGCTGGATGTCTATTTTTATGGTTCATTCTCGCTGCTGTACCTGTTACCTGAGCTAGACGGATGTGTGATGCGGGATTTTGCTGATGCGATTTTGGCATCGGATAGTACACAAAGGCGCTACTGGGAGTATGCAGACAAGCCCACCGCAGACTTGAGTGATGACAAATACTCTGGTGTGCGTGCAATAAAGGGCGCGGTGATTCATGACCTGGGTAGCCCTTTTGACATTCAGCCTGATGCCTACAATTGGCACAACGTCAAAGAGTGGAAAGATCTGGCACCCAAGTACATTTTGATGGTGTACCGTCACTTTGTCCACACTCAAGATCTTGCAGTGGTTAAACAATGCTGGCCGGCCATTGTGGAGAGTATTAATTACCTGTCAGCGCTTGTAGAGAAGGGCGATGCTATTCCACTGACAAGGGGAACAGACGACACATTTGACAACTTGTCTTCACATGGGATCTCGATTTACTGTGCCAGTCTGTGGGCTGCGGGACTGAAGGTCGCGAGTAAGTTAGCACAGCTTGTCGGGGAGACCGAACGAGCAGAGCAGTATCAGCTTAAGTCTGTTGATGCCTTGCAAACGCTGGAACGTGCATTATGGGATGAACGAAATGGCTATTACCACTTCTTTGCCACCCCGGTACAGGTCTCACACTTGAGCGGGCAAACCAGTTCATCATTAGAAGCGCTTGAGTTGAGTTTATCTGGCGACAAAGTGGCCGATAAGAATGTACTTAATGCTTACTTGGATGCAGTCGATGAAAGCTCAGAACTGAGTATGCTTGAACAGAGAATGTCGAAGAAGCAGAGATTATTGAAGCTCGCGCCAGAAGTGTTCACACCTGCATATAACGATATCCTGCTTGACTCTGACAATAGCTTTGGCGATGCGTTATTGGCAGATAGCTATTTGAAGCTGATCGGTGACGAAGGTCTTTTCAGTGATGAGAAGGTGTCACGGACACTGGACTTCATCTACCGAGTCAATTTTAAGGAGAATAGTCCCAAATTGGGTGTGGCGAATATGACACTGGCAGATGGTGCCCCTCATGATGCATTTCAGGCTCAGGATGTCTGGATAGGGGTACAGTACAGCGTCGCAACGGCGTTAAAGCTGTCCGGCAAGAAACAGCAGGCAGAAGAGCTGATCGATTCCGTTTATAACGCGCTCTACCATTACGCCAAGATCCCGTTTGCCGCCCCTGAAGGATTTAACTGTTCGGTGACGGTGTCAGTCGATTCGATAGCACAACAGTTTCAGCTGACAGAGCAGCAAGCGAGTTTGTGGTTTGACAGTCTGAAGTCGGTGCAGAGTTTGTTGTCTGATGGTAGAGTCAATCCCAACCTGACACTAGATGGCGTAGAATTCTGCCAGAGCTTAAGTGGATACGTGGAGACAGATTCAGGTGAAAGCCTTCACCGCTGGCTGTTGAATACCGGGTTGAAATATACCGCAGGTCGCTACTTCCGTCCGGGCATGATATTCGCCTATCTCTATTGACAACAGCGGGGTTGGGCTGTTTGCCTGACCCTTGTTCTATTGCCTGCAGGGCGAGCAAGAATGTCGTATTACCACCCTTACTGAATCTTCATCACAACGCGTTTCGCTCTCTTCGACAATGACGCCAAGGATATGGGCCAGATGTATCGCCGCGGAGCGGCCAAATTGAATCGAGGGCTGGCGTATGGTGGTCAGGGCAGGGGTAAAGGCGGAGGAGACTTCATGATCGTCAAAGCCAATAACAGAGACATGCTGTGGGACTCTGACCCCGGCGTTCTCCAGCGCTTGTATAGCCCCGAAAGCCATCTGGTCGTTTGCCGCGAAGATCGCCGTAAACGGCAGTTTTTGCGCCAGTAATTTCTCGACGGCTTTTCTGCCGCTCTCCACGTTAAAGTGTCCACTGATGACCCGTTCAGGGTCATAGGTAAGCCCAGCCTTTTCTAACGCCTGTTGGTAGCCAAGTCGTCGGTATTTGGAATCAGGATGGAAGTGAATCCCGGACAGATAGACAATATTGGTGTGTCCCAGCCGAAGTAGGTGGTTGGTTGCCATATAGCCACCGACTAGGCTACTGTTCTTGATGCAGTGAATGTTGGGATGGTCAATGTCGGTACAGCCAATAGTGACCACAGGTCGCTCCAAGGCAGCATCTTTGAGTTGAGCTGGTGTCAGGCTCCCACCGATCACAACCAGCGCATCAATACCCTGGGCCTTAAGTTGAGCGATGCGCAACTGCTCTTGCTCGTTGTTCCAGTTTCCAATCATAACAATGGGCGTAAACTGGTGTTGTGCCAGTCCGCTTTCCAAGCCTGATAAAATTGCACTGGAGTGAGGACAGAGTGCGTAGGGTATCAACACCCCAATGAGGTAACTCGACTTTGCTTTGGCCCTGTTTGCGGAGAGCCTGGGCTGGTAGCCAAGGTTGTTGATGGCTTTTTGTATCCGTTGCTGTTTCTCGCGACTGACAAAACCACGCTGATGAAGGTACCGAGTTAGCGTTGATAGGGATACAGATGCTTCGTTGGCAATATCGTGCAATGTAGGTTTGGGATTATTCATTCGGCTATACGAGAAAATATCATTTTAAATCATAAATCTAGTACGAAAATACACCTCGGGAGTGCCAGTGATCACAAAAATAAGCAAGAGCCAGCAATGATGTTGCTGGCTCATTCAGGCTAGAGTTGTGATAAGTAAGCAATTACTGACAGCTGCCTACCAGTGACCATGATTCGTCGCTACCCGGCAGTGAACTGGTGTACCAGTTTGCGCGATACTTGTTACCCTGATACTGCATTTCTTCACCTTCAAGCAGGTGAGTATTCGGCCCGCCTTCATAATCAGCGTGTAACCAGTTGGGATATTCGGTGACGCCTGCACAACGGTTTGTTGGTGGGTCAATCTCGCCGCCATCTGCTGGTTCCATTTCAAACCAGTTCAGATTCCAACCGCCTTTCTTCACGAATAGAGCGACGGTTTGCTGACCCGCATTAGGTAGCGAAATAGTGTGAGTTATGTCTTGCCAGTTTTGCCAACCACCTGTTCCGTTGACACTAATTTCACCAAAGACAACCTCGCCACCACCCTGTTCAATTTGGATAATTCCTCCATCAGCATGGTCAGAAGCAACGCGATAAGTGACGTCATACTGACCAGCTTGTGGAGCGTTGATATCAAAAGTTATCCAGTCGCCATCGTCGGTCCAGCCAAGATTTTGGCCGCCTCCCGCGTCCGTTGTATCTTCAAACTTCAGACCTTTCGCATAGCAGAAGTTTTCTGCATCTATTTTTCCTGGAAGCTGTACCACATTACACGGCCCGGTCAGGTCACTTTCATCGCCACCGCCACCTTCACTGGTGGGCCAAGTAGAGATGATCTCTTTAACTTTTAATCCTGATGCGGTGTAACTACCCCATGTGCCACCTGGAGTGAACATGGAAGCGCCTTCGGCTTTGTCATTGATTGACCAGTTTGCATGGCTGATATTATGGCTTTTGAATAGTTCCATCCAAGCATCTGTCTCACTGTGATTTACGGCACCATCGCCATCAGCGTTGACCGTTCCCCACTCGGTAGCAAAAAGTGCAATGCCATTATTGAGTGCGGTCTTTACTTTATCTCGAAGAAACTGCCCGTGAGTTCCTGCATAAAAGTGAATGGTGTAGGCGATATTGGCACGATTGATGGGATCGAATGAGGCAATATCTACGTCTTGTGACCAGTTTGGGGTGCCCACAACGATAATGCCAGTGGGGTCAATAGCACGGATCTTATCGATGATGAATTCCGCATAGGGTTTGATGTCATTGCTCCAGCTGACCTGAAGTGGTTCGTTGTAGATCTCATAAATGATGTTGTCATGATGACCGTACTTGGTGGCAACATGAGTAAAAAAGGCTTCTGCTCGGGCCCAGTCATTGTGAGCATAGTGACTATGAAAGTCGACAATCACATACATATCTTCAGCAATCGCCGCTTCAATGACGGTTTCCAGACGAGCCATATTTCCGGCCCAGTCATCTTCTAGTCCACCTGTCGCAGCGTGACCAATGGCCGCTCGAATCAGGGTTGCCCCAAGTTCACTCTTTGCTGCCCTTACATCGGCAGCGGTGTAGAAGCGCTCAGCTCCCCAGTTGGTGTTACTCCAAAACAGACTGGGGCCTGCAAAGCTCTTGGCTACGCCACCAGCCAATACCTGATTACCAGATACGGATAGTGGTTCAACAGCATAGGCAGCGTGTGTGCACGCAGCCAGTAGGGTGACAGAGAGGGTTTTACGGCTAACCAGTTTGGCATACTTACTCATTACGTTCATGCTTCTAATATCCTTATTATTGAAGGGTGAAGTTTCAGGATAAAATTAGCATTGAAGATTTTTGTCGCCAATTGAATGTCAGGGGATAATAATGGAATTTTTATTTCTATGTGACCTTGTTTCAATGTATTTGGTTGCCGATGAATACCACTGTGAACATAAGTGACGATTAAATATGATCATGATCACTTATTGATTTCCCGACAATAAATGGCAGGTATGTTTAATATAAAGTAGAAACACCATACTGATTAAATTAATAATTGGTATGATGTTTTATAATAGATGTATTAGTAAGTTAATTCTTGCCGAAAATAGAACTGGTGGATTGCCTTACGATAAGATCTATCGGAGGCATTCGAGCTTCAAATTGGCCTTTAACGACTAAACTTAGGATCGAATTGGCGCAAACAGTGCCAATTTCTTCAATGGGTTGCCTTAGTGTGGTGAGTGCCGGGGTGAAATATTTTGATGTCGACAGATCGTCAAAACCCACAACTGAGACATCTTGTGGCACCTTTAAGCCATTGTCATGCAGTGCTTTAATGGCGCCGTAAGCGGTTAAGTCATTCGCGGCAAAAATGGCAGAAAAATAGATATTGGAATCGATAAGTTCTTTGGTAGCGTTATAGCCCAATTCCATACCAAAATCCCCCTGTTTGACCAGTTTTGGGTTGACTGGGATATTGGCTTCTTCCAGCGCCTTTTTATAGCCCTTGAAGCGGGCGCCCGCATCAGGTTGCGATGATAACCCTTTGATATGAGCAATATTTTTATGTCCCTGCTGAAGTAGATGTAGCGTTGCAATATAGCCACCCATAACATTGTCCAGGTTGAGAGAGCAGATGTTTTCTCCCTGAACATCATAACCAACGGTGATCACGGGTATGGATTTGGCGGTGGATAAAATACACTCTTTTTTCAGGTTACCTGTAATGATGATGATCCCGTCGACATTACTCTTTATAAGGTATTCTAAAGCATGCGTTTCGAGCTTATTCTGCCAGTGTCCGGAAGCCATCACTAGCGAATATCCTTTGCTGATCAGTGTTTTCTCCATGTCATTGAGTATGGTTGCGGTATAAGGGCTGTCTGGGTGTTGAACCAGAACGCCTATAGTCATAGAGCGTCGACTGAGGTCTTGCTGCATGTGAAATGCTGGTTTGTAACCGGTTTTTTTGACCGCATCTTCAATACGTTGACTTTTACTATCGGACACATACGTCGTTCGATTCAGAAAACGTGAGACTGTACTGGGCGAAACGCCCGCTAATCGCGCAACGTCGTAGACTGTGGCTGATTTCTTCTTTTTTTTCATTAATTATCTCTTCAGCAAGCTCAATTCGACGTAGTATATAATATAGATTGTATTATTAGTAATCAATTTTATAGTCGTGAAGTAAAATATTACAATTGTGTGTTGAGTGTCGTGTTATTGATGGCTGGGTTAGTTTTTAATACACTATAAATATAAAGATTGATGCCATTTTTTTGGGTGCTTTAAACGAATTTCTCTGCAGGTCAAAATTAATTGACTTTGCAGAGATGATCAATGGAAACGAGAAACCATTAACGTAAAAGGTTTACTTTTAGGGGGGTTAAAGTACCATATTCTCTCTTTTCAATGGCAGTTTAAAATGCGCTGTTAGCTCAAGCTGTTGTTGTGCCATACGTTCCAGTTCTAATCCTTGTTGAGACAGTTTTCCGAAGCGTTGTGAACTGTGTTCCGACAATTCAAAAATCTCACTTACACGTTGGGTAACGTCTGATGCTACGGCTTGATGTTCTGTGGTGGCGGAAGCAATTTGGGTGCTTCTATCTTCGATATCGTTTAACTGTTGATAGATGCGCTGTAGGTTGCAATCCACACTGGCTGCTTGTGTCATGCACTGCTTCATATCATCGGCACACATAATAACCTGTGAGACAGCAAATTCGGTACGAGTCTGAAGTTGCTCGATTTTCTCCTTGATTTCCAGAGTAGATTTGGTGGTCTTAGCGGCCAGGACACGAACCTCATCTGCAACCACTGAGAATCCGCGCCCTTGCTCGCCAGCGCGCGCGGCTTCAATGGCAGCGTTGAGTGCCAGAAGGTTGGTTTGTTCTGAAATACCGGAAATGACTTCTAAAATAGATTCAATACTCGCGACCTCTTGTTCCAAGGCGCGGATGGTGTCGGTTGAAACGCCCAATCGGGAAGATAGCGTACCAAGAAGATCGGAATTGGCCTTCATCATCGTTTGTCCCTCAGAGGACATCTCTACCGCGTCTGTAACAATAGTTAATGTCTGGTTAGCGGATTCAGAAATCTCGTGAACAGAGCACTCAATCTGCTTCATCGCGGTCGCTACTTGCGTGGTTTGTGCGGTTTGCTCCCTGATATCGTGTTCCAGTTTTTCACTGGTTTGCTGATTTTCAATGGAGGCCTCGTTGAGGCGATCTGCCGACGTACTCAGTTGGGTGATTGTTTCCGACAAATGCTCTAAGACCAGATTCACCTTTTTGGCGACATAGCCAAACTCGTTGTCTTTGTTGTAATTGACCTTTGATGTCAGGTCTTTTTCTGCCAATCTTTGTAGTGCTTTTTGCACCTGCTGACTTGGTTTTTTTACCGAAGAGGCAATGCTCATTCCAATGACGATGGCGATAAGAGTGGAGACTGCAGAAATAATGGCCAGCACCGACATGGTCTGTTTTGCGCTATCTGAGGCTTCACGATCCATTTGGGTAGCCATTTGAGCCGCATACTCAGACAATATACCAATCTGATCGAGTTGCGCGTTAATGAGTGAGTTCAGTTGTTGCTGTTGTGTCAGCAATTGATCAAAAAGTTCGTAGGTCTGGATATGCATTGCAACAGAACCTTGGTCAGAAAACACGTGCTGGGCAAACAAGTCCATGGCTTGCTTGCTGCTCCGATAGAGTTTCGGTGAGTGCACTTTGAGCTGTTCACTGGCGAGTTCAAAGCGCTCTTGTCGAGATGAAAAGCTCCTTTTTGAAGACCGCAACTCGATGATGTCTTGCATTGAGAACGCTTTGCTGGCGTCGGAACTCAGGACATTAACTTGAGACAACATTCCCTGAATGGCATGACGCTCAGGCTCTTGTTGCGCCAGTGATAGCCCACTGACCAGATTTGACGTAAGCTGGTTGGCCAAAGGCTGAAATGTAGATTGTTGGAACTCGTTTCTATCTTTTGCATCAAGATATGCCGAATACAGTGTCGTGACGCTACCAATGTGGTCTAACACTGTTGTCTCATTGTCAACGAGTTGCATTATCGCCGTTTCCAGCACCGATTTTGATTTTACATGCTGTACGACCCAGTTGGATTGAGTCTGATAGGCGTCAATACGATTTGTAACCTTCTCGGCCAGAGGATCAAGCTCGTCTAGATACATTGCTGATAGATAGTCGGTGAGACTACGGTTGATGTTGAGAAAAGCAATGGTAAGTTCAGATGAGCGAGTCAGTAGGGGAGTAGAATCATTGGTGATCGCTTCGACTCGTTCGGTCATTTGGGTTGTAGCCTGAATTGAGAACCAAGCTGAGCCCAGCATAATTGTGATCAGAATAAAGAAACCTAAATAAATTCTGGTGACAATAAAAGACAGTTTCATATAGCAAGCTCCTTATTGTTTTTGTGTGGCTTGGTCTATTTTGTCGGGATAGAGAGATAGAGGCGCAGAGAAAAAAGGGCCTGAAATGATCAGGCCCAAAAAAGCGGTGGTTACCCCCTAAGTATTTACCACCACGCCTCGAACATTGCACCAGCCGTCAGTGTGTCTACTTTTTCTTGCTCGCTGGCTGTTACATCACCCGCTGTTACGTAAAAGCGCAGCATTGGACGGCTCCAGGGCAGGCCGCCCATGGATACGTTTTGAGATAGCGTGACCTTCCAGCCTTTTTTCTCGAAGCCACTCACATGGTCTTCCATTGCATAACCGGCTTCAAGCCACGTAGAGTGCACTTCATCCCAGTTATACATAGGGCGAACAATGGCAGAGTATTCGCTTCTTTCGGTATTCTCTGCTTCCCATGGCATTTTCACGTTCTCACCCGATAGCTTCTTATAGGAAGCAAGGTAATCAATAAACAGGTTGGAGCTTGGATTAACACCGCCTTCTAAGCTTGCATAGATGACTTTCTTGTCACCGGCCAGATCAAATACCGAATCATCCGCGCCGTCCGCATATTTAAAAACAAACTTGTTGGAAGCACCCAATCCAAGGACAGCACCTACCTGCCACGCTTTTTCATCTTGCAGATCTTCGCCTGCTTGTTTCGAAGCGAAACCATAGTTAGCGTAGAGGTCAAGGTTCCCAATACCGAGATCGATACCGTGCAACTTAGAGGTCAGAGCGTACTTGCCGTTGTCATTGCCCAATGCTCCGGTCGCCGAATCTACCTGACCCACAAAGCCCATATCGAGTTTAATTCCACCAAGGGTCAGGTTATTAAAACCGCCCCCTTGTCCATCGTGAGTCATCCAGAAATAGTCGTTGAGCCCCTGTTGAGGACGTTGATGGAAATCACGACCTGCCCAAAGGTAAAGCTCTGGCTGGCTTTCAAAGATGTTGGTCGCACCGGCGTACATTTTCTTGAGGTTCACGCCACCTTCTGAACCCCAGGCTTTGTTACCCCATTGGTCGAACATAACAACGACGTCCCAAAGCATACCGCTGTCTGTTTTCGCTGCTCGTGCTAGCTGAACTTCGCCACCATTATATTCGTTGCCAAGTCGACCTACTGAACGTCCGGAACTGCCCACTTCAACATAAGCTGCATCACTGTCCGCATAGTGAGCGCCGTATCGAGCATAACCCGAGAAAACCAACCCTGCTGGCGGCTCGAAGTCAGGTGTTAATACCGCCGGTTGTTGGTCATAAATATAATCGGTTTCCTGTACTTTAGTTTCTAGCTCTTGAATACGTTTAGTCAATTCTTCAAGCTGAGTGTTATTATTTTCAGTTTCTGCAAGCGAAGAAAATGAAATGAGAGATGTGGCCACTGCTACAGCTAATGGGAGTTTTTTTACTTTTATCATCATATTTCCTTATAAAATTTCTGATGTCTCGCTGGTCAGGTAAATATTAAATAATGAAATGGATGAAAATTTAGATTCGTCTCACATCTGATTGCTGGTAATCATTTCATGAAACAAGATTGATTGGGGTTTTGTTGTATTTTTTGTTTTAATACAGTGGGTTGGATTTGTTATTGTGGTTTTAATTAAATCATGAATGCGGTTTCGTTTCATGAAACTTAATGCCGCTAATCACACAAAAATCATGTTTGCCTGGATAGGTGAGTTTGTTTTATTTGAAATATTTCATAATGTTGAAAGTGATGAAAATAAAGATGTGACAATGGTCTAAATAGGCGGGGTGATTTTTGGTTTTTATTTGATGTTCGTTGCTTTTAATGTTTGGTTTTTATTGTTTTGTGACGTCATTATTTAATAATAATCCGTAGCATGGCTACGGATTGAGAGCACAAATGGGACTGCTATTAACACAGCGCTATCTGATTTTCCTGGAGCGTGTCCATTTAAGGACGTTCACCTGCCAGAAGTCGCCTTTCAATGTCACTGATGACCTCGGGCAGTTCTGAAATAGTGTCGATGAGATAGTGTGGGGAGGCTTTGCTCAGTTTAAGATGTGCTTTTTCACGCGCGGTTACCAGTGTTGCTGCATCTGCGGCCTGAAACTCAGCAAATGTCAATCCAGCTTCGTTCCCTGACAGAAGTAAGCCCACCGTCCACATGCCTGCATTATGGCCTTCTTCAATACCAGGTGCAGCATCATCGATCTTTACGCAAGCTCCTACGTTGATTGAAGCAACCGTTGCGTCCGTTAAGTTGCCGCAATATAAGCTGTTTTTTTAAAAGTTTCGTTACCATGCTGTTTACCTGTGCTACTTGATATTGCGATATATTTATTTATCAACGCTTTAACAACGACTTCCGCGGTAGTATTCTTGTATTCAACTAATACAATTGCAGCTTCTGTTGCGGTCCTTAACATGGATGATGCAGGACAAACAGGCAGTTCAGCCGCGATGGCAGTCATGATTATGTTGACTGCGGCCATCGCAAAAGTGCTTCATATGCTGGTTGGCAGGGTATTTGAGGGTAAGACTCAATCCTGGCGTAATCGCTGAGTTAAGCCAAAGATTGATTCTAAATCGTAGACATTTACGATGATTTAAGGATGCCGAGTGCAATACGTAAAAATAAAAGATGCAATCGTAGAGCAGATTGACTCGGGCATGTTAATGCCGGGTCAGAAACTGCCAGCGGAACGAAAACTGGCGGAGTCGTTTGACACGACACGAGTGACTCTGCGAGAGGCGCTTTCATTACTTGAGGCAGAAGGCCGTATTTATCGTGAGGATCGTCGGGGGTGGTTTATCTCTCCGGAGTCGCTTCGCTATGACCCCACGCAGACATTGAATTTTACCAATATGGCGATTGCCCAGAACAGGCAACCGCATACCGAGCTTTTGTCGGCAAAGGGAATGTTAGCGACGAAACAGGCCGCAGAGTTACTGAGTTTACCGCCTTTTTCTGATATCTATCGTGTAGACAGAGTCCGATATTTGGATAAGCGTCCAGTGGTGTATGTCACTAACTTCATTCGTACCGAGATGTTTCCAAATCTACTCGATGTGGATTTAAACGGCGCTTCATTTACCGATATCTATCGCGAGAAATTCGGCGTTGTTTACAGCAAAGTGAAATATCGTGTCAGTACGACGTCACTACTCGGCGATATTGCTCAGGCGCTGCGAGCAACATCAGGAACCCCTGCGATGGTGATTGAACGAATTAATTATGACCAGAATGATCAACTGATTGAT
The DNA here is from genome assembly GCF_900107935.1 of Vibrio hangzhouensis. Taxonomy (GTDB): domain Bacteria; phylum Pseudomonadota; class Gammaproteobacteria; order Enterobacterales; family Vibrionaceae; genus Vibrio; species Vibrio hangzhouensis. The sequence goes on along the minus strand of NZ_FNVG01000004.1, from coordinate 140,624 downwards.
TGCACCATCGAATATTGGCGTCATGATGCTATCAGTATTGAATCTGTAGCTCAGTTCGAACAATAAGTATTCCTGATGACCTACCTTTGTGGGATTCGAAGCATCATGCTCTACTCATGTTTTTTAAGCGGTTATCGATGCCCGAGGTTTTGGGAACAGCGAATATGTTAGGTTTGGTGGCAGCACTATCAGTTTGAGAAGAAGGAAGGGCCTCCTTCTCCTCTGCTGCTTTTAATAGTGCGTTAGGCGCAACCACCGCTGGCCGGGGCTCGCTTGAGTTCCAGTTTGATTTTAGGCGTTCCTTCAAACGGGAAATTAACGGGGCTTGGTTTCGCTGCAGGGTGTTGCGAGCCCACTGCGCTATCGAACTGATAAAGCAGTGGCTGTAATGGGGAGGCTGGCTGCTCATAATGAACGTCATGCTGCGCGGTGAAGGTATTTAGCCATCTCTTCACTCCACCTTCCAGTACATACACGTTTTGTACACTTTCTGCCTTAAGTTGCTTCCAGGTTTCAGTGGCACGTTGTTCATCATTGTCGACCAATAAAATCACCGTATTGGCTGGCGCCAATCTCAACGCTTTCGCTTCCTCAGTAATCTGCCCGGATTTAAGATGTTTGGCATCAGCCAGATGGAACTGATTGAATTGAACTTCGCTGCGAACGTCATAAATGACCAGTTGTAATGAATGATCAAAATGGGTTGATAAAATTTCCTTAGGACTGACGTAAATGGCCCTGTTGTCTATTTGTGCCTGTAGCTCTGGAGCCAATTTTTGCCAACGATCCTCAGTGGTTGGCTGTCCTATCACATACACCGACAACGCCAGCGCTATCATTGCGGAGGCACCCGGTAAAGCAAGAGAACGGTTGGCACTTTTTACTGAGGGTTGTTGAGTCGAAGACGGAGGTGTGCCAAGTTGTTTGTTTACCCAGGTCTCAAGGTGTTCTGCGCCCCAAAACAGCATGACCGCCATCACTACAATGGTCAGTACTACGCTGCCGGTCGACACATTGAATAATTCTGGCAGGGTAAAGCGTCCCATGTAGGAACTATTGAAGAATACATCGAAATACTGAACGGTTTCGCCAAACAAAAAGATCCCAGTAAGCACGCCAAAGACAAAGAACACACCATCCAGTTTGCCCGTGGTCATCGCAACCAGTGAGGTGCCGGGGCAAAAACCACCGATGATGAACCCAACGCCCATGATCAACCCACCAATGATACCCGGCCATAAGTAGGTCGGTGGTACCCATACCAGGTTATAATCCAGCAGGCCTACAGCAGAGGTCAAAAATATCAGCGACATGGCAACAATAATGGCGGTGAACATCACCTTAAATACCGTCAGATCGCGACCATAAAACTGTGCAGCCAGTTTGGTTGAATTACCAAACCCGGCACTTTCAAGGACAAAACCAAAGCCCAAACCTATCATCAGATAGATACTGTAGGCGCCCCAACTGCCAAACAGTTGGGTGAGAGGGAGAGGAAAGTCAGCCATAATAACCTCCTAATTCCAGCATTTGCGAAGCAGGTAAGCGAAAGCGTAAGCGCCGGCGAAGACTGCAAACATGAAAGCCCAGCTACCTACAGACAGTACCGCGCCACCGGAGAGCGCTTGGCCGGACGTACAGCCCCGTGCTAAACGAGCACCATAGCCCATAAAAATGCCGCCGATAAACGCCAACACCCACCGGGTTGAGACGCTGATTTGCGGTCCTTTGTTGGTCTCGAAGCGCATACGTCCGTTAAGCCAACCGGATATCGCGCCACCCAGCATAGTGCCGACAGTAAGAAATACAATCCAGCTGTCCAAAGGATTCTTGTCACCCCCGGCCAGTTTCAGTAGATAGGGAACCTGATCGATGTGCTCGGGGACAAATCCGTTCTGAACATAAACCAGAATACGATTGAGTCCACCGGACGCTCCTAGACCGTTACCTGAAATGAAGAAAGCGAGAAACAGCACAACGCCAAGTAATGCCCCGGCTATATAGGGGTTCCAGTAGGGTTGAGGTTGTCGGTTCATGAGCGACCTCCTTGATGTGGTTGCGCTGTACCAGCCGCTTGATGGGTTGTTGAGGGCGCAGTGTCCAGTTCAGTTGCCCCGGATTCTGTTTGTTCCCAGCCGCTGACCATGGCTTTAATACCATCAGTGGGGTTTTCACCAACGGTTGTGGTCAGGTAAACATGCATGACGATGAAGCTGGCAAATAGCCAGGCGAGTCCAACATGCAGTGGTAACAGTAGCTCTGATCCGCCCAGCCATTGGGTTAGCTCTGGCCAATAGTTACCAGCCCAGATGGCAAAACCGCTGATGAGCTGCGCGGGTAACAGAAGATTGAGAATGGCAAAGTAGGTGATCTGCTGTAATGGATTGAGTTTTCGGGCTTTTGTCTTGTGGAATGGGTGTGGAGCGCCTTTAAAAATGCCCTTCGCGTAGTAAAGTCCTTGTGCCATCATTTCATGGATCAGGCCGTAAGGTTTTGGTAGATACTGGCGAATCTCACCGCTGACCAGATGATAAAAGAGTGAGAATAGCGCGTTAACAAGCAGCACAAATCCAAGGATCTGATGAATCTGAACCATATAGCTGAAACTCATCCAGGCAAACATAGCGGGAAGATGAATGATCAGGCCCGAGCCGAGCAGCGCGAAAATAGTCACTGCTTGCAACCAGTGCCATAAGCGCTCATACCGGTCATACATGTAGACCTCATTGGCCGTGGTATCCGATGATTTATTTGGTGACAACTTATAGCGTAACAGGGAGTGCAGGGTGACAATGGCAATCACTAACAAAAACAGCACAGCGCCTAACTGATCAATCCACGGTATCCGATCCCGGCCAAGGATGTAGGAGCCTCGGTTACTGTTGGCGGCAAGCAATGAGGCCTCGCTGTGGCAGGATGTGCAGTCTTTAGTTGCCCATTCCCCAGAAACAACACCATGTGAAAGCGGGAAGACTTCGGTTTGCACTCCCGATGTCAGCTCAGTAAAGCCCTGAGCCTGAAGCTGTTCTTTGATGGCGGTTAACGCTGCCTCATCAGGCGGGAATGACACAGGTAGGCTGGCGTCTTTCAATGCTTGTATTGCCTCGAGAACCGCAGTACTCGGTACAGGTTGCTGCTGCCCACCATATTGCCAATATTGCATCGTTATCGAGTTTGCAGGCCGCCACATATCGTTACTGTCTGCATGTTGCACGAGCTGAGGCTGAAAGGCAGTAATCAGGCCATCATCTGCAACATTTCGGAAAGTAGGCATCCCCATCCCTTTATCATCAAGAATGCGCCAGTCAATGCTCTCAAGTGTGGGTCCAAAAAGCTCGGGGATATGGCACGACTCACAGGCCAAAGTACGTACATGTTTGTTATATGCCGGCAACCATTGGTGAGTTTTTTCGCCATCGTGACAACTCTGACAAGAGGAAGTGTTGTCGAACTGGGTGTTTGCCAGTTTATGGGAAGGGCGGGTTAAGTACTCACCGACACTGGGTCTGCGTGGGTCAAAAGTTAAATGCTCCAGACGTTGCTCGTTATGCTGCTGGGTATATACCGGGTTGTTTTGGGAATAGTGACAGGCAACACAATCGACGAGCCGTTCACTGTGTATATCAAAACTGCGGGTATGAGAGGCTCTGTCTTTAATGTTGAGCGCGCTGAGGGCAATTTTTTGTGGGGAAAGTATCTGTCCGGTTGTCAGTGTTAACTGGGCATAGTGTAACTCACTGCCTAACCGTAATGGTTGGTGAATCTGAGTGTCGACAATACCATGGCACTGGGCGCAGTTGGCATTTTTCGGTTTGCTGATCTGCAGTTGTTCGCCGCTGATTTCACCTTTCGGATTGAGTAGCGTCAGGTTTAAATCGCTTCGCTGCTGCTGACTGGTATGACAGCTCAGACAGGCGCCATCATCACCGAAAGAAAGGGCAGTTTGCAGTGGAGCAGCGGTGTCAGTTGCCCCCCTGTTTTCTGATGCAAATCGAAAATAGTCGGTTACCGTGAAACCGGCCTGTTGTTGCCATAACGATTGATGGTCACTATGGTTCTGGATGTACTCCACGTCATGACAGCCACCACAACTTTGGATGGATGAGATCATGCGCTCAGGATCCTCGATGGGGTCACCTTTGGCGTCTCGTAACACCACATTTGGGTGCATGCTTGGGCTTGTAGACAGGGTTATCTCAGAGGACACCGAGCTCAGTCCATCTGCCTGAAGCGGTGAACTCGCGCCGATGAACAGGATGGCAAACAGACAGACAATTGATAATGATTTAGTGTTCATAAGTTGCCTCCTGAATCATCACTTCGGACTGACGTGGGGCAGTTCCCCATTTTAGTGGGTCGCCGTTATATCCCAGTGCCTGCCAGTCAAGGCGAGACGTCTCTCCGTGGCAGTCCTGACACTGCAACGCATCGTTCTTTGGCGCGACCATGTGAGTTTGTGGCCAGAACATGGACGTGGTAGCAAAATCATAGGAGCCGCTGTATTCAATACCAGCGAACGCAGCACCGAGTGCGAGTGCTTTATCCCAGTCGAAGTGGCTCCAATAGCCGTCTTTACCCACCGTTTTCGGTTGCAGTAAGTGACCGAGCTTACGGTCGTAGGGTTGCTTGGCTATATGAACTTTGAATGGCCAGATTTTCGCCTTCGGATCCTTAATAGACCCTTTAGGCTGGTTTATCGCGGTGACCGAATCCGGATTTATCGGATCGCCCAACAAGTAGCGATCAGCCAATCCATTGAACCAAAGGTAACTGGGCTGCAAATTGTCTTCATATACAAAGCTACCTTTGATTTTTAAGTAGTGGTGCGGCTCTTCTTTAATCGAGTCGTCGCCGGATGTGGACCAGTCCCAACTGATTTTTGTGGGCTGTTTTCGGGCCACTTCGGGAATATGGCAAGTTTGGCAAGCGACGGAGTCGAGATGTCGTGTGATACGCTCGTCTGCGTGAACTTGTTGTTGGTGACAATCCTGACAATAGACTTGATTGTGATTATCTAAACTGACAGTAATGGAGCGACCTGCGATATTGTGGTCTTCGGTTTGATGACAATCGACACAAGCAAAATCGTATCGACCCATGTGAACGTCCAGAGACGCTTCCGGAAATTTCAGGCTCTGATCCAGATCGCCATGTTTCACAGCGTCGCCTCCGCCACCATTAAAGTGACAGCTGCCGCAGTTACTGCGAGTCGGGCGTCCAACGCTTTGCGCCACGGCTAAGAGGTCGACACCTTGAACGGGCAGACCTTGTTTGCCTTTTTTGTAGGTACCTGTCTGATCGTGGCACACGACACAATCCACATTGGCTTGATTAGCGAAATCGAACGCCTCATTTTTCCATCCATAACCGGTGTGGCACGCGGTACAGGATTCCCAGTTTCCCTGTACGCCGATGCAGAAGTTATTGATGACGTTTTTCTTACCAATCGCCACTGGCTGCTCACGCCCCTCGACATCGACGGGCTGCGATTGCCAGGTCCAGTGCTTAGTATGAATCACTTGTTCGCCGGATTGCTCGTGACACTGAAGGCAGGCAGCGGTCACTTCAGGCCCGCTGTTAAAAGCGGATTGTGGGAACAGGTCGCTATGATCGACGGCTTGAGCCCGTTGTGGCACTTCTGACCACGGGGAGTGTTGGCGGGTTTGCTGATGATCACGTTCAATCAGCAACCCGATTGGAACAGCGATAAGGGCGAAAATAACAGCAGAGCCAATCAGCCATGACTTAGTAACTTTACGCATAACACTCTCCCTGAGTTGTTATTAAGCAGATGCTGTTTAAGTAAGTGCTAATATAATAGTTCACACGGTTGGCTTTTGTTTTGATATTGGTCAGGTTTTGTTCAACTCATTTAAGGTAAATAAGTGAGTGACTTGTCAGCGTGAGTGATTTGGCCTTAACATATATTTATGCTTTAGCGACAAACGTCATTATCTCAATGCACACGAAAACCGTAGCCACTAGCGCAAGGCTCAAACTGGACAAGATCACTGAGCAGGATGCAGACTTTTTTCTGGAATTACTGAATAGCAAAGGCTGGCTAACCAATATCGGTGATCGAAATGTACATAGTCAGGATCAGGCCGTTGCGTATTTGCGAGAAGGTTTTTTGAAATGCTACCAGGACAACGGTTTTGGCTATTATGTGATTCGGCTTAAGCCTTGTTCAACGCCCGTTGGCATTTGTGGTTTTTTGAAAAAACCGGAACTCTGTTACCCCGACCTGGGCTACGCACTGTTGCCTCAGTTTGAAGGTCAGGGGTATGGTTTTGAGGCGTGCTCCACAGCCCTTTCTTGGGCTCAGCAGCAATTCGACATCCCAGTGATTGATGCCGTGACTCTGCGCGAAAACTCCGCAAGTATTCGTCTGCTCGGGAAATTGGGTTTTGACCGTATTGGTATTCAGGTTTCGTCCGATGGAGGAGAACTGGCGTTGTTTCGATTGGTGAATTAAGAGCTCGTTAACCCATTTAGCCGATGACAATAAAAAAAAGAGGGCTTAGTGCCCTCTTCAGTTAGTTAAAGTTCGTTGAAGTGTTAGACAACATCGAAACGATCTGCATTCATGACCTTAGTCCACGCAGAGGCGAAATCTTCGACAAACTTGCCAAGGTTATCGTCTTGAGCGTAGAGTTCGGCATATGCTCTGAGTACAGAGTTTGAACCAAACACCAAGTCCGCTCGCGTTGCTGTCCATTTCACGGCATTCGAGCTTCTGTCACGTATCTCGTACAGGTTGTCACCTACAGGATCCCAAGAATATGACATGTCGGTAAGATTGACGAAAAAATCGTTCGTTAGCTGTCCGACGCGATCAGTAAAGACGCCATGAGCGGTATTTCCATAGTTGGTGCCAAGAACTCTCATGCCACCCACTAACACGGTCATTTCTGCGGCTGTCAGTCCCATTAACTGAGCTCGGTCGAGTAACATTTCTTCTGGTGTCACCACGTAGCTCTGTTTCAGCCAGTTACGGAAGCCATCGTGCAGCGGTTCCAATACCTCGAAAGAGTCGACATCGGTGTGGTCCTGTGTCGCATCTCCCCGGCCAGGATGGAACGGAATGTTGACATTGACGCCAGCGGCGCTCGCCGCCTGTTCAACCCCGACGTTACCAGCCAGTATGATGACGTCGGCGACACTCGCCCCAGTTTCGCCAGCGATGGATTCAAGTACTGCCAGGACTCTTGAAAGGCGATCGGGCTCATTACCCTGCCAGTCTTTTTGAGGAGCCAAACGTATGCGGGCACCGTTTGCACCGCCTCGTTTGTCCGAGTCACGGTAGGTTCGGGCGCTGTCCCATGCGGTAGCAACCATGTCACTGACAGACAAACCACTGGCGGCGATTTTCGCTTTTGCAGCGCCGACATCGTAACTGGTATTGCCTGGAGGGACAGGATCTTGCCAGATGAGGTCTTCATTTGGCACTTCTGGGCCGATGTATCGAGCTTTAGGGCCCATGTCCCTGTGAGTCAGTTTGAACCATGCTCTCGCGAAGGTTTCCGAGAAGTAAGCGGGATCGTTATAAAAACGCTCCGAAATCTTCCGATACTCAGGATCCATTTTCATCGCCATATCGGCATCGGTCATAATCGGGTTATGTCTGACACCTGGGTTCTCACTGTCAATCGGTTTGTCTTCTTCTTTAATGTCGACGGGTTCCCACTGCCAGGCACCAGCTGGACTCTTTCTCAATTCCCAATCGTAGTTCAGAAGCAGGTGGAAATATCCATTGTCCCATTGGGTGGGTTGAGTTGTCCAAGCACCTTCCAGGCCACTAGTGACAGACTGGTTACCCACACCGCGAGAAGTTTTATTCAGCCAGCCTAAGCCTTGGTCATGGAGCTCCGCACCTTCTGGCTCAGGCCCTAAGTGAGATGCATCGCCATTACCATGGGCTTTACCAACAGTATGGCCCCCGGCTGTAAGCGCGACGGTCTCTTCATCGTTCATTGCCATCCGGGCAAACGTTACTCGGACATCGTGTGCTGTCTTCAGTGGATCGGGTTGACCATCTACCCCTTCTGGGTTGACATAAATCAGCCCCATCATGACGGCAGCAAGAGGGTTTTGTAGGTCACGCTCACCAGAGTAACGGCTGTCGGGGTTGCTGGTAGGTGCCAGCCACTCCTTCTCTGAGCCCCAGTAAATGTCTTTCTCTGGATGCCAGATATCTTCTCGACCAAAGCCAAATCCAAATGTCTTCAAACCCATGGATTCATAAGCGATAGTACCTGCATACGCAATAAGGTCAGCCCAACTTAGTTTATTGCCGTATTTTCTTTTGATGGGCCACAATAAGCGACGAGCCTTGTCGAGGTTCGTATTATCAGGCCATGAATTGAGGGGGGCAAATCGTAAGTTACCGGTGCCCGCGCCACCACGACCATCAGCGATTCGATAAGTCCCGGCAGCGTGCCACGTCATTCGAATCATTAAGCCGCCATAATGACCCCAGTCGGCTGGCCACCAGTCCTGGCTGTCTGTCATCAAGTCGATGAGATCTTTTTTCAATGCTGCAAAATCGAGCTTTTTGACTTCTTGCTGATAGTCAAACGACGCTGACATCGGGTTGGTCTTGCTATCATGCTGATGGAGTATGTCCAGGTTGAGGGATTTAGGCCACCAATCTTTTTCAGTACGATCGTGGGTAGTCATGGAGCCATGCATTACAGGACATTTGCCGGATGAATGCGCTTTTTCTTGTGTCATGTTAATTCTCCCATTATTTCCATATGCGAGTGCTATTCGTTACAGCTGGTACACAAACACGGTTTGATATTTACAACTTAGTTCGTTTATTTGGGGTCTACAAATTACTTACGTAAAGAGCGAAGCATCCAAGCTGTCTTCTCATGAATACGCATTCTGTCAGAGACCAATGCGATGCTTGATTCGTCGTTAGCTTCTTGCGCTTGAGCCAGTACCGCACGTGCCGTCTTAATAGCCTGCTCATGACTTCTGGTCAGGATATCAACCATGTCATCTGCACAGGGAAAGCTCTCTACCTCATGAATAGCACTGAGCTCGGCAAACTCTTGAAAAGTGCCGGGTGCAGGGACGTCGAGCGTGCGGATGCGCTCCGTAATTTCGTCGACAGCGGCGGCGAGTTCGGTGTAATGATCTTCAAACATCAGGTGCAACTCACGAAAATTAGGCCCTTCAACATTCCAGTGAAAGTTGTGAGTTTGCAGGTACAGGGTGTAAGAGTCGGCCAGCAGTCGCTTTAATCCTTCTGCGGTTTCAAGTCGATGTACTTCGTCGATGCCAATATCAATATCCGTCATGCCAAGATCCTCTTCTTAAAAGAAGTTTGTTGTTTGAGAACAGATTTTTCTGATTCAAGCTTCCTTAGTATTGGAGACAACTTCTGATTTGTAAAAATGATAAAAGTGATGATAGCGTTCGAAAATTCCGATTAACGACCGACAAAGGCGTTTGAGAACAAGCGTGATACTCAGACTCTAGTTCTGGCTGAGAGCCTGACGGGCGATGTCTTCCAGCGCCTCAATGGAGGGAAGGTCAACGTAATTGGGTCGAAACGCCAGTGCGATCCGACGATGTGGCCCCGGCTCATTAAGGTGTACAGCGCTGAGTATGGGGTACTGAGTAATCAGTTGTTGAAGCGCCATTTGGGGGATCAGGGTGGAGCCCATGCCACTCATGACCATTTGAATTAATGTGTTCAGGCTTGTCGCTCGATACTCTTTGTGTGCGTTTTCACTTGACAGTTTACAAGCGTCAAGGATGTGGTCTTTTAAGCAGTGCCCTTCATTTAGGAGCATGAGATTTGCGTCTTGCAGTTCCTGGGAGGTCACCTCACTTTGGTGGGTATGTGTTTCGCCCCGTAAAGCGACCCAATAAAAATCCTCTTGCCAGAACTCTAGTGTTAACAGGCCTTCACAAGGATACGGTAAGGCGAGCACTGCTGTGTCAATTTCACCACTATGCACCATATCTACGAGAACATGAGATTGCTCCTCTACGATATCGACTTTGGCATCGGGGTAACGACGTTTGAGTTCTGGCAAGAGCTTTGGCAATAGATAGGGGGCGATGGTGGGTATCATGCCTACTGTCAACGGGAAACAGAAGGGTTGACTGTAGCTGTGTTCGAGATGCGTCATATCTTCGATTTGAAGCATGATGCTGTGGGCTTTGTCGAGGACTTTACTGCCAATCGATGTCACCAGCACCTTCTTATTATCCCGCTCGAAAATTTTCAGACCCAATTGCTTTTCGAGTTCATTGATGCCAGCGCTGAGGGTTGACTGACGAACATGGCAAAGCTCGGCCGCTTTACGAAAGTGCAGTGTTTTAGAAACGGCGAGTGCATATGACAGTTGTTTGAGCGATAACATCAATGCTTCCTGTTCTGTGTCAATCAGTCCGAGAAATGTTCAATTAGAGGTGACTAAAGTATAGATACTACTAGAACAAACAGTGCGTTTTGGTTCGGTTTTATCACTCATTACCCAGCTGATATCACCAATCTTGCGATTGATAGTGCTTTTCAAATTGTGCAGCGATTTGCTGGACCTCGTGCTCGAGATAGTGATGGGAAGCGGCAATGTTCTCAATATCTTCGACGAAATGATCAGGGCGTACGATTTGCAGGGCATTATTGTTTTTGCAGATAAAATCGACCCAAGGTAATCCATCAGCGTCCTGATATTCAATTATGTACGCGGCTGCGGTTTGTTTATTTAGTGTTGTGTCTAGTGGTTGTATCCAGTTTAGGTATTGCTCATCAACCCAACTGGTATAGTGTTCCAGAAAGTGTTGTTTAAGGGCTTGATAACTTTGATTATTAACGACTTTGTTGGGGTCAAAACTCTTATCATTTATTACCTCATGAGGGTGATACAATTCGGTAGGCAGATGGTGGGGAAAACGCTCCAGACTCCAGTGGTCGGCAAGTAACTTCGCATGAATCAAAATATAGTGCAGGGCGCTGAACAGTCGCGCGTAGACAAATTGAGAGTGATAAATTAGTTGGATAGTTTCACCACAATACAGGTTGACATAGTGGTCGGGAACAGAATAGTGAAGTCCCGTGTTGTGGTGGAGGCGATGGGCATAAGCGGGGGAGGAAAATAACCAATGCTGTTGTTGCCAGAAGGCCACATCGATGGAGAGCAGATCTGGCCAGGAAAAGAAATCCAGGTTAGCACGATGAGGGTTGTTGATACTTAAGTGGTCAGCGCCCTTTCCATAGTGCGGTTGCAGCGCTCGATCGATTTGATATTTCTCGCTGGCGGAGGCTTTTTGCAAAAGTGCTTGTATCTCCTGCTCTGTGAGTGTCGAAGAGTATCCGCTTAAATAACGTTCGTATACCTCATGTTCCAACATAATGTCTCTCCAAGGCAATGCCCGTCATAAAAGTATATACGGTCAAAAGCATTTAATAGCGTAAAAGCAACATAATGGCGGGTTCGAACTCGAGTTGATCGAATACATGTTACGACCACTCAAGATGGTGTAGTATGCCCTCATCATATTAAGCAGTTGAATAAAATGGAATTGAGTCGTCAATGCGATTGGAACAAGTTGTAGAAATTATTGAGTTCACTGACACCGACCATCTGGCACATGCAATGGAAGTGTTTAACCAGCATGGGTTTGTTTCTGATGCGCTGTTACCATTTCTTGGTATTGTATTTGAGCGAGCGCCAGAGCAGCTTTGTGACAAACTGAGCCAGGTTGGATTTAAAGGGGATGTGACACTAGCGGTGGTGGACAAAGCAACGGCGGAATCGAGTTATGTCGTTTTCAATGCAGATCAATACAACGAGAACGAAGCGATTGACAAGGTGTTGACGTTTTAATCTGGCAAACGCAACCACATGAGTACCATAAAGCCTAGTGATGGCTCACTAGGCTTTTTGTCTTGGGTAATTTTTTGTAACACGCTGCAGTACCCGTCGGGCAAGAAACCGTTTAAGTAATTCACCAATTGCCCGTAAATGTATTTTTGTTGGATGATTGCCGGTTGACCATCTACCACTGCTCACTTTCACTTTTGCTTTTCATCAGCAAGTATTCCTCTACGGCTTTAACCCACTCTGTTTGATTGATATACCGCCCAATGAAGTAGGGCGGGATGAAAAACACCAGCAGATAAAACGATTCATGAAAGAATAGGGATGCGATCATTTCTTCGTGGTTAACATAGGCAAATAGCGCGAGGATATCCAATAACATACACAGGCCAGCCAGTACCGTTGATATGATCAATAGTAAGCCTAAAAAATCTCTCAAAAACACTTTTGATGCGGTCATTTTTACTCCCTCAATAAACCAAATCCTATCAAACGTACTCCTATTTATAGGGTTGTTTTTTGAAGTTGATCACGTTTTTCTAGAGCAGCGTGAAAAGTAAGATTTACGATATGTTACTCGATATAAAAGTGTTAATTACTCTCATTTACACTCCTGATTGGGCGTCCGCTTTTGAAGGTAAATTAATATTGGTTCGATAATTATTGATCTTCATATAGCTGATTGTTTTTAAGTTAAATTTTTTGATGGTGTGTTTGGTCTTGGAAAGTTAGTTTTTCATTAATTTGAACTTACTAGCTTGCAGGCCTAGAAATATTCTTAATTATTTCATAGGGATGCTGATTCTCTAATTCTTAAGTTTATTTATATCGGATTTTGACATTGTTCATATGGTGGAATTTAAGTGCTGTTCTGGCTTGGATCTGTTATGGGGTAAGGTCAAGGGCGGCTTGGTAATTAATGTGATTAATATAAAGATCTGATTTATATGTTTAAATGGTATATTTTAAAAACAAAAGATAGTTGTCTCAATAATTGGACGCGAAATTTCTCACGAAATATAAAGTTTATACTAATATCATTATTCGAAAATATAGAAGTATTATCCGGGGTTTTAAGTGCATTCATCATGCATGATATTACTTCCGGGCGTCATGTTGTGTTTAATTTATTTTAAGGCTTAATACATCCCAATAAGATGAAAGGAAAGCCATCTTAACAAGGTAAGGATTAAATCATGAAAACGTTGAAAACCAGTGCTCTAGCCCTAACACTTGCCGGATTATTTGTTGCTGCGAGCAGCTATGCCGACAACTCTGCCTCTTCTTACACAGAAGATGGTACTGCGGTGATTGGTGCCGCTGCGGCTAAAGCTGGTGCGATGATTGAAGCGGAGGCAGTTGCGGGTGAAGGTTATGTTAAAGTGCTATCGTCCGAATTGAAAAACTCAGGGACACCAAAGGATTTAGTGATTGGACTTTCATTTGAAACGAGTTTGTTTACCGAGACAGTGGTTAAGAGTAAAGGTGGTACTAAGGATACGTCGACTGCGAGTGCTGAAATCGTCATGAAAGTATTTGTCGATGGCGTCGAGGCTGCTCCGGGAGAAATCGTATTCGACAAACGATATCAGGAACTTTGGGCCAAACTGGGTGGAGTTTTGGACTGTCAGGATACCGCGGATGCTGATGGAGTGTATGATGGGATTATTTCCTTTGATGAGTGTAATCTGACCGAAGAAGAAATTGGACTCATTCTTGACACTAAAGCAGCACACTCGTTCAACTTCTTGGCTTATAACATTGGTTCTGGTTCCCATACCATTGAAGCCTACGCCAAGTTGACGAAAGACGGCACCGCACAGATGGGTGAAACCGATTCGAGTGCGTCCCTTGGTAAAGGCACTTTGAGTGTTTGGGAAGTACATGGCGCAAACGACACTGGTGCCGAGTAGCTGCTGTTAAATGAAACCTTAAGTTAGTAATGGAATAACCAGTCAAGGCGTAAACGCGAGTCGTTTGCGCCTATTCATTTCGATGTCGCCTGCTGAGAGTGATCGAGGTTTTGTTAAAACTTATAGTTGACTATATTTTTTTGTTATGCAAATCTAAAGTTATAGTCAACTATAAATTTATCTGAAATGAAACCAACAAAGCGTGAATTGACCACTGCTTCAAACAAGCAGGCTATCCTCAAAGCGTTGTTAGAAAGAATGCAGAAGGAGGAGTTTAACGAAATTAAGATTAGTGATCTCTGTGAACAAGCCTCCATTTCACAAGCAAGTTTTTATAACTATTTTCCTCAGAAAACAGACATTTTACTCTACTACATTCAACTTTGGTTGGTTGAAATGTTTTGGGTAAATACAGTTAGTAGAAAACTGTCGGGACTAGAAGCGATTGAAAGGCTCTTTGAAGATATGGCTGAAGTCTGTATCGCACAGCCCAAACTGTTGACGGAAATAATTTCACTGCAAGTGAGAACCAAAAAATTAAATCACCTAAACTCTCTCTCAATCGCTGACAAGCAGGTCGCTTTTCCAAATTATGAATGTGTTGACAAGATCGTTGTTGAAGATTTAGGTGCTCTGCTGTTGCTGAATATTCAACAAGCAATAAGGAACGAAGAGCTTCCGATGAATAGTGACGTTACGACACTTATAGTGGCACTATCCTCTATTTTTTTTTCGGTCCCTATCTTATTCAGCCAAGGTACATTGGCTGAAATCAAAACAGCTTACAAAAATCAGCTAAATCTTATAATGCATGGAGCTGTAACGAGCAGTTCTCAAGTCATTAAACTGAACAAGTGAATCGGGGCTCAATAATGATTAGATACTTCCTAAACCTTCCGTTAATAGCGAGTCTGGCAGGTTGTGTTACCGTCCCAAATACTGTCGATCAGGATAATAGCCTTTCTTTCACTGAGATCGATGGATATAAGTTCCACACAGTATCAGAAGGAGATGAACACGATACAGTGATTATTGTCGTACATGGTGGGCCAGGTGGGGATCATCAATATCTGACTCCGTTAAAGTCACTATCAAAGAATTATCGGGTTGTGTTCTACGATCAACGAGGAACCGGTTTGTCGCCGAGAGTTGAAAAGTCACAACTCACTTTAGAACAAAACCTTAACGATCTTAACTCACTCATCGAGCATTTTTCAGAAGGCAACAAGGTAAAATTAATTGGGCATTCATGGGGGGGAATGCTTGTTTCAGGCTATCTATCCACTCATCCTGAAAAGGTTTCTCACGCGGTAATTGTAGAGCCTGGAATGCTTAACCCTGAATCAGCTGAAGCATTTATCACGAAGATGAAAGCTTCTCAATCCATGCTAAGTATGTTTACACTTCTTCGTTATATGGCCGTGTACCCTTTTGTCAATAAGAGCGATGGTCATGAGGGGTTTGACTACGTTATGACAAGAATTTTAAACCGTAGCGAGCCAGGGCCCCCATATCAATGCGGTGCTGAGTCGATGCCAACGGATTCTTTTGCGCGTGGGGGTTTTGAGGCGTTCAATAATATGTTGAGGCCTGTAATGAGTGATCCTAAAGCTTTTCATTATGACTTGACCGAAGGAATATCTTCGTATGAGGGTGAGTTGATGCTCATCAGTAGTGAATGCAGTTATTTTGGTTACGACTTCCAAGAGATGTACCATGTACCTAAACTTCCAGGTCAAACCGTTCATGTCATGGCAAAAGGAATGGGACATAACATGTTAACGCTGAATCCTGACTGGAGCTTAGAAACTCTCGCCCATTTTTTCGATGAAAACTGAGCCCGAGATAAAAACGGACCTGTCCGTTTTGGCGCTTCCGCTATAGCCATGCGGTTTTTGCCTTGCCAACAGGTAATTACTGAGACACCACCAATACCTGACCATCTGTAAAATAGTCATGTTGGTCGTTTTTCGCAGTGACATTAGCCAGTTGAAGGTTCTCGGCATTCCATTCAGCGTTTAGCCTCAGTACGCTGGATTTGAGTTTATCTCGTTCGCTGTCTACATCGGCTGCCACACTGTGTAGAACGGTAATGATGCCGCCGTATGGCGTCAGTGTTAATCCATTGTCGTAGCTTAATGCTCCAATCCAGACCGGTTGTTGGGTCTGAGTATCGGTACCTGTGTTCCACCAACGAATATGAGAACGCTGAGTTAGTGAACCTGGAAGCTGAAACGCCATATGCTGAGGCTGACCATCCCAGAACAAATCCGATATCGGAGGCGTGTTGTTTCTGACCAGGCTAAGATAATCAGCAAATTCGAGGTCATTGCGTGAAAAAGTTTGATTTTCAATCCATCCCAACTGTCGCATCAGGTTCTTGGGGCTTTCACCCAAATAGACCACATTTACTGCTTGGGCCGGGTAAATCGACGATTGACCCGCGAAAACCTTGTAGTTAAGGCCTTTGACATCAATCACATTGTTTTGAATGTCGTCAGTAGAGATGACGGTGTCGTCGCTAAACCAAAAAAAGTGAGAGTAATTGAGTGCCAGTATGCCAACCAGCAGAAAGCTACTCGCCTTTAGCCACGCATAACGCCATTGCTTTTTGAGTCCAAAATAGAATAGGGCTAGGGATGCTAGGCTTAATCCTAACGTATATTTGTGTTCAGAGATGAAGGTAGCCATCTCACCTAACATTGGCACATTGTCCACACCAGCCGCTAACAGATAACCCCAAACAACAAATTGGCCTACACCCAGTAATAACCCTATCAAGGCATACAGAGAAAACTTGCGCCAGCGAATATGGTTGGTCCCCGCCATAAATGGCACAACCCAAGCAATAGGACCCAGTAGCCTTGCAAAGGCGATCACCCAAAATGAATTGCGGTTCATGAGAAGGCGACATCGAGCTAGCGGTCTGCGTATTTTAGGTTGCCAGCGAAGAAGCTTCTTTTGTGCGTTAAACCCGTAGTGACGGCCAACAAAGAAGCTCAATTGATCACCGAGTAATCCACCCAGTAGTACTGCGACAACGGCGAGATATCCACCACTGTATAGTTGATATCCCGCGGCAATCATAAAGGGTTCTCCCGGAACCAAGAGGTTAGGGCCAATAATTGCGTCAAAGAAAGAACCGAGAAACAGTCCCAATGTCTCAAACATAACGATTCCTTACGTCCTTAGTTGTTGTCGTTTTGAAAGGGTTAGTGGTATTGGTTACTGCTGTTGGTAGTGACCGAACTGGTATTCCATCTCGTTGTTGCGCATTTCTCCAAAGAAAAATCGGCGAACATTGGCTTTGAAATAAGTGAATCCCATTTTGAAGAAGCCATCTTGCTCAAGCCGACGTGGGTCAAACTGGAAGCTCAGCGGTAAGAATCTGAAGCGCCAAGTCTTAGCGGCTTTTTTCACGTAGTTACAGTCTTCGCAAAGCACGATGCTTTCATCAAAGCCGCCAATCTCATCATGAGCACGTTTGGTAGAGAAAATGCACGCCCCAACGGCGGTTGGGAAAAAGAACTGAGTGGTAAATAGCCCCGCATTAAAGAGTCCATAACCCGCTTTATAGGCCGGAGCAAGCTTTCGCGAACCCATGTAAATACCTGCAACTTCGAGTTTCTCTTCTTCAAGCTTGGTCATCGCATTCTCTAGAAAGTCTTTGTCTAAGCGGACATCGGCATCTAGAAACAGTAGTCGTTCATGTTTGGCTAACTTAGCTCCTGTGTTACGCCCAAGGCTGACACCACGCGTTTCCATGCTGTGAACCGTTGACTCAGGCAAGGCAGGACGGTATTTTTCTGCCACTTCACAAGTGCGGTCATCACTGTTGGAATCAACGACGATTATTTCGAAGTTTTGGTAGGTCTGACGGCTCAGGTCGCTAAGTAATCGGGCAATGCGTTTCTCTTCATTGAGAGTGATAATGACGATGCTAAGAGGTTTCATATAATTGTCCCTGTTGTAGTGAGTTGCTGTTCACTTTATCTAAGGTGCAATTAATGAACTCTGAGTTGGGTGTTCATTTTCGGTTAATACCAAACTTGTGGGATTGTTGAAAATAAAAGTCCGCTTCTGCGGACTTTTTAAGGTTAGAAACCAACTCGGTAAGAAACCAGAGACAGGTGGTCACCGTCATCGTATTGATAGGTGTAGACAAGACTTTGGTTGTTGTTGATTTTGTAGCCTACATCGGCAATCAGATCCCAGTTTCTAAAACTGGATCGGCTGCCGTTGTCTTCTTTAAGATCGTTAAAACTATAGGTGTACTCAGGCGTCACGCTAAGCCAGATGTTTTTGCCTGTGTCATATCCCATGTTCAATGCCAGTTGCGTGTAATACGCAGTGTTAGTCATCTTTTTGTGCTCAAACATACCCAGTGAAACTTCAGGGGTGAACTTAAGGTTTCTGTTTATCGGCGTGCTCCAGTGTGCGCCAATTTCCAGGCTGTTTGCGCGCACATTTTTGTTGCTGTACTTTGCTTCGTAGTCATAGGCGACGTAGTAGCCGAGTCCCTGGTTGTTGATAACACCCAATCTGAGGTCATGGTTGTCAAAGTTACTGTCACTGTGATAAGTACCGAGTAGATTCCAGTCAGGGTTCACTTTGCTGGTGAACTGAGCACTTAGGTCAAAGTCATTTGTGCCATAACCAACGGAGAAACCGCTGTATAACTCGTAAGGGTTTGAGAAGTTGATATTGTTGTTGGCAAGAGCCCCAGTGGCAAACATTGTAGCTAGTAGTGTGGTGGCAATAGTGATTTTTCTCATAACGTTGTGTTCCAATAAATAGCAAATTGACGATAGCTTATTGATTAAGCTGGTAAATAAATCGCATGGACATTGTTTTGTGGGGTGAATATACGGGGCTTTTGTTTGAAGGACGATGAATTAGAGAAATTCACTTTCGCTATTACGCCATGTTGCATGGTCAGTCTTGACAGTGCTGAGGCTGACCATGCGTTTACTCAGGCTTTGATTAACGAACAATGGCCTGTTCCAATACGTTTAGGTCTTGGTGTAAATGAGAGAAGGGCTCAACTCCGAGTAACATGTCGTCCCAATCCCGCTTGGTGAGTTCAAAGGTCTTTCCTGAGTTTGGCTGGGTAGTAATAGCGATCACTCCATTTCTGAGAGCAATGGCATAGTGTTCATGTTCATCGGTAAAGTGGAGATTGAATTCGAGCTGCTTACCTTCTGCTTGTCTTGAGTCCACCATAAATCGCAGGTAATTGACGTTGTTTTGCAAAGGAGAATTCGCCAGTTTCTCTGCAGTAATCGTTCCCAGCAGTTGACTGAGTTGCTGGTAGTTATCCAGAGTGGTTCCTGCATATAGCATTTTGCCTTCGTGGAGCAAGGCTTCTGAGATGTAGAAGCCACGCGCATTGGCGGATGTGGTATGTTGTCCTAAAGTGCGAGCCGCATTTGCACGCAGTTGTTTTACCTCATCAGGCATGACACCCATATTCATCAATTGAGTTGTTAAGAATAAGCTCCACTGCGTACTGGCGATATCGCCCTTAGCTTGCGCTTTGGCAATCATAGCTATCACGGCATCGGCACCACCCATCGCCTCTACGGTTTTTTCCGCTTGCTGCTGTTTGGGAAGTGGGTTGATGTCGTAAACGTCCCAGCCCATCCAGCCAATTCGGGCGTTATAAACCTGCTTGGCGTAGCTCTCGACTTGCCCATAGGTTTCTTTGTTGGCACGCAGGGATACTGGCATATGGATCCACTCGGCAATCTCTTGTCCGTCTTTACCCATTGCTATCCCTCGGAGGGTCTGATCGTGGATCAACTGCATACTGTCGCGAAATGAGGTGATTGCATGACGAGCGGCGACACTGCCGATGTTGGCAGAGCCATGAATATCGACGTGGAACTCAATATCGCGACTTAATGCCAGATCCGCTGCATCAACCATGCGTATAGGATCGCGATAGATATCCCCACGTAACGTGTACAGGTTGAACACGCTGTTGCTGTTCATCGCATTTGAGACCAGCAGTTTTTGTTGCGGGAAATAAAACGCAACCGAATCGAGAACATCGGTTTGACTTGGCAAGACTTCCACAGTCAGGCCAGCGACAGTATGGGTTTCAACACGGCCATCTTTGAAGGTAATATCAGGAGCCACAAATCCAGACCCACCAGTGAGTTTATCTTTGCTAAACCCCAGTTTGCTCGGAAAAGCGTCTTTTCCCTCCAGAGGATGCAACATACCAAACTGAATGACCGCTCTGGTCGCGAAATTTCCACTCAGAACATTAATACCAGAATCTGCTTGTAGGTTTTTTACCAGATGTTCATGGCCGTAGATCTTAGTGCCTTCGTCCGCCCAGACTGAGGTTCCGTGGGTATAGTGCGAGTGGGTGTAAAGAATGGCGGCGACCGAGATAGGCTTACCAAGCTTCTGTTCCAATGCAAAGCGCTGCGCGTTTGCAACTTCAGTGTTGTCACCAGTATCGATGATGAGCCACCCTTCAGGTGCTTTCATGGCAATAATGTTGCCTATACCCCATCCCGCTATACGATATACGTCATCGGTAATTTCGGTGATGTGTTTGGTCTCTATGTTATAGCTGGCATCCACATTCGCTTGCGGGTGTGTCGTTATTGCACCGCTGTTTGTTGTTACCAGTTCATCATGCAAAGACATACCGTATTGATGAGACTGAGCATGGGCAATACCCGTTATCGCAAAGCCAATGAACGTTGCGGTCAGTGTTTTGATTGAATTACTTATGGTCATCGGACTTATACACCTCGTCGTTGAATGTATCCAATTCCCGTAAACGGGTTCACTTTAAATCTGTTTAGCGATGGCTTTTTGTGTGTGATGGATACGGTTTAAAGGGCTATACCCTGGTTGATGTTTGAAAGTTTATGGATGGGCGTTAACAGAAACGACGAATTACAGCGATTCATTTTTGAGCAGGTTAGCTCATGGTAAAGCAACAAAAATGAATTTGTTCAATTCATGGTCAGAGTGACTGTCTCACGGTCTAATACGCTCCAACAGAGTTACTTCTCCCAACCATTAAGGTGAATCCATGAACAAAAAATTAATCGCGTCTCTACTTGCGATATGCAGTGCCACTACATCAACACTGGTGAGTGCCAAAAACGTGACCCTTTCTTCCGAGCCGGTACCACTGACAACTGCAGTCAGTAAGGAGTTCTATCAGTTCTCTAAGCAGTTTCCTGCGGCGAATACCTCGGCACTGATGGAAGGTTATCCAGCCAGTGATGCTGAGTGGCGCGAGTTTATAGCAGCCCGAGACGCAATTGCTGGAGAGCGAGCGCAGGCATTGTCAGAGCAGTTGGGGGCGACGATTGTGAAAGATGCGATTGCCGGTGTTTCGGTATATTGGATTACACCTAAAACGGTTGCACCAGAGCTAAAAGATAAGCTTTTTGTTGCGGTACAAGGCGGAGGTTACCTACTTAATGGAGGCTTGGCCTCAACCACAGAAGGGGTGGTCATTGCACATCACATGCAAATTCCGGTACTCGCCATTGATTACAGCAAGGGCCCAGAGTCTCCGGCACCAGCTGGACGTGACGATATTGTGACTGTATGGCGTGCGTTATTAAAAGATCGCACAGCGGACTCAATGGTTATGGGGGGCTCATCGGCAGGGGGAGCATTATCCGTGCTGGCAGTGCAGGAACTTAACCGTATCAAGGTTTCAGCGCCAGCTGGCTTGTATGTGGGAACACCGTCTGTGGACATGACATTCACCGGAGACAGTCGCCATATTAATGAAGGCGTCGACCACATCCTTGGTAGTTGGCGAGGCTTGGGCGAAGCAATGGTAGATGTCTATGTTGGCAATAAAGATCTCAGTGATCCTTTGGTGTCACCCATTAACGGCAGTTTTGAGAATTTTCCACCAAGTTATTTGATTACCGGAACTCGTGACCTGTTGCTGAGTGACACGATCAGGTTGGACAGAGCACTTAAGCGAGCTGGGAACGTCACAGAGTTAAATGTTTATGAAGGTCAGTCGCATGGTGACTATATGGCCGCTCTGGGAACGCCAGAGTCTAACGAACACTACCAGGCGTTGAGCCGCTTCATGCGGGCAAACTTACTTTAGTTTTATTGAATTGAACGCCCCAGTTTTTACTGGGGCTTTTTTGTGTCTGTTAACTGAGCAGTCAGATCTGCTGTCTATAACATCTGGTAGATTTCCAGTGCGATCTCTTCAATGCCCAGGGTAAAGAACTGAACACCCATGCAAATGAGCAGAAAGCCCATGATGCGGGTAAACGCATTAATGCCGTTTTGCCCCAGTGCTCTCAGGAGCGGGTAGGCCATACTCAAAGTGAAGGCGGCAATGAGCGCGACAATAGCAAAGCCAGCAATCACCCCGCTGTAAACACTCGGCATATGCAGCTCGTCACGATGGATAGCCAACTCTGCGGCTAGACTGATGATTAATGCCATGGTGCCAGGGCCGCAGAGTGAAGGAATGGTGAGTGGAACCAAAGCGATGGAATCCTGACCCGGCGAGGTGTTGTCCGCTTCTTTTCTTGGAAAAAGCATATTGAATCCGATTGCGACAATGATGATGCCGCCACCAAGACGCAAACTAGGGATAGAGATACTGAACAGATCTAAAACCGTCGCACCGATAAAAAAGGTAATGCATAAGGCGATAAACAGGTAGACCCCCACCGCCTTCGCCTGAGATACGATGTAGTTTTTGTCGCGCCCTTTGCTGAGTCCCAGTAGCACGGTGGCAGCAGCGGGCGGGTTCATGATGGGCAGTAGACCAATGACGGTTAAAGTCAGGTAAGTAAACAGTGTTTCGATTTGCATATGGTTTTCCTGTTGGTTAGACAACGGCTGAAAGTAAGAAAGTTTGCGTTAAGTAAAGGACGCTGAAAAAGGCTATGGCATCGGTTAACGTGGTCAGAATTGGGCTGGAGAGCATGGCTGGGTCGAGATTGAATCGCTTGAGCAGCAGTGGCAGTGAGCCTCCAATGATGACTGCCAATACCGAAGACACCGCATAGGCAGCGCCAATCAACAGGGGCAATGCCAACGGTTGTTGGTCATGAGTGATCATGGTCAGAACGGCGAGTACGATGCCAATCAGCAGGCCATTGACTAGCCCTATCGGCATTTCTTTGAGTACTACGTAGAGTAGATCTTTTGTGGACAGCCGACCGGTAGAAAGCTCGCGAATCGATACGGCAACCGCCTGATTGCCCGCCGCACCAGAGAGGTTGGCTACCAGGGGTAAAATGGCCGCCAGAACCGCTATTTGCTCAATAATGGGTTCGAAGGCGGCGATGATCGAGACCGCGATATAACTCAGCATTACCGATGGCAATAGAAAAGCAAGACGGCGCACGTTGCGCACCTTCATTGGCATAGCGCGAAATTCGTCCCCACCCAATACGCCAGCCTGTTCTAGTAGTTGCTGTTTGGAACTCTGGTACAGAGCTTCATTCAGGTGAGTCGACCCCACCACACCAATTTGAAAACCGTTGTCATTAACCACTGGAATGACCGAGTGGGGTTTGCTGTCGAGCATGCTTTTCAGTGCATGCAGATCTTTATCTGGTGCAATAACTGGCACCGTGAGATCCAGGTAGTCTCTCAATTTCGCTCCGTAAGGGCGGAGAAAAATGTCACGTATTTTCAACGCCCCTAGGTATGCGCCTCTTTCGTCGTGAAGATAGACATAGCGCCATTCTAATTGACCGGAAGTTTGCTCTTCTGCTCTCAGGGCGGACCCCAGATCGGCTACGGTTGCATCCTGATCTAACTTGAGTACTTCACTTTTGCAGATCCCACCAACCGTTTTACTCGAGTAAGCCAGTGCGGCTTTCTCTTCGTATTTCCAGCTAGAAGGCAAAGAGAGCTTCAACTGAGATTGATACTCTGCAGGCAAGTGGTTAAGTAGCAGTCGCCTGTCAGGGGAGCGCAAATGTTGAAATAGCAGGATAGTGGTCTTTATGGGGAGTGCCTTTATCAGGCTGATTAGCTCAGTATTATTGAAGTGATCGAGCAGGTTCGCTGCAAGTTGTGGAGTATTTGATGTCAGTAGTGCCCATATCGCGGCACGTTCATTTATTGTCAGCTTGCGAAAAACGAGCGGCAATATCACAGATTCTGCCGTCTTAAGATTTTCGGTAAGGCCAGCACTATCATTGGCGGATACCTGTTCGAGTAATGCAACATAAAGTGCCTCAGCGTCTTTAGAGTGCAGTGGCATAGTGAGAAAAGTCATAGTAACTACCTTTCAAAGAAAACAGTGAGTACAGCCGCTAGGCCGCAGCTAAGCGCCTCTCTGGTAAGAGACGCTGTCAAAAACGCGATGAGAAATCAGTCAAACATCAGAATGATGTAGGCGAAAAACAGAATGAGGTGTGTTGCACCGTTGAGTGAATTGGTGCGTCCACTACTGAAGCTGACGCTGCTCATTAATAACGTGGCAACAAGTAGCACCATCTCAGCAGGCCTCAACCCGAGTTTAATTGGCTCATCCATGACGCCGGAGATCAGTAGTACAGCGGGCACAGTCAGGGCGATGGTGGCCAGAACCGAGCCAAAAAACAGGTTCATTGCTCGTTGCAGTTGATTGTGGATGGCTGCTTTCACGGCACCTACCGCTTCTGGAGCAAGGATAATCAAGGCTACTACAAGCCCTCCCAGTGCCGCAGGTGCACCCAAATCGGAGATACCATCGTTGATGGGGATGGCCAGGCTTTTGGCAAGCAGGATCACGACCACCAGATAGCTCACAAGCATGACCGTATGGAACGCATTACTTTGCATTGGTCCATGCGCATCATGATCATCCTTGTGGTCCGCATCAATAAAAAAGTGAGTATGGCTTCGGGTTTGAATGAACAGGAATACCGCATAAAGCGCTACCGAGGCGAGAACCAGTGTGGTTGTCAAACCTGTCGACATGTTGCCTTTGGCATCCATTGTGGTGAAATTGGGCAGAATCAGGCAGAGCATGGCTAGTGGGATGATTGCGACCAGATAAGCTTTGATGCCATCCAGGTTGTAGGTTTGCGTGTGATATTTGAGACCGCCAATCAGTAAGGTGATGCCAACAAAACCATTGAGGACAGCCATGACAACCGCGAACATGGTATCGCGAGCCAATACAGGGTTAGATTCACCGGTTAACATGACCGATGACACCATAATTACTTCGAGCAAAACCACAGCGAGGGTTAGGATTAATGTCCCATAGGGGTCACCCAGTTTAATCGCTAGCGCATCCGAGTGTCTGACGACTGCGAAGATGGCCGTCATGACCACATAGAAGAGTATTCCGGTTGTGAGCACATAAGGTATGACAGAGAGACCATTGGTTAATAGAGTGTCGCCGACGAGTTTAAAAAATAGGATAGCAAGAGCGCCAATGAGCAGCGTGTACTCTTGCTTGAGAGCTTTAAGCATGTTGAGCCTTTTGATGGTTTCCAACCCTGAGTTCAGATCCGTTAACGAAATGGCTGGTGAGTTCTTTTACTGCTTCCAAAGCGGCAATGTTCGGGGGAGTACAATAGTGCGTAGGAAGCCACTGGACTATGAATTAGTGAAATTCATATTCAGTTGTTTCAGTTGTTTCAGTTGTTTCATCGCGGTAAATATAAATTTTTTGAAAACGCGCCGCTTGCACCAATCCGCTTAAATACAAACAAGCTCGCGACTTTGTTCAGTCACGAGCTGGTCAATCGGGGCAAGCGGTTATTTGGGGTAAGAGCAGTAGAAACTGTCAGCGCTTCGAGGATCTCCGGTCCCATCGTAGTAGGCCACTTTAGGGTGGGCGCAAATCTTTCGATTGCCCTCCAGACCTTTGTCGGGAGTAAACCAGTGAGCGGTGCTCTCTTGCGGTGCGTCGCCTGTGTTTAGCCAGTCTTCGGCTTCTTCAATAAAGTCGACCCAGAATGGTCCGGCACCACCAGCACAATGATCGACACCGGGTAGCAGAAACAGGCGTACGTCTTCCGCTGCACTGGCATCGTGCTCCAGAACAGCTTGATAGTAATCGATGGTACTTTGTGGTGAGATGGCCATGTCATTGAGGCCTGTCCATAGGATCAGCTTTCCTCCGTTATTGCGAAATTCACTAAGATCAGGATTGGTTGCATTCAGCAGTTGTGCAACTTGCTGTCCGTCGCTGGACAGGTTATCAAACTGATAGCGTGTGAAGTCGACAGCCTCTCCATTGAAGATGAAGTCGCGCATGATCCCGGTAGCAAACCCATAGCTGGCATTCGGGATATTGTCTGGTACCAGAAAACCGTTGGTGTCGATACCGTCCTGAAACTTGCTGAACTGATTGACTTCGGTGCCGCCTGTGAGCCAACGGGTCATTCCCGATGGACTCATTTCTGCCCCGAAGAAGAATCCGGGTGCAATTTGCTGCCCCTGAGAGTCGTAAGCGCCATGATAGACGATCTCAAGGGCATTGATTTGAGGTTCAGTCAGGCACTGTTCTTCATTGCTGTCATCACATTGCAGTGAGCGAATGTCGAAGTCACAACGCCACGGCTCGGTAATGATGCCATCCTCAAGTCCATCTTTCGCGTCACACTGCTTCATGACGGCCTGGTTGATTAATCGTTGTTCACGCTTGCCAATGATGGCCTCAGAGAGATCCGCTGAATTGGGGAACATGGCCGCGCCTATCATCGCGAAGTGCCCGCCAAGGTGATGAGTCCAGTTGTAGGCTGGCGCACCGGCAATGATGGCATCATAGTCACCAGGATAGCGCTGGGCGGCATACAGGGCTTGTCCACCGCCTCTGGAGCATCCATAGAAAAGATTACGTTCACTTTCTTTTTGGTAGTAAGCCTGAATGATCTGCTTCGTTGTTTTGGTGGTGAGATGGATTGCTTTTCCAGCGAAGTTCTCTAAACGATCTGGATGACCTACCGCCCAGGAGGCATCGATAGGGTGGGCCTGATGTCCGGTGTCGGTTGCCGCGGTAACGTAACCTCGATTTGGAAAAGTAGGTTCGACGATATTGGTTACGACACCGGCGAATCCGCCGCCCCCGCTCATCACGAATCGACCATTCCAGTCGTCTGGAAGATTGACCTCGAAGTGAATGTCATTGTCTATCGTACCCGCCACTTTACAGGCGTTACCATCGTGATGGGTTGAGGAGAAATTCACGCCCTTGAGGTCTGGTAATGAATCGAGGTTGCAGGCCGGAGGCATTGGCGGTTGCGTGTCTTGGGCGAGAAGTTCGTCGTTTTGTGTGCAGCCTGACAATGCTATCACTGACAGGAATCCCGTAGCTGCGAGCGTTTTGTTGCTGATCATGGTGTTCTCCGAATGGGATCAGTGAGTTTAGGAGGATGGTAAACAACCGCTGTAGCCACAGACAGGGATTAGAGAAATTCAATTTTGAACCTCGTTATGTCGCGCGGTTCTCTGTTTGAATTAGGTCTTTTTACGCAAAACATGAACACGCACATAGATTAGATATTTTTAATTATCATATTGTTATCTATATTAAAAAAAGAGTATTGATGATAGAGATGTGTGGGGCAGTGAATGAAAGAGCTACAAGACTTGGATCTAAATCTACTTAAACTATTAAGAGCAGTGGTCGAAACCAGAAATACCCACGCGGCGGCAGGTCAGTTAGGCATCTCTCAGACCAGTGTTAGCAGGGGTTTAGCTAAGCTGCGTGAAGTTTTTGGAGATCAACTTTTTATTCGCAAAGCGCACGGAGTTGAACCGTCGGAGCTGGCTGAAAAGTTGGCTGAGGCGTCTGAAGAGATGTTTCACCCTATCATGAAGGTAGTTGAGTCCTATCAGCAGTTTGACCCGCAGCAGTTTGACGGTGAAGTAACGATTGCGATGCAGATTTATTTTCTGGAAATCTATGGTGAAGGCATATTCGAAGCGTTGAAAGCGGCGATGCCTGTTGCTAAGTTCAAACTGGTATATTGGCAAGATGACTCTTTAGCGGAGCTGCTGAATGGGCATATTGATTATTTCATTCAGTTTGAGGCTTATCCTCTCCCTCAGGAGGTATATCAGCACAAGCTGGATACCGTCAAGCTATGCCTGATTGCCAGAGAGCAACATCCGGTGCTCAGTCAGTCTAGCGATTGGGAAGATATCCATCATCTCCCGATCGCCCGAATTGTAATAGATGGATACAATGCTAAACGTTCACCAATAGAAGATCTCTATTTGTCTAAAGGTTATCAAGCTAATATCAGTTTAACGACCCATAGTGTTAAAGTTCTGATAAACAAAGTGAAAAACTCAGACGCAATTCTCTTCGGCAGCAGTCTGATGACGTTGTTAGAGCCGGATCTGGCCTGTTATCCGCTGCCTAAAGTGCCCAAAGAGACTCAACAGCTCAATATCATTGGTGGTTATTTGCAAACTAAGCGCGGTTATCCCCTTAATCAATTGTTGCATCAAACTCTGCAATCGTACTTTGATAGCGTGACCCAGCCAGAGACTTGATATGCGGACTAGGTTTCCGAGTCTCGCCTCGTGGCCGACGTTTTTAACGGGTACATAATGCTGTCTTTCATTTCGTACTTGTACTCGAAACTGAAATCGGGAAATGGATAGTTATTGGTATCGTGCCAGTTCGTAACGGTTTGCTCGGCTTTGTCAATCAATTCGCTGTTGAGCGTCGCGAGTTTGCCGGCGAACTGATACTGATTTGAAAACGCCAGTTGAACACCGACTACCTCTACTTGCTGGGTAATCAAAAACAATACATCTTCTTGAATTGACAGGAACTCTTCGTTGTCCTTACAACGGATGTAACACATGGTGTTGACCAGAAGTGCAAACTCACCGACACCACTAAAGCGAACCCGAATGGGCTCTTGCTCAACTTTAGGATGCTGAAGAAGTACGCGTCGAATATTCACAATGAGCACTTTTAACTGCGCTTGACTCATCTCGGGACGTACACGCAATACATGCTCCATGCGTCTTTTATCACGTCGCTCAAGGTTATCGATTTCCATATTGGCGAATTCGGAATTAGGGATGGTGATTAAAGAACGCTCCAGGGTTCTGATTCTGGTAGAGCGAAGTCCAATGCTTTCAATGGTGCCGAGTTTATCGCCATAGCGACATAACTCACCAATCTTAATCCCGCCATCGGCATAGAGGGTGAGCCCGTTGATCACGTTTTCAAGAACGGGTCGAACGGCAAGTGCAACGGCCAGACCACCCACACCAATACCGGCCAGCAGAGGCGAGATAGAGAACCCCATGTATTCGATGGCATAGATCCCGACGATGACGATCGTGGTACCGCCAAAGATCCGCGCAAGTACCGTGATCAGCGACGAATCTACATGGATTCCACCATGTTTATTGAAGGCGTAAATCGCTGCGAAGTAGTTGAAAGTAGCCATGATCAGCCAGGAGGCAAAATAGAACTGTGCGATAAAGAAAAATGAGGTTAGGAACTGATACATGCCGCCGGTCAACCAAATCCCCTGGTCAATCACTTGACGAGTCAAGTATAAAATGACCACACAGCTAACCAGAGACAATAGCTTTCCCACCTTCCATTTCAGGTTTTTCTGCTCCCAGTGACGGTTCCAGCGCCTGCCAAGGGATACGCTGAATCTGATACTGTAAAAGCAAACAGCAAATGCGAAGGTGATAGCTATCCATTGCCACAACGGGATAGGACCATAGAGCTCGTGGAGTGCCTGTGGTAAAGCTTCTACTCTGCGTTTGGGAAAAAGTGGTCCCGGCGAATTGATGAAATCCGAGTAGTAGTCGGGTCTGTCGGCTTTCGCATAAGGTATGGGCGCCATGATTCTGAACCAGCGAGGAAGTTGCTGGACCGAAGCGGCTGAAAACACGTACTGACCAGTTCGTTCACCTTCATGAATCTTGATTAAGGTGATGTCGGTATTTGGGAAGCGCCACAACTCACTGGCAGAATCGCTAGGGATTTGCTCGATGACACTGCTATCAAAGCGGTCAATAATTTCCCGAAGAAGGATGATCCGTTCCATCAATACCACTTCTCGGCCGCGATTAGGCACCAGCGATAAATCCATGGTACGTGCTGCCTGCGCCAGTGCACGTTCCGCTTCAGGGTTCCGTAGCTGTTCTTGTTGCCAGTAACGGATGAGTTCGTCAGAGA
The DNA here is from genome assembly GCF_900107935.1 of Vibrio hangzhouensis. Classification (GTDB taxonomy): domain Bacteria; phylum Pseudomonadota; class Gammaproteobacteria; order Enterobacterales; family Vibrionaceae; genus Vibrio; species Vibrio hangzhouensis. The sequence continues at coordinate 110,733 of NZ_FNVG01000004.1, read as the reverse complement.
CATCCAGAAAACTGGTCACGGTGGAGTAGGGAGTCGACGTATTGGTGAGGGGTGAAAAGGATGCCGCGAAAGTGTGAGTTGCCAGCAGGCTTAACCAAAGTGTTGTGATAAAACTAAACAAAGATAACTTTCGCATGTAAACACCATATCAGCCTGTGTCGGCAAGGTTGCACTATTGGTTAAGGTAGTCGCTGCCATTGGTTTTTCAAGCAAACTGGCGAGCCTCGTGATGTCTGTGAACAGCGCCATTTTCATTATTTCAGGCTTTTACTACTATGAATTTCTGTAATTCCTTATCGCCGTTTTAACGCTTTGCTATAACTGAGTTCAGATGTCACGCACAGGAGCTAGGTTTGAAGTATTTGTCACTGCTGTTAACTTTTTCGACGTATCTCATTTTCTTCTTTTTCTTTGCCACCCGAATGAGTATGACTTAATTACCAGTGTCAGCAGTAGAGAATCCATAGGGTCAAATTGGGGATTTTCACCGTTCTGTTCACTATTTCGCGTGCGGTATGACTTCGTCCAATACCCACGGATTGGCAATGGCACCTTTGTTCTTGACCTCTTGCCTATGTAGTGTCTGTTTGACGGCCAGTTCAACCAGTTTACCTGACTTGGTTCTTGGTACTTCACTAATAGCAAATATCTCAGAGGGGACATGCCGGGGAGAGCATTCAGCTTTAAGTAGTGCTTTTATGCGCCGCTTCAGAGATTCATCCAGCTCTGTATCATCTGAGAGCTGAACAAACAGGACAATGGTTTCATTGCCATTCTGATTTCTGCCTACCGCAATGGAGTCTTTTACCTCATCTAACTGGTTCACTTGCTGGTAGATCTCAGCTGTGCCGATTCGTACCCCTCCCGGGTTAAGTGTTGCATCACTGCGGCCAAAGAAAACCATGCCTCCGGTTCGAGTTTGCATGACGTCATCACCGTGATTCCATGCTCCGGAGAACCTGTCCCAATAGGCTTGATGGTAGCGTTCGCCGTTGTCGTTCCAAAAGCCAATGGGTTGATTGGGGAAGCTGTTACGGCAAACGAGCTCACCTCGTTGCTCCAGAACTGCTTTACCCTGATCGTTAAAAACCTCCACATCCATGGCCAGTCCAGGTGCCTGGCACTCTCCCCGATATACGGGAGAAATGGGATTACCTAAGACGAAACAACCACAAATGTCTGTACCTCCGGAGATCGAAGCCAGATGTAGATCAGCTTTAATATGCTCATAGACAAAGTCAAACTGCTGCGGATAGAGAACGGACCCGGTAGAGCAGAGCGTTTTCAACGCCGTCAGCTGATAGTGCTCGTTGGGGTGATAGTGAAGCTTCTGCAGCGTCTCGAGATATTTTGCAGACGTCCCAAACAGAGTCACCTCTGCATCGTGGGCCAGTTGCCACAACGCATCGGGTTTGGGGTAGACCGGACTGCCGTCAAATATCACCAGTGTGGCACCGGATGCGAGGGCGGAGACTTGCCAGTTCCACATCATCCAGCCACAAGTGGTGTAATAAAACACGCGATCTTTTGGTTGGATATCACAATGCAACTGATGCTCCTTCAGGTGATTGAGAAGGGTGCCTCCCACAGAATGCACGATACATTTGGGTTTACCTGTTGTGCCCGAGGAATAAAGGACAAACAGTGGGTCATTAAACTGACTTCGATGGAAGTGCAGTGCGTCGGCGGAATAATGTTGCTGAAGGCTATCCCAGTCAGTTGCTCCATCTGGCGCAGGGCGGACTGTTTGCTGGTCAAGGTAACGAATTTGGCATACCTGTTTGATGGAAGAAATGGAATTTATGACTTGCTGGTTCTTCTCTTCCATCACAAAGGCTTTACCATTGAAACGGTAGCCGTCACAGCAGAAGAGCACCTTAGGTTCCACTTGCCCAAAGCGCTCAATGACACTCTGGGCGCCAAAATCAGGAGAGGTTGAAGTCCAGACTGCGCCAAGGCTTGTGGTGGCGAGCATCGCCACCACGGTATGAGGAATATGGGGTAAGTATCCGCTGACCACGTCTCCGGGGCCAACACCGGCATGTAATAACCACTGCTGAATGACCGACACCTGTTCGGTCAGTTGTTGCCAGGAGAGTTGTGTACGTTGCCCGCTTTCGTTGCTAAACCAGATGGCCTGCTCCGTGGGGTGTTCGGTCCCGAATGCAAGCAGGTTTTCCGCGTAATTCAAGGTTGCGTCGGTGAACCATAATGTGTCTCTTGCAGGGATCCTTAAGCCGAATTTTGCTGGCCCCAAAGATGACGTTTTGCCCTTCCTATCACCGATAACATGGCAAAAGTTCCAGACATGCTCCCAAAATGCGTCGCTATTATCCACACTCCACCGGTACAGCGCGTTGTAATCCGAACCATCGATATTGTGGTGTTTCAATGTGCCCATGAACTCAGTTAACAGACAGGATGACAGGCGTTCGGCGTCGGGAGTCCACAGTGGCTGTTGGACTGGGAGTTTATCAGACATGCTCTTCCTCTGAAAAATCATGGCTCAGTTCGGTTTTGATTAAGTTTTGGTGGAAATTTGGTGCCCGTCAAACTGAGAGGCCAAAAAACAATGCATTGATTCACTGGGTAAAAAAGTGAAAATGTAAAGAAATTGTTACAAGGGGTTTTGTTCTATTGTCAGAGCGGTTTATTGTCATCAAATCGGTCACCACATAGGCTTAATGTAATGAAGTTGTTAAAGGGAATGTGATGACACACTACGTATCAAAGCCCGTTAATGAGCACGGTTTAGTGGCGTGGAGTACCGAGGAGAATAAGGTTTGGCATGATCTGGTAGCCCGTCAGTTAGACTTGGTTCAGGGTCGTGCCTGTAAAGAATACCTCAGGGGACTAGAGTTATTGGATCTGCCGTTAGACCGGGCTCCCCAACTTCCGGAAATTAATCAGGTTCTGTTGCGGGAAACGGGATGGCAGGTAGAGCCTGTGCCAGCTCTTATTAATTTTGATCGCTTTTTTGACCTGTTGGCCAATCGACGATTTCCGGTAGCGACGTTTCTTCGTACCCGGGAAGAGTTTGACTATTTGCAGGAGCCGGACTTCTTTCACGAGATATTTGGTCATTGTGCGATGCTGACCAATCCAGATTTTGCCGAGTTCACCCGAACCTATGGTCGGCTCGGCTGCCTGGCGAACAGCAAGCAGAGGGTTTATCTGGCACGTCTATACTGGTTTACGGTTGAGTTTGGTCTGGTCGAGCAACAGGGCGAAACGAAGATTTACGGAGGAGGTATTCTCTCTTCTCCTGGGGAAACCTTGTACGCGCTGGACGATGAACGACCTTTAAGGCAGGCGTTTAATATAGACACTGTGCTGCGTACCCCCTATCGAATAGACATCATGCAGCCTACCTACTTTGTGTTGGATGACATACGCCAACTCTATGAATTGGGACAACAGGACTTAAGCCGCTGCGTTGCTCGCGCAATGGCGGCAGGTTTATTACCTCCACTTTTTGAACCAAAGGATATGACACATGCTTAATGAATTGCGTTGCGAAGCCTGTAGCAGTGATGCGCTGGCGCTGGGTACAAAAGAGCAAAAGCAACTACTTACGGAACTAGATGGTTGGACTATTATTGATAGAGACGGTATTCCTCAGCTTGAGAAACAGTTTAAGTTTAAGAATTTTAAGTTGGCATGGGCGTTTGCCAATCAAGTTGCTGAGTTGGCTGAGGAGGAGTTTCATCACCCAGCGATACTTTTGGAGTGGGGGAAAGTGACGGTGACATGGTGGAGTCACTCCATCAAAGGGCTGCACCAGAATGACTTCATCTGTGCCGCCAAATGCGATGGATTTGATGTCCGGTAATGAGCCATATCTCTGCGTAAAAGCCAGCAGTTATGCTGGCTTTTTGTCTATTTATCATCAGATTTCACACATTTAGCGGTCAAAAGATGATGATCCCATACAGTTTATCCCGCCCAATTTACGTACAATAGCATTAGTCAGGAACATTCTAAGCAAGGGAAACTATGTTCAAGCGCAGTATTAAGTGGATTTTACCGTTTGTATTATTGGCGGTGGCCGTCGGTGGCTACTGGTTAGTGCTGCAGACCGCACCTGAAACGGAAGTCCAAAAAGAACTGGATACCGTACCTCGGGTACGAACCCAAATTCTTCGTGCTCAGGATCATCAGGTGCAGATTTCAAGTTTTGGTGAAGTGGTCCCCCTTGAGCGCACGGCGTTATCTACTCAAGTCTCAGGAGAGGTCACCAGTTGGCACCCTAATTTTGTCGCCGGTGGAGTAGTTAAACGCGGCGAGATTCTGTTTACTATTGAAAAAGACAATTATCAGGCTTCGGTACTTCAGGCTCAGGCACAGTTAGCGCAGGCGCAGGCTGCGTTGATTGAGGAACGTGCAAAAGCGAAAGTGGCAGAAAGGCAAGCAAAGAAAATCACCGACACCCAAGTGTCTGACCTCTATTTACGTATACCTCAGGTTCTTAGTGCTGAGGCCAGTGTTAAGTCAGCTCAGGCGGCATTAAGGAGAGCCAATCGAGATCTCGCCAATTGTGAGGTGGTGGCGCCCTATGATGCCTTGGTGGTTTCAAGAAGCATAGGTGTGGGTCAGTACATTACCGCGGGTGCTCAGGTTGCCGAAATTAACAACATAGAATCGGCAGAAGTGATGGTGCCAATCGCCGGATTCGATGCGCCATTTCTTCCCGATGATATTGTCGGTGTAGAAGCGCAAATCCTTGCTAAAGGTCGAACTGAGTCGACTCGTGAGGGGCAAGTGGTGCGTGATTTAGGGATTGTTGACAGCGCGACCCGTATGGTGAATATGGTCATTCGAATCGCGGATCCTTACGGTCTGGAGTCTGATGTTCAAGCGCTGCCGTTTGGTTCGTATGTAGAGGTGCGTTTCAATGGCAAACAGATCCCGAAACTGTTTAAAGTGCCACAGGAGCTGGTCGCTGATGATCGAGTATGGGTGATTGATCCTGACAACAAATTGGTGCCGCGCACTGTACATGTATTACGAGAAGAACAAGCTCATTTCTATATCGATTCTGGACTCTCCGAAGGGGACGAACTGGTACTGACAGTTCCTGAGTTTCCCCAAATAGGTATGTCCGTTGTACGCAAAGGCGACAATGAGGAAGCGCTGGTTCAAAAAGGAGTAGCCAGTGAGTAACTCGACTCAAAGAGGCATCATTGCCTTATTTGCTAACAACTCCGTGGCGGCAAACCTGCTTATGGCTTTTGTGCTTATCATGGGTACGGTGAGCTATTTCCTCATTCAGCGCCAGATGTTCCCCAATTTTGAAATCAACTATATTCGCGTTTCAGCATCCTACCCAGGGGTCTCAGCACAGGAAATTGAAGAGACGATTCTCATCAAGGTAGAAGAGTCACTCAAAGACGTGACTGAAATCAAGAAAGCGGTCACAGATGCTTATCGTGGAGGTGGGCAAGTTACGTTGGAGATCGATACCAAAGCTAACCTTACTGAGGTACTGGACAAGGTCAGGCAACGTGTTGATTCTATTCCCAGTTTTCCCAGAGCAATGGAACCGATAAACGTTACTCAAATTGAGTTTAAACAAGATGTTATAGGTATGGTGCTGTCAGGTAATACATCTCTGTCAGAGCTTAAAACGATTGCAAAACAGGTTGAAAAGGAGTTGCTCCAACTCAATGATGTTTCGTTGGTTGAAGTGAGTTCTCCGCCAGATGAGATTGGCATCGAAATCCACCCGGACGAACTGAGAACGTATGACCTGACACTGGATGATGTGGTGGCTGCGATTCAGAAATACTCTGCCAATTTCTCTGCCGGGCAAGTGAGAACCAGTACTGGTTTAGTGTCGATTCGTATTGAGAACCAGTATTACGATGGCTATCAGTTCAGGCAGATACCCGTAAAGCTGGGGGCCAATGGCTCTAAGGTGTTATTGGGCGACATTGCCACGATTAAGGATGCGTTTACTGAAGGTCAACATTACTTCAAGTTCTCCGGTGAGAATGGAATTTATCTGACGGTTAAGGCAACTAAAACTCAGAACATGGTGCCTGTGGCGAAAACGGTGCAGCGATTCATCGAAGCCAGAAACAAAACACTGCCTCACGGTATTGAGCTCCATACGTTGATGGATATGACCTACTACCTCAATGCCCGTCTCGATATGATGTTGAAGAATCTGCTTCAGGGGGCTGTTTTAGTGGCTGTCCTGTTGTCAATATTTCTGCGCTTCCGGCTGGCAATGTGGGTCATGGTTGGCCTACCAGTGTGTTTTCTGGGCGCCGTAATGTTGATGCCTTTGTTTGATGTCAGTATTAACATTATTACTCTGTTTGCGTTCATCATGGTACTGGGTATCGTGGTGGATGATGCTATTGTGATAGGCGAGAGTGTCTACACTGAAGTGGAAAAAAACGGTGGTGGCGTGACCAATGTTGTCCGCGGGGCTCAACGAGTGGCGACACCAGCCACTTTTGGTGTACTAACGACCATTGCTGTTTTTGTACCTTTCTTGTTCTCTACCGGTCCCGAGAAAGCTTTCTTTTATGGTTTGTCGATCGTTGTTATTTTCTGCCTTATTTTTAGCCTTATTGAATCTAAACTGATATTGCCTGCTCATTTGGCTCATACTAAATTCACACCAGTCAAAGAGAATAGCTACCGAGCGCGATTTAATCGCGGTTTTTTCCGTTTTGTTTATGGCCCGTATAAGCGCACTGTGTCGTGGTGCGTAGAATGGCGTTGGTCAGTGATGGCAGGTTTTATTGCTGTTCTGGTTATTAGTATCGCCATGGTGACATCGGGTCATGTGCGTATGATTCCAAGTCCAAAAGTGCCCTCTGATTTTCCTTTGATCAAAATCGAAATGAACAGTAATGCTTCAGACGAGCAGACTATTGATGCCTTGCTTACGTTGGAACACGTCGTGGCAGAAGTTGATCAGGAAATCGAAGCAGAGTTTGGAATGCCGGTGATTCGTGATGTGCTGACCATCAATACCAGTCGCACTGAAGGAATGCTGTTGTTGCCGCTAGTGGATGAAGACGTGCGCCCAGTCAATGCCTTTGAACTGTCGCGTCGCTGGCGAGAAAAACTGCCTACAATCGTCGGCCTCAAGTCGATAGTAATCAATGACAATGTGGCTGGTGGCGAAGAAGGGGATGAGTTTGGTTACCTCTTATATGGGCCTGATATGGAGGTTCTCAACGCAGCGGGGCGGGAGCTGATAGCGAAACTGCAATTGCAAACGGGGCTGTTCGATATCAGTTCGTCGATGGACACGGGAAGCCGGGAAGTTCAGTTATCGTTAAAACCAGTGGCGTACGATTTGGGACTCGATTTGGCCAGTATTGCGGCACAAGTTGGGGGGAGTTTCTATGGCGGAGAGGCTCAACGCGTGTTGAGAAACACGGAAGAAGTGCGCGTTATGGTGCGTTACCCCAAACTGACAAGAGAGGCTTTCTCATCGCTTCGTTATGCATTAATCAATACCCCTTCGGGTAAAAAAGTGATGCTAGGGGACGTGGTCGATATTACCAGTCAGCCTGGCATTAACCAGATACGGCGCGAGAACGGGTTCAGAACCGTATATATCTATGGCTCGATTGATGAGGCGATCATTGAACCGGATAAAGCGGTGAAGAACATCGAAGAAAATGTATTACCGGAATTAAAAGCGCAGTTCCCCCAAGTTAAAACGGAACTTGGCGGTACTATTGAGGAGCAACAGAAGCAGAAGGACGAACAGATCGTGTTCTTTATTGCCGGAATGATCACCGTGTTTATTCTCCTTGCTGTACCGCTTAAGAGCTATACTCAGCCTCTTATCATCATGTCTGTGATCCCGTTTAGCTTAACAGGCGCGATTTGGGGGCATTATTTATACGGCTTGGATATGTCGATGATGTCGACTTTCGGGCTTATCGCTGCTGCGGGTGTGGTGATTAACGATTCGTTGGTAATGACCGATTACGTCAACCAAATCAAAGCCCGCTGCGACTGCGCCAAAACCGCGGTGGTCGAGGCAGGCTGTGCTCGATTCAGGGCGATCACATTGACCTCCATCACTACCTTCTTTGGCGTATTGCCGATCATGTTCGAAACCAGCCTACAGGCTGCGTTTGTAAAGCCTATGGCTGTCGCACTAGGGTTCGCGGTTATGTACGCAACCATAGTGACACTCATTGCTGTGCCGTGTCTGTATGTGATACTGGAAGATATTGGCAAGGTGTTGAGCAAACTAAAGCGACTCTATTTTCCTGGTGAGGTAGAGGTGCAATCAAGTTCCCATTAACAAACAGTTTCCTCACATAACATCGGGTAAAAGTAAATGTGGGGGAAGGATTCATATCCTATCGCTATCTCTGCGTTTCATTGAGAGTAGCAAAATATATTCAAATTATTGACGTGTTAAAATAGTCAGGTTTCTTGTCTCTATGAGCTTGCTCTATTTATATTGTATTGTTAAATATCATGTACATATAGCCATTAATGGCCTGCAAGTAGTCGTGAGAGAGTTAGTCTATAAGTAGGTTTCATCAGGTGGGGTTTTGGCCTGATTTCTCGAAAAAATAAACGCTTGTATTCGATAAGTTAATAGTAACTGTTTTGATGTGTTGCCCCTTTGAGCATAAAGTGCATCCCATTCACGATGCTGTACGTTATTTGTTCATTTTGATGAATTGAGGGGAATACTTATGAAGAAAACAGCTGTTGCATTATCACTAGTTGCGCTAACTACAGGTGTCATATTCAATACAGCGAATGCCTGCTCGAGAATTACCTTGGATACGCCATATGGAGTGTCTCAAGTGCGAACGTTGGATTGGGGCCAGAAACTGGGTACGGTAGCCGTTGTTTTTCCTGTCGGTACTAAGGTCATGACCAAAGATGTTCCTTCCTACCAGAAAGCGGCCTCATGGACGGTGAAGTATCCAACCCTCAATTTGGAAGAGCGTGAAGTATTTGTTGATACCACTGGCGAAGCGATCAACAGCGAAGGACTTTCGGCTTCAACGTTATATATGTATGACTCGCAAGTATTCATCAAGGACTATCAAGACACCGGGGCACCCGCCGTCAACTGGGGTGATGCGGCCGCATTCATGGCGCAAAACTTCAAAACAGTACAAGAAGCTGTAGAGGCATTTGAAGCGAATGAATTTCAGTTTGCCTGGGTTGATGGCATTCATGGAGTACAGCATGGTTTGCATATTTCAGTTCAGGATAAATCAGGAGATATCGCACTGTTTGAACTGAATGAGGGTGGAGAGATGGTGATTCATCGTGGTTCGGTTAACGATAAACTGCGTGTGATGGCGAATGCGCCTCTTCAGCAATACCACGATGCAAATGCAGCCAAGGTGGGCGACATGACCATACTCGAAAACGGTCATAAAATCGGCTCAACCATAGCGTCCTCAGAACGTATGTTACGAGGCCTATATAATACCGCTAACGTGGAGTTCTCAGAAGATGCCACGTGGGCTCAGACAGAAGGTAAGCTTCAGTCGACTTTTGATGCGGGTAATCTTGTGCCGCAAGATGTTATCGATCCGACTAATGATGAAACCTACGCTACCTGGATACAATACACCTATAACTTTGAAAATGGCTCTTTCAAAATGCGCAATCTCGATACTTATAGTGAAATTCGGATTGACTTAAAACAACTGAATACTATTTCGCAAGTTTCATGCGCCGATCTTGTAGAACAAGCAGAAGTGTCGGGTACAGCAACGTTCACTCCATGCCTATAAGGCGACAACGTCAGGCTTAGGCTCTACTCCATCAAGGATGACCTAATTAAAGGGACTTTTTTAATTAGGAAAAATCATGAAAAAAACCATACTTTCCGTTGCGCTTTGCGTGCTAACGGCGGGCGCTTTCGCGTCAAACCAAACAGAACTTCAGCCAGTTGGCGACGACATTAATTACGGAGATCCGACGGCCTCATTCACTACCGTTGGTATATCGCGCTCTGGGGATGCAACGCAGTTGAACGGCATGTTGGGTTTGGGAAACAATATTTTCCAACTCGATCTTGGTGTTGCGGACAAGAAAACCTCTGATGGCAAAATTGATTATAACTATCGCGGTCGTTATTTCCACGTAACCGATGGGCTCGGGTTTAGTGTCGATGTTCTGGGTGATCGCAATAGCACAACTGCACTAGCTGGCATGATCTATAAGTTTCAACTGACTGATAATGTGTTACTTTTCCCAATGTTATCTGTAGGCCGAACGTCTGCTGACTGGAAAGAATTGGGCACCAACTGGAATCCGGGTAGAGCCGATTTGTACATCAGAGATAGGGAGTTTGATTCGAATCTTTACCAAGTTGGATTGTATGGGATGTATGCTTTTGATGCTGGTCACTGGCTTTATGCCAATCCAAAAACTAGCTATGTCCAGCAGAGCAAAGAGTGGGTACCACAGGTAGAGATGGGAGGAGGCTTTATGGTGTCAGACGCTGTATCAGTTGGTTTTAAGGTTGATCATATGGCGGAGTCGCAATTCTCAAAGCAAGACACAGTCGGTTGGCTACAGGCGAACTACTATTTTTAGTATGGCGATTGTTTTGTGATCTAACGGCGTAATGCCGTTAGGTATGGCGAAGGAGTTTGATTATCAGAGATAAAATAACGATTTTTGCCTCATTTCTTGTTTCTAAACCAAGAACTAACCCGTCATCTCCTTGAAAAAGGGGATCTCATACAGCGTGCTGTGAACGTGATTTACGCGACGTAGTCATTATTTTTCAATTAGCTATGCGCTTTAGGAGATCCTCACTTGCGTGAGGATGACGGCATTTTGGGATAGGTTGAAACAAAGGAAACTAAATCGTTTCTGTCCAGAGACGTTACAGTCGGCACTTTCAAACACGAAAGTGCCCCTTTCCTAGTCAAGATTATTTCCTAGTAGTGTGTCACACCACTGAGTTTGAGGTACATCTTGTAGTAGCAGATCAGTTTTCCGCTATGTTGAATCACTGCTAAATCGGTGCATTGCGTAACATTCCATACCGTATCTGCTAGAGTCGGCAAAAGAGAGTGTGTTGAAGCATAAACTTATCGCATTTTAAAGTACTCTATGTGAAAGCGGTTTTCTGAAATACCCGCTGCATCAAGTCCGGTTTTGAGCATTTGTCCAAATTGTTGAGGACCACAAAAACAGGTATCGAAATCTTTACTCTTCACTTTTTTTATAATCAATTCGCTATCCAGCAACTCACCATTTTCTGCTGTTATCAGGTGTAACTCGATAAAATCAAGTTTCCGAAGAAGAGACAGGATTTCATTGCGGAAGAACGCTTCTTTTTCCGAGTTTACGCAGTAAAACAGATGGATTTTTTCTAGTTTCAACTGCTGTTTTTCATTCTTTTGTTTTAACCAGTAAAGGCGGGATATAAATGGCACGATACCAATACCTGCCCCGACCCATGCTTGTTTTTCAAATTCGGGGATTTGAAACGCGCCGTAACCACCTTCTACAGTAACGTTCTGACCTACTTTAAGGTTATTGACCAGTTTGTGGGTATAGTCGCCTAGATCTTTGACACAAAATTCAATGATTCTGTTTTCAGCATCGAAGTTTAGAACAGAAAATGGGTGCGGTGCCTCGCCGTCATGGAAGTTCAGGTAAGCAAACTGCCCCTCTTTGTAGCTGATATCTGATTTTAGATGGATGGAGAAACGTACCGCAGTTTTCTGATCAGGTTGTGCAGAGTACGCTTCAACGTTTTTAACCTTTCCATCAACTTGGTTTTTCTGACCGATACGTCCTGACAGTGACAGCCACGAGCACCAGATACCGACGACTGAAATGGCAGCAATGGCAATATTCATCGGAATGGTCCCAATGTTCCAATCCAGCAAAAATGCAGTGTGGAAAACACCCGCGATCATCAAAAGCCCGCCAATTTTATGGGTAAACTTAAACCTCCTATAGCTGATGGCCTGAACCAGACTAATTATGCTGAAGATAAGAAAAATCTTAAATGAAATATCTCCAACTTGTTCAGCGATAGCGTGCCAATTTATACCCTCAATCACTGGCTGTTGCCCTCGGGTTGGCCTTTCGAGAATACCCGCGTCGACCAACCACTGACCGCTCTTTATGATCAGCCAATGGAAGAAAAGAGAAATCGCGGCGCCAATCCCCAGGTGTTTGTGTAGCTTGTAACTTTTATCTAGGCCTTTGACCTTTTCTTCTACCCAACGGAAACGCATGGCAAGTAAAACAGCAAGCCCCATATAGCCTAACCCAAGCAAACCTGTGTATATGGTTAACTGATGACGCCAAATGAAAAAGTTGTCTAGTTTGTCCCAGTTCATTAGCAAACTAGGCAACCAGAGAAGAGTGAGTATGGCTGTAAATCTAAACATAATTGGCACTTATTAATGACATTAAAGTAATTGCCAAGCATCATAAAAACGAAGCGCACTGTCATAAAGGAGATTTACATAACCTTGATCAGTTTTACTTATCTTTACAGTTCAAGGGGGAACGCCAACGAGTTTCCGGGCTTTGATTTGTCTAAATTGACCAAATTAGATAATTGACTCTTTCCATTTTTGGTGAGCCAAAGTGACGCTGACACATTGCCGTTTATAACGGTGACAGTCGATGTTTACTAGCTCGAAAGTGGTCCAAAGCGTGTCACTAGGCGCCCAATATAAGCCTCAAAAACACAACGTTATCTCCTTGAAAAAGTGAATCTCATACAGCGTGCTGCGAACGTGATTTACGCGACGTAGTCATTATTTTTCAATTAGCTACGCGCTTTAGGAGATCCTCACTTGCGTGAGGATGACGGCATTCTGGGAAGGGTTAAAATAATGGAAACTAGACTGTTTCTGTCCAATGCATAGCTAGCTGTTGTTGCTAGCTCTACTCCACATAAAACCTGAGAGATAACAATACTCAGGTTGGTGAAACTTACGTCATGATTAAAGCGCTAAACAAACTTACGGGCTTGGTATGCCTGAAACTCAATATATTGCATAAAACTCGAACGAGGCGGTTTTGTTTTCTAAATGAATTAGGCAACAAAGCCATATCTGTCCTGCATATTCAAGCTATCAAGAACTCTTTGTATCCAAAAGCAGAACAGCACAACTTCATGAGGTGCCTTTTTTGATAGGTTTTGTCCATTTCCTATCATTACTCAACATGCCTCATAAGCACTTTAGTTACCTATCGATACTTCGGGTGGGTATATATTCGTTTGCTGAATGGTAATCAATGACACTCTCTAGCAGCTGAGCATCATAAGATTCTGTATCTTATGCTTTTTTGTCATAAAGGAATTTCAGAACACACTTTTGTCTTGCTTTTTCATTTTTTTGTAGACTTGATTCAGGGATTGAGTGTATCTTTGCGCACTCAAAAAAAGAAAGCGCTTTCTTTCTGCGTGCGCAATCACTTTCATCTGGCTGGGACAGGTGACTTTATAAACAATACCTTATTGAAAATGAGTCACTTTATCTTTGAACTATATGAAATATGGCTAACAAGGCACAGATGACGAAACAGATGACGGAACAGTTACAAATAGACAACAGGTTTACTATGGACAGAGAATATTACTTAGAAAATGACGAATTCGTAATCAATAATTATGACTTAAAGAAAACATTCTCATCGTTTTTGCCTGGATTAGCCGGTAAGAAAGGTGTTCCACTATGGGCGTTTTATGTAAACCGGGGACAAGGCTTATGCTCTTTTGGTGTTGAGAATAAAGACAGCCCAATCCTGGAGTTCTCGCCAGCAGTAACCGCTTATCAAAATGTAAGCCGGGTTGGTTTCAGAACCTTTGTCAAACTGGATGGTGACGTCTACGAGTTCTTCGGTCCCGCAAGAACAAAGAGCATCAACAGAAAAATGCACATTAAACGTGGGCAGTTTAAAATAACAGAAGAAAACCGAGACCTTGGGCTCTTTGTTAAGGTTACTTATTTCGGTCTCCCGAATGATAACTTAGCCGCTATCATGCGAAAGGTTGAGGTGACTGACTTATCAGGCAAACCGCGCAGCTTTGAGATGCTTGATGGCATTTCTCAGATCTTACCGTATGGCACGTCAAACGCTACATTTAAAGAGATGTCCAACTTATTGAGAAGTTGGATGGATGTCTTCAATATGGATAACGATGTTCCGTTTTTCAAGATGACATCAACAACCTCAGATAGCGCAGAAGTTGGAACCGTTGATAAAGGCAACTTCTATCTGTCGTTTGCAAACCAGAAACTCGTCAAGCCAATTGTTGATGGTACTTTGATTTTTGGCCATGACACCTCAATGACCAATCCCGTCTCTTTTTCTGAAAAATCAATTAAAGATCTGTACAGCAAACAACAGATCACAGCGAACAAGATTCCTGTCGGATTCTCACCTGTAGAAGTTGAATTATCTGCCAATGAAACATTTACCTTGAGAACCATTATCGGTCACGCTCAAAACGTTGATTTGTTGAACTCTAAAGTCGCTGCCATGGTATCTGACGAATACTTTGATGCAAAAGAAGCAGAATCAGAAGACGTCATTAGTGAGCTGGTGAAAGATGTTGAATGTAAAACATCAAATCCACTGTTTGATGAATACATTAAACAAAATTATCTGGACAATATTCTGCGTGGTGGTTACCCGTTAGTATTTGAAACCGATAACAAAAACCATGTGTACCACATTTTTTCAAGAAAACATGGCGATCTGGAGCGAGACTACAATTTCTTCAATGTGGCTCCGGAATATTTCTCTCAGGGGAACGGCAACTTCCGCGATGTCTGCCAAAACAGACGCGTTGATTCACTGTTTAATCCAAAGATTGGTGATTTTAACGTATTGCTATTTGCATCGTTAATCCAGTTAGATGGGTATAACCCGTTAGGTGTCAATGGCTCAACATTTGAGCTAAATGCAGACACCGACCTGAAAGCACTGGTGAGCGAGAACTTCAACAATAAAAATGACCTAATGGAGAAAGCGCTTTCTTCTAAATTTACCCCAGGTCTTATCATCAACACTATGGCGAATGAAGGCATAACGTCAGACAAAGATGATATGACGTTACTGGCTGATATTCTGCAACATGCCAACCAGAACATCGAAGCTTCATTCGGTGAAGGATTCTGGGTCGATCACTGGACATATATCTTAGATCTGGTTGAGTCTTACCTGGCGATTAACCCGGATACCAAGAAAGAGTTCCTGTTTGATAACCATGACTATAAGTATTACTCATCACCAGTTACGGTTGTGCCTAGGGATGAAAAAACCGTCATTACAAAAGATGGCAAGATCAGACGTTACGGCTCTCTTCTTCATAATGATGATGAAAAAGTCAGCAGACTAAATATGGATGTCGACGGGTCAAACTGGGCTGTTGATACCGCTGGAAATATCATCAAGACAAACCTATTTACCAAGCTATTTACGCTGGCCTTCAATAAGTTTGCCACATTAGACCCCGAAGGCATCGGTATCGAAATGGAATCCGACAAGCCCGGATGGAACGATGCGATGAATGGATTACCCGGGATCTTTGGTTCAGGCGTATCTGAAACCGTTGAACTATTGAGACTAACCCAGTTCCTGAAAGAATCCATCGTGAGCGAAGGCTCGCTGTTGTTGCCAAAGGAGTTTACCTCGTACGTAGACGGCGTAAATTCCGTGCTAGATTCAGGCGCACAAGGGTTTGAATACTGGGATCAGATTGCAACGCTGAGAGAAAATTACAGGCAAACGGTCAGATTTACGGTTGAATCAAATGATGAGAGGGTAAATGCGACCGACCTGATTTCTTTGCTCGACAAAATGATTGCCAAATTGGAACGTGGATTAGAGAAAGCCAAGACTCTGTCCGGCGGAATTGTGCCAACATTCTTATACTATGAAGCCACTAAGCATGAGGCGATCTTAGAAAACGGACAAGCAAAGATTGGCCATTACGGACTACCACTCGCCAGGGTTAACGAATTTAAACTGCACGTATTGCCACGGTTCTTAGAAGCACCGGCAAGATTACTAAAAACTTCAGGTGATATGGCGGCCAACTTAGATTCGTACAACAAAATTAAAGAAACCGAAATCTATGACAAAGAGCTTGGGCAATTTAAAACCAGTGAATGCCTGAATGAAATGAGCTTAGAGATCGGTCGTGCCCGTGCATTTACTAAAGGCTGGCTGGAGCGCGAGTCAAACTTCTTGCACATGAATTATAAGTACTTACTTGGATTGCTGAAATCCGGCATGTACGGCGAATTTTATCAGGAAATAAAGACAAACCTGGTTTGCTTTATGGATCCAAATGTCTACGGCAGAAGTATTCTGGAGAACTCTTCATTTATTGCCCCAACATGTAACCCGGATCCTATGGTTCATGGACAAGGATTTGTTGCTCGCTTGTCTGGTTCAACAGTAGAAATGCTGCATATGTGGACACTTATGATGTTTGGTAATAATCCATTCATTATGAAGAATGGTGAGCTCACACTGAACCTGACACCAGCACTACCGGCTGAATTCTTTGACGAAAACAGTGAAGTGTCATTTAAGTTTATGGGAACGACTCTGGTGACCTATGTGAACCGCGCTCGAGTCAATACCTTTGATAAGTTTGATGTTGAAGAGTATGTACTTACTTTTACCAATGGCGAAAGCAAAGTTCTATCAGAGGTTAAAGGTGAGAATGCTGTTGCATTAAGAGATGGTAAGGTTTCTGAGCTTCAGGTAAACCTAAAATAAAGCAACTATTTAGAACAATCCAAAGTAACTACTTGACCCATCATCTTAGTATTTCGACCACCGCCTGCAACGGTGGTCGTTACTGTTCGTCAATTTTACGGGTCCTGCTAGTAAATTAAGTAATATTTTGAGCCTGTCTAAACTCAAGTGGCTCAATATTGAAGTATTAAAAAGGAAATTTAATGAGTGAAGTTAGGCAATCTGCCGCAACTATCGATGAAATAAAGCAATACGGAACTGCTTCCGAAGATGTAGTCCCAATGATACAGAAAATAGCGTTCGGTATCGGCTCGCTTGCCAATCAGCTGTTTGCAGCTGCGCTGGGTGTATTTATGATCGTACTGGTTATGGGACTGGGTATGGATCCATTTCTGGTCGGTATATTAGGAGCACTACCTCGGGTATTTGACGCAATTACCGATCCGCTAATGGGTTATATTTCCGACAATTCAAGAACTCGCTGGGGGCGTCGCCGTCCGTATATCTTCATCGGTGCAATAATCACCGGTGCCGCATTTATGCTGATGTGGCAAATCTATCCGGAAAATGGTGAAACCTATAATTTCGTTTATTTCCTTATGCTCTCTCTGCTGTTCTATCTCGGTTATACGATTTTTGCAACGCCCCTTGTTGCTCTTGGTTATGAGATGAGTCCGGACTTCCACGAACGTACCCGTATTATGGCGGTATCGCAGTGGATCGGTCAGCTGGCATGGATGATTGCGCCATGGTTCTGGGTCATTATTTATGATCCTAGTCTGTACGAATCAGCGGCAGTCGGCTGCCGCGACTTAGCTATCTGGGTAGGCTTTATCTGTCTCGTTTTCGGTATTATTCCTGCTATCTTCTGTAAAGAGCGTGTGCTGCTTGAACAGGCAGCTGAAAAAGTCTCCTTTGCTTCGCTTGGCTCTATTATGGTCAACTTCTTTAAAGGGATATGGCAAACATTCAAATGTATTCCTTTCGTACAGCTTTGCAGCGCGACTTTCCTTGTTTTTAACGGCTTTCAGACAGTTGCACAGTTCTCGTTCTTCATTATCGTATTCTATGTATTTAATGGCGATCAGGGTGCTTCTGGTACATGGCCTGCGTGGTTCGGTACCGTCAGTTCACTATGCACGTGCCTGCTGGTTATTCCAGCGGTCACCAAGATGTCTCAGAAAATGGATAAAAAGAATGCATTTATCATCGCAACACTTATTTCTATTGTCGGTTACATTTTAAGATGGTGGGCCTTTGAACAAGCGCTTAACGAAGACACACACTGGATGATGTTTATTTCGCTGCCGTTGATGACCTTCGGTATTGGTGGTCTGTTCACTATTATGATGTCAATGACAGCGGATGTTTGTGACTTGGATGAACTCAAGACCGGCGAGCGACGCGAAGGTATATTTGGCGCAGTTTACTGGTGGTTTGTTAAGCTGGGTACCGCAATTGCAATGCTAATGTCTGGCTGGGTGTTGAGTGGTATTGGCTACGGAAGACTGGAAGAGATCCGAAACTCTCTGCAGGCGGGCGAAGCGCTGTTAAATATGCCGGAAGCGGCAGAGATAATTAACCTGATGCGTATGGCTGATATTGTTGTCCCTGTGGTAACGGCACTGCTTGCTATCTGGGTTATGTATCACTATAACTTTACCGAAGAACGTGCGCACTATGTGCGTAAAGAGCTTGAAAAGCGTCGCGGTAAAGTAAAACATGATGGCGAAGTTTGATTTAAGGTAGCTTTACTTGAATAAAAAAAAAGCCGCTGCAGAGCAACTGCAGCGGCTTTTTGCTTTTGAATTCATCTCTTATCGATTATTTTCGTTCTGGCGCGACTTTTGCGAAAATATCAGAGTTTTTAACTATTCTAAATCGCCGCTTCCAATAATAGATAATTAAAGTTAAGGAGCTCAGTTCATTTTCTGCGCTCTAACTTGCCATAAAGCAAAACTAATTATTCAAACAACTGAAGAGATAGCCAGCTCTAATTCTGGCTATCGGCACTCGGAATTAAAATGGATGGTCGACCATGATCCAGAAGTTGGTACTTTCGGGCGACTTGGCGATATCGGCACGCACCACCAATCCAGCCATTAGTGCCCTCACTGAACCACCAGCATCGTACTTCAAATCTGTCAGCAGTTCATTTGCGGTGTAAGCAGCACCTACTCGTCCAACTTCCACAAAACCAACTAACTGTAACCAGTCGACTCTCAGAAAGTCGAGCCAGGACACGTTTTTGAGAGGGTTGTAGGCGAGTGTGTAGCGGTATTCGGCTGACCCGTAAATCACCGCTTTGTCGTGGAATCGATTGTTATCATAGCCACGCATGCGGGTGAAACCGCCCAGTGTAGCGCCTTCATTGTATGGTGGATTTCCGCTGACACTTCGATAGCCGTTTTCATCAGTCGTCACTTCCCAAGTTGGTGACAAACCGGTCCAGAAGTTCAGGGCGACAATACGTTGTGATGCCCAGTCTGATTTGCCCAAAGAGAAGTACTTGCTCATATCGAGCTCATGAAATGACCATTGTTTCTTTGATTCAAACCAGCCCCAGTCGTGCGAGGTTGCCACATACTGACGGCTGCCATAAGAAGGGTTGGGTGCAAAGTCGGTGTTGTCATACAACAGTCCAAATTCCATCGCATGAATCGACCCGTCCAGAGTTCCATCACTAAATTCAAAAGACTGATAACGATTAAACTGACGGGCTACCAGTATGGTTGAACCACTGGTAAACGGGTTCCACTCTTTTCCGCCAGACGGTTCTGAAATAAGTAGACCATTTCTGATCTTATAGTTCACTGAACCGTCATCACGAGTCGCCCCGATAGGAAGCACATACTCCATTTTTATATCAAACCAGTTTGACGCGCCGTCAGCTTCAAAGTACTGCTGATTGGAAGAATCATTACTGCCAGGGAAAGGGACTCCTGGCGGGTAGGACTCGGTGCCCGTGGTATAGGCGCGCTGCTTCGGATAATACCCGAACATGCCATAGGCACTTAGAAAGACGCGCTCTGTACCGGGAATCATATAGTTCCATACACCGCCGGCAACAGCGTAGCTGGTCTCTCCGCCAAATACGGTACCACCAACGGTCATCTGGTCTTGGTGAATCCCTTTGATCATGCCACCCACACCGACATTCAGTCCCATCGTTTCTGTACTGAAAAGATATGGCAATACCATCGATTCTCTGACTTGATCAGGGGTTTCCTGTCGATCGATTTTTGATTTTACAGCGGTAGGTGTTGCGCTTTGCACGGCGGCAGCCGCTAATGAGCAAGATAGGGCGGCGATGACACGCATTTTACGGCAATAGGTCATAAGACGGTGTATTCCTTGTCGAATTTATCATTGTTATATTCATGACTGATAAATAGCCTAACGTTATTTTTTCCCTGAGCAAAGGGTAACTGATTATTTTGACGGATTTTTGAGTGGGAGTTTATTAAATTGAGGTGGTTTTGGCGTGAAAATACAAAACCCGAGCAAGTGCTCGGGTTGATCACTAGAAAAAGCGTTACATTTTAGCTCTTAGGTAATCCAGAGCCCCCACAACGGCAGCCACTTGAGCATCGTTACATTCCTGCTCACTGACTTTCGGGCTATCCGGATAAACTTCGGTCGTGGTTGAGTATTCGCAGTCAGTCATTCCGGTACACAGGCTTAGCTTCTTGAGCGGGTAATTAATGACACCATGTTGAACTACAGGAGAGCCAATGATGTTGCCGTTGTCATCTGCTGGGGCGATGTGGGTAACTTTTTCGACATAACCGATGATTGTTTTTTGAAATTCTTCAGCCGGCTTTTCTGTGTTTCCTACCAGGTAGAAACCGTCTGGTACGTTGTCTTCGATGTATTCCAAACCATCTCGCGCGGCCAGAGCTGGTCTGAATTCGCTTTCGTCACTATCGGTGGTTTCGTGCAAATCGATGTGGGCCCAGATGTTGGTATCAAGAGAAGCAACAAATGCCATTAAGTTGGCTGATTCTTCTGCGGGAGAATCCTGATAGAAAGAGCGATTTGGATCGACTGCGTTTGGGTTCCAGCGGTTGATGGTCTCGTATCCCCAGGGACTTACGCAGGGGACAATGACGATATTGAACTCAGCGCTGTAGTCATTGGCGTTTTCATTAGCAAACTGCAGTGCGCCATGAACGCCTGATGTTTCGTAGCCGTGCACCCCGCCTGTGACCAGAATGGTTGGCTTATTCGCATTCCAGGATTTGGTCTTGATTGCAAACAGGGGGAATCTTTCTTGGTCATACGACAATGCGCCGTATTGAATCACATCGAAGGCGTCTCTGAGCGCATCGATCTTTGGAAGGACATCAGTACTATAGAGTCGTTTTACACTGGTGGATTGTCGCCAAAGTGCGACTTCTTTTTCTGTCCATTTTTGTCCCGGAGTGCCAATAGGGTATTGAAAGCTGTTTTGCATTGTTTCCATTCTCGAGAGTTATTGTGCAGCAAGCATAGCCTTGCCAGAATCAGGAGGCAACGAGGGGGAAGTGAAGATTGTGACAAAATATGAGAGGGTGACAGTATGGCCACCCTGGATACCAGAGGCTTAGCTAAGGCAGTCCTTAGGCGAAACAGGCGCTGTCCATTGCATCAAGCAATTTCTGTGGGATTTGAGCCTTTTGGTTAGAAGCAAAATTGAACATGACAATAGTGGCCGTGCCTGTTGTTGTTACTTTCCCAAGTTTCTTACTGACGATTTGGTATTCCATGGTAAATCGGTCAGTTTGTATATCGGAAATTCGCGATCCAACGAGTAGGGTATCGGGGTAAGTGACAGGCAGTTTGTAGCGGCAATAAGTATCACCAAGAACGGGGCCTATTTTCGTAATGGCCATATCTTCCATTAAGTTGATATGACCGAAGTAGTCGAGACGAGCTGTTTCAAAATAGCGGAAATATACTGCGTTGTTGACATGGTTTAGTGCATCCATTTCTCCCCAAGCGACAGGGATCTCAGTAACGACAGGGAAGCCTTCCAATAGTTGTTCCATTATATGAGTCCTTATGAGTTAGCATAATTACTCTATTTGGAATTTAACAATAACGCAACAACGGCACGTCAGAAATGTGTACCCAGTTTAGGGAGTGGGTTCTATTCGACCGGCAGTGCGGCAAGGCATTTTCGGCAGAGGCAGCCTGTGGTCTCATCCAAAGAAGACGTATCCCGTTTTTCAAGCTCGAAGCACCAGCAAGTATCTTTACCTGCCGATATATCACAAAAAGCGGACTCACCACAGTTTGGGCAACGATGAGTGGACAGAGTGCCTGTCAGTTGCTCCATTTTGCTTGCGCGCTTGTCTTCATCCATTTGTCGCCACTCGGCAAGTTCATCCATTGTACGATGGCAGCCAGAGCATATTCCTCCGTCATTCTTGCACGCAGCCCGGCACGGTGTAGCGATAGTCGTCTGTTTTGTCATAGTCGTTTAATCAATAGGTTGCACACCCTGGCAATGGGTGTTCGCATTTGCTTTTACTGTGTGAATACTTTGTTTTATCACCGATTCTGGTGCGATTGCAAAGCACAAGTATGAAACAAATGGTGTTTCTTCAGATTTTATTACTGCCCGTTGCAGTGTATTTGTTGCTCAATATCTGAGTTGACTTGCGTGCTAACGGCAGGTAGTAAAAAGGCTCTTACTGAAAATTCAGTTAAGAGCCTTCAATTCGATGAAATGGTGTGATTATTTCACTTTCCAGCTTACTGTTTCGCCACCACGAATCGGCACTACGATATCACTACCAAATGGCATTGTTTCAGGCACATTCCATTCTGCTTTTTCTAGCGTGATGGTGTCCGTGTTACGAGGTACTCCGTAGAAGTCCGGACCATTGTGGCTTGCAAAAGCCTCTAGGTTTTCCAGCTTGCCTTCTTGTTCAAATACTTCTGCATAGAGCTCAACAGCAGCGTGTGCAGTGTAAGAACCAGCACAACCACAAGCCGCTTCTTTTTTGCCTTTTGCGTGTGGTGCAGAGTCGGTGCCCAGGAAGAATTTCTTGCTACCACTTGTCGCCGCTTCAATCAGCGCTTGCTGGTGGGTGCCGCGCTTAAGAATTGGCAGGCAATAGAAGTGAGGTTTAATGCCGCCAACCAACATGTGGTTTCGGTTATAAAGCAGGTGGTGTGCTGTAATGGTCGCAGCGACATTGTCGTTGGCTTTTTTTACAAACTCGGCTGCGTCCGCCGTAGTGATGTGCTCCAGAACGATTTTCAGATTTGGGAAATCATTCACGATTGGTGCAAGGACCGTGTCCAGAAACTCTTTTTCACGGTCGAATATATCTACATCGTGTGTGGTCACTTCGCCATGAACAAGTAACAACATCCCCACTTCTTCCATGGCTTCTAGCACTGGATAAATGTTCTTTGCCGATGTAACACCTGAGTCAGAGTTGGTGGTTGCACCTGCAGGGTAAAGCTTCGCTGCAACGACCGCACCTGAAGCCTTCGCTTTGCGAATTTCGTCAGGAGTTGTGTTATCTGTCAGGTACAGCGCCATGAGTGGCTCAAACTGCTCTGAGGGTTTCTCTGCCATGATGCGCGCTTTGTAGGCAAGCGCCATTTCGGTGTCGGTGACTGGTGGGATGGTGTTTGGCATGATGAGTGCGCGGCCATTGTAGCGGCTGATGTCACGAACGGTATCTTTAAGAACTTCGCCATCGCGAAGGTGAACGTGCCAGTCGTCAGGACGAGTAATAGTCAATGTAGTCATTTGGGCTCCCACCAAGTTAGATTCATCTTGAAACGGAGCCTAAACGGTAGCGAAAAGTGTGAATGCAATCGCTTACGCTTAGGCGACAGGATGATAGAGGAATTCGACCCAGATTTCACTATGTTTCTCGGTTAATCTGTTTCTTAGACTCACTTTCACCCAACGATGGTCTTGATTAACGTGCTGAATTCGGGAAAAAAAGGCGTTAATATGTAGCGCGATAAAGATCATCACACTCAGATACCCGGATCTCGCGGCCATCTGAAATAACAACAAAAGGGCGCAGTTGTGACAGATTCTACTCAGCTTTCTCAGATTCATATCTATCCGGCCAAATCCGTGGGCGGTATATCTCTTTCATCGTCTTGGGTTGAAAAACAAGGCCTCAGTTTTGACCGCCGTTTTATGGTTGCGCTCGCGGATGGTGCAATGGTGACAGCACGCAAATTCCCCAATATGGTTCAGGTTAAGTCTAGCTTATTGCCAACGGGCGTGGTGTTTACCTATCCGGGAAAAGTCCCTCTTAAGCTTGACTATTCTACCTTTAAAATGCAGTCCACACCGGCCACTGTCTGGGCTGACAACTTTCCCGCGTACACCACCACGGATGAGGCTGACGATTGGTTCAGTGAGGTGATTGGGCAGAGAGTTGAGTTGCTTTATACGGGAGAGCAATCTCATCGGGTGAGAGAAAAGCTAGGACACAATGTAAGCTTCGCCGACGGTTACCCGTTACTGATCATCAGTTCGGGTTCCTTAGCTGAACTGAATCGTAGAAGCAGTGAGACGCATTCTATGGAACAGTTCAGAACCAACCTGGTGGTGGAGTCGACGGAACCTTTCATCGAAGATTCCTGGAAGCGCATAAAAATTGGCGATGTTGAATTTGAAGCGGTCAAACCTTGTGAGCGATGCATTTTAACTACGGTAGACGTGGAAAAAGGCGCATTTCGTGCCAGCAAAGAGCCTCTTACTACCTTCTCACGATTCAGAGCCAATGAGCGCGGTGGCGTATTCTTTGGTCAAAATCTTGTGGCCAAGAATGAAGGTATGATTCGCACCGGTGATGTGGTTCACGTGCTTGAGTACAAAGATAAAGAGTTTTATCTGGATCTTGATGAGAATAAACAGGAGCTTGTCTGTGTTGAAAGAGAACAGGTTGCTCGCAATTTCGTAACGTTTTGGCTAGAGCCACAGAAAGGCACTCTGCCAGACTATAAAGCAGGTCAGCATCTGCCTATTGAATTGAATATCGACGGAAAAACAGTAAAGAGACTGTATACGCTATCTTCAAGCCCACGTCGTCCGGGACGTCTGGCGATTTCGGTGAAACGAGTGGATGGCGGTGAGGTGTCTAACTGGCTGATTGAACAGTTTCAATTGGGAGACATTTTGGTGGCTGATAAGCCGGAGGGCACGTTTCATATCGGCAACAGTGAACATCAGCCCTTACTGCTTTTATCAGCAGGCAGTGGTGTAACGCCTATGATGTCGATGCTTCGCGATTTATCGGACAGAGATGAGGTTCGCGATGTGGTGTTTTATCATCAGTGCTCAACGGACGACGATATTCCATTTGCCAGCGAGTTAAGATCGCTTGAAGCGCAACATAATGGGCTAAAAGTGATGTTGTCACTAACACAGCCGGCTAATGACTGGCTGGGGCTGAAAGGACGGTTTAGTCTTTCTCACCTGAAAAAGATCCCTGATCTGACTCAACGCCAGGTATTTGTTTGTGGCCCGGATGGATTCATGCAAAAGGCCAAGAACCTAATGCTAAAAAAGGGACTACCCGAAGATCATTATCATCAAGAAGCGTTTGGTGTAGCGAGCACTGTTGACCAAGTGGTCAAAGCGGTACAGATCAGTATCGATGGCAATGCTTTTGAAGGGGATAACCAAAAAACACTGCTTGAGCAGGCAGAAGAAGCTGGTGTCGCAATAGCGAATAGCTGCAGAGCTGGCTTCTGTGGTGCCTGTAAGGTGACGGTTGAATCGGGCTTAGTGCATCAGCCTGATGTACCGGCAATTCAGGATAGCGAGCGAGCAGAGGGTAAGGTATTGGCTTGTTGTGCCGTGCCTCAGACGGATGTGGATATTGTCAGTTAAGACGAATAGAGGTTTTGGGTGCCAGTGTCCAGCTGGCACCGACTTTTATTTACACGCTTATTTAGAAGCACTCACTATACGTTGATGCAAGGAGTCCTTGAGGACTGCTCGATTATGCTTGAGCTGATGCATTTCAGTATCTTCGATGGGGGAACCATTGAGTTCCAACACACGAATTTCTTTATCCAGAGCATTATAATCCTTAGTGTCATCCGCAAAGCTCTGATCGCTCGCGGAGAGGGCTCGAATTGTGTCTTGATGTTCTGGAAATTCCTTTAGAAGAGAGTGATCTTCGCCTAACATAGCAACCCCTTTTATCGGTGAACAATAGTTTTAGCTTGGGTATGCGCACGGGCGATGAGGGTGCCAGACCTCCGAAAATCGGTGTCATTGGCACTGATGATCACCAGTGCTGATATAACAATGGCACAAGTTTTGTGTGATTAAAAGTTGAGCAGTGGCAAGATCTGATTTCAGAGAGGTAAATCACAGGGTAGAAAAAAGCCAGCAAAAAAATGCTGGCTTTAAGAGGGGGATCAACTCTAGTCGTAAATCGTTGGAATCGGTTCACGTTTGTGTTGAGTCGCTTTATAAATAGCAACCAGACGATCACTGACTTCTTGAGGCACAGGTTTGCCCTCGAGAAAATCATCGATTTGATCGTAGGTAAGGTTGAGTGCGTCTTCGTCTGCTTTTTGCGGTGCCAATTCTTCAAGGTCAGCAGTGGGGGTTTTTCTGACGAGCAGTTCTGGTGCGCCCAGAGTTGCAGCGACTTCACGAACCTGACGCTTACTCAGTCCAAACAACGGAGCAAGGTCGCAGGCGCCATCACCAAACTTGGTGTAGAAGCCAGTGATATTTTCAGCTGAGTGGTCGGTTCCCAGAACCAGTCCACCTACATAACCAGCGATCTCATATTGAGCGACCATACGAGCGCGAGCTTTTACGTTGCCTTTGACAAAGTCGACCTTAGCGCTGTCTTCGGGAAGCAAACCTGAACCTTCAAGTGCGATGTGTGACGCCGCGTGCAGACCGTCAACGCCTGCTTTAATGTTTACTGAAACGGACTGTGTCGGTTTAATGAATGATAGGGCTAGTTGGGCTTCATCTTCGTCTTTCTGTTCGCCATAAGGCAAACGAACAGCGATAAACTGATAACTGTTGGAGGCTGTTTCTTCGTTCAGTGCGTCAACAGCAAGTTGTGCAAGTCGGCCACAGGTTGTCGAGTCCACACCACCACTAATTCCTAGAACGATGGACTTGCAGCCAGACTGCTGCAATTTCGCTTTAATAAAAGCAACACGACGTTCAATCTCAAATTGTGGGTCAATAGACGGAAGCACACGCATCTCGTCTCGAATAAGTTGTTCCATGTGGGATCCCTTTTCCTGCAAGCAAATAATAATTTCTCGTATGATACCTACGAAAATCCCTGAAAAAAAGTTACAGTTAGGGTCAATCTATGCAAAGAGACGATTTATTGAGATACATATGACAAAAATAGCGATATTTGGAAGCGCTTTTAACCCGCCGACCCTCGGCCATAAGAGCGTTATTCAATCTCTTAATCATTTTGACAAAGTGCTATTAGTTCCTAGTATCTCTCATGCATGGGGTAAAAGCATGTTGGACTATAGTGTTCGTTGTCAATTAGTGGACATGTTTATTGATGATATTGGACAGAGCAACGTAGAGCGCTCCAATATTGAAGAACAGCTCCATCAGCCAGGGCAGTCGGTCACCACCTTCGCGGTATTGGAAGCGCTTGAAAACGAATATCCGGATGCCGAACTGACCTTTGTTTTGGGCCCCGATAACTTTTTTAGTTTTAGTAAATTCTATAAAGCTCAGGAAATAGTAGAACGTTGGTCTATTCTTGCGTGTCCAGAAAAGGTGAAAGTACGCTCGACTACGATACGTTACAGTTTATCTCAAGGTTTGAATGTAGATCACTTAACGACATTAAGTGTTGCTAAACATTTGGTCGCCCATAAGCTATATTGACAGGGTACATAAAAAGGATAAAAAACTAAAAATGAAAGCAAAATGGAGTTGTCTTGCTTTAATAGTGGTGGTCACTAGCCCTCTCACATATGCATTCTGTGAGAGTGAATCGAACAAATCTGTTGTTTTAAAAGCAACGGAAGATGAGTCGTTTTGCTCAATAATCACTAAGCCTATCAACTATATCAGTAATCAGGTGGTCACATTAGGTGGACTCATCGAGCAAAAAGATCCTATCAGTTCGCTACAGGATTCTTATTGGGATGAGTGGCTGTTGAACCAAGAATCCGAACCTTTACTCACGGGTAACATCGAGAAAAGTTATGTGGGTATTGGTCTTTGGGTTCCTGATGAAATTGCTCGTCACAAAGACGAAATGTCGATGCAAGAGTGGTTGATGGCGCAAGGTCTACACTTGGGTGTTGGCTTTGGCGAAAAAGGCAAAGAGCCCCGTTTACGTCTCGACTATCGCTGGCACCAAGATCATCAGGGTGACATGATGATGCAAGTGGAAGTACCTTTCTAGCGGTCAGGATGAGTTTAAAAAAAGGGTGAGCGCAGGCTCGCCCTTTTTTACATGGTCTCTCCGAGCAGGCTAAGTGACAGTTGTTGCAACTGTTTGATGTCGCCCGCGAACAGTCTGTCACAAATTACGTCTGTACTGGCACCTGATAACTTGAGCTTTCTGGCCTCACGGAGCCTGAGAACCAGTGCAAGTTCGCCAGTCATGGCAGTAGAGTGAGGTGTCCACTGGGAGATCAGTAAACTCTCCTGATCCTGTTTAAGCTTAGGTCTAAAAGAAACGGCATCCTGACGAAGAACCCGCAGTAGTTCTTTTTCATACGTCTTGTTATCATTGCTTAGCAATCTGTCCAAGATGGCCGTTGCAAGAGGGGATAACAACACGCTACCAGCCTGAAATGGGAAGTTATCGTGAAGGCGAACGGAAAACTTGATGGTGGTCAGTACACTACCAGGCAATACCGTTAAGCTGGATAAACAATCAAATGGCAGCCAGAATGTGTCGCCAGCATTGTAGACATATTCATTCTTCCCAAGCTTGAGCAGCAGTTTCCCGCTTTCGACTCTGAACAACTGATTGTGCAGTGTTTTCTTTCGGGGTGTGATGGTCAGCAGTTGATAACGGGTGGACTGGAAGTCAATTGCGTGATTCATGATGTTCTTCGCTGGTTAAACTGCGCGTAGAGTACCCTGAGTTCGGTGCAATGCCAACCCAAGATCATACTTTTATGTCTTGGGTAATGAACAACCACACTAAACTGTGGTCTGACCTTAACAAAAATGACGGTAAGTTAGCTGCGGTCTTCATTGTCTACGCGTAGAATAGTGCAGCTTTTAATTTGATGTAACAAACATGACAATACAAAACGACCCTTATATTGATATTCGTCCATACAACGACGAAGAGATTCCTGCAGCAATCGATCGATTAATCAATGATGCAGAGTTTATCGATGCAATTTTGCAGCATCGCTTTTCTAACCATGCCCCTTGGTTCAAGTCTCTGATGAGTCCTATCGTCAAAGTGTATCTGAAATTCAAATGGGCTAAATTGGACAGTGTTGAAGCGATACAGCTTGAAGTAAAAAAATACCTTGAACAGACACTTGATGTCACGACCAAAGGTGTGGTGTACAAAGGTCTGGATAAGTTAGATAAGAATACCTCCTATCTTTTTGTCTCTAACCATCGAGACATCGCCATGGACCCTGCGCTTGTGAATTATGGTTTACATCAGAATAATCACAGAACTGTGCGCATTGCTATTGGCGATAACTTGCTGAAAAAGCCATGTGCGACAGAATTGATGCGTCTGAACAAAAGCTTTATCGTGAAACGTTCGCTTAAAGGGCCACGTGAAATGATGAAAGCGCTGGGCACGCTGTCGTCTTATATTAAGCACTCTTTGGACACGGGTAACTCTATCTGGATCGCGCAAAAAGAGGGAAGAGCTAAAGATGGTAACGACTTCACCGATCCAGCCATTCTGAAAATGTTCCACGTTGAGGGACGCAAACAGAAGGTACCGTTTGCTGAGTACATTCGTTCACTGAAGATCGTTCCGGTTTCTATTGCTTACGAGAATGATCCGTGCGATATCGCAAAGGCGAAAGAGTTGTACGAGAAGGCGACCCACGGCAATTATCAGAAAGGTGAATTTGAGGACATCGAGAGTATCGTTCAGGGCATCGTTGGCCGTAAAGACAGTGTTCATGTTGTCTTTGGCGATGTGATCGACCAGGACTTTGACACCCCAGAGGCACTTGCCGAGGAGATCGACCGTCAAATCCACGAGAATTATACTCTGTTTCCTATTAACAAACTGGCTGCGGGGCTGGAGGATGAGTTTATCACCTCTTCTACCCAAGCGACCCTGCAGGAGAAGCTGGACGCGTTGCCGCAAGATGCTCATCAATATCTGATTGACGGTTATGCGAACCCGGTAAAAAATGTTATTAAGGAACGAGAAAAACTCAGTGCCTAACCTCCGAAAAGCCGCTTTATCAAGCGGCTTTTTTTTGTTCGCCGTCTGTCAATGAGTAAATCAGAGTCAGGGCTGAAATTGTTCGGGAACAGATCGCAAAAAGCAATCTGTTCCCAAACCCAAAGCCGCTGGTACCCCTACCAGTATCTCTGGCATCTATAGTTACAGTCAAAGATAGTGCGGCTTTTGCAAGCCCTCCTGTCGGTGAAATGTTGGCGTATCTAAGAGGTAGGTTGACACCTGCTTGCAAAATCCACAGTCATCACACTACCAAGGGTCAGGACATTTTCAATAGAGTAATTTTTCGGACTTTCCACTTTTTGTGAGGTGAGCCTTTTGCTCATCGAATGAAAACATAATAAAGCTCGCTGTTTGTCTATACTCAATGACAATGTTGAGCAGCCTGGAGCCAGAATGACCTATCCTAATGCAACACCTCACGGCACCCTAAACCAAGTCATGGATGATATCTTTATGGTGACGGGTTGCGTCGCCCTCAAGGCGCCCCATCCGAAGTGGGGACCGCTGAGTTTGGTTTTTAGCCGAAATATGTACGTGGTTAAGCAAGGCGATGAACTGTCGTTGATCAACTCTGTGCGTCTTAATGACAAAGGTCTGGCTGAGCTCGATCAATTGGGCAAAGTGAAGCATATTATCCGACTTGCTGCCTTTCATGGTATGGATGACCCTTTTTATCGTGAGACGTTTGGTGCGACTTTATGGTCAGTGGATGCTCCATATGTTCGTGGTTTTGCGACCGAAAATAGTGATGAGTACTACAGGGCAGACAAGGTGTTACATGCCGGCGGTGAACTGCCTATCAGCGATGCATCTTATTATGAGTTTTCGACCAGTACGCCCAAGGAAGGGTTAATTTTGCTAGAGAAAGAGTCCGGTATTATGATTTCCGGAGACAGCATGCAGAATTGGGCCACGCCGGATCAGTATTTCAACTGGTTCGCCAGATTAATGATGCCCAGAATGGGCTTCATCGCCCCGACTAATTTTGGTCCGGGGTGGCTGAAAATGGCAAAGCCTGATGCACAGGAGCTAGTCGACAAAGCCTCATTAAAGTACGATGCCTTGCTTCCAGCTCATGGCACTCCTGTCTTTCAGGGAGCTCGGGAAGGGTTTATTGCCTCTGCTTATGCAGTCAAGAGTTAGACCGATTCTGTCGCAGCTCGCTTTTTACCAATATAAACGATGCGTTACATGCACAGGGTGCACAGGGTGTAGTCAGCTCAATTGGGCTATGCGGCTTATTAAGCAGAGCCCTATCGATGGAATATGGTCAATACGGCAGTAAGAAGCGCCAGTTTGTCTCTACACTGATCAGGCGGTTTTAAACACGTCAAGAATACAGACAAACGGATAGATTAGATTTACTAATCGAGCCAATATAAAATTATTTGTAGTTAAATTACTGAAAGTGTTTGACCTGTGTCACATTTTGAGTAGAATTTGCGCTGTCTTTTGAAATGTTATTACATGAGGTAGCGCACAATGAACTCAGCACTTCTATCAACATTGGACACTGAGAAAGCAACAGAAGTAGAACAAGCATCAAAGTCTTCCACCTCTACTCTTGCTGAAATCGCGACGATCATCACAATGTATCTTGCGACGTCAGCCGTTGTTTTGTTACTGAGCCTGACTTGGGTGATGTAACCAGCCTTTCAAGGAATTTGAAATCAGCGATACTCTCTATTGCAGCACAGGTGAGTATCGCCTAGAAACCTCTATGAAGCCTATGGCTCCACCACCACATATTTCCCATTCCCAATAGACAGGAACCAGTTTCCTCTAGAGACAAAGTACTGTTGACCGCGTTTATTCACTGCAGTGGCACCTTCAGGTAGTCTTTTGACGATCTTTCCAGGTTGATACCGCCCTTTGGGTGGCTTCTCTACGATCACATAACGCCCTTTATCTTTCTTGTAGTAATGCCCATCAATGAGAGCGTAGGTGACACCCGCAATCGCCAGCATGATCGCGGTATCAGGAAGCCGGTGATGATCATAATGATGGACGACGTGGACTTCTTTCTTATGGTGCTTGTGTTCCTTCCACGGTTTCCCGATGAATTTATGCCATGGATCTGCATATGCCATAGAAGAGGAAATACAGAGCAGTAGCAGAGTAAGTGATTTGCTAAGGTTGTTCATTGTTGGCCTGTGGTAAACATGACTGGCGTCATTTTCACTGAAATCCGAACGTAGAAGTTAGTGCCCGGTCAGAGTCAAGTAGGGTTTTGATTGGCCGTCAATGAGTAGTTTCCATTGATGGGAGGTGTGAATATGAGGTCGCAAAATCGGTCCGTTGTTTGCGAATAGTGCTGAGACTGGCTGATTTCCTGCGGCTGAGAGCACATTTGCTATGGAAGTTAAACGGTTGTGCTTTCTTTACTCTCCGTTAAGTTATTGATCCATTTATCGCTGAATACCCGCCAACACGCCGGAACTACTTTGATGATCTCTTCTGATACCATCATCAATAGTACAACAGGAAAAGACCAGTTGAACACAATAGCGCCCAGGGCGGTAATGGGGATTGCCCACACCCACTGACAAACGAAATCCATGTTCATACAGAACTTACTATCTCCACCACTACGAAGCACACCAACAATCAGGGTAATGTTGATAGTTCGCATCAATATACTGAGCGCTACGACGGGAAAACTGACAATCATCAGATCGATGACCTCCTGAGAGAGTGCCCCATAAAATTTTAGGATGGTGGTCTGTAAGATTAGTAATATCCCGCCGAGGGAAGCTCCTAAAATAACCGATGATTTTAATGCCCACCTAGCATACGTAGAGCTCAGAGAGAACTGGCTGGCACCCAGGCTGTTACCAACCATGATACCAGCAGCACTGGAAAGACCGTGAGCCACGGATAACCCTATAGATTCAAGAGGCGTGATGACAGCCATGGTTGCCAACTCGGTAACGCCCATACGACCCAGAATCAGGTGAAATGTGAAGATGCCAGCGCACCAAATAAACGTGCCAACCACTATAGGGTAGGTGATGGTAAAGAATTTACTAAGTACAGTTCGTTCAAACGCATTCACCACATTGAGCCATCGTAAAGCCAATACCGGGAATTTGAGGTAGATGATGGCAATGACAGCCACTAGACGAACAAAGCGCGCTATGACACTGCCAATGCCAGCGCCGACCAATCCAAGTGCAGGTGCGCCAAAATGCCCGAAAATAAGGATGTAGTTCAGTGTGACATTAAGGCTTATTTCCATGATGGACAGATAAAGGTTAATACGGGTTTGACCAATGGATCTCAGAGCCGTATCTGCCGCAATACCAAATCCAGAAAACAACATTGCAATACCCAATAACTGAACATAACTGGTGGACAGTGCCAGTACTTCGGCGTTGGGATTAAACAGACCGGGTAAAAGCTCGGGTGTGAAGAAGCAGATGGCAAAGGCAATAAAGGCAAACAGTTGGGTCACTGAGGTGCCGAGCGCCAGATTTTTTTTCAACCCGGTTTCGTCTTGTGCTCCCCAATATTGAGCGAGCAAAATACCCATCCCTGAGCTTAGTCCCCAAACAAAGACAATAGATACCCAGAAAATACGGGCACCAATGCCAGCCGCGGCGACTTCTTGAGTACCTAACTGACTGATCATCAGGCTATCGACGAATCCGAGACTGCTCATTAATAAACTTTGAAGCGCAATAGGAATGCCTAGCGCGAGTACACGTCTGATAAAGTCACTAAATCTTTGTTCTGGCATTAAATTGTTCCTCTCTGCTCATATTTTAAGCTAAAGAGTTCGTGCCAAATATGCAATTAATTACTTTATGGGAAATAAGATCTGAGTCGCAGATTCGAAGCGATTTCCGCTCCCAAATAGCCGGAACGTCAGAAACCAAATCGAATATGTCTGAGTGAATACTCAGATATTGCGAGGCGACTCTCCAATATGGTGAAACCGAACTATCATTTGCACCATGATGCAGCGCACCATGTTGGTTATAGAGTGTTGTGTTGGTGCAAGCTTTATAGCAAGCCTTTGTTTATTAGTGAGTTAGTTAGGTTCTTCCTTTGCAAAGAGAGTTGGCACTCTTCTTGAAGCATAAAGATTGAATAACTATTCATAATAAGGAGATATCCAACATGAACACGATGTTCAAAGTAAAGCTTGCTGCAATGGGGGCTTCTCTGGCCTTTGCTTCGGGAATCGCGATGGCAGAAGAAGATACAATTAAAGTGGGTGTATTGCATTCACTCTCCGGCACGATGGCTATCAGTGAAACTACACTAAAAGATACCATTCTGATGTTGGTGGACGAGCAAAACAAAAAAGGTGGATTGTTAGGTAAAAAGTTGGAGGCGGTCGTGGTAGACCCGGCATCCAACTGGCCACTTTTTGCTGAAAAAGCGCGTGAACTTATTGAGAAAGAAAAAGTGGATGTAGTTTTTGGAGGATGGACGTCAGTATCGCGTAAGTCCATGCTTCCAGTCTTTGAAGAACTGAACAGTATTCTTTTCTATCCGGTTCAGTATGAAGGTGAAGAGTCATCGAAAAATGTCTTCTATACGGGTGCAGCGCCAAACCAGCAAGCGGTTCCTGCTGTTGATTATCTCATGAACGAATTGGATGTAGAGCGCTGGGTTCTGGCAGGAACAGACTACGTCTACCCTCGTACAACCAATAAGATCCTCGAAGCGTACCTGAAAGATAAAGGCGTGAGCGAAGCCGATATCATGATCAGCTATACGCCGTTTGGTCACTCTGACTGGCAGTCCATCGTCTCTGATATTAAAAAGTTTGGTTCTGAAGGCAAAAAAACCGCAGTAGTGTCGACTATTAATGGTGACGCGAACGTGCCTTTTTATAAAGAGTTAGGTGCTCAAGGTGTGTCATCTGAAGATATTCCAGTGGTGGCATTCTCAGTCGGTGAAGAAGAGCTATCCGGTATGGATACCTCTCCATTAGTGGGCCACCTAGCAGCGTGGAACTACTTTATGAGTGTTGATACCGAAGCGAATGAAGAGTTCGTTGAAACGTGGCAGAAGTTTATCGCCAGTGACAAACGTGTAACAAATGACCCAATGGAAGCACACTACATTGGCTTTAACATGTGGACTCAGGCCGTTACTAACGCTGGTACTACGGACGCTGAAAAAGTTCAGGATGCGTTAATTGGTGTCTCTGTGCCAAACCTTTCGGGTGGCTATTCAACCATGTTGCCAAACCACCACATTACCAAACCTGTGCTCATCGGCGAAATCCAGGATGATGGTCAGTTTGATGTTGTTTGGGAAACGACAGGACTAGTGGCGGGTGATGCATGGTCTAACTATCTGCCGGAGTCAGCGAAATTGTACTCTAGCTGGTCGAAGCCTTTCTCTTGTGGTGCGTTTAACGTCGAAACAGGTAAATGTGCCGGTAGCTCAAACTAATCTTCCTTCCCCTTCGGTACCTCTGACTGCAGTAAACAGGCAGAGGTACTTTTCATTTCTGTTTGAGCAAATCACGGTAACTCAGACAGCCAAAAGGACGCATTTCATGAAAATCATAACTCAGTTATTGAAAGCGGTGGTGTTCCTTATTTTGAGCACTCACGTTGCGTTGGCTAACGTAAGTGACCGGGAGTCTTTTACCCAGGCACTCATAGCAAAGAACAACCCTCAAAAAGAGGCAGCGATGGCATGGATCGTTGCACATGAACCTAATGCGATTGCCAAATCCGTCCTAACAGCATGGCTGCAAGGCGATCTTTATTATTTTAATGACAAGCAAAGTGAGCGGTATCAGGCTTTGTACGTCTCAACGGACATTAAAAAAGCACAAGAGGCCAAAAGCGCCTGGAGTGAAGAAACTCTGGCGATTGAATCTTCCCGTCAGTTTAAAAAAATCAGAGTCAACAATAAACTGCGTGGTTTGATCCGATTGGAGATCGCGTCTCTTGGTCTGTCGCATCAAGAGGCGTCTGTCCGATTGAATGCGGTCAGCGCTTTATTGGGGCAGAGCGATGATGCCGTGATGGCCAGGTTGCAGCAGCGTATACAGTTGGAAACGGATGACGATGTACTTGCCATGCTCAGGTTGGCGCTCGCAATAGATCACGCACTTGTCGGAGAGACACCAGCAGAGCGAATTTCCGCGATAGGGACACTTTCCGACTACAAGCAGGCAGTGGTTCTGCAAACTCTAAATAGTATTCTGAACACGGAAAAAGATGACACCGTATTGACGGCGGCACAACGCGCGTTAGCGAGTTATCAACAAAGTCAGCAGCTTTACTCCGGAGTTGAAACGGTTTTCTTTGGCTTAAGTTTAGGTTCTGTGCTTGTTTTAGCTGGTATCGGTCTGGCCATCACGTTTGGTGTCATGGGCGTGATCAATATGGCTCACGGCGAGCTTATAATGATTGGTGCTTATACCACCTATGTGATGCAGCAATTGATGCCGAATCAGATTGGATTAGCGCTCATTCTGTCTATTCCTATGGCCTTTATAGTCTCAGGTCTGGTCGGCATCGTTATCGAGCGCAGTGTAATTCGTCACCTTTACGGCAGACCACTGGAAACGCTTCTCGCCACATTTGGTATTAGCCTGATCCTTCAACAAGCGGTGCGTTCCATTTTCTCACCTCTCAACCGTTCAGTTAGCACACCGGACTGGATGTCGGGTGCCCTTGAGGTGAATCCGATGCTTTCTCTGACTTACAACCGACTCTACATCATCCTGTTTTGCGTCATGGTGTTTATTGGACTGGTTATGGTTCTCAAGAAGACGCCTCTGGGGCTACAGGTTCGTGCTGTATCGCAGAACAGAGCGATGGCGCGAGCAATGGGGATCCGCTCCGAACGCGTGGATGCACTGACCTTCGGTCTGGGATCAGGCGTAGCGGGAGTGGCAGGTGTGGCTTTGTCACAATTGACCAACGTTGGTCCGAATATGGGGCAAGCATACATCATAGATTCATTCATGGTTGTGGTATTTGGTGGGGTTGGAAACCTGTGGGGCACGCTTGTCGCCGGACTAAGTCTGGGTCTGTTCAATAAGATCCTTGAGCCATGGGCAGGTGCAGTGTTAGCTAAGATCCTGGTTCTGGTCTTCATCATTCTGTTTATTCAAAAACGTCCCCGTGGGCTATTCCCCCAGCGCGGTCGAGCGGCTGAAGGTTAAGGGCAATCATTATGCAATCAAAGTCTTTTGTGTTATCGGCCATGCGAGGCGACCGAGGTGGCCTCATTACGGTGTTGGCGATATTAGCAGCAGTAGTACTTGTACCATTGGCCAATACTCTGCTGCCTGTAGGTCATCCATTCTATGTTGAGACGTTCACCATCTCTTTGATGGGTAAGTACCTGAGCTACGCCATGCTGGCACTGGCGGTAGATCTAGTGTGGGGTTACCTGGGTATTCTCAGCCTCGGTCACGGCGCGTTCTTCGCGTTGGGTGGTTACGCCATGGGTATGTACCTGATGCGTCAAATTGGTGACCGAGGGGTTTATGGCAATCCGCTTCTTCCAGACTTCATGGTGTTTTTGAACTGGAAAGAACTGCCCTGGTTTTGGCATGGTTTTGACCAGTTCTGGTTTGCATGTCTGATGGTGGTTCTTGTCCCCGGAATACTGGCGTATGTATTTGGTTATCTGGCCTTCCGGTCTCGCGTATCCGGAGTCTATTTGTCGATCATGACACAGGCGCTGACTTACGCCCTGATGCTGGCATTTTTCCGAAACGAGATGGGATTCGGTGGTAACAACGGTTTGACCGATTTTAAAGATATTCTTGGCTACAGTTTGCAGCAAGATGCCACAAAAATCGCCTTGTTTATGGTCACGGGAGTTGCATTGGTGATCAGTTATTTAGTGTGTCGAAGCGTGATAAGCAGTCGATTGGGACGCGTCTCTATGGCCATTCGTGATACGGAATCGCGAACACGTTTTATGGGCTATGACGTCGACGGCATTAAGTTATGGGTTTTCGTTCTCTCTGCGGTTATTGCAGGTATAGCGGGTGCCTTGTATGTGCCACAAGTCGGAATTATCAATCCCGGAGAGTTTGCACCCCTGAATTCGATTGAAGTCGTGGTTTGGGTTGCCTTAGGTGGGCGAGCAACCTTGTTCGGGGCGATTGTCGGAGCCCTTGTTATTAACTATGCCAAAAGTTGGTTTACGGTTGAGTTTCCAGAGGTCTGGCTATTTGCTCTTGGTGGTCTGTTTGTACTTTCCACCATGTATTTCCCGAAAGGGCTCATCGGTTTTCTATCGGACAAAATTCAGTTGGCGCGGAAAAAGGTGAAGCCTGGAAAGAAAGGCAGTGAGGAGGTCACAGTATGACAACACTTAATCGAGCGCGGCAATTCAAAGAATCGGTTCAGGAAATGACACGCAGAGACGAAGTGTTCTCATTTTTAAAGCCTGAACGTCACCCGTTGATTGATACTCGTCACAACATTCTTTTGTATGTAGAAGGCGTTAATAAAAGTTTTGATGGCTTTAAAGCGATCAATGACCTCAACCTCTATATCAAAGAAGGGGAATTGCGTTGCATCATTGGTCCGAACGGCGCGGGTAAAACCACCATGATGGACATTATCACAGGTAAAACAAAGCCAGACACGGGACAGGTTTGGTTGGGTTCGAACATCAACCTGCTGAAAATGAATGAATCAGAAATCGCCAATGCAGGGATTGGTCGTAAGTTCCAAAAACCAACGGTCATAGAGTGTCTCACAGTGTGGCAAAACCTCGAGTTGGCGATGTCCGGAGTCCGTAATGTTTGGGGAACTTACACCGCTCATCTTTCATCCGAGCAAAAGGACAAATTGGAGTCGGTGCTGGAGCTGATTCATCTCAAAGATAATGCTGCGCTCAGTGCAGGTAACCTTTCACACGGTCAGAAGCAGTGGTTGGAAATCGGTATGTTGCTAATGCAAAACCCCAAACTTTTGTTGGTTGATGAACCTGTGGCCGGAATGACTCACCAGGAAATGGACAGAACCTCGGAGTTGCTCAACTCACTGGCAGGTAAGCATTCTGTTGTGGTGGTTGAACACGACATGGACTTTGTGCGCTCTATCGCCAGTCACGTCACCGTACTGCATCAGGGGCATGTACTGGCAGAAGGGACCATGGATGATGTTCAGTCTCATCCGGAAGTCAAACAGGTCTATTTAGGGGAATAATATGTTGCAGATTCAATCGTTAAACCAGTTTTATGGGGAGAGTCATACCTTGTGGGATCTCGACATGTCGATTCCTGAGGGGAAATGTACCGTTCTAATGGGCCGAAATGGTGTCGGTAAAACCACACTATTGCAATGCATTATGGGGTTGGTCAAGGTCAAGAGTGGCGACATCCAACTGAATGGAGAGTCGCTGTTAAAGCATGATGCCGAAACGAGACCAAGAATGGGCATTGGCTATGTTCCCCAAGGTCGACAAATCTTTCCCATGTTGACGGTTCAGGAGAACCTTGAGGTAGGTCTGCCAATACGCGACAAGGGTGATCGCAAGATCCCGGAGTTTATTTTTGATTTGTTTCCAGTGTTGAAAGAGATGCTTCACCGTCGTGGAGGGGATCTGTCAGGAGGACAGCAGCAGCAGCTGGCCATCGGCAGAGCACTAGTTGTGAACCCGAAGCTTTTGATCTTGGATGAGCCCACGGAGGGGATCCAGCCCAACATTGTGCAGGAGATTGGAGATATCATTCGAATGCTGAACGAAAAGCTGGGGCTTACCGTACTGTTGGTGGAGCAGAAACTGCCGTTCGCGCGCAAAGTCGGGGATCAATTCTGCATCTTGGATCGTGGACGTCAGGTCGCGGAAGGTGATATGTCGGCACTTAACGATGCGTTGATTAAGGAGTATCTGACAGTATGACGATTGCTCTTGAAACATCAGTGGCGGTGCAATCCGGTTTGGGGCAGGTGATTGACGCTCACACGGAATTTGGCTGGAAAGCGAGACTGCAGTTAGGCTTTGTGAACCGGGGCGACAAAACGGTGCTTAAGCACCGTTCACAACAGGGACCACTGGCGATTCAGCGCCCACTCTACCCGGAGGGCAACCCTTGCCATACCTATCTGCTCCACCCCCCAGGAGGGGTGGTTGGTGGCGATACTCTGCAAATTAAAGTCAGCGCAGAGAAAGGTGCTCAGGTGCTGGTTACCACCCCCGGTGCCACAAAGTTCTACCGCTCTGATAATAAGTACGCGAAGCAACAACAAATCTTGTCCGTGGATAAAAGCTCACGACTAGAGTGGTTGCCGCAAGAGAATATCTTTTTTCCAGAATCACACGTTCGCTTGGATACTCAAGTGCATCTGGAAAGCGGTGCACAATTTTTGGGCTGGGAGATGCACTGTTTTGGTCGTCCTGCACTAAATGAGGGATACGATGCTGGTCATTTAATTGGAAAAACAGAGATTTATCTGGATGGGAAGCGATTACTGACCGAGGGGTTGAATTTTAAAGGTGATGATAACTTATTGAAAAATAAAGGCCTGCTTGGCTACCAAATGATGGGCACGGTTTATATTTTGATCGAAGATGATGAATTTTCTCAGTTGGTACAGAGCTTGCTCAATAACATGCAACAAGAACACAAAGAGAGTGCATTGTTAATTGCTGCGAGCCAGTTAGAAAATTTGTTAGTGATCAGAGCGCTAGGTAACTGGAGCGAAGTGATCCTGAACTGTTTTCAGAAAATCTGGCAGTTAGCGAGAGAGCATTGGACCGGGGAGTGTCCTTACCCACCAAGGATATGGGCAACGTAATCATTCGTACAAGAATATAGGCTTATCAATGGAATTGACCCCTAGAGAGAAGGACAAACTGTTGATCTTTTGCGCGGGTATGTTGGCAAAACAGCGTAAAGAGAGAGGTTTAAAACTCAACTATCCTGAATCCATCGCATTTATTTCCAGCGCTATCCTGGAAGGTGCCCGTGAGGGCAAGACAGTCTCGGAGCTGATGGATTTTGGGCGCACCTTACTGACAACAGATGACGTTATGGAAGGGGTGCCTTCCATGATTCCTGATGTTCAGGTCGAGGCGACCTTCCCCGATGGCACCAAATTGGTGACCGTTCACGAGCCCATTGTGTAGGAGGCGTTATGGCAGGTTCATCACGAAAATACAATGGCTTTGTACCTGGACAGGTCGAGACAGTCAAAGGTGACATTGAACTCAACGTAGGCAGAGAAACAGTCACTGTCAAAGTAGAAAACCTGGGCGATCGTCCGGTTCAAATCGGTTCTCATTACCAT
Organism: Vibrio hangzhouensis; assembly: GCF_900107935.1. Taxonomy (GTDB): domain Bacteria; phylum Pseudomonadota; class Gammaproteobacteria; order Enterobacterales; family Vibrionaceae; genus Vibrio; species Vibrio hangzhouensis. The sequence continues at coordinate 69,389 of NZ_FNVG01000004.1, read as the reverse complement.
TTTTTTGAAGTCAACGAAGCTCTCAGCTTTGACCGTGAGCTCGCTCTCGGCTTTCGTTTAAACATTCCCGCAGGCACTGCGACCCGCTTCGAACCGGGACAATCGCGTACCGTAGAACTGGTGGCGTTTGCTGGTAAGCGCGAAGTGTATGGTTTTCAGGCCAAGGTAATGGGCAGACTGTAAGCAGTCAGCCAAAGTGCCAAACTCGATAACAATAAGGAAAAATCATGGCGAGGATATCCAGACAGGCATACGCTGAGATGTTTGGTCCTACGGTAGGGGACCGGGTGCGCTTGGCGGACACCGAATTGTGGCTAGAGGTGGAGCAGGACCTCACGGTATATGGTGATGAGGTGAAATTTGGTGGTGGCAAAGTCATTCGTGATGGCATGGGACAAAGTCAGCGACCCAGCAGTGAAACACCGGATTTAGTCATCACCAATGCGCTGGTTTTAGATTACTGGGGCATCATTAAGGCGGATGTCGCCGTCAAAAACGGTCGGATTCAGGCGCTCGGTAAGGCAGGGAATCCCGATATTCAACCCGGTGTCGACATTATAGTGGGGCCCGGTACGGAAGTTCTGGCTGGTGAAGGTGCCATTTTGACGGCAGGGGGCATTGATTCACATATCCACTTCATCTGTCCACAGCAAATCGAAGAAGCGTTGGCATCAGGTGTGACAACGATGATTGGTGGTGGCACGGGACCGAATACGGGAACCAATGCAACGACGTGTACACCGGGGCCATGGAACATGCACCGAATGCTCGAATCTCTGGATCAGTTTCCAATGAATTTCGGCTTGCTTGGCAAGGGTAACGCCAGCCAGCCTGAAGCTTTGCGCGAGCAAGTAACTGCGGGAGCTGTAGGGCTCAAACTTCATGAGGACTGGGGTACAACCCCGGCATCGATCGACACTTGTCTGACCGTCGCCGATGAGATGGATGTGCAGGTTGCCATTCACACCGATACGTTGAACGAATCGGGATTTGTTGAATCGACGTTAGCTGCCATCGGGGATCGGGTGATTCATACCTATCATACCGAAGGCGCTGGGGGGGGCCATGCTCCGGATATTATCAAAGCGGCAGGCGTATCGAATGTACTGCCTTCTTCTACAAACCCAACTCGTCCATATACAGTAAATACGGTTGATGAACACCTGGATATGTTGATGGTTTGTCATCACTTGTCGCCATCTATTGCGGAAGACGTGGCGTTTGCGGAGTCACGAATTCGTCGTGAAACCATTGCGGCCGAGGACATTCTCCATGATTTAGGCGCGTTTTCGATGATTGCTTCTGATTCGCAGGCGATGGGAAGAGTAGGTGAAGTTATTACCCGTACCTGGCAAACAGCCCATAAGATGAAAGTGCAACGGGGAAGCCTGAAAGAGGATTCTAGTTACAGCGACAATTTCCGTCTGAAACGCTATATCGCTAAATACACCATTAACCCGGCAATCACTCACGGCATGGCGCATGAAATTGGGTCTATTGAGGTTGGCAAACTGGCCGATTTGGTGTTGTGGAAACCGGCGTTTTTTGGAGTGAAACCCAGTGTTGTTCTTAAAGGTGGCATGATTGCTATGGCACCGATGGGGGATCCTAATGCATCAATCCCAACACCTCAGCCTGTGCACTATCGTTCTATGTTTGGCAGTTACGGCAAGGCGTCACAGAACACTTCGATGCTATTCGTCTCTCAGGCGGCACAGGACGCGGGAATTGCATCAGAACTTGGTCTAGGCAGCCTTATCGGTGTTGCTAAACAGTGTCGAACCATCAGCAAATCAGACATGAAACTGAATGACTGGCAGCCCAATATTGAAGTGGATTCACAGACCTATCAAGTGAGGGCCGATGGCGAACTTCTGGTGTGTGAGCCGGCTGATGTGCTGCCAATGGCACAGCGCTACTTCTTATTTTGACGGGCTTAGAGGACAGTAAATTGATTGAACTGATAGAAATTACTAACGAGATCACCACTCAACCTCATGCGTTTTTGAGTCTGCCTATCGACAGCCGAATTAAGAGCCGACTCAAGGTGATTCTTGATGATGGTCGGGATGCCGGTTTATTTCTACCGAGAGGCCATATCCTTCGTGGTGGGCAACAACTAAAAAGTAGTTGTGGTTTGGTGATTGAAGTTAAAGCCGCGCCGGAAAAAGTCTCTTCGGTGTACTGCAGCGATTTGCATTTGCTAACTCGGGTTGCCTATCACCTTGGTAACAGGCATGTTCCGCTTCAGGTTGAGTTTGGTTGGGTGCGTTATCAGCATGATCACGTACTGGATGACATGGTTAAAGGTCTGGGAGCCGAAGTGACCACGGAGCTCGCCCCATTCGAACCAGAGGGTGGGGCTTACGGTGGCAAAAGTGGCGGCCATCATCATCACCACTAATTTTTCGCTGACTACGCGCATTTTAAAATAACAATAATCAGGATAAGGAATATTCGATGAAAACAACAATCTACAAACTAGCAACATTATGCACTCTTTTAGTTTCTCCCGGGTTTGCTCTTGCTCACCCAGGTCACCAATCCACGGCTCTTTCTAGTGGTGTCTTACACCCTATCACTGGTGTGGACCATCTAATCATGTTGTTAGCTTTTGGTGCGTTAGTGGGTTGTCTAACAGCAACCAGAACTCAGAAGTCAGGCCTTATTTTCGGGGCACTCGCCATGTTGATGGTTGGCCTGCTTATTGGCAATGTCGTGGGCATGGCATCAGGTGTTGAAATGGCGATTGTGGCTTCGTTATTTGTTGTGAGCGCGTCAATCTGGCAGGTTTTCAGTGCATCACAGAAGATGGTGAAACTCGCGGTGGGGCTGTGTATTGGCATGATGTTCTTTCACGGTTATGCGCACGGTGTAGAAGCACAAGGAACCCTAGGGCTGTTCTCATTAGGAATGGCGTTTAGTGCAACGCTATTGATGATTCTGGGCTCGCAGGTTGGCCGACTAGTCGCGAATCGCTGGATGTCAGTAGGCGTTGCTGCTGCAAGTTCACTTTTTCTAATGGCATCTTAGCTCGTGACTTTGCATGTCAGCACGGCTCTCGACGCTACTTCGGCTAAGGAGACCGACAGCGATGTCTCAAGTTATCGGCTGTTTCAGTTAATTAGCCCCTCACTGCCAATCGGGGGATTCACCTACTCTCAAGGTTTGGAGTGGGCGGTGGAAACCGGTTGGGTAACCCAGCGTGAAACGATGGAGGATTGGCTATGCAATATGCTCTACAGCAGTGTGGCAACTCTGGAGCTGCCCATAATTGATCGCATGTACCAAGCGGTACTACAAGCAGACAATTCACAACTGCAACAGTTGTCGGAGAGGCTGTTCAGCAGTCGTGAAACCAAAGAGTTACGTGCGGAAGAAAAACAACGGGGCCTCGCTCTTAATACGCTGCTGCGTCGACTCGATGTTGCCGTTGACGGGGTTGAGTTAGATGACTACCCCCCAACTCAGCTATTGGGTTTGTGTGTTGCTGCCGTTTATTGGCGTATTGATTTAAACGAATTGAAGAAAGGTTACTTGTGGAGTTGGGGTGAAAACCTGGTGATGGCAGGGGTTAAGCTGGTTCCACTGGGCCAAACCGATGGTCAGATGGCGTTAATAAATATCTCCGATCATTTTGCCAATGCTCTGGAGATAGCAAAGCAGACAGAAGACTGGATGATTGGCAGTTTTACACCAGCAGTATCCATCGCCAGTAGTCTGCACGAGACCCAGTACACAAGACTATTTCGCTCCTAATTTTGGCCTTAGGTTCAGAAAGTAGAGCGACAATAACAAAAATAGGAACAACTATGGAAAGTTACAAGCAACCACTACGCATAGGCATTGGCGGTCCCGTGGGTTCAGGGAAAACAGCGCTACTTGAGGTGCTATGTAAGGCGATTCGAGACAAACTTAACATCGCAGTGGTAACCAACGATATATACACTCAGGAAGATGCAAAAATCCTGACTCGCGCCGAGGCTCTGGAACCTGACAGAATCATTGGTGTAGAGACCGGAGGCTGTCCACATACTGCAATTCGTGAAGACGCGTCGATGAATTTGGCTGCGGTTGATGAGTTGGCTAAGCGTCATAAGAATCTGGATGTGGTATTTGTTGAAAGTGGTGGGGACAACCTTAGTGCGACCTTCAGCCCGGAGCTTGCCGACCTGACCATCTATGTTATTGACGTCGCCGAAGGAGAAAAAATCCCCCGTAAAGGTGGACCCGGCATCACCCGTTCGGATCTTCTGGTTATCAATAAAATAGACCTTGCGCCCTATGTGGGAGCTTCACTTGAAGTTATGGAGCAAGACACTCAACGTATGCGTCCTACTAAACCATTCGTATTTACCAACCTCAAAGAGAGTAAGGGACTGGACACTATCATCGACTTCATTCTGACCGAGGGAATGCTTGAGTTTCATAGTTAAGAATTGAGCGTTTCACTTTTGTGGTCCTGATGAAAATCCCGCATAACGGTTCGACATGTCTTACACTCTTCTAAGGCAACTCTGTTGGCGGGATTTTTGTATAGAAGGAATAATATAGGGATGTTTCAAGCAAAATTGATGGTTTGGATTAGCGCTTTAGTGTTTTTTGGTTATGGTTTTCTGTTTTCTCTCTCGCCAAATACCTTATTTGAGCGCGTAACCGAAAGTGCACTTTTCTCTTACTCTGCCAGTATTGATGTGCGTGCAACGTACGGTGGTATGACATTAGCCATCGGGATCATACTTGCTCTGTTGGTGATTAAACAGGATACTCTGAAACTTTCTGTGATTGCCGCAACCCTACTTGCAGGATTAATGGCTGTGACCCGAATGATGGGGATTGTCGCTGAAAGTCAACCCAATGACACTATGGTGTTCTATCTGGGAACCGAAGTGTTTTTTTCGCTTTGGGGGTTATTTATTCTCTGGAAATTTCCAAAGAGACGCATGTACTTCAAGTAACCTGGTGACTGCTGTGTTACAGGGAAAGAGGGGTAGCAAGAAAAGTAATAAGCGTTCGTGCCAAGATGGCGAACGCTTATTTATTTCGTTCTAACTATTTGAAAATACAGTGCTTAGTGTAGTCGCTGGCTTCGTTAGCGGTCCAGTCGCCTTTAGGCTTTTCCTGCATATCTTTGCACCAGGCTTCGCTACCGACTTCGGTACACGCCATTAAAGGCATGGCAAGTAAGAACATCATTACAACTTTTTTCATCGTTCCCTCGTGTTATTCACTGAACATCGTGTTTGTGTGCAAAATTGTAACTGAAATTCAAGCTGGTGTAACGGCCTGGGTGGAAAATTATGAGGTTAACTAACAGCGCCCTTTCTTTGCTTGCCCAGGTGGACAAAATGTTGAACTAGAATGACTGTGATTTTTAGTTCTGACATCAACTTCTACGTCTTTAACCGATCCCTGAACTCTTGTTAACTGGCACCCTGATAAGCTCAGAATACATAGTGCGAGAATAATGTTTTTCATGTCCACTGCCTTGTTTTGAGTGTTGGTATTAGTACCAATCTTGTCGCTAGAGATATACAGCTGAAGTATTGAGGTCTTTTTGGTAAAGCGTGTCAGCGATGGGTGAGGGGCAGGTGAGTGGAAGGTAAATACCAAATAGTCATATGAAATCGATGGATTATTACTTGTCGTGCTACTGTTACCGAGGTATACGGGTTACACTATGATCATCAATCAGTGGAGGAAGAAAAGGCACACCTGATGCACCTGGAAGTTTCAGAACGTGGGAGTTGCTCGGCTCTGTTAGTGAAGGCGCTGCTCAAGCGAGCAGACGTCAATAAGGATTCAGTGATCGAACCCTTTTCACTGACCTGCAAGGCGTTGTGCTTTAACTCTAAAAAGGTCGATAGGTACTGTCAGTTTTTTGGTTTGAATAACTCCTCTGTTCCACTGCCCTATCTTTTTGTAGCGACTCAGAATGAGCAGCTCATGCTATTTACTCATCCAGAGACCTGTATTCGTCCCCTTGGACTGGTTCATACATACATTGAATTTGAGCAGGCTGAGGCGTTATCCACAGGTGTCAGTTATCAGTTTCAGCTGTCACTGAGTCACCAGTCAACCACAGAAAAAGGCTTAACGTTTGAGGTGCTGGGAGAGCTTTACTCAGGTTCAATCAAAGTCGCTCAGTATCGCTCCGGTTACCTGATGCCCTTGGGTCATACTGCCAGAAGGTCGAAACATACCAGAGTGGATGACAGGCCAGGGTTAAAGTTAGGGTCTAGACTTAGACTGACTGTTTCAGATGCTCGTGCTTACGCGCGGCTGTCTGGTGACTATAACCCCATTCATTTGTTCAATTGGTCAGCCAGACTGTTTGGCTTCAGGCGACCAATTATCCATGGAATGTTTTTGGTTGCCAGGCTGCACGCACAGGCTTCACCTGCAAACCGGGTTATACGTTATGGTTTTAAGCGTCCAGTGTTATTGCCGCAACAACTGTGGTTCGCTGACGTGAATGGACAGACTTGTCTGTTGAATGAACAAAAGAAAATCGTGGTAGAAGCGGAGCACCACTAAGTTGGGTTTAATTTTGCTAACCTGCTGATTTATTGTGTATCATTTTCGGGACTTACGACAAATTGATACAGAACCTGACGAGAAGCGTCCCCTCGGTTAAGTAGAATATTGCAAAGCTTTTATAAAGGTGAGTGATTGAATGTTTCGAATAGTGGCGATGCTTTTTGGTCTGAGTGTGGTGTTTTCTGGATTTGCAATGGCGGATGAAGAAAACACTGAGTCAGATAGCTGGAAAGGTAACGTGGATGTGACGTTTGCAGGGTGGACGGAGCACCTGACCTCAACTGGACGAAATCAGGATAACTATATTGTCGGATTCCGTTACCGTCAATTTGAAGCATTTACACTGATTAATAGCTTTGACAGTCGATCTTACATTCTGGCTTTCCACCCACAATATGAATGGAAATCATGGGCTAAAGTCGGTTTACGGCTTGGCGGGATTAGCGGTTATACCCAAGACGAAAACAAGATACAAGCAGGCGGGATTACGCCAGTAGTAGCGCCCACTCTGACGTTGCATTACCAGCATCTTGGATTTGAAACCGCTTTGTTTACCGATGTATTGGTATTCTCTTTGAAGGTGATGATTTAAGTGGAGCGTTTGCTCCACTTCTCCTGCCACTACATAACTTAGCGTGCCGCTTCAAAAGCCAGGGCTTTCTTCTCAACTTGCCTAAAGATCAAAGTAAGAACGCCATTGACCCCAAGATAGAACAGACCCGCAACGCTGAAGACAACGAGTGTGTCGTAAGTTTGAGCATTGATGCGCTGTGCGTAACCCATGATGTCCATGATGGTAATGGTACTGGCCAGCGATGTGCCTTTAAATACCAGGATCACTTCATTTGAGTAAGCAGGGATAGCTCTGCGAATCGCAAACGGAAGCAAGACGCGAAGCGTTGCTTTCATATCCATTCCTAATGCCCTGCATGCTTGCCATTGGCCTGATGGAATGGCGTTGAACGCGCCTTTAAATAGTTGAGTACTGTACGCTGCCGTGTTAAGTGCGAGAGCAAGCATGGCACAGAACCAAGGCTGGCTTAGCCATGTCCACAAAAAACTCTCTCTAATGACTTCAAACTGCCCCGGTCCGTAGTAGACCAGAAAGATCTGAACCAATAATGGTGTGCCGGTAAAAAGAGTGATGATGCCACGTGTTAGCCAGTGAACTACTGGTGTTCGAAGAATCAAGCTAAGCGTCATCAGCAACGCAAGTAGGCAGCCAACGATCAGTGCCACAACAGTAAGCTGTAGGCTTGTTTGCAAACCATCGACCATTTGCCAAACATGTTGTTGATTCATGCTGTGACTCCTTTATTGCCGACTGTCATTTCTTTTGATGAGAACTTTTTATCTAGTCCTTTTACTGCTTTTTGAGTAATCAGTGTGATGACAAGATAAATCGCCGCTGCGGTCGCATACCAGGTAAACGCTTCATGTGTCGCTGCAGAAGTTAATTGCGCTTGTTTCATTAAATCTGTAACGCCAATTAGTGAGACCAAAGCAGTATCTTTTAATAGGACAAGCCATTGGTTGGTGAGTCCGGGTAGGGCGTGCTTAACAGCTTGTGGAAGCACAATTCTAAAGAAAACACGCGCACGACTTAAACCTAATGCACTGCCAGCTTCACGCTGACCGCTGGGTACTGCTTTTAGTGCTCCGCGAATGGTTTGTGCCGCATATGAGGCAAAGATCAACGATAGTGCAATAACACCTGCTAAGAACGGGCTAACCTCAATGAAATCTCCCGTGATCAAAAACAAGACTTGCGTGGAACCAAAGAAGATAAACAGAACGACTAATAGCTCTGGCAAGCCACGAATAATGGTGACAATTGCCGTGGTTGGCCAAGAGATGATTTTATGGCGAGACATCTCACCACCAGCAAAAATGATCGCTAGTACTAAGCCAACCAAAAGGCTGACAAAAGCAAGTTGGATGGTTACCCAACTTGCTTGTACGAGTGACGCAGAGTAACCCGTTAAACCCATATTAGTTACCGAAGTACTTATCGAAAATGGCTTGGTATTCACCGTTCGCTTTTACTGTTTTAAGCGCAGTATTTAACTGTTCAACCAACGCTTGGTTGTCTTTGTTGACGGCAATGCCAAAACCATTACCAAAGTATTTTTGGTTCGTGATTTGGTCGCCAACGTAAGCCAGCTTATCGTCTTTCTTAAACCACTCAGCGACAACAGCCGTATCACCAAATACAGAATCAATACGACCATTTTGCATATCTATGAACGCGTCCTGGTAGCTGCCGTAAGGTACGGCTGTGACACCTGGCATTTGCTCTAATAGGTAGCTTTGGTGAGTTGAACCGTTTTGAACACCAATACGTTTACCTTCAAGATTTGCCTGGTTGGCGATCTTGCCTTTTATTGCGATGAAGGCAGCAGAGTTATCGTAATAAGGGAGGGTAAAGCTCACTTGTTGCTGGCGAGCTTCGGTAATGTCCATACCCGAAATCGCCGCATCGTAACGCTTAAATTTTAAAGCTGGGATCAGACTGTCAAATGCCTGATTATGGAAACTACATTTTGCGTCCATTTGCTTGCAAAGTGCGTTGGCAAGGTCGACGTCAAAACCCTGAATTTCGTTGTTTTCGTCAACATACTCAAACGGTGCGTAGGTCGCTTCCATTGCAAACTTGATTTCTTGTTGTGCCATAGCGCCAGTTGAAGCCAGCCCGATCACTGAGGCAAGTAGTACTTTTTTCATCATTTTTCTCCATAGCGTGTTTGTGCTCTGTCCTGCACAAACCCGATTTCGTATTAGTGCGTTAAATAGTCAGCAAATGCTTGGGTTTGTGGGTTAACAAACGCATCCTTGGTACCATGTTCAACCACCCTGCCTTGTTCGAGATACAGAACATGACTGGCAATTTTTTTGGCAAAATCCACTTCATGGGTTACGACAACCTGAGTGATTCCAGTTTCACTTAACTCATTGATGATATTAACAATCTGAGTCGTAATCTCAGGATCGAGCGCCGCTGTTGGTTCGTCAAAGAGCAAGACTTCAGGCTTCATCATCAATGCTCTCGCGATAGCGACACGCTGCTGCTGACCACCGGATAGTTGTAGTGGCCATGCATCGGCTTTATCAGCGAGTTGAAGTGTGGACAGCATTTTGAGGGCTTCCTGTGTGGCTTGCTCTTTCGAGACGCCTGCAACCTTGGTGGGTGCTTCAATTAGGTTCTCCATCACCGTCATATGCGGCCAAAGGTTGTACTGTTGGAAAACCATCCCGACTTGTTTGCGAAGCGCTAAACCCTGTTTTTCAGATACTTGTTGATCGAAATCGTAGTTATTGTTCGCAATACTGAGTGCACCGCCATCTGCCGTTTCCAGCAAATTTAGCAGGCGAAGTAGGGAGCTTTTCCCTGCACCGCTTGGCCCGAGTAAAACCAGTGTTTCGCCTTTGCCACATTCAAAGTTGACATCGTGCAGGACTTGAGTGTCACCGTAGAATTTTTGAAGGTTTGTTGCTTGAATACCCATGCTGATTTACTGCATTAAAAATCATTGTGTGGACTATACTATTAAATTAGATATTTATGCAATAAAAATGTATAAAAATTTTAATTGTTAAGATTTTGTATCGTTTTGTGGTTAAATATTGGGCATCTCTATTGTTAGGGTTGGGCTGAGTTTCTGGGAGAGTAGGGATAAAAAAGGCGCTTGGTTAGCAACCAAACGCCTCAGTAATTAAAGGAGATTACCGCTGCTGATTGATCAGGTATAGAACAACTTCCTCAGTATCAGCGAAGGCGTTGGTGTCAGGGTGTACGTGATGGCGCTAACGTTATGCGATTCCCACCATGCGAGTTCAGTAATCTTGTTCTTAGGAAAAAAACAGTCCCGTTTCCTGAACAAGAAGTTGGGTTGGTTTGGAATAAATGTGTTGTTCCTTAGCACCCACAAGCTGAACCAATAGCACTTTATCTGATGCCAAACATTGGCGCAGCACTCGCAATACCATAGCAACATCGAGCTTGTGTTTCTCTAAGTTTGAGTTGTGCCTCGAGATAGAAGGCAGATCGATGGTTACAACCAGTTTGTCGCAGTGGCTGATAAATCGCGCGAGCTGTTCTTTTATCATTGCTCGATTTCTGTAAACCACTTCATTTGAAAGTAGCCAATCACACCCCATATCTTCCGCGTACTCTAACTGTTTTTTATTGCAGCGATTATTGTCGATGCCGATATGAAAAGCGCGGCACTCATTGTATCTGTTAAGTGCGAAATGCAGCATTGAACCGACAGTGACATCAAGACATTGATCGAGCAGCAATTCCGAGTTGATATTTACAATACCAATTTCGTCTTTGTCGATGAGTAGATTGGGAATAATGTCGAGCAAGGTTTCATGGCAATTGGTAATGACCATTGGCATTGCACCTACCGAAAGCTGTTGGTTGAGTTGGCTAGTAAAGTCGAGTTTTGCGACTGGACTTTCAAAGTAAGGTCTTTCAGGGCAGTAGCTGCCCAGAATTGGATAATGTCCAATTTTTCTCATTGAGTGAGATTTTTGCTGTGCACTTAGCCAATCGTAAGCGGTTTCTAACAGGGAGTCAGCGTCTTCAAACTGGGCATTATTCATAGGCTTGATAGCTTCCGATACCGTGAATACGGAAAGTTGGCTTTCTAAAGCAGGATGATAACGGCGTTTCCATAGTTGTTTGAAGACGTTGAGCATAGTGAGTTACCTTTCCGGTGGCAGCGCTCGGGCAGCCTGTAAAACATGTAAAATAAACCTATCCTTGTTGGCTTCAACTCGGTGAGCTGGAGCCATGATGGAAACAGCGCCTACTAATTTCGAACCCTTCATGACCGGAGCACTGATGCCCGTAACACCGGTATCAAATTCGGATGTACTGATTGCAAACCCCTGGCGTCGGATTTGGTCCAGCTCTTCGCTCCAGCCTGGGGCATTGTGTTCTTCGCCAAAGTGACGCAGGATTTTGTCACGGCGTGCCTCTGGCAAATAAGCCAGCATCACTTTAGAAGAAGCGCCTCGAAGCAGAGGTTGGCTTTGTCCTCGAACATAACTGCAGCGCAGTGCCTGAGCGCTCTCTTGCAAACTGACGCAGAGAGCTCTATACCCAACTGGCACCATATAAGCGGCCATTTCTCCGGTCTGTTTTTGCAAACGGAACAATATGCTTTCAATGGCCTCCAGATTGTGGGTGCTCGATTGATAGCTGTGCATCAGCATTAGAGCTGCCGGACCTACGATCAGTGTTTTATCGTATGGGCTTTCTTCGATTAAATTCCACTCTTTAAGTAGCTTTATATGTCGATAGAGGCTACTCAGTGGCACACCCAGTTGCTGACTAAGAGCCTTCGCGGAAATGGGCTCGTCGGAGACCGCCACCTGCATGAGCAGTTGAAGTGGTTTCTCGTTTACCTGAGTGGTCGGTTGCTGTGTATTTCCCATAGCGATTGTTATCTAACATAAAAAAGTGATAGGCAATTTATATTCCTGCTGAATAAGAAAGGGAACAAAATTGTCTGTCATCTTTCTCATACAATGAAAAATCACCCGATTCTTACAATGAATCATGTTGTTCGTTATCAAGATCTTTGACGTGAAAAATGGGTAGTCTGGACCAAGATACTAAACAAAGAATGCCGATAATGGAGGATTGGACATGGAATTGGTATGTGGGACATGCAGACAGTTTGTGCGTCAGAGGCAGCATCAGAATGACTTGTGCAGTGCCTGGGGAAACCCGACCACGATAAAAAGAGCGGCATGTGAGTTTTGGATGCCGAAGGGCGGCGTTCTCTTTGAAATCAATAATAAAGACAAAGTACGGAATAAGGACTGAACCTCTAAAATGCCTTGGAGTTAGCCAGATTCGTAAGGGTTTTGTCAAACTTGCTGCCAAGGTTTTGACTATTTATTTGAAGCTCAATACATTCGAGCGCTTGAGCAGTTACTTTAAGAACAGTATGACGAACAAGCGATCGAAAATCATTCCGGGTTTGTGTCTGATGGCACTATTTGGTGCACTAAGCGGTCAGGCTCTTGCAAAGGAAGAATACAGGAAAACTTCTGTACTGGCGGGGTTGTCTTTTCTCAATGCAACCCAGGGTTATACTTTGGGCGTTTACCAACTAAATGGGCAAGGCAGCTGGGGGTTTGGTGCAGGCCTGGACTTTGGCAAATTCGATGAAAATCCAGACGGAGGTTACTACCTCAAATCTGATTTTTTAGCCGCGAAGCTGGCGATGACATACGGTATTACTGACAATATCTATATTGCCCCCAATATCGGGATTGTGCACTCTAAGCTCGACCGCAGTTACTACTATGCGGGTCGACCACATATGGACAGTCACACCTCCAATGGCTTAACGCCGGGCGTTGAGTTCATTGTGGAAAATAAAGGCTGGACTGGCAGTGTCGGTATTAGTCACTTGCCTCTTGTCGATCGCAATGAAACGGCATTTAGTGCTAAAGTTGGTTGGTCATTCTAGAGTAAAAAAGCCACTTCTGGAGACAGAAGTGGCTTTTTGCTAGCTAACTGACGTGTTGGCGTTATTAGAATTTGTAAGATGCGCCCAGATAGAAGGAACCAACAGAGAACGTTGTAGAAGTACCGTTTATTGGCTCTTGTACAGAGAATGCATCAGCTTCATAAGCCATACGAACAGCTAAACCATCGATTTGTTGTGGTGCATATTCCAAACCCAACCCGTAGCGGAATGCTGAACCAGAGTCATTTTCGAATGCCTTATAACCTTCTTCATTCAGACCCAGATAAGACAGCCCAAGAGTAGCAAAAGGGCGTAGACCGATATCAAACGTATAACCAAGATTTGCTGCTAATGAAAGTGCGCTAGGATTCCATGAGTAACCATTCAGGTGCGAGTCACTGAACTTACCGTACTTAGTGTAACCGCCTTCCAAAGCAACGATTCGATTGAACTGATACCCACCATATACTTTAAAAGCACGGTCGCCTTTTAGGGAAGGCAGAAACGCATAATCCAGATTATCCAGTTTACTTTCAGTTAGACCAAAACCACCACCGACATAGAAACCCGGGTCGGTTGCGCCAGCAAACGCGCTTGACGCAAAAAGTGTAGTAAGTGCTAACGCCACTGCTTTTTTCATTATGTTACCTATTAATAATTAGAGTCATTGAATACGGGGCGTACTGTAATGAAATCTAATGGTGAGATCTGTGCAGGAAATGTCGCGATTTGTGCGGGCTGTGTCTTAAATCTGTGGATGATTACAGGAATGAATTTACAAACGGAATAGCAAACGTTTACGCATTAAAAGGTGATGTAAATCACGAAAAAATAGGTGGTTGCTGTGGCTTTGTATTACGTTTATCAGTATAACTGCGTTCTATTCCCTTGAATTCGGTGAAATGACTCATGTATGTTGGTTGTGACGATATCACCAGTTCGTTAGCCTTTCTGCACGGAGTCGGAATAAATGCATGGAAATTCTGAGGCTTATCAATTATTCCAAGAGAGGTAACGATGAACTATAAACAACTTCCAAAAATCGACCTTCATTGTCATCTAGATGGCAGTGTTCGCCCTGAGACCATCCTTGAACTGGCAGCACAACAAGACATCGTATTACCAAGCTCAGACGTTAATGTTATCCGTGACATGATGATCGCACCGGAAACATGCCCAAACTTGATAGAATATCTCAAGCGTTTTGATCTGCCTCTATCGGTTATGCAGACGGAAGAAGCACTGGAGCGCATCGCATTTGAAGTGTACGAAGATGCTGCGTTAGAAAACGTTAAATATATGGAAGTGCGTTTTGGGCCGCTGCTTCACCGTGAGAAAGGTTTGACTATTGAGCAAATCATCGGTGCCGTGGTCAGGGGCATGAAGCGTGCTGAAACGACTCATGGAATTAAGGGCAACATCATTCTGTCTTTACTACGCCATATGCCAACAGATGAAATCAAAGACGTTTTGGATGCGGGAGCAGAATTTCTTGGCAAAGGGGTCGCCGCCTTTGATTTGGCTGGTGGTGAGGAACTTGGCTTCTGTGAAAGATTCATTCCTTCTGCTCAGTACGCGAAGGAGAAGGGATTTCATGTCACCATTCATGCCGGTGAGCAAGGGGAAGGGCAAAACGTTTACGATGCGATTACCATGCTCGGTGCAGAGCGTGTTGGTCATGGCATTCACATTGCTACCCATGAGCAGGCGTTTGCGTTAGTGCATGCCAAGCAAGTAGCACTGGAAACCTGTCCAAGCAGTAACGTACAGACCAAAGCTGTAGAGAATATGCAAGTGCATCCTATTGAGGATTTCCGTCGACGCGGTATTCCGGTGACGATTAATACAGATAATCGTACGGTGTCTAACACGACCATGACGAAAGAAGTTCAGATCGTGATTGAGCAGTTTAATCTGTCGGAGGAAGATTATCTGCATATCTATCACAACAGCGTTAATGCAGCCTTCACCGATAAAGAAACCAAAGAGCAATTGCTCGCAGTTTAGCCTAACGAAAAAAGCCCGCTTGATATAATAGCGGGCTTTTTTGATGCGTTTTCGGCGCAGCTTAGAAGTCGATTTCGTAGCCTAGGCTAAAGGTGCGTCCACGACCTGAAAAGTAATAGGCATTGTGGTGTCGAATTTGACTGAAGTAGTTGATGTACTGCTCATTGAAGAGGTTTTCGATACCAACACTGACTCGACCGTAGCTCTGCATATCATAGAACATAGAAAGATCCATTAATCCGTAGCCATCAAACTGCTGAGCGCTACCGGCAGCGTTCTTTTCTTTTGTTCTGGAGAACATGTGGTTGTACTGAACACGACCATTCAGGCGATCAGAGAAGCTGTGATTGACGGCAACAAGCAAGCGATCAGGAGACAGGTTTTTTAGGTCCATGTCACTGTCTACTTTACCATCCTGATTGGTATCAACCTGACCTTCTACGTGTGCATACAACGCCTGAATTTGGGTTGTCGGTAACACGTTGTAAGTGGTGGTAAACTCGTAGCCTTTGATGTCGGTACGTTGGCGAACCACGTCATAGGTACCACCGCTGTTAAGGCTCAGGTTGGCGCCGTCTTTGGCAATCGACATGTAGGTGCTGCCACTGACAAACAACTTGTCATTGCTGTAGCTCAGTCCAACTTCGTAGTTATCGGTAACCACAGGTTTTACGGCTGGCATGGTATTGAAGTCAATTGGCGCTCCGCCAACTGGGGCGTCGACATTCGGACCACCGATCCAATTTCCGCGTAATACACGGCCAATATCGGGTAAACCAAAGCCCTGACTAAAGCCAACGAAAGAGCTGACATTGGAAGTGAAGTCGTAGACGGCTCCGGCGTTGAATACTGCCTGAGAAAAGTTTTGTTCACCGCCAATAATGTCGACCTGGCGGTACCCACCGTTGCCGTAACCCCACAGAGTTTGCCCATCGGCCACTTTGACCTTAGTGTTTTCGAAGCGTACGCCGCCGGACAGACGCAGTGAGTCTGTCACCAATACGTCACCCTGAACAAATGGCGCAAGGCTCTGATACATCATATCGGGAGTGACGTCCTTGCCTGATTGTGTCAACGTTTGTTTTGTCGTGTCTTCCAGTCCATCGAGACCAATGACCCAACTGTCGTCCCAGCCGAGTAAATCGGTTTTTACGTAGCTGAGTTTGAAACCCTTCTTCGTTGAAACTATGGCACCTTGATCGTATTGTTTGTCTGGAGTTGGCCACCATGATGCCTGGCCGTAAACTGCTTCAAAATCTTGATAAAAAGCCTGGAATTTTAATTCACCGCCAAGGAAGTCGTAGTGATCGTAGCCAATGTTGTACAGCTCGGCATAATTGGATGTTGGGTCTCCGTCAGGCGTGCCCGGAACCACGGTTCCCGGAATACCATTCTGCCAGTCTCCAGGGACACTCACATAGTTCTGATTACCTTGTAACTTGTAACGACTGGCGCTGAAGCTGACTCGCTGATTGCCGCCATCAAAGTTGTAGCCACCTTTCGCCAGAAAGTTTGTTGCGTTTGAGTCCTGAGTTTCGCCCTGAATAGAGTTCATCCCAATAGGATTGCCATTGCCATCGTAATAGAGTCCCTGACGGTCCCACGAACCGCCGATGAAAAGGTCATAGTCTTCATCGTACTGACTCAGGTTATAGTAGACTTTTCCGCCGGTTCCATCCTCTTTAAGGTTTGAGGTCACACGGGTACCTATGGTTTGTTTCCAGTGGTCGCCTGGTTTCGCGCTTTTTGTTACATAGTTGATGATACCGCCCGTTGCTCCGTTCCCCTGAACAGCACTTGCGCCTTGCACCACTTCCACACGCTCGAGCATTGATGAGTCAACGGTATAACCATTACGGTTACCATTACGTAGAGGGTTGTTCTGGGGCACGCCATCAACCATGATAAGAGCGGTACGGCCTCGTAGATTTTCACCTTGAGTAGAAAGCTTTTGGCGACTTGGTGTCATCCCCGGAACAAGGTTTGCAATCACACTGGTTAAGTCGTCGGAGACGGCTGTTTGCTGTTTTAATTCTTGTTCGGAAATTACATAGATCGAGCCTGGGATTTTATCGGCATCCTGGCTGTATCGAGTGGCGGTGACCACCATGTTTTCATCCGTTTTTTTGATTTCGGTAGTTTGCTCTTGTTTTACATCATCCGCAGCGAGTGCTTGTCCGACTGATAAGGCGAGTAGTGAAAGGGATAAAACTCTATTCCCAGTTCGAGTTGCCATATGCTTTTATTACCACTGTATTGTTAAAGGATGGCAATGATAGTGCGCCTGATAATAATTATCAATACCGTTATTGATATGTTGGTAAGGCTATTGATAGGTGTTTGAAATGACTTATAACATCTCTGTCAATTTACCATGAGGATTACTTAGGTACACACATAGGAGTACCGGAAATGGGATCTTTTATCACGATGGCATCCAGATCAAACACGTCTTGCAGCAAAGCTTGAGTGAAGACCTCGGAGGGGTCTCCATCGAGTACTAATTTTCCATCTTTCAGCACGACAAGGTGGTCGCAATAGCGGCAGGCTTGATTGAGGTCGTGTAACACCACAATGACGGTTTTTCCTTGTTGGTGCATGGTCTGCATCATTTTCATCAACTCAATTTGATGAGATAAATCAAGGTAAGTTGTCGGTTCGTCCAGCATGATGACTTCGGTGTCCTGTGCCACTATCATAGAGATCCAGGCGCGCTGACGTTGCCCACCGGATAATGCGTCGACTGGAGTTTCTTGCAGCTCGCTTACTCCAGTAGAGACCATTGCTCTGGACACCATTGCGTGGTCGTTATCAGTGAGTTTTCCCCAATGGGAGGCATAGGGTGCGCGACCGTACTCGACCAGTTTTCGAACCGTTATTCCCTCAGGACTGGTATGAGTCTGTGGCAGCATCGACAGCCGTTGCGCAAGAGATTTGGTTGCAAACTCGTGTAGCGGTGTTGTGTCCAGCAACACTTCCCCTGACTTAGGCTTATTTATTCGCGCAAGTGTTTTGAGAAGCGTCGATTTACCACAACCATTGGGTCCAATGAGTGCGGTGATCTTGCCTTTGGGTATGGTAAGACTGAGATTTTCGATAATGGTGTTATCGCCATAAGCAACATATAGGTTTTTTACAGACAGCATTACCAGCCCTTGTATCGTTTTAACAGAAAGATGAAATAAGGCGCGCCAATCACCGATGTTAGTACGCCTGCCGGAAGTTCTATTGGCGGTGCAATCCCTCTGGCTATGGTGTCGGCAATGAGAACAAGAAGTGCGCCAATAGATGCGGCGCCGATAAGCAGTGCTTTGTGATTATGCCCAAAGAGTAACCGTGATAAGTGCGGGGCGAGCAGACCCACAAAGCTGATGGTACCCGCAATAGAGACACTGAGACTGGCCAGCATTACGGCACTCATCAAAGCCGCAGCTTGAACGCGATCCAGTTCGATACCTAATGATATTGCCGACTCGTCGCCCAGCCCAATAATATCGAGTCGCCACGCTAACCACATAGAGTAGGGCAGCAATGTCAGTAGCCCAATCCAGATGAAAGGCATCTGTTCCCAACCTCGACCCCACAGGCTGCCGGTTAGCCATATCATAGCGGTATTGATTTCGATGGGATGCACCACTAGTAAATAGTCGATGCCGCTGGCTAAGAACGCGCTGATGGCAATCCCGGTCAACGCCATACGGGCAGGAGGAAGATTAGCCTGCTTTGCTATGACGATAAGTAGCAGTCCAACGGAGACCCCTCCTATCATGGCGGCAATAGGCAAGCTCCATACGGGAGCGCCGGGAAAAACAGTGAGAAGTAGGGTGGCGACAAAACCTGCACCCGCGCTGACACCAATCAGATCTGGGGAGGCCAAGGGATTGCGGATTACGCCCTGTACCAGAGCTCCGGATATACCGAGACCCGCACCGACACCTAGCGCAAGAATTAGACGTGGTAAACGATATTGATTGACGACAAAGTCAAACTCACCGCCGGCGACGATAGCACTGACGACTTGTGTAATGGACAAGTTTGCGACACCAGTAAGCATACTGACAATGGCTATGATTATTGTGAGCAGTGCGAGAGTGATCCAACGAGTGTTCATGAATTAAGACGGCTCTTAACAGAAATGAAAATAAAAAAAGGTGTTCCGATTAAAGCGGTAACAACGCCTACGGGGGTTTCTGTAGGGAAGGCCAAACCTCTCGCCATTGCATCTGAAAGCATAATAAGGGTCGCCCCAAGTAGGGCGCAGGCAGGGATCAAAGCGAAAAAATTGTGTCCCGTTAGTCTTCTGGCAATATGTGGGATGAGTAGCCCGACAAAACCGATAGGTCCGGCGATAGACACACTGACACTGGTTAGCAAAACGATAGCGCTACACGCAAGCAAACGAATTAGTGTCGTGTTGACACCCAGTCCGGTTGCTACATCGTTGCCCAATATCAGCAGATTGAGCGGATGAGCTAGCGACCATGCCAGAATCAGTCCCAGGAAACTGAAAGGCAACAACTGATGAAACGCTGCCCAATCGAGGGTACTAATTGAACCAATCAGCCAAGATTGGACGCTGTAAGCCTGGTCATCGGCAAGAATGATGGTTGCCCGAGTTAAGCCGAGTAATAAAGCATTGACAGCGATGCCCGCAAGGATGAGTTTGACTGGATGCGGGCGGTTATCGAAAAAACCGCCTAAATAAATCACAATTAATCCGCTGGCAATACTGCCCATTGCCCCCGCGACAACGGTCGGAACAGGCAAAGAGAGGACACCAAAACTACTCAGGACGATGAACAGAGCTGCGCCGGAGTTAATAGCCAACACCGATGGCGAGGCAAGAGGGTTCCGTGTCAGCCCCTGCATCAGCACCCCAGCGA
This sequence comes from Vibrio hangzhouensis, assembly GCF_900107935.1. GTDB lineage: Bacteria > Pseudomonadota > Gammaproteobacteria > Enterobacterales > Vibrionaceae > Vibrio > Vibrio hangzhouensis. The sequence continues at coordinate 49,468 of NZ_FNVG01000004.1, read as the reverse complement.
CGGCGAGATTCGCGCCAATCAATGCACCGCTCAGAACCCTTGGCAATCGTAGGGTAGAGATGATTTGTTGCTCAATACTGGTCTCGTCAAAAGACGACCAGAATCCCCATAGAGAGTGCATGGTCAGCTCGAAACTAGACCAGACAATAAGGGAAGTATTGAGCGCGACAAAAGTTGTGGCAAGAAGTGCAAGCCAAAGTTTGTGCTGGCGAGTCAGAAGCATAGAAGATGATTATTTATTAATGATATCGGAGAGGTTTCTTGCAATGCCTTCGGCGGCCAGAATTCCTCGGTTAAGTGACCACAACTGTGGGGAAACGTTAATCGCCTGATTACTGCTGGCGACTTTAAGCATTTTGCTCAGTGGGTTTTGTTGCCAATCATCATAAACAGTATGAGGTTTGTAGGGGCCGAGAAGGAGCCAGTCTGGGTTAATCTTTAGTAACTGTTCAAAGCTAACTTCTATATAAGCTTTTTCGCTCTTTGGAACCATCGGTCCTTTTAGGCCCAATGCCTTAATAACCCCACCAGCATATGAGTCGGGGCCATGTAGCCACATTCCTTTGTCGGTAACGACAGCAAATTGGAAAGTTTCTGCGGAAGAAAGTTTGGATTTGTACTCCGTCATTATTGAGCGATGTTTGCTGATGCGTGCTTCCATTTCGGTCGCTTTGTTGACGGCTAATCCGATTTTCATTGCGGATTGCAGATTTTCTTCATAGGTTTCGCCACGACTTTTCAGCAGTAAGGTGGGGGCAATCGCACTTAAGTCTTTATAGATGGTGCTGTGCCTTTCTGCATCAGCGATGATGAGATCCGGTTTTAACTGTGAAATTGCTTCCAGGCTTGGTTGAGGACGGACACCCACGGATTGCCACGGTTTTATCAGCGCGCGGATTTCGGGAAGGATTCTGTCGACATTTTTGTCATCAGCAACACCAACCGGCGATACACCTACTGCCGCCAACGCATCAACAAACGAGTATTCCAGAGCAATAACACGACTGGGTGTGCCTTCAATAGTGATACTTCCCTGTTGGTCGGTGATGACTCTGGACTGTTCAGCGTATGAGACTGCGTTCATCACGCACAGTACAATGAATGATGCGGTACGCATTCCACTTGCGATTAAAGACTTCATTATTATTACATTCTGATAGAAAAGGGGAACGCACTTTATCGCAATTGCTAATGATTATCAATAAGATTATTGATTGCTTTCGGTGATGTGAAGTGGTGAGCCAATACACGCTGTGATTAGCTCACCTATGGAGAGCGTGATGCACTTTCTGGGCTATTGAGGGCGTTTGATGGTGAAGGTCTTTGCCAGTGTGGCATAATCACTTCCACCTAAACGAGAGAGTGGATTAACCTTAAGAGCATCGACCAAAAGCCGCTCGTTATTTATTTCGACAACTGAATCATCGATATAGACCTGTTCGATTTGGGCAATCAGCAAATGTTGCGGTGTCTTTCCCATCTCAACGACTTCGTGCAGAGTACAACCAAATGCAATGGGGCACTCGGCGACTTTCGGTAGTGAGAAGCCTTCAAATTTATTCAGCGCTACTTGACTATGTTGTACTTCAGATTCGCCATGAGAGAGGGTAGCAGATGTCTGAGTCATTACGTCGGCACTGTCTACTGACGCGATGTGGATCACCAGTTTTCGGTTGTTAATGGCGTTAACGGCGGTGTCTTTAAGCGTGCCATCGGGTTTCTTACCCACTGAAATCATAAGTAACGGAGGGTTACTCGAAATCGGCGCAAAATAGGAGAAAGGGGCTAGGTTGTAGTTGTCTGATGCAGACTCGGTCAATACCCATGCAATAGGGCGCGGAATGACGGTTTGGGTCATCAGATGATAGATGGATGTAGCGGAAAGATCTTCTAGATTGATTAGCATACTGGCACGGCTCCATTGTGTCCTGTTTCATCAAAAAAGCTGCAAAACTGTAGCATAAAGCGCGCTGAATATGGAGATTACCACTAACCTCGTCTAAACCTATTAAGACCAACAGGGTAGAGAGGGATACATCATGATAGTGAGAATTGTCGCCATATTAATGTCGATGAGTATTGTCTTGCCTTTGCAGGCAGGGTGGTTATTGGACAATGGCAATTCTACGTTGAAGTTTGTTTCGACAAAGAAGAACGCGATAAGTGAAGTTCATTACTTTAACACCATGACTGGGACTATTAGTGACGATGGGAAAGCAACCATTATTATCAATCTTGCCAGTGTAGAAACTAACATTCCGATACGCAACGAAAGGATGCAGACCATGTTGTTCAACGTTGCGGATCACGCCAATGCAACCATATCTACCATCATCAATATGAGCGAACTAGACAACAGCGATGTCGGAGGTGTGTATTCGACCACAAATGATGTCACCGTTGATCTGTTTGGAAAACAAAAGACCTACTCAGCTAAACTGACTGTGATGAAACTCGGAGACGATAAAATCGGTGTCGTGTCGACGGATCCTATCATTGTGGAGGCTGCCGACTTTGGACTGGAAGGGGGCATAGAAGCTCTAAGAGAAGTAGCAGGGCTGCCATCTATCGCTACATCCGTGCCCGTTACTTTTATTTTGGTTTATAACGAAACCTAGCTTGGTTTGGGTGATGTCATGGGGCTCTATCTAGTGGATGGAGCCCCATTTTTGTTTACACTTTGAAGTAAGCCAAACGTTCGCTCAACTCATCAGAGGCTTGAGCCATAGATTGAGATTGCTCAGCAAGACTTTGACTTGCCTGACGGATCTCACTGATTGAAAGGTGAACGATACTGACGTTTTCGTTGACTTCATTAGCCACGGTGCCTTGCTGCTCTGCAGCCGCGGCAATTTGAGCCACCATGTCATAGGTGTCGTTGAGTTTGGTGACAGCAGTATCCAGCTTGTCCTGAGTCTGGGAAGCAAGCTCGACGCTCTCTGAAACCTTCGTTTGATTGGAGGCCATTACGGTGAGCACGCTGTCGGTGCGTTGGTTTAACTTGTCGATCGTAGCCTGAACTTGAGCAGTAGACTCCTGAGTTCGACTGGCCAGGTTACGTACTTCATCGGCTACAACGGCAAACCCTCTGCCCTGCTCACCAGCTCGTGCTGCTTCAATTGCAGCATTGAGTGCTAACAGGTTGGTTTGCTCGGAGACTTCATGAATAACGTTTACCACATTACTGATGTCATTAACGCCTTGCTTCAGTGCTTCCATTAATTGATGAGTACTATTTATATCATCAGAGATGCCCGCAATATTATTGAGAGTATACCCCATGCTGCGGCTTCCCTCAGCAGCGTATTCTTTACTCTCTTCTGTCGTTGCAGAGGTCCTTTCTGAATTGCCTGCGATGTCTTGAATCGTTGATGACATCTCGCTCATCGCCGTTGCCAGTTGCTCCAGCTGCTGACTTTGAGAGTTGATACTGGTTGATGTTTCTTCACTGGCCGCGGCAATGCTGCTTGAAAGTTGGCTTGAATGGCTAGCAGATGCTTTAGCGGCTGTTATCGTTTCTTTCAGTGCCGTCATCATTCGGTCGAGTTCATTGCTCAGGTAACCCATTTCATCCTGACGAGAAGTTTTCATATTAATGGTCAGGTCACCATCTGCAACGCTGTGCACTTGTTTAACCAGCTTTTCGATGGGCTGGACGATATTTCTCGCCACAACCAGACAAATGACAACCAGAGCCAAAGCGGCAATTGCATCGACAATGAGTTCTTTAATCAGGTGTTGCTGGAATGCCTTGTCGATATCGGATGTTTGCACACCGGTTCCGATGATCCAGTCCCACTCCGGAATGTAGTTGACGAACGACACCTTTTGGGATTCTTCCCCATCACTGCCGATCCAGTAATAAGTCAGATAACCACTGCCTTTTTGCTTGGCAATAGACGCCATCTCTTGCCAGAAATGATTACCCCGAGAATCTGTGAGTGTGCTGGTGCTGGTACCATTAAGTTGCGGTTGAGTAGGATGCATGACTATGGTGTTGGTGGTCGTTGCAATCCAAAAGTAGTTGTTACCATCGTAGCGCAGCTGACTTATGGCTTGTTGGGCTGCCTGTTGCGCTTGCTCACGTCCTAATACGTTTTCAAGGCCATGATAATGTTTGGCAAGTGTATAAGCGATATCAACGTTGGATCGCACACGCTCTTTTCGCTGTTCGTAGTTGGCTTCTTTCTGTATGAGTAGGTTAAAAGTACCTAGTGAAAACAAAATTAGTACCGCAAACGCGACAATTGCTTGCAGTTTAGTTCGAATAGACAGGTTGTTAAGCCTCACTGCGTTATCCTTTTCTAAGTTGTTATTGTGATAAATTTATTCTGATTATGTGTGTAAGATTAACGAAAATCACCAATCTTAGAGTGTTACTGGCATACTTTTAAATGCAATGACGCTACGATATTGATTAGGTTGTAATTAGTCAACACTGTTTATAAATCTTAATACTATTCGAGAGAATTATATTAAACGTTCTAATTTTATGGGTGTTTTCTGGTCAATTTCAATGAGTTGTAATAGAAAGTTCTGATTCTATAAAGAAGAGACAAAATTAACTTTAAACAGGAATAAATCATGTGAATAAAAGGAGTGTATTGTATTTACCTTCCGGCATGTTGTTTCCCTATGGAAATTTTAAATCGATTCAGAGCTTCAAAGAGAGCTTCTTTCTTTAATGGTTTGTGGAGCACGCAATCAGCCCCGGCATCGATAAAAGACTGCTTCGAGTCGGAGAACACATCGGCTGTCCATCCAAATATCAAAATACCGCTATCGAACTGTTGTCGTATTTGTCTGCAGGCTTCTATACCATCCATCACGGGCATATGATTGTCCAAAAGTACAAGATCGTAGGGATGATTGCTCAGCGCATCAAGAGCCAGTTGTCCATTTTCAACAATCGTGACTTTTTGTCCGTCCTTCTCTAATAGTTTTTGCGCAATAAGTGCGTTGATATGGTTATCCTCAACCACCAGAATATCCAGTCCAGAAAGGTTTGAACTGTCTTTATAGTGTTGCGTTAACAGACTGTCGGCAGGTTGAATAGTGGTGCGTAGGGGTATTTCAAACTCAAATCGAGTCCCTTGCCCTACAATGCTTGACGCCTGGATTGTCCCCCCCATCTTTTCGATCAGTTGTTTAACTATGGCTAGACCAAGCCCAGTACCTCCATAGTCTCTGGTGGTAGAAGTGTCTGCCTGAACAAAAGGTTCAAAGACAATGTCGAGTGCGTCAGGCTGAATACCAATACCTGTATCTTCAACCACGAAAGATATGTGTTTTGAGTGGGGTTTTAAGCGACCTATGGTTACAGTAATAGCCCCTAGTTTGGTGAACTTGATGGCATTGTTAATCAGGTTGTAGAGAATCTGCCTTATGCGGTTTTTGTCTCCAAGATAGCTGACTTTGTTATCGACGTTACATTGAATGGTGAAATGAATTCCTTTCTCCTTGCAGACCGTTTGGTAGGTGGAAAGTAACGGTGCGACTATCTGCTCAAGATTAAACGGGTTTTCTTCTATTTCTATGCGGTTTTGTTCGACCTTGGTGAGGTCAAGAATATCGTTCAGGATAGAGATAAGATGGTTGCCAGAATCGAGGATGAGCATCAGACTTTCTTTTTGTTTTGGGTCCTCGGTTTCAGAGAGCATCACCTGCACCATGCCTAATACACCATTCATTGGGGTGCGAATTTCGTGGCTCATAGTCGCCAGAAACTGAGATTTGGCGATATTCGCCGAGTCGGCAGCTTTGACTGCAAGCTCCAGCTTTTCAAGAAGTTTTTTATGAGTAGTAATGTCACGCTCAATGACAATAAATTTATCCGTAGCACCCTTGGTATCGAAGGTCGGGGTTATGTCTATGTCCACCCAGTAGGGGACATGATCTCGGGAATGATTGATGAGTTCGACGCGGGTTTGAATCCCTCGTGTTAGTGAGTCAGTAATCTTTACGGTGGCGAGAGGATCGGAATGGTCGCAATAGAGAAGCGAACTCAACTCAACACCTTTGATCTCCTCAAGAGTCCATCCGGAAAGCTTCTCAAACGCGTGGTTAACCCATTCAACATGGCCGTTGTGATTGGCGATCAAAATTGCATCGTTAGCCTGCTTTACCACATTAGTTAGAAGCCTGGCTTCATCTACCTTTTTATTAAGTAGCTTAGTTTGTACCGACAGGGCGATTTTTGACTGCTCAAGTTTTTGAAATGGATTGATGATTAGCTGCTGCCCAAGAAGGTAGACAATAGCAGAGGAGACTGTGAGCGCGATGAGAATAGCGAAAGCTAAACTATAAAGCAGAGCGTTCTTCTGGTTGATAAATGTTTGACGGTTGACCCCAAACTGCAACGAAATATCGGATTTGTCGAGTTTAACGCTGGTTATGTTCCAATCTGTCCCCGGCGGTGTTTCCACCCAGGTAGACCCGGGTTGAGTCAATGAGTACCATCGAGTGTTGTTTTCTTGCAATGAACTGAAAAAAGTTGTGTTGTTATAAGGAAAGGCACCCACAACAACGCCCGAAAGCGTCTCATTTGAGTAAATAGGTTTATAGAAGCGAATGACTTTTTGTTGGTTTTGCTGACGCAACAAATAAACGGTTAGCTGACTTTGTGTCTGCTTAATTTTGCTGAGAAGAGCGAGTCGATTTTCAATCGGACCTTCTTGAGGCAAGCTATTGAACTTCACGATGCCGTTAGCATCAAAGAGACAGAACTTAACCTTAGCGTTGGAAAGATGAAACTGGTGCAAGTGTTTGAAAATATTATCTTCATCGACATTTGATGAACTAGAGACGTTACTGCTATCGTGATTATGGTCATGATTCGAAGGAGATTTTTTTGGGAAATTTCCCTTTACTGCAGCGATGATAGCGGGTTCTTCTACTAAATGGGAGATGTGCATATCCATGGCAATGAAAAATTGATCCATGAAGTTTTTTGCCGCTTGAATTTCAATCTGACTGCTGTCTTTTTGCAACGCATCTATGGTTTTTTCCGCTTCATAGTTGGTCATCAGCAAAATAGCGATTGCTGTGATACCGAAGGTTAACATCATAAATATGGTGAGAAGCGTTTGACCTGTGTATTGCGCTGCTCTTAAAAACTTCATGAGCTCATCTCCCTATGACTCTTCGATAATCATAGGGGGCAGTATGGTGTTGCGCTAAAGCCAGAGAGGGATAGAGGGCAGGAGTCTTATAATTAAGATGATAGAGGGGAGAACAGGTCGCACTCACACGACCTGACGATATCTATAGGCACGTCTCGTCGCTGCAGCATTCATCTTGAAGAAAGGCAATAACACCTTCTAAATGTTCGTACTTCGCGACGCAATACAGAGTCCGACCTTCACGCCGTTGTTCGATTAACTGAGCCGACGCCAGACTGGAAATGTGGTGGGACAACGTCGACCCGGGAATCTCCAGCCGATCCTGAATGACACCTACGGGGATGCCTTTGTGCCCTGCTTTGACCACTTGGCGGTAGATGGCGAGTCGCGTTACATGACCTAGTTCTTTGAGCGCTTTTGCAGCGACTTCAATTTGCATAAATCGATCTCCATAATCAGTATTTCGATGATAGTGGAAATTACGCTGCGCCTCTAGTGGTTTTTTAATTTGCCTAACATCTTGTCAACGACAGGATAGTGGTAGGGTACAAGAGTATACAAAATGAGTGCAAACAGCATGGAACCGTAGAGATCGACAGGCCGATGCATGCCGAGCCACAGTCGGGTTCCTGCAACGCCTACAGCCCAAAGTATTACCACAGAAGCGGCAAAGTACTGTCGTTCGCTGAAAAGAATACCACCAAAGAACAGTACACAGATGGAGGCGAAAATCGTATGACCCGACGGGAAGGAGTAGTCGGTTTCGCCGATCCAGTGTTTTGTTCTCCACTCACTGACGCTTTCACCGACTTGCTGGATTCGTTTATCCTTCTCTTTAGTACTTAAAGAGTAGAAGCTTTGTGGTGAGGGCAGTACTTGAAGTTGGGTTAGTGTTTCAGTATACGGCCTTGGGCTTTGGGTAAATTCCTTAAGCACCGATTTCGCACCAAAACTCAATACTAGAAGTAACCCCAACTGAACTAAATAGTGTAATTTGTGATTGCTTTGACGAATACAATAAGCAGAGAAACTCATCAATAGAGCTAACGTGAACAAAAAACCTTGATGACCAGCAGAGTAAGTTAAGTTTTGCAAAATCAGACCAGTAGTATCAGGAACATAGGACGTTAGGTCTGATGGAAAGTAAAGCAAGACCACTACAAATGTAAGCGATGCATAGATGGCAAGGCAAAGCATGCCAGCTAATTTTGTCTCTTTCGATAATCGGAAGGTCATAAGATTGGTTAGGCTGATTGTAAAGCGAGTATCATATGAAAAACTTAATGGTGGAAGTTCAGAGAACTGTCATAATGTGACCGTAGAGGAAAAAATAAAGGCGCACAGAACATACGCCTTCATCATCGAAGGCATATTGAATTCAAAGCAGTTTGCGCGTCAGCACAGCGGATTTGCAGCAAGAGTTACAAATCTCTCATCAATTGCTCGAAGTCCTCGTTGGCCTGTTTAACCAGCGTATTCAATTCGTCAGCATCGGTGTTTGACAGTGTATATTGCCAATGTGTCTGGTTATTTTTGTCGATGCCAGCGACTACAGTACCTGTTGCAGAGCGTTTAAAAACTAAATGTTCAAAATCGGTATTATGATGTTGCTGAGATTCGATAATATCAAACTCGAGCTCACCAACTGGGTTGACGTGAACTCGTGCGTGTTCTCTGTGACTGCTTTGGAGTAAAAAATTGCGATGGGTAATGATCATTTTCTTCTCCTGATTGACTCTGGGGGACCCTATTTAAAAGTCTAGGCAGGAAAATCGGCTGATACGACAAAACCAATAGTATATTTGATTGTGGTCAAAAAATAACCAGTCCTTTTTCATGATTCTATCAACAAGCTGTGAACCGTTATTGAGTGGAGAAATGTTCTCTTAATGCAGAGCGACGATTTTGTCCCGGGTTGTAACCATCCATAGGGACGGTGTGTTCAAAGCCTTCGAGGATAAAGCGTTGAGGGGGAAGAGCTGGCGTAATTCTTCTTAGCTGCGGAGAGCGGGCGGTGCCAACTTTTTCATAGACCCATAATCCACTGCCAGTTTTGACTCGAATAATGCGGCCGTCAAATTGATACGAAGTGGCGACAAGGCGGTGGTTGCGAAGGGTACCTGCATCGGAAAAAGTGAGTATTTCCGTACTTTGTTTTGGCGCTCCAATTTCTATCCAGTTTCCGTACACTCTGGTTGGGGAAATGTGGTTTTTGTGGCTGGTATAAAACGCGAAGCCAAGTGCAATGCAAAGGCAGAGACCAATTACAATGAAGAGGGCAGCCATTAATGTGTCTTTGTTGCTTACTGTACTTCCGTTGAGCTTTGTCATTCCCTTTCGTCCTTGCTGGCTTTCTCATTATATCGACCTGCTTTAAAGCAACTTTAGACATTACCATCCCATTTATTAATCAACGGATTGTAACGCCTTGTGATCGAGCCGAGTTGTGACGACCAATCAAAGCGTACTCAGGCAACCTGCGGATTGGATAAACGATAGGGAGCAAACAGTGCTCCGACGTCAACCTGTGCCCGCAACCTAGCAGCCAGTAGATAGAGCCCACCGATCTTACGGTGGAGAAACAGTGCGTCCGCTGGTGGGGTATGCCAGTAGTTTTTTTCCATGCTAAGAACCGTGCCAGCCTGACTCAACCTCTGAGCAAGATTGCTGGAGCCAAAATCATAGCGACCTGGATGACGAAGAGGCTCTGTCGCCAGTTTGACCAGATCAAGTATCGCAGCTTTTTGTTGCGGAAGGATTTGTTGATTGAAGAAGCCAATTTGCTGCAGCGCTGCATCAAGTTGTCGGTCATGGTGATTCAGAACGGCACTGAAGGCAAGTTTGTAACCCATACTGATATCTTCACTGTATGAGCGGGTTGCTCCGAAGTCGAGCAAGATGATTTTTTGCTCATCATGGCTATATAAAAAGTTAGCAAAGTTGGGGTCAGTTTGAACCAGTTTAAAGTCAAACAGCTCTCTGAACAGCAACTCTAACAGCATTTGGACAGCTGTGTTACGAGTGTGCTGGTCAGCAGTAACCAGAGACTCAATCGCCACACCGGTTACATGCGTCATAGCTAACACATTATCGGTGGTAATTTCTCTGATGACACGAGGCAGAATAAAATGGGATGAACTTCCCAATAACTGTTGATAGTGCTCGAGCAATTTGGCTTCGAGCATATAGTCAGCTTCCGCATGTAGCTGTTTCTTGGCCTCTTCCAACAGACCTTGATAATCTACGCCTTTCGGTATTATGCCCGCCAGATTTAACAGCGTGCCCACGTTGTCTACATCACTATCAATACTTTTTTTAATACCAGGATATTGCACTTTAATCGCGAGTTTAGTGCCGTCCTCCAGGTGTGCTTGATGGACTTGCCCAATAGAGGCGCTGGCTATGGGTTTAAAGTTGAACTCGATAAAGTGGCGCTTCCAGTCTGCCCCGAGTTCTTCGCTTAATACAGCCGCCAACTGAACTGCTGGCATGGGAGCTGCGTCAGCCCGGAGACGCGCCAAAATGTCCGCCAGTTCTGGGCTGATAAGGTCACCTGCGTCCATTGACATCAATTGTCCGACTTTCATGGCGGCACCACGCAACTGTGCCAGTTGATCGGTGACTCGTTTAATATTACTGGGTGTAAGAAGCAGTTCTTTGGCATTAGGTCGTTTGCCCTGAGCGAACTGTTTGGCTCCTTCGGTGACCATAGCACCTGTGACTCTTGTAGCCAGAGAGGCGAGTTTTCCAAATCGAGTGATTCGATTGGTGGGTACCTTGCTTTCTTTATTGGACATACCGTGTCTCACATCATAGTAGTATGGTTTTTATACTATTTGTCATTCACATCTGATCAATGACTTGTTTTCATTCATGTTGTGGGGTAAAACCATCATTCAAAGATCAATGTTAACAGGGAAGTCAAATGATTAAAGAAAATACCTATTTCGACGGTGCCGTGAAGTCACTCGGTTTTACTCAGAGCGATGGCGATAGTAGTGTTGGAGTGATGGCTCCGGGTGAATATACTTTTGGAACTGCGGCACCTGAAAAAATGACAGTTGTTAAGGGTGCACTGACCATTAAACGTGCTGGTGATAATGATTGGTCCACATTTAACGCTGGTGAATCATTCGATGTAGAGGGAGACTCGAGTTTCGATCTGATTGTTGAGCAGTCAACGGCTTATCTGTGCGAGTACTTGTAACGTCAAGCTATCAGTGTTTGGATAGTAGATAATAAAAAAACGCATCGACGTTTCGTCGATGCGTGACACACAGGCAGTGGATTTTAGGTGTCAAAATGGATGAGAATCTGTCGTGCTCACTATCTATCAATAGTTATCAAACACGCCCGAATTGTAGTCGTTAATCGCTTGTTGTATTTCTTGCGCGCTATTCATGACAAATGGACCGTAGTGCACGACGGGCTCGTTAATCGGCTCTCCTATAAAGACCAATACGCCTGAATCCAATCCCGCTGTAATCTCCATTGCATTACCTTTCGAGGTAAGTGCAAGTTCTCCCTGTTTCAAGCTTTCGCCCGCAACCTTTATCTCTCCGCGATAAACGTAGAGCATCATATTGTGCTCTTCCGGCATACCCAGCATGACGTTCTGTCCCAGCTTTGAGCGCCAGTCAGCGACGGTAGCAGGCACCCCAGTTTGGGTAAGTGGACCGACTAGCGACTCGCCGTTTACACTCAATGCGCCTGACATTAATCGAATCAGACCCGATTGCGGAGGCGAAAGCTCAGTGATCGTTTCTGGCTGGAAATCATGGTATTTCGCTGGTGTCATTTTGTCCCGAGCTGGCTGATTGATCCAAATCTGGAAACCATGCAAGTCACCCGCTTCCATGATTGGCATTTCGCTATGAATTACGCCGCGTCCAGCTGCCATCCATTGGGCTCCACCAGAGCGAAGTTCACCAACGTTGCCCATATGATCTTTATGTTGGAAGTGCCCTTGCATCATATAAGTCAAAGTCTCGATACCACGATGAGGATGTGGAGGAAAACCACCAATGTAATCTTTCCTGTCATCTGACTTGAGCTCATCAATCATTAAAAATGGAGAGAAGCCGGGGTTGTCAAACCCATGCACACGACGGATTTTTACCCCATCGCCGTCGGATGTTGCATGTGAAGGTATGATTTGTTGAATGGTTCTAAAGCGTGTCATGACTGACCTCCTTTGTTGTTTATTACTATAGATGCTCGGGGACCAGGTTTTGAGAGGTGTAAAGTGAAGGAGTCGTTCAAATATATTGAATGACCTTTATATGTATATAGTTTTAAATAGTATAATTATATAGTTTTATGTGACAGGCATGGCGTTTTGCGATCTGCTCGCTTTCGTTACTCATTGAATTTTGCTTTATTAGATACATAGCCAACGGCCTGTAGCTATTTACGAGATGTTAACACGAGCGAAAGAGAGCAAATTATGATCGTAGGACTCGATATTGGTGGTACCAAAATTGAAGGTGTCGGACTGGACTCAAACAATTACCAAACCGTGGTAAAACACCGAGAGCCGACAGACAAGAGCAGCTATCAAGCTTTCCTTAACTCGGTTATGTCCGTGATTCACGTTGTGGGCGAGCAAGGTAACATTGAGTCAATCGGCATCGGTTGCTGCGGCTCCGTCGGCAATGATGGGTTAATGCAGGGTGCGAACGTCACGGTATTGAACGGTCAGGACTTCATTGGAGATATCCAAAGACAGATCAATGTTCCCGTCGCCATCGCTAATGATGCGGACTGTCTGGCACTGTCGGAGTTTAAAGACGGCGCAGCAAAAGAGGCCAGTAACTCGTGTGTGGCGGTGATCATCGGTACCGGATGTGGTTCTGGTGTCATCATTAACAATGGTCTGGTTACGGGTCTTAATAAACTGGGCGGGGAACTTGGCCATAATCCGTTACCAAACTTCAGTCCGGACAAAGATGGCGCGCCTGTCGAATGCTATTGTGGTTCGATGAATTGTGCCGAGTCGTTCGTGTCGGGAACGGGATTCGCCCGAACCTTCTCTGATAAGTATTTTGTGGCTGACTCAAAACAGATAATGGCACTGCATGCGCAGGGCGATAAGCGAGCTATTGATCATCTGGACCTTTATTGTGATCAACTGGCAAGGACACTGGCGTGCGTGGTCAACTTTGTCGACCCGGAAGTGATCGTGTTAGGCGGTGGCATGTCTAACATCGACACTATATATCCCTTGGTGCAGCAGAAGCTATCTCAATACACCTTCACCAAGTCAGTTCAAACGCAAATCGTTAAAAATGTACACGGCGATTCCTCTGGGGTACGCGGCGCCGCATTTTTGCATTCACTGTAAAGTGGTTAATGGCATAGAGGCATATGAACGAACAAGCTTGTTATCTTGTATTAGACTTTGGCGGAACGTCCGTTAAGGGTGCAGTAATGAATGGCGAGGCAAGCATTCTGGAAAGATGTTCGTTACCCAGTCAGGTCGACAGCTACGATGCTTTTCTCGAGTCTCTCCTACCTAAGTTTGATGAGTTTAGGCAGAATTATGACCTAAAAGGTATAGCCATCAGCACTTGTGGTGCAGTCGATGTTGAGCGCGGTGTGATCGAGGGCGCAAGTGCATTGAAGTACATCCATAATATTGACATCAGAGCACAATATCACAGCCGATTTGGGCTTCCTGTCGAACTGGAAAATGACGGTTGTTGTGCTGCTCTGGCAGAAGGATGGCTTGGTGCTGGCAGCAGTTCGAACAACTTTTGCCTGCTGGTGCTAGGCTCTGGTGTCGGTGGCGCTATTGTGAATTCAGGTAAAGTCACGAAAGGCGCACATCTTCATGCCGGTGAATTTGGCTACTGTATTCTGCGCTTTGAGCAAGGGGTGCCGTTAACATACTCAGAGCTCGCCTCAACCCGTGGGATGGTCTTGAAAACCGCTCGTGCGCTTGGAGTGTCACCTGATGAACTCGATGGTCTGAAGGTCTTTGAGCTTTACGACCAAGGAGAGCCGACGGTTATTGACGTAGTAGAGCAGTGGTATATGGACCTCGCTACGGTGCTGTTCAACATTCAATACTCACTTGATCCGGAGTGTATCTTATTAGGTGGCGCTATCAGTCGCCGAAAGGGACTTATAGAGAAGATCAACCAAAAACTGGATGGCATTCATTCTCATCACCCCATTGCCAAAATCCGACCTAATCCAAAGCTCACTCAGTTTGGCAATGATGCCAATTTGATTGGTGCGTTAAAACACTTTTTGAATAGACAAGGTTAGTACAATGACCAAATATACATTTCCGCAGAATTTTATGTGGGGCGCTGCCGCGTCCGGAATTCAGACAGAAGGCACGACCAATAAGGCCAATGATTCTATTTGGGACCTTTGGCACCAAAAGAATCCGGAGCGTTTTTATCGTGGAATCAGCTCTGACAAGGTGACGGATACCTATCACCGATATAAAGAAGATGTGCAGAACATGAAAAAAGTGGGTTTCAACTCATTTCGCACTTCGATTCAATGGTCTCGACTGATCAAAGACTATGAGACCGGAGAGGTATGCCCGGATGCGGTTGAGTTTTATAACCACTACATCGATGAAATGATCGCTCATGGTATTGAGCCGATGATGAATCTGTATCACTTCGACATGCCTGCAGTACTGCAAGAGAAGTTTGGTGGTTTTGAATCAAAAAAGGTTGTCGAACTGTTCGCCGACTACGCGGAAACGGCGTTTAAACTCTTTGGTCACAAAGTGAAGTACTGGATTACATTTAATGAGCCAATCGTTCCTGTGGAAGGTGGCTATCTTTATGACTTCCATTATCCATGTAAAAAAGATGGCAAACTTGCCGTTCAGGTTGCTTTTAACATTATTTTGGCCCATGCCAAGGCGGTCCATCGCTTTAACGCTCTGAATCTGAATAATTCTCAGATTGGTATCGTTTTGAACTTAACGCCTTCCTATACCCGTAGTGATAGTGAAGAAGACAAACAAGCGGCGTGGTATGCGGACCTGCTATTTAACCGTAGCTTTCTGGATCCAATGGTGAAAAATGAGATCCCTAAGGAGCTGTGTGATGTACTCAGGGAGCAAGGTGTCACGCCGAAGACAACGTCGGAAGAGATAGCCCTAATCGAGACGGCAAAGGTTGAATTTCTTGGTGTGAACTATTATGTCCCTCGCCGGGTGAAGGCTCGTGAAGCGGATTACGAGCTTGACTATTTTACACCTGAGGTATATTTCGAAAATTACATCAATCCGCAGGGACGCTTTAATCCTTATCGCGATAATAACGAAATTTTACCGACGGCAGTTTACGATATCGCAAAAAATGTTCAGCAAAATTACGGCAATATCCCCTGGTACCTTGCCGAGATAGGTATTGCCATGGACGAGGATTCTGAGGGAGAACCGGGTGCCGATGGTTTAATTGATGACTCGTTTCGTACTGGTCTGATGAAAGAGCATCTCGTTCAGCTGCATAAAGCCATTGAAGAAGGATCCAACTGCTTTGGTGTTCACCAGTGGACGTTTATTGATAACTGGTCTTGGCTCAATTCCTTCAAGCGTCGCTATGGCTTCTATCGCCTCGATCTGGATACAGGAAATCGTATCCCTAAGAAGCATGGTCTTTGGTTCAAAGAGCTAGCGACAACTGGGGCATTCGAAGACTGATCCTCGACGAAACAGACAGCCAAATATGCGGAGCGCAAGCGTTCCGCTTTTCACATTAGTGTTGAATCGTGGTGCCAGTCACGTACAATAACAAACGTTTGCTTCGTATAACCCCAATGATATGGTTTGGGGGTCTCTACCAGCTCCCGTAAAGTGCTGATTACGAAGAGTCAGGATCACTCTGGTGTTCTTGCTCTTTGTATTGGCGTTCGAAAAAACACTCCTTATTTTCCTATACTTAGAGTAAGTGCACCCACAACAATCATAATAGGTGGAATATGAACGCATTTATTCAAGGTCTCCCAAAAGTCGAGTTGCATCTCCATATTGAAGGTTCGTTGGAGCCTGAACTCTTGTTTAAGTTAGCTCAGCGTAATGGCTTATCCATTCCTTATGATTCTCCGGAGGAATTACGTAAAGCCTATGAATTTGAAGATTTGCAATCGTTTTTGGATATCTATTACCAGGGCGCAAATGCGCTGCAGACCGAGCAGGATTTTTACGATCTAACCTGGGCATATCTCAAACGCTGTGAACAGGACAACGTAATGCATACAGAGATATTTTTCGATCCTCAGACCCACACTGAGAGAGGCATCAGCTTTGGCACTGTCATCAATGGGATTGATCGGGCACTGAAGGAAGGGGAAGAGTCATTGGGGATCTCTTCTCAGCTTATCATGTGTTTTTTACGACACTTGTCTGAACAGGCAGCACTTGAAACCTTGTCCCAGGCACTGCCGTACAAGGATAAAATTATAGCTGTTGGACTGGATTCTTCAGAAAAGGGCCATCCGCCTGAGAAATTTGCCCGCGTGTTTACCGAAGCCAGAAAGGCGGGCTTTCTGACCGTAGCTCATGCCGGTGAAGAGGGCCCTGCGCAAAACATATATGATGCAATAGAACTTCTCGGTGTGAGTAGGGTGGATCATGGTGTGCGATGCGTAGAAAGTGATGCGTTAGTGGAGCAACTGATTGAGTCTCAAATGCCTCTGACGGTCTGTCCGTTATCAAACATTAAATTGTGCGTCTTTGAGTCTATGGCTGACCATAACATAGTAGAGCTATTGAGAAAGGGCGTTGCAGTTACGATCAACTCAGATGATCCCGCGTACTTTGGCGGTTATATGACGGATAATTTTCTTGCCGTTAGTCAGGCCCATAAAATGAGCAAAGAGGAAATCGCTAAATTTACGTTAAATGCGATAGACGCGAGCTTTATCGATAACGAAAAGAAACAGGCCTACCGCCAACGAGTGAATCACTATCTGAATTCGGAATCTTGAGCTCACTCCGGCACATAAAAAGCAAAGTCGTCATTCCCGAAAAAGGTGGCAGCCTCAAAAAAGGAATGACGACTAGGACGATAACCTAAACTATCGAGAGACAATTCAGTAAACTATATGTAGCGTGTTCCTGCCACTACCGCAACTCTAATAACTGAGCCAATCATTGTTTTCTTTACATTTGTGAAACATTTCAACTTCTGTATATCAGACTAATAATGGCAAACTAAGTCACCTGTTGTTGACCAATGGTTGGTTGATGAACGTGACGACAACCAAAAGCGAGTGTGATCGAATTTGGACAGGCGACCTTTGAATGCTGCACTATATTTATACTTATACTCAAGTAACCTCAAGATGCTTGTTCAGCGAGAACTACTTGGCTTCTAGGCGCGGCAGTGATTTGAAGATCTAGTGGCTCTAAATCGAAAATCGCTAACAAAGCATATAAGCCAAGTAAACTCGGCCTTTGGGAACTCATCAAGGTGCTCATTTCTGCGTCAAATAGCTTCCAAAGGGAATAGCCATTCCTTCAACTATTTTCCTTGAACTGAACTCCTTGATGAAGCTCTGAGTCCTGCATCTTGAGGTCACTTGAGTATATCTGTCCAATTTTGTATGGAATACAGAGGGATGACGATGGCTAAATATGGATGGTTTGCGTTATGGCTGGTGGCGTGGCATGTCTCAGCATTAGATCGCTCTTGGGATGAAATTGCTTTCCCGAGTAAAGGGAGCTCCAACTCAATTGGTAGTTATGCTAATGGTTGTCTTGCTGGTGGGGCGGAACTGTCTTTAGACGGCGCTGGCTATCAGGTAATTCGTTCACAAAGGAAACGCTATTTTGGCCATCAAGATATGATTGGTTACTTGACGGAGCTTGCAGGAAGCGTAGATCGATTAGGAATCGGTCACCTGCTAGTGGGGGACATAGCGATGCCTAGGGGAGGTCGTTTTACTTCGGGTCATGCAAGTCATCAAACCGGGCTCGATGCCGACATCTGGTTGCGGTTACCCAGTGAGCCCTTAACCCGGAAAGAGTTGCAAAACCCTGAACCGTATCCCGTTGTCGATATTGATAACTATCGGTTTAAAAAAGAGAAATGGACTACCAATCACTCCCTGTTGCTACAAATTGCGGCAGTTGACGAGCGAGTTTCCCGCATTTTCGTCCATCCGTTGATCAAAAAACAGTTATGTGAAGTGTCGTGGAAAGAGCGAGACTGGTTACGTAAAGTAAGACCTTGGTGGGGGCATTACTACCATTTTCATGTTCGCCTTCACTGTCCTGAAGGGGACAATCAATGTGTTGCACAAAATCCTCCTCCGCCAGGTGATGGTTGTGGCGCGGAACTGGCTTCCTGGAAGCCCTATGTCCCAGTGAAAAAGGCGGTGAAAAAACAGCCAGTTGAGCCTCAAAAATCCAGCAAGCCTAAGTATCAAGAGTGTATTGCATTGTTGACTGGCCCCTAAGCTGGAAAGCACGCTAGAGGATAGGTGACAAGAGTCGTTGCTAAAGTAAATTGACAGCTCAAAGCATTGAAATCGTGTGTGGGTGATAGCAATCGAGGTGAGAAATATAGGTTGAAGGGGAGAGACTCCCCCTCGGTGCTTGTTCCAGTCACAAGAGCAACTGGGTATTGGTGTCGTAATGGCTGCTATTCTGTATGGCTACAGGCGGTACTCAATTGTCACCTGATTTCCATCGACACGAATATTGGTAATGTCACCATCAACGGTCAGCTTGGTATTAAACAGGCGTTCATTGCTTGATGCCTGCTCAGTTGGGGACTTTAAAGATGGCAAATGATGGCTAGGGTTAATATGGAGCAACTTGCAAAAGCGATCCAGAAAGTTCACATCTAATGGTAGGTTTCCATTCAGTCGGTTGGATAACTCAATTTGGCTTAAGTTTAATTGCTTAGCTACTTCCATCTGTGTGATGTGCATCTTAGCTTTTTGTGACATCCAAACACGGTAGAGTGCTTCTGTGTCCTGTTGTGTAAAGTTCATTCTCTGTTAACCCCTGCAATATACAGAGAGGGTATTCTCCCCCCTTTTAGTCAGAGCGTATTCCATATCAAATCAATAGCTAAATTGTCATGGCCCGGCAAGCGAAGTAAGCACAAAGTATGAGCAGTGACAATTCATTGCAAATTTCTACATAGATGGCGGGTGTGCCGCAGTTTTGCTGTGTTTACAGAATTTTTGATGTACCGTTGAACAAAAAGCGAGCAAGGAGGAATTGGTTGTAGGGGGGCTTATTACTGGTTCGTCATCCAATTAATATTTCTATTAGTGAGGTGAATCTCATTTCTCTACACTTGTCAGGATTTCTAAGCTGAGTCATTTAATATTCGACGTTGTGCTTAAGTATTCTTAACTTTGTAAAATACTTGGGAATATACCAATTACAATAAAAACTATGCTAAACGGTGACTCGCATAGAGAGGTGGAGGTTAAATCTATGGATGCGTTTTCTCTTGATATGAGAACGCTTAATTTCGTCATGGTACTGTTCAGTTGCGTCTATTGTGTAGGCCTCCTGTTATATCAGCGCACTCAGCAGCGTATTCATGGTCTGAGAATGTTCGCATTCGCTTTGCTGGCAATGGGAGTCGGCCCTCTTCTTATCAGTTTTCGAGGCGTTGCTCCTGATTGGATGTCAATCGTTGCTGCCAATATGTTGATTGCTTTCGCTTTTCACATGATATTGCACAGTTTGTGTACCTTTCGTGGCTTCCACTATCGATACTCCTACTTTACGTTAGCATTGACCCCTTTGCTGTTCGGTGGTTTTGTTTATTTTACTTATTTTCAACCCTCGGTAGTGAGTCGCGTTATTATGAGTGCGACGTTTCTGGCGATCATATCTCTTTTTTCAGTGCTAGCTGTGATTAAGGGTAAGAAGCCGGATCTAAAACTGGCCATTAATATGATGCGCGTAACCTTTATACTTTATGGCGGGTTCATGGTGTATCGACTCTTCTATACCCTTGCTGGCGAAGAGATAACGCAGTTTATGTCAGCTGGTGTCGTTCACCAGTTAACTTTCCTATTCAGTATTTTTCTTATGGTGTCGATCAGTTTTAGTATGCTGTGGCTTATCAATGCACGGCAACTTCAGTCTATCAATGCACTTTCTTACAACGATTCTCTGACACAATTGAAAAACCGGCGAGCGTTAGAGCGGTTTGTCGAATCCACTATTTCCGATATTCCTCGCTCTCAAGCTAAATTGAGTGTGATCATGTTAGATATTGACCGTTTTAAATTCATCAATGATGAGTATGGTCATGTTATTGGTGACAGAGTGATCCAAGCGGTGGCTTCCACTGTAGGTGAAACAGTACATGTACCCGAATCAACCTTTCGGTTCGGGGGAGATGAAATCATGGTTGTATTAAAAAATACCGACCTTGACAAGGCCAGGCAAGTGGCTGAAAAGTTGCGGACAAATGTTGAACAGCGAATTCGTGTCCAGGGACTAGATATTAAACCTACATGCAGCTTCGGCGTTGCTGAAATACGAGAGAATGACACATGGGATTCTCTCGTTGCGAGAGCGGACAAGGCATTGTATCAGGCTAAAAAAGATGGACGTAATCTCGTCAGAACCTTTCACGATGCCCTGGAAAGCAGGTATCTTGCCTGAATGATTACCCCAATATTAGTGGGGTATGCAATTTGCCAATGGCAAAAATCGCCACAAAAATTACACAGGTTAGTGAGGCCAGAATGGTGCGAGAGGCTTTGGATTGGTGAGGCCTGAACACTAACATGGCGCTGCCGACATAGGCGAGCAACAGCAAAAATTTCTCGGTAAGCCAACTATCCACAAATGGATATTGATTAATGGTCACGCAAAGCATACCTGCGCTCAATAGCATCAGTAGTGTCAGCAATTTGTGCATGGCCAATGCGAATTTGTTTTCCATCAATGCCGACTCTCTATACCCCCACCATGCGCGAAGCAGAAAGCTAATAAAACTGAGTAAGATGAGCGCTAAATGCGATTTTAATATTAATGTGTACATAGTTTTCCTTAACATGATGCTTACATTCAAACAGGTGTTTAAGATTAAGCAATTCGTCAGTTTAGATCTTTGATGTAAATCAATTGTGTCAAAAATGTTTTTGTAATGTTTGTGGGGTGGGTGTGTCGGGGCGAACCTCGTCCTTTCTTGAAAGTTCGTTGAGCGTAGCGGGTAACATCGTCGAATAATGTTGACTCATGATTCGATAATAACAATTGTTCATGTAAATGATTTTGTATTGAAATATCGAATGGGTGGCGATTGGCAACTTTCGGTTTTTAGTGGGATTTATGTTGCTTTAGGTGATTTTCTTGGGGGGTGTCACGTTTCTGATTGGCTGAACTATTAAAAAAAACGTTATGAAAATAGCGTAGGGATGTTGCCGAAAAGAGCACGCACATAATAAACAGATAGCATGAGTTTTTGCCCCCGGAGAAACGAAATGACGATTAGGACACTTAATCCCTACACCAATATTGTTGAGAAAACGTTCTCAACACTTACAGATCAAGAAGCGACACAAAAGATCGCGCAAGCGCATGATGCATACCGCCTGTGGTCTGATACCAGCTTTCAGGCTCGAGCCAACCTATTGTTACAGGTAGCAGATACGCTGGAACAAAAAGCGAGTGAATATGCAGCATTGATGACTAAGGAGATGGGTAAGCTTCATACACAGGGTATGCAGCTTGAAATCCCTTTATGCGCACAAATTTGTCGCTACTATGCCCAGAATGGTGAAGCTTTTCTGGCCGAAGAGCCGGTGAAAGACGTAGAGGCTGGTAGCGCAAATATCAAAAGCTTACCATTAGGTGTGATTTACGGTGTCATGCCTTGGAACTTCCCTTTTTATCAGGTGATTCGCTTTATCGCCCCTAATGTCATGGCTGGTAATGGTGTGGTTTTCAAACACGCATCCAATGTTCCTCAGTGTGCTGAAGCGATCACTCAATTGTTTGAAGAAGCGGGTATTCCTACAGGACTTGTTCAACATCTATTTATTAGCTCAAGTCAGTCTGAACTTATCATCGCAGATAAGCGAATTCAGGGTGTTTCGCTGACGGGTAGTGAAAAGGCGGGCTCAAGCGTTGCTGCTTTAGCTGGAAAGCATCTGAAGAAAGTTGTGATGGAGTTGGGAGGAAATGATCCCTTTATTGTTCTCGATGATGCGGACGTAGATAAAGCCGTCGAGCTTGCAGTAATGGCAAAGATGTTCAATTCTGGCCAGGTTTGTATCAGCGCAAAAAGAATGATAGTCGCTGACGTGATTTACGACGAGTTTATAGACAAATTCACGTCTGTCATGGCAAGTCTGAAGGCTGGAGACCCGATGGCTGAAGATACTGGCTACGCGCCATTAGTCAGCATTGCCGAGCGAGACTTTTTACTTTCTCAGCTCAAAGTGGCTGTTTCTCAGGGGGCACATGTCATCGTAGGTGGTGAAGCGGAATCATTGGAAGGAGCATGGCTTAAACCAACGATTCTGGCAGGTGTCACACCTGAAATGGATGTGTTTGATCAGGAGTTGTTTGGACCTATTGCTGTAGTATACCGAGTGAAATCTGAGCAGGAGGCGATTGATTTAGCGAATAATAGCTCTTACGGTTTGAGTTCAGCAGTAATTTCCAAAGATGCCGAACGCGCTCATCGTGTGGCTAGTCAGTTACAGTGTGGTGCGTCATTCATTAATACCTTCTCAATGTCGGAGGCCTGTCTGCCGTTCGGCGGTATCAAGAATTCTGGCTTTGGCCGCGAGTTAGGCCGACTTGGGATCGATGAGTTTGTGAACAAAAAATTGGTCCGTACCTTATAATTTAAGCTGATTGGTGCATAGAAGGCAGCCCCTCTGATATGAGGGGCTGTTGCTATTTTGACGCCGAAACCTGATCGACCAGATACAATATCGACTGATAAGGGATACCGCTGTGGTGAGAAAGGCCGATTTCACAGGTAATGCTGTTACTGAAACCACGTGTACAACCAGCCGGTACTTGCTCCTTCAGAGGAGCAACTGCCGCTTCGTTGAGCTCTGGCGTGGTGAAACCTTTGTCTCCGGCCCAGCCACAGCATTGAATGTGCTCGGGAACTATCACATGTTTGGCACAGGCCTTTGCCAGAGCGATCATAGGTTGTTCGAGACCCATACGCCTTGAACTGCAGGTGACGTGGAGCATGACTGTCTCATCGACCGGCGTAAGCGAGAGGTCGTCTAACAAATAATCACTGACAAATCTGACCGGTTCGACAATGGTCATTGGCTTTGTGAACTGCTCAATACTGCGCTTAGCACAAGGACTGGTGTCCATCAAAACTGGATACTTACCCTGTTCGGTGGCGTCCCATAGTGCTTGTTCCAGCTGAGCACTTTTTTGTTTGGCGATATCTGTCATGCCTTTGCTGTCATAGGGCATACCGCAGCACTGATCACTGAGTTTGTCTGGCGTGGTGATCTCATAGCCAGACTTTGATATTAGTGACAGTGTCACTTCGGCAATGGAGCGCTGGTCTCCGGCATCAGGGTGAGTGCTCATGTTTCTGCTGGCACATGAGGGGAGATAGACCACTTTTTTTGTCGGTTGCGCAACATGAGTGGCAGAATGAGCAGTAATGTCGAAACGAGATGAGTCAGGCGTTTCTTCCAACCAAACTGGTGTGGTATTACTGGTGACTTGTCGTAGCTTTCTTGAAGCTCTGGCAACGCGTTTTTTGCCTAAGATGTTCGATGCAATAGTGCCGCTTTTTAAACCGAAACGTGCGATTGCCGTGGTTGCACTGAAGTGGTCAGCAGTCCACTTGGCAATCGGGCGAAACTTGTGGTAGTTAGGTCCGCGCAGCTTTTTCACCAGTTCACCTGTATTGATACCTACCGGGCAACGATCCGCACATAGTCCGGTAGCTGCACAGGTATCCAGTCCCTGATATTCAAATACTTTCTCCAGTTCTCCCGCTTCTATAGATTCTCCGTTGGCTTTACGGCGCTGCAACTCACGGTATAGCACAATTCGCTGTCTTGGAGTGAGGGTGAGCGTTCTTGACGGACACACAGGTTCGCAAAAGCCACATTCGATACAGCGGTCAACAATGTCGTCTGCTGCTGGCATTGGTTTGAGATTCTCGATGTGAGAGTGTGGGTTGTCATTGATAATGACTCCCGGATTGAGCAGGCCTTCAGGGTCAAATAAGGCTTTGATGGTCTGCATTAAACGATAGCCTTCCTGACCCCACTCTAACTCTACATAGGGAGCCATATTGCGACCGGTACCGTGTTCTGCTTTAAGCGAACCCTGATACTTCACCGCGACCAGTTCAGCCACGTCATCCATGAAGCCACCGTAGCGTTCGATCTCTTGTTGGCTATCAAAACCCTGAGTAAACACAAAGTGCAGGTTCCCTTCGAGTGCGTGCCCAAAGATAATCGCCTCATTGTACTGATATTTTTCGAAAAGTTCTTGAAGGTCACGTACGCCAGCGGCGAGATTTTCGACCGGAAAAGCAACGTCCTCGATGATGACGGTTGTCCCTACTTCCCTTACTGCACCTACGGCAGGGAACATTCCCTTGCGAATTCCCCAGAGTGTAGCAACGGTAGCAGGGTCAAGGGTAAATGGTACGGACTCAATGACGAGGTAGGGAGCTAACGAAGCCATGACTTCGCGAGTCTGGATGTCGAGGCGCGCTTTGTCCGGCGCGTGAACTTCGACAAGCAGTGCCGTCGCTTCCAGGTCTAACTGTTGAATAAAGTCGGGCATTCCGGGTTTATCCGCAACGGAGCGTAGAGCACGTCCATCCATCATTTCTACCGCGGCGACAGGTGTGTTAGCAAGGGTAGTGACGGCCTGACTAGCTTCTTCAATGTCAGAAAATACCAACAAAGTGGAAGCTTTGTATTCGTGTTCCACCACAGTGTTATAGGTGATTTCAGCAATGAAACCTAACGTCCCTTCCGAGCCAATCATCAGGTGCTCAAGCACTTCTATCGGGTCGCTATAATCGATCAGTGCGTTAAGTGCATAACCCGTTGTATTTTTTAGTCGGTATTTGTGGGCGATTTTTTCCGCCAGTTCTGTATTGGCTTTGGTTTCCAGCGCCAATTGCTCTAGCCCTTGAACCAGATCTGGACGCTCGGTCTTAAATGCGTCAATGCTGTCTTTATCACTGGTATCGAGAAATGTACCATCAGCAAATACCAGTTTCATGCTATCGACGGTCCGATAGGAATTCTGAGCGGTACCACAGCACATACCACTGGCGTTGTTAGCTGCAATGCCACCGATCTTACAGGTGTTAATCGAGGCCGGATCCGGTCCGATCTTGCGTTGGAATGGCAATAAGTACTTGTTAGCGTCAGCGCCGATAACCCCGGGTTGGAGGGTGATTTTATCACCGTCATCCAGAATTGAATGGCTTCGCCAGTCATCGGTCAACGTGATCAGTACGGAATCGGAGACAGCTTGTCCTGACAAACTGGTACCAGCTGCTCTGAAGGTAAAGGGTAATGAGTGTTCACGACAGCATTGAATCGCGAACACGACCTCGTCGATGTCTTTAAGACGCAGAACAATTTTCGGGATCAGTCGATAAAAGCTGGCGTCGGTGCCATAGGCCAGCCGCTCTGCCTCACCAGTAATAATGCGCTCGTCTTCGAGGCGGCTCGCCAATTGTTGTTTGAGTGCAAGATAGTTGGCGTTCAATGAGTGGCTTGTTGCTTTGCTCATTCCAGTATCCTTATGTTCGTTATTCATCTTCAACCAGTAAGACGATGAGCTGACTGGGGCCGTGCGCACCGTAGGCGAGAGTTTGTTGAATGTCTGCTGTCTTTGAGGGACCTGAAATCAACAATGCGTTGGTTGGCATATAGTGGTTCCATTTGTTGTCTTGCATCACCTGTAAAAAATGACCGTACAGAGCGGATTTCTTCACAACAGCAATGTGGCTTGGTGGCACCAGAGACAGTGTCCGAGGCTCGTGCTCACTGGGCCAAAGTACTAAGGCTCCTGTGTCTGCAATACCACCCAGAGTGTGGGTGATACCGACATCGATATGATTGAACAGCTCTGATTTCCAGTTTTCAATCTCTTCATTGAAGGCTGTGACTTGAAAGTCGCTGGTGGCGGCTTCAAAGTTATTGATGTATTCACCCGCTGTACCAATAGCGATCTGTTCGAATTGATAGTGGTTGATGACGGATGTGATCTCAGTGGTCAACTTGGCTCTGGTGGTTATACGCACGTCTGCGTGATTAGCCGTCATCATCTCGACAAATCGCTTTGCCTTGTCATCCTGAGTAATTTCAGAATGACTGCCCCATGGGAAGAAGGCCATTTCCTCCGCTGTTTTTGGCGTGCGCTTTGCCTGTTTGAGGCGTCCAAGAATATTGTCTTTTGCGAGTCTGGTATTCATTATGGCGTCCTCATGACTTTTTTACTTTGGCTTTACTACGCTCTGCCATGATCTGATGCAGAGTTTTTCCCGCTGGTTGCGGGCTGGTGCGGCATTGTGTCCATGCTCCCAGTTTATTGGGAATCAAGCTTTTTAACTTGCTCGCCATATAGGTGCCAGTGTGATAAAGGCTAGGATTTGTTGCCGCTAGCGCAAAGCCTTTCATTGCTGCAGCCTCAAGAACACTGTGGGCACTATTTTGTCCTTTCAGCTCCTCCTTCCCTTTGTCAGCTTTGTTTTTGGCTTCTTTGCGTAGTCGCAGCAACATTTCAGGGATAGGAATACGCACGGGGCAGACTTCACCACAGGCTCCACACAGGGAAGAGGCAGTGATCAGGTCCTTTGTCTTTTCGATTCCCAGCAGGTGGGGAGAAACAATCTTACCGATAGGGCCCGGATAGACTGTTCCATAGGCGTGACCGCCTATTTTGGTATAGACGGGGCAGTGATTCATACAGGCACCGCATCGGATGCATTGTAGTGTCTTACGCAGTTCTTCATCCTGGTAGGCCTGACTGCGACCATTATCAAGCAGAATCAGGTGCACCTCTTGCGGCCCGTCTTTCTCACCAGGTTTCCGTGGGGAGCTGATCATATTGAAATAGGTTGTGATGGCCTGGCCGGTCGCTGACCGTGTCAGCGCGCTGTAGAGAGGTGGTACGTCGGCGAGGTATTCCACGACTTTTTCAATACCGGTAATGGCGATATGTACGTTAGGCACTGTGGTTGACATGCGTCCATTGCCTTCGTTTTCCACCAAGCAGAGCGTGCCAGTTTCCGCCACAGCGAAGTTGACACCGGACAGTCCTATATCTGCTTCAAAGAACTTTTGTCTTAAACGTGTTCGACCAGTTTGAATGAGACTGTCGACGTCGGTCGTCGGAGTAAAGCCATCCAGATTAGCTGCAAAGGTGTCACTGACTTCCTGCTTGTTCTTATGAATGGCCGGCATGATAATATGCGAAGGCTTGTCACCATCTAACTGAACAATATATTCGCCCATATCACTCTCCAGGCACTCAATACCAAGTTTGGCCATTTCATGGTTCATCTCGATTTCTTCACTGACCATCGATTTGCCTTTGATGATGCGCTTGGCATTGTGTTCGCCAGCAATACTGGCGATGATAGCGTTTGCTCGTTCTGGTGTTTCTGCCCAGTGAACCTGAATACCGTTGCGGTAACAATTGAATTCCAGTTGTTCCAGCAGTTCAGGAAGCTTACTTAAGCAGCGTTGACGAATGGTTTCTGCAAGATCACGAATCTGCTTTTCTTCATTTGCGTCGTTAAACGCAGTTTTACGCTTATCGCGCAGATAGTCCATCGCACCGCGGAAGTTGGAGCGAAGCTGTTGGTCGGCTAACGCGTCTTTCGCCAGTGCGTGAAATTTTTCAGGAGTTTGACTCATTGTGCACTCTCCCGGGTCCGTTCAAGCAAGAAGGAAGCAAGATGCCGACCTTTGATGGCTTTACCTTGATATTCAAAGGCTCCGTTGATATTCAACAGACAACCCCAGTCGGCACTGACTAACGTGTCAGACTGTGTCGCTTCGATATGATGAGTTTTGTCCTCTACCATAGCCTGTGAAATATTGGGATGCCTGACAGAAAAACTGCCACCAAAACCACAACACTCGCTCTCATAGTCTTGCATGCGCAGATCGACATTGGTCAATTGACTCAGGAGCTCTGTTGCGGTGATATGAACGTTCATTTCTCTGCGCGCCGCACATGAAGTATGCATCACGACACTCGTCGGTGCACCTTTGTCACAGAGCTTGACGCGACAGACATTGACGAGGAATTCCGTCAGTTCAAATACGCGGTCGCAAAATCTATCAACCCGAGGTTGAAGGGCATCCCCGTTAAACAAACGACGATAGTGGTGATGCATCATTCCGCCACAAGAGCCTGACAATACAATAACCGGGATCTCCTCCGGGAAAAGATCCATCTGGCTTATTGCCACCTGTTTGGCTTCGGCTTCGTAACCTGAGGTATAAGCAGGTTGACCACAGCAAGTCTGCTTTTCGACAAACTCAACTTTGATACCCTGTTGTTCAAGGAGGGTCATCGCATCGAGGCCGGCATCAGGGTCAAATACATCGACAAGGCACGTCGAATAAAAATAAACTTTGCTCGGTTTTGAGGGATAAATTCGCATTGCATTGCTCCATCACCAGACCCCATTTTTATGGGGTAGTATTCTTTTATAGACTAGATGTAACGTTTTGAAAATTAAGCGCACTTACCTTCTTGAGATGTTTCACAACTTGACCGGGAAAAGGAAGCGCGCTGTTGTTGGTCACCTCTATCCGTTCATCAAAGCATCGGTAAAATGAAATCCATACACTAATGTCAGTCCGATAACGCCGGTGACCACCAGGTAGTAGAACGTTGGGATGATGGTTTTTCTTAACGTCAGTCCTTCACGGCCCAAGAGACCTACCGTAGCGGAAGCGGCAACAACGTTGTGAATCGCAATCATGTTGCCTGCTGCTGCCCCAACGGCTTGCAAAGCAATGATGGCAGTAGTGGAAATGGTCAATGTCTGTGCGACTTCAAACTGGAACTGACTGAACATCATGTTTGATACCGTGTTCGAACCCGCGATAAATGCCCCTAACGCACCAATTGTGGCGCTTAGCGCAGGAAAAGCCTCTCCAACCAATGCTGACGCAAAGTTCGCTGTGGTGACGGGCATGCTGGCGAGTTCTGCACTGTTCACGCCTGAGTTGATGAATATCCGAACCATTGGAATGGTAAAGATTAAAACAAAACCAGCACCAATCAGGGTTTTGCTCGACTCTCCGAATGCAGTGACTAGCGGTTTGACTGAGCGGGATTGGATCAATACTGCGAGTAGCGCGACAAACACCAGGATCCCACCAGGGAGGTAAAGTGGCTGGATAGCCGTGCTGATGCCAGTTTCACCAAGAATATTGCTGAACGACAGGCTGATACTTGTCAAAAGGCCTTTAAACTCGCTGCTTACGCGACTTGCTACAAGAATGACGGCAAGCAGGACATAAGGAAGCCAGGCAGTGGCCATCGACATTGGTTTCCCGACCGATTCTTTTAAGTCCATTTTTAGAGAGCCAAGCCACTCAGTTGGCCACTTGTCTTCGCTTTCGAAATCCCATTGTGACTTGGGAACCAGAAAGCCTTTCTTAGCGGCACTGACTACAATAGCTAAACCGATAAGGCCGCCAATCAGAGAAGGAAACTCCGGGCCGAGCAGTACGCCGGTTAACGCATACGGGAGTGTAAAGGCAACACCGGCAAAGAGAGCAAATGGTAAGATATCCAGGCCTTCTGTCCAGCTTCGATTTTTACCAAAGAACCGGGTAAGCATCATCGCCATGAGCACTGGCATTAAGGTCCCCACTGCAGCGTGGATCAGAGCAACATTGGCAGTGATTTGTTGCAGATAAATGTCCCAGTTTGCACCCTGCGTTATTAGTGATTCGCTGATATTGTGCGTGTCGAGGCCTTTGTTGACTCCGACAATGATGGGCGTACCGACTGCACCAAAGGATACGGGTGTAGATTGAATCATCATCCCCATGAGTACTGCAGCCAGTGCCGGAAAGCCAATCGCTACCAGTAAAGGTGCTGCGATTGCCGCAGGGGTGCCAAACCCGGATGCGCCTTCAATAAAGGAGCCAAAGCACCACGCAATAATAATGGCTTGTACACGACGATCGGGGGAGATATCGGTAAAGCCGTTACGAATTGTGGTGATGGCTCCTGTGTGTTTGAGGGTGTTTAGCAGGAAAATCGCGCCAAACACAATCCATAATACGGATACAGTAATGCCTAAGCCCTGAAAAACGGAAGCCACGACACGAGTGACTGACATTTCCCAGGTGAACAAAGCAATGATTACAGTAAGGCCAAAGGCAACCGGCATGGCTTTTTTTGCGGGCCAGTTCAGCCCCACAAGTAAAATAGCCGCCAGCATAATTGGCGAAAAAGCGACGAGTGCTAACAAAGTTTCAGACATGGGCAAATTCCTTTTGTCTTAGTTTATTCACGGTAATGATGTGAATAAGCAAAGGTATCTTTATTGTTTTTGTAATAGGGTTGTTAAGGTTGGGTGAATTTAGCCCTTTATTTTTTGATGATATAGAGAAATAATGAAAATGATTATTTCCAAAAATGGCATAATGAGATGCGTGCAGATGACTTAATTCTGTTTTATCAGGTAGTGGAAACAGGTGCTTTTAGTCGAGTGGCTGAGCAAAATAACCTTACAAATTCAGTAGTTAGCAAAAGAATTGCCCGATTGGAAGAAGAGTTGGGCGTTCAATTATTATATCGAACTACGCGCAAATTGACGTTGACTGAGGCTGGTAAGGCATTGGTGCACGGTGCCAAAAATGTGAAGCAAGCCACTCAAGAGGCTATGGAATCGGTTTCAGGGTTTGGTGAGAGTATCAGTGGCCATATCAAAATGTCTGTGCCGAGTATTTCTGGTGATTTGATTCTTGCCGACGCAGTAGCCGAGTTTTGTAATATGCATCCTGGCCTGAGCGTTGACATGTCACTGGACAACCGTTTTGTCGACTTGGTTGACGGCGGCTTTGACCTGGTTATTCGGACCGGCTATCTGGAAGACTCCAGTCTTATTGCTCGACATATATTGGATTCTCAATGGGTAGTGTGTGCATCTCCATCATACATCGCCAAGAACGGCAAACCGTTGAAACCGGAAGACCTGACGACACACAACTGTTTACAGTACGCCTATCAAACGACAGGTGCATCTGAGTGGGAATTTAAGGCAGCCAAAGGTAATTATATCGTTAAAGTCTCTGGATGTTTCTCAACCGACAATGCTACCGCGTTAAGAAAAGCAGCGTTGGGAGGTCATGGCATCGCCTATGTGCCGCGGTGCCTTGTATATCACGATTTTCGCAATGGACAGCTGGTGGACATATTTCCAGACCAAGTCGGAAAACGTCTTGGGATTTATGCGGTGTACCCATTTACTCGCCAACCACCTAACAAAGTAAAGTTGCTGATAGAGCATATTAGAACTCGGTATTTGGCAATCTCTCACTATTTTTGATGTTCATTTAATGAGCTGTTGGCTTTGGCTTAATCTATCTGGCGACCGCACCACCAAGAACCAGGTTTTCGGGCCAGTGTGAAATGGTATTTCCCCCAAGAAAAATATTGCCATTGACGGTCATTTTATTTGGAAATTCCGTGATTTTAGAGCCGCCAATATAGAGGTTTCCTTCAACAATCAGGCCTTCTGGTAAGGTTTCAAGGGGGGTGCGAATCACACTCAAATCGCCTTTAACGTACATACCGTTGGGAAGTTTTGTAATGGGGGTATCGGTTAGATTGATGTAACCGCCCGGAACGACACCTGCGGGCCAGGCTTTCAGCTGGCTGCCCAGAAAATTAGCGTAACCTGTGATTTTGGTTCCTCTTGGCATGAATTCCACTAAACTATCTGAGGCATCTAAGCTACCTTTGATTTCTAAGTTATTTGGCATCATTGTCATTGGTGTTTTGGCAATGTTGAGATTCCCTTTTACCACCAAACCTTCCGGCAGGCGGGTATAAGGTTTGTTCCTGAGGTCAAGGTTTCCATAATTGTCTAAGTGATTAAGGATTTTATAATGGTCGAGTGCTTCTGCAGACAAATGACTAATATTGACGAAAGTAAGCGCCAGTGCGAAGACAAGTCGAATCATAATGTGTAGATACCAAAAGACGAAATAACAACAGGTAGTTTGCAATGGAAAGAATTTTAAAACAATGGAAAACGGCAGGTGTTGTGATGGTCACCGTAAGTAGTCTGTTCAGCTCCCCTTTGGTGGCTAAGACTATTACCACGCCGGGTGCGGATGTTGGAGCCGCCGTGCTGTTGTCAGACTCAAAACTCGGAAAACGAGTGTGTTATTACAACGATAAGGCGTATTCGCTGGGCTCGGTCATCAATGTAGAAGGGATAGTATTACAGTGTGTGGCGGAGCAGGACTTTGAAATGAATGGCCAACTCAAATGGAAGCAATTAAAAAGCGAGCAGTAATGCTCGCTTTGTCTTCACGCCACTAATAACCTTGGTTATCGGGCCAGAGAACGAGTTTTAAGTTCAAAGATGAGTTTTTCTGCACTCACTTCAAATTTAAATCTTGCTGTGAGCTCTTTAGAGTCTTCGTCCAGCGCAGATTGTTCAAACTCGACATTGTTTGACACAGTTTTTGCTAGTTCAATGTACTTTTGAATTTCAGCTTCCAACTGTGCTTTTGACTCGCCAAAAAGTTGAACTTCAGCGACATCATCGCCTTCTTTGATGATAAAACCCATCTCACCGGCAACACCGCACGCTTCACAAACGGTAGGCTCTTCATAGGTGTTTGACATAACGATACCTCTTACTAAATCTAAGGACATTCTATAACTGTGGCTATGAGGTATCCAGCAATAAATGCACGTCAGTTATTGTTATATTCGTAACTGAATACCATGTTGTTTGTTCACTTCAGTTAGGACAAGGTAACTTGCTGTTAAAAAATAAGTCAGGATATATCATGCTGATATAAGTTATTGCTTTTTAATATGTTTTTTATATGCAAGCTCTGGATTATCTTTGTGACCGGGTTCTCAAAATTGAGACGGCCGTGCTAATGACATAGTACAGATTAGTTCTTCTCAAGGAGAGAAGTGTTAGACTTTATAACTTAATAATCAATAGCTTGATTTTTATAATATACACAACTGTGTGAACCTACCTTAATATCGACACTAGTTTAGCTTGGGATGCCGTAAACTGAGTTTTAATATTTCGATACGTTAATAAATAGCAAATTGTAACCAGCATTGCTTTAATTATGGTATAGCATACAGTGAACGCACGACAACGATAAGAGAAGAGCTTTAGAGATGCCAAAGCGTAGCAAAGAAGATACTGAAATCACGATCCAGAAAATTATGGAAGCGGTCGTCGATCAGATCATTCGATTAGGATATGACAAAATGTCGTATACCACGTTGAGTCAACAGACAGGTGTATCGAGAACAGGGATTAGTCATCATTTTCCGAAGAAAACAGACTTTACTGCTGCGCTTGATGGTCGTATCTTCAAGATGTTCATTGAACATCTTGAGTTTGAGAAAGGCGTGGAAGGTTTTTCCAACAGCTGGTTGGAGTCACTGAAGAACCCTGAGTTTCTAGCAATACTGAAGTTGTTGTTCCACCATATTGTGACTTCTGAAAATTCGCACGAGTTTGCCTCCAAAGGTATCGATCGTTTATATAAGCTCGTTGAGTCTCAGTATGGGCAAGGCAGTGACAAAGAGCTGGAATGGCTCATAGGCCGCTCTCTGATCCAACTCTCCAAATAGTCTTGTTGGCATAGAAAAGAAACCGCTTGCAAACACAAGCGGTTTCCTTGATTTGCGTGGACGGAAATGTCACTTAGGCAGAACCATGGGAAACCCTCTTTCCGGATGTTCTGAGATAAGTGTTTTATAGCCATAGACTTTTTCTATCAGGTCACTGTTGATGGCCATCTTGGGTGTACCGTCTGCCACCAATTTCCCCTCACTTAAAATCGCAATACGGTCCGAATATTGGGATGCTAAGTTAAGGTCGTGCAGTACAACGATCACAGCCGTATTATGGTCATCTGCCAATGCTCGTGCGATAGATAGCGTATTGTGCTGATGAGCGAGATCGAGCGCAGACGTTGGTTCGTCGAGCATTAATATCTTTTTGTCCCCGGCAAGATAGAGTTGCGTCAGTACGCGGGCAAGGTGAACGCGTTGCTTTTCTCCTCCCGATAATGACGGGTAGGGGCGCTGTGCGAGGTGAGCAACGTCAGCCTGTTCCATGGATGCAAGCGCGAGTTCCTTGGTTTCACGATTTGGCAACTCAAGAGGTATCGCACCGAGTTCGACAACTTCACAGGCCAAAAATGGAAACGACAAGGTGCTGTGTTGAGGTAAAAAGCCCAAATGGCGTGCCAGTTGCTGTGGTTCCCACTCTTCACGGTCAATATCAAAATAGCTCACGTGAGCGTCTGATTCGATTTCACCGCTGAGTAGTTTGAGTAACGTGCTCTTGCCAGCGCCGTTTGGTCCTAGCAAACTTGTTACCTGTCCAGACTTAATATCAAGGTTGATATCGTCGAGGATTCTACGATGGCCAAAACTAACTCTAATTCCTCTGGCGCTGATGGCGACATTGTTTGATGTGTACGCTGTATTCATTGGAGATCGGGAGTGTTGGGCATTCAAGTAGGTCATAGAATTTTTCCTTTCTGCTGGAACAACAAGTACAAAAAGAAGGGAGCGCCAATCATCGCTGTAACAATACCGACCGGGAGTTCGGCTGGTGCGACTGCGATGCGCGCAAACATATCTGCAGCGGTCATAAGCAACGCTCCGAGAAGCGCAGACAGCGGCAGTAGTGTTCGATGATCGGGGCCCGCAAGCATGCGACCCAGATGTGGGATGACCAAGCCGATAAAACCAATCATTCCGGCAACACTTACAGTGATACCGACACCGAGCGCACTTAGTAAAATCAACTGACGTTTCAGCTTCTGAACCGGAATACCTAAATGTTTCGCTTCTGATTCACCAAGTAACAAGGCATTCAGAGACATGGCTTTTTGGCTGAAATAACCAAGTAAAAGGATAAGCGTCCCCCCGGACAGCACGATTTTGCCCCAACTTGCTCCAGCTAAAGAGCCCATAGACCACAAAGACAAATCTCTGAGCATTTGATCGTCGGCTATGTAATTGAGAAATCCAATCCCTGCACCGGATAACGCGCTGATGGCAACGCCCGCCAGCAACATAATGGTGACAGATGTGCCGAACTTGCTAGTACCAAGTTTATAGACGAGGACTGTCGTTAGGGCTCCACCCAAAAAGGCAAACACCGGTACCAGTGCCAGTGACAAGAAGTTGGGGAACTCGATTCCCAATGAAGCAAACCCGACGATCGCAAAGGCTGCTCCTAAAGCAGCGCCGGCTGAAACTCCAATGATACCGGGCTCTGCGAGAGGATTACGAAACAGTCCCTGCATCACTGTTCCACAGAGCGCTAATATTGCACCAACAAAAATGCATAGCAGAGTTCTTGGTAAACGGATGTCCTGTATTACAAGGTTTATGTGAGGTGCAAGTGTATTGTGACGGCTCGTCAGTGCCGCGATGCTGTCTTTGAATGTAATCTCCATTGGACCGACAGTGATAGAATAAATAGCCAATACAAACAGAAAGATAGAAAAACTGGAGAAAACAATTTTATTTGAAAGGTGTCTTAACATAGATAGTGAATTTCTATAGCAGATAAACAGAGGGCCTCAGACCCTCTACAGGTGGAGTATTATGGATAAAGCAAAGCATTAATTCGTTTTGCTTCTGCCAGGCTTTTTAGACCCAGACCGCCGACCAGCGCGTAACCATCGATTGTCACGATATTGCCATTTATTCCCGCAGGTGTTGCTGTCAGAGCAGGAAGTGCTTTCAGTACAGCATCTGTACCCCCTAACTTGGCGTAGCTGCGTCCGCTGACCAAAATGACATCAGGTTGCATTTCAATCATCGCCTCAGTGGAAAGAGGTCGGTATGAGTTGATTTTGCTTGCTGCGGGATTGACTCCGCCAGCAAGCTCTATGATCGCATTGGGCGTGGTGTTGCTACCCGCCACGTTGGCAGGACGCCCTTCATGTATTAAGAGAAACAGAACCTTTTTCGCCTTAGAAGGGTCTGGTTGATTTTTGGTGAGTGCCGCGACCTGATGATCGACCTGCTTATTAAGCTTAGCCACTTTTTCCTCACTGCTTGTGAGTGCGGCTATTTGATTGATGCGCGTTTTCAAGCCTTCTATGGTGGGGGCAGTATCGACAATTTCTACCGTGACACCGACGCGACGCAGCTGCTCTAGAGTGGGTTGTGGGCCCATTTCCATTGAGCCGACAATAAGGGTTGGTGCTAAGGTAAGCAAGCCTTCGGCGGAGAGGGCTCTATGATAACCGACCTTAGGTATCGAGGCGTTTTTTGGCGTAATGCTGGTGGCATCAACTCCCACGAGTTGGGACTGAGCATCAAATGCATAAATCAGTTCTGTCACTGACGCGCCCGCGCTGACAATTCTTTGTGAGTTATCTGCAAAGGCATGGGAAACAATGGATAATGCAAGGGTACCGGCAGCGATGATTTTTCTTTTTATAGCGTTCATTTAATTTGATCCTTGTCAGTTAGGTGGTTGTTCCGTCAGTAGTTGTGTGGCTGGAATGCCGTTATCCTGCATGAAGGCCAGAAGTTGCACCAAATGCTGAACGTCGGCGGTTTTTTCTGCTCCGATAATGATCGGACGTTTACTTGAACTAGATAGCTCAAGGAGCGCCAGGGTAAAGTTTTCCCAATCGATGTACTGTTGTCCGTCGATAGCCCAGTAAGGCGATTTCGCTAAGATGTTAACCGTGATGGACTGGACATTGACTTCAGAGGCCGCTGCCGAGTCCGCAACTGGGAGATCGACCTGAAGTGAGTCCAGACGAACCGATGCCGTTAGCATCAAAAACACCATAACGATAAAGATGATGTCCAATAACGGAGTCAGATCGGGATAAAGAGTGCCGCTCTTCTCTGTCTGGCGGATGTTAATCATGAGCGGAAACCACTGGCAATTTGTCGATGTTGTCTACCAGGACTGGATCGTTATCAGAGTGCGGCATTTCTACACCTTCCAGCCATAGGTTGACATAGTTAAGAGTATGCTCGAGCTTGGCGATCACTCGGTCTGCCCATATTCCAATGAGCTGCGCACCTGCAATTGCGGGTAGGGCAATAATAAGTCCCGCCGCAGTTGTTCTCATCGCCAAACCCAGCCCATCGGCCAAATCATTGGGGGTGACGTTACCGGATGTCAGGGCAATGCCTTTAAACATCTCAATGAGTCCGAGCACCGTGCCAAGCAAGCCAATTAATGGACTGATGGCGCCGATTAGCCCCAAGACTCTCAAACCCGAATGCAGCTGGTTCCGCTTGCTCTGTAGCCATATAGCCGCTGCATCTTCACGCAGTGATTTGGCAAACGAATGGTGGGCAAGCAACATGGCTACCCCTTTGTAAAGCAGGGGCCGTTTACCGGACAACTCTTTAGCCAGACTCTCTATTTGTTTTTCGTTTGTGGCTGACGTGCTGTTGAGCTCCCGCTGAATGGCACGCTTTCCGATACCCGTACTAGTGGCTATTTGAAAGAGACGTTCAATAATGATCAATGCCGTTAAAGCAGAGCAGATGATGAGAGGCCAGGCCATAAGACCAAGCTGCTGTTCAAGGTAATGCAATTGTTCCATGATTAATCCAATTTAAAACGAACAGGAATGTGAATACGATGCGCCATCGCGACACCGTTGACGATGTGAGCGGAAAATTGCCACTCTTTGATAGCTTCAAGCGCGGACCTATCCAGAATGGTAGCGCCCGATGATGAAATAAGGACCTGTTTCACTTGTTGTCCTTGTTCATCTAACCAGATCTCGTAAGTCGCGACGCCTTCGATCCCTCTTTTACGCGCAATACGCGGGTATTTCGGTTGTACTGGTTTGGTTAAGAACGAAGGTTGTTCGAGCAGGATAGGCTGATGATTTACCCCACTATTGACTGCTGGTTGACTTGCATCTCTGGTGGCTGCGGACTCGTTTTTGCTGACCTCATCGCTTTGTTCAGACTTTTTTTTATCAGTCTGATTTGGTGTCGGCTCAACGTTTTTGAGCGCTTTCTTAAGCGGGGATGTTTTTTGTGTTGCCTGCTTTAAAGCCTCAGTTGTCTGCTTTGGGGAGCTCGGGCTGTTCTGGTTATAAGTTGCGCTTTCTTTTGTTTTAGTCTGTTTGGCTGGGCGGCTATGGTTTGTTTGAGGCTCAGATTCAATCGCCTCTCGCTGAGCTACAAAATTGAGCGATACCATTTGAGAAGTACTCCCTGAGGGCATAGCAAATACCTGCTGCTCCTTTTGGAACAACATAAAGCTCAGGTGTAGGGCGACAGAAATCGCGCCGGCCACGACGTATCTGGTCATGTTCAAGGTGAACCTCAGTTTATCCTTTATAGTTATGAACGAGGAAGATTATGCCCTGCAATGCAAATAAGATCAATTATCAATTGCATTATCATTTAACTCAAATTATGATCGGCTGAGTTTTGTTTAAGCCTTTTAAAAATGGGGTGTTTTTCACTCCTGAGAGTAAATATGAAAATAGACCTGAATCAATTAAACGATTCTCATTTTGGTATTTCGACACCGGATCCTCTGCGTTTCGCCTTTAATAAGAAATCGTCTCCTCACGCAGGGGGGATGTCTGAACCGGTTAAGAGCGAAGACCGTGCAAAAGTGTTTCAACAGATAACTTCCAACGCGGTAGCTAAATCACACAAGCGCTGTCTCTATATCCACATACCGTTTTGCCGTGTCCGATGTACGTTTTGCAATTTCTTCCAAAATGCCGCTAGTCGGAAGCTAGTTGATGACTATTTCGAGGCTTTGTTGCTTGAGATTAAACTCAAGTCGCAACTCGAATGGACACAATCTGGGTTGTTTCATGCGGTATATATTGGAGGGGGAACACCGACGGATCTGTCTCCTGACCAAGTCGAGCGTTTAGGCAATGCTATTCATGGCTCTTTCCCACTTTCTACGGATTGTGAGATCACTCTGGAGGGCCGAACCAACCGTTTTACTGACGAGATGTTTGAGAAGGCGCTGGCGGGTGGGTTTAACCGCTTTTCATTCGGGGTTCAGAGTTTCAATACCCAGGTTCGTCGCAGCGCCAAACGCCTGGACGACAGAGAAGTGGTTCTTGAACGCGTAGCAAGTTTAAGTGCCACTGATGAGGCGCCCATTATTATCGACTTACTCTATGGGCTTCCCTATCAAACGCTGGAAGTCTTTGAGCAAGATCTGAGTGACTTTATGGCAACGGGGGCGCATGGCGTCGATCTTTATCAGTTGGTTGTCGGCGGTACCGCTCCCATGCTGAACATGGTTGAAAAAGGGCGTATCCCGCCGCCGGCGACGACTCCGGACAAGGCCAGTATGTATGAGTTTGGTGTGAACTTTATGCGCAAGCATCACATCAAGCAATTGAGTGTAAATCACTGGGCCAGGGATAATCGTGAACGCAGCCAGTACAACAGTCTGGCAAAAACCTATGCTGAAGTCCTTCCTATTGGGTGTGGCGCTGGCGGTAATATCGGTGGTTATGGGTTAATGCACCATCGCTCGCTCGAGACTTATATGACAGCCATTAAGAATGGAGACTCTACGGTGGCAATGATGGTTAAACAAGGCCCAAACGAGTTTATTAATGCTGCACTGAAAGTAGGTTTTGACAGCGGTGTAGTAAGGCGCAGTGAATTACCAGCATTTAAAGGCAGCGATACGTTCGATTTGCTTACTCCACTTTTTCAGGTCTGGCAGAGTCGAGGTTTGGTGGAACTTGAACGTGACTATCTAGTATTAACACTCGCAGGCAGTTTTTGGGTGGTCACACTTGCTCAAAGCGCTATCGAGGCAATGAATACGTTGAATAAACCCAATGTCATGCATAGTCATAAAAGCCAACATTCGGACAACAAAAGCTTTGCTAAGGTGGCCAGATAAATCGTTATCAGATTTATCGAGCGTACAGTGATAAATATAAACAGAGATGGAATTAATCATGTCAAAGAACTTAAAACAACAGGTCGCCGAGATATTGGAGCAGGAGCCGACACTTTTGCCTGCAGCGATTGCCGACAAACTTTCAGTAAGTGAATGCGAGGTAGTATGCGCATTGCCTGATGATATGGCGGTCATTGTTGAAGGCCAAGTAGCACAAGAACTGCTAGAAGACTTAACCAACTGGGGCCCGGTGACAACTATTGTTCACTCATTCGGTTCCATTTTCGAGGTAAAAGCGCCATTTCCAAAAGGGAAGCTAGCTCGAGGTTACTACAATCTAATGGGCAGAGAGGGTGAGTTGCACGGGCATTTGCGACTTGACCTTATTGCTAAAGTCGCATTAGTAAGCAAACCATTTATGGGAAGTGAGAGTCACTATTTCGGCTTTTTTGATGAAACTGGTCACAATGTGTTCAAGATTTATCTGGGTCGGGATAGAAAGCGAGCACTTTACCCTGAGCAGGTCGAGCGTTTTAACGCTCTGAAGAAAATGCTCTCTGAACACGCATCTTGAGGTTACTTGAGTATATAATTATTAGAGAAAGTGAGGGAATCTAAGTGAATCAACAAGTTAAGCAAGAACGTTTGCAGGGACGATTGGGGCCAGAAATAAAAGAGTTCCGTCAGAACCGCAAAACGATTCAGTTAGCTACGGTCGATGAAGAGGGGCGCCCAAATGTCAGTTATGCCCCGTTCGTTCAGAATCAGGAAGGCTATTTCGTTTTAATCTCACAGATAGCTCGCCACGCGCGTAACCTTGAGAGCAACCCACACGTTTCGTTGATGATGATAGAGGATGAGACGGAGAGCAAACAACTATTTGCAAGAAAGCGTTTAACGTTTGATGCAGTTGCCACCACTGTAGAACGTGACTCAGACCTATGGCATCAGATCATCGCTCAAATGCAGGAACGTTTTGGTGAGATCATTGATGGCTTGAGTCAGCTCCAGGACTTTATTCTGTTCAACCTAAAGGCAGAACGGGGTCTCTTTGTTAAAGGTTTCGGTCAGGCTTATCAGGTTTCAGGTGACGACTTGGTCGACTTTGTTCACTTACAAGAAGGACATCGTAAGGTCGGGAAATCAGACGCTTAATACTTATAGCCCAGAGAGGTTGCCAGATAGCACCTCTCTGGGCTAATTACAGGTGGTTGCAATCCTCGTTACCATTTACGCTACCTTTTTCGCAATGATAAACACACCAATATTCTTCGAGCCGTGATGCCACTGGCGTTCAATGCTAAAGCCTGCTTGAACCAACTCGTTGACTAAGCCTTTTTCACTTATCACGTATACATCAGGCATTAACCCCATCAGTTTTCCTATGGGGGCTAGCCATTTGATCAAGCGAAGGTAAGAATTGCTTAAACAGACAGTACTACTTACAAAAATGCCACCAGGCTTCAATATCCGTGCGATCTCCGATATAGCTGAATGTCTATCCGGAAGTAAATGAAGGATGTTGAGTCCCAATACCGCATCCAAACTCGCCGTGTCCGCATTGAATTGTTCTAGAGTCCCTTGATGGAAAGTAATGTTGTGAATATCAGCGTCCCTGGCTCTGCTTCGTCCAATTTCAAGCATGTTCTCAGCAATATCGATCGCATCAATGTGATGGACATAGGGAGCATGATGGACAGCTGTAGTACCGGTGCCGCATCCAAACTCAAGTACGTTCATATCGGGAGAAAAGTAAGCCTGAGTTTCCGAAAGCTTCTTTTGGTAACTTGCTTCGTCACTGACGGGGGTGCGAGAGTACTTTTCAGCAATTTTATTCCAGAACTTTTCTGATTGATGCATAACCCTTCCTTGCTTTCTAGATATTTGAATCAATATGTGCAATCACATCTTTAACCAAATAATTTTCAGTAATGACTAAAGGTTAGCTTGCACGGGGTTTGTTTGACGTGATCAAGTGAGGAGTTTCAAGCAAATAGCAGGGGCGATATAAAGCCTGACTTCACAATAACAGTGTATGAATGGACGCTTTTCCTGATGTCTGCATATGCCTGAAACGCAGTACATCGAATAAAGCTCAGGCATGGAATTGCGCAAAAAACAGTTCCTGGCAGGTATTGCTATAGCTAGGTAAGGGCAATGTATTAGAAAAGGGCTCAAACGAGCTTCGCTTGAGCCGCTAAACTAATGGCGCTATAAACGTTAGCTTGCAATAAAGATACTTGCTAGCATAAAGCCAAATGGAACAGCGACCAGAATCCCTGAGATACCAGGAAGAATGAATGGGTGATTAAAGAACCTAGAGCCATTCCAACGCTTGCTTTCATATGACCCCGTGTCGTCCGTGGAGATAGCGAAAGCTGAAGTCGGGTAGATGTTGGTAATATACATCGCACTCATTGCTACGAAGCTTCCGACGATAAATTCGGGTGAAATGCCCATACTCCCCGCAATAGGAATGAGTAGAGCACTTGTCGCACCGTGACTAAACAGTGCTGCACTAGTTATCCAGAAAATTAATGCGAGCAGCATTGGGTAAGCTTCTAACCAAATTCCTGCTTGAGCTTTAATCTCTGGGATATGAGCTCCGATCACAGTTCCGCTAAGCCATGCAATACCTAAAATCACTATCAAAGACTCAGCACCATCCGCGAGAACACTGGCCTTCTTAATCGTTTTCAGATCAACTTTACATGCAAACGCTGTAATAAGTGCTGATACGAACATGGTGATAACAATGAGATCTCGAGAACCAAGACCATGTCCAATGACCTTTTTGAACATCAGCATTATAACGATGAAGACAACCGATGCGAGGAAGATAAGCACAGAACGTTTTGCCTCGGGAGCATCTGGTGTTTTGTCCTCACTTAACTGAACTTGCTCGAGCTGTCCACTTTCCAGTCGCGCCTTGTAGATAGGATCATCCAGAAGGTCGCAGCCCTGTCTAACCGCCACAAACGTTGCCACGCACGCCGCTACAAAACCTGTAGGAATGATAACCGCAAGCACAGAGCCAAAACTTACGCCCATCTGTTCAACCACCACCCACATTGCTGCTGTTGCCGCAGAGATTGGCGATGCAGTAATAGCAACTTGGCAAGCGACAACGGAGGCCGTGAGTGGCTGGCTTGGTCTTACGTTGGTCGATTTCGCCACTTGCTGGATAACGTTAAGAATAGAAAGAGTCGTGTACTGAGTGCCAGATAAAACGGTTAGGACAAAAGTTGTTAATGGAGCAAGCACATTGATATATTTCGGATTATTGCGTAGTAGGCGCTCTGCTACTTTAACCATATAGTCTAAGCCACCAGCTCTCTGCATAACGGCAAGAGCTAAGATCACCGAAAGAATAATCAAGAGTACTGAAATAGGCATTTTTCCTGGTTCTAGACCAAAGCCAAACACCGCAATTGACATACCCACGCCACCAGCAAGGCCCACGCCGATGCCACCAAGTCGCGCAGCGAGTACTACAGTAGCGACGAGCAACAGTAGATGCATATAAATCATGCGTATTCCTCCATAAAGAAGAGTTCAATTTCAGCCAATAGCCGCTCTGGCACATCCTCAGGAATATAGTGACCAGATGGTAGCGCGTTGCCACCAACATTGGTTGCCACTTGTTTCCACTCTTCAATAACATCAAAAACTTTGCCTACTGTACCGGTCTCTCCCCAATAAACTCGCAATGGGCAAGTGATCTTATTCCTTGCATCAATATCTTGCTGGTCATGCTCCAAATCGATGGTTGCGGCTGCACGGTAGTCTTCACAAATGCCTCTCGCTGAGCCTTTTAGTTTCAGACAGCGTTCATATTCAGCGACCGCTTCGTCTGTAAAGGGGCCCATGCCAGAGCTACGAGCACCAATAACACTCTTCAGGTAAAGATCAGGATCAGACTCAATCAAGCTTTCTGGAAGTGGTGCTGGGCGAATTAGGAAGAACCAGTGCCAGTATGCGCGAGCGAACTGTTGGTTAGTTTGTTGGTACATAGAGAGTGTCGGTGCGATGTCGAGCAGCATCATGCGCTCAACCCGTTGTGGGTGGTCGAGTGCTAATCGGTGGGCGGCTCTTGCACCTCTATCGTGGGCGATAATTGAGAATTTGCTAAAACCCAATTGCCCCATTAACTCGACCATATCTAGTGCCATCATGCGTTTTGAATAGGTAAAATGGTCTGGGTCCGATTCTGGTTTGTCACTATCACCGTAGCCACGCAGATCAGCGGCGATAACAGTAAAATGTTCGGCAAGTTGGTCAGCAACTTTATGCCAAATAAAATGGGTTTGAGGGTGTCCGTGCAGTAAAAGCAGAGCGGGACCTTGCCCACCAATGCGATACTTTATGTGAACCCCATTGACAAAAAGCGTCGCCTCTTTGTATCTGGAAAACATACCCGTATACTCCTAACAAATTGTTCCACATTAGTTTGTGCTGGGATTTAGGCGTTAAGATTGTTTGTATAAATTGCCATCCAATTGCACATTAAGCCCACTATAGGCACACCCATTGTATGGATAAATAGGTAAATTATGGTTTTATCAAACACGAATCGTAAACAATTCCCTCTCCCTGAGGATTTAAGAGTATTTTTAACCATAATTCGTAAAGAAAGCTTTGTTG
This sequence comes from Vibrio hangzhouensis, assembly GCF_900107935.1. Taxonomy (GTDB): domain Bacteria; phylum Pseudomonadota; class Gammaproteobacteria; order Enterobacterales; family Vibrionaceae; genus Vibrio; species Vibrio hangzhouensis. Next base: position 4,629 of record NZ_FNVG01000004.1, on the reverse strand, counting down.
CCGCGGCTGAAGATCTCGGTCAGTCGCCAGCCTACATTAGTAAACGGGTTCAAATTCTCGAAAAAACACTTGGTACTAAGCTGTTTCATCGTTCAACACGCAAAATCGCGTTAACCGAAGATGGCATTCACGCTCAGAGGTGGGCTACCCAGATCATTGAAGATATGGATAACTTTATTGATGACCTATCTAAAGTAAGCCAGACCGCACGTGGCACGCTCAATATTTGTTGTAGCTTTGGTTTTGGGCGTAATCATATCTCAAAAGCGATCTCTCAGTTAGCAGAGCGGTTCCCAGAATTGGAGATTCGCCTTGAAGTATTTGATCGAGCGGTAGAACTTATCCAAGAGGGCTTTGACCTGGAGATCCGTGTGGGGAATGACCTTCCTCAGCAGCATATCTGTAAACCATTACTTGATAATCAAAGGATCTTATGTGCAAGCCCCACGTATCTAGAACAATTTGGCCAGCCAGCTACCCTAGAAGAGTTGGAGGAGCATGACTGCTTGGTTATCAAGGAGCGAAATACCCCATTTGGTACATGGAACTTGAGTGACGGCGTCAATGAAATGACGGTAAAAATCCCAGCTAGATTATCCTCAAACAGTGGTGAGATAGCACTTCAATGGGCCTTAGATGGTAGAGGGATTGTCCTTCGTTCTCATTGGGATGTTGAAAAGTACCTTAAACGTGGTGAGCTAGTGCAGGTGCTCCCTCAATATACACAAAGCGCCAACGTCTGGGCCATCTATCCAACTCGTCTTTCGCACTCGGCTAAGTTGCGAGCGTGTGTCGAGAGCTTGCAAATCTATTTTCAGCAGTCTGGCTTAATTCACGATTCGTGATTTATTGAAATACAACCAGCACATTGATTCACGAATATAATTTAATAAGCTAATTCTCTCACCTAAAAATGCGAGAATTACAATAATGACTCAACCACGCACGCTTTATGACAAGCTTATTGACTCTCACACTGTCTGTCGTCTTGATGATGAGGGACATGTTTTACTCTACATTGACAAGCAGGTACTTAACGAATACACCAGCCCTCAGGCATTCAGTGGCCTGCGCGAAAGTGAGCGCCAAGTTGCAAGGCCCAATACTCATCTTGGTGTTGTTGATCATGTTAATCCAACCTCTGTTGAGCGAAATGAATCCATGCCTGACGAAGGTGGTCAGGCTCAGGTCGAATATTTTCGAGAAAACTGTCAGGATTTTGGTATCGAGCTGTTTGATATTCTTGATAAACGTCAAGGGATCGAGCACGTTGTGATGCCTGAACAGGGGCTGATTTTGCCCGGGATGGTGATTGCCGCTGGTGATAGCCATACCACGACGTATGGCGCATTTGGAGCATTTGGTTTTGGTATTGGGACGTCAGAAATTGAGCACCTTCTTGCTACCCAAGCCTTGATATACAAAAAGCTAAAAACAATGCGAGTTACTGTTCATGGTCAGTTGGCAAAGCATGTGACTTCGAAAGACATTGTTATGGAGTTGGTACGGAAAATTGGAGCATCAGGTGCAACTGGTTACGCATTAGAGTTTGTAGGCGAAGCCATTGAAAAACTGAGTGTTGAAGCTCGAATGACCATCTGTAATATGGCAGTTGAAGCAGGAGCGCGAGGGGCATACATGCCACCAGACCAACAAGTTTTTGACTACCTAAAAAACAAGCCAAGAGCACCAAAGGGCGAGCTGTGGCAATCTGCACTAGCACATTGGAGTACCTTAAAGTCTGATCCTGATGCGGTGTTTGATGCTGAGATCGCGATTAATGTGAGTACTTTAGAACCTATGGTGAGTTGGGGGACGAGTCCTGATCAAGCGATACCTATTTCTCAGTTGATTCCAGCGATTGAAGTGACAAGTGAGGCTGATCAGCGCTCTTTGCTATATATGGGGCTGGAGGCAAGTCAACCGATTCGAGATCTTTCAATCTCACATGCCTTTATCGGTTCTTGTACTAACGCACGAATCGAAGACTTACGCAGCGTGGCTAAGGTGGTGAAGGGGAAAAAAGTCGCAGAGCATGTTCGTGCCATTGTTGTTCCTGGTTCAACCCTTGTGCGTGAGCAAGCTGAACAAGAGGGAATCGCCCAGATTTTGATCGATTCAGGTTTTGAATGGCGTCAGTCAGGTTGCTCAATGTGCTTGGCAATGAATGATGATGTTCTTAAACCTGGAGACCGCTGCGCTTCTAGCACCAACCGTAATTTTGAGGGCAGACAAGGTGCGGGAGCCAGAACGCACCTAATGGGACCTTCAATGGTTGCGGCCGCAGCAATAGAAGGGAAAATTGTTGATATTCGAGAAGTGCAATAAGGGGTAATAATGGACAAGTTTATTAAAGAGACGGGAATCGCTGCTCCTTATCTGGCGCATAACATCGATACCGATGTTATTATGCCTAAGCAGTTTCTGAAGCGAATTGATCGTGCTGGATTGGCTGAAGGCGTACTATATGACCAGCGCTTCTTGTCTGAAGGTGTGCCAAATCCGGAGTTTATACTAAACCAAGAAGATTGGCAGGATTCGAAATTTTTGGTGGTTGGAGACAACTTCGGTTGTGGCTCCAGCCGAGAATATGCGGTTTGGGGGATTCAGCAGTTAGGCATCCGAGCAATTGTGGGTACAAGTTTTGCTGGTATATTTTTTGATAACTGCCAACGCAACGGTGTCTTACTTATCTCTCTTTCCCCTACGCAGCGTGATGAGATCGGTATAACGGTAGCAAGTGCTGAGTCCCATCAAATAGAGATAGATCTGCAACAACAAACCATCACCACTCAGGCTGGTAAAGTGTATCAGTTTGAGATCGATCCACTTAGAAAAGAAGCGTTGCTGTCAGGGCAAGATACAATAGGTGAAACTTTAACGATGAAGCCGCTTATTGATGAATTTGAGAAGGCTCACCTAGCAGCAAGTCCTTGGCTAGCTTAGCTATTAGAGGAGTTAAATCAAGCCTCAGAAGTCAATTCAGGGGCTTTTGTTTATTTATGTCCACTAACTCTTAGATGACTTCACAGAACGAATTGTGTAGCGTGACCAAATTGTGCAATCTGTACGCTAAATGGCATAACTTATTTCTGGACAGAAGCAATCTAGTCTCCATTTTTTTAACATCCCCCAGAATGCCGTCATCCTCACGCAAGTGAGGATCTCATAAAGCGCGTAGCTAATTGAAAACTAGTGACTAAGTCGCGTAAATTGCGCTCACAGGACGCTGTATGAGATCCCCTTTTTCACCATATAGCCGTCATCCTCACGCAAGTGAGGATCTCCTAAAGCGCGTAGCTAATTGAAAATTAGTGACTAAGTCGCGTAAATTGCGCTCACAGGACGCTGTATGAGATCCCCTTTATCAAGGGGATGACGGGGTTATTTTTTTGGTTTAGAAACAAGAAATGGGGCAAATTCGTGTTACCAATGGCGTCAGTAATGACAAATGGCGTTAGTCGTGACCCTGTTCGCATGACCAAAAGTATGGAAAAACTCTATATACGTGGCCAGTTTTAGTGAATCACAACAAGATGTCCGGAATAGATTGACCAGAATAGAGGCCCCTAACTGGCTTAAGGTTTTAGCTTGGTAGGGTCATAGGGGTCGATGTGTGTCTTGATTCTAAAAGCCGACCAGATTTCAGCGTGGTTTGATAGGCATCTACTGAAGAAAGACAAAGAGTAGACGTGATTGTGAAGCTCTAATATCGGTCTTTAACATGATAAAAGCGAGTGGCCAAATGGAATGGTTCTCGCTTTTTTAATCAATTACCACGTTCGATTCGAGATAAAAATTACCCAGTAAACTCTTCAGAATCGGGACGATTGGTAAACTGCACACCATTTAAGAAGTCGCACAGCAGTTGGTCTTCACACTGTTTGTAGTTTTTGTTGTTTGGCTTGCGGAAATACGCACCAATTTCGTATTTACTTAAACTAATACCAATCACTTCTAATACGTCCAACACATCTTCTGCTTTCATGTCTAGCGCAATGCGCAGCTTCATGAGAATCATGTTGTTGGTCAACGCGACTTCTGGCTTAGGTTGCTCGCCGTCTTTTTTTCCTCGCTTGAGGTTAATAAAGCCATTTAAGAATACCGCTAACTCTTGATCCTTCATCTTAACGCAAGATTTGTCGCTTTCATCTTTTAACCAGTTTGCCACTTTATCGTGAGCCACAGTGACTTCGGCCTGCCCGAAAGCTTTCATTATATGTGCGTTTTTAAGGTTTAACGCGTGTTGGATACGACGTAAAATTTCGTTGTTAGTCACTAGGGATTCCTAAAATGAGTTCTAAGGGTGAATAAAAATCCATCAATTACATGCGATCAGTGGGTGTCTTTATTCAATAGCGTAGTTGACGGTGACTCTAACAGAGAACACGTTTCTTCGGTAGGTTAAAAAATGGAAATAAGACGGCCTATTCGAACTAGTTGGCTAAGTTGGTAAGACCCCACTTTCATACACACTATGCTGATTAGAAGAAGTAGGTCAAACCACCTCACTGTGATTTGTGAGATTGAACGTTACTGGCAAGGAATGGGGCATTTCTGCGTTACATTCACCTTCGGCACGTCTACTGACAGAAACAATCTAGTCTCCATTGTTTTAACACCCCCAGA
>NZ_FNVG01000046.1 GCF_900107935.1 Vibrio hangzhouensis | reverse complement strand
CCGGGGCTTTTTTCTTGCTATGCTCTACACACCCTTGCTGTTGGCGGTGGCAAGGAGAGACATTCCTAATATACTCAAGTGACCTCAAGATGCTTGTTCAGCGAGAATTACTTGGCTTCTAGGCGCGGCAGTGATTTGAAGATCTAGTGGCTCTAAATCGAAAATCGCTAACAAAGCATATAAGCCAAGTAAACTCGCCCTTTGGGAGCTCATCAAGGTGCCCATTTCTGCGTCAAATAGCTTCGAAAGGGAATAGCCATTCCTTCAACTATTTTCCTTGAACTGAACACCTTGATGAAGCTCTGAGTCCTGCATCTAGAGGTCACTTGAGTATATATATTCCGCCAATTTGACGTGTATCTTGCCTTTTCTTCTAGCCAGAGAGGGGGGGAACCGCAACAAAATGTGCGTGCCACACTTAGTTAGAATTTAACTTTGCTTTTTTGGCGCGATAATTGCTTTAACTCAGTATAAGGCAAGTATTTTTGAACGATGAGGTTTCAATGGCCATTTCTTTTAACAATGCACTAGGTATTCATCAGCACACGGTCGGTGTGCGAGAAAAGAATGCTGAAGTCATATCTACCAACATCGCACAGGCAAATACGCCTGGCTTTAAAGCGAAGGGAATGGATTTTGATCGTGCGTTAAAGGCGGCAACCTCGGGGGCAAGTATTGGACTTAGCCGAACAGATGGACGGCATATTTCTGCCTCTACCAATGTTACCGGTGAAATGCTTTACCGCATTCCCAATCAACCGGATACCGGTGACGGTAATACTGTTGACGTGGATCTAGAGCGAAACTTGTTTATGCAAAACCAATTAAGACATCAGGCATCCCTCGATTTCTTAGGTGGCAAATTCAAAAATATGACCAAAGCGATCAAAGGGGAGTAATTTAGATGAGCTTATTTAATGTTTTTAATGTAACAGGCAGTGCGATGAGCGCGGAATCTGTTCGTCTGAATACCACCTCAAGTAACCTCGCGAATGCTGACAGTATCAGTAGTTCAGCCAAAGAAACTTACAAAGCTCGACATGCGGTATTTGGTGCCGAACTGAGTAAAGCTCGTTATAACCGTGATCACACAGTACCAGTCAAAGTTATGGGTATTGTAGAGAGCGACAAGCCCTTAAACGCAGTGTACAACCCAGATCATCCACTGGCGAATGATGAAGGCTATATCTACAAGCCCAACGTCAACGTAATGGAAGAGATGGCAAATATGATATCGGCTTCGCGTTCCTACCAGACGAATGTTCAGGTAGCGGACGCCAGTAAGCAGATGTTATTGAGTACACTTCGAATGGGTCAATAGAGATAGGAGATAGCACATGGCTGGAATCAACAATGTTGGTCAAGGCAGTTTATCCTACATTGACCAACTGAAAAAACTGCAAGAGCAAAGCAAACCGGCCGAGACAACGGGTAAGCAAGATCTGAAGCAAGAAGACTTCTTATCGCTGCTCACCAAACAGTTGGCTCAGCAGGACCCTTTTAAACCGGTCAGCAATGACCAAATGATCGCTCAGATGGCATCGTTTGCCACTGTGGATGGCATCGGCAAGATGAATTCTCAGTTCGAGAATCTGAACTCATCGATGACCTCCAATCAGGCACTTCAGGCATCCTCTCTTGTTGGACGAGATGTTCTGGTACCTGGAGCGGCAGGGGTAAAAGGGGCAGACATGGGTATGGCGGCAATGGTGAAGTTGCCACAGTCGATGGAAAACGTGTTTGTTCGTGTAGAAAATGAAATGGGTCAATTAGTACGAACCTTTGATGTGGGTGCAAAGCCTGGTGGCGATGCACGCGTCGAATGGGATGGTAAAGATGATCAGGGTAATCCAATGCCTGCAGGTAAATACAAGGTGAAAGCCTCGGGTTTACTTGACGGAGAAAGCCGAGAATTTGAAGTGTCGACTTATGCGAACGTCAATAGCGTGCTTCTCGGTAAAGGGGATGGAAACGTACTACTCAATCTGGCTGGCTTCGAAAATCCAGTTCGGCTAGCAGAAGTACTGGAAGTCGGCAAAGCGTAACCGCTGGCTAGATTAGGAGATTAGGAATGTCATATGTATCTTTAAGTGGTCTGTCTGCGGCTCAGTTAGACCTGAACACAACCAGTAACAACATTGCCAACGCCAACACATTTGGCTTCAAAGAGTCACGCGCTGAGTTTGGTGATGTCTATTCAAATTCATTGTTCACTAACGCAAAAACGACTCCGGGTGGCGGTGTTCAGCCAAGCAAAATTGCTCAGCAATTTCACGAAGGTTCGAGCATTTCTACTAATAATCCGATGGACTTGCGTATTAGTGGCACGGGTTTCTTTGCAGTGTCGAAGGACAGATTGGTGCCTCAGCAAAATGAGCTGACACGTAATGGCGCATTCCATTTGAACAAAGATAACTACATGGTGACGTCGAATGATGAATTCCTGCTAGGTTATGAAGTCAACAAAGATACGAACGAGGTGGTGTCTTACGAGCCACGTCCAATCAACATTCCACCTGAATTTGGTAAACCAAAGCAAACGGCAAATATCGAGATTGGTGTTAACCTACCCGCCAATGGTGATCTTAAAGATCCTGCACTGTTTGACCACACGGATCCAGAAACGTATAACCGTTCTACCTCTTCAACGATGTACGACTCTATGGGTCAGTCATATAAGATGACTACCTACTATGTTAAAGATCAGACACAGCAAAACACTTGGCATAGCTACTACACTGTGACGGACAGCGCTGGCGAAAGACCAGTGAATATCTCTGGTGGTGACGCGACATCTCCAACAGGACATGTCGGGCACACAATTCGATTTAACAATGATGGTACCCTTGCTAGTCTGAATAACGGACAGCCAATTGTGACGACGTCATTGGGTGACAATGGCATCGAAATGAATGGTGCAGATCCGGCGCAAACCCTGTCATTTAAACTCGACAGCGCTACCCAGTTTGCCGCTCCATTTGAACTGACCAGATTCCAGGAAGACGGTGCAACAACGGGCTTCCTAACAAAAGTTGACTTTGATGAGCAAGGCAACGTTTTGGGTACCTACTCGAATGGGGAAAACATCACCTTGGGACGTGTAGCCATGGTGCGTGTTGCTAATGAGCAAGGCCTGGATAAGAAGGGCGGTACCCAGTGGGATTCAACCACTGCATCTGGCGCTAAAATTTGGGGTGAATCGAATAAGGGCTCTTTTGGTGCCATTAACAATGGTACGCTTGAGCAATCGAATATCGATATGACTCAAGAACTGGTGGACCTGATTTCAGCACAACGTAACTTCCAGGCCAACTCTCGCGCTCTGGATGTTCATAATCAGTTGCAGCAAAACATTCTTCAGATTCGATAGCACTCATAGCCTCCTGTTTTTTGCCAAAGGGGGCTTAAGTTCCTACCTCTAATACGTACAGGAAGTGTATTGCTTCCTGTGCGTTTTTGCGTGCAGATGTTGCCTCCGCATTGCCACCTCGATTGCCACCTTGCCGTTTTAGGTTGCCGATCCTACCATTGCCGCTTTAGATTGTCCGTTGTTATTACGATACTTGCTTCAGTTATCTTCCTGATATATAACAATAAATTATAACTGGCACAGACCTTGCTTTATAAGCTCCATACTTTGAATGTTGGAGCTATCAATGGATCGTGCCCTATACCTGTCAATGAGTGGTGCAAAGCAAAATATGCAAGCTTTGCAATTGAGAGCGAATAACCTCGCCAATGCGAGCACACCCGGTTTTCGAGCAGATCTCGCACAGGCCCGCTCTATGCAGGCGTATGGTGAAGGCATGCCGAGTCGCGTCTTTAGTATGACAGAGCGTCCTGGGTACAGCTTCGAACAGGGAAGTGTCGTGACCACTGGACGTGATCTCGATGTTACAGTTGAAGGTCAGGGCTGGATTGCGGTATTGGATAAAACAGGCAAGGAAGGACTGACCCGTAACGGAAGTCTTCGAGTGGACCAGAATGGCCTGCTTGCCAATAGTAATGGTCACCTTATTCTCGGTGAGCGTGGTACACCGATTACCGTACCGATTCCATTGCGCAAAATTGAAATTGGTCGGGACGGAACCGTGTCGGTGATCCCTCAAGATGCCCCTGCGGATGAAATGGAAGTGGTGGATCGCATCAAACTGACCAACACAGATAACCGCGCATTATTCAAAGACACCAACGGTTTATTTCGTAATAAGGAACCTGGATTAGGTTTTGCCGCTTCAGCGAATGTCCAATTGATGACGGGCGCTGTTGAGGGGAGTAACGTGAATGCTGTTGGTGAAATGACAAGCTTGATCGACTTGCAGAGACAATTTGAAATGCAAGTGAAACTCATGAGCGCAGCGGAAGACATGGATAAGGCTTCAGACTCATTGCTTCGCATGGGTTAATAGGATTGAAAGGGGAATAATATGCATCCGGCACTTTGGGTAAGTAAGACTGGCTTAGACGCGCAGCAAACCAATATCTCAACCATTTCCAACAACCTGGCGAACGCATCGACGGTTGGCTATAAAAAAAGCCGTGCGGTATTTGAAGATCTGTTTTATCAAAACATCAACCAGCCTGGTGGGCAGTCGTCTCAGAACACTGAATTGCCATCGGGTCTGATGTTAGGCGCGGGTTCGAAAGTGGTCGCCACTCAGAAGATTCATACTGCGGGTAACGCCCAGACCACCACAAATAGTCTTGATATGATGATCGAAGGCGACGGCTTTTTTCAGGTACTGATGCCTGACGGCAATATTGGCTACAGCCGCAATGGTCAATTTACCCTCAATGATGAAGGTATTATCGTGACTTCGGGCTCTGGCTACTCATTGGAGCCAGAAGTTGCCATCCCAGAAGATGCCATCTCGATTACCATCGGTACCGATGGTGAAGTATCGGTGCGGGTTCGGGGTCAGCAAGACAACCAGGTGGTTGGCAACATTACCACTGTGGACTTTATCAACCCAGGTGGTCTCGAACCGATTGGTCAGAACCTGTACCTTCCAACGGGTGCCAGTGGTGATCCTAATGAAGGGGTACCCGGGCTCGATGGCTTTGGACAAATCCGTCAGTCTATGCTGGAAACCTCGAACGTAAACGTGACAGAAGAGCTGGTGAACATGATTGAAGCTCAGCGCGTGTATGAAATGAACTCGAAAGTGATCTCGTCTGTCGACAAGATGATGAGCTTCGCCAACCAGCAGCTCTAAGATAAGGAACCGGGCGAATGAAAAAGTTACTGTGTATCTCATTGCTTGCTGTACTTTCTGGTTGTGCCCAATTTGGGCCAGAAGAGTCGATAGATCAGGTGGCCGATTCCACCACAGCAGTCGATGCAGTAGAGGGGGATCGTACCCAGTCTACGGGAATCGTAGATACTTTGCGGGGACGTACTGACCCTGTGGCAGACGATCCAGCCTGGGCACCGATTCATCCAAGAAGCAAACCCGAGCATTATGCGGCAGCCACAGGTTCTCTGTTCAATACCCACTATGCCCGCGACTGGTATGATGATTCCAAACCTCGTGGTGTGGGTGACATCATCACCGTGGAGTTGAATGAGGCCACGAAAGCGGCAAAAAGTGCCGATGCAGATTTGTCGAAAGCGAATGACTCATCCATGGACCCACTGTTTGTTGGTGGCCGTCCGGTTACCGTCAACGATTATGATTTTTCCTATGAGCTAAAAAACGACAATAGTTTTAAAGGCAACGCATCGGCTAATCAGAGCAACAGTATTTCCGGTTCAATCACGGTTGAGGTGGTCGAAGTGCTGGCGAACGGTAACTTGGTGATTCGCGGTGAAAAATGGCTGACACTGAATACGGGTGATGAGTACATTCGTCTAAGTGGCACCATTCGTCCTGATGACATTGAATTTGATAATACGATTGCTTCAAACCGTATTTCAAACGCCCGAATTCAGTATTCTGGAACGGGAACTCAACAAGATATGCAAGAACCTGGATTTTTGGCACGATTTTTTAATGTCTCCTTATAAGGATTGGATTAGACGAATCGTAAGCGGCAAACCCTCTCCTGAGAGGGTTTGTTTGTTTTTAGGGTAACATTATGAAAAAGTTCGCATTTTTACTATTGAGTCTCTGTTTTGCCGCGGCAAGTGCGCAGGCGGCACGCATTAAGGATGTGTCAGAAGTTGCCGGTGTGCGTAGTAACCAACTGGTAGGTTATGGCTTGGTAACCGGATTACCGGGTACAGGTGAAAAAACGCCTTTTACCGAGCAGAGTTTTCGCTCAATGCTCGAGAAGTTTGGTATTCAAATGCCGATTGGCCTGAAGCCGAAATTTAAAAACGTGGCCGCAGTGATCGTCACTGCCGAGCTACCAGCGTTTTCAAAACCGGGTCAGAAAATAGATGTGACCGTTTCCTCTATCGGGGCGGCAAAAAGTCTCCGCGGTGGTACCCTGATGCAAACCTTCATGCAAGGTTTGGATGGAGAAGTGTATGCCGTGGCACAAGGCAATCTGGTTGTGAGCGGGTTTAGTGCCGAAGGACTTGATGGCTCAAAGATTGTTGGTAATAACCCGGTAGTTGGTATGATTTCGAGTGGCGCAACGGTAGAAAGAGAGGTTCCAAGCCCATTTGCTCGTGGTGATTATATTACTTTCAATCTGCTCGAGTCTGACTTTACTACGGCGCAGAACATGGCGAATGCCATCAATGACTTTCTTGGACCGCAAATGGCTAACGCACTTGATTCTACTTCTGTGCGCGTGCGTGCTCCTCGCGACCTGAGTCAACGTGTTGCTTTCTTATCGGCAGTGGAAAATATTGAGTTTGATACCGCTGACAGTGGTGCAAAAATCATCGTGAATTCTCGTACTGGTACTATTGTGGTGGGCAAGCACGTTCGTCTCAAGCCTGCGGCAGTGACGCATGGTGGTATGACCGTTGCCATCAAAGAGAACCTTCGTGTAAGTCAACCGAACGCCTTTGCCGGTGGAGAAACTGTCGTCGTGCCTGACTCAGATATTCAGGTGACGGAAGGGGATGGCAAAATGTTCAAGTTCGAGCCTGGGCTGACATTGGACGATTTGGTTCGAGCGGTGAATGAGGTCGGCGCGGCACCTTCTGACTTGATGGCGATTCTTCAGGCACTGAAGCAAGCAGGCGCCATTGAAGGCCAGTTGATCGTTATCTAGGTAGGCGTCACCATGATTAAGAATTCAAATGACATTGGCTTTATTCATGACATCAGTAGTTTAGATAAGTTACGTCAACAGGCCGTAAGTGGCAAAGAAGGGGATGATGAAGCGGCATTGCGTGCTGCTGCTCGCCAATTTGAGTCGATCTTTACATCAATGATGCTCAAATCAATGCGAGATGCGAACACCCATTTTGAATCCGATATGATGAATAGCCAAAACGGTCAGTTCTATCGCCAGATGCTGGATGATCAAATGGCCAGTGAACTGAGTGCATCCGGTTCGTTGGGTTTGGCCGATATGATTGTTGCTCAGTTAGGAGCCGCACGTTCACCGGAAACTCAGGCAGCCGCGGGCAGTGAAATTCGCATCCGTAATGAAGCCTTCGATACCACACTACAAATGCCCTATGACGAAGCCAAGGCGAGAAAAACAGCGGCTTCTTTGGGTCTGGATAACCCAGAACCCGTCAGGCCAGTCAAGCCAGTCGACTTTAACTCGCCACAGAGTTTTGTTGAGTCGTTGAGACCTTATGCTGACAGAGCGGCACAATCACTAGGGGTGGATTCCTCCCTATTGTTGGCACAGGCTGCACTGGAAACTGGCTGGGGACAAAAGGTGATTAATAACAGTAAAGGCAGCAGTAACAACCTGTTTAATATTAAAGCGGACCGCAGTTGGCAAGGTGACAAAGTGGCGACTCAGACACTGGAATACCATCAGAATGTCCCAGTTCAGGAGCGTGCAGCTTTCCGTTCTTATCAAAACTACGAAGACAGCTTTAATGATTATGTGAAGTTCCTGAACGAGAATCCACGTTATCAATCAGCGCTTAATCGTAATGATGGTTCAGAAGCCTTCATTCGCGATATTCATCGGGCTGGTTACGCAACCGACCCGAGCTATGCGGACAAAGTCCTGCGCGTGAAAGCGAAAATTGACAGCATGGATCGTTAACATTCCCTACAAGGGTATTTTAGCCCGGCGCTAGGATGCCCTTTAGACCTTCAACCACCCACATTACTCTTTTCTAACCACCGAGCCCTTTGTCGCTCAACACTCAGATAAAAGACGCCATCAAGGCGGCAATGCTAAGTCTGGCATATATATTGCAGAATAAACCTTAAAGAGGCGTAACTAGCCGATTTGGTTACGCTAATTAAGGATTTTTCGGGGGCGATATGGCGTCAGATCTTCTGAACTTGGGTACACAAAGTGTGCTCACGGCTCAGAGACAGTTGAACACAACTGGTCATAACATTTCTAATGCAAATACAGAAGGTTACAGCCGTCAATCTGTCATTCAGGGAACAAATCACCCCAGACAGTTTGGTGGCCAGACCTATGGCATGGGTGTGCATGTGGAAAATGTTCGCCGCTCCTGGGATCAGTTTGCCGTCAAAGAACTCAATATGGCCACGACTCAGGTCAATTATCGCAACGAGAATCTGGCAAATCTGGATTTAATGTCCGGCATGCTCTCATCAGTGGCGTCTAAAAAGATTCCAGAAAACCTTAACGATTGGTTTGACTCGGTCAAGACACTGGCGGATACACCCAATGATGTGGGTGCGCGTAAAGTTGTGCTTGAGAAAGCCGATTTGATTCGTCAGACCTTGAATAATTTCCATGAATCAGTACGGCAACAAGCGGATACCGCGAACAAGAAGCTGGATATGGGCATTGAGCGCGTTAACCAGTTAGCGGTTGAAATCCGTGATATTCATCGTTTGATGATGAAAACTCCCGGGCCTCACAATGACTTGATGGACAAACATGAACTGCTGGTTAAAGAGCTTTCTGAATACACCAAAGTGACGGTGACACCTCGAGCCAATGCCGAGGGCTTTAACGTTCATATCGGTAATGGACATACCTTGGTTTCGGGTACTGAGGCGAGTCAGTTGAAGATGATCGACGGTTACCCCGACGTTCACCAACATCGCCTGGCAATGGTCGAAGGCAAAGGCATTAAAGCCATTAAATCCGATGATATCGGCGGAAAGATAGAAGGCATGCTAGAGCTAAGGGACACTGAAATTCCTTATATCATGGATGAACTAGGAAGGCTTGCTACGGGGTTTTCCTACGAGGTGAATAAACTTCAACATCAAGGGCTGGATCTCAATGGCCAGGTGGGCAGAGATATTTTTGTCGATGTAAACAGCGAAGCGATTGCGAAATCACGGGTCGTTGCCGGTCCCAAGTCGCAGGCAGACGTGGCCGTTTATATTTCGGATACCAGCCAGTTGCAAGGTGGTGAATACACATTGAAGTACAACGGCAGCAGCTACTCGGTAACAAAGCCTGATGGTGATACAACCGAAGTGGATTTGGACATCAATGGCCGTGCATTTTATATGGACGGCATGGTCGTTGATATTCGTAATGCGCCTGCCGCGGGTGAAAAATTATTGATTCGTCCGACACGTCATGGTGCGGCGGCCATACAAATGGCGACGACCGATCCGCGAAGTATCGCGACCCAGAGCTTTGAAGCCTCGACGACGTTTGCTCAGGGTAAGGCTGGCTTCACTATATTAGCGGCTGGTCAGCTGAGAGAGTTCGAAGTCCATGTATCTCCGACTGGTCAGGAATTTGCGGTCACTGATAGCAAGGGCAATGTGTTATTGGCCCCACAGATTTACCCGCCTAGCGAACCAGTGACTGTGCTTGGGACGACATTTGAATTGACCCCGGGCGCACTACCTAATGATAAGTTCACGGCTAACCTGGTTCCATCCGAAGGTGACAACGGTAATCTCAGGAAAATGTTGAACATTCAAACCAGCAAATCTATGAATAATGGGCAGTCAACGATCATTGATGTCTACCATAACCTGAATACTGATGTTGGCCTCAAAGCGTCAACCGCAACCCGTTTGCAAGAGGTTGCGAATTTGGAACACGAGGCCGCGCAAAGTCGGGTTGCATCTATCTCTGGGGTTAACCTTGATGAAGAAGCTGCCAACATGATGAAGTTTCAGCAGGCGTATATGGCGTCATCACGTATTATGCAAGCCGCTAATGAGACATTTGATACCATATTGGCATTGAGATAAGAGGTAACTAAACATGATGAACCGTATCTCAAGCTTTCATAGTTATCAAAATGTGCAAAATGACCTACGCCGTCAGGAAAATAAAATCCACCATAATCAGGCACAACTTGCCTCGGGCAAACAATTGCAAAAGCCAGCGGATGATCCACTGGCTATCCATTATTTGCAGAAAGTAGGTCAGCAAACAGAGCAACTAAAGCAGTTTACAGATTCAATCGTGCTTTCCCGTAATCGCCTGGAGCACCAAGAAGTGATGCTGCGCGATACAGAGCAGTTCGCTGACAAAGCCAAACGCCTTACGATGGAGGCGATCAATGGTTCTTTGTCTCCTCAGGATCGCGAAGCAAAGGCTCGGGAGATTGAAGAACTGGCGCGTAACTTTATCGCTTTGGCGAATACTCAAGATGAGTCTGGGAATTATACCTTTGCAGGCACTAAGCCCAAGACGCAGCCATTTTTTGTGGATAACAGTGGACGCATCTCCTATGCCGGGGATGACTATCAACGCAAAATGCGGATCTCCAGCAGCATGGAGATCGCGACCAGCGATCCCGGCAGCAAGCTATTTATGGAAATTGATAATCCCCTTGGTGATTACAAACCTGACTATCAGTTGCAAAATGCGTCAGAGTTGTTGCTTGAGAAAGCGCTGAATCGTGATGCGAATGATAACAGCCAGTACAAGATCACGTTTGTGGAGATGGGCGATAACCACTTTGGTTACCAGCTTGAGAAGAACGGTTCAGTGGTCAAAGTGGATGACTACGATCCGCAAAAAGGGGTTGAGCACAACGGTTTCTCTTTGCGCGTTAAAGGGCAGATCACCGCTGGTGATGCGATTGAGCTTTCTCCTAGAAAGACCTTCAGCGTTTTCGATAGTTTCAGGGATGCGATGGCCTGGATGGATAAGGATGTTTCAGATGCGTCCGCTAATGCCCAGCTGCATCAGGTAACGGAAGAGTTCCATACGGCATTTCTGCATTTGACCAAAGCCAGAACAGACGTGGGAACCCGACTCAACTCGTTGGATGTTCAAGAGCAGCAACATGAAGACTTCAAAATCTCATTGGCACGTTCAAAGAGCAGCTTTGAGGACCTGGATTATTCTAAGGCCGTGATTGAATTTGAAGAGAATTCAAGGGCTCTGCAAGCCTCTCAATTAGCCTTTGGGAAGACCAAAGACTTAACCCTGTTTAACTATCTGTAAAGATGATCGGGTGATTGAAGGATAGTCGCCGCATGTTGATTTGGTTGCCCTATGTGCCATGCCTTAGGAGCAGAATAAGCATGATGAAAAAGGCGGCAACTCAGGCTGTAAATATTTTGCCGCTTTGACGGGAAACCATAGAAGCCTGATATTGAATTGGCGATTTGTTCATCTATAACGTGTTGATTAATATAAGATTAGTGATTTTCCTTCCATTTATTTTTATATTGGCACATTAATTGAATAACTATTTGCTGATGAATCAATAAGCCTGCCGTCTCGGCGAGCAGGGACATGAACAGTTTAAAGGACAGATACTCCACCGGATACGGGGTATCAGGTGGAAGTTGACGGTCAGCGTTATCCTTAACCAAAAGCTCTGGCCGCTTCGCAATCCAACTTGAACGCTTGCGAACTCATTTAGGAGAGCAAAATGGCAGTAACAGTAAGTACTAACGTTTCGGCAATGACCGCCCAACGTTACCTCAATAAAGCGACTGGGGATCTCAACACCTCAATGGAGCGTTTATCGTCAGGTCACAGGATCAACAGTGCAAAAGACGACGCAGCTGGTCTGCAGATCTCTAACCGTCTGACTGCTCAGTCCCGAGGTCTGGATGTGGCAATGCGTAACGCCAACGATGGTATCTCTATCGCTCAGACTGCCGAAGGTGCGATGAATGAGTCAACAAACATTCTGCAGCGAATGCGTGATTTGGCGCTTCAGTCGTCGAACGGTACCAACTCTGATTCAGAGCGTCAGGCGATCAATGAAGAATCTATAGCGCTACAGGCAGAGCTGAACCGAATTGCCGAGACCACGTCATTTGGTGGCCGTCGTTTGCTGAATGGTTCATTTGGCGACGCATCGTTCCAGATTGGTGCTAATTCTGGTGAAGCGATGATCATGGGCTTGACCAGTATTCGCGCCGACGACTTCCGCATGGGTGGCACGACCTTCACCGCTGAAAATGGTAAGGATAAAGATTGGGCTGTTGCCCCTGATGCGAATAACCTGAAATTTGAGTTTGTCACTAAGAGTGGCGAAGAGATATCTATCGATATCTTTGCTAAAGCGGGTGATGATATCGAGCAACTGGCGACTTACATTAACGGCCAGTCAGATCTGGTCAGTGCGTCTGTTGGTGATAGCGGTGAGCTGCAAATTTTTGTTGCGGAACCGGACCTTGAAGGTGACATGTCGATCTCAGGCAACTTAGCTTCAGAGTTAGGTCTCAACAACGAAGGTGTTGCGACGACGGTACAGGACATTGATATGACGACAGTGACTGGTTCGCAAAACGCCATCTCTGTTATCGACTCGGCACTCAAATATGTAGACTCGCAGCGCGCGGATCTGGGTGCAAAACAGAACCGACTCAGCCATAGTATTAATAACCTGGCAAACGTTCAGGAAAACGTGGATGCGTCAAACAGTCGTATCAAGGACACCGACTTTGCCAAAGAAACGACCGAGTTGACCAAGAACCAGATCCTGCAGCAAGCAGGTACATCAATTCTTGCTCAAGCGAAACAGTTGCCTAACTCTGCGATGTCGCTTCTGCAATAAGAAGTCTGACATCGTGAGTAGAGCAGGAGACAGAGCGCCAGACGTGGTATTCTGTCATTAGCCTGCTCGGCAAGCATACTTTGCGAATGTGTTGGGGCTCTCTCTCTCAACCTGCCCGAATGCGGCCACAAAGTATGTCCGGACAGCCGGAATGTGTTCATTTCTCTTGATCTCCGCACAAAACCTGGCTTCCAACCCAGCCCCAGTTCTCTCAAAGGAAAAGGGGCTTTTTCTTTTTTGGAGCTTAGCCCTTAGCCCCAGAATCCTAATCCCAGCCTTTTGATGGGACGATTATGTGATTGGTTCTCTCGCTCGTTAATCGGGTCTGAAAGACTGAAAATTAAATTGTTTCGGCACCACTTCACCGATCTTTAGCCTTTTTTTAACCCTCGCGCTTTATTTGAACATTTCCTGACCAGTTAACCAATTTATTGGTTTTTTTCGGTTTTTTTTCTAAAGGTTTTATTTGCCATGTCGTTAAAAGAGTAACTTTGAGAGAACTACTTGGTTTTCCGAGACGTCGGAAACCGCTACACCGGAAAATCAATTGGAGAAATAACATGGCAGTGAACGTAAACACCAACGTATCGGCAATGACCGCTCAGCGTTACCTAAACAGTGCAAACCAAGCGCAGGCGACATCAATGGAGCGTTTGTCTTCAGGTCATAAAATCAACAGCGCAAAAGACGACGCAGCGGGTCTACAGATTTCTAACCGTTTGAACGTGCAGAGCCGTGGTCTGGATGTGGCTGTGCGTAACGCGAACGATGGTATTTCTATCGCTCAAACGGCAGAAGGTGCGATGAACGAAACCACCAATATTCTGCAACGTATGCGTGATTTGTCGCTACAATCTTCAAACGGCTCAAACTCAAAAGCAGAGCGTGTTGCCATTCAGGAAGAAGTGACGGCACTGAACAACGAACTGAACCGTATCGCAGAAACGACTTCATTTGGTGGTAACAAGTTACTTAACGGTACCCACGGAACTAAATCATTCCAAATCGGTGCTGACAACGGTGAAGCGGTAATGCTTAGCTTGCGCGATATGCGTTCAGACAACACACAAATGGGCGGTGTTAGCTACCAGGCTGCGCAAGCGAAGGACAAAGACTGGGCTGTTGCAGGTGACGCGAATGAGCTGACTATCTCACTAACAGACAGCTTCGGTGACGAACAGAATATCGCTATTAGCGCTAAAGCGGGTGACGACATTGAGCAGCTAGCGACTTACATCAACGGTCAAACTGACCTGGTAAAAGCGTCAGTGAACGAAAACGGTCAGTTGCAGGTATTTGCCGGCAACAACAAAGTCGACAGTGAAGTGTCGTTCTCTGGCAGCCTTGCCGGTGAGCTGGGTATGCAAGAGGGTAAAGCGGTCACAGTAGATACGATTGACGTAACGACTGTGGGTGGTGCACAAGAGTCAGTCGCGATTCTGGATTCAGCCATGAAGTATGTAGACAGCCACCGTGCTGAGCTGGGTGCATTCCAGAACCGTTTCAATCACGCGATTAACAACTTAGACAACATCAACGAAAACGTGAATGCGTCGAAGAG